>CAVZMZ010000001.1:0-13893 GCA_963776475.1 uncultured Chloroflexia bacterium
AAGCCAAGAACAATTGACAATACCCTTTTAATGAAGGAAAGGTGTAATATATAAGGTGAACGCCTTGGAACCCTTCAAATCATTCATTTGAGTTATGCCGGCTATTGCGCCGGGATTATAGCTTTCAGGTAGATACTCTACGGTAAACACAACCGGAGTAACTATTAAATGGAAACGATTGAGGTAGGCTTCAATGAATAATTTCAAACCTATTTCCCGGCGAGACTTTATTAAAATAACGGGTTTGGCCATCACAGGCTCGGCATTCTCGGCATGCAGTTCACTCCTCCCAAAATCACAGGCAAAGCGGGGAGAATGCTCAATTGGTCTATCAGGATTTCAATGACAATTGGTTCCAGCCCATGGCCAGGCAGCATCTCGAACAGTTCCATGCATCTCATCCTAATATCAATGTTTATTACATTCCTGATCCGGCTAATGTGGTCGATCAGATGCCAATCGATATGCAGGCTGGGACAGCGCCGGATGTCTTTCAGGGTTGTTGCGCGCATTTTCCGACCTGGGCCCAGAAAGGTTATACACTTGACCTGCGCCCTTATGTCGAAGCAGATCTTGACCAGGCGACGATCGCAGATTGGGATCCTGTGCAGTATCGTGCTCTTTTCACTCGCGATGGCCGGCAATTCGGGCTTCCAAAATATCATGGCGCGCTCGCCCTTTATTACAACAAGGATTTGTTCGATCAATATCACGTGGATTACCCGAACGGCTCCTGGAATCATGATGATTATTTGCATGCCATGAAATTGCTCACCCGCGATCGCAATGGCGATGGTAAAACCGATTTATGGGGCAGCATGGTGGACGTTTATTGGGATCGAATACAGGTCCATGTTAATGGCTGGGGTGGGCATTTTGTAGATCCGGCCGACCCGCACTTTGCCTGATGGGTGAGCCAGAGGCATTGGCAGCATTGGAATGGCTGCGGCCGCGCATGTGGGATGACCGGTGCATGGCAACCCTTCCCGATGTGGATCGAATGACTACCAGGCAGGCTTTTATTCCGAGAAGAATTGCCATGGTCGAGGATGGTTCGTGGGCGTTGAAAGATATTCTTATCAGGCGCTCCTTTCCGCATTGGTGTCGCACCATTCCCTTCGGGCCCGCTGCGGAAAGTGACCCTGGCGTCGACGGATGGATTTGGCATCTATGCCGGCACGAAACATCCCGATGCGGCGTGGGAGCTGATGAAATTTCTCATCAGCAAGGATTATGGGCGGGCAATGGCGCATGCAGATTTCCTCCAGCCGGCCCGCGCTTCCCTCGTGGGAGACTGGATAGGTTATATCCAGGAGCAATTTCCCCAGCAGACCAAAGACGTGGACCTGGCTGCATTCGCCGAAGGACAGCTCAAGGGCTACTCCGTGGTTGCGGAGATTTTTGCCAATATGGGCGATGCCATGCGCATCGCCCAGGATGCGTGGGATCAAATTCTCACTTTGGGTCAGAAACCTACGGATAGTATGTTGGTTGCTTCCCAGCAAATTCAGGACGCACAAAAATAGGTGACCTGATGGTCGCCCAAACTGACCACATGCCCATCTGCGCACACGCATCTTGGTATGGTCGTTTGTTCCGACCACCATGATCCTGTTTGCCGTTGCAGTCACGATTTATATTGCCTACCAGCGTGTGACAGAGGATCTTGTCGTGGGCCGGAACCAGCAGTTGATCCGTCTTTCAGCCGGGGAATTGTCAGCAAACCTTAACACTATATGTGAATACGCTTACCGCCCTCACGCGTACACCCGATATCTATGCAGATGACCCGGTCAGGCAATCGGCTGCTCTCAGGCAGGATTCGAACCAGCTCTTGATATTTGACGGTGGAGCCCTTATTCTGGATCGCTATGGAAAAGTCGTTGCAACGGAACCAAATCAGCCCGAAGCTTCTTGGACAGGATTGGTCGAATCGCGGTTTCTTCCGCCAGATCATCCGCAATGGCGAACCGGTATTCTCTGACATTCTTCCTGCCGTCTGGTCGAACTCCACGGTGATTGCGGTCGCAGTCCCCATCCTGAACGCACAAAATGAATTTCGCGGAACACTTGGTAGGCATGTTTCAGATTGGGCGCAAACAGCGCCAGCGCATTCTACGGAGGCATTGTCAAACTCCGTTTGGGAGAGAACGGCAGCACATATCTGGTGGATGGCACCGGTCGGGTTATCTATCACCCTGACGAAAGCCTCATAGGCACGGATATGCATACACAACCCGTTGTGCAACAGGTATTGAAGGGACAGGTGGGATATTTGCGCACCCGTAACCTGGAATAACCGGGATATCTTGGCCACCTATGCACCGGTTCCCGGAACATCCTGGGGTTTGATCAACGAGGAGGATTGGACGGGATTGCTGGCAGCCAGCCGGGGCTATGGACAATTCATATATCTCTTGCTCGGGTTGGGAGTCATCCTCCCGACCGTGGTCGTCCTTTTTGGCGTTAAGCGCATTACCGACCCGATCGCACAATTCATCTCTGCGGCCAAGGAGATCGCCGGGGGAAAATATGGCCAGCAGATCACGGTGAATACGGGCGATGAATTGGAAGAGTTGGGAGATCAATTCAACTCTGATGTCGATCCAACTTTCAAAATCATATGCACAACTTGAACAGCGGGTTGCAGCCCGAACCCGCGGAATTGGCGACAATGAATGCGATCGCCGAGGTTGCCAGTCGTTCCTTGAACCTCAATGAAATATTGAACGATGCGCTGGACAAGATCCTGGATGTAATGGGAATGGAATTTGGAGGCGCATATGTGCTGGACGATGAGCGGGGATCTTTGAACTCCTCGCGCAGCATGACCTGTCCGGGAATTTATCGATCGGGTAAGCCCACGGCCCTTGTTGGGAGTGTGGTCGAACAGGCTGCGCTGCTAGAGGAAACATCCAGTCGTTTGGCAAATAGATGATTTCCCGGATGTTGCATCGATGAAGCCTTGGTTGGAAAAAGAGGGGATGCAACAGGTTATCTGTGTTCCACTTTTGGTAAAAAGGAAATTGGTCGGTGCATTCATTCTTGGTGCACGCCGGGAAAGGCCTATCACGCCGGAAGAAATGTCACTGCTGGGTCAAGTGGAAGGCAGATCGGAGTCGCGGTTGAAAATGCACACCTGTACGACAGGCTGAAGAAACTGCTGCAATAGCCGAACGGCCTCGTCTCTCACGTGAGCTCCGCGATTCAGTGACGCAATCACTTTATAGTGTGACACTCTTTGCGGAGGCATCTGCAAGACTGCTGGCTATGGAGGATTACTCCAAGGCAGCTGATCACTTGCACGAGCTCCGCGATACGGCCCGGGAAGCACTCCAAGAGATGCGGTTGCTCATCTTCGAACTTCGCCCGTCGGCCCTGGAGCACAACGGCCTCGCCTCTGCTATTCAAGCACGCCTGGATGCCGTCGAAATGCGCGGCGGGATTAAAGGGTGAATTACATATTTCGGGAGAGGATCATTTACCGCCTGACCTGCAAGACGAACTGTATCATATCGCTCAAGAAGCCCTTAACAATACCCTCAAACATGCCCATGCCCGGCGTGTGGATGTTTATTTATCATTTTCGGAAACCGGTACGGAGTTACAGATTTGCGACGACGGCAAAGGCTTCGATCCGGCGAACCCGGGCCGGGGCGGCCTAGGACTAGCAGGGATGCGTGAAAGAGCTCAACGGATTGGCGCTGAACTGTTGGTGGAAAGCACGATTGGCCAGGGCACCAGGGTGACCGTTCAAGCCCAGCCGAAGGCGGACATCGGGAACAAGCCTCTTAATCGAAGGAGCCTGAAAATGACATCTCTTATTGCGTGTGTTGATTTGCGAAGATCACGCCATTGTCCGGAAGGGTATCCGGGCCCTGCTGGCAACCGAACCCGGCATACAAGTCGTCGGCGAAGCGGGCAACGGCACAGAGGCAATTACACAGGCAGCCGCTTTGAACCCGGATGTTATTTTAATGGATTTGATGATGCCCGACGTGGATGGCATCGAAGCCACGCGGACAGATCACAACGCAACATCCTGACGCACATATCCTTGTGCTGACCAGCTTTGCCGCCGACGATAAAGTCTTCCCGGCCATCAAGGCCGGCGCGCTCGGCTACTTGCTGAAAGATTCCAGCCCGGATGAATTAGTGCAGGCCATCCAGCAGGTTGCCAGCGGAGAACCATCCCTGGAACCGGCGATCGCACGCAAACTATTGTTGGAGCTGCACCACCCGCCTGAGGCACCGCTGACCCTCGATCCATTGACCGGTCGCGAGCTGGACGTGCTGCGCTTGATCTCCCAGGGATTGAGCAACCGCGAGATCGCCGAAAGCTGGTGATCACCGAACGGACCGTATGTACCCACGTGAGCAATATCCTGAGTAAGCTTCACCTGGCCAGCCGCACCCAGGCTGCGTTGTACGCACTGAAGGAGGGATTGAGTTCCCTGAACGATGTCTCGCTCTCCGGAGAAAGCTAGTCAAAAACATGCAGATGCCATGGCAGGATACAGTCAAGTAGAAATTTCGACAGGCAAAATTCATAATATCCTGGCAGGTCTCAGCTCACTCAAAAATTTCTTTTATCTACCGAACGATATATAGATGAAGGTTAGCAATTCGTTGGAGGATGCCGCTGGAATTAATCGCCAATAAATTTTATCTGCATACCCAACCAAACATCTCGAAAAAATTTCCAACAGGACCGCAAAATATGTGGTCCTGCATTTTTAGAGAAGTGCATATCTACGTCATTTTGACTAGATTCTTCGAGCTAACTACGAAAAAATAGAAAAGTAGATTATCCAATTTTTATGATACGGAAATTCAAGTTTCCACCGATGGCAAACTGGTCCGGATTTGTTATCCTGATAATGCAAACAGAAAATGCTATTTCATGTCAGGAGGATAAAATGCGTCAACCAGCCATTCATATCCAAAAATTGCAAAAACGTTTTGGCGAGTTCGTGGCAGTAAAAAAGGTCGATCTCGATGTCAACCAGGGGGAGATCTTCAGTCTGTTGGGCCCCAATGGTGCAGGAAAATCCACGACAATTTCGATGCTCTCCTGTTTGCTGGAACCATCCGGCGGCGAGGCTTATGTGATGGGCCATTCGGTGGTGAACGAAGCCCAGGCTGTTAAAGACTGCCATCGGGTATGGTCCCGCAGGATATCGCCTTGTATCCGGACCTATCCGCCCGTGAAAACCTCAGCTTCTGGGGCAGGATGTACGGCCTGCGCGGCAATACACTCTCGAAGCGTGTGGATGAAGTCCTGGAAATCATCGGCCTGACAGACCGGCAGAAGGATCGGGTGGACAAGTTCTCCGGGGGCATGAAGCGCAGGGTGAACATCGGGGCCGCGCTGATGCACAAACCTGAAGTGATCATCATGGATGAGCCAACCGTGGGCATTGATCCCCAGAGCCGGCGTAATATCCTGGACAACATCAAAGAATTGAATTCCCGGCGGGATGACGGTGCTGTACACCACTCATTATATGGAAGAGGCCCAGGAACTATCTGACCATATCGCCATTATGGACCAGGGGAGAGTGATCGCCTGTGGGACCCATGCAGAACTGGTCAAATTGGTCGGCGAGATGGACCGGATCGATCTCACGATCAACGCTGACTCTGAAAAAGTGATCGCGGATTGGAAAGCAACAGCCGGGGTGCGCAGTGTCTCCGCCGAAGATGGGCATCTGACCATCCTGGCTGAGGATAGCAATTTCGTACTCCCTCGCCTGTTCGAAATCGGCCGGCCGGGCCAAAGTGCGCATCACCTCGGTGGATATCCAGGAACCCAACCTGGAAGCAGTGTTCCTGCACCTGACCGGTAAAGCCTTGCGAGATTAGCCATGAAAACCATCGATATCGCCTTAAAAGACTTGAAGCACATTTTCCAGAGTGTCTTCTCGCTGGTAATGATGTTCGGCGCGCCGCTGTTGATCACCGGCCTGCTGTATTTCGCTTTTGGCGGGCTGGCCAGCGGAAGGGCGGGTTCAATATGCCGGTGACCAAGGTCCAGGTGGTGAACCTTGACCAGACCCGGCGCGCAGTCCTCCGGTTTTGCCGCCGGGCAGATGCTCATCGACTTCCTCCAGGATAAATCCCTTTCGGATGTGATCGAAGTCAGCCTTGTTCCGGAGGAGGCGGCGCGCGTTCGGCCGTAGACGGACAGCGAGCCGGCGTGGCGATCATCATCCCACCGGACTTTACGGCTGCCGTCACTACACCCCGGCCGGACAGCCTCGGTCGTTCTCTACCATGATCCCACTCTGACGATCGGCCCCGGCATTGTGAAGGGTCTGGTCAGCCACTTCATGGATGCATTTACGGGCGTCAAGATCGCCGGCCAGGTGACCGTGCAAATGTTGGAAAACTCCGGCGCCCCATCTGACCCATCTGTCAACGCCGGCCTGGTCCAGCAGTACACTGCCTGGCTGCAGTCCAACGAACATGGCCAGGGAGAATCGACCTCGCAGTTATCCATTGTTTCACCGGCCGGGGAAGTCCAAGCCGGCAACCAGGGGGCCGTGCTGATTGGCCCGATCATGGCTGGCATGCTGGTCTTCTTCGTCTTTTTCATGGGCGCCAACGGAGCCGAAAGCATCATCCGGGAACAGGACCAGGGCACCCTGGCGCGCCTGTTCACCACGCCTGCGCGGCTTTCCGCCATCCTGGCAGGAAGTTCCTGGGTGTCCTCGTTTCACTGTGCATCCAGCTCACCTTGCTTTTGCTGGCCTCGACTTTCCTGTTCGGGATCCAATGGGGACGTTGGACCACTGTCCTGTTTGTCTCTTTTGGCCTGATCGTTGCTTCGGCCGGCTTTGGGGTGATGTTGATGTCTTTCATCAAGAATTCCCGCCAGACCGGACCGGTTCTCGGCGGCGTGATGACCCTGACCGGTATGTTGGGCGGACTATTTACCACCGGCATCCCGAACTGTCCCGGCCGGTTTTGAAAAAGTAACCTTATTTACTCCGCAAGGCTGGGCTTTGCAGGGTTGGAAGCTGGCCTTGTCGGGTGCACAGCCAGCCAGGCGATCGTGCCGGTGCTGGTGCTGGTCGGGATTGGGGCTGGCGTTTTTCCTGGTCGGCGTCGTCTTTTTCCGCAATCGCTTTGCTTAGTTCGAAGGAGATCGATCATGCGTATCCTGGATTTAGCCTGCAAGGATATCCTACAGATCCTGCGGGACTGGAAATCGGCGCTTTTCCTGCTGGTCATGCCGATCCTATTCACAGTTTTTTTTGGCCTGGTTTTTGGCCCAACTCTCAGCGCGACCAGCGAAAGATCCTCGATTGCCGGTCGGCTGGATCAATCAGGATCCGGAAGGTCTGCTGAGCAGCAGCCTGGAATCATTTTGAACCAATCGGATGTGATCCGGCTGGCCGTTCTTGAAGGGGATAAGGCGGACCAGGCGTGCGCTGGTTGACAAAGGCGAACTGGCGGCAGTCGTCCGAATACCCGCCGGATACAGCCAGGCGATTGTCCAGGACAACCAGCCAGCCTGGCTGTGATCGCCGATCAGACACAACCTCCGGCCGGACAGCCGTCACTGCGCTGGATACGATTACCGGCCGGCTGCTCGGAGCTGTGGAAACTGCTCAACTCAGCCTGGAAACGTATCAGACCCGGGTCGGGGTCATGGAAGATGCTGCCCGTGAGGCTTATTTTCTCCAATCGTACCAGGCTGCGATTTCGGCCTGGAACGAACCGCCTTTGACTGTAAAGATCGAGCCGGCCACCGGAAGCGATCCTGCTGGCGCAGGAATAAAAACCAGTGGGTTCACCCAATCCTCTTCCGGCATGATCGTGCAGTTCGCAGTCTTCGGCTTGATCAATTCGGCCATGCTGCTGATGGTGGAACGCAAGACGCGCTGTCTGCAGCGCCTGCTCACCACGCCCATCCGGCCGGGCAGAGGTGATTGGCGGGCACATCCTGGCCATGTTCCTGGTGGTTTTCGCTTCAGGAATGATCCTGATCATATCGGTCAGTATGTATTCGGCGTGGATTACTTGCGCCAGCCTCTGGCGATCCTGCTCATGATGGTCGCGCTGGCTTTGTGGGCCTCCAGCCTGGGTCTGCTGATCGGCGCGCTTGCCAAACGGGAAGACCAGGTAATCGTCCTCAGCCTGATTGCCATGTTCCTGTTTTCCGCCCTGGGCGGCGCCTGGTTCCCGCTGGATGTAGCCGGCAAGGCCTTTTCCGCCGTTGGCCACGTGCTGCCTTCTGCCTGGGCAATCGATGGGTTCCAGAACATCATCCTGCGCGGGCTGGGTATAAACTCGGTACTGTTCCCGGCCGGCCTGCTTCTGGCTTACTCCCTGGCTTTCTTCCTGATCGCCATCTGGCATTTCAAATTCGAATAAGGAGGATCTCAATGAACCTGCAATTTCTTACATCCAATGGTATGAACGATCTAAAGGTACGGCGCTTGGCAGGTGGGTTTGGGGTGGCGGGTTTCATCGTCTTCCTGGCCGCACTGCCCTCTACTTCATCGGCGTTGGTCCAGCTGCTCCACTGGAGGACACCGCACAATTCAGCAGTCTAGTGGCCAGGACTAACACCTTCATTCTCATCCGTACCGCGCTGACCGACCCACTCATCATGGTCGGCCTACTGGTCTTCCTGGCGGGTTTCTGTCACCTGATCAGGCAGTCGCGGCAGGAATACGAGTGGATTGCCATGCTGATTTTCGGAGTAGGCCTGATCGTAATTGCCATCGAGCTGGTGGGGGACGGGCTTGAAGCCGGAGCGGCCCTGGACACGTGGGTCAAGGCCGATCCAACTGCCGTCAGAGGGCTCAACGAGGGCAGCTTTCCCATGTATGGAGCCATTGGTCTGATCATGTCGGCGCTGCTGTTAGCCTCGGCAGGTTACGCCAGCCTGGGCAGCGGAGTACTCCACAAATGGACAGGCTGGCTAGCCTACGGTGCTGCGGTTATCAGTTTAGCGGCTGCTCCTTCAATACTGGGAGGAACCAACATTACCGGTTTCTACACCGCTTCCGGATATGCACCTTTTATCGGCCAGGCAGTCATGTTGGTCTGGTTCTTAGCCGCCAGTGTCTCGATGATCGTCAAACAGTAGCTGAAATTTATGTGGTAGCCATGAAGGCTGCCTCGACCTAGCGTAGTCGGCCGAGAATTTGCCAATTCTCCGCCATGGGTGGCGCCTGGTTCCCGCTGGATGTGAGCCGGCAAAGCCTTTTCTGCTGATGGCCACCTGCTGCCTTCCGCGTGGGCGATGGACGGGTTCCAGAACATCGTCTTGCGCAGGCTGGACATAAACTCGGTGCTGTTCCCGGCCGGCCTGCTTCTGGCTTACTCCCTGGCTTTCTTCTTGATCGCCATCTGGCATTTCAAATTCGAATAAGGAGGATCTCAATGAACCTGCAATTTCTTACATCCATTGGCTGGGTGATCGCGGCTGGCATTCTCGGATTCGCAATCAGTGCTGTTTTTTCTGCAGGCATCCAGCTCTCACGCAACCGTTTTCTGATCCTGTATGTTTCCCTCGTGACCATATTCCTGTCTGCCTTTATTGTCTTCAACAATGTTGACCTGGCGGCCTTGCTAACGAAAAACTGGCTTTGGGGAGGCGTCGGGGCGCTGTTGGTCGGAGCTTTCCTGGTTCGCAACGTTTTCTCTCAACCCGCTTCGGCGCGCTCCTCAGGGTTTCCCCTGGCGTTCGAACTGCTTTGGAGCGGAGTAGTTTACGGTCTGGTCGATTCGCTGTTGCTTTCCGTCCTGCCTGTTCTGGCGATTTGGCAGGCGTTCTCGCTCTTTGACTGGACTGGTGGCTGGGCTGGGAAGATCGTAGTCGGTGTCATCGGGTTTATCGCCAGCTTATTCGTTACGATCTGCTATCACCTGGGTTTCCCGGAATATCGCGTGAAAAAGGGCATCTTTGGGCCGACGGTCGGCAACGGGATCATGACCATCGGTTACCTGTTGACGGATAACCCCATCACCGCCATCTTCAGTCACATTGCCATGCACATAGCCGGTGTCTGGCGCGGGCCGGCGTCTGTCATGCAGCTTCCACCGCACTATTAGTGATCCAACCCCCAATTTCAGCTCCCTTTCCGAATTTTTCGATGGAGCATTTAGTTACCCAATTATGGAAAGAAGGAAGAGATGTCTCAACAAACTCCAGTATCAATTGATTTGACGCAAGCCAGGCAGGATAAGAAGAACAATAAAGCTCCTTCGCTTCTTATTCCGATTTTCAAGCTGCCGCTATTTCTTTATCGGCTTCGTCTCGGCTGGCTGATGGGTAAGCGCTTCATGCAGATCACCCATGTTGGCCGCCGCAGCGGCAAGGTACACAGGACCATCCTGGCGGTATTGCGGTTCGATGAGAAAACCAAAGAGATCTTCGCGGTTTCCGCCTGGAAGGGCAGCGACTGGTATTACAACATCCAGGCGTCGCCTGCACTGCAAGTGGAAACCGGGCTCGTCCGTTACGCCCCACAGCAGCGCAGCCTCTCGCCGGAAGAGATTGCCACGTTATTCATCGAATTTTGCAGGAAATATCCTGTTTTCAGCCGGATGGTTTGCCGGATCCCCGGCTGGAAATGGGATTCCACTTATGAGGAGTTCCTAGTACTGGCACGTACGCTGCATGGGGTAGCTTTCGGACCGAAACAAACAATCTAGATATTTAAGTTTCCTCCTATAACAAAACAGCGCCTATTTATTACATGATGGTGCAATAAAGAATTACCAATTCAATTTTGAGGATGTACATGGAAAAACAATTTCGACTTCTTCTTGTTGACGACCAATCCCGTGCGCGCCAGAGTCTGAGTGCTGTATTGGCGATTGACTTTCCGCAGATCAAGATTTTCGAGGCTTCCAATGGGAAGGAGGCACTGCTCCAAGCGAAGACGATATATCCGGATATCGTGGTAATGGATGTGCGAATGCCTGAGTGTGATGGTCTGGAGGCGAATTCGCTTAATCAAAGCGATGGATCTAGGAATCGAAATTATTCTCCATTCAATGTACCCAGAATATCAAACAGCAGCATTATTAGCCGGCGCGGATGCCTTTATCACTAAAGGCGGACCACCCGAAATTTTGGTTGAAACGATTGCTGCCCTGCTTAAACCTAATTCAGAATTCCAATTCGATCTGTGATGGAGCGTAATAATTCCGAGGAGATGCCATGAACGAAGAGCTGGTCTGGGTCGCCCGTGCGCAGCAAGGCAATGACTAGGCTTTTACCCGCTTGGTGGAAGTTTATCAACGGCCAGTCTATAACCTGTGCTATCGGATGTTGGGCGAGCCTGAGGCCGCTGAAGAGGCCGCGCAGGAGACTTTTTACGGGCTTACCAGCATTTCTATCGCTATGACGCTCAACGTCCATTTCGCGACCTGGTTGCTATCCATTGCCGCGCACTACTGTATTGACTGTCGGCGGCGCCGTAAGTTTACGATTACTTCCATTGACCAGGACGAAGAAGAACGCAGCTTCCCACTACCCGATACCGGTGCACCCAATCCAGAATCCGAAGCCTTGCATAGCGAGGAGAGCAGGCAAATCGAGGGGTTTGCTCAAACAACTTGCTGCCGTGGATCGGGCAGCCATTGTCTTGCATTACTGGCAGAATTTCTCTGATGCCGAGATCGCCCAATCGCTCAATCTTACAGCCGCAGCAGTCAAATCCAGACTTCATCGGGCGCGGCGTGTACTGGCGGGCCTGTGGCAGGGTCAAATTGCCGAACCGAAATATAAAAGGAGGCTCTTTTAATCACAAGCTATTTGAAAATTATCTGCTGAACGGTAGATCCTTGTCTGATGAGCAAAAACCTATTTTATAAAGGAGAAAATCCAATGAAAATCTTGATCGCTGTCTCTACTCATAATCCATGGCTTGATTGTCGCCAGTCAATCATCAGGCAGCTTTAACCCTGGTGCAGGCGTGGCTAATCCATCCTGGCGTAAACTGGTTTCCGGTTAATCTTGGTCAGTCCTGGCTGTTGGCGCCGATGGGCGTAGAGCGCACCCTGTATGCTCGCGGCAGGTGGAATCCTCTGGCTGGTCGCAGGAATAACCCTGCTGGCTGCGGGACTTGGCGCTTTCGGGATGGTGGTTCCTCACACCTGGTGGCGCCCGCTTGCGTTGATCGGTGCCATTATCTCGCTTGTAATGCTAACTGTCTATTTCCATCCTTTATTCGCCATTGGCATTGGAGCAAGTATTGTCCTCTTGATCGCCCTGTTATGGGAGCAAGGGGCATTGCTGGCGGGCCTTGGGTTATAGGATTACATCCTGCACGATTTTATGAGGAGCTTCAATATGGACAAACCAATTCAAACCAACCCGCAGGTCGAAGCGGCGAACTCGCCGGCCTGGCAGCCTCTGACTTTTGCCCGGATTGCCTTCCGACTGCGCCACACCAGCGGCGATGAGCGCTTATTCGGCGTGTCGCTGGCTCTACTGGCGCTCCACCTGGCGGATGCTGCCGTGCAGGGACAGGGCTTAGGGCATGTCTCTTATCCGCTCTTTCCTTTGGTGGCGCTGATCCTGATGCCGGCTTTTTTCGCCCTCTTCGTGTCGAACGACCGGATAATTCGCACTGTTTTAGCGGCTGCGCTTGGCCTGATCGCGGTCTTCTATGGTGCCGCTGTAAATATTTCTCATATCCTGATCACCGGGGCAGGCGGCAGCGACACACCGGCATTCTGTTCACGGTCGCCGGCATTGTTCTGGTCTGCCTGGCTTTTCGTATCTGCTTGCGCGGACAGCGCTGGTTTGTTCAAGCAGTTGCGGTCCTGCTACTTCTCTTCGTTGTAATAAATTGGGTGGTCGGGCCTACCATTCAGGCCGGCATCGCCACGAACGCACCACGGTCAGCCAGTCCTAGAGCGAGCGCCCTCGGGGTTCCAGGCGCTATCGATGTTACTTCAGCACGCGATGGCGTTCGGCTGGTCGGCTGGTACGTGCCGGGTTAGAACAGGGCTGCGGTGATCCTGCTGCATGGCTCGCACGTCACGAGAGCCTCCACCGTCCAGCACCTTCGCATGCTGGCTCAGGCAGGATTTGCAGTGCTCGCCTTCGATGGTCGGGGACATGGCCAGAGCGGCGGGCCAATGGAAACGTGTGCCTGGCATGATGACAACGATATCATCGGTGCGATCAATCTCTCTTCGCAACCAGCCAGATATCAACCCGGAAATGATCGTGGCGCTTGGCCTTTCGACCGGTGCCATGGATGCGCTACGAGCTTCGGCAGATGGTATCCAGCTCAGCGTGTCATTGCCGATGGTGCGGCTGCGACGACGTTTGGGGATATTGCCCTTGTCGATGGTCAATTATTCGAGGGGGCCTTTCGCCCTTTCGGCCGACTGGCTCTCCATGCGGTCCATTGAGTTGCTTTCTGGTCTGGCAGAGCCTCCGTCACTTGTCAGCATCGTTGGCAACATCAAGGTGCCTGTGCTTCTCATCGCATCCAATAATCCAGGCGAGCTAACGGAAGATCAGGCCTACTGCGATCAAATTGGCCGGAACGCCGTTCTCTGGTATGTCCCAGATGCTGGTCACATCGAGGCCTGAATTACTCACCCGCAAGACTACACCTCCCGAGTTAAAACATTTCTCAACGCAGCCCTATTTCATGATGACTAACAGACTGAAGCGAGACTGATTACGATCGCCCTCACTTGACTATAAAAAATGAAAGTAGTATAGTTTTTCTGAGCAAGGATGCGTATGATGAACGTCAAGAGCAAGTATGACCCGGACGAATCGGAATTCAAACCGCCCAAAAAAGCAATTCATGTTCCTGGGTTACGGCAACTATAACAGCCGGGGCGGCGCCAGCCTCTTCGATGTCGGTGGTTTGGTTACGCTCCCCACATTATTTTGATATC
>CAVZMZ010000002.1:0-12535 GCA_963776475.1 uncultured Chloroflexia bacterium
TCCGTGCGATCTCCGGCTCGGCGTCCATCCAGCCGCTGCCGGATGAGATCAAAGCCTGCTTGACGAAGCGGATCGATTGCACTACATACCTGCGTTCCTCCTGCGGGAACATGGGATGACCATCCCCTTTCAGGAACCGAACGTTTTCATCAGACCCAGCCACTACATATAAATCCCCCAGTTCAGACACTTCTTCGAAAAAGCGAACATGACCCGAATGGAACCAATCGTAACAACCAGTTACAATCACCTTCTTATTTTGTGACCGGTGCTCCAGAGCATTTATCTGAAACTTCGGAAATTCTTTTAGAATCGCTTGCTTCACGACTTGATATTTCAGCCCGTTGGATGCACAAAATACACGCTTTTGGTGATTGTCATTGCTTTCGTTCACCACCCACGTACCTGAGTACTGCTCGACTTGTAGGGGAAGACTATCCCGGTCAGCCAATTGATCGACAAGATGAATTTGATTGACGTAGCGGATAGCCTGTAGAAAATACATTCGCTCTCCCTGAGGAAACTTAGGGGAGACCCCATCCAAACTGCGTACCAATTGATCGGACCATAGGAATACATGCAGTTCGCCTTGCCTGGAAGCTTCTTCCAGGAAGCGAATATCCGAGGAGCGGAGATCATCAAAACCACCTGTTACGACCGCTTTCTCCATTCTATTTTCCTGTTACCTGGCCGACTGTTCGTACCTTAACCTGGAATGCTCCCAGAACGGGTGTATCTGAAACCACATACAGATACCCGCCGCCACAACCAGAGTACATGGCACCGGGGTAGCGTTCCTGGTAATGCTCCAGGAGGGCCATCAGGTCGACCCTGAGCGATGGATGCCTGACCGTATTGGGCAGTATATTTTTCCAGCATGTCATACACAAATTCATCGAGGCGCCCAAGGCTTTGACATCCCGGGCAAGGATTGCAGCATAACAATCCTTGCCGGACTTGCTCAAGCGTGCGATCCAGTCAGGATCCAGGTTCTTTTCACCAAGCGGCGAATATCTGGGCGGCCTCTGCGCCACCGGTATCATGTAAATGACTTCCTCCAACCAACGCGCGACCAGGGGTTCATTGCAGGATTCAACATGGACAGGGAAATACCCGCCCTCAAAAGCATAGTCGTAGTCCAATCGACTGATGCCAGGGTAAATAATGCCTGCCATATCCTGGGAACCGGATGGTTCCACCTTTCCATCATTTTCTGCCAGGTATAGCTCACGGACCAACCCAGCCGGCTCCCGGTCAGGCAGGCGGTCGCCCCATAATTCCATGGCCACTTTCCGGGTGCTGGTACCCATGCCGCTGAGTTCCATGAAGCGAACCGTCGGTTGCAAAGACACCACCACCATCGAACCGGGTGGATCAGGGTTCAGCCTGGATAAGAAGGGTTGATCAATCCATCCACCGGCAAACGCCATCCGGTATGGGACCAGACCGATTGCATTGGTAATTTCAGGAGAGGGTGTCTGTATATTGTTCACAAAGCCCCTGTTACTATGCATGGTCTTGAACGGTATGTTTGCCTACTTTTCGATCGGCGTACTGCTGCTCGATCCAGGCGTAGGTTTTCGCCAGGCCTTCTCGGAACGGAATATTCGGTTCCCAGTCGAGAACTTGTTGGATGAATGTATTGTCGCTGTTACGCCCGGCAACGCCGCGCGGTGCGTTGAGATCGTATTTTCGCTCAAGTTTGATACCACCGATCTCCTCGGCCATACTGACCAGGTCGTTGATTGCGATTAACTCATTCGAACCCAGGTTGATCGGGGTGGCGATCAACTCATCGCAGTGCATGATCATGTCGATGCCTTTGACGCAGTCATCGATATACATGAAGCTGCGGGTTTGGGTGCCATCGCCCCAGATCACGATCTCGTGTTTGCCGGCTTCCTTGGCTTCGATCACTTTGCGGCAAATGGCAGCCGGTGCTTTTTCTCTGCCCCCGTCCCAGGTGCCCAGTGGCCCATACACATTATGGAACCGGGCAATATGTGTTTCAAATTTCCGCTCTGCCCAATATTCCTGGCAGAACATTTCCGACATGAGCTTCTCCCAACCGTAACCCCGTTCAGCCATGGCGGGGTAGGCATCCGATTCTTTCAAGGCGCGTACGTGCGGGTCTTGTTGCAGTGTCACATTGTACGCACAGGCAGAGGAAGAAAAGAAATATCGTTTTGCTCCGGCCCGGTAGGCAGCCTCCACCATATGGGTGTTGATCAGGATGCTGCGCAAGCACTCGATGCGGAATCGCTCAATAAAACCCATGCCACCCATATCGGCGGCCAGGTTGTAAACCTCGACCGCGCCTTCAACTGCACGGATGGCATTTTCCTTCTCGCTCACATCCAGGCAGAGGTTTTCGACGCCGGGCACGTGCTGGTACCAATCAGGCAATGGTTTTTTATCAATCGCACGAATGCGGGTGAAACCCTGATTATGGAAATAGCGGGTAAGTGCACCGGCAATAAACCCACCGGCGCCCGTAATTACGATCAAATCATCCTTCTTTGTATCTCTATTCAAGGTGACAACAGGTTCTGCATTCATATTACAAACTTCCTTTCGTATTTATATGGTATCGTTACCACAGTGTATCAAAAAAAATATTTGCTCTAGTTCATTGAGTTCTTTCCCGAACTCATTTTAGTGCGGTAATCTCTCTGATTCCTCCGCTGGATTGCCGGACAACAATCGCGGCAGGTAATACTACTTCCTCATAATGGTCAGGTAGTTCGCCATCCAATCTACCTAACAGGATTTCCATTGCTTTTTTGCCCATTTCGTATGCAGGCTGGGCAGCCACGGTCAGAAAGGGGAAAGTAACCAGGGGAGCAGGCAGGTCATCAAAACCAACCACAGCAACATCCTCCGGCACGCGCAATCCCATTTCCTGGAAGGCTTTGATCGCTCCAAAAGTTATCACGTTATTGGCAGCAAATACTGCCGTTATCCCGTTATTTTTTTCCATGGCCTGATGGGCCATCTCGTATCCGCTTTGTTGTGTAAATGCACCATAAAACTCTTTTTCTTCGTTTTGAGGAATGCCGGCTTCTTCCAACGCCCGGCGATACCCGGTTAGACGATCATCAGCAGTGGAAACCCCGCGCGGACCGGTTAAAATCACAATTTCCCGGTGGCCCAGAGAAAGAAGCAGGCGGGTGAGGTCATAAGCTCCGCTTTCAGAGTCGCAGCGCACCACATCCGTTCGTAGATCCGGCAGTCGTCGATCGATCACTACAATGGGCGTTCCTTGTTTTTTTACTAAATTCACTGAGTCGATCCCGCTTACAGCGGGTACGAGTAAAATTCCATCCACTCTTTTCTCCAGCAGCATTTGCAGATACATCTGCTCTTTGGCTACCAATTCATCGGTATTACAGAAGATCACCGTATAACCTGCCTCGCTGGCGGTATCCTCCACTCCCCTCGCAATGGTGGTAAAAAAGGGGTTCGTGATATCCGTCAGTACCAATGCCAGGGTATGTGTACGCTTCGAGCGCAGTCCGGAGGCCAACCGGTTGGGAACAAAGCCCAGTTCAGCAATCGCGGATTCGATCCGCTCGCGCGCCTCCGGGCTGCAATATCCAGAGTTATTGATGCATCGGGATACTGTTATCGGAGCTACGCCTGCTCGTTTTGCCACATCACGGATGTTAGCCATTCAATCACCAATTGAAATCAGGTTTATACAGTTTAATTATTATGGTAACGGTACCATAATAGCATATTTGGTTTGCAAAGTCAATGGATTTTTTCGAATTATTTCGAATCGGACAACTACGCATTTCAACTGGCTCTTGACATAGGAAACAATTACCAGTATACTTTTGGAAAATCGGACTGGTAACGATACCATATGTTAAGTGCCTAATATTATGCTACCGTTGGATCAGAAGAAAAACAATTTTTCGAGATTTTCATTTTTTTTAACCCATATGGTAACGTTACCATATCTCCATTGCGCTTCACCATGCACAACAGGGCACCCTTCGCCTATAGCAGGAATGTTATGAACATTCTCTCGTCCACTGTTGAATGCCATGAAACTAAAATGCGCATTTGTTGGAACTCCACCTTCTCTCCAAAGTTTGTTACCTGGCAAAGATCATCATTCTTATCCATCGCCAGTGCACTAAATCCTTCGTGAAAGTATAAGCTGCTTACAGCTACTTTTAGAGAAAGGAGAATGCTGTAGAACAAGCAAATGAACTTACATCCCCTGTCGTCAATCTAAACTACCTATCAAATTTCATAAGAAGAGGAGAGAAATATGTTCAAGAAAATTTGGAAGTTTGTCGGTTTAATGATGGTGATTTCAATGGTGCTGGCGGCTTGTGCTGCCCCGGCCACTCCCGCCACTCCCATAGTGGTCACCCAGATAGTGAATGGACAACCGGTCGTGGTCACGCCACCCCCAAGCCACAGTAAATCCTATGATGATACTGCACCCATCACGGTCTGGATCGACCAACCTCGCCAGCCAGCCATTGATGCCTTCCTCAAGGCGAACCCGGATAAGGCCAGTCTGATCAAAGCTGTGGTCGTCGACCGTGAACAATTCCCGTCAAAAGTCCTGCTTTTCAATAATACCAACCAGGGTTGGCCGGATGTGGTCTTTGCAGAGCCGCGGCTGGTAGCGCGTGTGGCCGATGCCGCCCACAATTTCCCGCTTGACCTGACCAGCTGGGTGCCTGCCGATACGATCAGTAATTATTCCGCAATGGACAACTGCACCTTCAACGGCAAGATCTACTGCCTGCGGAATGACCTGGCCCAGTTTGTGACCTATTCCAATGCGCCTCTCATGAAACAGTTCGGTTACACGGTACCGACAACATGGGAAGATTACCAGGCGCTCAGCGATCAAGTTGCCAAGGATCATCCGGGCTATTATCTGGGCACCTTTGGAGATGGCTGGAGCTTCCTCTCGTTCTTCGAAGCCAGTAACTGCCCCACCCACCAACTGGTGGATACCGGCACCATCAACATCAATATGGCGGATCCAAAGTGTACACGGGCTGCGAGTCTGGTCGATCATATGATCGCCAACAAGACCCTGTTTAATACGGATTTCTTCAATACCGATTACGACAAACTGATCACTGATAATAAAGTGCTGATGTTTGAAGGACCGGCCTGGATGTGGGGCAGCTTCGGCGGCACCAAAGGTAACTGGTGGGAGACGGCCGACCATCAACTGGGTGTTTCAGCTCCGTTCAAGTGGGCAGCTGATCCCGCTCCGGTGGTGGCAGCCATGGGCGGTGCAGCCTGGACTGTTTCCCAGCACACCAAGAATCCCAAGCTGGCGGTGGCTCTGATCACATTCGTCACCGAAGATAAAACCCTATGGACAGGGAGTACGAATTTCCCGGCGTACAAACCAATTCAGTCATTGTGGCAACAGATGCAGTCTCAAGCAACCCGCTCTTTGCCAACGATCCTTTCCCGATCATGCAAGCCGCCGCGGATGAGATCTCGCCACTGGACAATTGGCCCCGGTTTGACCTCATCTCGCCTTTGACCCAGTTTGTACAGGACACGTACCAGAAAAAATTAACAGTCTCAGGTAACTTGTCCGAGATACCTACTCTCTTCACGCCGCTTGCTGAAGCTCAGGGCTACACCGTTGTCAGCAAGTAGCATTTGCTGACTTGCATTCTCCCCAAATTTCCCGGATAGGGGCGCTGAAATAAGGCGCCCCTATCCCAGGGTTTATAATTTACTTGGAGGGCATTATGGCAAACCTGTCCATTCGTGTTGAAGACCAGCCTGGAAAGAAAGTCCGCCTTTCAAGCTCCCGCCGGTACCGGAACAGGCGGGCTGGGGAAGCATATCTATTTCTATTGCCGTATATTTTGTTTATGCTGGCTTTCGGCCTGGGGCCTGGGATCTATGCCCTAATAATCAGCTTTGCAGATTATTCCTCCGGCCTGCCGCGCTATTTTGCAGCCGGCATAAAAAACTATCTGACGGTATTCAAGGATCCCCGGTTCGGATTTACTTTCAAGAACATAGGGGAATTCCTCCTGATTTCCGTACCCATTGGAATTGCGCTCGTGGTGCTGCTGGCGCTGCTGTTGCACATGCGGCCCGGGCGGGTTGCGTCCACCCTGCGGACGCTTTTTTTCATTCCAGGTGCAGCTGCCGGACCGGCTGTGGTGCTGCTGGTCATTTTTATGTTGACCCCGAATTTGAGCCCATTTGGTTTCTTGCTTAAGTCTATGGGATTAAAAGCCTTTAATGACATTATTACTCCGACCAGCCTGGCATTCATCTTTTAATCATGGGGTTCTTCGTCGGGGCAGGGATGTGGATTGCGATCCAATATGGCGCTTTGGAGGGTATCTCATCGGAAGTGATGGAAGCCGCCACCATGGATGGTTGCAATGCCTGGCAAAAAGCGCTCTATATCAAACTGCCGCTCATCCGGCCGTATATCATTTATCAATTTATTCTGATCTTCGCCGGTAACGTACAGCTCTTTGTCGAGCCCCAGTTGCTCTCGAATCAAACCTATATCCATGCCAATGTACCGCTGGTATGGTCGCCGAACCAATTGGCGTACTCCTTTGCCTTCGACCTGGGAAATTTCGGGGCAGCCGCCGCGCTGGCACTGATCATGCTGCTGATCGGCCTGGGAGCATCTTACTTGATGGTCAGCTGGACCGGTTTTTTCAAAATAGAAGACTAGAGTCGCGCTGGAACTGATCGGCTACCCAGAATAAGGAGTGTCCATATGATGACCAGATGGTTCAATAAAAACGTACGCGAAATAGGGTTTTTGGGGTCCATACTACGCTGGGTTTTATTATTGATATTCTTGATTTATTTTGTGATCCCGATGATCTGGTTGCTTATAGCGCCTTCCAAAGCCACCACACAGTTTTCCACCCTTAATCCTTTGGCGTTTGGTTCCTTTGCCCAATATTATTGCTGCCTGGAAGAACGTTTTCAGTTATCAAAATCGGAAGTGTTCCTGTGGTTTCGTAACTCATTCTTCTATGTGCTGTTTTCTTTGCTTGGCAGCCTGGTGATCGGTCTTCCGGCAGGCTACGCCCTGGCGATCCTGCGGTTTCCGGGCAGGTCTGTAATGCTGTGGTTGACTTTGATCACCATGTTGTTACCGACCTCTGCGCTGGTTCTGCCGCTGTTCATGGAGCTAAACCTGGTGCATCTGGTTAATACTCCCTGGGCGGTCATCTTACCGGCCTGTTTTTTCCCTTTTGGTGTGTATTTGACCTACATCTATTATAGTTCTTCGCTTCCTTCAGAACTGGTGGATGCGGCGCGCGTGGATGGCGCTTCTGAATTTGATATCTTCATTAACATCGCTTTACCGCTGGCCCAACCCCTGTTGGGGCTGCTGGCATTCATCAGTTTCAATGCAAACTGGAATAATTACTTTGGCCCGTACGTACTGCTGAACGACGATAAGCTGTTCACCTTACCAGTCGGTATTCAAACCGTTCTTGGAAGCACCTCGGCGCTCCAACCAGGTTTCAATCCAAATCCGGGAGGCATCCACTTCCAGTATGCAGAAGCTGCGGTAGCTGGATTGATAATGATCGTGCCGGTTGTCATCATTTTTCTTTTGTCACAACGTTATGTTGTCTCCGGCGCCTTTACCGGCTCTGTTAAAGGTTAAGGTGGCTTTCGGAGATCAATCCCCAGGATTCTCCACATTTACTATGAGGAGATCTGTGATGTCAAAGAGACCTGTACGAAATTATCTTCATTCGGCAGGTGGATTTTATGCAGTGATTGTTATAAAAGCAAACCTTCTTCTCCTTGTATCACCCTGAGTAGAGACGCCTGGGCGAGCGTCTTTACTCAGGGCAAGGGGAAATCAAGCGGATCCCAATATTAAGAGGTATCGTGTGAATTTACAATCCGACGGGTACGATATCGCCTTCATCGGTCATATGTGCTTTGATGAGGTGGTTCCCTACCGGGGGCTAGCGCGCGTGGCGCCGGGCAGTGCGGTGTTGTGCGGCGCACTGGCGGCAGCGCGTGTAGGCAAGCAGGTTGTTGTTGTGACCCGAATGGCTCCAAAAGATCGAGCAATCCTTCAGCCATTGCTGCAAAATGGGATTGAGGTTCACCCAACCCCTTCCTCGGAAACAACTTTCATGAAGGTAGTGCATTCCACCGCCGATGTGGATGAACGCCAAATCTACCAATTGGCAAACGCCGGGTTCTTCTCGCTTACAGATGTACCAGCGTTGAAAGCGCGACAAGTGCATTTGGCCGGCATCACAAATCAGGAATTTGACCTGGATTTTATCCGCGGACTTAAAAGAGAGGCTTTCGCATGTCGGCGGATATGCAAAGTTTTGTACGCCAAGTGCAGCCGGTCACGCACTGTATTGTCTTCGGAGATGTTCTCCAAAAAACGGAGATTGTCAGCCTGATGGATATGATCAAGCTGGATATCGTTGAGGCCAAAGTACTAACCGGCACTGACGACCTGGAACGGGCGGCTCTGATAATTGAAGGCTGGGGTTGTTCCGAAATCCTGATTACCAAAGCAGAGGGGGTCTTAGCTAGAGCAAATGGAATGACATACTATGAGAAGTTCTCAAACAAGAGTGTGGTTGGCCGGACGGGACGTGGCGACACCACCTTTGCAGCCTATCTGGCCTGGCGCTCGGATCACGACGTGACTGAATCTTTGAAATTCGCTGCGGCTTTGGTATCCATCAAGATGGAAGCGCCCGGCCCGTTTAACGGGACATTGGCGGATGTGTTGGCACGGATGAAGGGTAAGAGGGGGAGAACCCTGTCGAATAAAATTTTTCTCTTTTGGTTGTTCTGCCTCGTTGGGTGGCTGGTCTCTTGCGCCAGCCCGACGCCTTCGGCTAGCCTGCCAGTGGCAACGCCATCTCCCACCGCCATGGCGCACCAGGCCCGGATCGTCGTCTGGCTCGACTCCGCCCGCATGGACGGCGCCAGAATCTACCAAAAGCTTTACCCCGACAAAGCCAGCCAGATCAATTTCCAGGAAGTGGAGCGTTCCCTGTTCCCGGCCGAAGTCTTGAGCTTCAACCAGCAGGGCGAGGGCTGGCCCGACGTGGTCTTTGCCGAACCCGAGTTGGTCGCCCAGACCATCGACCCTCAACACGACTTTCCTCTCGACCTTAAGCCCCTACTTTCCGCTGAGGTATTGGGCAACTTCGAGCCGCATGCCAACGAGGCATGCACCTTCGCTGGCAGGCTCCTTTGCCTGCGCCATGACACCGCACCGATGGTGCTTTATTTCAACAAGCTGCTGATGGATCAATTCGGTTATCCTGTCCCGGCTACCTGGCAGGAATACAAGGCCCTGGGAGAGCAGGTAAGCCATGAACACCCAGGCTATATCATCGGTGCATTCGGCGATGCTTGGGGGTTCAAGGCCTATTTCGATGCATCCGGCTGCCCTTCCTCGTGGGTGTTGAATGAAAAGAAGGTTTTCATCAACTTTGGAGATTCCCGTTGTGTTCGTGCGGCGAAACTTGTGGATGCCCTGCTGGCGAACGGGACGTTCGCCCCCTATGGTTACTTCGATTCGCGCTTCAACCAGATTCCCCAGGACAACAAACTCCTGATGTTGGTCGCGCCATCCTGGATGGCATTGGCCAGCTTCGGCGGCAAGCCCGACAGCCAGTATTACACCACTGCGGATCACCAGCTTGGCATCGCTGCACCGCTGCGCTGGGACGGCGACACCCGGGTGATGACCTCCGCCATGGGCGGAGGGGCATGGGTCGTTTCGAAGCATACCCAAAACCTGCCCTTGGCGCTCGACTTCATCACCTGGATGGTCAGCGCGCCGGAATTTTGGTCCATCACCCCCGATTACCCGGTTTACGTGCCCGTCCAGCCAGCCTGGGGAAAAGCAGTCAACGCGAATCCGCTTTTTGCCAACGACCCCCTGCCTGTCATGCAAACTGCCTCGCAGGCTATCTCGCCGCTCTACACACTGCCCGGCTATGATGTGATGGGGGTCCTGAACGATTTTGTGGGACGCGCGCTGAGACAGCAGAAAACGCTCGAAAGCCTGCTGCCCGACCTCCAGGCAGCGATGGCGGCTCAAGCCCAGGCGGCCGGGTATGTTGTAACCCTTGATAACAAGTAGAGATACACCCTGAGAAAGTCTGGATCATAGGAAAATACCAGAAGGAGTATTTATTGATGGTGGATACAATTTCGGTCAGGGATTATGGCGCTACAGGCGACGGCGTTACGCTGGATACCCGCGCCATCCAGGCAGCCATCGATGCCTGTACCAACATGGGCGGCGGCACGGTCTATTTGTCTCCGGGCAACTACCTTACCGGCACGATCATGCTCAAAGACAACGTCACGCTGCACGTGGGGCCAGGCGCACGGCTGCTCGGCAGCACTTCGCTGGCTGATTATCCGAGCCTGGGGCGCCCGGACGAGACGCTCGATTATCTCGAATATCTCAATTATTGTCTCGTCAATGCCAACGGGGCGCATCACATCGCCCTGACCGGCGAAGGCTGCGTGGACGGCCAAGGCGCGGCCTTCCCGTACGGCGTAGAAAATTACAACTACGAGGATCAAGCGCTCGCTTCCAACCAGCAGTCATTCCACCGCCCCACGCTGCTTCGCTTCACTGATTGCCATGACGTCACAATCAGCAACCTCACGCTCCAGCACGCAGCTTCGTGGTGCTGCAACCTGGAAAAATGTAAGGAGATGCGCATCCATGGCGTGCACATCTTCAACCGCGCTAACCAGAACAATGATGGTTTTGACTTGACCCATTGCGAAAACGTGATGATCTCCGACTGCCACATCGACAGCGGCGATGACGCCATCGCCTTGAAGGAGGGCGGGCAGCGCATCGTGGTCACCAACTGCGTCATCAGTACCCGTTGGGCCGCTGTCCGCATCGGCCCCGAATCGCTGGGCGTGTTTCGCGACATCGCCGTCTCGAATTGCGTGATTTACGATACCTATGGCGCCGCCATCAAAATCCAGGAAGTGGAAGGCGGCGTGATGGAAAACATCAGCTTCGACAACCTGGTGATGAACCACGACACCGGGCCCATCTCGCTGCGCCTGGGTGGCTATTTGGGCTGGAGGCAGGAACGCAAGGAATTGCTGCCCATCGGGGTGCTGCGCAACATCCATTTCAACAACATCCAAGCCACCATAGCCGATAACGCCTATCCATTGCCGCACGAAGTGCCGGCCTTCCCTGGCGAAAGAAGTCGTGCCTCAACATCACCGGTGTTCCAGGCTATTTCATTGAGAACGTCACCTTCCGCCGGGCTGCATCTCACTTCCCCGGCGGCGGTACCCAGGAAGATGCGCAGCGGACTGTTCCCGAACTGCGTGACCGCTATCCCGAATATCACATGTTTGGAACGCTGCCAGCCTATGGCATTTATCTCCGGCACGTCAAAGGCCTGACCTTCGAAGATGTCACTCTTGACACCGCCGCCCCTGACCTGCGTCCGGCGCTGGTCGGCGAAGATGTGGAAGACCTGGAGCTTTCCAACTTCCGTGCTGCCGGGACTGGCCCGGCGGCGATGCTGCGTCTGCGCGAACCGCGCCAGGTCTACCTGCACGGATGCCGCCCGTTGAACGATGTAGCCATTTTCTTGAGCGTGGAAGGCACTGGAAGTCAGGGCATCCTGCTGCAGGCCAACGATTTGCGCCGGGCTGGCCACGACTACGCAGCCTGGCTGAAAAGGCGCGTCCGCTCGAGGCGATAATTAAGTCCTAAAGGAGAAAACCAAAATAACTCAGCTTACCCGCCGTGATTTTCTGAAGGTTTCCGCCATGGCGGCCGGTGCACTGGCCGGCCAATCCTTGCTCAGCGCATGTAGTGCAAAACCGACACCCGAATTCACCCAGCTTCCAGAACCCACCCAGCCTTCAGAAACCACCAAGCTTGCCCCTGCATCCGATAATGTTCTCGGCATAGGGCGAGGCATCTTTCCAGGGCGGGTGGTCTGGGAGCACAATCCTCAGGCCACCGTGTGGGACGGCATGAGCGATTTCTGGTGGAACGAGAAGTTTACGGATCAGAACCTGGGAAACAAAATGTTCTCGCACTCGCTGCGCCAACTGACCGGCCAGTCCAGCGATACGGCTGCCTGGGAGGCGCTGTTCACGCATTTTAGAAACCCAGCACGGTCAGACCGGCGGGTATCGGCCCGGCGAGAAAATCGCCATCAAAGCCAACTTAAATGGCAGCAAGAGCCACAGCGGCTTAAAGAACGACAGCTTTAGCTCCCCAGCCGTGGTGTTTGCCCTGCTCAATCAGCTAGTCCAGGCGGGAAATCAAGCCCGACGACATTACGGTGTACGATGCGTCCGCTACGTACCTGACCCGATCGTGAATGCCTGCGGAACAGCGGCGCTGGCCGGGGTACATTTCGCCGACTTCAGCGGCGGTGATGGCCGGGAAATCTGCCAACACCGATTTGAGCCAATCGATCCAATGGTCAGTCGATCCGAAAGGCAACCCGGCCTACCTCCCCAGCGTGGTGACCCAGGCTTTTTA
>CAVZMZ010000003.1:0-38814 GCA_963776475.1 uncultured Chloroflexia bacterium
TGAATTGGTAAATGAGTTCGGGGCTACTGCCGCCGAATACCGCGGGGATGTCAGCCTGGTGCTGGCGAGGGAGAAGATCGTTGCCGCATGTCAGAAGATCCAGGGCCTGGGCTTCGAGCTGCTTTCCACCCTGTCTGCCGTGGATTACTGGCCTCAGCAGGAGCCTCGTTTCCATGTTATTTACGAATTCACCTCGGTCTCGATGAGCCTGCGCTTTGAAGTTCGCGTCCCAGTGCCGGGCATTAATCCCAGCCTGCCGACCGTCTCCCATATCTACCGCAATGCCAACTGGCGTGAGCGTGAATTGTGGGATATGTTCGGCATCAAGGCCGAGGGCCATCCCGATCTGCGCCGCATCCTGATGCCGGCTGACTGGGAAGGCCATCCGTTGCGCAAGGATTATCCGCTGGGCTACGAGGAACCACAGTTCACTTTTAATTATAAAGAGATCGACCTGCGCAAGCCGTATGCAAAAGAATAACGTAGGGGCAGGGTTCATCCCTGCCCGGGCAGCCATGAAGGCCGCCCCTACGAGGATTTTATGCCTGATATTCAAGAAGTAACTGTAGACGATCTGAAGCATCTGGTGTCTGATAAAGCCATCCAGGGCGAAACCATGCTTTTGAACATGGGCCCTCAGCATCCATCCACGCACGGCGTGTTGCGCCTGCTGCTCGAGCTGGATGGTGAGACCGTGATCAACTGTATTCCAGACATCGGTTTCCTGCACACTGGCGTCGAGAAGAACATGGAAGCCAAGACGTATCAGAAAGCTGAAGTCATGTCCGACCGCCTGGATTATATGAACACGGTCGGCAACAACCTGGCTTATTCGATGGCGGTCGAGAAACTGGTTGACCTGGATGTGCCGGTACGCGCCCAAGCCCTTCGCGTGATCCTGGCAGAGCTTACCCGCTATCAATCCCACCTGGTCTGGTTGGGCACGGCTGCCCTGGACCTGGCGGCCATGTCCATGTTCCTGTATTGCTTCCGCGAACGCGAGTATATCCTGGATGTGATGGAACTGTGCTCCGGCCAGCGCATGATGACCACCTATATCCGTCCCGGCGGGCTCTGGCGGGATGTGCCGGTGGAATTCGAAGCCGCTGTGCGCAATATCCTAAAGACCTTCCCGAAACGGATTGACGAGTACGAAGCGCTCCTGACCCGTAACCCGCTCATGCTCGACCGGACGCTGGGCATTGGCAGGTTGACTGGCGAAGAATGCCTTAACTTTGGCGTGACTGGCCCGATGCTTCGCGCCAGCGGGGTTAAGTGGGATTTGCGTAAAACACGGCCTTATTCCGGCTACGAGCAGTATGATTTTGAAATCCCCACGCGTCCCGAAGGGGATGTCTATGCCCGCTTCCTGGTCCGCTTGGAAGAAATGCGCCAGAGCCTCAAGATAGTTGAGCAGGCGCTGAATAAACTCCCGATGGGTCCGGTACGCTCGAACAATTTCAAGTTTGTCCCGCCGCCGCGCTCTGAGATCGGCGTGAGCATGGAAGCGCTTATTCACCACTTCAAGTTATGGACCGAGGGATTCAATGCCCCGAAGGGTTCCATCTATAGTGCGGTCGAATCGCCGCGCGGCGAGCTGGGCGTTTATTTGGAATCGGACGGGGGTCCGAAACCGTACCGCATCCACTGGCGCACGCCTTCATTCGATAACCTTCAGTCCATTCCGTTGATGGCAAAAGGCGTGCTGGTGGCTGACCTGGTCGCCATCATCGGCAGTATCGATATTGTTCTGGGTGATGTGGATCGATAAATTCCCTTCACCCCGCCCTCTCCCAATGGGAGAGGGGAAGAGGTGAGGGCGAGTGTGAGGATTTATGCTTGCTGAAAAATATCCTGATGAAGTGAAGAGAATTTTGGCTAAATATCCGCCGGAGCAAAAACGTTCGGCGGTCATGCCGCTGCTTTACCTGGCGCAGCGCGATGACGGCTACGTTACCAAAGCGGCGATGGAAGATATTGCCAAAACGTTGGACATCACCTCCACCGATGTGGCCGAGATCGTTGGCTTTTATACGCTTTACCATGACAAGCAGGCTGGCAAGTATCGCATGCAGGTCTGCACCGATCTGCCCTGCGCCCTGCGTGGCGCCGAAAAGTTCCTCGAGCAGCTGTGTGGCAACCTGGGCATCCAGGTTGGCGAAACCACCCCTGATGGCCTGGTAACGGTCGAAGCGGTCATGTGCCTGGCCGGATGTGACCGGGCTCCAATGTTCCAGTTGCAGAGCGCCGATGGCATCGCCTACCATGAGAACATGTCCATCGATAAAACGATGGAACTGGTGGCAGCGCTCAAGAAGAGCTCCGAGGAGGTGAAGTAATGGCAGCCCTTCTGTTGCGTCATCGGGATATCCCTGGGATCGACAAGCTGGATGTCTATAATAAAAATGGCGGCTTCGAAGCCTTCAAAAAAGTCGTTTCCAAGATGAAGCCCCAGGAAGTCACCGACCTGGTCAAGGCCTCCGGCCTGCGCGGCCGCGGTGGTGCGGGCTTCCCGACCGGAGTCAAATGGTCCTTTATCCCGAATAACATCTGGCCGCATTATGTGGTGGCCAATGCGGATGAGTCTGAACCCGGCACCTTCAAGGACCGCGAGATCATGGAAAGCAATCCCTTGCAGTTCCTGGAGGGCGTGGCGATTGCCTCCTATGCGGTCGGAGCTAATGCCGCCTACGTTTACCTGCGCGGTGAGTTTTGGCCGGTGGCCGCCATTTTGGACAAAAAGATCGCAGAAATGGAGCAGTCCGGCCTGCTGGGCGAAAAACTCTTCGGCACGGATTATTCCCTGCGCATTTATACTCACCTGGGTGCGGGCGCGTACATTTGCGGAGAAGAAACCGCCCTGCTCGAATCCATCGAGGGCAAACCCGGCAAACCGCGCATCCGCCCACCCTTCCCGGCGGTCTTCGGACTATACGGCAAGCCGACCGTGGTCAACAACGTCGAGACCCTCACCAACCTGCCGCTGATCGTGGAAAAGGGTGCAGATTGGTACAAATCCCTGGGCACAGCCGATAGCGCCGGGGTCAAGATCTTCTCGCTCTCCGGGCACGTCAACAAGCCCGGCAACTACGAACTGCCCTTCGGTACCACCTATCGTGACCTTATCTATAAATTCGGTGGGGGTGTGACCGATGACCGGCCGGTTAAGGCGATCATGTCGGCTGGCGCTTCGTCCGCCATGATCGTAGCCAACGATAAGGCCCTCGACACGCCCATGGACTATGCCTCCGTGCGGGGGCTCGGCGCAGACCTTGGGTCTGCCTCCGTGATCGTCATCAACGACAGCGTGGATCTGGACTGGATCATCAACAAGACCATTCACTTTTTCAAACATGAATCTTGCGGCAAATGCACACCCTGTCGCGAAGGTACTTATTGGATGGAGCATCTCATCAAACGCATTGAAAACGGCGAAGCCACCCGGGAGAATGTAGAGCTCTTGCACACAGTTGCGAAACAAATGCAGAACAAGTGCCTTTGCCCGCTGGGCGAGTTCGCCACCATGGCCGTGACAACTGCCATCGAGCGCTTCCCGGCCGACTTCGAAACCTCCATCGCCGGAGGCACGCATGCCTAAAATGATTTCCCTGATAATTGACGGGCACCCGGTCTCGGCCCCTGAAGGTACCCTGATCGTAAACGCCGCCAAACAGATCGGTATCGATATCCCGGTCTTCTGCTACCACCCCAAGATGGAGCCGGTCGGGATGTGCCGCCAGTGCCTGGTTGAGGTGGGCCGTCCGATGATCGACCGTGCCACCGGCCAACCTGTGATGGAAAATGGCAAGCCGAAGATCCAGTTCGGGGCCAAACTCGAAACGGCTTGCTCCACACCCGTCTCCCAGGGTATGCTGGTGCTGAGCCAGTCCGATAAGGCTAAAGCCTCACAAAAAGAAATCCTCGAATTCCTGCTAACCTCCCATCCGCTGGATTGCCCGGTCTGCGATAAGGGTGGCGAATGCCCGCTCCAGAACCTGACCATGGCGCACGCTTCTCCTCTGAGTCGCTACATTTACTCTGAGAAGAGCCACGCTGCCAAACACTTCCCGCTCGGTGACCTGATCTGGCTGGACCGCGAACGCTGCATCCAATGCGCCCGCTGTATCCGCTTCCAGGATGAGATTGCCGGGGAGCCTGTGCTGGGTTTCTACCAGCGTGGGCGTGCCACGGATATCTTCACCAATTCCGAGCCGGGTTTTGACTCGGTTTTCTCCGGCAATACCTCCGATATCTGCCCGGTCGGCGCACTCACCACCGAGGACTTCCGCTTCGGTGCCCGTCCCTGGGAATTGAAGGCGGCCGCCTCAGTGTGTGCACAATGCCCGGTGGGTTGCAACATCACCTTCAACACCCGCCGTGAGGCCATGTCGAATGGAAAAGTGGCCATCAAGCGTGTCATGCCGCGTCAGAATGAAGCCGTCAACGAGATCTGGATCTGCGATAAAGGCCGCTTTGCTTATCACTTTACCGAGAGCGATAAACGGCTTGAGCAGCCGCTCGTCAAAGCGAACGGCAAACTTGAACCTGCCTCCTGGGAAAACGCCATAGCAGAAATAGGTAAAAAGATCGCTGGCAAAAAAGAGCAGGTTGTTGTCCTGGCAGGCGGTCGTTTGAGTAATGAAGACCTGTTCAACCTGAAGCAGTTGGCGGATGGCCTGGGTGGGCAAGCCCTCCTGTATACCCAAATGGGCGGCGGGGAGCTTACCACAGCCTATGGCGTTTCCGCCGGCACAAATTTCTCTGAAATGGGTCCTGGGACCACCATCCTCGTCGTGGCCTCCGACCTTTACAATGAAGCGCCGGTCTGGCATCTACAAATCAAGCAGGCTGCCAAACGCGGGGCGACGTTGATCGTAGTCAATGCACGTGAGACCAAGCTGGAGCGCTATTCGAAATTTGTCGTCCGTTATTCATATGGCGACGAAGTCGAAACCGTCAAAGGCCTGGCTGGCAAACCCAAGATTGGGGAGGCCATCAGCAGTGCTGAGAACCTGGTTGTGTTGTACGGCTCGGATGGACTGGGCCTGGATGGTTCTTCGGCCCTGGCAGCCGCCTGTGCCGATTTGGTCAAAGGTCGTGCCGGCAAGCCGAACAATGGTCTGATCGGCGTCTGGCCCCATGCCAACGACCAGGGCGCCTGGGAACTGGGTTTCCAGCCCGCCTCCGATCTGGCTAATCGCCTGGCAGGCAAGATTGTCTACGCTGTGGCGGCCGACCCGGCTGGCGACGATCCCAAACTGGCCGAAGCGCTTAAGGGTGCCGCGACTGTGATCGTCCAGGAACTCTTCCTGACGGAAACCGCCAAACTGGCGGATATTGTCCTGCCCGCTCAAGCTTACACCGAACGGGATGGCTCGTTCACCTCCGGCGAGCGCCGCGCTCAACGCTTCTATCCGGCCGTCCCGCCGCAGGCGCAGGCGCGTCCAGATTTTGCGATTACGGCCCAGATTGCCGCCGGACTCGGTCTCGATGTTGAAGGCCGCTCCGCATCGCACGTCATGGACAGGTTGGCTGCCTCAGTCAAGGCTTTCTCAGGTGCCTCCTATCTGAAATTAGCGGAAGTGGTCGAGCAATATCCCATCGTTGGTCGCGCCGACATGTATTATGGCGGCACCACCTACGAGAACAAACAGGGATTGGGGGTACAGCTGGCTTTGGCTGACCTCACCCCCAACCCCTCTCCCAAGGGGAGAGGGGAGTCGTTACGCCCGGATGAAGACCAGTGGCTGGCTGTCCCGGTAACACGTCTTTACGACCGTGGCATTACCGTGGTCACATCTGAATTGCTCCGGCAGCATATTGGCGAGATTTCCGTCATCCTGAACCCCGAGTCGGCCAAATCCCTGGATGTCCAGCCCGGCGATCTGCTGCAGGTCAACGGTGTGGAAGCCAGGGTTATGCTGGATGAAACCGTCCCGGCCAGCGTTGTATTGGTACCGCGCAGCATGGGCTTGCCGATCGGGATGCCGGTTTTTGCAGAATTGAAGAAAACGGCCCGTACCCGTGAGGGCACTGGTACCCGCTAGGGCAAAGGAAGGCATTGATGAACTTTGCGCTGATACTTGAATGGCTTATCAAGGGAATCGTGCTCGTGCTGCTCCTGCTGGGCGGTTTTGCCTACCTGACGCTCTATGAGCGCAAGGCACTCGCCCGCATCCAGATGCGTGTGGGTCCAAACCGCGCCGGCCCGTGGGGCATTTTGCAGCCCATTGCGGACGCCGTAAAATTGATATTTAAAGAAGAATTGATGCCTGCCCGGGCCGACAAGCTGCTATTCTTCCTGGCTCCGGTTGTAACTCTGGTCCCGGCTCTGGTCATCACCGCCGTGGTACCTTGGGGCCCGACCTTGCATATATTTGGGCGTGACATTACCCTCTACATTGCCGACATCAACGTAGGCGTCTTGTACATCATGTCGGTGGCTTCGATTGCAGTTTACGGCATTGTGCTGGCAGGCTGGTCATCCAACAATAAATATGCCATGATGGGCGGGCTGCGCTCCACGGCCCAGATGATCAGCTACGAAATTGCCCTGGGATTATCCTTCGTCGGAGTAATCCTGCTGGCCGGCTCGGCCTCGATGACGGAAATCGTCACTGCCCAGAAATCAGCCTGGTTTGTGCTCCTGCAGCCGGTTGGGACGGTCATCTTCCTGATTGCCACCCTGGCCGAAGTCAACCGCGCTCCGTTTGATATGCCCGAGGCCGAGCAGGAACTGACCGCCGGTTACCATTCTGAATATTCCGGCATGAAGTTCGCCCTGCTGTTCATGGCTGAGTATGACAAGATGATTGCCATTTGTTCCATCGCAGCCACGCTTTTCTTTGGCGGGTACCGCGAGTTCTGGTTCCTGTCGAATACCATTTTGAGCGTGGATCGGACGCCCTGGCTGGGGCCGATCTACATCTTTATCAAGATTTTCGTCCTGCTCTTCGGGATGATCTGGGTGCGGGCCACCTTCCCGCGCATCCGTTACGACCGGCTGATGGCTTTTGGCTGGAAGGTGCTGTTGCCGCTTTCCCTGGCGCTGATCTTCATTACAGCCACGTTTATCCTGCTGGCACAGCAATTCAATAACAACCTGCTCCTGGCGGGCATCCCGGTGGTTTCTTTATTGGTAGGCTTGGCGGCGATTGTATTGGTGTACCGCATGTTAAGGAGAAAAGAATATGCGCGTGCTTGAGCCTTTCATCGAACTAGTGCGCGGTCTGTGGACTACGCTCCGGATGATGTTCGAAAAGCCCGTAACAGTCCAGTATCCGGAGCAGAAAAAACCGGTCATGCCGCGCTTCCGCGGGCGGCATATCCTGCATCGTTATGAGAATGGCCTGGAAAAGTGCATCGGCTGCTCGTTGTGCGCGGCAGCCTGTCCGGCGGACACGATTTTTGTCGAAATCTTCCGAGAACACGGATGAGAAACGCTTCTCGCCCGGTGAACGCTACGCCAGTACCTACGAGATCAACATGCTGCGCTGCATCTATTGTGGCTTCTGTGAAGACGCCTGCCCGACCGAGGCGATCACCCTGGGCGACCAGTACGAACTATCCTTCACCGAGCGTCGCCAGGCCATCTACCCAAAGGAGATGCTGATCGAACCCGTTCCGACGGGCGGCCAGCCTACTCCACAAAAGACGGAGCCGGGTGTCTTTACCCGGTCGGTTCCCGAGATGAAGGATCCCCAGGATTGAAGATTTCAGATTGCGGATTGTAGATTTAGGGTCGGATTTGAAAATCAACAATCTGCAATCACCAATCAGCAATCAGAAACGGTGCTTATGAACTTAACCCTCATCCTTTTCTATGTTCTGGCAGTTGCAGCGGTGGCAACCGCGGCCGGACTCTTGCTCAGCCGTAACTCGGTCTATGCCGCTCTGTTCCTTGTATTGAACTTTGCCACCGTGGCAATTTTCTATCTACTGTTGGGAGCGCCCTTTATTGCCCTGGTGCAGGTAACGGTCTATGCCGGAGCCATCATGGTCCTGTTCCTGTTCGTGATCATGCTGCTGGGCGCGGAGAAACTTCCCCGCGGCCAGGTACTCCCCTGGCAGCGCCCAATGGCGATTGGACTGGCGGCGCTTCTGTTGGTGGAGGCGGGCTTCCTGCTCTATCAACGTTTGCAGACCACGGCAGTCCTGGCTGCCCCCGGCGCAGAACTCAATACCACCGCCACTCTTCAAACCCTGGGCATGGCATTATTCAACCAGTATCTTTTGCCTTTTGAAGTGACCTCCATCCTGCTGCTGGTGGCGATGATTGGCGCGATCGTCCTGACCAAACAAGTGAAAGGAGAGCAGGCCTGATGGGTGTACTTGGTGGGATTCCCCTCTCCGGTTTTCTGGCAGTCTCAGCCATTTTATTTACAATGGGTGCGCTGGGAGTGCTGATCCGGCGCAATGCCATCATCATCTTCATGTCGGTCGAGCTGATGTTGAACGCCGCCAACCTGGCTTTCGTGGCTTTCGCCCGTGCTTACAATGTGTTGAACGGTCAGTTATTCGTCTTTTTTGTGATGACAGTCTCTGCTGCGGAAGTGGCGGTCGGACTGGCATTGATTGTGGCGATCTTCCGCTCCAAACACAGTATCGATGTTGACCAGATGAGCAGTCTGAAAGGATAGCCAATGGATACACTGTTCAGTCTGGTTCCCCTGATCGTCTTTCTGCCCGTTCTTGGCCTGCTGATCAATATAGCCTTTGGCGGCAAAATGGGCGAAAAAGCCATCGGTACGGTGGCAAGCGCAGCCTCCGGGCTGGCTTTTGTTGTTTCAGTGCTGTTGGGCATTGCTTTGTGGAGCGGTGGTGGCGTTGAGCATGCCGTCCCGCTGGTTGATTGGATCCGTATCGGCTCGCTCAACATTCCCTGGACTTTCCGGGTGGATACGCTCTCGGTCACGATGATGCTGGTTGTTTCCGGCGTGGGCACGCTCATCCATATCTATGCCATCGGTTACATGCATGAAGATGTGCGTTTCAAGAATGATGTTGGCCGCTATGCCCGCTTCTTCGTTTTCCTGAACCTGTTCATCGCCATGATGATGATCCTGGTCAGCGGCGACTCCTATCTGATGCTCTTCGTCGGGTGGGAGGGCGTTGGTCTGTGTTCCTTCCTGCTGATCGGCTTCTGGTACGAGATGGACACGCTCGGCCGGCCATCCTGGGCCAACTCGGACGCGGCCAAGAAGGCCTTTATCGCCAACCGCATCGGCGATTTCGGTTTCTTATTGGCAGCCTTTACCATGTTCTGGGCTTTTGGCAGCCTCCAGTTCGGGGATGTATTCGGAAAAGCCAGCCAGATAGCGGCTGCTAATCCGGGCGTAATTCTGTTCATCACCTTGTTTCTGCTGATCGGCGTGGCCGGCAAATCTGCCCAGATCCCGCTCTACGTCTGGCTGCCGGACGCCATGGCCGGCCCGACTCCGGTCTCGGCTCTTATTCATGCCGCGACCATGGTCACAGCCGGCGTCTACCTGGTGGCGCGCTCCTGGCCGCTTTATTCCCTGGTACCGAACGCCCAGTTTATCGTCGCGCTGGTTGGCGCAGTCACGGCGCTCTTTGCCGCCACGATTGCTTCCGCTCAATATGACATCAAGAAGGTGCTGGCCTACTCCACGATCTCACAGTTGGGTTTCATGGTGGCGGCGGTCGGCATGGGCGCCTACGTGGCAGGCATGTTCCACCTGATCACGCACGCTTTCTTCAAAGCGCTCTTGTTCCTCTCGGCGGGCTCGGTCATCCTCGGTATGGAAAGAGGCCACCATCACCTGCCTCATCACGAACCTGAGGCAGGACACACCGAAGAGGTCTTTGACCCCGGCGACATGCGCAATATGGGCGGTCTGCGCAAACAGATGCCGATCACATTCTGGTTGTATATATTTGGAACGTTGGCGCTGGCGGGCATTTTCCCGTTTGCCGGGTTCTGGTCGAAAGATGAGATCCTGCTGGATGCCGCCCGCAAGTTCCCTGCGATCTACATACTCCTGACCATCGCGGCCTTCTTGACTGCCTACTATATGGGCCGTCAGATCTGGCTGGTTTTCTATGGCAAACCGCGCCACGCCGCGGCCGAACATGCCCAGGAAAGCCCGAAGGTGATGACGGTGCCCTTGATGGTTCTGGCGGCGCTCTCGCTGCTGGGCGGATTGCTCAACTTCCCGGGCATTAATACGTTGACGAACTGGCTGGGCCATACCATCGAAGCGGCTGAAAGCGATGTCGCATTGCCCGCCTGGTTGGCAGTCTCCTGGGGCGGCTTTAATCCGTGGACCGCGCTGATATCTCTCGGTCTGGCATTGTTGGCAATTTATATCTCCTGGTTGATCTACGGTCGCAAGCCGCTGGAAAACGGTCAGAAGGATCCGCTCAAGCAGCCATTCGGTTTTATCTTCACGGCTCTTGAAAGAAAGTGGTACGTGGATGAGATTTATGCGGCTGTGATCCTGAACCCGTATGTCGCCATCTCCCATTTCCTGGCAGATGTGATCGATTGGCGTTTCTGGCACGATTGGTTCCACGAGAAAGTTATCGCCGGTACGTACAATTTCGTCTCGAAGACCGTGTTGGACCTGCGCATTGACCAGCAATTCATTGATGCCATCGCCAATGGCCTGGGCAATCTTACCCGGCGAGCTTCGGGTAGTTTGCGCCGCCTGCAAAATGGCTTTGTCCGTAGTTATGCCCTGGCGGTGTTGTTCGGTGTAGTAATTATTGTTGGCTATCTCTTGCTGAAATAGTCAAACGTCTGATCTTTTGACTTTCGCCTGCACCTTGCTGCACCTGTACCTGCGGCACTGGCGCAGGCAGGCACAGGCGACATTTGACTTTCGACGTTTGACGATACAGGAGTAAATATGGACTTTATAACAAATCCTCTTAATATCGTGGTTTTCTTCCCGCTGGTAGGCGTGTTGGTCTTGTTGTTCCTGCCCGCCGGCAGGAAAGACCTGCTGCGCTGGACCGCGCTGGCAACCACCCTGGTGACCTTTGGACTGTCCATTTGGATGTTGGTCCAATTCCGGGCTGCCGAGGCAGTCGCACCCGGTGACCTTCACCTGACCCTCAGTCTGCCCTGGATCCAGGTGGCGGGTTGGAACATCTCCTACGCCCTCGGCGTGGACGGGCTGTCCATCCTGCTCGTCCTGTTGACAACCTTCCTGACTCCCATCTCGATCCTGTCCGCCTGGTCGGCGGTCGAAGATCGTGTCAAGGATTTTATGCTGTTCTTCCTCCTGCTGGAAGTCGGCATGTTGGGTGTCTTCCTGGCGCAGGATCTGTTCCTGTTCTACATCTTCTGGGAATTCACGCTTGTCCCAATGTACTTCCTGATCGGCATCTGGGGCGGACCGCGCCGCATCTATGCCGCCATCAAGTTCTTCCTTTATACGATGGCCGGTTCCATCCTGATGCTGTTGGCCATCTTGTGGCTGGGCATCAATCAGGGCACCTTCTCGGTACCCGAGCTGATGGCCAAGGGCGGCATCCCGGCCAATATCCAGATGTGGCTCTTCATCGCCTTCGCAGCCGCTTTTGCCATCAAGGTCCCGATGTGGCCGCTCCATTCCTGGCTGCCGGATGCGCATGTGGAAGCTCCCACGGCCGGTTCAATCATCCTGGCGGGTGTCCTGCTTAAGATGGGCACCTACGGTTTCCTGCGTTTTAATATCCCGCTCTTTCCGGATGCAGCGGTCAAAGCCGCTCCCTGGATCGCTTTGCTGGCGGTGATCGGTATCATCTATGGTGCCGCTGTTTCCTACGCCCAGAAAGATATCAAGAAACTGGTTGCCTACTCGTCTGTCAGCCACTTGGGTTTCGTCATGCTCGGCCTGTTTGCGCTGAACGCCCAGGGTGTCGAGGGCGGCATTCTGCAAATGATCAACCACGGCCTGAGCACGGGAGCGTTGTTCCTCCTGGTCGGTATGGTTTACGAACAGACCCATACGCGTGAGTTCAGCGTGTACGGCGGCCTGTGGAAGATCATGCCGGTCTTTGGTACCTTCATGCTGATCGTGTCTTTGTCTTCGATGGGACTGCCTGGACTGAACGGCTTCGTCGGCGAATTCACCATCCTGCTGGGCGCTTTTGGCTCCAAGGCCATCGGTTCGCCCTGGTTTGCCGGGATTGCCGCCGTGGGTGTCATCATGGCCGCGGTTTACATCCTCTATATGTTCCAGAAGATGTTCCTTGGCCCCGAAGGCTCCATTGTGGAAGAAGTCAAAAAACACGGACATGCCTTGCGCGACCTGACCTGGCGCGAAATTGTAACTACGGTTCCGCTGTTGGTCTTTATTTTCTGGATTGGCCTTTACCCGAAGCCCTTCTTTGATTTGATGGCCCCCGCAGTGGGTAAATTGCTGGCTGCGGTAATACATTAGCGTTTGGCAATCAGCAGTCAGCTTTCAGCCCCGGGCTGATGGCTGAGCGCTGAAAGCTAACCACTCGAAAGCGCAATTATGACGCAATCTGACTTGAATACGCTTCTCCCGCTCATCTTTCTGACCGTCTGGGCCTGTATGCTGTTGCTGGTGGATTTATTCATCCCGAAGGGCCGCAAGGGCTGGACGGCGCTCATTGCTGCGATCGGTTTGGCGACTGCCATGGGGTTGACCCTCGCCCAGGCCGGGCAGGAAAATGTCGCCTTCAGCGGGATGGTCGTGCTGGACGGTTTTTCCTCCTTCCTGGATGTGCTCTTCCTGGGGACCGGGCTGCTTGGGATTGCCCTGGCCTATGGTTACCTCAGGCGAATGGGTATTGAGCGCGGTGAGTATTATGCCCTGCTGCTCTTCAGCGTGACGGGCATGCTGTTGATGGCTCAGGCAGGAGATCTGATCGTTATTTTCCTGGCGCTCGAACTCCTTTCCATCCCGCTCTATGTGCTCTCCGCCTTTGCCCGCCCGCGTCTGGAATCAGAGGAAGCCGGGCTCAAGTACTTCCTGCTCGGAGCCTTTTCAACGGGCTTCGTCGTGTACGGGATTGCCCTCGTCTTCGGAGCTACTGGTGCCACCAATTTGATGAAGATCGTTTCTGCCGCAGCCGGTTCGGGTTCCGGACCAACTGTGAGCCTGCCGTTGCTGGGTATTGGCGCAGCGCTCATCCTGGTTGGTTTCGGGTTTAAAGTTGCGGCGGTTCCCTTCCATATGTGGACGCCGGATGTTTATCAGGGCGCTCCCACCCCGGTAACCAGTTTTATGGCAGTCGGCGCCAAGGCGGCTGGTTTCGCTGCCCTGTTGCGCATTTTTGTAACGGCGCTCCCGGCCCTGGAGGTCGATCTGGTGCCGGTGCTGTGGGGCCTGGCTGCCCTGACCATGCTGGTCGGCAACTTGCTGGCCATCTCTCAGACCAACATTAAACGCATGCTGGCTTATTCGAGCATTGCCCATGCCGGCTACATTTTGATGGCGCTGGCTGCCTATGGCAAACCGCTGGTATCCGGGGATGCCGTCGCTTCCGCACTCTTCTACCTCGTAACCTATGCCCTGACTTCCTTTGGGAGCTGGGCAGTGGTCATTGCGCTGGAAAAGTCTGAAGGCAAGGGCCTGGAAATTGCCGATTATGCCGGACTGGGCCGCAAGCGCCCGCTTCTGGCGGCTGCCATGACGATCTTCATGCTCTCGCTGACCGGCATGCCCCCCACGCTCGGATTGGTGGGTAAGTTTTACTTGTTCCGCACTGCCATCCAGGGCGGCTTTATCGGCCTTGCGATCATCGGCGTTTTGACCTCGCTCATCTCCGCATACTACTACCTGCGCGTGGTTGTGACGATGTACATGCGGGATGGCGACCCCGAGACCACCCGAGAACCCTGGCTGGATTTCACCTGGGGCCTGACTGCCGTGGGGACGGTGGTGCTTTCCTTCCTGCCCATGGCGCTCTTCACCTGGGCGAGTGGAGCCGTGTTGAAGCTCTTCTAGTCGGGTTGGTCTAACAACCATATTTCCAGAATAAAAAAAGGCAGGCGACACGCCTGCCTTTTTTTGATCTATATACAATTGGTTTTTACTTCACTTTATGATTCCCGTTACCGTGACCATTAGCATTCCTGTTGCCATTTCCATGACTGTTTACGTTGCCGTTTCCGTGAACTGGAGCAGTCGAGGAGGTTACGGTAACCGGAGCCACCGTTACTGTCAGTGTGTCGGCCTTGCTAACCGGGTCAGTCGCCAGGACCAGGCTTTTCACGCTCCCAGTCTAAACAAAGCTCGGGTTTTGCGGATCAGTGTTTGGAATACTTACAGGGTGGCCAACCGCCGTCGTGCTGGGGGTGACAATCACCAGCCCCATACTTATGGCGGTCTCCAGGCTTACACGGACTTGCTGGGGCATGTCCCGCGCCACCCATAAGGTTGACGAGCACGGTGGCCCTTTATGGAATAGAAACGGGACAACTCAACGCCGTCCCGTTTATTTAATCAGCCTTTCATGCCCTAAAGCGCTCTCATCCGGTTATTCTTCGGATTATGTTCGACTTCGGCCAGTTTAAGTACCTCCATCAGCGGCGGCACGTACATGCCGAAGCGACCGCGCAAACCCTTCTTCAGTCCGTACCAGCCGCCTACGGGATTTATAGGCGAACGGCCCCAGGCTTCGACGGTCCCCTCTGCAGCCGGTTTCTGTTCGTCCGCGCTGCCGAGCGGCATCCAATCCCCATGCGCCTTTAGCATGGCGTGCAGGTCATCCAGGCAGCGCAGTTGGTAGCGCAGCTCGGTCTTTCCGACGACACATACCAGGGCAGGTGGGTTGGCTGTCTCGTCCCGGTACATCTGGTATTCTGAGGACCCGCTGGGGGTTTTAAGCTGCCACGGATGCTCGCGCGTTCCATCGCCGTTTGTAGGATTTATTTTAGCTCCTTTCAATATGACAATAATAAATCTAATTTGTCATATTATATCTACCTCCCCTTTTAACGCTTACCCCCTGTTTTTCCTATTATTTATCCGATCCTGCTACATGCTCCAGAGCTCGGCGTGCATGTCGACTTCATCCGACCACCGGGCCTGCAGTGCGCTAATTTCATGAACGATGGCTTCGGGTAGCGGCGTTGGATGATCTTTTGCAGCCAGGAACTCGTTAAGGTTTGGAATTCTGGCAGTGGATCCCACCGTGGCCTTTACAAGCGGAAAACTGTGCGCAAACCGCACACAGAATTCCGTCCAGCTCTTGATACCGGATCTCTCGAATATGGGTGCCACTTCGACCGCACGTTTCTGCAGGTAGTCTTTCCATGCGAAGCCTGGTACATCCCGTAGACTATGGACAGGTCCGCCGGAGACTGTCCGCATGGCAATGATGGGTTGGTTCTTTTTAACAATTTCATCCCAGAGAACGTTGGAAGCAAAGCGTTGCAGTGGGTTCAGGTAAAAGATGAACCCATCGATAATGCCTTCCGTATAACCGGCGCGCAGAGCCTTCAATGGCGGTTCGGAGGTCCAGGGGAAAGCCTCCACCACGTAGCCCTGTACCAGTCCTTCATCTTTCAAATCCTGGAAGACCCTGTAACACTGCCCGCCATTGGCAAAATCCTTCGCCAGTTCTCCGCCCAGGCATAGTTGCCCGAGTTGCATTCCATCCAGCCCGAGAGGCTTAAGGTTTTCTTCGATCACGCCCTTGAGTTGGTTGACATTATCCCAGCCGATTTTTATGATCAGCTTCGGCACTTTGGTTGGCTGCTCTCTAAAGACCTCGGCCAGCACTTCGAGAGCATCTCCATACGTCCTGGAGGTGTGGAACCATACGCCCGCCTGCATGGCGGCGCGTGCCACCTCAAGTCTCTGCTGGCGCGGGATTTTCTCATCACCCAGCCGGGTGGTGCCGTAAATGTAAGGGGTAATTCCGACGAATGCCGATCCGTTATTTGACATGCTGGGTACCTTTCAATAAGCTTTTTCTAGTACTATTCTTCCATTTATTCTACTTTGTTTTTGCCTTGCCCTCTTTCGTCAGGGCAAAGGTAATTTTACCGGCTTCACGAATATCCCGCAAAATGCTAATTCCAGTCAACGCCGATAGTTCAGACGCAAAATTGTCCGGAGGTTTAATACCAGAATTTCTGCTTGATCTTTGAGGTTCAACTTGCTAAAGATAAGTGTCATTTCTATCCTTCTTCTTTGCACTGTTATAAACCATACCCTTTTTCCAGTTTTTTCACAAGGTCGTCCACAAACCTTGCCGCTGGAACTCCATCGATAACGTCATGATCGATCAAAACGGTCAAATGCAGGATCTCTCTTTTTTGGATTTCTCCCTTATAAACACTTGGCTGTTCATTCAGTGTACCCAAGGCCAGGCAGAGCGGGTGCATGCCAAATGGGACGATCCAACCTTTGGTATGCCCAACCATACCGGCGGTAGTGATCATCACGGTGCCCATCATTTTCTGCATTTGTTGGGGCTTGCTTAAAATAAATCCGCGCATCAGGATCAGGCGCAGCCATTGCGGCAAATTGACAAACAACCTCATCCCCAGCGGGTTGGATTCTTTACCAAGCACGTAATTGCCTTCATCATCAACGACCTGGGATTTTGCCGTTTCGATTTCAGTGTGGATTTCCAGCAGAGTCTTCTGCTCAGCCTTCCTGATCACGTAGGGTAGCGGAACACGCGTGCCGTTCACCTCTTTTTCGATAACGATCGAGATATCGACATTTTCGAACACCACCACCTTATTGTTTCCTGCCCGGTTGATCCCACAGACCGGTGGGTGCAGGGCTACACAGTCGGCGATCACCTTGATCAGCCAGGTAGTGAAAGAGATCCTGGTGCTGGACTGCCGGTTCTGCTTGATTTTCTGGCGTGCGTCGGTGACATCCACTTCGAGCAAACCCTGGACGTGATGCTTCCCTCGGCCGATCTTTCCCACATCGAATGTTAGCTGCCGGCTGGATGGATATTGGATTTCATAGGATTTATTTTCAGCCATTATTTGGATTGCCTTATCCTTTAATTATGTGGCAGATTTTTTTTACCACACAACTCAACGGGCTTTTCCCCCCGGGTTCTTAAGACCCGTCCTCAATTTGTTCGAGACTTCGCGTTTGACCCGTGCCGCCAGGATCTTGTCCTGTTCCTCCAGGAATAGCTTTTCCGCTCCGGCATCGTGCACAACCAGTTCGCGCAATGCCCATGATAGCGCCTTGGCGACCATATCTTCCTGATCACCTGCGAGAACGCGGCAGATGCGCAATGTGCGCACCACATCCCCCTGGCCTCCTTGTGATCGTTCATTCAAAGCCACCGTGCTGACCAGCGCCGCCCTTCGCCACCAGCGGTCGTTTGACCCGGCCCATTTGATTATAAGCTGGTCTGGGACCTGCCTCCGGAGCCAGGCTGGCCCGGATAAAGTTCGTGCAAATGCATCCACGGTCCACCAACTATTGATGCCCTGGCCCAGTGCTTCAAGTTCTGTTGTCCCCAGGCGCTCGAAAGCTGCAGGTGTCCCCGGATTAACTCGTAAGCGATCCAACGATAAGCCTCTATTTTGCAAAGGTCCCTCGCCAGTTGGAGAATAAATTCCGCCGGGTCCTCTTGAAGGATCCGTGAATACTTGCGACGCACGGCTCGCAAGGCTGGAGTGTTTTGCACCGGGAGTGCCTTGATCTCAGCATCGATTGCCGCCGCGAGCTCCATCCCCTGGCTTGCAAAGGCCGGTATTGTCATTGTTATTCAATCCTATTTCAGATCTTTTTTACTACTTCCCCCACCCGAATTATGCCACCCTGGACCACTCTTGCGTTGATGCCGCGCAATCGCAGGCTTTTCCCGAGCGGCGAGTTCACCCACTTAAGCGCCTCCGGTCCGAAACGTGCGGCGAACTTGTCACAGCCTGTGTGCGCCTTGGCAGTAACCTCGATTATGGCTGAGCCAATTCCCAAACGCGTACCGCTGGGCAGGTTTTCCAGGCTCAGATCCAGATCTACCACCAATTGATCGCCGGCCAATTGCCAGCGTTCTTTTGCTCGTGCAACCAGGGCGATCAAGCGGGCGTTGATGAGGGTCAGCTGCAAGTCGGGATTCGGCAACCCGCTGTCAACCTGGATTCTTGCCCGTTTTCTCCAGCTATCGCCAACCAGACCCTCCGCCTGGTTCAACTCTCCATCTTCCAGGACTTCACGCTGGTCCACCGCTGGTCGGCGTACTATTAGTACCAGGCTGCCTTCATTTTTGGGGGACTGGCGGATTGTATCCAACCCCTTTTCCAACTCAGCCAGTGATAAATGGCTAATTTCAGTCATTGTTGCTCTTTGAATGAAGCTACCCGCTTACTCGAACTTTTCCTTATAATCTGCCAGTGAGGCCGTTACCACCCGCAGTGCATGCTTCTGACCGTACACACGTTCGATCGAGGCTTTGGCAGGTTGGCCCGGCACAAGCTTGTAGGTCAGGAAGTAATGCTCCAGCCGCTCGACCAACACATGCGGCAAGTCGGTCACATCCCGGGCCTCTCCCCAAATTAGATCATTCTCCAGCACACCGATGATCTTGTCATCTGCTTCCCCGTTATCCACCATCTGCAGCCCGCCCACCACGCGTGCATGGACGATCACTTCTGAATGGTTGATCTCGCGTTCGCTCAAAACGCACATGTCCAAAGGATCCCCATCCCCCCGGATCGATTTGGGCGATAACTTGTGAACCCGGTTCCCGCAATAGGTCTGCGGGACAAAGCCATATAAAGCCGGCGGCTGGGAGGAACTGCGTTGTGGCCGGTCCACGTGCAGGTATCCTGAGACTTTGTCCACTTCGTATTTAACCAGGTCAAAGGGCGTGATCTCAATGAATACGTTCAGGATTTCAGGCGGCGCCGAGCCCACTTCCAGCCCGTGCCAGGGATGTGGGCGGAAATGATTGACAGTCGGATGATTGTCCGTTTTATCTGTTGAGTTTGAGCCTTTGGAAGCGACCATCTTTCGCCTTTCTCAAGCCAGCTCTTTGTCCCCATTCTGGAGGATTTTTAGGAAAGCCTCTACCACACGCGGGTCATACATTTTACCGGAATTTCGTTTCAGTTCTTCTATGATTTGATCACATTCATAGGGTTCTTTATAAGGCCGTTTATCCCGCATAGCGGAATATAAGTCGACCACACTAATAATGCGGGCCCCGAGGGGAATATCATCCCCTTTTATTCCGTTTGGATACCCCAAACCATCATAGCGTTCATGGCTGCTTTCAATCATTGGAGAAACGCCGGACAACCTTTTAATCGGAGAAATTAAATCGGCGCCGAGTTTTGGATGCGTACGAACAATTTTCCATTCTGCTTCTTCCAGTTTGGTCGGTTTTTGCAGGATTGTATCCGGGATGCCTATTTTCCCGATATCGTGGAGCAATCCGCCTAAATGAATTTCATTTGCCTCTTCCGGCGAGCACCCCAGGGCGTGCGCAGTTTTGGCCGCCAGGCTGGCGATTTGCTGGCTATGAGTATTGGTATAAGTATCACGGATATCGATTGCGTTTGCCAGGGCAATCACAGTCTGGATGAATGATCCTCTAAGCTCGTCATACAAACGCGCATTCTCGATCGCCACTGCGGTCTGGTTGGCGAGCGTCGAGAAAATCAGCTGTTCATCCTGGGTATAGGGTTGGAATGAAAGTTTTTTGCCCAGAACAACGATACCAATGAGATTCCCTTTTGTATTTAATGGCAGGAATAATTCCGCATTGAATTTTTCCAGTTCATCCTTCTCTTCCTTCCACATTGATTTGAATGCGGGCCTCATGATCAAGTCGTTATGGTTGAGCAGTTGGTTTTTATTGGCCATCCATAAAACAATTGGGTGATCAGCACGGAACCCGCCAGGGAAATAATTCTCCTCCCCGATTTCTGAAATTACCTGGAAATGACCACTTTCAATATTCTTGATGAGAATTGCTCCGTGCTCGATATGCAGCGTTTCTGTGATTTCGGAGAGTATGACACGCGTGATTTTCTTGATGTCCAGTAGCGAGGCAGTCGTCTCGCTGAGCCTTTGCAGCATCTTTTCGGCATTGTACTTATTCCTGTAAAAGATCCGGTCGATCCAGGCTTGCGCCAGATTTCGAAGTGGTGAAAGCAGGAATGCAGTCAAAGTTCCCACGAGTATTGAAATGAAGAAGACGCCTTTCCCGGATATTAACTGGAATAGGTTGATCACCAGGGAAATAGTCACATAATAAATGATCCCGAAGACTGCCGTGGTGATTGAATATAACAGACCTAAACGAACAACCACCCTGATATCCAATAATTGATGGCGCAGGATTGCATAAGCAATTAGGAGCGCTGTTATGCCGGTGGCTGCGATGTCGAAGGGATATCTTCCGAGGGGAGTAAAATTTGTCAGGGTTCCGATTACCGTAATGGCAAGCCCGATAATTAGGTATCGGATCCGGTCCCGGTGCTGGGCATCCCGGGTTCTGTAAAAACCTCGGAACAGGTCACTCAAACTTAACAGGACCAGTGAATATGCGGGGGCAGCCAACACAAGGAAATACTTACCCAACTCATAATGTAGCTGTCCTGTTTGGTCGAGAGACGCGGAATTTACCGCGATGCTTGTAAATAAAGTAATATAGATTACCAGTATTCCATATAGGATTGCATAAAGTGCCCATTTACGCCGCAAACCGAACAAGGTTTGCACGAAGAAGAAAATGGCCACCGTACCTAAAAGTGGCGAGACTGTCATCACCTTGAACCAGCTGAACACGTTCACCAGGCCGGATATGGTAAGGAAAGCGCTGACTGACCACACCGACATGGTCAACATGTAGAAAGCAAAAACTTTCCTTAGACGGTTGAGCGGCTTGGAAACCATTACCAACGTAAAAATAACCCCGTATATTAACGTGGCAACGATCGTTATCAGCGTGCTGACATTCAGGTACATTTATTGAGTCGATTCACTCGTGTGGTTGAGTAATTGGCTCAAAACATCTTTGGATGGTTTCATGTGTGCAGGTTTTAAGTGAGCAATTTCGGCGCCAGCCTCCACTTTGGCTTTCATATAACTGGCAAATGCGCCCACTGGTAATAAGGTGACGGCCACAGGTTCAGTATTCAGCATATCCTTCATATCGTTATAATCTGGATACCGGGTGGAGAATGATTTCCGTACCAGCTCCTGTGCATTTTCTTCAGAGCAACTGCCTGGCGTGGTCAATTCAATATAAATATGCAGCGAGGGGTAAACCCCTGTAATCTCTTTTATTGCCACCCAATCCTGGTATGCCAGCCCGGCTGCCTCGATCGTTTTCCAGATATCTCTTTCCGTGAGCCGGATAAAACCTCCCAGATCGATGATATCGTCAGATCGTGAGTAGAATTTCACCTGAGGCAGTTCTGAACTAATCTCTTCGTCACCATTGGAGACCACTTCAAACAGGTCCCCTATTCGATACCGCACCAGCACTCCGCCATTAAAATTGGATAACACCAATTCATAGATGCCTGGCCCTAATTCGTCGTATAGCATTGTTTTAGGCTGATAGGAAGGATCATCCTTATTTTTTTGGTACTCCTCCATGGGTATGAATTCCAGGAAGGAATTATCAGGGAAAAATACCATCCCTTTGTAATTCCATGACTGCATTGCCACAGTGCCCGCTTCTGTGCAGGCATAAGCCTCAAGCGGTTTTCTCCCCCAGAAGTGTTTGATCCGCTCTGTGTATATTTCCGTATCCGTTCCGCTGGTTATGATCCCCTTGAGATGCCAGATATCTTTGGGCAAAATCTCGCGTTTCTGGATCTTCGAGATAACCACCGCTTTTATCAGCCTCCACAGGGTTGCAGGGTTGAGCAATTCCTTCGAGGGTGTGGATGAACTGCTGGATTCTTGTTGAAACTGCTCGCCCATCCTTGCCAGGACAACCGAGATCCCAAAAAAATAATCCAGCCCCTGGCCCATGGCAAGCTTAAATCCTTTTGCAATTCTTTCGCCATATGGCATCTTCTCGCCTTCATCCAGGTTGGGCAGGAAGACCACCTCCAGGTTTTCTTCTACGGAACGGGCGATATGACCGGTTAAATACGGAGGCGGTGCCGTAGCCATGAGGAACTTATCATTCCGCTCCAGTCTCACATCTCCAGGTTGGGTACACGAGCTCATGATCATCGCTGCAATCCCTGGATCGCTTAGCTTGTCATACATGGCTTTTGTGTAGGGTATCCATTTGGGTCCGAGGGAAGAACTTTTCCCGGATGTACGCGCCCAAACAAAGGGTTTCTCCGGGAGAAACTCTTCGTTCTTATCCCTTAAAAACTCTAAGTAATCAGCGTATTCTGTAAGAGGGATTGTCTGTCGGAATTCATCCACGCAGGTTGGTATTTTTTCCCCCAGAAGTTTTCTTCCAATCTTGGAAGAACCCAGCAGGTTTAGTTGTTCAAGCATTAGCCGGGCTTGAATATCCCTGAATTCTTTTCGGCCAAGGGTAAGATAACCGCAATGTTTATTCCATAATTCATCTTTTCTGCCCTCTTCGATCAGTTTATATGAATTATTCATGCTGCAATCTCCTCTATTTCTCGGCTTTTATCAACAAGGGAGATGGGACCCAGAAATATTTGGATTTTAGTTTCTTGACCATGATATTCCGAAACCCGCAATCCATGAGAACTTGATGCCAATCTTCCTTGGATAGAACGTTGGCCACTGCCCCGGCCTCTGCCCACGCCCTGGCCTTATTTTCGGCCAGGATGAAATAGCTAAAAACGACCATCCGCACGAGCAATTTTACAACCGGAATTTTCCATAGGTTAGAACCCCCCACATCTCCTATGGTTATTTTTCCCCCGCTCCCCAGCACTCGCTGACACTCCTCTATTAATTTCGTTACATCCATGTGGTGACTTGCCAGGCCGCAGATGACCTGCGTGAAGCTGGATTCCGCATAGGGCATATCCATTGCCGAAGCACACGCCAGGTTCTGATTCACATGACCCTCGGGGTCTTCCAAACGGCGCCTGGCATGCAAGAGCATGGCTATGGTGATATCCAGGCCATGCATCTGGCTGGTTGGGTGACCGGATTTTTCAATGTGATAGGGAATGACACCTGTGCCGGTGGCAATATCCAGGACGATGTCTTGCGGATCTATAGGCGTGGATGAAAGGATAAAATTAACAAAACCATGATAACTCCAACCCCAAAAGCGGTTCAATTCCGAAATCAACGACCTGCTCATAGCGCGGAGCCATTTCGGAAAAAGCTTCTACAATGCTAGCTTTGTCTTCCATATTTTTTCTTGGAATATTCCCTACAGTTTGATTTCTCCCCCAATCTTACCGTGAATTCACGAAATGTGAAATAGCTATGACAAAACAGCCAACGGGCATTTCAAAATGAAATGCCCGATCCGTTCGAACATTGGAAATAACCATTCCCGTTCAATTCGATTAAATAATAATAAATCCAGTCGCCTGTTCTAAACAATCGAATTTCACAAATGCCGGGATCACAATCTCAATAATGGCTGGTAAATAAAGAAAGAAAAGGATCTATTATTACTTAATCAATAAAGCGATTGCAACCAAAGCGCCGACAATTCCAACAATGAGACTGATCCTGGGGAATAGCAGTTTATCCAGAAACCCCGCATTCCTTTTTACATCCCTCACCAGGGCATCAATCGGGTCAAAATTTTCAGCCATATGCACCTCCTTTAGTCTGCTTACAGTATAAGTTGAAGCCGGAGGTATGGTATTTACAGATTTGTAAGCTAACATTTTTATTGGGAAATGCCCCCTATATATGGTTGGCATTTACTCCGATGCCTGCCTGTGAATAAATCCACTGCATTGGTTTTACTTCGATTTGGGTTTCATTACTGTAATTTTTACGATCTGCCCATTTTTGTCATACGTTGTCCACTCGCCGGCTTGTTCCCCATTCTCGAACGTGCCCGAACGCATGATCATTCCGTCTTTCCTGAACCATTCCCAATAGCCGACCGGAACACCGCCCAGCGTTTGCCCTTTAGCCCATACGCTGCCGTCCTTATGGTATTGAATATGTTCCTTGATTTTTGACTTGTTCGTCGTCATGGAAATCTCTCCTTTGATCTCGGATTATCGCGCAGATCGGATAAAATGGGTCTACTTGCTTGGTTTCTTTACAAGCATATCCCTGTTCCCGCTTTCCACATTGATCTGGAGATCGCCTCGTCCGTAGCCAACCAATGGCCAGCCTGGCGATGAACAGGAACAGGTTTGCGGCGCTATGCACCAGAAAAGCTCCCCGCAGGCTGTACATTTTCAGAATCAAGATCTGCAGATTCAAAACAAAATCCCTTGCAGCTTGGCAAGGGATATTTCTGCTTTCATGGAACCTGGTCCGGCGCCAGGTTGCTCCCCGGGCTGACTACGTTCATTGCCTTTAGGGCAGCATTCAGGATGTCGACCGGATCCCGGTAATAAGGTTCATGGACCAACCCCCTCAGGCTGACTTTTATTTTATAGAAATCATCATTGATTTCGTAAGGCCTGGACAATTTCTCGCTCAACCTGTTAACGATCGTTTGGATTTCGTCCGGGTGGTTCAGGTCTTCGTGCAGCGTGGCAAATTTCCATCCGGCCAGCCTGGACACCGCATCGGTTGGGCGCACGAATTTCTTCAATCGGCCGGAGACTTCGCGCAGTATCGACAACAGTGTATCCGGCTTGATCTGTTCTTGCTGTTTGGCGGTCAATTGTACATCGATGGCGATTACACCGAAATGGAAATCCTTGCGCCGTTTGGCGCGTTCGAAAGCCAGTTCGAGGCGGGTCTGGAAAAATTCGTCATTGAATAATTCCGTCACCGGATCCCGGTAAACCTGGAACTTCGACTTGAAATCCAGGCTGCCGAGCCGTTGCATCAGGTTTTTCAACTGATCCACGCCGACGGGTTTGACCAGTACCAGGTCTGCCAGGTTCGTGATCGGTTCTGCCAGCCAGGGATAGGCGGTCGTGACCACCACCCGCGTCTTGTCGAAGCGCGGGTTGGAACGGATCTGGTACAGGATATCCTCCCCGCTGATCTCGATCCCCAGGCGGATGTCCAGGAGGATCAGGTCCGGGGCGCTGAACGCCAGGTGGTCAAGGGCTTCTTTTGCGGAATGAATGACCTCGCACTCAAATCCCACCAACTCGAGCACTGTCTTAAAAAATCCGGCCGTGTCTCTATCATCTTCGATGATCAATACATGCAGTATGTTCATATACCACGGTCTCTTCTATCTCAGGGATGTGCAAAAAATAGAAAAAATATCTTCCCGTTTGCTCCGTTGCGCTGCTCGACGCTTATTTATTATAAGCGGATTTCTTGTAGAGAATACAACGAATTCGGAGTAATTCTTCTTATTATTTTTGAAAGGTTCAATATTCAAAGCAAGAATCGGGTTGCTCTTCCCCAGGCCTTCGGTATAATGGGGCTCTGTATTCTGAAAAAGAGGTTGTAAATGTCAAAAAATCTTAAGATCTGGATAGCCTTGCTGACTGTCTATTTTTTCTGGGGTACCACATATCTCGCCATCCGTTTTGCCGTCGAAACTATCCCGCCCTTTCTCATGGCCGGGACACGTTTCCTGATTGCCGGCCTGATCCTGTACATCTGGAGGCGTTCCGCCGGCGACCCGGCCCCAACACCTGGCCAATGGCTGCGGGCTTCAGTCGTCGGGCTGCTGCTACTGCTGGGCGGTAATGGTCTCGTTTCACTGGCCGAACAAAACGTTGCCTCCGGCATTGCTGCGTTGATCGTCGGCTCCGTACCGCTCTGGATGACCACCATCGAGGCCCTGCGTCCGGGTGGAGTGCGACCGAATGCCCTCGGGATCCTTGGCCTGGCCGCCGGCTTTGGAGGCATTATCCTGCTGGTGGCTCCTTCGCTGATTGGCGCCAATCCGGCCGCTTCCCACCCGTTGGGCATCCTCACCCTTTTGTTTGCCGCGCTTTTCTGGTCGCTCGGCTCGATCTACAGCCGCCATGCGCATCTGCCTGAAATCCTCGCTGCTCTCCACCGGCATGGAGATGCTGGCCGGCGGGGCCGGATTGTACCTGACCGGGGCTGTCACCGGCGAATGGCATCTGCTCGTGCTGGCGCAAATCACTGCCCGTTCCTGGCTCTCCTTGTTCTATCTGGTTGTTTTCGGGTCGCTGGCTGGCTTCACCGCTTACGCCTGGCTTCTGCGAGCCGCCCCGGTCTCGCTGGTGGCCACCTACGCCTATGTCAACCCGGTGGTGGCCATCTTGATCGGCAGCCTGTTCGCCCAGGAAACCCTGACGGTCCATGTTCTTATTTCTGCCCTGATTATCATCGGCTCGGTTGTTCTGATCAATACCTCTCCCCGCCTCAAGCCCCAACCCTCTCCAGCCGTTGGGAAATAATAGAAAATCCTGTTTATCCCCGTTCAACTATGCTGAACGCACTTTTTTTCTCCGCACTTCCAACACCGCGATCTTCGTCGAATGGTTGAACGGACTCGGGTCCGTCACCGGGCTGCCGCTGCGGGTCTCCGGGGTTCCCGTGAAATCCTCCGGCACCTGGATCAACTCTGCAATTTTCAAGTATCCGTCCGCGCACAGCTCTTCCAGCGCTTGCAGGTACTCCTTCCCGCTCACGTATAAGGCATTATTAACTGAGACCAGCCAGCCGCCATCGTTGACCAGTGGGCGGACCTTGTTGATCAGCCGGGCGCTGTCCGTGTTCAGGTCCAGCACCCCTTGGGTTGTTGCCGAGTAGAATGGCGGGTCGATAAAAACACAGTCGAAACCTTCCCCGCTCCGCTTGAGGCGGGCGACCTGGTTCCAGAAATCCCCGACCAGGAAATCTTCCTTATGGATCGGGAAACCGTTCAAAGTGTAAGATGTTTTTGCCAGGTTGAGGAATGCCCGGTTCAGGTCGAGTTGGACCACCCGGCGTGCCCCGCCTGCCAGTGCGGCTACGCCCAGGCTGCCGGTGTAAGCAAACGTGTTCAAGACCGTCTTATCGTGCAGGTGTTGTCGGGCCCATATCCGCAAGTTGCGTGTGTCCAGGTACAGGCTGGCATCCTGGTTCATGCACAGGTCCAGCGCATACCAGGTGCCTTGTTCCAGCACCTTCTTGTCAGGCTTTTCGCCGAAAAGCAACTTTCCGCGTTTCTCCTCTGCCCTCTGGCTGTTGCGGGTTTTGACGATACCGGCGTTCAACCAGGGCAGGCGGGTCCGCACAGCGGCCTGGGCAGTCTGTATCATCCGCAGACCCTCTTCCGGCGCTTCGGCGTAGTTGTGCAGCACCACTGTGCTTGCATACAGGTCGATCACCAGTTCCGGGTACCCCTCCAGGAAGCCGTTGAACAACCTCAAGGCGTTCAGGTGCTTTGGATCGAACAACGCCTCCCGTGCAGCAATGGCTCTTTCCAGCAAGGCCTGTATCAATTCCACTGTCATTAAAACCTTTCTTTTTCCTTGGTTGTTTCTTTCCCTTTGTGCCCCTTCGTGAGCGCCTGCCCCCGTACTCTGGGGGTCGTGGTTAAGTTCTTCCCCTTGCCTTATAACCCCGCCGGTTCGGGCTGAATCTCGCTCTTCCCCGCCAGCCAGCCTTCATAGATTCGCAGGAACACCACCCCCCCCAGGATCAGCAGGCTGCCGCCCACCTGCACCCAGGTGAACCGTTCCCCCAGCACGAAATACGCGATCAAGGCGGTCCCGGCCGGTTCCAGGGTCACGATCAGGTTTGCCACGCTGGAAGGCAGGTAGGTCAGGCTGACGTTGTACAACCCGTAACCCGCCAGGGTCGGCCCCATCGCCAGCAGCAACAGGATTCCCCAGCCGGCCCAGGCTTTCCCCAGCCATAGGAAATCCGCCGGACGGGCGATCGCGCCGGGCAGGAAGCCCATCCCCAGCAGGTTGAATGCCAGCAGGAAAACTGCCGCAACCCCAAACGTATACAGCAGCGTCGACCAGGGGTTCAAGCCGCGCTGCGAAGCCGACCGGCCCATCAGGCTGTAAACGGCATATAACAGGCCGGAAAGCACCCCGGTAATGATCCCCAGCAGGTTGACGCGCCACACCGCCGGGTCCAGCGCGCCCGAGATAAGCACACAGCCTGCAATGCAAAATGCCACTGCCAGCAGCTTGGCCCAGCCCAGGCTCTCCTTCAATAGCCACCAACCCAGCAGGGCGGTGAATCCTGCCGAGCAATATGCCAGCACGGTCGAGACGGCTGCCCCGTTCAGCGAAACCGAAAGCGTCCAGAGCGCATTAAAGATTGCCAGCACGAAACCATACATTGCCAGGTAGCCCAGGTGCTTTCGCTCCACCTGCAACAGGCTGCGCTTGATCAGTCCCAACCCAATGATCAGGGAGAGTGTCACAACGATCTCCCGCCAGAAGGCCAGCACCAGCGCTGGCAGGTGGTAAGTCTGGGTGAGATAGCGGATGAAGATGGCCGTGGTCGAAAAGATGGCCGCGCTGATGAACGCGATCGTATAGCCGCGTGTCAATTGGGTCTTGTTGGTTTCTGGTTTGGACATGCTCTGATTTTACCCCTTTGACTTCCTCGCCACGAAGATCAACTCACCCGGATACTTTGCCCCATACGGTATTTTGTCGTAATCCGAGTAAAGCTGTTCCACCTCGAACCCGGCGCGTGCCAGCAGGTGCTCCGCCTCGAACCTGAACAGGTATCTCATCGGGAAAGCTTGCACCAGGCGTTCTTTTTGTCCATCCGGATGGCTGACATAGTAGATCAGCTCGACGTAGTTGACCTGGTTGGGTACATCCCGTGAAGTGACCATGTGGCGCCGGATCACCTTTCGTCCGTCCGGCAGGCTGAATTCCGGCTCTTCCGACATTTCCTCCCCAAAGTTCGTCCGGGTGAGCGACTCCAGGCTCGGGTTGAATACGTCCAGGATCATCTGGCCGCCTTCCGCCAGTGCGTTGTGGATGCAGCCCAGGCATGCCAGTTGCTCTTCGACCGTGGTCAGGTGCTGGAACGGCCGGAACGGCAGCGTCACCAGTCGGAACTTCTGCGCCAGCTCGAAACGGCGCATATCCCCCTCCACCAGCCGGACTCTTGCCTGGACTTCCTGCGGTTCAGCTTTTAGATTTTTCCGGCAGATCTCAAGCATGTCCGGCGAGAGGTCCAGGCCGGTGATCTCCACTCCCGCCTGTGCGGTCGGGATCAGCACCCGCCCCGTACCGCAGCCCAGCTCCAGCACCGGACCACCGGATTTCTTCGCTGCTTCGACAAAAAAGCCCACGTCCTGCCGCTCTCGGTAGGGGACAACGTAATCATACAGTTCTGCGATCGCCATATACTCGTTATAAGTTCCAGGTTGTTTCATAAGGACCTCCTTTCGCTTTGTAACAGCGTAGTAACGACTTCCCTGCACAGACCGCAGGACTGCGCAGTCGTTCTCTCATTTCAATCCGAGCGTTTCATTCTTTTCCAGCCGTCCAATGGCTTCCCGGATCCGTTTCTGGCGGGTCTCTTCTCGTTTGGCATCTGAGACCCAGCCGATATAGTTGCGTTGATGCGATGGAGCCAACCTCTGGAAGTTTTCCCAGGCTTTTGGACTGGTCATCAGCCCGCTCTTCAACCATTCCGGCAGCGGCAGTTCGGGACGTTTTGGACGGCTGGAGGCTGCCTCTTCTAAGGAAAATTCCACCTTGGCTAGCCCGGCCTGCGTCATGCGGCCTTCCTTGACCAGCTTTGCCACCAGGTGTTTGTTGAGCTCGGACCACTTGCTCCCAGGCTTGCGCGGCGTGAACTTGCGGGCGTATTTCTCTTCATCGATCTTCTGGATAATGCTGTCCACCCAGCCGAAGCACAACGCTTCTTCGAGTGACTCTTCATAAGAAATAGTCTGCTTACCGGTTCCGGCCTTGTAATACACCAGCCAGACTTCCTTCTCATTCATACCATGTTCGGCCAACCATTCCCGCCAGGCTGCCCGGTCGGGTGCCGTGAAGGTTTGCGTGATTTTCATGCTGTCATTATATTATGAAACAGTTCGACATCACTACGAGACGCTCTAACGATATCCGGCGAGTGTCTCCTAATGTCGTACTGCAAAGATATTTTCCGCGAAGTTTCGACCCTCATACCTGGGGGCAGGCGAACACGCAGAAAAAAAGGTTGCCTCGCCTCTTCCCTTCTTCGCGCTGAGAAATGATAATGGCCGGTTTTACGAACGGCTCTATTCCACCTTGAGTAACCCTTGAAGCCCATTTTTTTCCCGCTATAATGAGAGCATTGATTTTTCTACCAGCCCAAAACTGGAGTTGCCATGCATACTGCTTCCGCTGAACAGCGTTACGAAGAACTCAAAGGCCAGATTAATTACCACAACCATCGTTATCATGTTCTCGATGACCCCGTCATCAGCGACCTGGAATTTGACAAACTGGTGGTTGAACTGCGCCAGATCGAAAGCGACCACCCGGACTGGGTTACGCCCGATTCACCCACCCAGCGTGCCGGGGCCGTCCTTTCAGACAAATTCGAGAAGGTGCGCCACCCGCGCTCCATCCTCAGCCTGGCAAATGCATTCGGCGCCGGGGATGCGCGTGCCTGGTACGAGCGTGTCCGCAAGCTGGATGACCGCGTGGAGCATGCCCAGTTTGTCGTCGAGCCCAAAATCGACGGCCTGAGTGTCGTCCTTCATTATCGGGATGGCATCTTTGTGCAGGGCGCCACGCGCGGCGACGGCGAGATTGGTGAGGATATCACCGCCAATCTTCGCACCGTAAAGGCAATCCCCCTCCGCATACCGGTTGAAAGCCAAAAGTCAAAGGTCATTGGTTCTCGCGCCCTGCCAAAATCTTCAGGATCCCGACCTTCGACCTTCGACCTTGGACTTCCATCTTATCTCGTCGTGCGCGGTGAAGTCTTCATCCCGGTCAGGGAATTCGAAAAGTTGAACCAAAAGCTGGCCGAGGCCGGCGAAAAGACCTACCTCAACCCGCGTAACACCGCCGCCGGCTCTCTGCGCCAGCTTGACCCCTCCATCACCGCCTCCCGCCCATTAACTCTGCTGGTTTATCAGATTGTAACCTGGGAAAACACCCCTCAGGGACCTCAGGCCCCTCAAACTCTTCAGGAACCTCGCTCCCAATGGGAATTGCTCGAATGCCTGAGGTCGCTCGGTTTCCCGGTCACCAGGGATGCCCAGCGCTTCGACGACATTGAATCCGCCATTTCTTACACCGAAACCTGGGATAAGCGCCGCGACGAGCTCCCTTACGAGGCGGATGGCATGGTCATCAAGATCGATGATCTGCCGCTCGCCGCCGAACTGGGCTTTGTCGGCAAGGACCCGCGCGGCGCCATTGCTTTCAAGTTCCCCGCCCGCGAAGTCACCACCCAACTCTTGGGCATCGAGGTCGAAGTCGGTCGCACGGGTGTTCTGACGCCCAAAGCCGTCCTGGAACCGGTCGAGATCAATGGCGTGATCGTCAAGAATGCCACATTGCACAACTTCGACTATATCGCCGAGAAAGATATCCGGGTTGGCGACCGGGTGCTGGTCAAGCGTGCCGGGGAGGTCATCCCGTATGTCATCGGCCCGGTGGTTGACCTGCGCAGCGCTGCGGAAAAGCCCTATCTGCCGCCGGTTGCCTGTCCGGCCTGCGGGCAGCCTGTCGAGCATCTCGAAGGCGAGGTGGCCTGGTATTGTGTCAATGCGGCCTGCCCGGCTCAACTGGTGCGCAATGTGGAGCACTTTGTCTCACGCGGCGCAATGGATATCACCGGCTTGGGGATCAAGATCGTCGAAAAGCTGATCGAGACCGGCGCGGTCAAGGATGTGGCCGATATCTACACCCTCAAGCGCGCCGATATCCTTGAGGCCGTTACCAAGAAGGACCGCAAGACCGAGAAAGAGCCACCTGGCAAGATCGCCGATAACCTCCTGGCAGCCATCCAGGTCTCCAGAAGTCAACCCTTGAGCCGCCTGTTGACCGCCTTGGGCGTGCGCGGCGTGGGCGAAGTCTCGGCCGCCGACCTGAGCCGGGCTTTCCCCTCGCTTGATCTGCTGGCGCTCGCCAATGCGGAGCAGTTGCAGACGGTGGAAGGTGTCGGGCCGAATATTGCCGAAGGTATCGTCGATTGGTTTGGGCGTGAACGCAATCAAAAAGTGCTCGAGAAACTCAAAGCTGCCGGGGTCTGGCCAGTCGCATCCTCCGCAGCTAATCGTCCATCCACCGGCCCTCTTTCCGGTATGACTTTCGTGGTCACCGGCACACTGCCCACCCTCAGCCGTGAAGGCGTCAAGGATTTCATCGAGCAGCATGGCGGTAAAGTGACCGACAGTGTCAGCAGGAATACCAGCTATCTCGTCCTGGGTGAAGCGCCCGGCTCCAAGCTTCAAAAGGCGCAGTCCCTGGGGGTGAAAGTGATCGGCGAAGAGGAATTGAAGAAGCTGGTGGACTGAATACAAGAACTCGGAGGTTTTCAAAACCTCCGAGTTCTTATCTTTCAGGTCGCAGGCCAACCCCAAATTTCCAGCCCTTGCCAAACCAGAACACATATTCTATAATAAGGATGTCATGAAAGTTATGGTCCGGCCTATCATTCGAAAGCTATCTCCTATAAGTCTTTGCTTTGTCCTATTCATCTCTTATTCGTTCCGCGGAAAACACAAATTAAGGCACTTTAATTAAAACTGGGTCTTGTAACTTTATATGGAAGGTTCCTTCTCTCCAGCCCATAGGTACCATTTGTTCCTCATCGTACCTCAATAACAAATAACCCAACCAGTCGGCCTCTTTTTATTCCCACCATTACCCGTTCTCAACGCCCAGCTCTTTCATCCTCAACCTCTGACCCCTATCCCCTTTCCTGATATCCATATGCTAATATAATAAGACAGATTACTGGTTCACTCAAAAAGGAGTATCCCATGTCAGATGTGATCAAACAGACTGTCATTTTCAAGGCCACCCCACACGAAGTCTACGAAGCCTTGATGGATTCGAAAAAACATGCCGCCTTCACCGGCAGCAAAGCAATGATCAGCCGGGAGGTTGGCGGATCTTATACGGCCTACGACGATTACATCGCCGGGAAAAACATCGAGCTGGTTCCTGATAAAAAAATCGTCCAGGATTGGCGCGCCGTGGACTGGCCGGAAGGTTATTACTCCCGCATCACTTTCGAGTTTGCCGCCGTTCCGGATGGCACACGCATGGATTTCACGCATGCGGACCTGCCGGAGGGTACCGAGCAGGAATTCACCCAGGGCTGGATCGACAACTACTGGGAGCCGATGAAGGCCTATTTTGAGAAGTGATCCGGGGTCGTCGTGAATAAGTTCTTCCTGAAGATCTTCATGGCCCTCAATACCTTTGCGATCCGCCTCAGCCGCGGACGTATCGGCAGCCGGCTCGGCACGCAGACCATCTTGTTGCTGCACAGCGTTGGGCACAATTCCGGCAAATCTTATGTCACGCCCATCGCCTATTTCCAGACGGATGGCTTTTATTTCGTGGTGGGCTCAAATTGGGGCAAGGAACAGAATGCCGGCTGGTACTATAACCTGCTCGCCCGGCCGCGCACGACCATCGAGGTCAAGGGTAAGGTAATTCATGTCGAGGCGCGCTCCGCCGAAGGTTCTGAATACGAACGGTTGTGGGTATATGCCACCGGGCACCACCCGCCTTATCTTCATTATAAGGAGATGACCAAGCGGCATATCCCGATTATGGTTCTGCAGCCTGGGAATTGAGAAACCTTCAGGTGAGATGATGATTAATTTCCTCATTAAAGCCTTTATGAACCTGAATGTCTTCGTCATCCGGGCCAGCCGGGGCCGCATCGGCACCTTGCTTGCCCGGCAGACCGTCCTGCTGCTGCATACCGTTGGGCGCAAGTCCGGCAGGCAAATTGTCACCCCGATCTCCTACTTCTCCACCGATGGCTCTTATTTTCTGATCGGCTCCAATTGGGGCCGGAAGCAAAATGCTTCCTGGTATTACAACTTACTTGCCAGCCCCTGCACTACCATCGAAGTCCGGGGCAGGAAGATTCTGGTCGAGGCCTACCCGGTCGAAGGGCCGGAATATGACCGGTTGTGGAATTGTGCCCTCGAACGTTATCCGGGCTATCAGCGTTATAAAGATAGCTTAAAACGGCAGATACCGATCATGGTATTGAAGCCAATTACATCCTAAATGGCCTCCATGGATTTCAACGCCCTCGACCACCCACACTTCATGCGTGAAGCCTTGCGAGAGGCGGAGCAAGCCGGGCTGGCTGGCGAGATGCCGATTGGCGCGGTCGTCGTCCATGCTGGAACGATCATCGGACGTGGCCGTGCGCGTCATGTGCAGCGTCACAGCGAAATTGCGCATGCCGAATTGAACGCACTGCTCGAGGCCGAAAAACACATCCATGACCACATCCATGCTGGGATCGTCCTGTATACGACCGTCGAACCGTGTGTTATGTGCCTTGGGGCGGTGGTAATGAGCGACGTGGACCATATCGTTTTCGGGTTGTACGACGTGAACATCCACCCGGAGCAGATGTTGGCCATGCCTTATGTCCGCCGTCACATCCGGGATTACCTGGGCGGCGTCCTGGCAGAAGAGTCGTTGGAGCTATTCCGTCGCTTCCGGCGTCAGGATGTCCCCTTTTTCAGCTTAAGCACCACAGTTTGATTTATTTCACCAGCTCCCCGGATAGAGAGCTTATCCGGAAATTAACCACGAAGTCGCCAGCCCACAAAGCCTCAATAAGTCTGTGCTATACTTACGCAGATTTTCTAAAAAAGAGGAGCCATGTATGGATTTCCACGCCACTGACGACGCAGTCACCCGCCGTATAAAATATTTCACCGATCGCATAATGAAACTGCGCGAAAACGATCTGTATTTCTACAACCAACCGGTCGAAGAGATCAAAGGTGGGGCACGTGTCATCGTTAATGGTCGTGAAATGGGGATGTACGCCTCTTACGGCTATCTGGGCTTGCTCGGTCATCCGCGCATCAACGCTGCCGCCAAAGCCGCCATCGACAAGTTCGGCACCGGTACCAACGGCGTCCGTACCCTGGCTGGCTCGCTGACCATCCATACCGAGCTCGAAGAAACCATCTCCGCTTTCAAGCACACCGAAGCAGCAATTACCTATACTTCCGGCTATTCCACCAACCTGTCCGTCATCTCCACCCTGATGGGCCGCGGCGACTATGTCATCTCCGACAAGCTCAACCATGCCTCCATTGTGGACGGCTGCCTCATGTCAGGTGCGGAGTTCCGCCGTTTCAAGCATAACGATATGGGTGAACTGGAACGGCGCCTCCAGCAGCTGCCGGGCGACGTAGCCAAACTGGTGGTTGCCGATGCGGTCTTCAGCATGGATGGCGACGTGCTCGATCTGCCGAAAACGGTCGAATTGTGCCGGAAGTACGGCGCCTGGTTGATGATCGATGAGGCCCATTCAGTAGGGCTGCTCGGCAAGACCGGTCGCGGCATTGAGGAACACTTCGGCCTGGATGACGTGATCGATATCAAAATGGGCACCCTCAGCAAGACCATCCCGTCTGTGGGTGGGTACGTGGCTGGCAAGAAAGAACTTGTCCAGTATCTGCGACACGCCAGCCGGGCTTACATCTTCTCCGCGGCTCTACCTCCGGCCCAAACCGCCGCGGCCAACGAGGCTTTCAAGGTTATCCTGGATGAACCCTGGCGCATCGAAAAGGTTTGTGAAAATGGCAGGCATTTCATCGATGGTTTGAAGAAGGCCGGATTTGACACCATGCTTACCACCACCGCCATCGTCCCGGTATTGTGCGGCACCGACGAGCGTGCCTTTGCTCTCACCCAGGCCTGCCAGCACAAAGACCTGTTCGTCATGCCGGTGGTGTCCCCGGCGGTGCCGGAAGGCCAATCCCGATTGCGCGCTACTGTCACGGCTGCGCACGAGCCGGCCGAGATCGAATACGCCCTGGGTGTGATCGAAAAAGCCGGGCACGACCTCGGAATCCTTCAATAGATATCCCAAATGCACCACATGTCCAAAAGCGCCAAAAGCGACTTCGCCTTTGGCGCTTTTGGTTCTTCTGGCGCTTCCATCATGATTCCATGTGGTAAGATTCCTGCATGCCCACTATCACCCTCAAACCCGGCCGCGAGAAATCCCTTCTGCGCCGCCACCCGTGGATTTTCTCCGGCGCGGTTGCACGCCTGGACGGCGATCCCGGTTCCGGTACGACCGTGGATCTGCTGTCTGCGGACGGTCAGTTCCTCGCCCGCGCTGCCTATAGCCCAAGTTCACAGATCCGGGCGCGGGTCTGGACCTTCGATCCGTCGGAACCCGTGGATGCGGATTTCTTCCGCAAGCGCATCCAGAATGCGATCTCTGCGCGTGACACCTGGCATGCGGCACAGACTACAGATGCCCTGCGCCTCATTCACGCCGAGTCGGATGGCCTGCCGGGTTTGATTGTCGACCGTTACGCTGATACGCTCATCCTGCAATCCCTGACAGCCGGTTCGGAATATTGGAAGGAAACGCTTGCCAGCCTGCTGCTCGAGCTGACCGGTCTGCAGGATATCTACGAACGCTCGGATGCGGATGTGCGCGAGTTGGAGGGATTGCCTCTTCGTACAGGCCCTCTGCGCGGTTCGATTAACCAATCCCCACTCATCATCACCGAAAACAACCTGAAGTTCACTGTCAACTTTACAACCGGCCATAAGACCGGCTTCTACCTCGACCAGCGCCAGAACCGCCTGCGGGTGCGCAGCCTGGCAGATGGATACGATGTGCTGGATTGTTTCTGCTACACCGGCGGGTTCAGCGTCAACGCCCTGGCAGGCGGGGCCAAAACCGTCTTATCGGTGGATTCCTCCTCGGATGCGCTGGCTCTCTGCCGGGAAAACGTTGCTCTCAACTCGTTACCTGTTTCCCGTCACTCCATCCTGGAAGGGGATGTCTTCCAGCTGCTGCGCAAGTTTCGCGATGAAGCCCGCTCCTTCGACATGATCATCCTTGACCCGCCCAAGTTCGCCCCAACTGCCGCCCAGGCCGAAAAGGCGGCACGTGGCTACAAGGATATCAACCTGCTGGCTTTCAAGTTGCTGCGTCCGGGCGGGCTTCTGGTCACCTTCTCCTGCTCAGGTGGAGTGGACGCGGCCTTGTTCCAGAAGATCGTCGCCTCGGCCGCGCTGGATGCGGGCGTGGATGCCAGGATCCTTAGAGCACCTGGAGCAGGCGCCGGACCATCCCGTTGCACTGCATTTCCCGGAAGGCGCTTATCTAAAAGGCCTGGTCTGCCAGAAGAACTGAATTGCTTTTGCGGTATTGGAGGTCCCTATGGAAGTTTTTGAAGCCGCACGCACCGTTTTAGCCGTACGGGCCTACCAGAATAAACCCATCCCGCGTGAGACCGTCAGGCGCATCGTCAAATCTGCCTGGCTGACTGCCAGCAGCATCAACGGTCAGCCCTGGCATTTCATAATTGTCGAAGAGCGCGCTGTGCTGGACAAGATTGCGGCATTGGCGCGCACCGGGCGCTATATCGCCCAGGCACCTTTGGCAGTTGTCGTCGGGATGGAGGCCTCTCGATACGCTGTTTCCGATGCCAGTCGCGCCATCCAATCGATGATCCTGACTGCCTGGTCGGAAGGAGTTGGGTCGAACTGGGTCGGCTTTCAGGGCCTGGAGGCAGTCAACCCGCTGTTGGGAATCCCGCCCGAAATTTCAGTCCTGGCGGTTCTCCCCTTCGGATATCCCGTCAAACGTCTTGGAAAAGGCAGGAAAAACCGCAAACCTCTGGGTCAGATAGCGCATCGTGGCCGCTTTGGTGTGCCTTTTGCTTAGTTGCCGTATGGGTGCACATCTACTTCTTGCGCCCGAAAGCCTGATTCAAACGAATTAAAGAGCTGAAAAGCAAAGACGACCGGGAATATTTTCCGGCCGTCTTTTACATTGAGTTACAATTTCAAGCGAATGATTTGTTCAGTCTTCGCCCAGCGACAAGATCGAGCGCAGCAGCCCGGCTAGTAACACCCCCAGTTGTACGCCCTTGCCGGGAGTGATCGACAGGGGCGTCCCCTTCTGTTCGGCGCGCTTGCTCAACAAATAGGCCGCGCCGACGCCCACCAATGCGCCCAATACGCCGCCAATCAGCAATGTCTGGGTTTTCCAGGATGTGTCCGGTTGGGTTTCCAATGCGATGATGCCATTCTCTTCCATATGAATTTTCCTTCCTTGGTAGGGGTGACCTTCATGGTCGCCCGTTTTAATGCTGATGGCAAAAATTACAATTTGAATATTGTTTTAAATCCGGCTCCGGCCTGCCGGATCCAGACAACCGGTTTTGTGGCCCCATCGGCAGCCTTGCGAGTCCCGGCTGCAGCTTTGGCCACATAGAACTGGGCCTTGGCAGTATATTTCGGCGTTACTTTCAGCAGCTTTGCAAACCCGTAGATCAGGAAACTCAACGCCGTGACTATGACCAGGGCCACCACCAGCAGCGGGGCGATCATCCAGATGATCGAAACGTCCGCCCAGGGGCGGTTCGTGCTGGCAGTACCACTGGCTACCAGCACCGCCACCGCCAGGATGAGCACCGCAACCACTAGGAACGGCACCAGGATTTGCCAGGCAAGCTGGCGCTTGTGCGCTTGCACGGTTGGAGAGTCAATTTGTCTCGGAGCGTCCATGTCGATATTCTAGCACAAAAAAGACCTGACAGGTCAGGAAAGACTGTGGTCAATTGGTACTCCTATAACTAAGGAAATCAAACAGGGTTGTTGAGCTGGCTTTTCCAGCCCAACAACCCTGTTTCCAATAACTTACGGGGATTACCAAAAGGCCGTGACTTGTCAGGCCTGGCCGAGGAAGCCGAGTTTTATTT
>CAVZMZ010000004.1:0-8390 GCA_963776475.1 uncultured Chloroflexia bacterium
CTCCTGGACACTATTTATTTCGTTTGGTTTACCCGCTTGATTGGTTGTCATTAATAAGTCCTATTTAAAATGGATTATCCAACAAATTCGCCTGATTGTGAATACCATCTGGTTCTTCTGCCTCTCACAATTTTCAGGATCCAAACCAGCCACAACTGCCAGCGCAGTCTTTGCCATTGCGAGGTCAAACCTGCCCCTGAAGGAGAAGGAGCCTGGAAACTGGCAGATACAATTTCGCCGATAAACTTCTGAACACCTTCCTGTAGGTCTGATTTAATAAAAGTCTTTAAGCCACGGGCATTAAGTTCTGTTAATCCGGTTCTTAAAGCGTGTGAGAATTCGTAAGGGGTGGCGCCGGGCTCTGCATGTATGCCCAGCCGGTATGCATGCTGCCTTAGCCGGCGATATACCTCTACAACTGCCGCCAATCCTGAGAGTTGACGCAGACGATATCCATCCAGGCCTATCCAGGCAATTCCAAGCAGTGCGAGCAAGCCGACCAAAACTTCAGGCACGCTAGACCAGAAATTAGTGCTTATTTGTACCTGCCCGGATGGCTGATTTGGAAAAATACCTGCCGGGGTTGTTTCAGCTGGGAGGGGCTGGCTGCGGTCCAGTGCCGGGCGGGAGGGTGTCGCTTCCATCGGCACCCAGCCGATTCCGGGGAAATAAACCTCGGCCCAAGAATGTGCATCCGCTTCGGTGACTATGAAACGTTTTGAGTTGAGATTATAAGTACCCGGCGCATACCCGATTGCCAGGCGCGCAGGGATACCAGCTGCTCTTGCCAGCACGACCATAGCCGTAGCAAAATAGTCACAGTAGCCTTTCTTTAAGTCAAACAGGAAATAATCAGCTACGTCTTGTTGAGGTGGAGGAAAAGGCACGTCGAGAGTATACGGATAACTGCGCAGGTAATTCTCAATCGCTACAGCTCGGTCATATGGGGTAAGGGCAGAGGCGGTCAAACGCAAAGCCAGGCTTTTTACACGCTCTGGTACCTCTGGCGGCAAACTCAAGAAGCGTTTCACCACCCAGTCCGGGTAGGTTTCACCGGCCTGTCTTAATTCTTCTGCATCAGCAATCGGGATTAGCGAAAAAACTTCGTAGGCTGAGGCAGTCTCGCTTTGCAGCCCGAACAGGTCACCGGGCGAGCGCCACGCAATTTCGCTTGGAATATTAACCCTAACCGGTTCTCCGGATGCATAGATCGTGCCGCCTAAATCTTCAGCAGGCGAAAAATCTTCCTGGATAAGCAGGTGATCCGTTGCATGATCCGCTTCCATCGCTGCGTTGACCGCGACCGGAGAGCTGCGGTCTCTGAGGAACTCCAGCCCTGGCCTGTGTAAATATCATACGTGAAACCACGCCAGTACAGGGGCAAGGGTTGGCCCCCTTGTGAAAGGTTAGTTAAATCAGGCACTTTGACGGTCATCACAACCCGGCTGGAGAGTTCTGGTCCTGATCCAATTAAATGATCACGCGGCAGGCCCGGACTGCGCGCGGCCTTGAATGGATCCGGCGGAATGGTCCCCGCGGGTACGATTCCTAGTGATTGTGCCAGGTTGCTCTTTTGCTGCGGGACCGGCTTACGTAATTCATCGATCCAATGCCGGATTCGCTCAGCCGAAAGGCTTGATAACCCGGCAGATAGAAGAACAAGCGCAACCGAAATAAGCAAAGCAGAGTTAATGATCTGCCTGCCCTTATGGGCTGGATAAGCCGATCCGTCCGCGTTCCAATCCATTTGCCTGCGTTCCTGCTTTTCGACGCCCAGCAGCAGGAGAGTTAATGCGAGCAATAAGTACAATCCAGGCACCATCCGTTGTCCGGAGGAAAGCGTTCCCAGACTGAGCAGGAGAGCCGGGAGCACAGCCAGGAAGGCATTCCCAAAGGTTTCTAACATCCATCCCGCCCAACTGGCTACAATCCAGACTACCCCATTCCATACCAGGTTGGCGGCCAACGGATCGAAGACCGGATTCCCTGACGCCAGAGCTTTCATCCATTCCTGTGAGCGCTGGACGAGAATTGCTGCAGTATTGTCAAAGTCGAGTAACAAGGACGCCAGTTGGCTTGCATCCGTCTTTCCTCCATGGTAATACGGGAACAATCCTAGCAGCCAGCGGGTTGCTCCAATAATGAGTAGAACCAATTTACTTGCCAGACCGCCAGGTAGGAGCAGCAGATATAGGCAGCCCACCAGGATAAGAAATAGAATGGCTCTGAAAGCAGGTTGGCGTATATAAGCCAATCCCCAAGCCAACATTAAGCTGATCAATAGACCTAACCAGAGTGCAGCCAGATCCGGACCTCGCAGGGCTGCCGTCAGGCTTGCAATGGCAGTCGTAAGCAGGCTAAAAAGGACAAGAAGGATCAGGACTTTGCCCGGGCTGCGTGTGCGCCCGACCTGAATGTTCAATCCATGCTCTGCCAAGCCGACCTGCCGCTTTCCATATAACGTCGGGTGGTTTCCATCCCACCTGGGTGTCTGCGCTTATCTCTAGAAGATGAAGAATAAGCCTCCTCAAGCAGAACGCGTGGGGCTTGGGTATGCGGAATTCCCCGGCGCGTCAAAGCTTCGGAGACTGTGCTTGTATCGACGCCCCCGCCAAATTCGAGTGGATCGACCAACAAAGCTGTCACGCCACCATGCTTATGGCCCCTGTCAATCACAGTTACCCAGGTCGGATCACTTGAGGGGGTGATAATTATCAAACTGGCTGTCAGAGTTGGCCCAGCCAAGCTCAATAATTGAGTCAGACTATGCTCTCCAGCTTCTGCCATGGACAAAGTCCGCATTAAGTTCCAGCGTTGGGCACTGCCTGAACGCGGCTCCTGCAAAATCAGTTTGGGACCAGCCAGGGCCAGTCCCACGCGGCGATGTTCCCTGATAGCACGGTTTACCAGGGAGGCTGCCAGCACGATCGATAATTCCAGTGTAGAATCCTGGCCGGTCCCGGCCTGGGCGGATCCTTCCAGGTCAACAAAGATCCACCAATCCGCAGAGGTGGCAGATTCGAGTTGCCTGACAACCAGGCTGTCAGAATGGGCTGAAGCGCGCCAGTGGATACGCCGTAAACTGTCCCCTGGAGCGTATTCCCGGACCCCTGCGGTACTGATCTCACGCTCCAAACTTTGAATGCGGTGTTGCCGGTCACCTGCCCAGCCGCCGGGAGCAATATGCAATTGAGATAAAGGCAATTGTGGGGGCGTCACCAAAATACTGCTGGATTGGAAATCATACAAGGTCAAGCTATAAATGCCGAAAGGATCACCAGTTACTAAGCGGGTCGGACCGAGCGCGTACAGTCCACGCCGTTTGAACTGGTGAATGGGATGGCGCCGCCGTGAAGAATGTGTCTCGACATCTGTCACCAACCGGATTGGGTCTACGAGCGATTCCGATTCGTCGATGATCTCGACCCAGAGAGCCGGAAGCCAGCTTTTATTTGTAACGATGATCTCTTCGGGCACCGAATCGCCCACATGTGCCCATGCATAATGGATTGTACGAGTCACACTCAATCCGCGCGCCAGCACTCCCACCCAGATAGCTGCCACCAGCCAGACCCCCAGCAAACCGACTCCAAAGACCAGCCAGCCACGAAATCCGGTCAGGCCATAGAACAGCAAGAATACGGCGGCCAACACCGGCACAATCTTTACCTCCAGCCGGCGTTTGGATGCCGGCCCGGTCCGGTATTGATGGTCGATTTTTAAATAGGCTGTTAGCTACCATCGCAAATTATTTATTAATATTGACCCCCGAGAACATGCCTCGGGGGCTGTTGTGAAACCGGGCAATCAATCGCACGGATGAATAATCTCATCCGTACATTTCCCGATCATTTCAAGAGTTCTTCCGCATGATGGCAGGCTACGAAGTGCTCCGGACGGATTTCCCGCCATAACGGTTCTTCCGCCGAACATATCGCTGTAGCCAGTGGACAGCGTGGATGGAAATGGCAGCCCGAAGGTGGGTTGATGGCATTTGGGATTTCACCGGCTGGCATGGCCTCGGTACGACGGTAGCGTGGATCTGGAACCGGGACGGCTTCGAGCAATGCATGGGTATACGGGTGAGCGGAATTCCCATATACCTCGTTCAATGGGCCCAATTCGCACAATTTTCCAAGGTACAAAATGGCTATCCGGTTACAAACATATTTGGCAGTTGCCAGATCATGGGTGATAAAGAGGTAGGTCAGGTCGAACTCCTCTTTCATCTTCATCATAAGGTCCAGTAGCACCGCCCGAACCGAAACATCCGCCATTGCAATCGGCTCATCTGCCACGATGAATTCAGGGAATGTAACCAGTGCGCGCGCCAGGACAACTCGTTGTCGCTGGCCTCCTGAAATCTGGTGTGGGAACAGATCATAGAAAGCTTCTGGTGGATTCATGCCGACAGCATGCAACATCTCGAGGACTTGCTTGCGCCTGTCAGCAGCAGTGAATTCCGGCATGTGGATTAGGGCAGGATGCTCAATGGCCTGTCCCAGGGACATTCTTGGGTTAAGGGATGCCAATGGGTCCTGGAATACAATCTGCATGCGCGCTCGCATTCGCCGCATTTCCTCTTCCGAAAGACTCGCCAGATCAATCCCATCGAAAAGCACTCTTCCGGAAGTTGGCTCGTACAGGTTCAAGACCAACCGGCCGATGGTTGATTTACCGGAACCACTCTCACCAGCCAATCCAAAAACTTCACCGCGTCGGATGGCAAAGCTTACGCCGTCCACCGCCTTCACAGTCGGGATGTTGCCTCGATTTAGCAGAGTGGCCAGGAAACCGGTTTGGATAGGGAAATGTTTACGCAGATCTTCTACCCGTACCAGGTCTTCACCTGCAGTAGCAATCCGGACAGATGCTGGATTTCTCGTTGATAGGCCTCTGTCTAGCCATGATGAATCTCCTGCTTGCCAGAGATCTTCGCAGCAACTGCCTTTTGGTAAAGCCAGCAAGATGCCAGGTGGTCGCCTACCACCGGCTCAAAAGCAGGTTCTTGAACGGAGCAAATATCCATGACAAACGGGCAGCGTGGGTGGAACCTGCAGCCGCTCGGTGGGTGCAAAAGGCTCGGAGGCTGTCCGCCCATTTTATATAAATCACCGCCATCCAACTTGATGTTAGGCACAGATTTCAATAAACCCTGGGTGTATGGGTGCTTTGCGTCGGCGAAAACCTCCTGGACGGTACCCACTTCAGCCATTTTGGCCGCGTACATAACGGCCACCCTATCCGCCACCTCGGCTACCACGCCGATATTATGTGTAATTAGCAATATCGTCAGGCCAAATTCCTTTTGCAGTTCTTTCAGCAAGTCCAGGAATTTCGCTTCAACGATCACGTCCAGTGAAGTGGTGGGTTCATCAGCAATCACCAGCTTTGCCCGCAAAGCCAGGGCCAGGCTGATCATCACGCGTTGGCGCATTCCGCCAGACATCTGATGTGGGTATTCTTTCAAGCGTTCATGCCGGATGCCCAGGCGTTCAACCAATTCATCTGCCCGAGCACGTGCGGTGGCAACACTGGTTTCCGGTTCATGCGTCTGGATTGTCTCAGTCAGATGGTCCAGAATGCGTTGGACCGGATTAAGCGAGGTCATCGGGTCCTGGAATACCATCCCAATTTCAGCCCCGCGTATATCCGGCATTTCTCGCAGGGATAAATTCATAAGATTCCGGCCATCGAAAATAAGATCCCCGGCGGTGATGCTGGCAGGCCCATCGTGCAGCCGCATCAAAGCTTTTCCCAGAGTGGATTTTCCGCAACCCGATTCGCCCACCAGGCCCAGGATTTCGCCGCGGCGGATGTCGAGGGAAACATCATCCACAGCACGTACCGCACCTGCCCGCGTCTTATATTCGACGGTCAGGTTTCGAACGGAATAAAGAATATCATCAGGCATCAGCGATCCCTCAGTTTTGGATTGAAGATTTCCGTCAAACCTTCACCCATCAAAGTAAACGCCAGCACAATCAGCATAATGGCCAGGCCGGGGAAGGTGATCATCCACCAGGCTGTCTGAATAAAACGCTGGCCACGTGCAACATCGATGCCCCAGTCCGCTAAGGTTGGCGGCAGTCCAAGACCCAGGAACGATAGCCCGGCCCCGGTCAGGATGGCGTCAGCTACGTTTACCGAAAAAATGATCGCAACGGACGGGATTACATTCGGGAAAATATATCGCCGCAGGATTTCCGGCCTGCGCGCGCCGATGCTTTTGGCAGCCTCAATGTACACTTCCTCTTTTACCGAAAGAGTTTGCCCACGGACAATTCGATAATAAGTGGGGATATAAAGGACAGAGATGGCAATAATGATGTTGAGAATGCTTGGACCCAAGACAGCCGTGATGGCAATCGCCAGGATCAAGCCCGGAAAGGCGTACAAGCTGTCCATCAATAGACTGAGCAGACGATCAAAAGTCCCGCCAAGGAAACCGGCGAGCAATCCCAGCGGGACGCCTATGACCAAGGAGACAATTGAAGAGCTAAATCCGATGATCAGGGCAATGCGTGTGCCCCATAGCAGCCGGCTCAGCACATCCTGACCAATATCATTGGTACCTAATATAAACCCACCGGTAGTCGAAGTTACTCCAGTGATTGACGCAGCCTCCCGCAGAGTAGGGAATTGGGCTTTAATGGCATTGTACTGTCGTCGTCTGGACGACAGCTATCATATCAGTCCCACTTACGACAGCCTGCAAGGTTTGCTCCAGGGTAGGGTAGCGGTCAATAACCGGCCGCAGGCGCAGGCCACCCGGTTGGTTCTTGATTACCTGATCTATCTTTTGGGATTGCTCGTTCAGGGCACCTCCGGTCGGAGCACCCTCGATTACAGCCACGGTCGGGCGATCAGCACCGGGTGCAACTGCCAGATCCTGCAGTTTTTTGACTGGTGAATTCACGGGTACAACCAGCACCGGTAGATCTACATGTGCACCTGGAGCCAGAAAGCTCGGCCCTACCAGGGCATACGGTGAATAAGGGGCAAACAATCCCGGGAAGAATGCAATAATTATAAATATAACCACTGCTAAGGATGAAATGGCGACAAACCACCAGTCGGCGCCATACCAGCGGCGGGCCATTAAGAGACGGCGAACAAAACCGACCCGTTTAAGTTCTACATCCCAGGTTGTTCCTTCGGGTAGGGCTTCAGGCAATTTCTCTTTAAGTGTAGCCAATTTCTAGTACCTCACACGTGGATCGACTAGGGAATAGATTACGTCGACTGCCAGGCTGATCAAAGCAACCAGTATGGCGAAGACGGTGATGACGCTTTGCACGGCAGTGTAATCCCTGGCAGAGATGCGTTCAACCAGGTAGCTGCCCATGCCTGGCCAGGAGAAAACGGTTTCTGTTAGTACGGCCCCTGCCAGCAGGATGGCCACCTGCAACCCGATCAGTGTTATGACCGGGATCATTGCATTCTTAAGGGCGTGACCATAGATCAATATCCTCTCCCGGATGCCGCGCGCCCGGGCCGCCCCGATGAAGTCGGCCTGCATCGTTTCAATAACATTGATGCGGGTCATACGCAAGAATACGCCTGATAAGATCAAACCTAATGTTATTGTCGGTAGAACGAGGTGCTCAAGACAGAAAAGAATGCCGGCCAATTCCCGGAGAGCAAGGCATCCAGGCTGTAGATATTGGTAATCGTTTTGAGATGCGTGCCAATAATTGCATCGATGCGACCAGAGATCGGCAACCACCCAAGACGTACCCCGAAAAAGAGCTGCAACAGTAACCCAAACCAGAATATCGGTAGGGAATAAATAACCACCGAGTAAATCCGTAGAGAGTAGTCGAGTGTTTTCTTGCGTTTGGAGGCGGCCAAAGCCCCCCCATATACTCCAATCAATAACGCGGAGAATCGAAGCAGGGATGATCAATTCCAAAGTGGCCGGAAATCGTTCGCTCATCTCGTCGATGATCGGACGATGGCCACCAACCAGCGAATTTCCGAAGCGCAGGGTAACCATGTTCCACAGGAAACGCCCATATTGCACGATCAGTGGATCGTTCAAGCCAAGCGTGGCGCGGATATGCTGGATCATTTCTGGGGTGCCTTTAGGCCCCAGCGCCGATGTGACCGGGTCGCCTGGCAATATACGCAAGATGAAGAAGACCATGGTGGCCAGGATGAAGATCATCGGCAGGGTCAAGGCAATACGGGTCAAAATATAACGGCGTAATCCCGTCGAACCCCGCGCAAAGACATACACCAGAAGCAGGAGTGCAGGAATGCCGATTATAAGGGCGATGATTGCGATTGGGGACACGTTGAATTAAGTTTCCTGTTTTGGATTGGGGCGGGATTGCTCCCGCCCCAATAGCATTGGTGAAGCTTATTACTGTGATTTACTCAACTCT
>CAVZMZ010000005.1:0-306213 GCA_963776475.1 uncultured Chloroflexia bacterium
CGCCCAGGCACTGGAGAAGGTGAAGTCCAGCAATCCAGCGGATCGGACCAAGCTTGCCAACTCCCTGCTGGGGCGGTTGGGTGAGCACGACAGCCCTTTGCGGGAATTGGAGCATACCTCTTATACTTTCGAGTTGCTCCTGGACCAGGGTGGCTACGCCGAGCTCAAGCGGCACCGCATGATGACCCAAACGCCGCAGTCGCTGACCACGCGCCTCGGGTATGCCATACCCTACAGGATCGTGGAAGCCGGCTTCAAAGCACCCTACTGCAGCGCCATGGAAAAAGCCGCCGAAACGTACGAAGAATTAGCGAATCGGAATCCATATATCGCCTCCTACATCGTGCCGAACGGCTACAACCGGCGTGTACTTTTTACAATTAATCTACGCGAAGCATTTGTTTTTTGTGCGTTGCGGTCGGCTGCAAATGCCCATTATTCGATGCGGCGGGTTGCCCAGCGCGTGGCGGACGAGATCCGGCGTGTCCATCCCCTATTATCCAGGTATATGCCCATGCCGGAGGAAACCTGGCAGGCTGTGGAAAGCCAGTATTTTTTCAAGACTTAAATCAACTGCCCCGGATTTGGTACCGGGGCAGTTTTTTTATAGAAAACCTTCTTATTCGTGGAATTCCTCAACCTGGTAAACCAGCACATCCATATGCCGGCGCTTCCAGGCCTCCGGCGCGGCGCCCATCTTGTAGCATAAGTTGGCCAGGAATGCAGCCGTATCCGGAATTTTTTCCCACACCTGCGGCAGGAAAGTTGCCCGGCGGAAGCCATCCCGCAGCACAACTCCATCGATGCCCGGGCGCAATTTGGAAAGTAAATCCGCAGAATCCGAGTATTCCAAAGCGATCGGGGTAGTCAGCCGGGAAACCTCGATCTGGATGCCTGCCAGTTCACTGGCCTGCACATGCGGGAAACGGTAATCATCCAAGGCCGCCGCCACGGCATGCTCGCGGACATCTTCGGCCAGCGGCTGGTAGGGTTCCAATGCGCCGATGCAGCCGCGCAGTTCTCCACGAACTGTCAGCGTGACAAAAGAAGCCCCCTCGCTGCGCAGGTTGGGCGTCATCTCATCCGGGTCGAGGCCTGGGAGGGGTTTGCCGCGTACGCCGGCTTCCAGCGCCTGGCGCGCAACTTTCAATAAGGTGTGTTTTTCTTCTGGAGTAAGCTTATTTTCTTTCATCAGAACTCCATCATACAATTCTCCCGGGATGAAGTCAAGTAAATTGGAAAATTAGTTGTTGCCCACCGGATGGGATTAAATGGTGGGTGTTGGGCAAACTTGGTCGCCCAACACCCGTTAAATCCTCCAATTTTAGGTCAGCCGCGCTTGCCGAGCTGGTGGTCAAGCATAAGCACCGCAGTACCACGCGTATCGATCAATTCCAACTGCTGGACGATTTCCGCGGTATTCTTTTCCTCCTCAACCTGCTCCGTGATGAACCATTGCAGCATCACCTGGGCCGGATAATCCTTTTCTTTCTGTGCCAGTTCGAAAAGGGTATTATTCGTCCTCCCCCCGCCCTCTTCTGCGGCTGCCGGCTGGTCCAGCCGGACGACTTCGCCATGTACGTTGATGACCACCTTGAAACCCGACATGCCCATAAAAGCGCGGCTTTCTTCGGGGATACCGGTCTCAAGGATGGCATCGAATTGCTTGTCGATATTTTTCAGTTGGTTTTCGAGCATGGCTTTGGAGAAAATATCATCCGTTCCAAGCAGCTTGGCAGCCTGTTCGCTCAGGATGTCTTCGTTACCATTGATTTGCTGGCGCATCAATTCGAGCACCTTGCGGTCCACCTGCTCGGAGGGGATATGGCGGAGGAATCCAGCGTCATTTACCACATAGCAAGGTTCCTCCCCAACATAAGCTGTGTCCGCCGGATGGTCATACTCATCCACGATAAGACCGCCAAAAAGAGGTTTATGTGTCATATGTATTCTGCCTTTGGAAGAATTCTACCTGACAAATCTATAATTTCCATTAATATTGGGTAATTTTCACCCGGGTTCCCGTACCCGGTTGCAGGATAAGGCGCTCGCCAGCCGGCACCGTCGGCAGGGTCCAGCGAAAGATCCATTTGGCATCCTGGATGGCCATATTGATGCAGCCGTGGCTGTGGGGAGTACCGAAATCATTATGCCAGTAGGTGCCGTGCAGCGCGACCCCGTTATCCGTAATATACGTATCCCAGGGCACGCCCGGCAAATCGAATATCGAGAATTCGTCTGCGCCTCCGAACATATGATAGGTGGGGCGCTTGTGAAAGGTATGGAACCAGCCAATTGGACTCTCAAAATTTTTCCGGCCGGTTGCGACACGCGCGGCGTAGACCAGCACATCCCATTCGTATGCCAGCAGCAACTGGCGGTCGAGGTAGATTTCGATGTGCTTTTCGTCTTCAGGTACCTGTGGCGATAGGGGTGCGATCTCGTCTGGAGAGAATAAATGGATCCACTGCGGTCGGATATAGTAATAAGCTCTTATAGCCGCATCGTAAGCCCTGTACCAGGCGCTTCCATCGCGCTTATCCACCACTTCAGCCGTAATCCAATGCGTGGTCGCATAGTACAAGCGCGGACCAGGCGATGGGCTGGAATTGACGCCATAGGAGCACTCTGCAAAAGGAATCGTGATTTCCCCCAGTACGCCCGTTTCAGGAATCTCTTTCACTACCGGATTCAGATTGGTAGTGACGCTCTGCACCCAGCCGGAATAAATATAGGTCTGGTTGGGGAGACGGTACCAGACGCGGTTGTAATCACCTGGCACTCCCCCGAAGACCTGGCCGGTGATATCCACAAGATCATCCCGATTTAATGTGGATACTTTTTTTCCATTAAAGCCGGGCGCAGCCCGCACGTACAGGCTGGTCGCCTGGACCCTGCCTTGAAAGGAACCCGGGGCAGCCTGGGCGGAGTCAAGCTTTAAGTCCGCCAAAAAAAGACTGAGCAGCGTTGCACTGCCCAGTTTCAGAAATTCGCGCCGGGAAAAGTTACCTTGAAGCAGCATTGATTTGATTGGATATTCTTCAAGTTCCGCAAGTGGTCAGCGGCACCCGGAATTGCTAATAATGGATATTTACCAGTGTCCCCACGGAAGCCCAATAAAACATCCATTCCGCATCCGGCGTATACATGTTCACACAGCCATGACTCATTGGATGGCCAAAATTATTATGCCAGTAGGTGCCGTGGATGCCGTAGCCTTTATAAAAGTACATCGTATAAGGTACATCCGGCAGGTAGTAACCATCCCCAGCCATAAGAGTTGAGACGAGCTTGATATAAATTCGGTACTGGCCGGTCACGGTTGGAAACTGGGGAACTCCGGTCGAGACCAGGAAGCTCTTGACGATGGTATTGCCCTCATACGCATATAACATCTGCTGCGAAAGGTCCACATCGATCCAACGTACACCGCCGCCGCCCGTATTGACCACTGGCTCGGGCGTGTCGGTCGGCAAGGGGACAGCTGTATCGGTCGGCCAGGGAGTGGCAGTCGGGCTGGGTGTCTCCGTGGGAGTGGGAGTATCCGTGGGAGTCGGAGTGGAGGTAGAGGTCGGGGACGGAGTAAAGGTAGCAGTGGGAGTAAAAGTGGGGGTATTACTGGGAGTATAGGTAGGCTTATTCAGACTCGCCGGAAGAAAAGGAATACCTGACAGAGTATGAGGTGAACGCAAAAAAGCGAGCACCGGAGAGGCATTCCCCGGCCAGAATGCCAGGGCGGCTGTGACACAAATGGCTACCAGGATCAGTGTCAGGAACGACCAGCGCACCCTGACCAGTGACCTGGAAGGCACATCCGGTGTTGGAGCGCTCTGGGCAACCGACTGCGCTTGAAGAATTGGCTTGCGAGGCTGGATTTTTGGTTCGGATTTCGCAGTCGCTTGTGTTACAGCTTGCGTAAGCCGGGCAGGCTGCGTATCTTCCACCGGGGTCGGTAGCGGCGCTAATTGAACCTTTGAACGCTGGCTGGCCTGTTCGCGCCGCAGGCGCTCCACCGCCCAATGCATGCCTTTTCGAGCGCGCGGGCTGTTCGGGTTGAGCTTTAGCGCCCGCCCAAGGTATTCGATACTGGCGCGTGGGCTGGAAAGTGCTGCCAGGAAAAGCCAGGGTTCTTCAGAATCCGGGGCTTGAGCAACTGCTTGCTCGGCCCAGCCGCGGGCGGCCGTCCGGTCGCCGCGCTGCATGGCTTGTTGGGCATTTAGAAGGATCTTGCGGAGCGATTCTGGATCGGGGTTCATTGAGCAGGCATGGGCGTCGGTTGAACGCTCTCGTTGTTTACAAAGCACAGAATTCCGGATACCACGCCATCCGCAACGACATCCGGATGATTGACAAGCAGGTCATGGTCAAGGTTCAAAAAGCCAGTCTCGATGATGGCTGCCGTGGTGGCGGAATCAATGGCGCTAAAGGCATGATAGTCGGTCATATTAATGGTAACACTGCCAGTGTGAAGATGCAACCCGGTGACGCTGGCATAACGGTCGTCCAGGCAGGCCGTCAGGCGGCCGGCCAGGTTTTGATCGCGACTGTAAGTGGAGGCAGCCACCTTGAAGCCGGTGGCCTGGTCATCGATCACGTCGCATGTATCGGCGTGAATTGAAAGCAGCATGGCTGCATGGTACCCTTCCAGGCGCGGGTCAAACTCTTGAAGCAGGTCAATCACGAAACCACGCGCTTCGAGCTTCTGCCTGACAAGGGAAGCGATCGTCAGGTTTACTTTTTGTTCGGTTGTAACCCCATCCGGGCAGACTGCCCCCGGGTCTTCACCATTTTCTCCGCCCCAATGCCCGGAGACGATCCCTATGCGCACGGCACTGCCCTGGGTCGGAACGGCTACCACACCCGTCTGGGGAGCGGCCTGAAAGCTGGAAGCAAAAGGGGTCCAATTTCCGGAAAACATAGTCGGAGAAAAGGCCACAAAAAGGGTTGCCAGCAAGATGGCTACGCTGAAGGCTGTCTGCAGGATGCGGAAGGTATGGACGCTTCCAGCCGGACGCGAGTAGGGTGATCGACGTTGGGTAGTCATATTAATGTAATAGTACCCCATTTCTATGAATAAATACAAGGTTTACCGGGTAAAACGGATGGAATTGACCATAAAAAATGCCATTAAGCTTACTACTTTTCTATAGTCTGCATATATTCGGGCTATAATATCGACGTCGACTCTTTTGATAGGAGGTTCAAGATGCTCGTAATTATCAGCGATATTCACCTGATGGATGGCACCTGCGGAAAATCCATTTCGGCATCTGCTTTCCGTCTCTTCAACGACCGGCTTCAGGAATTAGCTTTTAATGCTTCCTGGCACTCGGATGGCACCTATCACCCCATCCAGGAGATCAATATCCTGTTGATGGGAGATATTCTCGACCCGCTGCATTCCGCTCTCTGGCTGGAAACGCACCCTGGTGAACCCGGGTACGTACGCCCGTGGACGGATTACCACCTGCCTGAATATGCAGCCACTCTGCAGGCCATCACGCACAATATCCTGGAAATGAATTCTGAAGCGATCGGATATCTCAAAAATCTTTCAGTATCTGCAGGTCTCAGCTTGCCACCGGCGACCCTCTCCGGAAAACCGGACATGGACAGCAGCCAACGCCAGCCGGTTAGCGTGCTTCTGCATTACATGGTTGGCAACCACGATTGGTATTATCATCTGCCCGGTCCAGCCTTTGACGCCATCCGCCAGGAGATCGTGCAAGCCTTCGGGTTGTCCAATCCACCTGGACCGTTCCCGCATGAATTGGTTGAATCGACCGGGCTCCAGAGTTTACTGGAAGGGTACGAGATTTATGCCCAGCATGGTGATTTGTATGATCCTTTTAATTATTCCAGTGAACAAGGCCGCAATTACTCAAGTATCGGAGACGCGGTTGCCGTTGAAATTATTAACCGCTTTCCACTTGAGGTGGAACGACGCCTGAACGAGGTTGTGCCTCAAGGAATTAGGGATGGCCTGCGTCAGCTGGTTAATGTTCGACCGGCATTGGCAACCCCTCTATGGATTGGCAGCCAGTTAAGGCAAAGTAATGTCGGACAGGATGTGCAGAATAAAGTCAAGGCACTTTGGAACGAATTATCCAATGAATTCCTGGCTCTTCCATTTGTCCAAAAAGACAACAAGCCATTTAAATTGGATTTGGTGGATGGACTTGAACTTGCCTTCCACTTGACTGACCGCTTCTCATTCAAGACGATTGACGAGATTGTTGTCTGGGCCCGTAAGAAATTCAATGCGGATGAAATCACCTTTGCCCGGCATGCTTTGAAAGAGCAAGCCTTCCTCGACCGCGCCGCCAGGTTTGTGGTTTACGGGCATACTCACCACCATGAGATCGTTCCATTGGATTCACTTCCGGGCACGCCTATTCCCACCAACCAGATCTATCTTAATTCCGGCACATGGCATACCTATTTCGATCTGGCGGTGTATAAACCTGAAGAGCAAAAATTCGTCCCCTATCAGGTATTGACCTACCTGACTTTCTATAAGGATAACGAACGCGGCGGCCGCCGCTTCGAAGCCTGGTCGGGAACTTTCTCGGACTGAGCATGCCTGAATATATTTATCTCACCCACCCCTTCCGTGATGGTTTTTTCGAAGAACCTACCCCTCAGGAAGATGACATCATGGATGAGCACTTCGAATATCTGAAACAGGCCACAGACAGCGGGATTGTGCTTCTGGCGGGTCCTTGCCTTGACAATACATTCGGGGTGGTTGTTTTCAGCGCCGAGAATGACGATTCCGCCCAAACATTCATGTTCAATGATCCGTCTGTCAAGAAAAATGTGATGATGGCAGAACTTCACCCTATGCGGATTTCTTTACGAAGCCGATGAAACCGTACCCAACTGCGGTGTTACGCACCGTTGCACTCCATTCCCAGGGTTTGGATAAAGCCGAAGATACCCCTTCAACGCGCGAAATCCTCTACCAGACGATCGAACAGGTGGGTTGTATTCAGATCGACACGCTCCATATGGTGCGCCGCAGCCAATATCTGGTTCTGTGGAGCCGCCTGGGCAGCTATGATCCGGCCGAATTTGACAAGCTTGTGTCTCCGGTCGATCGTCGCCTCTTTGAGGGTTGGGAACATGCAGCCTCGCTCATCCCCTTGACCGAATATCGCTACCAGTTGCCGCACCAACGCAATCTGCGCGAGCATCCGACCAATTGGTATAACCGCTGGCTGAACGAGACGGTCCAAAAGGAATTCGTTCCGCAAGTACTTGAAAGGGTCCGCCGTGAGGGTGCACTTGAAAGTCAGCAACTTCGAATCGGACGGTCACCCGGGGGGTACGTGGTGGAACTGGCGACCGGCCAAAGTAGCATTGGAATTCCTGTTTGCCTATGGCGAATTGATGATTTCCGACAGGGTTAAGTTCCAGCGTGTTTACGACTTGACCGAACGGGTCCTGCCCGAATGGGCAGACGTGACCGAACCGACCGTCGAAGAGCGCGATCTTTTCTGGGTCGAGCGCGGAGCCAGGGCATTGGGGGTCTGTTTACCCCGGCATGCCGGCGATTACACCTGGATGAAAGTTGCGCGCTCAAAACCGATTGTCGAAGCCCTGATAAAGGCGGGCATCCTGATCCAGGTTACAGGCTTATTGGAAAATGGGAAGACCGGGGAATTCATTATCCACCGGGACAACCTGCCTTTGCTGGAACAAGCCGCGGATGGAGCGCTGAAAGCCGGGCGGACCACCTTTCTCAGCCCATTCGACAGTTTGTGGTGGGCCAATCGTCGCGACGAGCAACTCTGGGGTTTTCACCAATCCCTTGAAGCCTATTTACCTGCCCCTAAACGCCAGTATGGCTATTTCTGCCTGCCAATCCTGCACAAAGACCGCCTGGTGGGGCGCTTCGACCCGAAATTGGAGCGCAAAACCGGCACGTTGCGCTTGAAAACGCTCTACCTGGAGCCGGGTATCAAACCGGATGAAGAATTGGTTACAGCTGTCGCCGCGCGCATGCATGACTTTATGGAGTTCCATCAAGCCAGGGATTTGGTAATCGAACGCAGCGAACCGGCAGGTTTTGACGAAAAACTTCTGAAGAAGATGCAGGAATAAACAGGATGCCCACCCATCCATTGCTTGCCAGGGCCCGCAGCCTTGGAAATCCAGTCATCGAAGGGGACTCAGCTACCCTGGTCTGGCAGGGTACTTCCGCCCCGCGCGTAATTGATGACCTCCACAACTGGGATGAAGCGCCCCAGAAAATGCTGCGTGCAGGGGCGGCGTTATGGTATCTCTCCATTTCCCTGCCCGCAGACGCTTATCTTGAATATGCATTTATCGATTCCCGGACTTGTGAACGCATCCCTGATCCGCTCAATCCCAACCAGATCAGAAAAGGCGCAGGCGTTTACAACCATTACTTCTACATGCCCCAGGGCAAACCCAGTCCACTTGTGCTTCCGACTAAAGGAATAGAGCAGGGTACCGTCACCCGCCATTCGGTACCAACTCTGGATCTTGCTGTCGGTGCGCAGCGGACTGTATATCTATACCACCCCCCAGTAAAGAAATCTGTTCCTTTGCTTATTGTCTACGATGGCGTGGATTACCTCAGGCAGGCTAAATTAAACGTGATCGTGGATAACCTGATCGCCGAAAAACGTATCCGGCCATTCGCGATGGCGTTGGTCCAAAATAGTCGCACAGCCCGTTCGGTCGAGTATTCCTGTGCAGAGTTCGACGCTGGGTCTGCTGATGGAATGCGTCCTGCCTGTGGCCAGGGAAAACCTCAACCTGGAACCGATCAAGAAAGGCGGGTATGGAATAATGGGCGCTTCCCTGGGGGGTTCGATGGCGCTGTTTACTGCTCTACGCTTGCCGAAAGTATTCCGGAAGGTATTAAGCCAATCCGGAGCGTTCATTGCACCAGATTACCAGTACGTTGTTGTGGATCTCGTTCGCCATTTCCCGACTCCTGATATTGATATCTGGATGGATACCGGGCGCCTGGAATGGCTGTTGGATGGCAACCGCCAGATGTTGGCGCTGCTCAGAGAAAAAAACTATCGCGTGGAATACAACGAGTTTTCCGGCGGGCACAATTACACAGCCTGGCGGAATGATGTCTCGCATGGCTTGGAATATTTATACGGCAAGAGAGATTGATCTTATGGCATGTATTTCCGTAAAACCATCAAAAGTTCACAAATAGAGTGGCTATCGTAAATAGGGAAGCAATAGCGATCACAATCGTACAAATTATTGAAAAGTACTTTTGGAAGGCGTTATTGGAAAATTCACCCATGATTTTCTTATCATTGGTGAAACGGATAAGATAATAAAAGATGGGTGGCAGTGTAAATGCGCTGATCACCTGGGTTGCAATAATGATCTTGAACAAGGAAACCTGGGGGAACAGGACGATCACACCCGCCAGTACCAATTGGAACAGGTAGATGATGTAAAAGGTTTTGCTTTTCTTATAACTGTCATCCAGGCTTCCGGAAAGGCCAAAGAATTCTGCGAACGCGTAGGCCGTGGATAGCGAAACGACTACCAGGCCCATAAACCCTGCGTTTAGTATGCCGATCCCAAAAAGAGTACCTGCCAGCTTGCCTGCAAAAGGTTGGATGGCCAGGGAAGCTTGTTCACCGGATACCAGCGCAATTCCGTGAGTGAATAAGGTTGCCGCTGTCGCAACGATCATGAAGAATGAAAAGAAATCGGTCAGGAAGGCGCCCCAATAAGTTTCGAGTTGGGAATAATTGATCTTCCCTTTTTCGATCTTCTTGTCAGAAGAGAAGCTGCTGATAAAGAACTGGCCCCAGGAGGTGACCGTCGTTCCCAATACGCCCATTCCGATCACCAGGTAATCGCGCACGTATTGCGAGGTCAACTTGACGCCATGCGGATATAAGAGATTGCCGAATGCCAGGTTCCAATCCGGTTGGGCTTTCACTGCCGAAACAATGTAAACGAGAAAAAACAGGCATGTAATCAGCATGAAATATTGGGTGAACTTATAGTTCCCCTTTACGACCACAAAATAAGCAATGCCGACAACCAGGATGACTGCCGGAGCAGGCGGGATTTTAAAGATTTCAGCAGTAACTTCCACTGCAGCCGCATCCACAACCAGGATGCCCAGATTGGCAATGAATAGAGCTGCAAATATGAATAAAGACGCCTTTACGCCAAAACGCTCGCGGATCAGGTCGGCCAGGCCTTTACGCGTAACCACCGTCAAGCGGATACCCATCTCCTGGGTAATTCCCAAAAGGACGGTAACGATAAGCAGCAGGAACAGGATGGGATAACCCAGTTTGGCTCCGGCTACGGCATAGGTTGCCACACCACTGGCATCGTTATCCGCCATGGCAGTGATGGTAGCCGGTCCGAATACGGATAGAAAAAGCAGGATTTGTTTCCAGGAACGGGCAAGGAAACGCGGCCCGACTGGAGTTCGGGAATTAACCATTCAAATCTCCAGACACAAATAGAGTATTTAGAAATTAAAGAACGCAGTAGCGACGGTGAAAACCGATGCAACTATGATCACAACCGTACAGATAATCGCAAAATACTTTTGAAATAAATTGTTGGCAAATTCGCCCATCAACTTGCGATCATTCGTCAATTTAATCAGGTAATAGAACACAGGCGGCAAGGCCACCGCATTGATGGTTTGCGTGAAGACGGCCACTTTGAATAATGAAAGTGGGATAAATAGCGCGATTACCATTGCAACGATCAATTGGATTACAAACAAGATATAAAACGTCTTGCTCTTCTGGTACGAGTCATCCAGGCTGCCGGAGAGACCAAAAAATTCTGCAAAAGCGTAGGCGGTGGAAAGGGAAACGATCACCAGGCCCATGAAACCCGCATTGAGGATCCCAATGGCGAAAAGTGTTCCTGCCAATTTTCCTGCAAAAGGCTGGATCGCCAACGCAGCTTGCTCGCCGGAGACGAGCGGGATGCTGTGAACAAATAAGGTGGCTGCCGTCGCAACGATCATAAAAAAAGAGAAGAAATCGGTCAGGAATGCGCCCCAGTAAGTTTCCATCTGGGAATAGTTGATCTTGCCCTTCTCGATCTTCTTGTCAAAAGCAAAACTGCTGATGAAGAACTGACCCCAGGGCGTAATGGTTGTGCCGAGCACGCCCATGCCGATCAAGAGGAAATCACGCAGATAGGCTGAGGTCATTTCGGTCCCGTGTGGATATAACAGGTTGGTTAACGCCAGGGTCCAATCCGGATGGGCCTTGACTGCCGAGATGATATACACAATGTAAAACAGGCTGGCGACCAGCATGATCCCCTGGGTGAGTTTGTAGTTGCCTTTCGTGACAAAGAAAAACGACACCAGCACGATGACCATCACGAAGGGAATGGGCGGGATATTCAACATGGCGCTGGTGGTCTTAACGGCTGCAATTTCGGTTATCAGCGTGCCGATATTTGCGACCAACAACGCCCCAAACATGAATAAGGCGGCCTTAACTCCGAATTTCTCCCGGATCAGGTCCGCCAGGCCTTTGCGGGTAATGACCGTCAAGCGCATGCCCATTTCCTGGGTCACGCCGAGCAGAACCGTGATAATGACCAGCGGGAATAAGATCGGATAACCGAGCTTCGCGCCGGCCAAAGAATAGGTGGCTACCCCACCGGCATCGTTGTCAGCCATGGCAGTGATGGTTGCCGGACCAAAGATGGTCAGGAAGATCAGGATCCTTTTCCAGAATCCTGGCAGGACTCTGCGCTTGCGGGGGGCAGCCGATTTCAATCATGGGTTTATCCAGCCATCGTTACCGGTAGAAGCGCGGCAGCCGTTTCTTCCAGGCGGTCGGGATGATTTTGTCCAGGGCATCATCGGCAGTGACAATTCCATGCAGGCGATTCTGGTCATCCACTACCGGGATAGCCAACAGGTCGTATTTTGCCACGGTCTGGGCAACTGTTTCCTGGTCATCGGTCAGGTTGACGGTGATGATCCGGTCTGTCATGAATTCTGAAACCAGTTGCCCGGGGGGGGCAAATATCAGGTTATTCAGCGAGAATGTGCCCACCAGGTGCTCTTCTTCATCCACCACGTAGACATAGAACATCGTCTCTACTTCGTCCGCCATGCCGCGTAATACCTGGATGGCCTCAGTTGCGGTCAGGTTCGGGCGGATGGAGGCATATTCTGTCGTCATAATACCGCCCGCCGATTCTTCCGGATAAGCCAGCAATTTGCGAACATCGTCTGCGTCTTCTTTCTCCATCAAGGCCAACAAGTCTTCCTTACGGCCTTTGGGCAGATCCCCCAACAAGTCGGCGGCTTCGTCCGGTTCCATTTCTTCGAGCACGTCCGCCACCTTTTCGTCCGACATGTGTTCCACCAATTCCGCCTGGAACTCGGGTTCCACTTCCTCCAGGGTATCGGCAAGGTGCTTCACATCCAACGAATTGAGCAATTGACCGCTTTCCAGTCGGTTAAGATCGCTGACGATTTCAGCCAGGTCAGCCGGGTGCAGTTCATGCAGCCTTTCGGCAGGTACGCGCAGCTGCATGGACTGGTCACGGTGCATAAGTTCCACATCGTCCCAGGAGATCCCTTTTTGTTTGATACGCCCGCTCAAGAAATGCGCCAGGCCCACCAGCCCCATCCGGCGAATAATTCCCAACCAGGAGACATCCACATTACTGACATAGATTGTTCCGTTGACGCGCACCAGTTCAACGTCGTTGACCCGCACTACACGCGCCCCATCCGTGTCAATAATTTGCTTGTCCAAAACATCGCGTGCCAGCAGAACATCATCTTCTTTTAAATCGAACAAAGGGATATCCGTCTCGCAGTATTTCAATGCAATTACGGGCGAAAGTAAGGCCGCCACAGCCGCAAATGGCATCAAACGCGTCTCCCCACTCTTGCTTTCGACAGTCACTCCCTCGATCAGCGGGTGCGGAAACTCGGCCCACGGACGGACAATCACATCCTTCAATTTTCCAACCGGGACCCCGTCCAGATCGGTGACGGGGCGCCCAACAATTTCGCTCAAATAAGCCATGTTCGGCCTCCAAACAATGACATACTGGTATTACGAAGATATAACGAAAACTAGTTGTTAGAATATTACCTGAACAGACCATCCAGGACTATCTAACGGCATTTTTCAATAAGCAACAAAAACGCCGCCTTTTCACCAGCAGAAGGCGGCGTCCCGACGTTTTGAAGCCAGAGACAAGTCGAGGGAGGCGCGAACATGCCGCGCGCTCCCGGCTAAGAAACAACGCATTCTGCCTGAGCGGACCAATACTTAGCGGATCGCTATCTACGTCCACGCCACCACCTCCTTTCGCTGTGCAAATGAATTTGGCAAAGCCATGCACAAGCTTAACAAAAAACTCCCGGATTTCCAGGAGGTTGTGAGAACAGAATTGCAACTCATGACCCAACGTCGTGAGCACCTCCTGGTTGAGCTTTGGCACTGCGCGCCGTAGGGATCTTGCTCCCAGCCACTTTGAGCGGGGCCTTAAGCCGGCCCGGCCTGGTCTATCCCTTGGCGTCTTTCGACGTTTCGGGACAATGGCCTATATCCACGCAGTTGCCTCGCCTAACGAGGTTCAATTGTCTGCGACACTATACTACCGCATGAAAAATGCGTCAAGGAAATAAAGGTTACATTTACATAATAGTATAAAAAGACCGCTTCGGGTTACGGTCTTTGTTTCCCGAAACGGTCTTCTGGTTGGATATTGAACTTTACAAGTTCACACCGTATTTTTATGGCATGGGGTTGGAATTAGCCCAATCAGACCCTACTGCCAGCACAATATCTGCTGCCGCATTCGGATCAAAATCCATAACGACTTGATTTGAACTATCAAATTTCATGAGATCGGTCAGGTATTTCATCGCATAGGGTTTCCCTGCATGAACGATCAGCATCGTCCGTTCAGGAAGAGGTGGAGAATAATATTTATCCGGATAATCGGTCGTATTCCCGGGACCCATTACATTCATACCCTGTGATTTCAGATAATCAAAGGTTTTCTGGCCAATCCCATCCACCCCTGAAGCATTAATCACCAGTACTCGTGCGGCTTCCTGTTGCATCAACTGGGTTGGATCGCCAGTCGCCATCGGCCCCAATGAACCACCGCCGAAGATATTATCCACCAGTTCGCGGATCTTATCCGGGAATGGCCTTAGTACTGCCAGGGTTTGACCGTTCAGATCGTAGGTTGTATCGGTCATCATGGTGTAATCGATCACGCCGGGTTTGATGGAGCTCAACGGGATATCTTTTGCGAGCACTGCCAGTCTAAGAACATCATCCAGGGACAGGTTCGTATGGATACCGGACGAGATTTCGTCGTACAACGGTCCAGCCTTGGCAACCAATGCCGGCAGGTTGGCGAGCACTTTATCCCGAATGGCCAGGATGACCTGTTGCTGGTTCTTGGACCGGTCGACATCTCCCATGGCTACCCCCTGTTCGACATCCCGGGCGCGTGCATACCCAAGTGCCACTTTGCCGCTCAAGCATTGGTGACCGGCGTTCACAGTAGTTGTTCCGTGTTCATCCAAAACGCCCACATCAACCTTGGCTGGCACATCCACGCAAATGCCGCCAATTTCGTCGATCATCCTCTCGAAAGCCACAAAATCAACCTGGGCATAATATTGGATTGGAATGCCCAGGAAATTTTCCACTGTCTTCATAGCCAGGCCCGGACCGCCGCCGGGAAGTTTGTACAATTCCCCTAAAGCATAAGCATTATTGATCTTGCTGTAACCGAAACCAGGGATGTCAACCCACATGTCGCGCGGAACGGATAGCATCCCGGCTGTCTTGCTTACCGGGTCGATTGTCAGCAGGATCATCGTATCCGAACGCGGCGGGCCTTGCCCGGCCAACCAATCACGATAATCCAGCCCAACAACCATGATGGTAACCCGGCTGGCTCCATCCCAGGGAGGCGGCAAGGGCACTTGCGGCGCGTCCAGGCTTGGTGTGGGCGTTAGAGCTACAGGTGTGTCGCCTGGGTTGGTAGCAACTGGCGCCGGGGTGCTGCTGGATGAGCAGGTCGGCAGCGGAACCCCTGGCAGTGAAGTCAATCGCCAGCAGGACACAAAGCCGGTCAGGAACACATAGAGAAGAACAGCCAGAACCAACCCCAACGCCATAACTCCCATTTGCAGGACGGAAGGACGGTTGACGCTGCGCATTTTCTTGGCCAGATCGAATTTCTTTTGAACCATCTCACTTCATGGATGGCGGTGGCACAGGCAGATCCTTCTCAGCCACTTTCACCCATTTATCTCCTTCTTCAATTAGCATTACTGGAATATCTTCCACGATCGGATATTTACGCCCGCAATCCTGGCAAACAAGCCAGCATTCCTGGTAAACCTTTAATAAGCCTTCTTTATCATGAACGCACACCGGGCAGCGTAAAATTTCAAGCAACTCTTGATTTACCATGGCATTCTCCAGTTTTAATTACAAACAGACGGCAATTTTACCACGTCTAGTGACACAACCCTTGGGCCACCAAAGTTTCAGGATTTGCTGTTCCTGGGCCATATTGATATACAGCCTGCCAGGGCTCGTAATGTGTCTTGATGGTATTTCCGGGCAACACCAGTTGTTTTCCATTCTGGGTGACAGTCCGAATGACTGTAATGTCGGCTCCGTCCCCCGGGTAATCCACTTGTTGGCAGGTATCCGGTGGCAGGTCAGGGTTCTCCTGGAACAGTGGATCTGGCGCTGGAACAACGTTTTGTAAACCCTGGTTTTGTACATCCACTGTGCGCCCATCGTCGCCCGAATAGAACTTCCAGGTAAGCGAGTAATCATTCGCATTAAAATATGTTTCCATCAGCAACCAGTATGGCCGGTCGTTCGTAAATTTCAAGTCCACCAGCGGGAAATAAACTGTGGCATCCAGCCCGGCCAATCCGGGATCAGTTCCGGTGGCTGTCTGTTCATAATAATAAACCCGATAGGCATGTTCATGGCGTTCGACGATCGGGTAGCCGCCGTAAAGCGCTGCCCGGAATAAGGTGGTGCTCACCTGGCAGACTCCGCCGCCTACTCCGGTGATTGTTCTTCCGTTGTAAATGATCAGAGCTTCAGCATAGCCGTTATCGAGGTTGATGTCTCCGATTGCCTCGCCCATCGAGAAGGTTGTGTTCGGCGGGATAAGTAACCCATAGAATTGCTTGCTTGCCGTATCAATGTTCTGCAAGCGTGCCGCGCTTGAGCCACGGAAGTAACTTGTGTATGAAGAGACCAGGCTTGTAATTCCAAGTGAAGCGGCGCTCGTATCATCCTTCACAGCCGGCTGTACCTCTGTTATTCCCAAAGCAATGGAATGCTCTCCCTGTAAGAGCTTTTGAACTATAGTCGCGGTCGTAGCCTGCACATCCAACAAGCGCCCGGTAACCGAAGGTTGGACGAGTACCAACTGGCTCGTGGCATCGTTGAAATAGAAACGGGCATTCTTTGAACCCCGGTTCACCGTCGGAGCAATTTGTCCCAATAACTGGTTGATGGCCTGCGTATCGACCGACACCGTATAACTCCAGTTGCCATCCGTCTGTACACGCCCAATGGTCAGCATACCCGCCAGCAGGGATGGATCGATCGTCCAGGGCCCCGGGTCACCAGTCTGGGGATTTGCAATCGTCAATGTCAATGGAGCACTTAATGCCTGACGCAGCGTCTCCGCTTGTGCGGCAGCCTCCAGCACCTGCGGTGCCTGTTCCTCGATAACCAGCGGGATTTCTCCATCCTGGAAGGTTTTTAGCTGCGGTAAAAGGGCAGCCAGAGTCTTATCAACGTTAAGCAGGCGGCCAACCTGACCCGCTGTATATACAACTTCCGTGCCGTTCAGATGCAGATCGGCTTCAACCACGGGCTGATTCATCTGTTCAGCGATATTCTCAATATACTTTTGCGCCACACGCGCATCAAATACAATTACCGGTGCCAGCTCCAGCCCGCCCTGCCAGGCATTCAACTCACTCGCCAGGCTGCTAAGCAAGCCGCCCTGCCGGCCCATCCCATATGCACGTTGAACACTGGTACCGGCATCAAAAACTACTCCCAATTCGGCCGGTGTTGCCACCCAAACATGGTCCCCGTCCCGAAAGACGATCCGACCGCTGGTTGGGTAGGTAAGGTGTTGGCTGAGGGCCGCTGTTGCTTGTTCTGGCGTAAGGGTGGAAAGATCCACGCCCGCCATCGAGATCCCAGGAAAAACCCGCCCGGAAAAGAGCAACTGATAGCTGCTGCTGATCGCCCCGGCGCCTACCAGGTATAAAACCAGTCCGCCTAGCAAAGCAGCCAGTATTTGCAAAGGGATGGATGGGCGCTGGGGTCGGGGTCGTGTTGGGCTGATGAAGGACATTGCTATTTATTATAACCGCAAGGCAGGAACCTGTTCCAGACGTTCATCGAGACTTTTTGTTCCATTTCAGAAAGGGGACGAACATGGGCGTGACTGTCGCGTAGTTGGAGTACTGTAGGCCAAATTCACTCCGAAGTTTGCGCTCCTCAAAAAATGCCCCAACCACAACATAAACTGTGAGCCCAATGTTGATCGCCAGTACATTCGCAGTCATATACGGCAAAAGCCAGATGAACGCCAGGCCAGCCGAGTAAAGTGGATGCCTGACATAACGGTAAAGCCCGCCGGTAGTCAATCGTGCAGGTTGCTTGCTTTCACCCAATTGGCGTAGACCAATAAAATCCATCGCACCGGTTTGGAGAAAGCCAACCAGCAGGGCGACAACTGCCAGGATTTCTCCAATGACCATCAGTCCGGACCACGGAAATGGTACGAGATATAATTTTCGGTCGGGAGTCACTGCTGCCAGGCCCAGGATCGGTATTAAGGTAAGCACAGCCAGGAAATTGTACAGAAGGCGATAAAAACGCATCCACCGTGTACCGATCCAGCCTCCAGCAAGCTCCTTGGCTTTCAAAGAGGCCAGGATGGAATGGAGAATTCCCCAGAGTAGTACCACTAAAATGAGCCGGATCATATCAACCTTTCCAAAAAATAATCTGGGACCAATCCATTCCTACTGGAAAGCCGGCAGCTCAACACTCTGATCAGCCGATTTAACCTGGTAATAAGGCATCCAGGCCACTCCAAAGAGATTTACATATACATCCGTCTTCTTCGGTAGGATGGGGATCTCGCTTACATTATTCACTGCGTTGCCCCATTTGGCGGCAGCTCCATCCTGGGCCTCCTGGCGAGCCTGTTCCAGTCTGGTAAGTTGTTGCTTGAATTCCTTGATTGCATCGACAAATTCATCTACATCCGCTTTGGACTGTTCGGTCATGCGGTGCTTGCTCATTGCGGCAGAGATCCTGCGGGTACGCTTCCCCCCAGAATGCTGAAAACCGTTTCAGCGCCCGTTACAAGCTCCTCCCGCTTGCGTTCACCCAATTCGGTCTGATCCTGTTGCAGTTCGCGCTGCTCCCGGCTCAATTTATCTTGCAGTGCGGTGATCTGGCGATCAAGCATCGCTGTGGTTTTCGCCAGGTCCGCATCCCGGGCTGTGCGCGCCGCCTCCGAACAGGCTTTCATAAAATCAGCCTGTGTAACTTCCGGTGTGGCAAAGACACCCAGCGAACTATTTGCCCGGACAATGACTTTGCTGGTGCGGTAAGCCCAATCTGCGAAATCCTTCTGTAAGGCTGTCAGCAGCCGCGCATCCGAAATCGGACCGTCCGAAGCGGCAAAGCGCGCCTGTGGGTCAGGAGCTGGATCCATCTCCTTTTCATCGGGAACCAGGCGGGCGAAATCTTCCCACCGGACAACTCCACGCGTGTCCAGCGTCGTCACCAGCACTGACCTGACCTTCTGCAAATCCAGGCTGTACCGCCGGTCAAGGAAGCGCACCTGGGCGGAGGCCAGGAGCACTGATCGGTATAAAATCCCGGCCAGCATGGCTTCCTCCGGAATGGCTTTCCCTGAGAGAGCCAGTGCTTTAGTGAAACTGAGATTCATCGGCAGGAAGAACTCGGGAAAACCGGGCGCGACTGGAGGTCGTGTAACGCTTCCAGTAATTATCGAATGATTGACCGGGACCCGTGCTTCTCTCTGCAATGGTATCGGAACTGCTCCAGAGTCTGGAATCTCCAAATTCACACCTGCTTGATGATTACCATCCCCAGATTGCTGACCGATAATAGCTGATTGCTGACCGCTGATAGCTGATTGCTGACTGCTGGCTCCCACCAATTTGTTGAGAGCCGGGATCTGTGTACGAGTCATCGGCCCGGCCAGGAAATTCATCGTCCAGCGCGTCTGGAAGACGACCGGTTGCTTTTCGTGGACGTTCTGCATGAGAAAAACACGTTTGCCTAGAGTGGAGATGAGTTTATCGATGGCGCTTCGGTCTAGCGCCCCGGGAGCTGCACTTTCCAGCCCATCCAACAGGCGCTGCTTGTCCTGCTCGGTCTGCAATTTCCCGATAAACCACGTCCCGGCATTCGATAAGGCCTTGTAATCCACGTCCACCGGGTTCTGGGTGGCCAGCACCAATCCCAGGCCAAAAGCCCGGGCTTGCTTCAACATCCGCAAGAGTGGCTGCTTGGAAGGCGGGATGGCGGTTGGAGGAAGATACCCGAAGATTTCATCCATGTAGAGCAGTGCGCGCAGCGAAGTCGCGCCGGGTTGGGTGCGCATCCAGGTCTCAACTGCCGAGAACAGGATGGTCACGAAGAACATGCGCTCCGAGTCACTCAGGTGCGCCAGGTAAAAAACGCTGTGGCGCGGACGGCCATCCGCTGCAAAAAGCAAACCGCCCACATCCAGGTTCTGTCCCGAGCGCCACATATCGAAAGTCGGTGCAGCCAGGATGTTATTGACTTGCAGGGCTAAAGTCATTCGGTCCTTGGCTGGGAAGAAAGTATCCACCGCGAAGGCGCCCAGTTTATCAAAGGGCGGGGTCTGGATCTGCAGGATCAATTCCGTCAGGTCCAGGGATTTATTTTGGCTCCAGGCCGATTGGAAAATGTTGGAAAGCAGGATGTGCTCACGCGATCGGATCGGGTCCAGGTTATCGAAGCCAACCAGGCCCAGGATGGCAGTTACCGTGCTGGAAATCCGTTCACCCAGAATCTCTCGGTTGCCGGCCCAATCCAGTCCGGGCGCAGCCAGTGAGGACAATATGCTGACAGGAATGCCTGCATCTGAACCGGGGGTATAGATAGCAAATTCGGCGGCATTCTTGAGGGCAAGCAGGCGTTCATGCGGGATACCCCAATCTGCCAGCCCATTTCGCCAGGCCAGGGAGGCATCACTGGATGCCTGCTCGATTGATTTACCGGCACGACGTGCGAGTTCTGGGTCCAGCCAGGGCTGGAAATCCTGCGGGGCTAGTTCCGGGAAATGCAGCAGTAAATTGGTAAGGTCCCCTTTGGGATCAATCAAAATAGCCGGCACGCCTTGCAGCGCAGCTTCTTCCATCAAAGCGATGCACAGGCCGGTTTTGCCGGAACCGGTCATGCCGGTCACCACGGCATGTGTGGTCAGATCAGCCGGATCGTACTGCAAAGGCTGGTCGGTAACTATGCCCTGAATTGAGTTGAAAAGTTTACCAAGATAGAATTTGTCGGTCATGGGCATTCTCCGATTTTGACGGATACTTTACTCTATCTGGTTGGAAATGACAACGGTAATCCCGGATAGCCGAATATAGCCTTCATCGGTCAGGGTTGCTCGGCTTGATCATTCACGCGCTGGAATTCTTCCATATACTTCGCTGCAACTTCAGGATTAAAAATGATCAGCACGTTCTCGTCGTTATTTTCTTCAGCGCTGGCGGTGAAATTGTAGGATCCGGTGATGACAATGGACTTATCGATAATAATTACTTTATGGTGCATCAGCCCGGTCTGGTTTCCATCCAGGCGTACATCCAGCCCAGCTTGCTTTAATGGATCATATTCGGTACCCTGACCGGAAGTAACCTGGCCGCCATCAAAAACGCCCAACACCGATACCCCGGCTTTTGCCCGCTGCTCGATCGCCGCGCCAATTTCGTTGGAAGTGAACGTATATGCCATGAAATCGATGCTTTTCTGTGCTGACTGGATCAGTTCAATGATACGCGCCGCCGGCTTGTCATCCGGAGAAAAATAGATTTCCAGGGGGGTCCCGTTAATATCCAATTTCTTCAGATTAGGGGTATTGGAAATTCGATCCGGACCAAAAAGTCGGTGCGTGAACATTTCTTCGAATTCTTGGGTGTAATAATCTGCGACCTGGTTCGAACGGATATAGACAAGATTATTGTTGTCTTTGTAAGCCCCACTGACGGTATAGTTCATTGAACCGGTCCAGACCACGGAATGGTCCACAACCACAAACTTATCATGCATTAACCCTTCATGCTGGTCGCCGATGATTGGGATCCCGGCATCCAGGATCTCCTGGACTTCCGGAACATCCATATTGTCGCTTTCCATCACCATCCGTACCACCACCCCGCGCTGGTAGGCATGGATGAGCGCATCCCGGATGCTCCACAGGTTGAGGCTGTACGCCGCCACATCCACCGAGAGACGCGCCTGGTCAATGGAGGCTGCCAGGGCTGTATCTGGTCCACCTTCATAGTCACGTGCGTGTGGCGCAGACGGATCTGTAAAGGTGATTTGGAGCCAGTCAGTTGAGGGGGAAGTGGCAGTGACAGACACCGCCGGTCTTGAGGTGGACAGCTCCTGCGCTGGAAAGGCACAGGCAGAAAGGACCAGTGTGAAGGCAAAAATAATCAGTACGTAATGGCTACGCGCAGCGAGCCGTTTTCTCATAATGGAATTCCTCTCTTGGTGGTTAGCACGATTATACTGCTTCGTCAGTGTATAATCTCCTTCATGAGTGAGACCATCAACACCTCCAACAGGCAAATCGCCCGCGCAGCCGGGACGGTGATGGTCGCATTCGCTCTAAGCCAACTCATCGGCCTGGTTCGCGGCATCCTGGTTGCCAAAACTTTCGGCCTTGGCCCTGAAATGGATGCATTCGGAGCCGCTAACGTTGTCCCCAACCTGCTCTTCAGTCTGGTGGCGGGCGGCGCGCTGGCCTCGGCTTTTGTCCCGATTTTCACAACCAAGCTGGCCTCAAACGATCGCCCGGGTGCCTGGCGTTTGGTTTCATCTTTGATCAACCTGTCGTCGATTATTTTGATAACTGCCAGCCTTCTGGCAGCTCTCTTTGCACCTCAAATCGTGCATTTGATATGGCCAAAATATCAGCAAAACCTGGCAGTGCCCTTACTGAGGATATTACTGATCACTTCGGCGGTCTTTGGCGTCAGTGGGATCGTATCAGGGATTCTAAATGCCCACCAGCACTTCTTGTTACCATCCCTGGCCTCCAGTCTCTACTGGCTGGGCTGGATCATCGGCCTGATTTTCTTCGTACCATCCTTGGGTATCCTGGGTCTGGCCTGGGGAGCAGTGTTGGGCTCGGTGATGCATTTATGCGTCCAAATTCCCGGTTTGCTTCGCCTGCCTGATCGACGGTACACCCCCACGCTTGGGTTGAAAAACCCGGATGTGCGTGAAGTGGCGCTATTAATGGGACCGCGCTTGATCGGTGTGGCAACGGTTCAGATGAATCTGCTTCTAAACACGATCGTCGCCAATTTTATACCGGATGGATCCCTGGCAGCAATCAATTTCGCCTTCCCGATCATGACCGTCCCGCTCGTGATCATCGGGTCCGGGATCGGTTTTGCAACCCTGCCGACCTTTTCCGCCCAGGTGGCACGCGGCGAAATAGCTGAAATGAAAGGTTCGATCACATCCGCTCTGCGCGGCGTGCTGTTTCTGTCTGTGCCTGCCACCTTCGGCCTGATCCTGCTTGCCCCTCCGTTGATCTCAGCTATGTATCAATATGGAAAATTCTCCGGTCAAAATACTGATTGGGTCGCCTGGGCGCTCATTTTATATACCATTGGGCTTGTTGGTCACGCCACTTTGGAAGTTGTGGTTCGAGCATTCTATGCTTTGCACGATACAAAAACACCTGTATTGGTGGGAGCAACCGCGATGACTATCAATCTGATCCTGAGCATCCTGCTGGTACTTCTGTTCAACAAAATTGGCTGGATAGCCCTGGGTGGATTGGCGCTCTCGACCTCCATAGCAGCCTACGTGGAAACCGGGATTCTTTTTGTATTGCTTCGCAAGCGATTGAAGGGCATTCAGGGCAAAGAACTAGCCACAGGTACATTAGCCGCAATTCTGGGCTCGCTGGCCATGTCAGTAATCCTTATCATTTGGACGCATTTCATGGGTACGCGTTCGCCTGTTCTAACCACATTGGGCGGAGTAGCGCTCGGTGGAGCAGTTTACGGGCTGGTACTGATTTTGTTACGTGTCCCGGAAATCAACAGTTTATTTCAATGGATCAAACGGCGTCTGTTGAAACAAACTCCCAGCCTTAGCCAAACAGAAGCCAAAAAACCATAGCGGTTGCCATACCTAATAACACACCACCCAGTGCTTCGAGCGGGGTATGCCCCAGCACTTCTCGCAGATGTTCCTCTGAGATCGGATGCCCTTTCAAGAGCTCTTCCACTAAAATGTTGATCTTTTGGGCCTGCATCCCTGCTTGTCGCCGTATACCGGTGGCATCATAGACCACGATCATCGCCAGGGCAACTGCCACTCCAAAAAGAGGGTCGTCGAAGCCGTAATGCAACCCTACCGCCGCGGCTGTGGAGGTAACCAGCGCGGAATGAGAACTGGGCATGCCTCCGGCTGCAAAGAATAAGGCCCAATTCCAATGGTGGTATCGGAAATAATCGATTGGAATTTTGAGCGCCTGCGCCAAAATCCAGCCAGCCATCCCGGTCAACAACACGTGGTTTTGGAGCAGGCCTCCCAGGTTCATTCGCTCTCCTGGTAAGGCTCGAGTGTTTCCCCGGATAGTTCCTGCACCTTGAGTTCCGCCTTGGCTAATAACTCCGCACAATGTTTGGTCAACAGTTGCCCTCGCTCGAACAGAGCAAGCGCCTCTTCAAGCGGCTGATCCCCTGTTTCGAGCGCGGCGACAATCCCCTCGAGGTCGCCATAAGCTTCCTCGTAGGTTAATTGGTCGATGGGTTTTTTAACAGTTTTTGCCATGATCACCTATCCATTCCCCGTCACACGGGCATTAAATTCGCCATCCTGGACGCGCACGCGCAGCGTATCCTCCATCCGCACTTGCGAGACGCTGGTCACCACCTTTTCGTTCTTCGTGATGACAGCATAGCCTCGGCTCAACACTGCCAGCGGACTGAGCGCCATCAGCCGGTTTTCCATCCCCCTGAATTTCTCGACCGCAATTTCCAAACGGTGAGTCTGGGCAGCATTCCAGCGGCGGCTCAGCTCATCCAGGCGCTGGCGTTCATTTTGCAAGCGCCGTGCCGGCGAGGCTTGCCGCAAGCGGTTATCCAGCCAGGCAGCCGCTTCGCTGCGCTGTTGGAGCAACCCGGCAGTTTCGCTGACCAGGATTCGACCAATTTCATCTAAATTGGCTTTCAGATCCAGTACGGTGACCTGGGTCGCCAGTTCAGCGGCTGCGGTCGGCGTAGGCGCGCGCATATCCGCGGCAAAATCCACCAGGGTGAAATCAGTCTCATGCCCCACTCCGGTGATAACGGGCACGGCAGCCTCCACAACCGCCCGCACCACCCGCTCATCGTTGAAAGCCCACAGATCTTCGATGGAACCGCCTCCGCGCACCAGTAAAACGACTTCCGGCGCAGCCGCCTTGATTAAGTTCCGCAAAGCTGCAACAATTGCCGGCGGGGCCTCGTCACCCTGCACCGGGGTTGGCGCAATCACCACTTCCACTACCGGGAGTCGCCTTCTCAGGGTATTAAGCACATCCCTCAGGGCTGCCCCAGTTGATGAAGTCACAACTCCTATCCTGCGCGGAGAAACCGGGATGGGACGCTTGCGGGCGGCATCGAATAGCCCTTCGGCTTCCAGCACCGACTTCAGTCTCAGGAATTCCAGGTAGAGTGCCCCTTCCCCCAGCGGATGGAGCGTATCTGCGTAAAGCTGGTATTGTCCGCCAGCTTCATACAGACTGATGCTTCCGTGCGCTTCAACCGCCAGTCCATCTTTCAGTGGAATTCGCAGGCGTGCCGCCTCATTTCGCCACATCACGCATTTCAGAGCTGCGCCTGAATCTTTTAGGGTAAAGTATAGATGCCCGGAAGCCGGCCGCGCCAGGTTTGAGATCTCCCCCTGCACCCAGACGCCTTGCAAGCTGGCGTCCGCTTCGAGCAATTGGCGCAGATGACGCGTCAAAGTCGTGACCGTCCAGCGCGGTGAGGCGTCAAAAAGCGTCATTTGCTCCATACATTAGAGAATACTCTTGTTCCTGGGAGATGTCAACCGATAGTACAATTGTTATGCTGGATCGATATTTATGCTAAAACTCATCAACTATCCTGGTGCATTGTATTGACAAAGGGTAAAGCTATGAAACAACTCTGGGCACCCTGGCGCATGAAATTTGTTCAATCACAAGACCCGGTCGTGGATTGTGTCTTCTGCCGGGTTCAGGCTCAGACCAATGACACGCAAAACCTGATCGTTGTTCGCGGGCGGACGGCATTTGTGATCCTCAACCGTTATCCGTATACAAGTGGGCACTTATTGGTGGTGGCAAACCTCCATCGACCATCCATTGAGGATCTGGACGCGGAGGTCCGTTCCGAAATGATCGAATTGGCCACCCAGGGGATCCGTGTCCTTCGCAAGGTTTACCGCTGCGAAGCATTCAACTTTGGCGCGAATATCGGTGCAGCCGCCGGAGCCGGGATCGCCGGGCATGTGCATTTGCACGTAGTCCCGCGCTGGGCCGGAGACACAAATTTTATGTCCGCTTTGGCCGAAACCCGCGTCCTGCCGGAGGAACTGGACGAGACCTACCGGCGTATCCACTCCGCCTGGAACGAAACCTGATCCACATTTCCTAATTTTCTGCTTATTCTCCCTCTCCAGAACTTTGGGGAGGAAGCCGGGTTTAAGCTCTAGTAGTCAGTTATTATCGGGCGGCGGACAGCTATCAGCCGTGCGCCTTTTGAACTACGGCAAAGGAGTATTAATGCAGGATTTTCATAAACTTAAAGTGTGGGAAAAGGCGCACGCATTTGCTTTATCTATCTATAAAATCACGAAGAAATTCCCGAAAGATGAACTATACGGGCTCACGAGCCAGATTAGGCGGGCAAGTACATCCATCCCAACCAATATCTCGGAAGGCTGTGGTCGTGGTAGTAATGCAGATTTAGCGCGTTTCTTGCAGATCAGCATGGGGTCTGCAAGCGAATGTGAATATCTTTTGTTGTTAAGTCGCGACCTCTGTTTGTTAAGCCAGATAGAATATGAAACATTATTTCCGGATATTACAGAACTCAAACGTATGCTGACCGGTCTAATGAAAACTCTGAGAACTGACAACTGATAACTGATAACTGAAAGCTGATAACTGAAAGCTGATAACTGAATGCTGAATGCTAATTGCTTTGATTATGTAATCATCGGATCCGGCTTCGGAGCCTCCGTCTCGGCCATGCGGCTGACTGAAAAGGGCTATTCCGTCCTTATCCTCGAGAAGGGCAAACGCTACCGGGATCAGGATTTCGCCAAATCCAACCTGGCATTTTGGAAATACCTGTGGGCGCCTGCAATGCGCTGCTTCGGCATCCTGCAGATCAGTTTGCTAAAAGGAATGATGGTGCTGCATGGCACCGGAGTGGGTGGTGGGAGTCTGGGGTATGCCAACGTGCTCGAAATCCCCAACGATGAAACCTTTGCCACTCCCGCCTGGCATGAACCACTGCCCTGGGGTGAGATCCTGAAACCACACTTTGCTACCGCCCGGAAAATGCTGGGCGCCATTCAGAATCCAAGGCTTTGGGTTGCCGATGAGACACTTAAGGAAATCGCCTCTTCACTCGGGCAGGAGGCCACTTTCCGCCCGACCGAGGTGGGAGTTTATTTCGGTCAGGAGAACGAAACCGTTTCCGATCCATTCTTCGGCGGCGCCGGCCCCGAGCGGACTGGCTGCAAGCTTTGCGGTGGCTGCATGGTGGGTTGCCGTCACAACGCCAAGAATACCTTGCCAAAGAACTACTTGTATTTTGCAGAGAAGAATGGGGCAAAGGTGCTTGCCGAGCAGAGCGTTCTCGAAATCAGGCCGGTTGCGCAATCCAATTCAGATGGGGCTCGCTACGAGCTAGAATATCGGCGTTCCACTGGTCTGGTTTTCCAACCCAGGCACACGGTCCGGGCGCGCAGCGTGATCGTCGCGGCTGGCGTGCTCGGGACTCTGAAGTTACTGCTGCATAGCCGCGACCAGTCCCGCACGTTACCGCAGCTCTCCTCCCGCCTGGGAGACCGTGTCCGGACGAACTCCGAAGCCCTGTTGGGCAGCGTTTCACACGATAAAAAGGCCAATTACTCCCAAGGGATTGCCATAACTTCCATTTTCAACGCCGATCCAACTACGCGCATCGAGCCGGTGCGTTACCCGGAAGGGTCTGACTTGATGCGCCTTATGGCCGCGCCTCTCATCTCCAACGGCCACACCATTCCGGTTCGCATGTTTAAATCCATCGGTTGGATCCTGAGCCACCCGCTCGATTTCTTGCGCGCACAGGTCTTGCCCGGTTGGGCGCGCAAGGTGACCATCCTGCTGGTCATGCAGAATGTGGATAATCGCATGAATGTCCGTCTGGGCCGTAATCTGTTGACTTTCTTCCGTAAAGGCCTGGTGGCTAAATCCGAACCGGGCCACGAGGTCAACCCACGCGTGGACGCCGGTCATTCTGTCGCCCGCTCCTTCGCTGAAAAAACGAATGGCATCCCGATGGGTTCGCTGGGCGAAAACCTGCTGGATGTTCCCACTACAGCACACATTTTGGGCGGTTGCCCGATGGGGAAGGATTCAACCCAGGGTGTGATCGATGAGTCTTTCCAGGTGCACCATTACCCCGGACTTTATGTACTGGATGGCTCGGTCATTCCGGCCAATCCGGGCGTCAACCCCAGTCTGACCATCACAGCTTTGGCGGAATATGCCATGAGCAAGTTCCCGGAAAACACTCATAAATAATAATAGTTTGCTCCGTTTTCATCGCTGATTATCTGTGGTAAATTATTCCCATGGATTTCACCCCCTCACGCTCCTACGCAGAAAGCCTGGATAACCAGGATCCCCTCGCCTCCTTCAGAACGCGTTTCGTCATCGCCGATCCGGAACTCATCTACCTGGATGGCAATTCGCTTGGACGCCTGACACATGCCAGCCAGGCACGCGTTCAGCATCTGCTTGACAGGAATGGGGTCGCGATCTGATCCGTGGCTGGAACGATGACTGGTGGGAGGCGCCTGTCCGGGTTGGCGAAAAAATCTCCCAACTGGTGGGCGCCGCCGCCGGTCAGGTGATCGCCTGCGACACCGTCTCGATCAATCTGTTCAAATTGTCTGCAGCCGCCCTGGCGTTACGCCCCGGACGCACCCGCCTCCTGACCGATACGCTCAACTTCCCCTCCGACCTTTACATCCTGCAAGGTCTCGTACGAATGCTTGGAAACCGTCACACCATTCTCCGCATCGGCTCGCAGGATGGCGATATCACTCCCGATCTGGATGCCCTTGCTTCTTCAATCGATGAAAACACTGCCCTGGTCACTCTTTCGCACGTTACCTTCAAGAGCGGCTACCTTTATAACATGGCGGCGGTTACCGAAATGGCCCACCGCAAAGGCGCCCTGGTGCTCTGGGACTTGAGCCATTCCGTTGGTGCGCTGCCCGTTGACCTGGACGCCTGTAACGCCGATTTTGCCATCGGCTGTACCTATAAATACCTGAATGGCGGTCCCGGCGCTCCGGCGTTCCTTTATGTCCGAAAGGAACTTCAGGAGCAGGTGCTTTCGCCCATCTGCGGCTGGTGGGGACAAAATGCCCCATTCGCCTTTGGTCTGGATTACATCCCCGCCCCTGGAATGCGGCGCTTCCTGACCGGCTCCCAGCCTATTCTTTCCCTTTTGGCAATGGAAGCTGCCCTCGATCCTGTATTGGAAGCCGGGATGCCGGCTCTGCGGACCAAGTCCGTGCGATTATCCGAATATCTGATCAGTCTGACCGATGCTTTGCTCATTCCGCTCGGCTTCAGCCTCGGTTCCCCTCGTTCGGCAGACCAGCGCGGTTCACACATCAGCCTGCGTCACCCGGAAGGCTATCGCATCAACCGGGCCCTGATCGAGCAAATGCAGCTCCTGCCCGACTTCCGCGAGCCTGACAATTTGCGTCTTGGCCTGACGCCGCTCTACACCTCCTTTGGCGAAATCTGGGAAGGCGTGGATCGCATCCGCCGTGTTGTGGAAGAGGAACGCTACGAAAAGTATCCACTCGAACGCCTGACAGTAACGTAATCAGCAGGCAGCGCTCCATTAATAAATCGTCCCGAAGGTCATTTCCCGCCAGCATACTCCAGCGCCAACCTTCGGGACGTTCTTATTAGCTTTCAGCTTTCAGCTTATTCCTTCTTCCTTCTTGCACATCACTCACTCCTTTTTACATACACCCCCACCGCTTCCCGCATGAACTCCGCCAGCCGGGGATCGATCTTGTCGAAATTGGCCTTGAAGCGTGGATCGGAATTGTACAACTCCGTCAACCCCACCAATTGATCCAGTCTCGGTGTCCAGAAGTAATCCATGTGCTTGCGCCATAGCTCCACACCCGCCTGGGCTTGCGGGCTGGAGGCTCCCAGCGGGATGGCTGCTGCAATCGCCTCATACGCAGCATTGCCCTCATCTGCGATCCGCTGCTTGTCCTCCTTCGTATAAGCTTTCCACTTCTTCTGGGAAGCCTTGACGGTCTCGGGATCATACATCTGCTCGGCCTCCTTGGCATATTTTTCCTGTTCTTCATCCGAGAAGGCTTGAAATAGTTGTTTTTGGCTCATTTTTTTTAATCCTTTCATATGGAATAGGGTATCGTCCACCGTCTGGATCAGGCGTTCTAGCCGTCTCGCTCGTCCCTGCAGGGAGTTGCGATGTGCTTCCAACGCCGCAACCGCATCGAAGTCTGCGCGTGTGACGATTGCCTTGATATCTCCCAGGTTAAGGTCGAGTTCACGGTAGAACAGGATCTGCTGGAGTCTCATCACGGCCTCGTCGCCATATTCGCGGTAGCCGTTTGGGCGGATGGAATCCGGCTTTAGCAGCCCGATTTCATCGTAATAGTGCAGCGTGCGCACGCTGACACCCGCCAGGTCGGATAGTTGCTTGACAGTGTACGACATGCCCCGATGATAAACCATGACGTAACGTTAATGTCAAGGGTTAAATAATATGGTTTTGCATAATTTGCCTATTCGTGGCATCCACGTTGAAAATCACTCCGCTGCAGGTAAAATATGTTCATGGATGTCATCTACGTTGACTCTTTCATTCTCGTCGCCAATAAACCTGCCGGTCTTGCCACCATTCCCGGCGGGTGGGAAGACGACTCAGACTCGTTGGTCAAAACTCTGGAAACAGATTATGGTCGCCTCTGGATCGTTCATCGTCTGGATAAGGTCACCAGCGGCCTGGTTGTCTTTGCCCGCACCGCCGAAGTGCACCGCAGCCTGAGCATACAGTTCGAACACCACGCTATCAAAAAGGTTTACCATGCCATCGTTGTCGGTTCGCCCGCCTGGGATGAGCACACCGCCCGCCATCCCCTGCGGATAAACGTGGGCCATTCACATCGTACGGTTGTCGATAACAGCCAGGGAAAGCCCTCTGAGACAACCTTTAAGGTTTTGGAGCGTTTTAATGGCTATGCGCTCTTGGCAGCCATTCCCGCCACCGGTCGCACCCACCAGGTGCGCGTCCACGCCTACGCGCTGGGTCATCCGCTGCTTGGCGATACTCTTTACAGCGCACCTGAGACAGACCTGATCCTGCGCCCTGCCCTGCATGCCCTTTCGTTGGAATTCAACCTGGATAACCAACCTCGTAATTTCTCTGCCCCCTACCCGACAGATTTTGAACAAGCACTTAAAAAACTAAGAGCCGGTCATTGAGACCGGCTTTTTGTTTTTTGTTTTACCTTTGTTCCCTTCGTCCCTCTGTGTTTAAATGATCTTCCTCGCTTCCATATAGAACCGTTTCTCCTTCGCCTCCCCCATTGAGAACGTCTTGCGCGGCAGGGCCCCATCCAGGATAACCGTTTTGAACAAGTCCGACTTATCCATGCCAGGCACATAGAACCCGGCATTCCCCGCCTGTGCGCCCAACGTGCATACTACTTCCTCTCCGTGCACATAATCGATCTTCTCCGCCCCGCCTTCTTTCAGAAACACGTCCAGGAAGGCCTGCAGCGTGCCGACCGGCAGGTTGGATATAGAATTTGTGATTTCAACCACTCCGAAGGAAGCTTGTTCACCACCTCTTACGATGCCAATGGTTTGCTTGGAACCTTTGGCATGGTCCACCCGCTCGACCATGGCTCGCGCATCCGCGACCTGCGTCAGGCTGATATTTGATCCGAAATATTTCTGCATGGCTGGATAAATATCTTTCTTCAATCCAAACAGCACACGGTGGATCGGCTCGAACTCCAGCCCCTTATCATGGACATTCTCGATCTCCACCAGCGCATAGCGTGCCGGATGGTCCAGCCCGACTTGTGGCTTCATTTTCTCCCAGACCGCTTTGGCCGTTGCCAGGGAATGGTTGCCATCCCCCATGGCAAATAGCAGCACCGGTTTATCCTTACCAACCCCATATTTGGCTGCAAACACTTCCGGAGTGGCCAATTTGCGCAGGCTCTCCACCACCCGGCCTTCCATTTTCTCATCAACGGCATACCCGCTCAGATGACCGCTGCCCAGCATCAACTCAAAGTCATAAAGCTTTTCAAGGCTGGGTTTGGCAGTTTCAAGGCTTTCGATGACCGTATGCTCAGGATCATCGATCAACACCAGGATATGCGGTAATTCCAATGCCGCCTCCTGGCGGATCTTCATGCGCGGGGGTAGCCTCTCGACAATTGTCCCTTCCGTCGCACGGATCAGGCTGGTGGAACCCTTGCCGTAATCGTAACATTCCAGGTCCAGGCACAGCACGATCCCTTTGCGCCTCTTGCCGCTCACGCTCCGCTCCACATACACCATGCCTTCATGCGGCTGCAGGATGCCTTTATCCAGATATGCTTTCATACTGGAATGAATATGCTGGATGCGCTCCGCCTCGCCGGGTTTCTCGAGGAATACCTCGGGCAGGACCAGATTCAGGGTCGAAGGCGCCTCGCCGACAAATTCCTCGGCCTTATGCCAGTATTCCGGTTGTGAAGTGAACTGGTCGCAAGCGATGACGGCCCATTTGGTCAGGTCCGTGCCGGGTTTTGGTAAAAAGACTTGCGGGACTTTAATGGCAATATCGTTGAATGTTTTCATAATGAATTACAGCGGGGCGACCCGTTGGATCGCCCCATTGTATGGATTATTTGCCTTTGGCGAATTCGATTAATTTCTCCGCCACCTCGGCTCCTACGCGTCCCTGGGCCTCTTTGGTGGCTGCGCCGATGTGCGGCGAACAAATGACGTTATCCAGTTTTGCCAGCTTCCAGTCCGTGGGCGGCTCTTCAGCATATACATCCAGGGCAGCCCCGGCCACCTTGCCATTGGTCAATGCTTCGTAAAGGGCAGCTTCATTTACGATCCCACCCCGCGCACAGTTGACAATCCGCACGCCGGTCTTCATCTTCTCGAATTGAGCCTTGTCGATCATGTTCTGGGATTCTTTGGTCTTGGGCAGGTGCAGGCTGATGTAATCCGCCTTGGCCAATAGTTCATCCAGCGCGACCAGTTTGACGTTTGCAGCTTCCTTGACATACGGGTCAAAGGCCAGAACGGTCATCCCCAGCACGCTGGCGCGTCTGGCGACTTCCTTGCCGATATTACCAATCCCGATCAGGCCAAGCGTCTTCCCGCCGATTTCATCCCCTTCGAAGGCTTTCTTTTCCCATTTCTCGGATTTCATGCTTGCAGACGCTTTGTAAATGGATCGTGCCATTGCAAACATGTAGCCGATCGCGAGTTCCGCCACCGAAGCCGAGCTGGCTTTGGGAGTATTCATCACAGTGATCCCTTTGGAACGCGCATACTCGGCATCGATGGTATCCAGACCGACCCCGCCGCGTACGATCACTTTCAGGTTGGGGCACAGGTCGATCAGCGGCTGGCGCACCTTCGTCCGGCTGCGGACAACCATCCCATCGTAAGCCGGCAGCACTTTGGGCAATTCTTCAGGTGTGATCTCGAAATTGGTATCCACCGTCAGGCCGGCGGCGCGCATGCGCTCGATCGCATCCGCTTCGGTCTTGTCGCAAACAAGTATTTTCATGGGTTCCTCCTTAGGGTTGAGTTAATCATATCGCAAAAGCAAAAAACAGGGGCTACCGGCACTATTTTCCGTGGACCCTGCAAGGAACTTGAGAAATTTTATAAAATCATTTTATCAACGGGTATATGGATTGTCAACAAATAGTGATATTTTGCACTCACCGAATTAATTCGTATCGGCTATAATCCAGTCAGTCAGTCTGATCAAATCCAAACAGTGAAATCCATTTATCCTGTATCAACTCTTAACGAGGAGAAAATATGTCCCCAAAGCGTGTTTTCAACTTTAACCCCGGTCCCGCCGCCCTGCCGCTGGAAGTCCTCCAGCAGGCCCAGGCAGAAATGCTCGATTATAAAGGGACCGGTATGTCCGTGATGGAAATCAGCCATCGCTCCAAGGAATTCGAAGCCATCGTTGCCGACGCTCAGAATGATTTGCGCGACTTGTTGAAAATCCCGGCCAATTATAAAATCCTTTTCCTGCAGGGCGGCGCCAGCCTGCAGTTCGCCATGATCCCGATGAACTTCCGCCCGGCTGGAGCGAGTGCGGATTACATTGTCACCGGCACCTGGAGTAAGAAAGCCTTTAAGGAATCCCAGAAACTGGGCACTTCCAAAGCCGCTGCCAGCATTGAAGCTGACAATTTCAACCACCTGCCAGCTCAGTCCGATCTGAAGCTGGATCCCCAGGCTGCATACCTGCATTTCACCTCCAACGAAACCATTCACGGCGTCGAGTATTTCACCGAGCCGGTCCCGCCCGTTGGTGTTCCGCTAATATGCGATGCCTCCTCCGATTTTGTCAGCCGTCCGATCGATGTCTCCAAATACTCCATGCTCTATGCCGGTGCCCAGAAGAATGCCGGTCCTGCCGGGGTGGTCATCTGCATCATCCGCGAAGACCTGCTTGCAAAAGTTCCGGCTAACCTGCCCAACCTGCTCGATTACAAGACGCTGGCTGAAGAGAATTCCCTGCTCAATACCCCGCCTTGTTGGTCTGTTTACATCGTCAGCCTGGTTATGAAATGGGCAAAAGGTTTGGGTGGCTTGTCGGCTATCGAGAAGCGCAACCAGGCCAAAGCCGATCTGGTTTACAACGCCATCGACCAATCCGGCGGTTTTTATAAAGGTCATGCCAAATCGGACCGCTCCCGCATGAACATCACTTTCCGCTTGCCCAGCGAAGCTTTGGAAGACCAGTTCGCCGGTGAGGCCAAGAAGAATGATCTCATCGGCCTGAAAGGCCACCGCTCAGTCGGCGGGATGCGCGCTTCGCTTTACAATGCCTTGCCGGTTGAGGCCTCTGAAGCCCTGGTCAAGTTTATGAAGGAATTCCAGCAAAAGAACGGCTAGATTCAATTTGCTTCTCTTGACACACATGGTATAATGTCGCCGCTTTCCATAGGAGACGGCGACATTCATGTTAAGCGTATCTGATGCCCGCTCGCGTATCCTGGCGAACTTTAAGCCGCTTGGTAGAATTAACCTGCCCATCGCCCGCCTTTCAGGCCGTATCCTGGCTGAGGATATCTCAGCCAAAACCGATTTCCCCCTTTTTGACAATTCCTCTGCAGATGGCTTTGCCGTGCGCATTTCGGATGTCTCAGGCGCCGCTGCTGCCTCACCTGTCACATTGACAGTGGTAACGGATATTCGCGCTGGCAGCTACTCGGGCATCCCCCTCCAGCCTGGCGAATGCGCCCGCATCATGACTGGCGCGCCTCTGCCTCCCGAAGCTGAGGCGGTTGTCATGGTGGAAGACACCGATTTCAACGTACGCCTGGCTGGCACGCCTGCGCCTGCAAAAGTCTTAATCTATAAATCCATTCGCCTCGGGGAAAATACTCGTCACCGTGGTGACGATCTGCATGCCGGCGACATCCTGCTTACCGCTGGGACACTCCTGCGTGCCCAGGAAGTGGGGCTGTTGGCCATGCTCGGTGTGGCGGAAGTGCCGGTCTACCGCCCGCCCAGGGTGGCCTTGCTTTCCAGCGGAGATGAACTCCTCCCGGTGGATGCGCCTCTTACTCCTGGCAAGATCCACGATGCCAATTCGTACATACTCTCTGCGCTGGCGGAAAGCGCCGGCGTGGAATTGATCCGGCTCGGCATCGCTTCTGATACGGAAGTCGACGTTCGCTCCCGCCTGCAGCAGGCAGTTAATGAAGGCGCTGACATCATCATTTCATCGGCAGGCGTCAGTGTCGGGGCATTCGATTATGTGAAATCCGCCATCGAAGCCGATGGGAAATTGGATTTCTGGAAAGTGGATATGCGTCCGGGCAAACCCCTGGCGTTCGGCGCATACCATGGCATCCCTTTCTTTGGGCTGCCAGGCAATCCTGTCTCGGCTTTCGTGGGTTTTGAAATCTTCGTGCGCCCGGCGCTCGAGCAGGCTTCCGGACTGACCCCGCGCCCTCATCCGCGCCGGAAAGCCCGCTTGTCCGAACCGGTGGAATCAGATGGGCGCGAATCCTACCTGCGTGCCGTTGTCACTGAAGAGCAAGGTCAGTTGACCGCCCGCCTCACCGGTCATCAGGGATCCGGAAACATCTTTTCTTTGGTTCAGGCAAATGCTTTACTGATTGTGCCCTCTGGGGTAAAATCGCTGCCTGCAAACTCGGAAGCCGAGATATGGCCAATCAAATAAAGAACATGCACACTAACAAAACAACTCCCGTTCTCTTCTGGAGCACACTGGTTCTTGCCATTCTGGGTGCCGTGGATGCCACTTATTTGTTTATTTACAAATTGACCGGTAATCCTCATATGTGCCTGGGGAACGGTGGTTGCCATGATGTCAATTTCAGTCCATATTCGGAAATCAATGGCATCCCGGTCTCCATTTTTGGACTTGCAGCTTATCTTGTTATTGTTTGCATTTTGTTTTTGGAGGCGCGTTTAAAGCTTGCGAAAGAGAACGGCCCGCTGGCCATTTTTGGAATAAGCCTGGGTGGCGTGGCCTTCACAGCCTATCTCACTTACCTCGAAATTTACATCATCAATGCCATTTGCCCGTTCTGTGTGGCTTCAGCAATTATCATCGCCTTTATCTTCGTTCTGGCCATCATCCGCTTGGTCAAACAAACTGCACTTTAGGAGGAATTCATGCCCCGCATCCGCTGCCATTACAATGACTGTGTCTTCGTCGACGACGGCTATTGCGGCGCCGCGGCGGTCGAACTGGACCCCGATACTGGTTGCGCTACCTATACCCCCAACGAGGAAGCCGCCGCCAAGGACGCCGATTGGGAGGAGGAAGAATTGGAGGAATGGGAGGAGGAAGAATTGGATGAAGAGGAAGATGAAAACTGGGAAGGGGAAGAAGACGAGATCTGACCAGAGTCTTGGCCTGTTGATCCACCCATCGGGGCGCAATTTCTGCGCCCTTTTTTTATGATTCGAAGATTTTGTACATCAATATCCCGGCCGCAACTGCCAGGTTGAGCGAGCTGACTCGCCCGCTCATCGGCAAGGACAGGCTTTCATCGCACATCCCCATCTGCTCTTGCGATAAGCCTTTCTGTTCACTCCCCAACACCAGGATGGTCGCTTGACTGCTGATCCTGAATGCTCGGTAATCGGTCTTGGCATGTGCCGAGGAGCCTACCAGCCGGAAGTCATTCTTGCGTGCCCATTTTACGAAATCGTCAAACGAAGCCTGCACCAGGGTTTTCCAGAATATCGTCCCCATGCTGGCTCGCACGCAGGCCGGGTGGAATGGGTCCACGCCGCCTTCCAGCAGGAATAGCCCATCCCCACCGACCGCATCCAGGGAACGCAGGATTGCTCCCACGTTACCGGGATCCTGTGGAGAGACCAGCGCTGCTCCAGCGTGAAGATTCCCGCTGGTGATTTCTTCCAAACTTACCTTTTTTTGGTGGACCACAGCCAGGATTCCTTGCGGATTATCCTTGTCTGCTACCGCCTCAAACAGGTTCGAAGTTAAGGCCACACAACGGCCTTGGCGTTGGAACTGTTCATCCACCAGGCGTCGCCCAAAATCGCTGGTCAACTGGTCTGGTGCATAAACCAGCGCTTCGATCCGCCAGCCGGCTTCTATGGCTTCCCCGACATGATGGATCCCTTCCACTACAAACAGGCCGGTCTCCTGCCTTCCCTTGCGTTGCCGCAAAGCACGGATTTGTTTAATCAGCGGATTGCTGGAACTCGAAATGATTTCGGGCATGCCTTGATTTTACTCGAATCGACTATAATTTCGCACATGAGGAAATTAATCGGACTGGTTCTGGTTCTCCTGTTCATTCTTTCCGCCTGCCAGACTTCCAAAACACCTGTAAATATTCTCGTTGATGGTCGCACCCTCTCCCTGTCAACCGCCAGTCTTGTTCCGAAAGATATCCTTGGCGAGGCCGGTTTGACGCTTGGGGCAAATGATCGCATCCTGCTTCTTGGCGCTTCTGTGCCTGTCGAGGCTGCCTTGCCTGCTGATTCAAGCTACACCCTGACAGTTCGCCGCGCGCAGAAGTTAACCCTAGACATGCCCTCCGGACAGAAAAGTATCCTGACTTCTGCCCTCACGGTCGGCCAGGCTTTGCTGGAAGCTGGCTTTACCCTTTACGCCGCCGACCGCTTCGATCCACCCGTCGATACGCCCATAATAGGGCCGCTTACCGTTTCCTACACTCCCTCGCAATCGCTAACCGTTACAGTGGACGGGGTTCAGGAACAAGTTCGCTCCGCCGCGCCCACTGTCGGCCAGGCGCTGGCAGAATCCGGGATCCCCCTCCTCGGGCTGGATTCCAGCACCCCCTCCGAAAAAGCCTCGCTGCCACTGGACGGAAAAGTCCGCGTAACCAGGGTCACCGAGTTCGTCGCCCTCACTCAGAAACTGCTTCCCTTCTCCACCCGTACCGAACCTTCCGCTGATCTTGAGCTTGATCAGCAGGCCCTCGTACAGGGCGGAGAGCCCGGCCTGGCAATCACACGCGTGCGTTCTCGCAGCCAGGATGGCGTACAGGTATCGCAAAAGACGGAGGACGAGATCGTCGTCCGCCCACCGCAGGACCGTATCCTGGGTTTTGGGACAAAAGTTGTCATTCACAGCGCGGTCGTGGATGGTGTTGCCATACAATATTACCGGGTACTGACTCTGACTGCCACTTCCTATTCGCCCTGCCGCTCCGCCACTCCGGATGGACGCTGCTCGTATGGCACTTCCAGCGGCTTGCCGGTGCAGCGCGGCACCGTGGCGATGGTTTATTCCTGGTACCTGGCTTTTGGGTACGATCGACTTTATATCCCAGGTTATGGCTTTGCCACCGTTGGAGACGTTGGCGGCGGTCCTCCTGGTAACCATTATTGGGTGGACCTGGCCTTTTCCGATGCAGATTACCAGCCTGTCAATGGCTCTGTTACTGTTTATTTTTTGGCGCCGGTCCCGACCAATCTTGTGACTATTTTGCCATGACCGGAATTTCACTCCCGCCTCTAAATATACCCGGACTGTTAAAACAGTTCGGACTGCGCCCCAGCAAGAGCCTGGGACAAAATTTTCTGCTGGACGATCGTGCCATGCAGGATATCGTCCATGCAGCCAACCTCCAACCCACCGATGAGGTCCTCGAGATCGGCCCCGGCTTGGGGAACCTGACCCGCTATTTGGCGCTCGCAGCCCTTCGTATCACCGCCGTTGAGTTGGATGATCGCCTGTTTCCTGCCTTGGAAAAGGTGGTTGCGCCCTACAAGAATGTCCGTCTGGTGCACGCTGATATTCTCAAGCTGGACCCGTCCGGCTTGATGGAAAAGCCGGATTACCTGGTGGTTGCCAATATCCCTTATTACATCACTTCGGCAGTGATTCGGCATCTGCTGGATAGCGGTGGCCGCCCGCGCCGTCTGGTCCTGACGATGCAGGAGCAAGTTGCCGAGCGGATTTGCGCGAAACCAGGGAAAATGAGCCTGCTCTCTTTGAGTGTGCAAGTCTTCGGGAACCCGCAAATTGTCGCCTATATCCCCGCCGAAGCTTTTTTTCCAGCCCCCAAAGTTGACTCTGCAGTCCTGCGTGTGGAAATCCTGCCGGAACCGGTTATCCCTGCTTCATCATTGGATGCTTTCTTTACGTTGATAAAAGCCGGATTCTCACAAAAACGTAAAACACTGCGGAATTCCCTCTCGGGCGGCCTTGGGATCGCCCCCGTTCTGGCAGAAAAAAAACTCGCCGCAGCCGGGATAGACCCGATGCGGCGGGCAGAAACTTTATCTCTGGAAGAGTGGGGTAAGCTTTGTCTGGTTATCCCCGAACCGCAAAACCCCAAATAACTCTCCTTTACATTTTACGTTTCGTTTCTTATTTTCCTCACTTCCCCTCTTCCTTCTTTCTCCTCAAGTCGCGATAATTCCACAGGACGACCCAGACTCGGAATGCGGCTTCAACCTGGATCTTGAATGACATCTTCGATTTACCCCAACGCCGGTCGGCAAAATAAATCGGGGTCTCACAGACCTTGAATCCCAGGCAATCTGCCAGGTAAGCCATTTCAACCGTATGGATATATCCGCTGGATTTAACGCGTTCCAGTGGCATGGATTGAAGTGCTGCGCGTCTCCACATGCGGAACCCACCGGTTACATCCCGGATGGGCAGGCCTAGTATGGTTCGGGCATAGAAGTTCCCCCAGGCCGATAGGCCCTTGCGCCACACCGGCCAATGCACATCCGTACTGCCTCCCGGAATATAACGCGAGCCGAAGACCACATCACACGACTCTATGCATTTCGTCATTTCGACTAACACTGCCGGATCGTGTGAGAAATCGCAATCCATATGGGCGATGGCATCCACATTTCTATCAAACAGGCTACGGAATGCTTGCTGGTAAGCCGAAGCCAGACCAAGCTTCCCGGCCCGATGGATCACGCTCATCCGTCCGGGGTGAGCTTTGGATAAATCGTCAGCAATCCGGCCTGTTCCGTCCGGGCTGTTATCGTCGACGATCAGAACATCCAAATCCAATGGGAGCACGAATAAAGCGGAGACCATTTTAGGCAGGTTCTCCGCTTCATTATAGGTTGGAACGATTACAACGGTATGCAAGCAGTCTCCTAGCGTTTCTTCCGCAGCAGGGATATTTTTAGGTCATCCAGGGATGTAAAATTGCCATCTCCGGATTGTAATATACCGGTCTTGATCACTAAGCGTCTGGAGCGCGTCTCAGCTTTATCACGGTCTTTAATAGGATAGAAATAATCCAGGGATTGTTCCAGGCGGCTGCGGACGCGCTCCTTAAGGCTCACAACCCGCTCTGGCCCGCTGACCAACACAAAATCGGTCGGCCCAAGGTGTCCCAGGAAATCATCCGGGCCACCCAGCTCCTTCAAGGTGTTATGTACCATCAGGCTCGCCGCTCGCAAAACGTCGTCCGAGGCTACAAACCCGTAGGATTCGCGAAAAATATCCAGGTTTTCAAGCGAGACGACCAGCATACTCCAGCTGGGTTTTGACATGCATTCCAAAATTCGCTCATCCACCAGCCTGCCGTCAGGTAAACCTGAAACCGGGTTCGTCAGGCTATCCTGCTCAGCCCTGTGCAAGGCATTCCGGATGCGCAGCAGGAGTTCCTGAACATCGAAAGGCTTCGAAATGTAGTCATCCGCACCCAATTCGAGTCCTTGTAAACGCTCGGAACGGTTGTGCTTTTCGGTTAGAAATATAATTGGGATGTCGGATGTGCGGCGGTTGCTGCGCAGGCGCCGGGCCACTTCGTAACCATCGATGTCTGGAAGATGGATATCAAGAATAACGATATCCGGTCTGGCATTTTGACAGGCTCGAACTCCATCCTCACCCCAGGTGAACGTCACAACCTCGTATCCCTGGATGCGAAAATACGCATTAAGCATATCGACCACATCCAGGTCATCCTCAACGATGAGGATCTTTTTTTTCACCTCGACCATTGGGATACTCTTAGGTGATTGGATCTTTTTGGATGACAAATTCGCAGACGTTATCACCCACAGCACAGCACTTCGACTCGTTGATCCGGAATTCAAGTCCCCCCGAAACCCAGGTTAGCATGGCTTGCAGCAAACCGGTCGAGATGTAGCAGACTGGTTTATCCGCATTCTTACGAGTCCAGCAGATCGGACAACGATGAATTGTCCAAATAAAAGCATCATCCGTTTCATCTACGGTCGATAGCTGGTCGGTCACCTGTGAGAAAATTTTTGCCGAGGCCGGCAGGCCAATTCTGATCTTGGCTTGCAGCGGCAGTACTTTGAACGCCAGGTCGCCGACGCCTGCCAGCGCGCCAAAATTCTTGAGCGCATCATTGAATGTAGCCCGACCGGCTCGCAGGGCCAGCCCACGGCCGCCGCGCGGTCCATACATTTCTTCCAATGCAATATGGATTGCAGTGAAATCCGCAAAATCAAATTCGCGTCCCAGGTTATCTGGGGGAAAATTGTCGATCAGGTTATTCTGGCCTGCCAGGTTAAGAATGGCGTTAAGACCGTTTTTCCCCATCACCTCTTCATAGGCTTGCAGGGTGATCCGGGCAAATTTGTTGGCATAATAGAAACCGCTCTTTGGGATTTTTTCCATATTTTTCGCCGCATCCTAAATTATATGAATTCCAAAAATGCAAGACCGGCCGTTTTTTAGTGAGACCGATTTACTTATCACCTTATTAAATCAAATAAGTTTCTCCAGGTCTGCGACGGCGCGTCGCATGTCCAGTAGAATGAGGCCCAGCTTGGCTTGTTCGCGTGCCAGCGCCGTAAGTACTGCTTCTTCCCCCACCGACATCAGGACAACATACCCCTTTTGTCCTTTGATATATACTTGCTCGAGGCTTCCACGTCCAAGCTCAGTCGCAATCCGTTCCCCCAACGAGAGCATGGCGGCTGACATTGCTGAAACACGATCTTCTTCCACCCCCTGTGGCAGGGCCGAGGCGATGCTCAATCCATCCACGCTGACGACTGCTGAGGCTTCCGTGTCCGGTGAGGAGGCATGTAATTCACGTAAGCGGTCAACCATTAATTGAGAGCGGTTCTTGGTCAAATTGCCTCCTCGTGTAAATTGCCGGTTAATTTAAGAATTAGACTGTAACAAATGTAGCACAGGCAGCATGATGTGTCAAGTTGGCTGTTACTCAGTTCCATTACAATTTGGCGGCAATTGAAACATGCTATAATCATCCCTCGGTTTCCGAAAATTAATCATCTATGCGCAAAATACTACTGACTGGCATCTTACTGGTTGTTATACTTCCTGCCTGGAATTTGACGGCTGCTAAGCCAAATCCGGCCCCCTCCAGCCTCGAACCCGCTTCGGGTTCGGTGGTCTGTCCACCCGGCCTCTATCTGGATAACCCCTCCGATTGTCTTCCTCTGGGTCCATCCGAGCACTATACCCAGAGCGCCGCCCAGGGCCTGCCTTATCCCATCCTGCCCCTGCCGGCTTATGCTCCGGATAGAAGTTTAAGCTACACCCCCTATCAATATTTCAAGGTTACGGATGCAGGCGCTCAGCTTTTCCCCTCCCTGGATGCCGCCCTTGCGCACCAGCCTTCCAAGATACTCTACCCGAGTAACCACTTATACGTCTCCTATGTGGGGGATGCCGTGGTTACCAGCCAGGGTTCCTATTATCACCTCCGCTCCGGCGATTGGGTTTTTGCCGAAGGTGGTCGCCAGGGCTTGTTCGATCCGCCTTTCCAGGGACTCGTGTTTAGTTCCACTCCCCGCAATGCCTTTGGCTGGGTTCTGGGAGCAGTTCAATCCCGTACTTCCCCCGGAGTGAACAATCCGGAGACTGGCATCACCCATTATCGTTTCGAAGTCGTGCAGATCTACGCCACCCAGGATGCCGGTAACTTGACCTGGGATTTGATAGCTCCTGGCGAATGGATGGATTCCCGTCAAATCGCCCGTGCGGATTTGGCCACTGCCCCACCTGAAGGTGTCACAGGCGGGCGCTGGATCGATGTCAATCTGTTCGAGCAGACCCTCACCATTTATGATAATAACCGGCTCGTTTTTGCCACCATGGTTTCAACCGGCGTGGATAATTTCTGGACGCGTCCGGGCCTTTTCCATATTCAAAAGAAACTGGAAACCGAGACCATGAGCAACAGCGTTCAGGACGATTATTATTACCTGGAAGATGTGCCCTGGACCATGTATTTTGACGAAGGCCGCGCCCTGCATGGCGCCTATTGGCATAACCGCTTTGGATATCCCTTGAGCCATGGTTGTGTCAATCTTTCCCCCGGCGACGCCCATTGGATCTATGATTGGGCCAATGTCGGCGAATTTGTCTACGTTCACGACCCATCGGGGAAGACTCCCACAGATCCGAGCCTGTTTGGGTCAGGTGGGTATTGACGCCACAAAATGCGTATGGTATATTCAGCCCGCTCCTGGACCCGTGGTGTAGCGGCCAAACATGCGGCCCTGTCAAGGCCGAGATCGCGAGTTCGAATCTCGTCGGGTCCGCCAGGAAAACAACCCCGTGTATTCACCGGGTTGTTTTTTTATCCACCTCCTCCCTTGTAGTGCCGACTTCAATCGGCATTTTTCCTCTACCAACCTCGTCGTGCCGACTTCAGTCGGCATCTTTCCCCCTAAACCATCCTAGAGCCAGCCTCATCCGGCGCACCTGACCTCTTCAGACTCCCTCCTGCCATTGGTTGTTATCAATCAATTCACTTATGTATGCCATCACTTTACCTGTACCGATAACATGATCCGGTCCATCACCGGGAGATTGGGCTCGAAGGTCTGGCGGTCGTAGTAGGCGCCCAGCACATATTTATCGCCCACCGGCCAGCCCAAGGCAGTGCATTGCATCTGGCCCTTATAAAAATAATATCCCGAGTAATTAACTAGCGGCAGGCTCAGCTCCTGCCGGAAGATCTGGCGGGTCTCATCCAGGATGACCGGGACGTAACAAGGCCCAGGCGGTGCCGAAGGCGGGCAAGGACGTCCAGCTCTACGAAATCCCCTGGCGGGCTGGTGAGGGTGTAGCGGGTCAGGGTGCGTCCGAATTGACCGCATTCGTGCTCGAAGATCTCGCCATCGATGGTCCAACGGGGCAGTCAACTGCAGGCCAACCGATTCCATCGGATCCCAGCGCCAAGTAGGACGGTTGGGCGGCGGGCTGTCGGGTAGGGGCACGTGCATTCGTAGGGGCACGATAGGGTATCGTGGCGATATTGCCCTACGGTTGGGGTCAATGTCCAATCCGCCAGGGGGATGGGGGTGTAGCCGGGCGATTGTAGGGGCGCAAGGCCTTGCGCCCTTACGGTTGGCAGCGGGTTGAGATCGGCCAGCAGCTGGCGGCTGCCGGCAGCGCCAGCCCGCCCACAGCGGTGGTGATCACGAAGGCCAGCAGGAAAGGGCGGTAGGATTTATTTATTGAATAGTGGGGCTTGTTGTTTTGGGTCAAGGTTATACCGAATTTGATCTAAGGCATATTGATAATTTGGGGTTGGATCAAATAAGAAATAGAGGCAAGCCACTGGCCAACACAGGAAAATAAACCATATGGTTTGGGAACTTGCATTCCAATTTAGATAGGTTTGCAAGTTATAGGTGTTTTCTTTTGCCTTACGAATGGATACGCTTGCCACGAGATTGACAAAAGAACCCTGGCCAATACCATTGATGCCCTGCCGGATATTGAAGCCCTCACTGGTAAGTTGTTGATATCCGCCAATAGGTCTATGTGAAGCTAAAGCTGCCTGCCGAACTTCTTCCGGGGATTTATCGGTTTCGATCACTTGGTATAGAATGCGAGTTCCCATTTCTTCCTCCCATCAAACACATCTGATAATCTTCATCGAACAGGAAAGATTGTTGGAATTAAGAGTATAAACATGAGCAGGGCCAATATCACAATAATTGTTATGAAACTCATTAATATAAATACAGCTAATCTTAAAGTCAGATTTCCGACGGGCTTGGTACGGCAAATTATTTGACCTTGGTTTTGTCTTTGGCTCCACATAACCACCGGCGGCAATTGCTAATTGTTTTCTTCTCTCAATTTCTTTATAAGCGGCGCTTATTGTTCTAAGAATACGTTGCTCATCATACCAAATGATTTTATGCGTATTGGCATATTCCATAGCAGGATCGGTAAACCCGGCGGGGGCCCAGTAATGCCCCCTTTCCGCATCAAAGATACGCATCGCTCTAGTAAATTTCTTTAATTCGGTTTGATCAATCCGCCTAGTTAATTGCTTGCATTGCACGATTTCATTTTCCCCTTTTTGATTTCGCATCCTTACATCTGCTCCCCCATCTGTCGTCGATTTTGCCCCCGAGTGGATCACCTGTAAATAACCTAAGTTCTGGAAAGCCCAGCATGCCAGTTTTTCGAATTCACGAGGCTGCAATTCATCAAGCCGCGAAACTGGTACTGTGGAAAATGTACTATGAATAACCATGAATTCTTCCCGGTTGTTTTTTAATTCAACTAAGCTAGACTTTATCCAATCTTGAATGTTCAAGGTGTGTAAAAAGCGGCATTACATAGGTAATTGAGCATTTCGGGCCGAATTTTTCGAACGTTATATTGTTTTTGCGATAGCTGAAAATAGCGATGATGCCATACTTCTTGTCTCACGAGCGCCAGTGCATCCGAAAAAGTCGACCAGGGCTTGCAATACCAGGCAGCTTGGCGGATGGGAATCTTGCCTTTTTGGGCGTGTGTGTTCGCCAGCAAAGTCACCAGCGAGAACAAGCCCAACAAGGCTGGTGTAGTGCGAGCGATGGCCCAATCAGACCACTGGCGTTGGGTCTCCACGCCCAGGTGGTCCCTGACTTCATGAAAAGTGACTTCCAATTGCCAACGCATCACGAACCACTCCAGAATTTGCTCAGGTCCTTCGTTCAAGTCGGTACACAGCAAGGCTTGCGATTTGAACTTCCCTTTTGGGTCCCGGATCAGGATCCAGCGGATGTGCAAAGGCGGCATCCCATTATGGAACCAAACCGCGGTATTGGAGGTAATTTCGACTTCTCGTCTGCCTTCGCCATACCAGTTTGGAATGATCACTTTCTTCCAAGCTGTCTGAGCCTCTTTCAAGACCTGCTCCAAAGTGGGCAAGCGTTGGCCCTTCTTGCGAGGCCGTCCCTTTTTCCCTGGTTGGCGTTGGGGAGCGGGTGCATACAGAGCCGCATCCAGCCGAAAACGGGTAATCAGGGTGATGGGATGGGCGAGTTTGGCCACTTTCCACAAGAAATCGATAGCTGCATAGCCGCCATCCATCACCACAACCAGTTTTCGGCCCGGCAGCCAGCGTCTGGCTTGCAAAAGCGCTTGCCTGGCCCAATCGGTCAACTTCTTGTGAGCCCGTTTGCGCTTTTCGTAGTAGCGCTCGGAAGGAGCCAGCACCGTCAAGAAAGGCAACGCCCAGACCCGCCGTGCCCATGGAATAGGTGCCAGCAGCATCAAGCTCAACCAGCGCAAGCCACTGGCCTTCACGAAGTGGCTGTGGCTGGAGCGCACCGGGTCTCGGTAGATGCCTTTCGCCTTGATCTGGGCTCCCCGGCGACGTTCGATGGTATCGTCCAGACCCAATACGATTGGCCCGCGAGCAGCGAAGGCAGCCACCAGCAATCCCAGCAGCACTCGACTGGCTTCACGACTGGACCAGACTGCCCGGTTGAGCACTCGATGAAAATTCTGAAAATGCTTTTCGGTGCTCAATCCCATAATCCGCAGAATGGCTGTCACTGTTCGCTGTCCAGGGGCCAGGATGGCTCCCAACAACAGGATTTGGACATGCTGCCAAACACGTCTGGAAAAAAGTCTGGCAAAGGCCGTCAGGATCGTGGTATATTCGCTGCGCAAGGTAGGCTTGGTCCTTTCTCTTGGCGGAGTAAGGCCATAGCTTACCTTGCATTTTGTTAATGTGCAAATGGATAAAGTCTAGCTAAGCTAGACTTTATCCAATCTTGAATGTTCAAGGTGTGTAAAAAGCGGCATTACATAGGTAATTGAGCATTTCGGGCCGAATTTTTCGAACGTTATATTGTTTTTGCGATAGCTGAAAATAGCGATGATGCCATACTTCTTGTCTCACGAGCGCCAACGCATCCGAAAAAGTCGGCCAGGGCTTGCAATACCAGGCAGCTTGGCGGATGGGAATCTTGCCTTTTTGGGCGTGTGTGTTCGCCAGCAAAGTCACCAGCGAGAACAAGCCCAACAAGGCTGGTGTAGTGCGAGCGATGGCCCAATCAGACCACTGGCGTTGGGTCTCCACGCCGAGGTGGTCCCTGACTTCATGAAAAGTGACTTCCAATTGCCAACGCATCACGAACCACTCCAGAATTTGCTCAGGTCCTTCGTTCAAGTCGGTACACAGCAAGGCTTGCGATTTGAACTTCCCTTTTGGGTCGCGGATCAGGATCCAGCGGATGTGCAAAGGCGGCATCCCATTATGGAACCAAACCGCGGTATTGGAGGTAATTTCGACTTCTCGTCTGCCTTCGCCATACCAGTTTGGAATGATCACTTTCTTCCAAGCTGTCTGAGCCTCTTTCAAGACCTGCTCCAAAGTGGGCAAGCGTTGGCCCTTCTTGCGAGGTCGTCCCTTTTTCCCTGGTTGGCGTTGGGGAGCGGGTGCATACAGAGCCGCATCCAGCCGAAAACGGGTAATCAGGGTGATGGGATGGGCGAGTTTGGCCACTTTCCACAAGAAATCGATAGCTGCATAGCCGCCATCCATCACCACAACCAGTTTTCGGCCCGGCAACCAGCGTCTGGCTTGCAAAAGCGCTTGCCTGGCCCAATCGGTCAACTTCTTGTGAGCCCGTTTGCGCTTTTCGTAGTAGCGCTCGGAAGGAGCCAGCACCGTCAAGAAAGGCAACGCCCAGACCCGCCGTGCCCATGGAATAGGTGCCAGCAGCATCAAGCTCAACCAGCGCAAGCCACTGGCCTTCACGAAGTGGCTGTGGCTGGAGCGCACCGGGTCTCGGTAGATGCCTTTCGCCTTGATCTGGGCTCCCCGGCGACGTTCGATGGTATCGTCCAGACCCAATACGATTGGCCCGCGGCAGCGAAGGCAGCCACCAGCAATCCCAGCAGCACTCGACTGGCTTCACGACTGGACCAGACTGCCCGGTTGAGCACTCGATGAAAATTCTGAAAATGCTTTTCGGTGCTCAATCCCATAATCCGCAGAATGGCTGTCACCGTTCGCTGTCCAGGGGCCAGGATGGCTCCCAACAACAGGATTTGGACATGCTGCCAAACACGTCTGGAAAAAAGTCTGGCAAAGGCCGTCAGGATCGTGGTATATTCGCTGCGCAAGGTAGGCTTGGTCCTTTCTCTTGGCGGAGTAAGGCCATAGCTTACCTTGCATTTTGTTAATGTGCAAATGGATAAAGTCTAGCTAAGAACCTATCCGGAAATTAATCCGAGGACGATCTCAGCAGCAGCCATATGAACGAACGCGAGCCAATTTTGCGGCTTTTTACACCAACGGGTAGCGATGCTTCGGCGCTTAGCCAACCATCCAAAGGTTCGTTCAATGACCCAGCGACGAGCAGGATAACTTTTTTCACCTGGTATTGGACATTCATCTTTTGGCTCATTTCTTTTTCGCTTGTGTTTGATGTGGTCGATGTAATCATTCAAACTCACCACTTCATGAACATCTTCGAAGTCATAGCCTTTGTCTGCGCAGAAATGCTGTTCGCTGTAAGGTCGCTTGGCAATAATATGAACAATCAAATCATCTGCAGACCACTTATCATGCTCATTCGCTCCAGTGATCCAAATTGCCAACGGAGCACCAAACTGATCCACAAGGAGATGAATTTTGCTGCCAGATTTATCGCGATCGGTCGGATTCCTGCCTGTTTCGGTGCCTCCTAAGGGCGCCGGGCTCATCATGCTGTCGATCGATTGCCATTTCCAGCCAATACCGCACTCTCTGGCATAGTATTTGACAATCGTTTTGAACAACCTTTCAAAAATGCCTTGTTGTTGCCAAGTCTGAAAGCGCTCGTGCAAGACACTGCTGGAAACATTGAACCATTCTTTCTCAATCGATTTCCACTGACAGCCCGTCCACAGTACATGCCAAATCCCATCGATGGCATTGCGACTACTAACTGGTGGACGACCTGGCCCTGGAACCTTCGGCGCTTTGGGCAAGTGTTTTTTGAGTAATTTCCATAACTTGCCCGGGATACGGTAATGCGGGTTCGATTTTGTGCTATCCTTGTTCATAGAGACGTGACCTTTAGTTTAGGGTTGTGGTGATCCTGTTCTAACAGGTCTCGTCTCCTTTTTCAACTATTTTTCGGATAGGTTCTTAGTTGGTTTTTCATCGTCTACAACTAACGAAAGAGTTTGCACTCCCCTTGATTGGCATTTATCGCCCCTCGTTTAATTTCAGCAGTGCCTCTTGTGAACGCTGGACCGAACGTGTCAGGAAATCCGCAATCGTAGCAAGTTGCTCATCGCTATAGGTGTCGAGGAAGTCCTCAAAGATCCCTTGAACCGAACCAAATACCTGTATGAGTTCGGCAAACCGTGTCTGGTTGAGTTCAACGATAACCCGACGACGATCTATCTTATCCCGTACCCGTTTCACAAACCCCTTGCTTTCCAATCGATCTATCAAGCTAGTCACAGAAGCGGTTGCTAATCCTGTGTGCCGTGCAATTTCTCCCGCCGTGAGTGCGCCACTACTGAGAATGAACAGCGTCTTTTCCTCGGTAGCGCCAAGTTCCACCTGTCCTGCGATAGCGGTGTGAAAAAACACGGCCATTGTGCTGTTGGTCTGAACGGCCTGAACGACGGTATCGAGCAATTCCTTCCGACTGAGTTTGGAGAATTGATTCGGACTTGACAAAATTTACCATCCATCGTAATATACTAACAAACTTATATTTCGATAAATCGAAATATTTGATTGACCGTAAAAATTATAACATAAAACAGGAGTAAATCAGGAATGAGAATTCTCGTCATCGGTGCTACAGGACAGACAGGACAGCTTGTACTTGAACAAGGGCTGCGCCGGGGACACGCGATCACGGCCTTCACACGCCACCCACAAGCGCTTGAAGCGGTGCAGGGACTGAAGGCAGTTGTTTATGGAGATGCATTTATCCTGGACGATGTGCGCAAAGCGCTTCATGAACAGGATGCCGTCATTTCCGCCGTCGGTAGCAGCGATATTGCCTTCAATCTGATCAAGGCCATGCCAGAGGCAGGCGTGCGCCGCCTGGTGATGACCAGTAGCCGGTCAGTTGTAGCAACACGACCCCAATTGGCCGTCACGCTAGCCTGGCTGTTTCTTCGCGAAATTCTACGTCGACCACGCCAGGGCCGAAGGCATGCTCCAGGTCAGTGGGCTGGACTGGACCATCGTGAGGGCGACCATGCTCACCAACCGCCCGCTGACAGGGCATGTTCATATTGACTTCGAACGAAACGTGACCGCCGGGGCCACTTTGACGTTAACGCGGGCTGACTACGCCATGACCCTGTTGAATGTGACCGAAGACCCTCAGATGATTGGAAAAGCGTTAGGTGTTTGTGGTGCCAAGAACGCAAGCAAGCCAGCAGCGACAACGGTGTACCCCGATCCGAGTGCGCAATAGTCTGGAATATGAAGGATAGGAGTATTGCATAAACCATGTCTAAAGTTGTTTTTCTGGGTTTTCCAGGTCACGGACACATCAACCCCACGCTGCCGGTGGTCGCTGAACTGTTGCGACGTGGCGAACAGATTCTCTACTACGCCAGTGAGGATTTTCAGCCCTCGATCGAACGTACTGGAGCGACCTTTTGTGATTATGGTCAGGGGTTGCCGCTCGAACCTCCTGATTCTGAGAAGCCGCTCCAGGTTGTTCAACGTCTCATGGAGACAGGTCAGATCATACTCGCACGCATTCTTCCGGATGTGAAAGCGATACAGCCCGACTACCTCATTTATGATTCACTCAGCGCTTGGGGCGGTTATCTGGGCCAGATTCTGGGCATCCCAACCATCAGTTCGGTTCCGGGTATCCTGACGACGGCACGGCTCGTGTTCAGCGACCCCTTGAATCTATTGAATATGGTTGGAATGCAACTCACCGGACATGCCTATATTGCACGCGCCCAGGCCATCGCAAAGCTGTTGAGCGAAAAGTACCCAATCCGCAAACCCGGTGTCATGGATGTTTTCTTCAGTCCAGGGATGTTGAACATCATCTATACCTCGAAAGCCTTCCAACCGTTTGCCGACACCTTCGATGCGCAGCGCTATAAGTTTGTCGGGCCATCCCTCTTACCCCGTCCAGAAGCATCAGCCTTTCCCTTTGAGAAGCTGCAAAACAAGCCGCTCCTGTATATTTCACTCGGCACAGCCCTTAACAAACGGGCCGACTTCTACCGCCAATGTTTCGATGCTTTCGCATCCAGTGACTTTCAGGTTGTCCTGGCGATTGGACGGCAAGTTTCTCGAGAAGTATTGGGCCGTATTCCATCCAATTTCCTCGTCGAGGCGTTCGTCCCACAACTGGAAATATTGCAACGAGCCAGGTTGTTTCTCACGCACGGCGGCATGAACAGCGTGAACGAGGCGCTGTATTACAACGTCCCACTCATTGTGGTTCCGCAGGGCGAGGATCAGCCCTGGATTGCCAAACGGGTCGCCGATCTGGGAGCAGGCAAGATGTTGTCGAATAACCAGATCAGTGTGGAGCGCTTACGGCGCATGGCTCAGGAGATACTCATTCAACCTGCTTATGCCCAGGCGGCAGCGATAATTGGGGAATCCCTGCGCACGGCGGGCGGCTATCAAAAAGCTGCCGACGAGATTGAAGCATTCAAGCGTTTACATCACCTCGGATAAGATGTGCAGGATGGCTAAATCCCACTCACGCCATGCGATGCTTCCTAATTATGAGCGCCTCACAATTGTTAGGCACTCTTTTTCACTCCACCAATCACCCAGCGCGGGGGGATGCAGGCTACCCAACCCAAAGGTATCCTATCAGCGAAAATATAAATAAAGGAATGGAGATATTCGAATGAATAATGCCATCGAAATTGTCGATCTCAAAAAGAGCTTCCCCGCCCCGGGTCATGGGAAAAAAGAACCAATCGCGGCAGTCAGAGGAATTTCCCTGAGCGTTGCGCAAGGAGAAATATTGGGTTTCCTGGGGCCAAATGGCGCTGGAAAAACGACCACGTTGCGTATGCTGACCACCCTTTTACCGATTGACAGCGGGCAGGTGCGTGTGGCCGGCTTTGACTTAAAAGCGCATCCTCAGGAAGTCCGCCGCAAGATTGGATATGTGAGCCAACTGGGAGGCGCCGATCTATCCGCCACTGGCCGTGAAAATCTTATGTTGGCGGGTCAACTCTACGGATTGAGCCATGCCGAGACTGGCCGGCGTGTGGATGATCTGGCTGCCACATTCGAGTTGGGCGAATTGCTGCCGCGGCATCGTGCGGACCTATTCGGGTGGTCAGAAGAGGCGTTTGGAAGTGGCTCTCAGCATGATCCACCGCCCCGAAATCCTTTTCCTGGATGAACCCACCACCGGTCTGGATCCGCAAAGCCGCGCCAACCTTTGGGAACAAATCCGCAAACTGAGAAGCGAAGGAACGACTGTATTTCTAACAACCCATTACCTCGAAGAAGCGGATGAATTGGCAGACCGGATATCGATCATCGATTATGGAAGAATTGTCGCGGAAGGCACGCCGCGTGAGCTTAAACAGCAAATCACAGGCGATGTGATCGTCATCCAACCCAAAGCCGATGGTCCAATCGTGCAGACCATCCAGCAAGCCCTGGCAGGCCAGCCGTATGTACGCTCAGCCAATGTACAGGGCCATTCCATCCATCTATATGTCGAAGATGGCGCAAAAAGTTTACCGCTCGTATTTGAACGATTGAAAACGATTGATGCCCCCATCGAAGCCGTGACGCTTTCACAGCCGTCTTTGGACGATGTATTTTTAGAGAAAACCGGCCGCTCCATGCGGGATAATGCAGCCAAGGAAGGAATCCGATGAAAATATTACACGAGGTAGGTTTATTGTTTTGGCGAAAAATGCTGGAAACCCTGCGGCAACCCATCTGGATCATATCCGGGCTGACCACACCACTCTTATACCTGGCTCTGTTCGCACCCCTGTTGAACGGCTTGAAAGCAATGTTGGGCGCGGGCAATGTGCTCGATCTTTTCGTGCCGGGCATCCTGGTTCTGATGGCCTTCGGTGCCGGTATGGGCTCAGGCTGGATCGTGATCTGGGAGCTGCAGACGGGCGTCATCGAACGCTTGCGAGTTACTCCCGCCAGCCGATTTTCCCTTATGATGGGCTCCGTGCTCAAGGACGCAGTGATGTTTATCCCCCCGGCCGTGCTGGTGATCCTGTTAGCCGCATTGTTTGGATTTCAACTGCATTGGGCAGGACTGGCGGTACTCTTGTTCCTTTTATTTTTATTGACTGCTGTTGTTTCGGCTATATCCACCAGCCTGGGACTGATCTTGAAAGAGATTGGCAGTCTGGCAGCCGTCGTGACGGGCTTACAGCTCCCCTTGACCTTGCTGGCGGGTGTTCTGCTGCCCCTTTCTCTTGGCCCGAAATGGTTGCTGATCATTGCCCACTTCAACCCGATGTATTATGTTGTTGAAGCTGCGCGGGTGTTAGCCAGCGGTACCTTGATAGACAGCAAGATCTTGGTAGCCTTTATTGTGATGATCCCACTAACAGTCATCGTCTTAGCCTGGTCAACAGCCGTCTACCGCAAGGCCATCGCCTGACCAGCCTAAACGCCATATCTACCAAACCAAAAAGTCAGGCCGTCAGCATCTCGCTAACGGCCGATCAAACCGATAGCAAAGGAGCAAGAAAATGTCCACAAACAAAGCTTATAAAGGGGTCGCCAAGGAAGGCCTAATCGCGACATGATACGGCCAGCCGTTCAAGGCCATCGCCGAAATGTTTCGGGTGCTGCGCCGAGGCGGAACCGCCGTCATCGTTGATATGCGCAGCGATGCATCACCGGAAGAGATCGAGAAGGAACTCAAGGGGATGCACTTGGGCCGCTTGGATGAATGGATGACACGGCATCACCTTCAAACAGATGCTGGTGAAAACTGCCTATAGCGTTGCAGCAATGAAATCCATGATCGGTGCAGACCCAATTTGGTACTGGAAGAAGTGATGTAGGAGGTATAGGTTTTACGATTTGGCTGGAGAAATGAGTTGAGCCGGAAAATAGTAATCGCCCTGCCAAAACTGACAGAGCGATTACTATTTTAATTTGAGATCGCCGTTGTTGAGCGTTTTGTTTTTTCATAATACGCGTGCCAATTATGGAAAAATCAACACTTATACAAGATGTCTATTGATTTAATTCTCGCTAACTATCTATCCGAAAAACTTATTTCCTTCTCAAGGCGACATCCTCGCTGCCGCTGTCAGGATCAGATTTTCTTAGGGGTACTTAGCCCTGCATAAAACGCCGGTAGGCAGTCAGGTCAAAGTAAATCGTGAGACTGGCCAGTTTTCCGCCGCGCGCTTCCCACATTTCTGCGACATCCTGTTTCATCTGTTCCTTTTTCGAGTTGACATAGATATAGCTGATGATGAAACAAGCTTTTTCGCCTTCAAAGATCACCTGGCTTACGTTCAATCCCGCCACTCCCTTTAAAAACGGCGTGAAGGATTGTATAACGGCTTTCTTGCCTTCTGCAAGTAGAGTTCGGGAAGCATCCGAAAAAACCGCTTCATCGGAATAAAGATCCTGCCATTTGCTGTCTTTTCGGATAAGGCTGTCATAATAACTTTGAACGAGCTCTTTTGTTGTCATCATGATTTACCTCTCTTCTATTATTTTGTAGGGTAATTTAATATAATAATTATTATAAAGATAGTCAAATAATTAAGGAGTAGTCATTATGTACTAAAAACCCATCCTAATATTCAGGAGGAGTTCGCATTTTGAATGTGTGCGGCTTCGCCGCACACATTCAAAATGCGGTTCTTCTATAATTTTCGGATAGATACTAAGTTGATTAGTCAGCTATCCAAGATTGTTGTTTTCTTCGGGGCATGCATCCTCCCAATTATTAATAAGCCTCCTGCCACTCACCCACCTATACTCGTGAGAGGGATCAGCAGGTGATACGCCATATTGCCATCAAATCAATTTTACTCCTAGGAGGTCCTTGACTCCATTACAATTTCACTATGAACCAAAGTTGTTGGCATGACTACTCTAGAGTTCTGGATGTAAGCGATACCGGATACATCTCTGTATCATCTATTATTGCACAAGATTGTATAACAACTCAACGCGAACGAAACAGGGGAGCAAATCAAAAGACAAAACCAATTACGATCTGCAATATTCGCCAATTCGTGGCATTCGCGTTGAACATTAGTATTCGAGCGAAACAATTTGAGCGAAAACCTTGACAAACAAGAAAATCTGTTCTATGTTTAATGCATGCTCTCAAACGTTCCTACCATATCACCGCGATCTCATTTCCAGCCCCGCCCCTCCAACCACCACGCCAGGATCTATTCGAATTTTTTTCGATACGCGGAACGAATACCCCTTACATCTTCCTTATTATTCATTACTCTTTACGTTTTACGAATTACGCTTTACGAATTACGTTTTACTTTTTATTGTTTCTATTGTTTGGGCCACCTGCCTTCCGCTAATGAGCGCAAGAATCGGGTGGCGTTCTTTTCCATAACGCGTACAATAAGCTCATGAATGACTTAACCCAACTTTCCACTGATTATGCCCGCATTGAGCAGGCCATCCGTTTTATCGAAGATAATGCCTATCGCCAGCCCGACCTGAACGAGGTCTCCGCCCGCATTGGCTTGAGTGAATACCACTTCCAGCGCCTTTTCACCCGCTGGGCCGGCATCAGCCCCAAGCGCTTCCTGCAGTTCCTGACCCGCGAAAATGCCAAGACTCTCCTGGCCCGCTCCGGCAACCTGCTCGACGCTACCTACGCGGCCGGTCTCTCCAGCCCCGGGCGCCTGCATGACCTTTTCGTGCAGACCGAGGCGGTTACACCCGGCGAGTACAAAACCAGAGGCGCTGGTGTGGAGATCGCTTATGGTTTCCACCCATCTCCCTTCGGCGAGTGCTTATTGGCGATCACCGGGCGCGGCATCTGCTTCCTGGCTTTCGTGGATAAGGATCGTGACTCTGCCCTCGAACAGCTTAAGCAGACCTGGTCCAATGCCGCCTTTTCCGAAGACCCGTCTCGCACCGCCCCCTTCGTCGAAAAAATCTTCAACCCCTCTTCCTCTGTGCCCATCCCACTTCACCTGCGCGGCACCAACTTCCAGATCAAAGTCTGGGAGGCGCTCCTGCGCCTGCCGCCGGGTCAGGTCACCACCTACCAGGACCTTGCAGACCAGGTAGGCTCCTCCCGGGCAGCCCGGGCGGTTGGCAATGCCGTTGCTCGCAACCCTCTCGCCTATCTCATTCCCTGTCACCGCGTGCTTCAGAAAACCGGGGAATTTGGGAACTATCGTTACGGTTCCGCCCGCAAAAAGGCTATCTTACTCCGCGAAGATGCTTACCATTCAGCTTAATTTTCTAGGCGTCCGCCTGCCCCGGATATGGGAGTCAAAGCTTCGCGGTCAAAATTTTTATTTTTCGACTTAGGATCATCCGGCAACGCTACCAATTACCTATTTCAACCGTTAAGATTTGTGTAATAATTTGATCATCAGAAGTTAATGATTTCTCCCTACAATACCTGAATGCCTGATGAGAACCCCGTGACTCTGATTGCGATCGTTGAAGACGAACCCAGTATTTCTGAAGTGGTCAGCCTGTACCTCAACCGTGCCGGCTACCAGGTGCAGCTCTACCCGGATGGTCTGGCCGCCCAGAAAGCCTTTTCTCAGAAGGTGCCTGACCTTATCATTTTGGATGTCATGCTGCCCGGCATGGATGGGTTTGCCCTCACCCGCAGCCTGCGCGACCATTCGGATGTTCCCATCCTGATGCTCACCTCCCGCCGTGAAGAGAGCGACCGGATCGCCGGGCTCGAATTGGGTGCCGACGATTACGTGGTCAAGCCCTTCAGTCCGCAGGAATTGGTCAGCCGGGTCCGTGCGGTTCTACGCCGCATCGCCAAGGATGAAAAGAACAAAACCGCCGCTCCTGTTACCTTTCCCAGTCTGAGTGTGGATCCCCAGACCCGTATCGTGGTGGCCCACGGGCATGAAGTTCTTTTGACTGCCAAAGAATTCGACATGCTCTATTACCTTGTCAGGCACCCGCGCCAGGTGTTCTCGCGTGACCAGTTATTGGAAAGCATCTGGGGCATTTCGGAATTTATTGATCCAAGCACGGTGACTGTCCATATCCGTCGTTTGCGCGAAAAGCTCGAGACTGACCCGGCCAACCCCGCCCACCTGCAGACGGTCTGGGGTGTCGGATATAAGTTTGAGCCATAGTCCATGAACATGCGGCCTGCTTACCACCTGGGTTCTGTCGTTCGCCTTCTGGGTGGGATTTTTGTCATTCTCCTGATTTCTCTCGGCATTTTCTACTACCTGATGAAGCCGCCGATGAGCGATCTCAGCTACATGGCTCAGTTCTTGACCATCACCGCGCTGATCTCCGCCATGGCCGGTTATGCTGCTTATCGCTTCCGCTGGCTGGAACGCGCTCCCACCTTGCGTTGGTCACTGCTCGGGGGTTATGCCCTGGCCAGCCTGTTGACTTTTCTCAACGTGTGGATCACTGCCCGCTTGATGTTTGCCAGTCCGCACGATCTGCTGTTGGGGACCATCTTGCTCCTGTTCGCCGGCGGCATCGCCATGGTATTGGGGTATTTCCTCTCCAGCGCCATCAGCGAACGGATCTGGCTTCTCGATCAGGCTGCCAGACAGATTCAAGCCGGGAACCTGTCGGTTCGCGTCCAGGTCAGCGGTAATGACGAGGTGGCTGGCCTGGCGCGCACCTTCAACCAGATGGCCGCCCAATTGCAGGAAGCCGAGGCAAAACAGCAGGCCCTGGAAACTCTGCGCCACGACCTGGTAGTCTGGGCCGGGCACGATTTACGCACACCTCTGGCAGGGGTACGCGTACTGGTGGAGGCGCTTGCCGATGGCATGATCGACGATCCTGCCACCTCCCACCGCTATCTCGAGCAGGCCCGCAAGCAAATTGATCATCTGTCTCTTCTGATAGATGACCTGTTTCAGGTTTCCCAACTGGATGCCGGCGGTATCCCCCTCAACCTGGAACCAGCTTCGCTCGCCGACCTTATTTCAGACACCCTGGAGAATTTCTCCGGGATGGCCGCACAACTGCACATCGCCCTCTCAGGCCGCGCCGCTCCTGGGATTGACCCTGTGACTATGGATGTGCAGCGCATTGGGCGCGTGCTCAATAACCTGGTGGATAACGCCCTGCGTTATTCCCAGGCCGGTGGCCGCGTCTCAGTGCAGGCTGAAGTCGTGGCTGAATCCGTACGCGTGACCGTTCAGGATAACGGCGAAGGTATTTCCTCCACTGATCTGCCGCATGTTTTTGACCGTTTTTACCGGGGCGAAAAGTCCCGCAACCAGGCCACTGGGGGAACTGGGCTTGGTCTGGCGATTGCGAAAGGCATCGTTGAAGCCCATGGCGGGCAGATCGGCGTGGAGAGCAATTTGGGCCAGGGGGCCAGGTTTTATTTCTGGTTGCCCAAAAAAGGTTAATCTTTTCTTCCATTAACTGTAATAATTTCGTAATCTCTTGTCGCTATACTGTGGGGAATAAAGAGGTATGCGTTATGCGAATGTTTTTACCGTTACTACTCTTATTTCTGACTGGCTGTGCCGCCATGACCCGTACATCTACTTCTTCATTGCCAACACCCTCTACCCAGCCAGCTTTACGCGACCTGGGACCCGCACCCGAGCTGACCAATACCACCTGGCTCAACACGACCAGCCCTCTGCGCCTGGCCAATTTACGCGGGCAGGTGGTATTGCTCGAAATGTGGACTTTTGATTGCATAAACTGCCGCCACACCATTCCACAAGTGGAATCTTGGTACAAGACCTATGCTGGCCAGGGGTTGGTTGTGATTGGAAATCACTATCCCGAATTCCCTTACGAAGCTGACCTGAATAATTTGAAAAAGGCCGTTCAGGATCTTGGGATCCAGTATCCTGTCGCTCAGGATAATAATGGTGCCACCTGGAACGCTTACAAAAATAACTACTGGCCAACCATCTACCTGATCGATAAATTCGGCCACATTCGCTATATTCACATTGGCGAGGGTGCCTACGCTGTTACCGAGTCCGCCATTCAGGACCTCCTGGCCCAGGCTTATCCGTAGAAAGGAAATGGAATACCATGGAACAAAAACTGAAGCACGTTGAAATTCCCTCTTCTGAGATTACACCCGAGCGGCTGTATCTCTCGCGTCGGGATTTTATGAAAGCCGCCGGCATCGCCAGCGCAACTGCTTTCCTGGCTGCCTGCGGGATCGCCACAAACGGACAATCCTTAACTCCGGGAGCACCCACCCCCATACCCGGCTGGAGCGCTCTTACGCCCACGCCCAGTGCCCCCGTCCCTGACAATGCCCAGGGACAGACCACCGATGAACTTGGGAATAAACTCAATCTCTTTGGTGACATCACCAACTACAATAATTATTATGAGTTTTCCGAGGACAAGCAGGCGCCTGCAGCCATGTCCCAGAGCTTTAAACCTTCTCCATGGTCGGTGCAGGTCGGTGGGCTGGTGCAAAACCCCAAGACCTATACCATTGAAGACTTGCTCAAGTTTCAGCAAAAGGAACGTATCTACCGCCTGCGCTGCGTGGAGGCCTGGAGCATGGTTATCCCTTGGACTGGCTTTGAGTTGAGCGATATATTAAAAGAGGTCCAACCTATGACCAGCGCCAAATATGTGGCCTTCACCACTCTTATGGATACAAAACAGTTTCCGAATGAGGCCAGTTCGCTTTACCCTTGGCCCTATACCGAAGGGCTGCGTCTGGATGAGGCCATGCAGCGGCTGACTATCCTGGCCACTGGTTTATATGGAAAACCGTTGCCGAATGTGGATGGCGCCCCCATCCGTCTGGTCGTGCCCTGGAAGTATGGCTTTAAAAGTATCAAGGCTATCGTCAAGATTGACCTGGTAAACTCCCAGCCGGCCACTTTCTGGAACACGATTTCTTCCAATGAGTACGGCTTTTACTCCAATGTCAACCCGAATGTAGATCATCCGCGCTGGTCTCAGGCCACCGAACGCCGCATCGGCGAACTCAACCGGATCCCAACCCTGATGTTCAATGGGTATTACGATGAGGTCGCTTCCCTGTACACGGGCATGAATTTGAAAGCGAATTACTAAAGTGCAGAAAAAGACCCACTTCCCCTGGCTCAGGATCGCAGTCCATGTTATGGGTTTGCTTCCCCTGCCATACTATATCCTTGCGTTCTACATGAACCGGCTGACGATCAATCCGGTCCAGGATCTCGAACAGATCTTTGGTCGGATCGCCATCTATTGGATGGTGGCCACGTTGGCTGTTACACCTCTCTATACTTTGACCGGTATTCGCGACCTGCCGAACCGCCGTCGTGCTGTCGGACTGTACGCGTTTATGTACACCTGCCTGCACTTGCTGGTGTTTTTCGGGCTGGATTACGCCTTCAACCTCGCCCAGATCTGGAGCCTGATAACCGGCAAGGTCTATTTGCTGGTGGGAGTCTTAGCCGTGCTCCTGCTCATACCCCTGGCAGTCACCTCGTTCGATTATTTCATCCGGATAATGGGCAAGAATTGGAAGCGCTTGCACTGGCTCGTTTATCCGGCTGTGGTGGTCTCGATCCTCCACTATGGTCTGGCTCAAAAAGGCGACTTGTTCACACTGCGGGGCAATATTCTCCGTCCGTTTTTGTGGCTCTTATTAACCACTTTCCTTCTGGTCTTACGCTTGTCTCCGGTTCGCCGATGGGTTAGTGGCACCCGCCGCAAGTTGTTTGTCCGCTTCCGCAGGGTGCCCCAGGCCAGTAAGATCGATGCCGGATAAACCTGCTTAAAAAGTCCATTCCCTTTGACGCCGCCTGGATTATGCTATATCATGAGCATATACCCCGCGGCGTTTTTATTTGCCGCACCGTAATGGAGCCCGCAATGCCGAATCATCCCAGCCCGATCTATGAACATCCCGCACAGCTTTTACAAAATCTGATCCGCTTTGACACCACCAACCCACCTGGTAATGAACTTGCCTGCATTCAGTATATTGATGGTCTTCTCAAGGATGCCGGCATTGAAACGAGGCTTGTGGCATGCACACCCGGGCGTCCCAATCTGGTTGCCCGCCTGAAAGGCGCAGGCCAGGCCCCACCGCTGCTGCTGTATGGCCATGTGGATGTTGTCACCACCCTCAACCAAAAATGGAGTTACCCGCCGTTTGAGGCGCGTCTTGTGGATGGCTACATCTGGGGCCGCGGTGCTTTGGATATGAAGCATGGCATAGCAATGTACCTGGCTGCCATTCTGAAAGCCAAAGCGGAATATACTCGGCTCCCCGGCGACATCATTTTTTTAGCCACGGTTGACGAGGAAGCCGATTGTGAAAATGGCGCGAAGTTTCTTGTAGAAGAACACGCCGATCTATTCAACGGTGTTCATTATGCTTTGAGCGAATTTGGTGGCACCAGCCTGACCCTGGCTGGCAAACGTTTCTATCCCATCCAGACCTCTGAAAAACAGATTTGTCCTGTCCGTATCACATTTCACGGAACCGGCGGGCACGGAGCGGTGCCCGTTCACGCCGGTGCCATGTCCAAACTCGCCACTGCACTCACCCTCCTCGACCGGCATGCCCTTCCGGTGCACATCACTTCCCAAACCCGCCAGATGGTTGAAGCCCTGGCAGCCGGCATGGGCGGGATCGCTGGTCTGGTGATGCGCCAATTGCTTAATCCTTTGCTCACAAACCTCCTTCTCAAGACCCTTGGTTCAAACGCATACCACTTTCTCGCCCCTCCTGCATAATTCCGTCAGTCCCACCATGCTCAAAGCCAGCGAAAAGCGAAATGTTATCCCTTCTGAAGTTACCTTGGAACTGGATGGACGTATCCTGCCGGGCTTCTCCGCCGCCGACCTGGAAAAGGAATTGCATAGACTTCTGGGGCAGGATTGTACGATCGAAGCCTTCCTGCCCTTTCCAGGCTTGTCCTCAACCGATATGGGCTTGTTCGAAACCCTGGCTGCACCTTTGCGCGAACTGGACCCGCAGGGCATCCCCATCCCTTTCGTCAACTTTGCAGTTACCGATGCACGTTTCTTCTCCAAGCTTGGCATTCAGACCTACGGTTATACCCCGCTCCAATTTACAGAAGGGTTGGAATTGACCAGCACCATTCACTCTGCCGATGAGCGTATCCCGGTGGCTGCTTTGGATTTCGGTGTCAATGCCGTGTTCAAAGCCATTCAGAGATTCCATTAGCGACCCGCCTGGGCAGTAAACAAATTTCACGAAGAGAAGGAGAAAGTATGCCGACTACATCCGCTCAACAAGCTCTCGCTATCCTGCGGCAAGGCAGCCAGACTTTTGTCTGGTATGTCATCCCGTTGATGGCCTTCGTCTTTTACGTTTACACTGTGGAAGCCGAAAAACGCAACTGGAACCTGATCCTGGCCGGTCTGGCTTTCTGGGGCATGGACTGGCTCAACGAGATCATCAACGGTCTGGTCTATCACTTCACCAACTATGCCCCCATCTGGGGTGCGCCTGGCAAAACCGCATTCCTCATCCTCATCGGCCTGAACATTGAAATATGTTTTATGTTTGCGGTCTCGGGCATCATTTGGACGAAAATGTTGCTCCCCGATCAGAAAACCCGCATTTTGGGTATCCCCAACCGGGCTTTCATCGCAGTCGTCGGGGCGGCTTTCTGTGTCTTTGTCGAATATCTGCTTAATTCCGCTGGTGCGCTGACCTGGGACTATGCCTGGTGGGGACGCAGCGCGCCCTGGCTGATTTTCCTGTTCGGTTATCTGACCTTTTTCATTGCCGCTTTTTGGGTCTTCGATATGAAATCCATGAAGAACAAGCTGTTGGCAGTTGGGAGCATCTGGACGATTGCCATTCTCTCCCTGATCGCATTCATTCCGGTCTTGCATTGGATATAATAGCTGCATGACCATCATCCAGAAACGGATCTTCGCCCTGCTGCTGATCATGGCAGCCATTGCCTTCGTTCTGTTTGCCTTGCCCAATGCAGTCGCCTCCCAAAACCTGTCCATGGTGCAAATCTTCCAGCCGGATGAAGCCGCACCTCTGCCCTATGTCTTCCAGATGATCGCCCCCGCTCCAACCCTAAATCTGGCCCTTCGGCAATTCATTTTCTACGAGTATTACTATTATGGGTTCCCCTTCTTTGCGGCATCCGGTCTGATCCTGCTGCCTCTGCAATGGCTCGGCCGTCTGGGCGACATGCCGCTGGTCATGCTGATCCTGCGCCAGTTTGTCAGCGTGCTGCCAATGCTTGCCGCTTTGTTGTTGCTCGTCTTTATGCAGGATGGCTTCCATAGCTATCGATCGCCGGTTTTGTTTGCCCTGCTGCTCATTGTGCCGGCTGTGCTGCAGAATAATTCCTGGTACCATCCGGACGGGATAACTTTCCTTCTGGTGGTGCTGACGATCTTCTTCCTTAGGCGCGACAATCTGCGTTTCGGATGGAATTTCCTTTTGGCGGCTGTCATGTGCGGGATTGCCACCGCCACAAAACTGGTCGGGGTTTATTTCTTCCTGGCCGTGGGGATGACTTTGGTCTTAGGTCTGGTGCTCAAGAAAGCTTCCTGGAAGAAGTTGGTCGGAATGGCATTTGCCTTCATCTTCACAATGGGTCTGGTATACGTGGCCGCCAATCCATTTTTACTATCCCACTGGGCTCGCACTGCATACCAATATATCCTGAACAAACAGGGCGGGCTGCTCGCGGATGGCTACGGCGTTTTTTATGCCAAAGGTTTGCTGGAATCCTGGCCGCTCGCCCGTTCATCTTTCGGAGCTGCACCTTTCCTGCTGATCGCGTTGGGCGCTGCCATCTGGGGAACCTGGCGCGGACCGCAACGGCTGCTGAATGCATTGATCCTGGCCTGGTTTATTCCGCTTACCGTGACGGTCTTCTATCTGACGCACTTCAAATTCCAATATTGGCTGCCGGTCGCACTCCCGCTCATCTCCTGCCTGGTCATCCTGCTGCCCGAAAAATGGCCAAAAATAGTGAATAAATACAGGTCCGGGCACCTGGCGCTTTTCACCCGGCTGGTCCTGTTGCTGGTAATTCTGGCTCAATCCTTCCTGTTCGTACGCGCCGACGCTCAAGCCTACTACTCGCGTCTCAACCGGGCCGAAACCAGTACCAGCATCAAATTCTATAACAAAATACTGGCAACCCTCAAGCCATTACCGGATAACAACCTGCATGTCTATTATGATTATCGCATGTATGTGCCCGGGAATCCAGGTTGGAAAACCGATACCAACTTCGATCTTCTCGAATATGGCTATATTAACAACAACAAATTCGATGTCCTCTTGCTTCTCGAACAACGCATCAAGGATTATCTGAATCCCAATGCAGTCGGCATAGATCCCGCTTTATTTGCCCGCAATCAACAATTTTACCGGGATGCAGACAACGAAACGATCACCGGCTACCACATGGTTTACCGTGATTCGTTCGCGCTGATCTACGTTAAGGACGTACTGTTTTCGAAATACTATTCGAAATAATCTCGACTGGGTGGAATTCCCAGGTGTTTACTAGTTCCTAAGACCTATCCTTAAATTAATAGAATAACCAAATTTTGAGTGTGTGCGGCTTCGCCGCACACACTCAAAATTTGAACTCTCCTTAATTTCCGGATAGATACTAATGCACGAATCCTGCCAGAGGACCATTCGGGTCGATGATAGATTGCAGTTCGGCATACGGTACGACAACTTCCTGCGCTCCGGCTGCATAAGCAGCCACCTGGTATTCATCAAAAGTGATCAAAAGTCCATCCGGAGTGATGTTCCAATTCCCGTAGTTTTCCGGGAGGGGTTGTGCGCCGCTGGCAAAGGCTTCAAAACCGATATTCCTCGTTTTTAATTGAGCGATGCAATAATTGGCAATTTGCTCGAGGTAATTTGAACCAGACTTAAATAGTTTAGCCAGGCTCAAGTCCGTGCCGGCTTCCAGATCATAAGTTACCGTTCGGGTGTGTGTACCGGGATGAGCCGCGCCCTCGATATAGATGTTGATGCTGAATTTTAGGCTGATCAGGTTACCTGGCGGTGATAGAAGCTGATATTTCTGGATAAACGCACTCCCGGCCAGACCGGGGATGGGTTGGGTCTGTGCCACATTGTCCTTGAACTTGGCAATCTCTTCTTGCGTGAGCAGGGCCATTTCATTATTAAAATTGATCACCCGTTGGTCCTCGCTCCGCTGCAAGAAAGGCGTTTCGGCCTGGACGGTATAGACGGGGGATGTCCCGCTCTCGTTGGTTGGATTCGAAACCATTGTGACCACTTCGAAAAGCGGAATTGGGGTAAAAGTCGGGGTGAACGCTTCTGTGGGTGGGACATTGGGTGTATTGGTCGCTGGTAGCGCAGTCGGCGTGCTCCCACATGCCAACACGCTGACGAATAGAATAATCAATGCGAAAACAGGCAGGATCTTTCGAGGGCCGGATTGCATTTTCATCAACTCCTTCTAATTATTACCAGGCTGCTTCTGGATTTTTTCATTCAGTCTCTCCAGACGATGGTTCAAATCTTCCAACCAGTGATTATAGATATAACGCGGGATGTCAAGCGTGTTGACCAGTTCCACGGCGCTGCGTGTCCATCTCATTGCTTCGGGGTAGTCGCGCCGCTGATGTTCGTGATACTTTGCCAGTTCCACGTGAGCATAAACATGTCCCTGGCTCGCCGCGCGTTCCCACAGTTCGACAGCAGTTTCCAGATCGCCGCGCCGCTTTTGCAGGCGCGACAGGCGTTCCACCGCCAACCAAAAATCGGCTTCAGGCATTTCCATTTCAAGGCCGCGTTCGAACAGCCGTGCGGCAGTTTCCCATTGGCCCATATCCTCATACAATTTCGCCAGCGCCACCACATCCAGGCCGTGCTCAACCATTTCGCTAAACGGATCCGCCAGGATATCTGAGACATGCGTCAGCAGTGCGGCCATCGCTACCACATCCATGGCATTGTGGTAGAACACGCCTTTCAGCGGGCGCGCATCCCGGCTTCTCAGGTAATCAAAGTAAAGATATGGGATCTCGAAACCGGGTACTTCATCCGTTGTGCGCGGCGCAACCAGCACGTTCTCTTCGAGATATTTCAAAGCACGGCTGGGCAACCGGTCACGCCAAAGCCGGCGCGCCAGCGGCAGCAGGTCCAGGTGGGCATAATCCCTGAACGGTAGAGGAATACTATGCAGCGAATATCGTGTTACCAGTAAAGGAGCATCAAAGGCTTTCCCATTAAAGGTAACCAGGGCCTGGGTCGGAGCCAGGAATTCAGCCAGGCTTTCGAGCAGGGCTGGCTCTTCAGCCGGGTCGCGCATAAAGAATTGTTCGAGCAGAAATTCTCCAGCCACAAAACGACCCACGCCAACCAGGAAGGCATAGGTGCCGGTGCCTCCCGCCAACCCGCTGGTTTCTGTGTCCAGAAAGGCATAGGCTTCCAATGGCAGCTCCAGGAAACGTGGTTCGCGTGCCCACTCTGCCAGGGCTTTGATTGGCATTTCAGGTTGGATGGCGGTGTTACCGTGCCGGTAATCCGCACCAAAAGTCTGCCGGGCTACGAACGTCTCTCCGGTAGAGGCTGGCCGGTATATTCCATCCACGACTTTGTCAATCTCATACGGGCGGGCAGGTTCGACCTTTGCAAGGTTCTCCGTACCGACTTTGACACCCAAAGACTTCAACTTGTCGGAAAGTGATGGCATGCGAACAATTGTAATGCAAGCTTGGCAGGATGATGCTAGAATCGGGAAATTCATTATTAGCTTTCAGCCATCCTTGGAGCCTTTGCCATCATCGCTCAAACCAAAACCAAGTTCTTATCCTTCTGGGTCAAACTGGTTTACGGGAGCGGGGACTGGAGCGAGGCCAGTTACGGCACGCTTCGCCAGATTTTTTATGCCATCTTCCTGACAGATGTGGTCGGATTGGATCCCCGGCTGGCCTCCATTGCCGCGCTGGTGGGCATTATTTGGGACGCAGTCAACGACCCGCTGGTTGGCATTCTCACCGACCGGATGCGCAGCCGTTGGGGTCGCCGGCGGCCTTTCCTGTTGATTTTTGCCATCCCTTTCGGAGCCAGTTTCCTGTCTGTTGTGGTGGGCGCCACCCTGGCACAGCCAGATTGCCCTGGCAGTTACCGTTACACTGGCGTTTATGATCAGCGATACGTTCGAGACTCTGTGTGGCGTACCCTTCGCTTCGCTATTGCCTGAGCTATCCCCCGATTATGACGAGCGCACAACCCTGACCAGTTTCCGCATCTTCTTCAACCTGCTGGCCTCACTCGTGACTGCCGTGGCCGCGCCTGCCATTATCGACTCCGCTCTGTCTGCCGGTCTCACCCAACAGCAGGGCTACCTGATCGTAGCCGGTATTTTCGGAGGGCTGGCAGCCATTCCGTTCTTGTTGATTTTCACCTTTGTTCGCGAGCGTTACGGGGCTGTCGACCGGCCCCAGGAAACTACCTCCTCCTGGCGCACCATTCAGACAGCCTGGGCCAACATTCCTTTCCGCTTTGCCACGATAATCTACATGCTGAACTGGATCACTTTTGATCTGGTGGCGCTGTTGTTGCCCTTTTACCTGCTGTATTGGATCGCACAAGGGAACATGCTGGCCTCAGTTAGGCTGCTGGGCATTTCCTTGCCGCTCGAATCAGCCGTCTTCGCACTACTGCTGGTTACTGCCACCGCCGTCCTGCCCTTCTGGCTATGGCTTTCCCACCGGCTTGGTAAACACATCGCTTATATAATCGGGATGGTCTTCTGGGCTGCCGTTCAGATCGGGATCTTCCTGGTACGGCCTGGCCAGGTCACGCTCGTTCTTTGGATGGCATTCCTGGCCGGGTTAAGCGTCTCAGCCGCGCATATCCTGCCGGATGCCATGTTCCCGGACGTGATCGAATGGGATGAATTACGCACCGGGCGCCGCCAGGAGGGCATTTACTACGGCATGAAGAACTTCATCCGCAAATTGACTGGAGCCCTGGCGATCTTCCTGGCTTTGCAGGTACTGGGTTGGTTCGGTTACCAGTCACCACCGGCTGGGGTGACCAGCTTTGTGCAATCCCCCATCACATTGACAGCCATCCGCTTTTTGATCGGACCGTTGGGCGCAGTTCTGTTATTCTCCGCTGTCATCACCACCTGGTTCTATCCATTAACACGTGAGCGCCACGCTCGCATCCGGCGCTTGCTGGAGACACGCAACACGCAACGACAGGCCAGGAAATAATCTGGAGGCAGTCAGCAGATTCTTGAATTGGTGAACGAGTAGCAGATCCTTGAGAAAGCGCTGCCTGTTGGTATACTATAGCCGCTTCCAATACCGCTCAATGCTAAGTCATAGTAAGGAATTTTCAGATGAAGTTTTCGCTATCCGGCAATTGGCATTTTTCCAGCGAGGATCAGCCTGATTTCGCCAGATCAGACTTTGATGATTCCGCCTGGCAGATCATGCACATCCCGCAGAACTGGTTCCTGGGCGGCCTGGACCATCACGGGGTTGTCTGGTTTCGCCGAGAATTCAATTACAAACCGGATGCCGAATTCACCCGCCTGCATTTCGACGGGGTGGATTATTTTGCCGAAGTGTATCTAAACGGTAACCTGCTCGGGCAGCATGCCGGGTACTTCGAACCTTTCAGTTTTGACGTCAGCGGCCTGCTCAAATCCGGTAAAAACAATCTTGCGGTGCGTGTGGATAGCCCCTATGAGCAGCCCGGACTGGATGGCTGGCATATCCGCAAGCGGCTTATCAAAGGGATCCTCAACCACCATGATTGCCGGCCCGGTGGCGGATGGAACCCGGAAGGTCAATCCTATAATACCGGCGGCATCTGGAACAACATTTATTTGGAGAGCCATGCCGCTGTCACAATCGAGCAGATATTATTTCACGCAGACCTGGAGTCCAGGCCGCCCATTCTCCACATCCAGATAAAAGTGAATAACCGTTCCGGTAAACAGGCAGCCGGGCTTAAGATTGATTGTGCTCCGGAGAATTTCGAGGGCGAGCTTCGATCGGCCAGTTTTCCATTAGAAATACCCGCAGGGGAAAGTGTTCAAGCGGTCGATCTACCCTGCCCGGATGTTCAGCTTTGGCAACCCTGGGACCGCGGTCTCCCGTCCTTGTACCAAATCACTGCCAATCTGACGACAGAAGAAAAGACCGCCACCAAATCCTCTTTATTTGGTTTCCGCACCATCAAAGTCGAAGAAGGTTTTCGTTGGCTGGTTAATGGGCAGCCCTATTTTATCCGCGGCTCAAATTACATCGGGTCCCAATGGCTTTCTGAAACCCTGTTCACAGAAGCAGCCTCCTCCAAGACCCACCCATTTGGAGGCGGCGCGGGCGGAGATTTCTTCCGCAAGGATGTGGAACTTGCCAGGCAGGCCAATTTGAACATGTTACGCGTGCATGCCCACGTTCTGCCGCCCGAATTCCACACCGCTTGCGACCGGGCCGGGATACTCGTCTGGCAGGATTTCCCGCTACAGTGGGGCTACTCGGATGAACCGCAATTCCAGGCCGAAGCTGAGCGGCAAATGCGCGCCATGCTTGATCTGCTTTCCAATCACCCATCCATTGCCGCCTGGTGCTGTCACAATGAAAGTCCCTGGGACGCCCCCTGGATGTCCGGAGCAGTTGGCGGAACGTTTGATCCCAGCCAGAACCGTGCATTGGACATGCATCTTCAAACGATTGCGGAAGAATTCGACCCGGGCCGCTATGTGCACCGCAGTTCCGGCACTGGCGATGGACACGTTTATCCGGGCTGGTACCAGGGTCACTGGCGTGATTACCAGGGTTTGCCCGGCGCACCCTTCATTTCGGAGTATGGCGCACAGGGGTTGCCGGACAAGGCCAGCTTTCTGCGCATGCTGCCCCAGTTTGGGCCGGATGCGGGTTTTGCCGAATTGCTGCAGCTCAAAACCTGGCTTAAATCCACGCGCAAGATCAGCTCTTCGACCAGGTTGTTCATGAAATTCGGTACTGCACTCTTTAAATTCATGGAAAAGCATCCGTCGTTAAAGCGCTATAAGGAATTATTCATGGGTTGGGCCATGAAAAAAGGCCAGACCACCGAACGCTCGATTTATCAAAACCTGCCATCCAAGGAAGAAACGCCGCCCGAATTGCAGCATGCCTGCCAGGTCTGGCAGACCTGGCAATTCCATAATATCCAGTTGATGGAAACCTTCGAGAATGGAATAGAGACCGGCGCGTCGTTGGATGAATTCGTTCTCAACAGTCAGACCTACCAGGCTCATCTCGTCCAGTACGGTACGGAATGTTACCGGCGCGCCAAATATTCCAGGGTGACCGGGCTGCTGCAGTTCGATTTTACCGATCCCTGGCCGGCCGTAACCTGGTCGGTGTTGGACTACTGGCGGTTGCCAAAACTGGCTTTCGATGCCTTGCGTCGCGCCATGCAGCCGGTATTGCCCAGTTTCCACCTGCAGGAAAAGATTGAAGCCGGAAAAGCCAGTCCGGCCACGATCTGTGTCGTAAATGACCTGGCCGAAGCTTTCCCCGCTACGGATTGTACCTGGCAGTTGTCGGCCGAAAAAAGTTTGATTGCTACGGCCTCCTTCCCGGTGGATATCCCTGCGGATGGGGTCTCCAGGGAAGTGAAAGTTACTTTACCCTCCCTGAACCCCGGTCAATTCAGGTTGACTGTCACCTTGAGTTCTGGAGAGAAAACCCTGGGCGAGAATTGGTATAAGATTACTGTAGCTGCTTTGGAAAAATAAGAGGAGAACCTTATGAGTCTTCCAACCAAAATTGTCGTGATCGGTGCAGGTAGTGCCTCTTTCGGCGAGAATACCCTCTCCGCCTTGATGCGCTCCAAGAAACTTCACGGCTCCACACTGGCATTGGTGGACCACAACCCTGAAACGCTTGATATCGTCCGGCGCCTGGCAGAACGTCTCAACCGCGAGTGGAATGCTGGGTTTCTTATCAGCGCTCACCACCATCACCAGGAAGCCCTTGACGGAGCCTCATTCGTTGTTTCTGCCATCGAGGTCGGGGCACGCGAAGGCTTGTGGAAAAAAGACTTCGAGATCCCACTGAAATACGGCATTCGCCAACCTTATGCTGAGAATGGTGGGCCGGGCGGGTTCGCTCACGCAGCTCGCAACCTGGTCCCGGTCATGGAGATTGCCCGGGATATGGAAAAAGCCTGCCCGCAGGCCTGGTTCATCAACTTCACCAACCCTATGATCCGCATTTGTGATGCGCTCAACCGTCACAGCCGGATCAAGGTTGTCGGGTTGTGCCATCAGATCTACATCGGCTACACAATGGTCGGGATTGCCCTGGGCAAGGATCTGGGCATCGAGGTACCGGATGGTATTACCGGTATGCAGGCAGACGTACAACAGGCGGTACTCCACAACCGTGTAAAAGAACAGATCGTGCCGCGCGTGGACATTCAGGCTGCCGGGTTGAACCACTTCTCCTGGATCCTCTCCATCCGCGACCGGCAGACCGGTGAAGATCTTTATCCACTTTTCCGTCAGCGCTGGAATGAGCTGGATCCTGCCTTTGAACCCCTGACACGGCGTGTCTTCGATGCCTTTGGACTCTTCCCCGTACCGGGCGACACACATTTATGTGAATATTTGCCCTGGGCTTCCGATCCCATTACGAAGCCCTGGGAGAAATACGCCATCCCGCTTTACGATTGGGATCTGATGGCTGCCGTGCGCGACTTCCAGCATGAGCGTCTCGCAAGCATCGCGGATGGTAGTATCACTATCGCAGGGCTAGAAAATACCGATTCCGAAGGCGCTTTGGAAATGATCGAAAATGTCGCCGCCGCCGGCACTCATTATCACCTGGCAGCCAACCTGCCGAATGTTGGGCAAATTGCCAATTTGCCATATGGCGCAACGGTCGAGACCCCTGTGGTCGTGGATGGCGCCGGTATCCACCCGGTCCACGTTGGCGCATTTCCTGAACCGGTGGCGGAACTTCTTCGTCGCGAGACGACTGTTGCTCAATTATGTGTGGATTCGGCTGTAGAAGGTAACCGCCAAAAAGCCTTGCAATGTCTGCTGCTCGATCCGGTAATCAATGATTTTGAACAGGCCAATCAGGTTCTGGATGATTATCTATCCAGCTATAAAGAATATTTGCCGCAATTCTGGAAATGATCACTATCTTGTGTAAAAGAAAAGGAGAGGAATTATGAAAATCGCAGTTATTGGTGGCGGCTCGACTTATACTCCAGAATTGGTAAATGGATTCCTGGACAGGATCAAGAGTTTACCGTTGACCGAACTCTGGTTAATGGATATCGATGCTGAACGACTGGATATCGTCGGCGGGTTCGCACAACGCATGTTGGCGGCCAAAGGGAATCCATTCAAAGTCGTTCTGACCAGCGACCAGCGCCAGGCAGTCAAAGGGGCTGCATATGTTACAACCCAGATCCGCGTCGGGCACATGCCAGCGCGCGTGGCGGATGAATACCTTGGCCTGCGGCACGGCTTGATCGGTCAGGAGACTACCGGGATCGGAGGCATGGCCAAGGCCTTGCGCACCATCCCGGTTCTGCTCAACCTGGCAAAAGACATGCAGGAACTCGCGCCGGGTGCCATGCTGGTCAACTTCACCAATCCCTCCGGCCTGGTTACCGAAGCGCTCCAGCGCTACGCCCCGCAGGTTCCTTCCGTGGGTGTCTGTAACGCTCCCATCGGAATGAAGATGCGAATTGTCAAAGAATTGGAAGCTTCTTCAGGCAAGCACATCCCGCTCGAACACGCTGACTTGAATACACTCGGTCTGAACCACCTGTCCTGGCACCGCGGTTTCACTGTGGATGGAGAGGATGTCTGGCCGCAGGTATTGACTGCTTATATCGCTGAACTAAAAGCGGAAACTGAACCCGAATGGGATCCGCGCACGGTTGAATCATTGGGCATGATCCCGAATTATTATCTGCAGTACTTTTACCATACCAACCATAAAATGGATGAACAATCCAAATGGCCGCCATCGCGCGGCGAGCAAGTCATCGAGATCGAGAAAAGCTTGCTGAAGCAGTATTCAGATCCTGACCTTAAAGAACCGCCTGCCGACCTGATGCTGCGCGGCGGCGCTTATTATTCCACCGTGGCAACCCAATTGCTCAACGCACATTACAACGACATGGGCGAGACCCACGTTGTTAACGTGCGCCACAATGGTGCCGTGCCCGGCTGGCCGGCCGATTGGGTGTTGGAAATGCCTGCCAGGGTCGATCGGAAAGGCATTCATCCTCTTCCGGCCGAACCCCTCCCGCCGGCTTGTTTTGGGCTGTTGGCCCATGTAAAAGCCTATGAACTATTGACCGTTGAGGCCGCTGTGCATGGGGATCGGCAGGCTGCCTACCAGGCTCTGCTCACTCATCCACTCGGCCCCAAGGCAGATCAGGTGCAGGCAGTATTGGATGATCTGCTTGAGACCAACCAGGCTTTTCTTCCGCAATTCGCTAAATAGGAGCAGCTATGCAACCGAATCCTGTCCTCAAAAAGTTGGGCTTTTCCAATACTGACAAGCTGGTTATCCTGCACACCGACGATATTGGCATGTGCCAGGCTTCCCTTTCGGCCTTCATCGACTTGTGGGAGAATGAAGCCGTTTCCTCCGGAGCGATTATGCTGCCCTGCCCCTGGGCCAAACCGGCAGCTGAATACTGCCGCACACACCCGGATGTCGACATGGGTGTACATGCCACTCTCACCGCCGAATGGGATGGCTACCGCTGGTCGGCCCTTTCGACCCGTGACCCTGCCAGCGGATTGATGGATAAGGATGGCTTTCTCTGGCAGACCTCGGAGGAAACCCAGGCCAATGCGACTCCGGATGCAGTTGCGGCTGAGATCCAACTGCAAGTCCACAAAGCCCTCGACTGGGGCGTGGAAGTTTCCCACGTAGATACCCATATGGGCACCGTCATACACCCCAAATTTATCCAGGCTTATATCCAGGCCGCCCAGGCGGTGCACGTCCCGGTTATGCTGCCGCGCGGCGATGTACCCATGTTTGCTCACATGGGGATGGACACGGAAACAGCCTCCAGGTTTGAAATCATAATCAAGCATCTGGAAGAGCAAGGACTTCCGCTCGTGGATGGGTTGGCCATGCTGCCGCTCGATCAGCCGGAAGGCCAGCTTGAAATTGCCGAAAAGATGCTGGACGAATTACCTTCCGGCGTAACCCACTTCCTTTTCCACCCATCGGTTGACACACCCGAATTGCGCGCCATCGCCCCGGATTGGCTCAGCCGTGTTGCAAATTACCAGACCTTCATGGATCCGCGCCTCAAGAAATTTATCAAGAACAAAGGCATCCAGGTCATCGGTTACCGCGACCTGAAGAAGCTTATTCATTAGAGAAGGAACATAGAAAATGCGCTATTTCCTCGGCGTGGATGTTGGCGGAACCAAAACTCACGCACTGATCGCGGACGAAACCGGCCAGGCTGTAGGCTTCGCCAGCGGAGGACCCGGCAACTGGGAAGGGGTCGGTTACGCTGGGCTGACGCAAGTACTGCTCGAAGTCAACGGTTGTACGCTGGAACAGGCAGGTCTGCAGGTGAATCAGATCGCCGGGGCCGGCATGGGTATCGGCGGATATGATTGGCCGTCCGAGCGCCAGGATCATCTGGAAGCCATTCGCCCGCTCGGTCTGATCTGCCCGCTCGAAATCGTCAACGATGCTACACTGGGGATCCTGGCCGGAACAACCGAAGGCTGGGGAGTATCGGTTGTATCCGGAACAGGCTGCAACGCCCGCGGCTGGAGCAGGGATCACAAGCGCCAGGGGCGTGCCGTCGGTGGAGGCAGCCGCTGGTCCGGGGAATATGCCGGGGGCTTTGACATTGTCGCCCGCGCCATGCGGGCCGTTACTTTTGAGTGGCTTAAACGCGGTCCGTCCACTGCCCTTGCCCAGGTCTTTCTGGATTTCACTGGAGCCAAAGACCTGGATGATCTGGTTGAAGGTGTATATCTTCGGCGCTATTCATTCGAACCGCCTTTGGTCTTGAAAGTCTTTGAGACCGCCCGGAACGGCGACCCGCAAGCCCAGGCGGTCATGCGCTGGGCAGGCAGTGAGTTGGGAGAAATGGCAGTTGGGGTAATTAACCAGCTTGAAATCCAAAAAGAACAATTTGAAGTGGTCTTGATTGGCAGCCTGCACGGTGGCTCCTCCAGCCTGGATGAAGCCCTTCGAAATACCGTCCTGGAAACCGCACCGAAAGCGTTATTCCATCGTCTGGCTGTTCCTCCGGTGGTGGGAGGCGTCCTGCTGGGCATGGAAGTGGCAGGGATAAATGGCTATGCGATGCGTGACAAACTTATTCAAACCACGAATCAGGTCCTGAAGAAAGGATAAAACTTCCGCCGGAGTGTTGACAAACCCCGGCTTATAAATATGCCTTAATTGCATTGGCTAATCCGGCCACATACGGATCGCTATAAACTTTGCCATGGGTACCATCCACCTCCGCCACGGTTATCCCGCCTTTAATGTAATTCGTCCAGCCTGCCATAACATCCCAGTCCACATACCAGGGCCTGTCTTTTACTTTAAAGATGACCACATCACCGGTATAACACCGCGGAGCATAGTAAGAATGAGCTACCCGGCCCGGGTGTAGGATATCTGCATCTCCCTGTATCGAGTTTAGAACCTCGAAAGGAAGCAATTTTCGGAAGAAACTCCTGCGTGTCAGTTGAATTAAATGAGTCTTCAACCAATTAAGGCCATATTTGGGATATTGGTTGGGTTGCAACGAACGTAAATTCTGAGATTGAATGCGGAGCCGGGCACGCAGGTTGGGGCTGGGACGCGGTCCCGGCGGGCTTGTATCGATCAGGCCAAGCAATTCAACGCTCTCGCCAGCCTCCATCAGGGAAAGCGCCATCTCATAAGCAACTATGCCTCCAAAGGATCCGCCGATCAAGCGATAAGGTCCAAATGGTTGAATGGTCCGTATGGCTCTGACAAACTCTTTTGCAATCTGTTCTACTTTTTGTTTGTAGAGATTCTTTCCGGCCACTCCGGCTGCCTGCAAGCCGTACACTGGTTGTAACCCTTCCAATAAATGAGCCAGAGGAAGCAGCCCCAGCACATCCCCGTTACCGAATGGAATTAGAAAGACTGGCAATCCATTGCCTCTTGTGCTGAGAGGTACCAGCACCGCAAGGTTTATGCTGTCCGGGTCCCGGATCAACGGAGCCAGCCTGCTTATGCTTTCATGATCGAATAATGTTGCAAGGGGCAGCCGGACCCCAAAAGCTTTGTCGATTTCAGAAAAAAGGGACAAAGCTAATATGGAATCGCCGCCAATGTCAAAAAAAGCCTCATCGATTCCCACTTGTTCCAGGCCGAGTATCTGCTGCCATATTAGAGCAAGTTTTCGTTCCACCTCATCCCTGGGAGCTACAAATTGCAAGTTCGTATTGACTTTCGACCAATCCGGGGATTCAAGCGCCTTCCGATCCACTTTCATGCTCGGAGTCAGCGGCAATTCAGTCAGGAATTCAAAGACCGATGGCACCATAAAAGCTGGGATGCGTTCCAACAGGAAAGCGCGCAGGCTGGCAGAATTGGCTTCGGACTTTGCAGAGAGTCTTACATATGCAACCAGGCGTTTATGGCCGGCCGGATCTACTTGGGGTACAACTACAGCCCGATTAACTGCGGGGTTTGCTATCAATGCACTCTCAACACTCGCACAATCGACGCTGTAGCCGCGGATTTTTACCCTGAAATCCTTCCGGCCAAGAAACACAAGTTGCCCATCCGGCAGAAAATAGCCCAAGTCTCCTGTACAATAAACCTTGTGGCCTGGATCATTTGGATCGGGGCAGAACTTGGTTGCGCTTAGATCAGGCTGATGCCAGTAACCAGGGAAAATGATTTCGGATCGAACTGCAATTTCGCCCGGCGTCCCATCGCACAACTGCTTTCCATCCTGATCGAGGATAAGAACTTCTTTCCCGGGTACAGGGAATCCCACTGGCACAATATCAGCTGCAATTGGACTGTTGTTGTGCAGGACGGACCGGGATATCAAGCCCGTCTCGCTCGAGCTGAGGCCGTGCACCACCAAAGCCTGTTCTGAGAGATGAGAACGCAGCCGTTCAACATCCCGGCGGTATAAGACATCTCCGCCCACGAAAACACTGCGGATGGAGCCAAAAATGGCCTCCTTATCCATTGAATCCAGGAAGTGGCGCAGCAACTCGATTGCAGGAAAAAACATTGTGATTTGTTCTTTTTTTAGTAGACCTGCCAGCGCTCCTATCCCCAGGTTCCACTGCTATCATAAAGTACCAACGTTGCTCCAGTCAGCAAGGCATCGAAGATACATGCCAAGAGATGCGGATACGTTGAACTGCCGCAAGGAAAGTAACCTGTCTCCGGGTCCGATGGCATTATCACGAACTTCCACCCACAGCCGATGAAGTACAGACCAATGAGTCCGTAATACACCTTTAGGCTCACCAGTTGAACCGGATGTGTAAAAAATGCCCAACAAAGACTTCATATCGAAGGCAGTGGGCAATGGCTGTTCGTCTACTTCCGGGAGATCTGATAGCATAAGGATTTCGCAGCCCGCTGGTTTAACCTTCTGCGCCAGGGGAAGGGATGCTTCGTCTGTAACCAACACGTCTGCGCATTGAGATCCTTTAAAATCCCCTCCAGCCGGGCAGACGGATCCTATGAGAGAGTGCGCAGTAAAAATGACCTGCCCGTATCACTCCCAATAGACTGGTGATTACTTGAATTTCTTCCTCTATCAGCAGGGCAACCGGGCGTGGCTCCATTCCTAATTTTTGACAGAGATAGCTTGCCAGATGCCGGCTGTTCTCTTCCAATTTCTGATAAGTCAACTCGCTCAGCATGGCGAACGAATCGCCACCAGGTCAGCATGGCGCTCTGCGATCTGCTCGAAACTGGCGGGAATACTCGGCCCTGCATCCCATTCTTGGTGGGAATTCATGGCTCTAAAATTGTTCACCATATCGATATTATTTCAGGCTGGATGAAACCCCGATTGTTTCAATTCATCCAGGATGCTGGTATCAACAATATCCTGAGGTTTGATTAAAGCCGCATCCGAATTTCCCCCTTTCACAGCAACGTCAATGACAGCCTGGATACCCTGCATGCTGGGATATGGAATATTTTCAAGGGTACCCTGGAGAATGGCGGTATAGGTCTCTTGCAGTGCATCCGCGTCGGTAACCGGATCGAGAGACATGTATTTGGCCAATACCGCCTTGCTTCCTTCCGAATCAGCCTTGATGCGCAAAATCGCTTCCAGAATGGCTTTCATGAAATTGGTCACCACCGTACGGTGGGCTTTCAAGTATTTTCGTGAAGTCGCAATGCCTGTACCCTGATAAGGTATCTTGGCTGCAGTCACATTGAATAACTCCACATAGCCCTTTTCCCGCATTTCTATAGTTAGAGGCGGGGTGATAAAAGTTGCATCCACCTTACGCGCTTCCATGGCTGCCATCCGCTCCGGCTGGCCACCGATATTTAAAAGCATCTACGTCCCGATCGGGGTTAAGATTCATGGCTTGTAACGCCATTATGGTCGCCGTTTCCGCGCTTACGCCCTGGTCGATGCCAACAATTTTTCCTCGCAGACTGGCCACATTGGTGATCCCAGGTTGTGCCATCAAGGACCCAGAAATTGTGTTGATCAATCCGGCAACCAAAACTACATCCTGGTGTGCAGCTGCTGCATTTATCACCGGGGTGCCAGCTAGTTCACAGATATCCATATCGCCGCTAAGCAGGGAAGTGATACCTGTCGTCCCTCCGGTCATGGCCTGCAGGTTGACCTGCAAGCCATATTTCGTGAATAAACCTTTTTCATAGGCGTACCACGCTACGGCTTGTGTTCCCGACAATGCGCTATAACAAACATTGACCGGTGTCAATATAACTGGATCTCTCTAGCCTTGGGAGTACAGGCAGTCATGAAAACAATGGAAAATAATAAGAGAAAGGCCTTTCTCATTTTTCTGCTCTCCATGGTTCAAAGATTTTTTCCAATTGCTTCAATACTTCTGTCAGGAAATATCCAAAAACTGTAAGAAGGATGATCCCGACAAACACCTTATCTGTCTGGAAGGATGTGCTCGCTTTGTTGATCATATGCCCTATGCCAGCCTGGGATGCCAACAATTCTCCGATCACCACCCCTACCAGCCCGCGCCCGACTGCGATATGCATTCCGGCAACAAGATAAGGGACGCAGGTGGGCAGCACCAGGGTTTTAAATACCTGCCAATCAGACGCACAGAAAGAGCGGGAGCACTTTAAAAGGTTTTCATCGACTGTCCTGACCCCTCTCATCACCGTAATCACTATCGGAAAGAATGCGCCCAGGAATACGGCTGCAACCTTTGATTCAATCCCGATCCCCAACCAGATAATGATCAAAGGCAGCAAAGCTACGCGCGGCATGGCATTGAACATGGTCACGAAGGGTTCGAACATTGCATCCAGGGTTCGATACCACCCCAAAAGCATTCCAACCAGTATACCCAGGATGCATGCAATCAACATCCCCAGACCAAACTCGCTCAAACTGACCCAGATATCATTCCACAAGCCATGGGCAAACAGCCAATTCGCCGCACCCCAAATCCTGGATGGAGAACTTGTAAAAAAAGGATCAACCCACTTGGCTGCCGCTAGCAGTTCCCACAGGATCAGGAAGGCAACCAGAGTAGTTAACGATAGCAGCAGCTTTTGGTATGGAAAGTGTCTTTAAAAAGCTGTAGAGCTGCCTTTTTTTCATCCGATTAGATCCTTGATCGCGGGGATTGACGCAGAAGTTCATCGAATTCAACCTGGATCAGGTCACGTACATCCGCCTCGATGGCATGAAATTCGGCGCTATTCTTAAGACTATGCGGGCGGGGGCGCGCTAAATTCACGGAGATTATAGCTTTTACCTTGCCTGGCCGGTTGGTCATTACGATGATTTCATCTGCCAGGAAAACAGCTTCATCAATCGTATGGGTTACAAACAGTGTTGTCTGACCGGTTTGACGCCAGATGCGTTCGATCTCGGTCTGCATGAATTCACGTGTCTGGGCATCCAGGCTGGCAAATGGCTCATCCATCAGCAACAGGTCTGGTTTGGTCACCAGCGCCCGGGCCAGATTAACGCGTTGCTGCATTCCGCCGGAGAGTTCGCGCGGATAACTTTCATCGAATCCACTTAATCCCACCAGGTCGATCATCTCACCAGCCAATTGTCGAGCTTGCTTGGGTGAATACCCCTGAATTTCCAGCCCATAGGTTACATTACGCATTACATTCCGCCATGGCAATAGGGCTGCCGTTTGGAAGACCATCGCACGCTCTTTTCCCGGCCCGACCACCGGATTTCCTCCCAGTAATACCTGCCCCGAGGATGGTCGCTGCAATCCAGCCACCACATTTAGTAAGGTGGTTTTTCCACATCCGCTTGTACCAACAATACAAACGAATTTGCCGGCTTGCGCAGTGAAACTCATATCCTGGATTGCCAGCACACGCTCCCCTGTGCGTCTCATCTGGTATTCCACTGAAAGAAGCCTGGCTTCAACTTGGATCAATAATTGTCTCCGGAGAAATCACATCTGCTTTGTCGAATCAGGATTAGAAATAAGATACATCCAACACCCGCGTGATCCAGATCTATTAGTAAACTGCCTGACAGAAGGGAAATTATATCATTTGAGAGCTTCCCACACTCTAACCGGCAGGACAAATTAATTCAATCCATCGGCGTATAATTGAGGGAAGTTGAACACTGCCTCCAGTATGTCTGAATCCTCGAACCTCCGCCTCCTTCGTCTGCTTACTTCCCGCCTGGAACGCCTCTCAGTGGACTCCCACTGGGCCAGGCGCGCCAGTGGGTTGCGCGGTAATATCGTCAAAGTGCTTGAAGAGGCCGATTCCGGACAGGAGATCGCCGCCGCCCGGCTGGATCTCTTGACGGAGGCGGCTTTCGACATACTGCGCAAGGCTGCCCAGGAAATCCCCGACCTTGAAGACCTGCTCAAGAGAAGGTAACGCGAAGATGCGACGAAGCTTTTTTCTTTTTCTCGGATTCCTTTTAGCCGCCTGTTCCGGACCGTTGTCGATTGCGGCGCCAGTCAATATCGTAGCCACCCCTTCGCAACAATTTCCATCGTTTTCGCCCACTGCCATGTCTGCCTCCCTTACTGTTGCGCCATCGCTTACCGGGCTACCTACTGAAATATCCACCAGCGTTCCTACCGAAAATCCGACGGAATCTGCGACGGAGACGGCGACATTGCCTCCGGTCGCTATGATCCACATCTTTCCAATCCAGCCGCCGTCAGCCGCCGGCTTTGCCGAAGGTACTTCCAGCCATGGCTATCCGGCAACCGATATCTTCGCTGTGGTGGGCACGCAGTTTGTTGCTGTGACCAACGGCGTGGTTGATTTCGTCTCTAACGAGGACCTCTGGGATCCGAGTACCGATGACCCGGCTTTGCGAGGCGGACTCTCAGTTGCCATCATTGGGGATGACGGGTTGCGCTATTACGGTTCGCACCTGTCGGCTGTTAGCAACGGAATAGAGCTGGGCGTACGTGTAACCGCCGGGCAGGTGCTCGGCCTGGTTGGGAACAGCGGGGATGCCCGGAACACCCTGTCTCACCTGCATTTCGGGATTTCACGTCCCACCTTTTCCGAAGACTGGAAGGCCCGGCGAGGCCAGGTGGATCCCTTCCCGTTCCTCCAGGCCTGGCGGGATGGTCATAATATCACACCACCTCTGCCTGTTGAAACTGATACCCCAACCCCCACACCCAACTTGTTCTCTTATGTCTTCCCCGTACAGCCGCCGTCCCAGGCCGGTTTCTCCGAAGGCGGTCACGCTTTCCCGGCGACTGATATCTTTGCTCCGCGCGGGACAAAATATGTTGCGGTAACCAGCGGCACAGTGGACGAGGTTTCCACCGTCGACCAATGGAATCCATCTTCCAATGATAGTTCCACGGCGGGCGGCCTATCGGTGCGCTTTATTGGTGATGATGGATTGCGCTACTATGGCGCCCATCTTTCCGCCATTGCCAGGGGCATCCAGCCCGGCGTCTGGGTGGCGGCTGGACAATTGCTGGGATTGGTCGGGAATACCGGGGATGCCCGCTATACCAATCCCCATATTCATTTCGAGATCTCAAGTCCAAACCCTCCCTTTACGAAGGTGGATCCATTCCCATCCCTGGTCGCCTGGCGCAGCGGTCTGAACCTCCCTCCGACCCTGCCGGCACCTTAAGGAGGCAAAATGCAAACCATGCGTGCGATGCTGCTCGACGCCCCTCATACTTCACTTCATCTGGCTGAACTCCCAGTGCCAACGCCCGGGCCAGGGCAGGTGCTGCTCAAGGTGCACGCCTGCGGAGTTTGCCATACCGACCTTCACATTCAGAACGGTGAACTGACCGAACCAAAACTGCCCTTGATATTAGGTCACCAAATCGTCGGGACGGTCGTGCACTTTGGGCCGGGTGCGCAGCGTTTCAGGATTGGGGAGCGGGTGGGTGTCCCCTGGCTGGGCGCTACCGATGGAACCTGTCGCTATTGTTTACGCGGGCAGGAAAACCTGTGCGAAACTCCAACATTCACCGGATACCAAATTGATGGAGGTTTCGCTGAATACACATTGGCAGATGAACGCTTTTGCTTCCCCTTGCCTGCGGCATATTCCGACGTGGAAGTTGCTCCCCTGTTATGCGCCGGGTTGATCGGCTATCGTACCTACAGAATGGCCGGGGAGAATGTTGATACGCTCGGGATTTACGGTTTCGGTGCAGCCGCGCACATTATTGCACAGGTGGCAAAGCATGCCGGGAAAAAAGTATTCGCTTTCACGCGTCCCGGAGATACAGCCGCCCAGGATTTCGCTGTCCGCCAGGGAGCAGATTGGGCCGGCGATTCCACTCAGGTACCTCCTGAAAAGCTGGATGCAGCCCTGATTTTCGCGCCGGTCGGTCCGTTGGTGGTCGCAGCCCTGAAAGTCACCCACAAAGGTGGGGTAATCGTTTGTGGGGGCATCCACATGAGCGATATCCCTTCCTTTCCTTATTCCCTGCTTTGGGAAGAACGCGTTATCCGCTCCGTTGCCAATCTGACCCGCCAGGATGGCCAGGAATTCCTGGCGCTCGCTCCGCAGGTGCCGGTCAGGACGGATGTTACGAAATTCCCGCTTGAACAAGCCGGCCAGGCTCTGGAGCAATTGCGGGACGGCCAATTCGTCGGTGCGGCCGTGATAGAATTGGATTAATCGAAAGTTTAGATGATGGCTTTATTTTCCTCCTTGAATATTCTTACCCCCACAGAAAAATTCGAAGTCGAGCGGTCGTTTACCGAAACCTACCGGCAGCACATCCATGATGATCCTGCCATCCGGGAAGCATACTGCTTGCGCGCCCAGTTCGAGCACTTGTTTGACCCGCTCCGTCCCGGGGATCTGTTCGCCGGGCGAACACACTACCTGCCGGTTGGTTTCGGGTTGGAAGACGCCGCTGGAGGCCCGGTTTATTACTGTTACGATGCCCGCATCCTGCCAGGGCTCGAGGCCCTGCCGGCTGACGAACGCCAATCTGTTTTGGAAATGCTCGAATTCTGGAAAAGCGAGGCCAGCATTTCCGGGAAGCTGATCCGGCGTTTGCCGCCCGCAACCTTGAAAGCCACTTCCAATCATATCGCTGAAATGATGGGACGCCTTTCCGGTACCCTGCTTGATTACGAAAAATTGACCAGGGATCGGCCTGCCCGGGCTAAGGGCAGAGATCCAGGCCGGAAGAAAACAAAATGGAAACCTGCCTCTCTATACCGGTATGGAAATGTCGCTCGACCTTCTGATCGATGTGATTAATGGGTATGCAGAACAAGCGCGTTGCCTGGGGGCCGCCGCCGAGGATGAACGGATCGAACGTGACTATCTGCAAATGGCCGCGGCACTGGAAGCAATCGTTATCCGTCCACCTGAGACTTTGCGTGAAGCAGCTCAGCTAACCTGGTTGTATACCATGATCTCGGGGACGGTCAATTACGGCCGCATGGATGTGTATTTGGGAGCTTTCTACGCTGCTGATGTGGATGGCGGACGTTTGAGTGAGCCCGAAGCCCTGCGCTTGATACAGTCCCTCTGGCAGTTGATTGCTGACCGCCGGACGATTTTCAATGGACGGGTTTTTATCGGTGGACGTGGCCGCCCGGACGAAGTCAGTGCAGACCGCTTTGCTCTGCTTGCCATGGAAGCCACCCGCACAGTCATCGAGATCGAACCTCAATTAACCCTGCGCTTTTATCGTGGGATGAATCCGGCCCTGATGACCAGGGCGCTCGACATGCTGGGTGAAGGCCGCACCTTCCCGATGCTTTTCAACGATGATGTCAACATCCCGGCTGTTCAGCATGCTTTTGGGGTTCCGCTCCAATACGCCGAACAATACCTGCCTTACGGCTGCGGCGAGTACTGCCTGGACCATCTCAGCTTTGGCTCTCCGAATTGCAGCCTCAACTTGCTCAAAGCCCTGGAAAGCGTCCTTCATCACGGAATGGATGTGCTGACCGGTGAACAAATTGGCCTCGACCCGGCTGATGTTTCATCCCCTCGCGGGGACCGTGTACGAGCGAGCCGATCTTTGGCGGGCGAAACAATCTCTCTCGATGATCTATTCCCCACTTTCGAAGTCCTTTTCTCAGCTTACAAACGGCAAGTCGAGTTCTCTGTTGAGGCATTGGCAGACCGGCATCGTATTGAATACCAGGTTGAAGATGAATCCGCGGCTTTCTTGTTCGTCTCCATGCTTTACGATGACTGCATCGCGCGCGGCAAGTCTTTGGTCGGAGGCGGAGTGCGCTATCAGGGCGGCCTGATCGAGACGTATGGGATGGTCAATGCCGCCGATAGCCTGACAGCCATAAAATCGCTCGTTTATGATCAAAAAATCACGACTCTTCAGCAAATGGTAACCGTCCTGGATCATGATTTTGCTGGTTTTGAGCGTGAGTACCGGTTGATGCGCCTGGCACCCAAATACGGCAATGATGATACGGCTGCGGATGCCATGCTGTGTGCCGTCAGCGACCACCTCGCCAGACACACGCACGCCCAGGCAAAACGCATCGGCTTGGATTATTTTTTGATCGTCAATATTAACAATCACATGAACGTTGGCCTTGGAGCACAGACTGGTGCTTCTGCTGAAGGGCGCCGTTCCAAAGCGCCGCTGGCCAATGGCAACACTCCTACCGCTGGCAACGACACTCAAGGGGTGACTGCCTTCATAAATTCGATCGTCAAACCGGATGTCAGTCTGCACGCCGGTTACACTCAAAATATGAAGTTCAGTAAATCCACCTTCCGCGAGCAACGGGTCAAGGTGGAAGCACTACTCAATACTTATTTCGCCAACGGCGGCGCCCAGGCCATGCTCACCGTGGTTGGCCGGGGTGAGATGGAAGCCGCTCTTCGTGAGCCGGAAAAATATCGCAACCTGATCGTGCGGGTGGGTGGCTTCAGCGCCCGCTTTGTGGAACTCACTCCTGAGATCCAGCGTGACCTTCTCGCCCGGACGCTTTACTAATAATTACAGGGTTTAGATTAACGATGACACTTACCGGTATGGTTTTCGATATTCAACGTTCTTCGCTGCATGATGGACCCGGCATCCGCACGGCTGTCTTTCTAAAGGGCTGTCCATTACACTGCGCCTGGTGCCACAACCCCGAGTTGCAGTCAAAGAACAGGGAGATTTCCTTCCGGCCAGAATCCTGCGCCGTTTGCGGGGATTGTGTATCAACCTGCCAGCATGGCGCACACAGAATTGTGGATGGAGTCCATTTTTACGATCGTACCTTATGCGAACAATGCGGGGATTGTGTCGAGACCTGTCTCTACGAAGCCCTCAAGTTGGCTGGCAAGGAAATGACCGTACGTGAGGTCATGTCGGTTGTCTTGCGCGACCGGCTGTTTTATGAGCAATCCGGCGGAGGCCTGACGATATCCGGCGGCGAACCGATGCTCCAGCCTGAATTTACCCTCGAATTACTAAAAGCTGCCAGAGCCGAGGGCGTCCATACCTGCCTGGATACCTGTGGTTGGACCAGTCAACGCCTCTACGAACAGGTACTGCCTTTCGTGGATCTGTTCTTATTCGATTACAAAGCCACCGATCCGGAATCTCACAAACAATGGACGGGAGTCTCGAACAAACTGATCCTCACCAACCTGGATTTTCTGGTTCGCCGGGGTGCCAGCCTGCGGTTGCGCTGTCCGCTCGTCCCGGGTATCAATGCCACACCCGAACATCTGGCCGGTATCGCCGCACTTTCGAAGCGTTATCCGGATCTGGATGGGATCGACCTGATGCCCTATCATAACGTTGGCAATTCAAAATACGAACGCTATGGATTGGATAATCCCCTGCCCGGTTTACAAACGACCGAAGATTCCACCAGGCAAGCCTGGGTGGAAGAGCTGCATGTACTGGGTTGTATGAAAGCAGCCTTGGGTTAATAAATATAAGGATCCCTTGCCTGTGAGTAAGGGATCCTTTGTTATTAGATTTACAAATTACCCCAACTGTTAATTTCCGGGTTTCTGGTAAACCCGTACATAATCCACTAACAACTGTTGCGGGAAGACAGTTGTATCATCCGGGAAGCCAGGCCAACCGCCGCCAACGGCCAGGTTCAAGATTATAAAGAATGGGTGATCATATACCCATTGCGTTCCGGCCGGGATCTGGGCGGGGGTCATTTTAAATACTTCCTGGGCATCCACAAACCACCTGATCTCGTTTGGAGCCCATTCAATTGCAAATATATGGAAATCGTTCTTAAGTGTGTCCGCCCCGAGGACAAAATGCGAACCGATCCCTTTGGTACCCGAATATCCCGGACCATGCACGGTCTGATAAACGGTATCCGGAGTCTTCCCGACATACTCCATGATATCCATTTCCCCGCCTAATGGCCAGGAGGCATTGCTGCCAAGCATCCAGAAAGCCGGCCAGATACCCTGCCCGGATGGCAGTTTCATGCGTGCCTCAATCCGGCCGTATTGGAATTCCTGCAGGCCACGCGTATTAAGCCGGGCGGAAGTATATGGCAAGCCCTCGTAATTTTCTTGGCGTGCTTCGATGATCAAGTTCCCATTTTCCACCCGGGCGTTTTCCGGGCGATCGGTATAATACTCCATTTCCACATTGCCCCAACCGTTTCCGCCCTTATCGAAAACCCAGTTCTTGGGATTGATGGTCGCGCCATCGAACTCATCCGACCAAACCAGGTTCCAGCCCTGGGGATTCCATGCATACGTGGGCGTAGGAGCAGGCGTGGCGGATGGTTGCGGTAATGCCGACCCACAGGCGGAAAGGAACAGAATTCCGACCAAGGCAAGAATTGCTGTATGTTTCATTGAGGAACTCCTTTGGATGACGAAATGAACCGTAAGTGGAATTCAAACAGTTATCCAAAAACTTCCTCAATATTTTATCATGCGCTTGTAACCCCCAAACGTGGACATCATTGTTGACATGTATTCGAATTATGTCGATCGAACGGCCATATGCAGGCCTGATACCAATCTTCACGCGTCAGTGGCAGGCCACTTACTCCTTGTGAGTTTGGTTTTGCCAGCAAGGTCTGGTAGACAGTCAGCCCGCCCTTGCTAAAACCGTAGGCTGAAGCCGACATGTAAAGGCGCCAGGTGCGGTAGATGGGCTCGTCTACAAATTCCAATGCCTTGGTATGCTGCGCTTCCAGGCGCTTGACCCACTGCCGTAAAGTCAGGGCATAATGTTCGCGTAAGCTTTCCACATCCCGGACCTCGAAATGACTGCCCTCCGCCGCCTTCAGGGTGACATGGATTGGGACAAGCTCGCCATCCGGAAAAACATAGGCCTGTGAGAAGCTTGCCTCCGAGGCGGCCGCCTCTGTTTGCCGCCCGACTGCGATACCGTGGTTTAGGAATACTCCACCCGGACGCAATAAACGCTGTGCCTGGTCGAAGTACACGGGCAGCAGGTCTGCGCCGACATGCTCGAACATGCCCACACTGACCAGCACATCGTAACTATCCTGGTTATCCAATTCCCGATAATCGCAAACGCGTACGCGGCAATGCTCCGCCATGCCGGCCTCCTGGATACGCCGGGTCGCCAGGTCCGCCTGTGGTTGGCTGAGAGTGATCCCGGTGGCATCTACGCCGTAATGCTGGGCGGCATAAAGGATCAGCCCGCCCCAACCGCAGCCGATGTCCAGTAGGCGCTGTCCGGGTTGTAGCCGTAACTTTCGGCAGATATGCTCCAATTTTTGTTCTTGTGCCAAGTTTATACTCTCCTCTGGCGAATGAAAATAAGCGCACGAATAAACCATGCGCTTGTCCAGCCACAGGCTGTAGAAATCGTTCGATACATTGTAGTGGTAGGTAACCGCCTGGCGGTCACGTGCGATCGAATGCAGCTTGCCGCTAAGTTTCGCCGGGCCGCGCCGGGTAGTACGATGTACATTCTCCCTCCTTTCCGGCAGTTGCAGCAGTTCGCGCCCCAGCCTCAACTTGGTTGTCAGGCCGGAGGCAGTCGCGATCAGGCTATCGGAGATGCTGAATACTTGCTCGATATCCCCTTCGATATCAAAGTCATCATAGATATAGGCTTCACCCAGCCCAACCTCAGTGCCGCTCAAAAACATGGCCCGCAACGCTCCGGGATGATTCAAAACCAGTGTCACAGTACGAGCAGCCTCGCTAGGCCAATAGGTACCGTCCCACAAACGGAAACGGACCTGCCTCAAGGCCTGGTCCGTAAATAATTGAGACAATATTCGGGTGGTTAGCTCGGTTGTTTCCTCAGTTTTTGTCATCAACATGGTTGACATACCACTACCTCCTGATAATAGAATTCCCTTTCAAGAATATAAAAGGGAGACATGCTCTGAAGAACTTAATCGTACAAATTTTATCTTTATTATAATATATCTCCTCCCCTATATCAACATTTTAATTTGAATTATTTTGGCCTGAAAATAGCACAATCCCCTATAATACAGACCGTTTTCGGAGAATCAATTCCTGCTGTTGGAAGCCATCCAGGCTTGCGGCAACTTTCTAACGCCCCAAATCCTCCTTCAGCCTGCACGAAATCCCCATAAAAACATAAAATCTGTAAGTAGACTCTCCTTGCCCTCTACTTTCCTCTCATTACCCTTTGGAATCCGGAGTTGACCCTCATTGTTTCAATCTGAATCGATCGCGCTTCCAGTCACAAGCCAGAGCAATACGAACAGACAAATTGTTTCAGGATTTCAACCCCCTCCACTAATTTAGTCATCTTCACCCGGGAAAGATTATCGCTTGGTAGGTGAAGTCCACCTTCCCTGAGTTCGCAGTCGTATGTGCCCAGCGTGGCAACCGGGACTCTGGCACGCATGAATGAATAGCCATCCGAGTTTATCGGGCCTGCCGGGCGGGCAGGATTACCAGTGACCTTTTCCACCGCTTTGGATATGGCCAGATTCAGCCGCACATCGGTGGGAAATAACTTTAGCGACATGCCATCCTGTTCCCAGAATACATACTCGCCATCCTGCGCCATGATTTCCAGGTTGAGCCCGGCCGAAGGGAGTTTCCACTCGCGTCCGAGAGTGTAAGCCCGTGAGCCTTGCATGTTAACTTCCTCACCTCCAAACAGGGCTAACGTCAGCCTGGTGTTTTCCAGTGGGACATTCCCATCTGTGATGTCCTGCGCCAAACCGAGCAGAATAGCGCAGGCCGCACCGTCATCCACCGCCCCCTGACTGGGGTTATGCCGCAGCCGACCCACCCAAAGATTTAGTCCCAGTCCCCAGACCAGGAACAGAAGCGGGATGGTCAATGCAACGGCCAAAATATAGGTTGGAGCGATCCAGGGAACAGGCAGGTAATTTTCCAGTGGGGAAAGGATTCCAAGCATTATTGCCAGAGCGATACCGACAGGTAGGTTGCGCACAAAGAAATAACGGATGCGATGGTCAAAAAGCTCAGTCTTGCTGTCGTAGTGCGCCGAAATAACCAGTTCACGCCGGGGATTGGGAGCTTCAAACTCGATCAGGATGTTCTGCCCGGTTGTCTTTCCTGGCCAGGTGACCAGTGGAATGTCGAAAGCCGTGTCAAGCAGGCCGCCCAAAATCCCCAGCACGGCGACCAGGCTTGATACCCAACCCCATCGCAGCCAGACCGAAACCGCCAATACAGTCTGTGCGCAGAGCATCCATACGCCAACACAGATCAAGAAATATGGATATAAAGTGAATGATTGCGTTCGGAAGGACAGGCCGCGCTCCGTGAGCCAGGCTTGCAAGGCGCCGATTGTCTTCCTTTCGCTGGCAGAACCGCTCGGTCTCGGCCGCGACAGGATTTGCATTAATTCTGTATAATCTACACTGCTCAAGCCATCTCCCCCGGATAAGCAAAAATTGCGGGTAAGCCGCCTGTGTGCAGGAAGACAACCGGTTCATTCGTGCCCAGATGGCCTTTGGCGATCTCGCCGAGCATCCCGGCAAAAGCTTTGGCGGTGTAGACCGGATCGAGCAGAAGGCCTTCGGCGCGGGCGAGTCGTTTCAGTGCGGATTGACCTTCCGCAGACGGGACACCGTATCTGTCACCAACATACAAGTTTTCAATCAGCGGGACTTGTTCAGGTGTAAAACTATGCGGTTCGCCCAGGCGAGTGCAAATTTCTGCCGCGAGAGCGGCAATCGAGACGGGAAAAGCTTTCCAGAGTTTACCTACATCTATGCCAAGCAATTGGATATCAGATCCGCAGAGTGTCAATCCTGCCATCAGTCCGGCCAGTGTCCCGCCCGAGCCAGCCGCCAGGACGAGCCGGGCTTTTTCCAACCCGAGGGCGTGCACCTGATCATTGACTTCCTGGGCGGCGCGCACGTAGCCCAGGCAGCCCAGCCAGTTGTGTCCGCCTACCGGGATGAAATAATGTCGTCCCACCAGCGCCAGCGCCACAATGTGCGCCAGCCGGATGCTGGCTTCAAGCGTCATGCCACCCCCGCCGCCAAAGGGTATGAAGTGCATCTTAGCGCCTAGCAGTTGGTTGATGACCAGATTGCCGGTCAGTTCACTTGGACGCTCCTCGAAATAAAGCAAGTGTGACTGCATGCCAAGGCGGTTGGCAGCCGCAGCGGTCAGGCGGGCATGGTTGGATTGCAGTCCGCCGAAAGTGACAACCTTGTGCTGCCCTTTGTGTCGTGCTTCCGCCAGCAGATATTCCAGTTTGCGGGTTTTGTTCCCGCCCAAGCCGGGACCCAGTACATCATCGCGTTTGACATATACCGGGCGTCCGAGTTCGGCGCTCAGGCACGGGAGATGCTCAAGAGGGGTGGGATATTCCGATAACGGAATACGGGCGATCGAGTCCAGCTTCTCTAAGATAGACATAATCAGCCTTACGGATGTGCCGGACTCATTGCACCAGTTGTTTCGATAATCGTTTCGCCAAACCGATAATGGTTAGCACTGTGGGACGGGCGAGGGCTTCGGGGAAGGTGCTGGCATCGCAGACATACAGCCCGGCAATCTCGGTTTGCAGATCTGTGTTGAGCATTGTGCCAATACGCACCGTGCCGCTGGGATGCGTACCGCGTAAGGGCGTCATGAACATGCTGGCCGGATCGGCGCCCGCTTCCTTCAGGATTTTACGACAAACTTCCTCGGCGCCTTTCTGTCGTTCAAGGTCATCTCCCACGACCGGCTTGCTGATTTTCCCATCCGGGAACACGCCGCCTGAAATACTGTCCTTGAGTTTGATCATCACACCCAGCGTGTGATCCCAGCGTGGCCAGGTGGCGGCATAGCGTGCGCCTTTCAGGATGTTGATGATGGGATATAGCAGCCACGGGTCGATTAGTGTACTCAGCATGTACCCGGCTTCGAGGTTTTCCCAGGACCAGGTCATAGGCGGCTCATTGCCCGTGCCGCGCTCCTTCACAACGCCGTAAACCATCGTCGTGACATCCATCGTCATACCATCGCCAGCCCCTCTAACTCCGGATGCTTGCAGGATGCGCGGTGTGCCAATCCCGCCCGCTGCCAGGATGACAATCGGGGCAAGCGCGCGGAAGGGTCGTCCGGCGAGAGTGCCCTCAATGCCTATTACCTGCTTGCCATCTGTCAGCACGCGGTTCACCTTTGTATTGATCCGCAAATCAGCCCCCGCTTGGACGGCATCATCCACCCATTCGCCAGCATTCCATTTTGCACCGCAGCGGCAGCCCAGCATACACTTCGCGCCGCAGTCGAATTTCTTTCCACGGGCTGGTCGCATGAATTTAGCCTGAGGCTCCCAATTGTAGCCCAACGCCTGCGCAGCCTGGGCAATCCGAGTGGAGGCTTTGCCGCGTAAATCTTCGGGAAGCGGAGCGATTTCCAGCTCGGTCAGCGTTTCGCAGACTTCAGCATCGATATCCACGCCATATTTATTTTTAAGCCAGTCCGGCGGCGGGGCGGCGCATCCGCAGTACATACTGGTCGCACCTCCCACCATCAGTGGGCGGACAATATTCAGTCCCTCAACTGTAAACAGGAGACTCATGCGGTCGGCGTAAATCAGCGCACCGGGATAGGTTCCATAATACGGCTTCGAGCGGTAATCAATGCCACGTTCCAGGAGCAGCACTTTCTTTCCAGCACGCGCCAACTGCCGGGCAGTTGTCGCCCCGCCGGGACCGCTTCCGACCACAATTACGTCAGCATGTAAGGTAAAATCATTCATTACAGCCTCCCATAAGTCGATAATGTGTTATTTGTAGTATACACCACTCTGCAAAATGGAGCACCGCATGAAACGTTCTGTATCCCGCCGTTATCTTGTTGTACTTACAGGCTTACTGATGCTGGTCGCTATCATCAATGTCGCCGACAAGGAGCTGCTCGCCCCAGTAGCGAACGCCGTTAAAGCCAGCCTGGGCATGAACGATACCCAATTAGGGCTGGTGCGCTCGTCGGTATTCCTGGCGGCCCTGGTTGGTCAATTCTTTTGGGGCCCACTCTCGGATCGCTGGGTACGAAAATACGTTATTACCATCGGAGCAGTGCTATGGAGCGCTCTGACCTGGATGACCGCCTTTGTGGGAAGTTTTCCGCAGCTGCTGATGGCGCGTGCCAGCATGAGTTTTGCCGAAGGCTGTTTCAACCCGTCCTCCTACGCTTTGCTAACAGATACCGCCCCAAAACGAAATCACGGTATGGTGCTCGGATTGATGAGTCTCACCTACCCGATCGGTACTGCAATGGCGCTGGTGATTGCCAGCGTAATTGGCACAGAAAACTGGCGTAAACCGTTCGTGATTTTTGGGATCATCGGGATATTCCTGGGCGCGCTGGTACTGTTCTTCGTACGCGAACCCAAGCGTGGTGAGAACGAAGAATCAGTGGAGCAAACCCATAAGGAATATGGCGGTCGATTCTCTTTCGCAGAATTCCGAAAACTCTTAGCCTACCCTTCCCTTTTGTTGTCTTTTGGATTGGATACCTGCCAGGCGAGCGTGAATTGGAGCCTGGCCTTTTGGGCCCCCAGCTACCTGACGCGTTATAAAATAGCCCCGAACGCTGAATCCGCAGCCCTGGCCTTACTGCCTGCGATCATCGGTTTCGTACTGGGCGCTTTGTTGGGTGGTTGGTTGAATGATCGCTTTCGGAAACGCTCTCTGCGCGGCGCCAGTTTGGATCAGTCTCTTCGCCATGGTGAGCGGGTTACTGGTCGCTCTGCTGTTGTTCAACCTTTTCGTGCTCGGCACGGTTATGGCAGTCGCGTTTGTGCTGGGGCTGGTCACCTATCTGGTGCTGCCGTCGGTGACCCTCATTCAGTTTACGATTGTTCCGCCGGAAATGAAAGCCTCCACCATTTCAGCCAGCAACGTGGTCCTCAACCTGGTCATCGCCGTGTTGTCATTTTTTATCGGCGTGATCAGCGATGCAGCAGGTTTACGATTGGCCTTTGGCGGTGCAATTATCCTGATGTACGCGCTGGGAATCGTCGTCAGCCTGTTCTTACTGCGCACCTATCCGCGCGATGTGGAACGACGCAACACGCTCGTGGCAGAAAGAGTAATAGGCAGCTAAGGTCCGGATTGGTCGAAGTGGATCAAGGAAATGATACCATTTGAGGATTGATATAAACCGATGCCTGCTTTGACAGCAACTGCCTTAGCCAATAGTAATATCGCCTTTATCAAATACTGGGGCAACCTTGATGAGAACTCTACGCCTGCCCGCCAATGGTTCCATTTCAATGAATTTGGAAGGATTGGAAACACGTACATCCGTCACATTTTCCAACTTACGCCAGCACGATTTACTCACCATTAACGGTGAACCGGTTACAGGTGCAGGTCAAAAACGAGTGGGCGATTTTCTGGATCTCGTCAGGCAAATGGCCGGGGTCAATGTCTGTGCTGAAGTGGAAAGTAAGAGTAATTTCCCTGCCGGCGCCGGGATAGCTTCCTCCGCGGCGGCTTTTGCTGCCTTGGCCTTGGCTGCGACAAAAGCTGCCGGCCTGGAGCTTGGGGAAGCTGACCTCTCCCGCCTGGCGCGCCGGGGCTCCGGCTCGGCTTGCCGGTCCGTTCCAGGCGGGTTTGTCGAGTGGCAGGTGGGCACAGGCGAGGCTAACTCGTATGCCGTTTCCATTGCTCCGCCCGGGCACTGGGACCTGGCAGATTGCATCGTTGTAGTCTCCCGCGAACCTAAGGCGATCGGTTCAACTGAAGGTCACGCGGTAGCCGGCACCAGCCCGTTTCAGTCTGCCCGGGTGGCGGATGCACCCCGGCGGCTGGAAATTTGCCGGAACGCCATCCTTCAACGGGATTTTGACGCTTTTGCCGAGATTGTGGAGCTCAACTCAAATATGATGCACGCGGTAATGATGACATCCCGGCCACCTCTCTTTTACTTGCAAGCTTCCAGTCTCACTGTCATGCAGTCAGTGCGCGCCGAGCGTGCCAAAGGATTACCGGTCTGCTATACCATTGACGCCGGCCCAAATGTGCACGTGATCACGGAAAAGGCTCAGGCAGGACGGGTGGCCAATATGTTACGGATACTTCCAGGGGTCACAGAAGTACGCATAGCCTCGGTTGGGGGTCCGGCAAGATTAATATGATCAAACCATAAGCTATTCTTACGCTTTATTAATACACTTCTGCTCTACATCCTTCTCAATAAGGATATAATCAGTCTGAAAGCCTCGCCGGAGGCTAAGCTTTAGCGTTAATGAGGTCCGAATGAATACGAGTCTGCTCGGCGGGATCATTTTTGTGGTGGTCTTTGCCGGAATCATCCTGCTCCACGAGTTGGGGCATTACATTGTGGCCCGGTTGATGGGCATCGAAGTCGAGGAATTTGGCATCGGGTTTCCCCCGCGCCTGGTAAAACTTTTCAGCTGGAAAGGCACCGACTTCACCCTGAACTGGATCCCCTTGGGTGGATTCAATAAGATCAAAGGCGAAGATGATCCGAATATTCCAGGAGGCATGGCGGCTGCCAACCCTTGGAAGCGTATTCCCGTATTATTGGCCGGTGTCACGATGAATCTGTTGACTGCAGTACTGGTCTATACGCTTCTGTTCAGCCAATACGGAATACCGGATACCCATTCGACCATGATCATGAGTGTCAGTCCTGCGTCCCCGGCCGAACAAGCCGGCTTGAAGGTTAATGATGTTATTGTGAGCGCAGATGGGATTAAGGTCGGCGGGAATACCACTCAATTAATCAGTATCGCCCATAATTTCGGTGGCAAGCCACTTCCGTTGGTTATTTTGCGTGGCAAGCAAGAATTGAACATCACAGTAACCCCGCGCGCCAGCTTCCCAGCCAATCAGGGACCGATCGGAATTGCCATCAGCAATCCTTATTTGAAAGCTACTTCCTGGTTCGAAACTGTTCCGGTCAGTTTTTCTGCTGCCGGTAGTGATATCCAAAATCTGCTGGCTTTGCCCGGACGGATGATCGCCGGGACAATTTCCCCCCAGGAAGCCCAGATTGGCGGCCCGCGCAGTATCTGGAATTTATTCCAGCAATCCGTGGCACGCGACGTTTCGAGCCGTCAACCAACCTCCAGCGGAAAACCCCAGACCCCTACGAACTATACACTGCTGGTGATTATTTCGTTAACGATCACAGTTGGAGTAGTCAACCTGTTGCCCATCCCAGCCTTGGATGGTTGGCGCATTTTCACGACCCTGGTGGAGATCATCCTGCGTCGCCCTATTCCGGCGAAATATCAGGCCGCAATTAATAGTGTTGGTTTCCTGGTTTTGTTGATCCTGCTTGGGTTCTTTTATATCAAGGATTTGATAAATCCAATAACATTCACCCTCCCGTAAAGGAGCAGTAATTCTCTATGGCTCAGAACGCACCATTCCAGACCGTGGTCGATGCTTTGCTAGATAACGGCACTCCCTTTCCAGCGCGTTTCTTGCACCGTTTCTCTGACATAATGCCCTCGGATTTGACAATACTTTTGAAAGCGTGGCCACAAATAACAAATAAACGTAAACATACCCTGCTTGAAGACTTGGAAGAACTGGCTGAATCTGATACCCTGACCAACTTCGACGATATGGCGCGCCCGTTACTCAAGGACAGCGACCCTCAGGTCCGTATACGCGCCATCCGTCTGCTCTGGGAAAACGAGGATATAAAACTAGTCCCCATCTTCCTGAAAATCCTTAGCGAGGATGATGATCCTGAAGTGCGCGCCGCAGCCGCCAATGCACTCGGGCTGTTTGTTTATTTGGGCGAGTTGGAAAAGATCCCGGAGGAATTGCACCATCAGATTGAGGATAACCTGCTTGAAGCAGCCACTTCCAGTAAAGACATCCTGGTGCGGCGACGTGCATTGGAGTCGCTCGGATATTCCGGTCGTAATGAAGTCATCCCGCTTATCGAGGCTGCCTATCAGGATAAAAATCCCGACTGGGTGGTTAGCGCCCTTTTTGCCATGGGGCGTTCCAGCGACGAGCGTTGGAAAAAGCAGGTGCTTTCGAAACTGCATGCTCCCGACGAAGATATCCGCTCGGAGGCCATCCATGCCGCCGGTGAATTGGAATTAACTTCCGCCCGCTCGATCCTGCTCGATATGCTGGAAGATGAAGAGGATCTGGAAATAAGGCGCGAACTCATCTGGGCGCTCACGAAGATCGGCGGAGAAGGAGTTCGGAACCGGCTGGAGGAAATCCTCGAGGCGGAAGAGGACGATGAGGAAGCCGATTTCATCGAGGAGGCCATGGATAATCTGTCCTTTACAGAAGATATGGCTCAATTCGACCTGTTTGATCTCGATCCGAATCTGGATCTACACGAAGAAGAGATGGATGAGGAAGACGGAATGGATGAAGATTAAGACCGGTCTTTTCCTCTGACCACCTGTAATCGATTGCTTTTTTCAAGGATAAATATGGCAGAACCAGGCCCAAATGGCCCTGCACGTCTCCATATCTGGGTTACAGGCCGTGTGCAGGGGGTCGGCTTTCGGATGTTTGTCCAGCAGGCTGGCACCATGTTTGGCCTCGCCGGGTGGGTACATAATTTGGGTTACGATCAAGTGGAAACGGTCGCCGAGGGCCGGCGGGATGTTCTGCAGCGTTTTTCAGAAGTTGTAAAAACCGGCCCACGCGCCAGCCGCGTCGATGAATCCCGTGAGGAATGGGAAACCCCGACTGGGGAATTCGAACGTTTCGATGTCAGGTGAGGCGCGCTAGCGGATAAAAAATGCCCGACACCCTTAGAAATGAGCTTCCAGCCTCTTTCGCCTTTAGCCAATCCTCCTTGCAGGACTATTTCGATTGTCCGCGCCGTTTTCAATTACGCTATATCGAAAACCTGGCATGGCCGGCGGTCGAATCGGAACCGGTATTGGAAAACGAACGCCGTCAGCAGGAGGGGCAACTATTCCATCGTATGGTTCAGCAGCACCTGGTCGGTCTACCGGATCAGAGTCTGGCCCGCTTGGCAAACTCTCCCGAGTTGTCGCGCTGGTGGGAAAACTATCTTGGTTTTGATTTCAACATAAATGACTACGCACAAAGCACTGAATTGATCCTTTCTGCCCCGGTAGATACCCATCGATTGTTGGCGAAATACGATCTTATAGCCATAGATCCTGGTAAAAAAGGCATCATATTCGATTGGAAAACATACCACAAACGCCCTCGGGATGAATGGATGGCAGCCCGAATGCAGACACGCGTTTACCGGGCGTTGTTGGTTCAGGCAGGCGCTTACTTGAATAACGGCATACCAATTCAACCGGAGCAGGTCGAAATGATTTACTGGTACGCAGACTATCCATCTGAGCCATCCCGGTTCCAATACAATGCCGCCCAATATAAGCGTGATTGGGACGCGCTGACCGGCATCATCCGTGAAATCAGCAACCAGCGCTTTTTTTCTTTGACTGAGGATGATAAAAAATGCGCTTACTGCCCGTACCGGTCATATTGCAATCGTGGTGGAAAAGCAGGTACTTTGGATGAATCCGAAACAGAGATGGAATCGCCTGGAAGTGAATTCAACCTGAACTTCGAACAAATCGCCGAGATCGAATTCTAAAGCCATGAACTGGACCGAGCCGCCTTTGCTCCGATCCTCTGCTCCCCTGCCGGATTTGCACCCGCTCGTTGCCCAGGCGCTTCTTCGCCGTGGAATGCAAACACCCGAAGCCGCGCGCGCTTTCCTTGACCCCCGAGCTTACTCCCCTGCTGCTGCCACCCAATTGCCAGGTCTCGCTTCCGCAGTAGACCGGCTTGAGTTGGCTATCCGCAGCCATCAGTCCATTTGCGTATGGGGGGATTTCGATGTGGATGGCCAAACTTCCACCACCATTCTGTACCAGACTCTCAAGGAGTTGGGCGCGGACGTCACCTTCCACATACCAATCCGGGAACGTGAAAGCCACGGAGTCAATCTACCAGTTCTGCAAGAGATCATCGACCGCGGTGCGCAACTCATCCTGACCTGCGATACCGGCATCACCGCCCATAAAGCGGTGGATTATGCTCACGCCCGCCAGGTGGATATGATCATCACGGATCACCACGATTTACCTGCCTCCCTGCCTCCAGCTATCGCAGTAGTAAACCCAAAACTATTGTCAGAAGAACATCCGCTTTACACATTATCTGGTTCTGGCGTTGCTTATAAACTCTGTGAAGAACTCTACAGGTTGTATGGTCGCTCGGAGGAAGCTTTTCAGCAGGTCGACCTGGCAGCCCTGGGTCTGGTTGGCGACCTGGCCCGTCTTACCGGTGATGCACGCTACCTTGTCCAGCTCGGGTTGGCTGAGCTTAGACAAACCCGCCGGCTTGGATTGAAGATAATGATGGAGATGGCTGAACTCATCCCGGCCAACCTGACCGAGGAACACATTGGCTTCGTGCTGGGTCCGCGCCTGAATGCCCTGGGCCGACTCGGGGATGCCAACCCGGCTGTGGAATTATTAACCACATCTGACCCGGTTCGGGCACGCGTCCTGGCAACCCAACTCGAGGGATTAAACTCGCAACGGCAGATGCTATGCAACCAGATTACCCGGGCAGCTGAAGCACAACTTCACGCCGATCCAGCTCTTCTTAGCCCAGCCCGTTCTGATCCTCGCACACCCTTCCTGGCCGGGGGGTGTGGTCGGTATCGTCGCCAGCCGGTTGGTGGAGCGCTACCAGAAGCCGGCGATCTTGTTTTCAATTCCTGCGGGCGAGCCTGCGCGTGGCTCCGCACGTTCGGTTGAAGGATTGAATATAACTGCCGCAATTGCAGCACAGAAAGAACTGCTGCTCAATTTTGGCGGGCACCCGATGGCCGCCGGTCTTTCACTGGAACAGGAAAAGTTACCAGAGTTCAGCCGCCGCCTGGCGAAGACTGTGGGTGAAATGCAGGGGACTGCCGGTTCCGAACACAATCTCGAAATAGACGGGTGGATGGCCTTGACGGAGATTAACCTGCAATTGGCGGGAGATCTCGAAAGCCTGGCTCCTTTTGGACCTGGCAACGAAAAACTGGTTCTGGCCTCCCATGCCCTAAAAACACAGTCGGTGGCAACACTTGGACGCAATGGGGAACACCTGAAACTGAGGGTGATGGATGAAGCTGGAAATTCCCAAACGGTGTTTTGGTGGAACGGTGCAGAGGAAAAGGATTCGTTACCTCAGGGTAGTTTTGACCTGGCTTTCAGCTTGCGCGCATCCGATTGGCGCGGTAAGGCCCAGGTGCAAATGGAACTCGTGGATTTTAGAAATCTCGAGCCTGAGAAGATCGAAGTCAATCGCGCAGAATTGGAAATCATTGACTATCGAAGTTTCGATGAGCCCTTAAAAATTCTGTCTAGCCTTATGCAGGAATCCCTTCCTGAAGTATGGGCGGAGGGAGATGAAAAAAAACAAACCGGAGGGAAAGGTCGCTACGAATTGGTACCCGCTGATGCACTCGCCATTTGGACCATTCCGCCTTCAACAAGAGAATTGCAGCGCGCCCTGGAAATAGTTCAACCCCGGAAAATATATCTTTTTGCAGTAACGCTTCCTGACAAAACGCCAGATCCTTTCCTGGAACGCCTCGCCGGACTATTGAAATACGTGTTAAACCATCGTGCAGGGCGAGTCTCCTATTCCGAATTGGAGGCTGCCACCGCACAAAGAAGCCTCACAGTCCGCAACGGTATAAAGTTGCTGGTCGCTCTGGGAAAAATAACCCTTCAGGCGGAAAACGAGAACGAAATAATCGTATCTTCCGAGACCTCATCAAAAGATCCGGAAGAAGCCTCGCGCTTATTAACTGAACTAAAATCCTTGCTGGCAGAAACCGCTGCTTATCGATCCCACTTCAAAATTGCCGATAAGATGATCCTTTTCTCCTGACCATCGAAATTACCTTTGGCTGGCCTGATTTCATATAGATAGGGCTATCCTTAGATTTTTCAGATATTGCAACTTAAACATTTACACTATCTGATTTCCACCTGAACTGCCCTGACGATTGTTCGATATTTATATGCGTTGCTGGCTTCATCATAGCCCTGGCAGGTAATCAATGTCAACCAGGGCAGTTTCTCATGCTGGATTGCAGATGAAACTGCCTCAGGAATAACTCGTTTCAATTCCCGGACTTCATATACATACTCGTAACTAATAGCATGCACGATGATTTGATCTCCCCACTCCAAGGTCTCAAGGTTTACGAACGGTCCTGGCTTTCCATAAGCATCATAAACGTGGGCGGATATTACCGAGTTACCTGCCCCAGTGGGAAAGGCTGTTCCGTTTAACCAACCAGCCTGACTGCCCAACCAGGAGACATCCCAACCATTTCCCACCTGCGGTACACCCACAATTGGCAGTTTCAGCTCCAGGCGCGGGATCTCCAGCCAAATCTCACCCAAGTCTTCATAAGTCTTTTCAGCTGGCTGAATCCCCAGGCTCGACTTTCGGCCAGGCAAAAAACCTGTCGCAGGCAGCACCTGGGCAGTCAAGAGCCCGGAGTCAGAGTTTGGCACCAGGGTGTGAGGAGCGAGAGTGGGTGAAGGAACAGGTGTAGTTGTCGACAAAGAGAATTGGATTGCAGCGTTCAGTTGTATCAAACCATATCCGTACTGTTCATCCCACCCCACAGCCCCCAGATCCAGAGAAGTGGTTTCAATTTCCTGTGCGATCTTATCAGGATTGCTGTTATTGGGAATGCCTCTCAAAATAGCTGCCAGGCCTGAAACATACGCAGTGGACATGGATGTTCCGCTCATATAGCCAAAGGCATTCCCGATGACGGTTGAATAGATTGATACACCCGGAGCAGCGACATCAATTTCGGGGCCAAAATTTGAAAAATACGCTTTCTTATTGGATCCATCAGTGGCAGCCACAGCAATTACGTGAGGGTAGGCAGCTGGATAAAGGACAGCATTACTTCCCATGTTTCCGCTGGCTGCCACCAGGATCACTCCTTTCCCATAAGCATAATTAACCGCATCTTCAAGCACTGAAGATGGCGAGGTTCCGCCCAGGCTGAGATTGATAACCTGTGCGCCGTTATCTGCTGCCCAGGCAATCCCTGCGGCTACATCCGCAAATGAGCCATTTCCATAGGCGTCAAGCGCTTTGACAGGCATGATCCGGGCACCCCAGGACACACCCGCAATACCAATGTGGTTATTACTGAGCGCGGCTGCTATTCCCGCTACATGCGTACCATGCCCATTGTCATCCTGGGGATCATTGTCGTCATTTACAAAATCATAGCCTGGCACGATCTTCTCGCCCAGATCTTCATGGTGAATGTCAATGCCGGTATCCACAAAGGCAATGATGACTGAAGGCGATCCGGTTGATAGGGCCCATCCCTGGGGTGCCTGGATCGCCAGTAAGCCGTATTGGTTTCCCCAACCCGGATCGTTTGGCAGGGTGTCTGTCATCCAGACATCATAATTGGGCTCTGCATAGAGGATGCCTGGGCAGGTAGATAGACTGGATATTGACTCTGTTACCTTTCCGGTTGGTATCTTTACTTCCAATACATGCAGTTCTTCGATCTGGGAATCAAACGTGGCTTTTACCGACCCCAGGCATTGCTCGATTACTTTTTTGGGCGTGATGGGATTAAATTTGATCAAAACTTCATCAGGGGAATACGAGCCGGTTAGTTCCGGAACAGGGGTAGGTGATGCTCCTGGCGTGTGTGCAGCGGATCCTTGAAATTCCTGGGTGTAGGAGGGGGATGGAAGGGTGGCTTGCCCTGGCGGTTGATAATTCTTCTGAGTTAAGGAGGGTGTGGGTGTTTCTGTCGGAGTACTCTCTTGGATATTTTGTTGAATTGATATTTTTTGGAGAGCATTAGTGGGTGAATAAATACTTGTGTGTTCCCTTGTACTATTTACTGAGGTTGCCAAAGGCATTCCGCCCAGATTCCAGGTGAGCAGGAACAGGAAAAAGAGTTTCAATCCTATACCAATTTTCGAAAAGCGGGCCGGGCTGAACGCCATTTTTTTCGATCCCTGAATGATTTTCCAAAAGATATCGTACACCTTTACAAGAGGTATTGTCAATCGTAGGGATAATACAAAATCATGACAACTCGATTCTTTTTCTGGAATTTAGAAAATATGTTAAGAAGTACAATTATCCAATGATGGTCTCAAAAGATTCCGGATACAAAGAACAACCCCATACCGCGGATTGGGCATTGCATGTCTGGGCTGCCAGTCTGCCAACCTTATTCGTTGAGGCTGCCCGCGGCATGAACAATCTGTCAGATGCGCGACCAGCTCAAAGTCCGCGCGTACCACGCAGGTTTTCTGTCGAAGCTCCAGACAATGAAAGCCTTCTAATTCTTTTCTTGTCGGAGCTGGTCTTTGCTGCTGAACAGGAGAATCTGGTATTTAATGAATTCGATCTTGAAATCCAGGATTCCAAATTGAATGTCTTTATGTCAGGAACACCCATTCTCTCAATAAGTAAATATATCAAAGCCGTAACCTATCACAACTTACAAATCCAGAAAACAGAGGCGGGTTTTCAGGTAGATATCGTTTTCGACGTATAAGGGCGTGAACTCCCCGCCCGGGAGCCGGATATGATTCGCATCCAGGACTTGACTAAAATAACTGACTACGAATGGGAAATCCCACAGACCTTTCGCCCCGATATGCGCGTACCCGTACGGATCTTTGCCACGCGCAACCTGCTCGAACATATTGCCAGTGACAAATCGCTCGAGCAGGCAGTCAATGCAGCCACGCTCCCGGGCCTGGTCGGATCCATAGTAGTCATGCCGGATATGCACCAGGGCTATGGCTTCCCAATCGGAGGCGTGGCCGCCACAGAATTTCCGCGCGGAGTTGTTTCACCAGGTGGCATAGGGTATGACATAAATTGTGGAGTGCGTCTGCTGGCTACCTCGCTTCAGGCAGAGGCGGCCGCACCTTTCATGAATACCCTGGCCACACTGCTGAATCAGTACTGCCCCAGTGGCGTTGGAAAAGAGGGCATTGTCAACCTTAGCCTCCCTGAACTGGAGCGATTATTGCGCGAAGGCTCTCGTTGGGCTTTCAAAAACGGTTATGCCACCGAATCGGATCTCGCTCGAACCGAGGAAGGCGGCTGTGTGGAAGGAGCCAATCCAGCAAAGGTAAGCGACCGCGCCAAGACCCGCGGGCGTGCACAAATTGGCTCGCTGGGTGCCGGCAACCATTTCATTGAGGTGGATTGGGTCGAGGCTGTCCTGGATCAAGAAACTGCTTCAGTTTTTGGTTTACGGGAAGGTTGCCTGGTGGTACAGATCCACTGCGGTTCGCGTGGACTTGGTCACCAGGTCTGCACCGATTATGTTCAGGATTTTCAGGCAGTAGTGCGCCGCTATGGAATTGATCTTCCGGACCGGGAGTTGGTCTGCGCGCCGATGGACAGTCCGGAAGGTCAGGCTTATCTGGGCGCGATGCGTGCCGCCGCCAACTTTGCTTTCGCCAACCGCCAGCTGTTGGCCCATTCCGCACGGCGCGCCTTCGAGGAAACATTTTCGGGGAAGTTGAAGGGCTGGCAGCTCGTTCAGGTATATGATATCTGCCACAACATAGGCAAGCTTGAGACTCACCTGGTTAATGGGACAGCACATTAAGGTGTGTGTCCATCGCAAGGGAGCCACACGCGCCTTCGGTCCAGGCTCACCTGATCTGCCGCCTGAATACCGGCAAACCGGACAGCCGGTCCTGGTTCCCGGCAGCATGGGCACCGCCTCATGGGTATTGGCTGGCACGGAAATGAGCATGCTTAATTCGTGGGGCTCCAGTTGTCATGGCGCCGGCCGGATGATGAGCCGTGCCCAGGCCAAGCACGAAATCCACGGGGAGGACCTGCGCCGCACAATGGAAAAACAGGGTATTCAGGTTCGTGCCGGCTCGCTGGCTGGATTGGCCGAGGAGGCTCCCTCCGCCTACAAAGATGTGGATGCAGTGATCGAGACGGTCGTCGCGGCTGGAATTGCACGCAAGGTTGCGCGCCTGCGCCCGCTCGCAGTAGTAAAAGGGTGAAGGAGTGGGAACTTTTACGGATGGATAAACGTCTTTCGTATTAAACAACCAATTCGGATAAAGAAAGGATAATAATATGAAAAACTTAGTTAATCGCTTATTCATCTTTGGTCTACTGGTAGCCCTACTCGCAGCCTGCGCGCCTGGGAAAATACCTGTAACTGGTTCAAACAGTATTCAGATCGAGAATCCCAATGCTCCCCAATCCGGCGACGGGGCATTGGTACGCGACACGGTAAGAATCGTAAAAACTGAGATTTCTGCCCAGAACAGCGTGCCGCCAAAATTCGACTTGAAGATATCTTACTTCCTGCCCACACCCTGTCACCAGACCCGGATGACGTGTTGGTCAGCCAGGTGCAGATAATCAGATCAATATCGAGGTTTATTCACTTATGAAAAAGGATCAACCTTGCACTTTGATGGCGCTGGCCACCCCACTTGAAGCCAGTCTGACCCTGAGTAAGCTGGCCGCCGGTCATTACACTGTATGGGTTAATGGTGAAAAAGCTCTGGAATTTGATGCATAATCTACAAAATAAATATACTGGAGCGGCCTTCTAGCCGCTCCAGTTTTTTCTTTCGCATGCCCCAGGAGAAAAATCATCGCTGACTGACTTGCACCCATCGGGATTATTTTAATCGAAATATATTCAATCAGACTCTTCCAGGTCCGGAATACTCACCTCGGCAAAGCGTGCATGTGTCAGGTCCAAAAGCGATTTGACGGAAAGCCGGATATTTAACCCGCGTTCACCACCACTTACGTGCACTTCGGGTTTGTTTTTGGCAGCCGAATCGATTATCACCTGGAAACCTTTATTCAAAAGCGCCAGAGGCGAAATCCCGCCCGCCAAAAGACCGGTTAACTCTTCGGCTTCCCGCTCGCTGGGCAGGTTTACTTTTTTCTCGTTTAGTGCATTTGCCAACAGCTTTAAATCGACGCGATTTGGGCCCGGAATGACAGCCAGGATGGGTTTCCCTTTTGGCCGGGTGATGACGATGGTCTTATAAACCAGATACGGATCCACGCCCAGCCGTCGGGCAGTCTCGCGTGCTCCCAACTTTTCCGCCGGAAGCTCAAAGACCGTATATGAAATCTTTCTGGAATCTAACAGTCGGGTGGTATTATTGACAATCGCCATAAGAGCTACCATGGCGATTATAATGGAGTTTTATGAAAACTGCCTCACCACTCAGCCTGGATGAACTACTGGCACGTCTGCCGGATTATTACACTCCTGCCGATCGGGAATTAATCCAGCGCGCTTACCGTGTGGCGGAAAAGGCGCACACCGGCCAGAAACGTGTCTCAGGCGAGCCGTATGTGAACCACTTGCTGGCCGTAGCTGCCCTACTGGCTGAATTCTCCATGCCGGCCGAGGTGGTAACTGCCGGATTATTGCACGATACCATAGAAGATACTTCGATCACAGCAGAGGACTTAAGCCGTGATTTCAGTGACGGGGTAGTCAGTTTGGTGCAGGGAGTGACAAAACTGACCCAACTACCACGTGTCACACGCGGTGAACACCGTGAGGAAGTCACCCAGATAGATGACGCAGTCGCTCTGCGTGATCGCAAACACGAGTTGTCCATTGAAACCTTACGCAAAACCTTTCTGGCAATGGACGATGACGTACGGGTCGTTTTCATAAAGTTAGCCGACCGCCTGCATAATATGCGCACCTTGGGCGCCTTCCCGGAGGCCAAGCGGCGCCGGATAGCCCAGGAAACTCTCGACATTTTTGCTCCTTTGGCCAACCGCCTGGGCATCTGGCAGATCAAGTGGGAGCTCGAAGACCTGGGTTTTCGCTACACCAATCCGGAGAAATACAAGGAAATCGCCGAGCAATTGGCCGTGCGGCGTGATACGCGCGAAGCCGAGATACAGCAGATTATCGAATCCATAACAAAATTACTCAAAGAAGCCGGAGTCAAGGCAGAGATATCCGGACGACCCAAGCATATCTATTCAATTTATAAGAAGATGGTCGAGAAGGGCAAGCCTTTCGACCTGGTTCGGGATGTACGCGGCGTCCGGCTAATCGTCCCGGATATCACAGCTTGTTATGCTGCTTTGGGGGTCATCCACACCCATTGGCGACCCATCCCGAACGAGTTTGACGATTATATTGCCGCTCCCAAGGATAATTTTTATCAATCCCTGCATACCTCTGTCATCTATGACGATGGCCGGCCGGTGGAGGTGCAGATCCGCACCCTCGAAATGGACGAGAACGCCGAGTTCGGAATTGCCAGCCATTGGCGCTACAAGGAAGGCGGCTCGCGCGATAAATATGACGAACGTGGTTAACTGGCTGCGGCGTGTGATGGAATGGCGGCAGGATGTGGATGACGCCCAGGAATTTGTGGACGGCATGAAAACCGACGTATTCAAAGATCGTGTCTACGTTTTCACTCCACACGGCGATATCATCGACCTGCCAGCCGGTTCAACCCCGATCGACTTTGCTTATCACGTCCATACCAACGTTGGGAACCGCTGCCGGGGAGCTAAAGTCAATAACAAACTTGTTCCATTGGATTATACGTTGAGTACCGGCGAGCAAGTGGAAATCCTGACTGCCAAGCAGGGTGGGCCAAGCCGTGACTGGCTTAACCCGAGTTTGGGATTGGTTCATACCCAGCGCGCCCGCTCGAAGATCCGTGCCTGGTTCAAGAAACAAGACCAGGACCAGAACCTCACCCAGGGCAAGGAAATCCTGGTCCACGAGATCCAACGCCTCGGCCTGCCGGAGCTGGATGATAATGGACTGAAGAAAATCGCGTCACAGTTCGATCGCCAACCTGAAGAGTTATATGTAGCCCTGGGCTGTGGCGATATCAATATCAACCGCGTAGTAAATAAACTCATGGAGGGCAAGGAGACCGATGATGTTCTGGTGGTTGTCCCAGCCTCCAGCGAAGCGGTTCCGACTGAAGCAGTCACTGTACTCGGGCTAAAAGGCTTGTTGACAAGTATGGCCAAATGCTGCAACCCGACCCCCGGTGATGAGATCATCGGGTATATCACCCGCGGGCATGGGGCCACCATCCATCGCCAGGACTGCCCCAATATGCTGCGCATCCGGGACCGGGAACGGCTTGTAAAGGTTTCCTGGGGTGAAAATGTACGGACTTACCCGGTCCCTATCCGCATCCGCGCCTATGACCGGCAAGGATTGATGGGCGATATCACCACCTTGCTCAATAGCGAAAGCGTTAATATTGTGGATGTTCAGGTACGGATTTCCAAGAATCTGGCTGACCTCCATATCGTGATTGAAGTCAAGGATATTTCCCAATTGAGCCGTATGCTTGCCCGTATCGAGAACCTGCCCAACGTACTGGAAGCCCAACGGATCCGAGGTGGGTAATACATAAATAGGGTGCAAGTGAGAGGCCGGGTGGGTTAAAGGTGGATTAGTGCAACAACCGCTGCCATTACCTTTTGTTATAATCCCCGCATGCCGTGGTATATACGTCTCCTTACCATTCTAGAAATTGGTTTTTGCACAATTTTCTTCGGTTTTCTTTTAACAGGGAGTACATTGCTTGTCTCTGAAACCTCCACTGGCGCCGCCCGCCTATTCACACGTCCGGTCGAATTCGATTTTGTGACCTGGACTTTGGACGCCCTGGGCATTAAATTAGGCCAAGCCGCGCTGGATACTCCCTATTATTTCAACCAACCTGCCCGCCACAAGCTCGTCGTGGATTATTTTCACCTTTTGGACAACATCCTTCAGGATGAGAATAAACTCAATCTATTTTATACCGATCCTTCGGTAAAAGATCCCGCCAAGGCCTCCGCGGCTGTGCGGAACGACCTGGCGGGGTTATATGCCCGCCAGCGTCTGGTTGCCCCTTTTGCCGAATCCATTTTGCAGGAACAGGTCGCCGAAACGCTGGCGGAAATGGGGCTGACTACTGGCGGCCAACCTATCCCACCGGTCCTGTTCCATATGACCCCCTTGCCCTACAACCTGGTCATATCTCCGCGTTCGAAAATTGAAGAAGAGGCCTCCATTTCACTTATTCCAGACTTGTCCGTAGATCAGCAAGTAAATATTGAAAGCCATGTAGACAAGCAGCTGGACGTTTCTTCCCTGGTTGTTCCGGTTGGCGGGATCGGTACTTATCCGACCATGATAGAGCGCACGACTGCGCTGGATTGGTTATCCAATACGATCGCCCACGAGTGGACCCATAACTGGCTGACCTGGCATCCACTCGGTCTGAACTATGATACCAGTCCGGAATTACGCACCATGAATGAGACTACTGCAGACATCGTTGGAGGCGAAGTGGGTAAAGCTTTGCTCCAACAATATTATCCTGAACTGTCAGCTAAATATGCCAGCCTGGCTCAGCTGGCAAGCTTACCAGCCAATCCCACCAGTGCAAGTTTTGATTTCCGGATGGAAATGCACACCACCCGTGTCCGTGTGGATGCATTGCTTGCAGCCGGGAAAATTACAGAAGCCGAAAACTATATGGATGAACGCCGCCAGGTCTTCTGGAATAACGGTTATCCCATCCGTAAGCTCAATCAGGCCTATTTTGCATTTTACGGAGCTTATGCGGATGTGCCGGGCGGGGCAGCCGGAGAGGACCCGGTGGGCCCGGCAGTACGGGCTTTGCGCTCACAGAGCGGTTCGTTAGTCGCCTTTTTGGAAAAGATCGGACATATGAGTTCCTTCAAACAACTCCAGGATGCCCTGGCTCATTGAATTGAGCGTCAATGCAAAAGATTCCGCCATTATTCATCCTGCTGGCTTTCGCATTCATCCTGAGTTCCTGCACTCCTGGTCCCGCAAGCGCTGTCCCCAGCTTGACTGCTCCGGTTGTGCCTACTTCAACGCCAGCCGAGATGGCTTGTACAATCCTGCATGTCGCCGCCACACCCGCAGCACTGGGGGCTGAGTTTGAAAGCCATGGTCACATTGCCGGCCCGGCCAATGCACCAGTAACCATCGTGGTATTCAGCGATTATCAGTGCCCGGCTTGTGCCATCCTGGCCGCCAGCTTGAAAAAGATCCGGCTCGCTCATCCAACCGATGTTCGACTTGTGTATGTAAATACGCCGTTATCCAGCCGGGATAAAGATGTACAAGCCACGCAAGCAGTGGAAGCTGCGGATCTGCAAGGAAAGTTCTGGGAAATGCACGACGCACTTTTCGATAACCAGGCTGAATGGTCCGCCCTTACACCGGCAGACTTCGAAACCTGGGCGGTACAGCAGGCGACTGGTCTCGGAATGGATCCAGCCAAATTCCTGGCTGATTTTAAGGGCCAAACCGTGGCAGATCGTCTCAAGCTGGTTGTTCAATCTGCTTCCAGCCAATCGATCAGCCTACCGGTTCTATTCGTAAATAGCAGCGCCAGATATACAGGATTAGCGGATTTCGCCAGTCTTGATACGGTTGTGCGTATGGAGGCGCTCTCGGCCCGCCAGTTCAGCAATTGCCCGGCCTGGATCATTGATCCACTCAAACAATATATCGCGACCTTGCATACCTCCAAAGGCGATATTACCATCCAGCTATTCCCTGACAAGGCCCCTTTAGCCGTGAATAATTTCGTCTGGCTGGCCCGTAACCATTGGTATGATGGCATTACCTTTTATAAAGTTCTCCCGGACTCGCTTGCCATGAGCGGCGACCCAAGTGAGACCGGCATAGGTAATCCCGGATATCTGTTTCAGACCGAAATCTCTACGCTGAACTTCGATCAACCAGGAATGGTTGCCATGGATAACAGTGGGCCTGACACAAACGGCAGCCGCTTCTTGATCACTCTTTTCCCCGCAGTTCAGATGTATGGACAGTACACTATTTTCGGGAAGGTTTTGAGCGGGATGGATGTACTTACAACGTTAACCTCGCGCGACCCCAAGCCGGGTATTTATATCCCAGCGGGGGATAAACTCATCAGTGTAGCCATCCAGGAACAGTAAAGGAGTACCCATGCAACCCAATCCTGTTTCCAGCCGCCGCCGGGATATCCTTTTACTAATCTTTAGCATTGCCGGAATATTGGGTCTGGCAGGCAGAGGCATTTATCTGCTTATCATGGGATTCCGTTCTTTCAAGCTCGTATTCACGTCTGATCAGGTTTCCACACTCCTGGATGCAGCCAGCATGTTCTTTTGTGCGGTCTTGCTACTGCCGTTACTCGTCTTTTGCATCCGGAAGCTTAAGAATCAGGAAATTCTCCAAGCAAAGCTCGCTCCAATCAGGGTCTGGCAGGTGATCGTCATGCTGGGTGGTTGGATATTCCTGGTTATACTGGGTTCAGTTCTGAATGGCATATCCAATTATGGCGGGCTGATCGCCACGCCATTCTTCCTGTTGGGAATTGCCATCCCGGTTGCCGGACTCGCCTGGGTTGCCGTCGGCGGCTTGCAGATTGGTTCATGGCGGCGTTTGTGGGCCGCGTTTGCCATTGGAATGACCGGGAGTACCGTGCTGGCGGCACTTTTGGAATATTCCATCGTGGCAATAGCAGCACTGGTGGCAGGCGTGGTAGCCGCATCCAATCCAGAATGGCTGGCCATATTTCAGCAAGTCAAGAACCAGGTAACCAATTCCGGAGATGTGCAAACGCTTTTAACCACTCTCGCACCCTACCTGACCAATCCACTCGTTCTTCTAATCGCCCTGGCTTTTGCATCCGTTCTCGCACCGATCATAGAGGAAACTCTCAAACCGGCCGCGGTCTGGCTACTCGGGAAACGCCTACGTTCCCCGGCGGAAGGGTTTGCCCTGGGGGCTCTATGCGGTGCCGGGTTTGCCCTGCTGGAAGGGTCGCTGGCAGCCAGTGGTATGGCACAACTGTTGGGGATTGGCCTGGCTGCGCGCGCCGCCAGTTCGCTGATGCATATTACGGCAAGTGCACTGATGGGCTGGGCGATTGCGTCTGCTCGACTGGAGAAACGCTACGGACGCCTGGCATGGACATTCCTGGCTTCCGTCAGTATCCACGGGTTATGGAATGGATCGGTCATCCTGGCCGTTTTTGGGTCCTTACGAATAACGCTGCAGAGCGCCAATCCTGATTTCCTCGGAATTCTACTTATTGTTGCCGGAATAGGGATACTGGGAGCGATGCTGATAGCAATCGTGATCATTCTGCCGGTCGTTAACCATTACTTAAGACGGACTTTGAAAGAAGAGACCAAACCAGGGCAAAGTGATATAATCGCCCCGCTCCAACCTTGAGAAAGCTGGCAGCAACTAACCGGGTAATTAGGTCTCTTTTTCGCAATAATGGACTTCAAACATCACCGGTAACCAGGAGATTCAATGAGCGTAATTTTGAAAATAATAGACTTCGTTTTACACATTGATGCATATTTGAAAGTTATTATCACCCAGTACGGAGGCTGGACTTACGGCTTGCTGTTCTTTGTTATTTTCATGGAAACCGGCTTCGTGGTCACACCCTTCCTGCCGGGCGATTCGCTGATCTTCGCGGCAGCCACCTTCGCGGCCGCCGGAACCCTCAATCCCTGGTTGATCTTTATCTTTATGACTATTGCAGCTTTTGCCGGAGATACCGCCAACTACTGGATCGGGCACGCAATCGGCGCTAAAGCTTACACCGGCGAGGTCAAATGGATCAAAAAAGAATACATGGAACGGACGCATGCATTCTTCGAAAAACACGGCGGCAAGACAATTTTCCTGGCGCGCTTTGTTCCGATTATCCGGACGTTTACGCCCTTTGTTGCCGGGGTAAGCAAAATGCCGTACGGATATTTCATCACATGGAACCTGGTGGGCGGGGCCACCTGGGTGGCAACCTTCACCCTGCTCGGCTACTTCTTCGGGAATATTCCCTTCGTACAGGCCAACTTTGAACTGGTCATCATAGCCATCGTGCTGATTTCCCTTGTTCCAGCAGTAGTTGAAGCAGTAAAAGCCCGGCGGGAAATGAAGAAACAAAGCGCTCAGGTCATCGATTAAATCAGGTGGTAGATTTCCAAGGGATTGTAATAGCGCTCGCCTGCACAGGCCCGGCACAGGACTTTTCCGTCCACGCACACCTGACGCTCGTTGATGATCTCTTCCCCGCAATTTGTGCATTTCGCCCTTAATCCCGGGCGACTAATGATCATTCCAAGAGCCGGTTCCAACATCACTTCCTGGAAAGTAAATAACTCGGTTTCCGGCATGATCTGGTAGCCCTTCAATTGGGCATAGTACTTCTTCTTTAATCTCCGGAGCATACTTAAGGGCACGCTGGCGTACATCCAGGCTGGGCGCCAGGCGGACAGTTTGCCCGCTTTCCACATTGGCAAAAGTAGCAGCAATCTTGCCCTGATCGACCAACCGCAAGGTGCGGTGTCCGACAACAGCCCCGCTGGCAACTTCAACCCCATCTGCAAAACAACCATCCGTTTCCAGGATCACCAGTGCGGCTTTATGCGGCATGGGGGCTTCCAACCCGATCGCGGCCAGTCCGGCCAACCCCATCCGGACACCCAATACCTGGCGCGGACAAAGGTGGTCGTGCCGGGCGGAAGATTGCTTAAGAAGTTCATGTAACTGAGTATTCAAGGGATGCTCCAATTAATTCGTAACTATATGGATTTTGCCATCCGGACTGGTTTCAAGGCGCAGGACCGCCAGTGATTTAGCAGCGGGACCGCGGACCAGCTTGCCCTGGGGATCGAAACGCGAGCCGTGACAGGGACAGGCAAAGCCCTGCGGTGTGCTTTCCACGGTACAACCAAGGTGCGTACAAACCAGGCTAAGGGCGATAAAACCTTTATCAGCATGGATCAAGACAGCCGGTACCTGCGGGAGGAGTGTGCGCGAACCGGGTGGATAATTCGAAGCCAGGCCAAGGTCAAATTCGGTCGGGGCGGGCGGCTGGGATTGGTAGCTGAAGAAACGCAAGAGAGCTCCCAATCCCAGCAGGCCGCTAATGGTCAGCAGTACATCCCGGGCCAGTTTCAGGAAATCCCGGCGGGAGAGCCGCGTTCCACTCATCTTTGCACCGAGTGACATTTATGGCAGGAAGCCGAACTCTGGTCCTTTGGGTCCTGGGTGCAACCCGAGCCCATCACCGGTTTAAAAGTGAACACCTGCCCGGTGGCTTTACCGACCAATTGGTAAGTGCCGTCCTGCAGGATGCGCGTATTCCAGAGCGGTTCGCCTTTTTCAGTAACCAGAACGGTATCGCCGAGCTTTAGATCCACAACCGGGTTGAGCAAGGCCTGACGAAATGCGATGTTATTCGGGTCGGTCAACGTGATCGTTTTAGGTAATTCAGTCGGCGTCCCATGGCAGGTCTTGCAGCGAATATACTGGATATCAAATTTGCTTCCATACAGGCTGCCGTCCCCCATCGCCTCGGTGCGGGTATGGCAATCCAGACAATCCAAGGTCCACTCGCAGCGGGTAAATTGGGCAATCGGTTGGTAGTAATCGTGCAGGCGGTCGGTGGGCTGGTCGTTGCGCGGTTCGAAGGTCATGCTGCGTAAATCGTAATTGCCACGATTGTGGCAGGTATCGCACTGAGTATAAGAGATGGCAGTGGTCAATTTATGCACTTGAGTGGCAGTACTGGTATTCACACTGGTCAGTTTGGTGGATTGGGTGGGCGTATGGCAGGCTGAACAGCCGGTGAAATGGTCATAGCGGCCGCCGTTCTGGATGGGTTGGGCGGATATGTGACAGGTGAGGCAGTTCTCTCCAAACAAGCGGAGCTGCGGGTTGGACTCTGCCGCCGGGTTGTACGCCAGCAGGCTGGTAATACCGCTGGTGCTCTGGCTGTCTTGTACTGCACTTATCCCAAACAGGGCTGTCTGGTTGGGCTGGGCGCCGTAGGAGTAGCGCATTAAGGCGATCGCTCCGGCATAGGTGGCCTGGATGCTGGTGGTGGCGCGCTGGATATGGTCGTTGTAGCTGGCCGCGCTGCCGCTATGGCAGTTCGCCCCGCCGCAGGAGGCCTCGACTACCGAATAATCGGCCGGGTTTTTTCCGCCGCGCATGCTGCTGTGGGCCAGGCTGGCATCCAGCGCCAGTCTTTCGCCGCCATGACAGATCACACAGCCGAAGGTTTTAACCGGGTGAGATTTACTGATTTCCGGCAGCCCGGCGTGGCAGGACAGGCAATATTCCACCTGACCGGTCAAGGTGGGCGTCAGGGCGACTGGCTTGACGCGACGACTTTCCAGCCAGGCAATTCCAAGCAGGGTCAGCAATAACAAGGCGGAAGCAATTACGATCAGCCGGCGCATATTAGAAAGGAAGAAGCGAGAAAGGTAAAGTTCGAAGGGTTATAGTCAAAGGTCAAAGGTCGAAAGGCAAAGGTCAGGAGGCAGGGATTAGGGCGAGGAGGGTGAGAATTAGGATGGACAGAAAGATGAAACCGGCCAGAATTTGGGCGGGGAGGTTGCCTTTGGGAAACCAATGACCCTGTTCGGATACGGCAGGCTTCGGGAGAATATATGGAATGAGGGTTACCAGAGCCAGGACTGCCAGTGGGACGATCACGCCCCACAAGAATGGGCTGCCCAGCTTGAGCAACTCCTGAACCCACAGGAAGAACCAGGGGGCACGCACGCTAGCCGGCAAAGCTGAACCAGCTGTAAAAGGTTGGGCCAGAGGCGCGGGTGCGAAAACCGACAGAAGCAGGAGCGCCACTGAAGCCAACAGCATCGCCAGCAGCTCACGCCGGACCAGTTCGAAACGGGAAATGCGCAATTGAGTTGCGCGCAAGGCGGGCGGCGGAACGGCAATCCCACCGTCCCGGCGGACCCGGAAGATGTGCCAGACAACCAGGATCCCGGCTGCCAGCATCAAGCCGAAGATGTGCCAGCCGTAAAACCGGATCAGGGTGGCGGGTCCGGGCTCGGTGCCACCCACCAGGCTGCCATACAGCGCCGTGCCAACCAGAGGGATGGATTTAATCAGATTCGTCCCGGCCACCAGCGCCCAGCGAATGCCTTCATCCCAGCGCAACACATAACCCGTGAAGTCCAGTAAAACCGCCAGCACGAACAAGCCCATGCCCAGCAGATAATTAAAGCGGCGCGGTGGCAGGTAGGCACCGGTGAAGATCACGCGCACCAAATGCACGACCGAGACCAACACCAGGAACTGCGCCGCCCAATAATGTAGATTGCGGATCAATCCGCCAAAAGGGACGAGGAAGGTCAGCGTCTGGACCGAAAGGGCAGCCTCGCCCGGGGTCGGGATGTAATAGAACACCTCCAGGATGCCGGTAACAAAGAGGACGAGCACCAGGAAAACTGCAAGCCCACCGGCAGCCAAAGTATAACGAAAACGGGCCTGTTTGGCCGGGATGGTGGGTGGATGGAGGTGATGGAAGAAGGATGGACGCATCGGATAAATTATACAGCGAGATTAGGAAGAGTAAGCCTTTGGATGGGAAATGCCTGTAATTCAGGCTTCCGAGGGATCGTTTGCTTGAAACAACGAGGAACAACTCGGCGTTTTTTGGAGAAAGTGGGAGGCAGGAGGCAAGACATGACCATTTTTGACTTGGTTTTCCCATTCATCAGGTTTCTTTTGGCGGTCAGTGGGACTATTTATACATGCTCATTCAGCTATGCGAAGTAAAAAGAGAATTGATTCTTAAAGAAGGAGGAAAAAACATACGATTTTAAGCTGTTTTTGGCCAAACTATGCAGATTAATCATCGCCTGGATCCCGCAAGTGTCATAAAAACCGCCCCTTTACCAGGAGCGGTTTTCTTGGTTCAGGTGATGAAGCAGCCAATAGAACGTGGCATCAGGCCGCAGCGTCGGGGTGTTCCTCATTTTCAAAGACCGGCAGGTATTTTACCGCCAGGCCGAATGCCAGGATGCCCGCCGAGAAAATGCCGACTGAAACAAGCACCTCCGGCAAAGATGGAATGTAATGCACATTGCTCATAAAGGTGGGGATATAGCTGAGCGGGTCGGGGTGCTTGACGGCAAACCAGCTTACGTTAAAACGGTTCAAGATCATGCCCAACAAGAGGATAACCGCCCCGATCAACAACCCATTCGGGCTTTGGCGAATGCGCTTGATGGAGAATAAAACGATGGGGGTGACCGCTCCGATCAGAATTTCCGCCCAGAAAAGGATACTCATCAAGCCGCTGGTGAAGAGATATTTCAAGTCTCCGGCGATGGCGAGCTGGCTGAATTTAATGAGCAGATAGATTGCCAAAACAATCGGGATCACCCTGGCCAGTTTTTCCAGCAAATGAGTCTCGAGACCGCGATGAAAATAGCGCGCACTGACCGTCGAACTCGAAGATGATCATGGACAGACCGATGGTAAGGGCTGAGATAAAAAACAATATTGGTAAAATAGGCGTCCACCAGAGCGGGTAGAGCTTGGCGGGTTGGATCAGCAGCAATGAACCGAGCGAGGATTGGTGCAACGTGGATAGCACCACACCCAGGATGACAAACGGCATGATAAAACGATGAATCAAATGGGCAAATTTCTGCCATTTGAGGCCTTCGAAGACTACCGGAGCAAATTCGATAGCCAGGACCGTCAAGTAGGTCATCACGCAGATACCAATCTCCAAGAGAACCGAAGTAGGGTTCATATGGATCATCATGTACCAGATACGTTCCGGGTGACCAAGGTCAACCAATAGGGCAACGACAACCAGCATGTAGCCCAGGAAGGCTGTCAATATTGAAGGTCGAAGCAATGGCTTGAACTGCTTCAACTCGAAAATGTAAACGGCTCCGGCCATCAGGAAACCACCACTGCTGATGGCGACTCCGGTGAACAAATCAAAGCTGATCCAAAAGCCCCAAGGATAAGAATAGCTGAGGTTGCTGATCGCGCCAATCCCAACGGCGTAACGCACCATGGCAATGATGAAAGCGATCCCCATCAATGATAAGAGGACCAGCACCAGGGGGCTGAGGCGGAGGCGTTTGTTGAGAGCGATTTGAATTTTCATTTGGCTGCCTCCTCAAGTTGTTTGGCTTGTTCTGCCCGCTCTTTAGCGAGGGCTTCTTTTCTTTTATTGACCAGGTGGACAGCCACGGCCGTACCGCTCAGTATCGTTCCCCAACCGAGGGCAAAGGGGATGGTAATATCCATCACCTCTTCACTGACGATCTTGACCGGGCGCGCCCCAACGGCCGGCAAGCCCAGCTCAGCAAAGGGAACGTGCGACAGGATCAAGTAAGAGGTACCGCCATTCTCGAATTCACCATAAACATGGTCGATATAGCGGTCCGGGTGAGCCTGAATGCGGGCGTGGGCTTCCTTGACCAAATCCGCCCGTTCTCCAAAGACGAGTGCATCGGTGGGACAGGTGGCCACACAGGCAGGCGCCAGTCCATTGTCGATACGCTGGGGGCACATGGTGCATTTGTCGATGAAAGCACCTTCGAGCAGGCCCTTGTTGTAGTCGAAGTGCGGTACGCCGAATGGGCAGGCATTCATACAATAGCGGCAGCCGATGCATTTTTTGGGGTCATAAACCACCGGGCCATCCGAGCGTTTGGAATAAGCACCCACCGGACAAGCCGAAAGACAATCCGGCTCATTGCAATGCATGCAGTGATAAACCATGGAGGCGCGCGTCAGGTTGGGGAATTCGCCTTTCATACCGATGCCGGCGAGCCAAATGCGGGTCTTATCCATATCGATCTTGTTTTCCACGCTGCAGGCTACCATGCAAGCACGGCAGTCGATACAGCGGGTGGCGTCAAAAATAAAGGCTTTATGTTTGATTTCTGTCATGCGTTTATCCCTGGTTAATTAGATCTTTGTTACCGTTACAAAGGTCTGGCTGAGCGCCTGCCCGCCGCTGATCGGGTCGGTATAGGTGAGATGCAGGTCAGAGTCGCTGGCACCGACACCATAAGCGGTGGTCAAGCCCTTGGAAAGATGCCCAAAGCCGGGCGTCAGGTAAACACAATCCGGACGGATGGCCTGGGTAGCCAGCAGTTGGATATGGATCTTGCCGGCTGAACTGGCCACTTCCACTACATCATTATCAGCCAGTCCAAGGCTTTTAGCGGTCCGGGTATTCATCCATAAACGCGGCTCATCGGCGTATTTATGCAAAAGCTGGTTATTCTGCGTGCCGAACTGGGTGTATTGGGCAACTTTTCCGGTCAGCAGGTAGAACTGGCCGGGTTTGGGAGCGGGAGGTTCTTCCCACTGCGGCAGAGCGGCAAACCCGCCTTGATCCAGCGTGGATGAAAACAACTCGATCTTGCCGCTGGGCGTATTCCATTTCAATTCAGGGAATTCGCCGCTCTCGCCAGGCAGTTGTGCATAACCCTGCTGGCGGACTGTGCTGAGCGAGACTCCCAGAGGCGCCAATTGCTGGCTGAGATAATCCTCTTCGTCCTTGTATTGGAAATAATCAGACAAGCCCAGGCGGGTGCCAAGCTCCTTGTAAATCCACAAGGCGGATTTGCCTTCGCCCTGGGCTTCGATAACCGGCTGGCGCAGGAAGGCCTTATCCCCGACGATATTGAGCGGGTCGTAGCGTTCCAGGTAGGAGGCTTCGGGCAGGACCACATCCGAGAACCAGGAGGTATCGTTCATAATAATGTCGATAGTGGCAATGAAGTCCATCTTCGCGAAGGCTTCCAACGTACGGCCGCGGTCGGGCAGAGACATGGCCGGATTCTGGCGGGCAATGAACCAGCCGTGTGCCTGATAAGGCGCGCCGGTCACAAGTGCTTCGCGCAATTCCTGGAAGACGCCGATATTTAGCGGAACAAAAGGATATTTCCAAGGGACACCGTCCAGTCTTTGGGCGGAGACGCGCGGATAGGCTGGCTGTGGCGGGGCACCCAGACCGCCGCTCTCCTCGCCGGCAGCAGGAAACATGGCCACACCCCAATTGCCAGTGAGGGCATTCAGGATGGTGATGGCGCGTTCGGTCTGGAAGGAATTCACAAAATTGGAAGTGCGCCAGCCATTATGGGCCAGGGCATTGGGGGCGGCGGCGGCAAACTCGCGGGCGATGCGTTGAATAGTGTCAGCTGAAATGCCAGTGATGGAGGCTGCCCACTCAGGCGTGTATTGGGTCAACGAGGCAGCCAGTTTGTCAAAGCCAGTAGTGTTGCTTCCTACGAAGGAACTGTCATAAAGGTTTTCGGTGATAATCGTATTGAGCATGGCAAGATGGAAAGCCAGGTCAGTGCCAGGCCGGATGGGCAGCCATTCCGTGGATTTGGCGGCGGTCTTTGTAAAGCGCGGGTCGAGGCTGACCACTTTGGCACCCCGATCGATGGCCTGGCTTAATGCCGAGGTTTCGGAGGTGGAAATGGCCTCCAATAAATTGCGACCGGTAAGAATGATGTAATTCAGAGTGTCGTACTTGCGGTCAGGTTCCTGCATGCCGTAGGTGACCAGGTTGGCAACGATCATGGCATTAAAGCACAAACTGCGCTGGGTGCCATAGTTGGGAGAACCGAAGGCATTCAACAGGTTCTCGAACTGGACCTGGGAAAGATTGTGAGTGGAAGAAAAAACCATCGCTTCCGGGCCGTATTTCTGCTTGATGTCGAGCATGTTCCTGGCTACAAGATCCAGCGCTTCCTCCCAGGAAGCTTTGCGGAACAAACCTTCGCCGCGCTTGCCCACCCGGATCAGAGGGGTCAAAACTCGATCGGGGTCATAGGTGTTCATCAGGCCGGACTGGCCGCGCGGGCAGAGCTTGCCATTCGAATGCGGGTGCCCGGGATTACCTTCCAGCTTGACAACGCGGCCATCTTCGACTTTGGCCAGCAGGCCACAGCGCCAGACGCACATCTCGCACATGCTGGGAATGTAGCCGCTATTGGTGGCATCCAACAAACCACTGGCACGGGCAGCTTCCGCCACTGCCGGCGGAATTAGCTGGCTCAAGACCAGTCCACCAACGGCTGCTCCACCAACTTTCAAGAAGTCACGTCTCGATATCGTATTCGCCATGCGTTTCTCCACTACTGCTTCTTTCTTAAATAACTGCATTTTCTTGAACCAGGCATTCGAAAATAACAAGATTTTTCTTCGGTTATTTACGCAGTACTCTGTAATCCAGAGACCAGCAGCGCCAATAAAGCCAAGCGCAAGACCGCTGATCGTTTTTTTATTTATTGGCTCTCATTTACTCAAATAAAGAGCCCGAACTCAAAACCGCCAGTCTCCCAGAAGAATAAAGACCAGGAGTGAGGAGCAGGCCTCACGCTTACCAAGGGGGGAAGAGCCGTGGCGCATGGCTCTTCCCTTTGGTTAGTTTGCCATGATCGTGTTGTAAATTGTCCCAACCAGGCGGGGGACATCCGCATTTACAGCTTCTCGCCTAAATAACTGAATTATCCTTGAACAACGAGCAGAGCTTTATTTATCCTCGTCTTTTGCTTTTCTGTGCATACCGACCCGGTCAATCAGATAGAACAGCAGCAACGCCATCAGTGAAAATGCCAGCACGGTCAGGTATGGATTGAGATTCCAGAGATCTGGCATGACCACATTCCCAAAGGCCGCGATCTTCGATATAGCCGGGAATACTTGCTGATAAGTGAGACCATAAACTATTGCACCAACGAAAAAGCCAAGCAAACCAGGAACAAGATAATCTGTTTTTCCTTCGCCGGACCCGGCGACACATGTACCTGGTCAGTAACCTGTCAGGGCCATCCCAACCCCGAATAAGAGCCCTCCAGCCAGATTCCCAACGATATAAGTGGCAGGCACCGTTGGAAATTTGACCAGTCCGAGGCCGCGTAAGCCATAGAGCCCAATCATGGCCACAACCAGCGCAGTCATCATAAATTTCAAGACCGCCATGTCGGTAAAGCGGAATTGATTGACGATTTTGTTGTATTTCGTCAACCCGGCTTTGTTCAATGAAAAACCAAAGAACAGGCCCAGGAATGCTGCAATCACATAATTCATAGCGTCTCTCCCTGTCGGATTAATATCGCTTGCGATAAATAATCAAAGCCGTGAGGATACCGGAAGCAAACATGCCGGCAATGAATAGGAAGGCGGCGGGGACCAATAACATTCCGCCAGAAATCGCCAACCCGCTGGTACAGCCGCCCGCAATACCGGCAGCATATTCCAACAAAATGGCGCCAAAAAAGCCCAAAACCCAGCGCTTCCAGGTCTGCGGCCCAAAGATGCGTTTCCATTGCTTATCGCTATTGGAGGCATCTTTCTTCCCCCACTTTAAGGATTTACTGGTGGCTGCGCCAAGCATTCCGCCGAAAAATACGCCGACCAGCAGAATAACGCCCCAGGTAATTCCAGCGGGCATAACAAAATTGAAATACATATTATTGAATGCAAGCGGCGCGATGGCTTTGCCGACCAACCCGGCCAGGTTCTCAAAGGCACCAGAAGCCCCCAGGAGACTATTGGAAAGGAGTACAGCCAAAATCCCAACGATCCCAAGCAGGATGCCAGCCACATAGGGCGACCAGGTTTCCTTGCTGATTTGATTCTTCAACCAATTCATATTCTTCTCCTTGTGTTTGCAGGAATCAAGAGGCTGTCATTCTTTTTCATCGTGTGCGGCTGGTTCCTCCTTTTTGATCAATTTTGCAATCAATGCAAAGAGTTCTGAGGCAGTAGATGGTTTCGAGAGTATCTGGCGCAGGTTCTTGCGGGCAGCCGGTTCCAATTTAGACAGCTCAGGAACCATGTCAATCACATCGGCCGGATAGCTGTCCTGGATGGTCTTGGTTTCCTGGAAGGAAATTCTCAACCAGCCTTCCCGGCGTAGAACAAAGTAGCCGCCTCCAAAGAGCATGGCGACAATCATCACTATCAAGATAAGATTACCAACGTTGAGCGGCTGCTGTCCCAGTGCAACCTGGTTGTAACGCTGGGAATAATCAACCAGGTCAGCGGCAGGGACGACAGCCGCGGAGACTGCGGCAGGAGCCAGTGCGGGTACGGTGGTGGTGGTTGGAGCCGGTTGTCCAGCAGCCGGGGCCGGGGCAGCGGAGGTGTCGCTGATGGTGACACCCAGCGTGGTGGCGTAGATCTGGGCCTTGGCTTCATAATCGGCGGCGTGACAGCTCTTGCAAGCCGCGACAACGTCTTTCAATGGATCAACCATGCCAGTATGGGCTGCGGTCTTGTCGGTGGCCTGGTTGTTACCGGCATGGCATAGATAGCAGAAATCGCCAAATGCGTGAGAGACATGCCAGGCCGTCCCATCGTTATTGACAGGATCCTGGGCCTGGGTCTCATGGCAATTCTTACATGAAGAGGCCTGGGAACCGCACTGGGCACTTACTTTCTGGGCTGGTAAAAAGAAGAAGAGCCCGATTGAAATTATTAGCAACAACCCCGCCGTGATCAACCCAAAAGCTAATCTGCGATGGTGCATACCTGCCTCCCAAAAATTGAATTTGATACGCAAATAAGACTTACAACGAGACTTCTTCAATGAAACTGGCGCGCTTCTGGATGCTATCGCGCATGATGCTACGCAAAATATCCAAGGCTTCAATCACACGGTTATCCGCCAGGCTGTATTGAACCGTAGTCCCCTGGCGGGTCGGGACAACCAGTCCGCGTTCGCGCAGGATCTTGAGGTGGCGCGAGATGGTTGGCTGTGGTTGACCCAGTTCCTGGGTCAGTTCAGTCACGTTGCGGGGACCATCTGCCAGGGAATACAAAAGAATCAGGCGAGTAGAATCTGCCAATGCCGAACAAAAATCGGCGTGGAGTTGGGTAATTTCTTGGACAAGGGTTGAAGATATCATGTTACATGACCTTATTCGGATAAGCGTATATATGCATCTTCCATAATACGCTTGTGACAGGATGTACAAAAGTGCTGAGTGTCATGGCTGCATGTGATAAATGTCACGAGAGGGAAAGCGGGAAGGAGGATGTGGCAGGATGTCGAAGGTGAAATGTCAAAGGTCGAAGGTCGAGAAATGATGAGGATGGAAGATTGAGGACTGAGGTTGGACAGGGGAAAATGGTAAATGGTTACTGGAAAGATTGCCAATTATTTCAAATACTTTCAAATTGCATTAATTGAAGCTTCCGCTAAACTATTAGTAACGAATTGTCGTTCACTCAGATGGGCTCATGGCAGACTGAGGGCGGCATCCAAAACCTAATTCTTTCGAGGAGGCATAATATGAAGTACTTAGGAATTCCCATTTTTGCCCTGGCGTTGGTGATCGGCATCCTGCCACAATTTACCGAATGCGCAGCCGTAATGAAATTGGCGAGCGGCATGACAGCCCCAATGAAATGCCATTGGACGGCGATCGCGGAACTGGCTACATCCATTCCACTGGCGGCGTTGGGCGGTATGTTCTTCTTCGGCAAACGCAAGGAGACGCGCATGTCCCTTTCGATTTTGGGCGGAATCCTGGGCGTCTTTGTGGTGCTGTTTCCCACCACCCTGATCGGGGTATGTGCGAGCAATATGATGGCCTGCCGAAACCTGATGCTGCCGGCGTTGGTCATCTCCGGTGGTCTGGTAATAGCGGCCTGCGTAGCGCTTTTCGTCTCTTCCTTCCGGATGGTTGAACCAGCAGCGTGAAGCAAGTGTGCTTGACTGTGCAAATTATTTCATTCTTCTCCTTCCGCAGTAGGGTTGTTGGCTCATGTGTCTTGGTGGTGGCCAGTCCAGCGCTGGCCACCATCCTGGCCATGCGGGGAACGTGAACCAAGCAAAGGAGACCCAACCCATGCCACCGCTTTCGGACCGCCAACAACAGATACTGGAGCTCCTGCAAACCCGCCAGAGGATATCCACCGAGGAGATCAGGGCGCATTTTGATATCTCGCCTGCCACGGCCTCCAGGGATATCCATGCACTGGTACTGGCCGGGCTGGCAACCAAAGCCAGCCTGGGAGTAAAACTGGCTCCTCCAACGGAGGAGTCATCCCAGGAAAAGAAATGCTCGTATTGCAACGGGATGCTCAAAGAGCGAACTGTTTTTATCATCCAAATGCAGGATGGCAGCCACAGCAGCGCATGCTGCTGTCACTGCGGTTTGATGGCACTCGAGCAGGCCGGCGTAAAGACGGCGTTGGCGTGTGATTTTCTTTATGGCCGGATGATCAATGCGACCCAGGCATTTTATTTACTGGGAAGTACGGTTTCTCTATGCTGCGGACCAACAGTACTGGCCTTTGCAAGCGAAGAGGAAGCGCGACGGTTCCAACTGGGTTTCGGCGGCAGTGTATATACGATGGAAGCGGCCATCGAGCAATTAAAAGTTCTAATGAAGCTATAAAGATCCGGTGTGGTGCAAATTGAGGGAAAAAAACAACCGCCAAGTCACGGGCAGACTAAGATTGGTAGGAGATCGATAAGAATTATAATTAATCAGCCCAATATGCCGCCCAGGATGTGTTTTGAAGGTAACCACCGAATTCCGAAGTCTGGAGACTTCGAAGTCCGAAGATTAATTCCAGAATCGCGCAGTTCGATCTACAGTATGGGTAAATTAAGGATTTATTGAGTCTGACAATCTGGAGATTTTAGACTCCGACTTCGGCTTTCAAGGTATGATGGGGTTGATATAACATTCAGGAGAGACCAGATGATCAACCCGCAACAATTCGAACGAATCATGCGAGCCCTGCCCTTCCTGGAGCGCTCCGATCCGGGTCTGCTGCGCGAGTTCCAACAGAAAGTCTTCTTTGCACGGATCCCCGAGGGAAGAGATATTTTTGTCGAAGGCGACCTGGTGGATGCAATTGCGCTAATGATTTCAGGGGTCGTGCGGGTCTACAAAATTGGCGAGACGGGGCGGGAGATCACTTTATACCGGTTCGGGAATGGAGAATCGTGCATTTTGACGGCGAATGCCATCCTGAGCCAGAAGAATTTCCCGGCAGTAGCCACAGTTGAAAAAGAGGCTGAGGCAATCATGATCCCGGCAGATACATTCCGGGATTGGGTCCGGCGTTATGATATCTGGCGTGAATTCGTCTTCGAGCTGCTTTCCCAAAGGCTTTCGGCAGTCATGGCAATCGTCGAAGAAGTCGCCTTCCGGCGCATGGATGCCCGGCTGGCCTCCTTGTTGGGGGAGCGCAGCCGAAGCTCCAACCTGATCCAAATCACCCACCAGGAAATTGCTGCCGAACTTGGCAGCTCCCGGGAAGTGATCAGCCGCATCCTGGAGGATTTCTCCGCACAAGGAATGGTCGAAGTCGCCCGGGGAAGCATCAAGATAATGGACAGGCAAGCTTTAAAAGAGCGTGCAGTTGTGTGACTTAGTCACAGACAGGAACCTGATTAACCCCTATACTAGGGGTACAAACCAATTCAAACCAAATAGGAGATATAAAATGAACCCCTTCGTAAAGTTTATGGCTTCCCCGGCCGGCCGCATCACCCGTGTAGTAGCCGGAATCGTACTGGTCGCTTTAGGCCTGTTGGTCATGCACGGGACCGGCGGCATCATTGTGGCCATCGTCGGACTCGTTCCGCTGGTGGCCGGGCTGTTCGATTTCTGCGTTTTTGCCCCGCTCTTCGGAGCTCCAATGAGCGGCCCGAAAATCCGCGCAGGAAAATAATGTAACAAGCAAGGTTGCCTGGTCGGAGCGCAAGGGAGGCGCTCCGACTTTTTTTCTTAAAAATGGAATTTACCTAATCTTATTTATGGCTTTACAAAACCTTTATATTGGCGAAGTATCATGCAGATCATATTCTCACACAAGGAGTGAAGTAATGAAGAAAATAATGTTCGCAGTTCTGATCGTAGTGCTTGCCCTGGGGGTGTCTGCCGGAGTTGCAAGCGCCCAGACCCTCCAAAAGAACACGGGTCTGCTCCATGATGCCATGGAGAAGGCGCTGGCAGATAAACTTGGGGTGCCTCTGGCTACCATTGAAGCCCAGTTCGATGCCGGGAAGACACTCTACCAGATCGCCCTTGATAATGGGATTGCCCAGGCAGACGTACCGGCTTTATTGCTGGAAGTGCGCAGCACAGCCATCAAAGCAGCAGTCTCGGAAGGCGTCATTACGCAGGCCCAGGCAGACAGGATGCTACAACAGTCCGGAGGATACGGCATTGGCCAGGGCATGGGACAAGGCATGCGGCGCGGCGGCACTGGCGACGGCCCATGCGGCGGGACAGGCATTCCGGTAGGTACGGGAATGCAACGTGGTGGACGCTGGCAACAGGTTAACCCGTAAACGTTCCCAGCCAGTAATTTGAAGGGACGGGCGTAACCCCGTCCCTCCTTTTTACGTTACAATAATTACATGACCAAGATCCTGATCATTGACGACGAACCTTCAATCGTAAACCTGGTCCAGGCATACCTTAAGCCGGAGGGCTACGAGGTGTATACAGCCTCGGATGGCATTCGCGGTTTGAAGGCCGCCCGGGCTTTTAAACCCGACTTGCTTGTGCTCGATCTGATGCTGCCCGGTATGGATGGGATGGAACTGCTTTCCCAATTGAGGCGTGAGTCGAATGTCTATGTAATCCTGCTGACCGCAAAAGCTGAGGAAACTGACAAGATCGTGGGCTTATCAGTGGGCGCAGACGACTATATGACCAAGCCATTCAGCCCGCGCGAACTGGTGGCGCGAATAAAAGCGGCTTTGCGGCGCATGCAGCCGGGATCCGGGATGGGCAACGAAAATACAGTGCTGGCATTCAGGCATGTTCGCATCGATACAGGAGCACGGCTGGTCACCGTCGATGAACAGCCGGTTGAACTGACGGCGGTCGAATTTGAACTGCTTAAGGCCCTGGCAGAGAACCGCGGGCGCGTCTTGAAACGGGAGCAGCTGCTTGAAACCGTATGGGGAAGCACCTTTTACGGAGAAATGCGCGTGGTGGATGTGCACCTGGGGCATATCCGCCAGAAACTTGGCTCGGAAAGCTATATTGCCACGGTACGCGGCGTGGGATACCGTTTCGAGGATGAAACCCTATGATCGATTTCTTTCGCCGCCATCTGGGCGTAAAACTGTTCCTTTCCTATCTCTTCGTCATCCTGGTCGGGGCTGTCGTGCTCGGCCTGGCTACCCGCTTTACCGTTCCCGAAGCCTTCAACAGTCACATGGGATTGGGGCTGGGGCCAGGCGCTGGACAGGGGATGACACTTGCGCCTGCGCTGCGCTCCGGCGCGAGTGCAGGTGTGCAGGGCAATGGCACAGGCAGGGCCGCAATGTCCGATTTGTTCCAAAGCTTCCAAGCCAGCTTCAACCAAGCCCTGTTCCTGGCGCTGCTGGCGGCGGGTATTGTTGCGATCCTGGTCAGCCTGCTCCTAAGCCGTGGCGTGGTCGCTCCCGTGCGTATCTTGACGACTGCCAGCCAGCGCATCGCCAGCGGACATTACGCTGAACGCGTCCAGAATGCCGGGTCGGATGAGCTCGGGCAATTGGCGCACTCCTTCAACCAGATGGCTGAAAAGCTCGAACAGGTTGAGAGCATGCGAAGACAGCTTATCGGGGATGTCAGCCATGAATTGCGCACCCCGCTGACTGCCATCAAGGGTTCCATGGAAGGCTTGATGGACGGTGTTCTGCCAGCCAGCTCCGAAACATACCAACAGATCCACCAGGAAGCCGACCGCCTGGCGCGCCTGGTGGACGACCTGCAGGAACTGAGCCGTGTCGAAGCGAGGGCTTATCCCCTGGATATTCAGCCCATGGCGGTCTCGACGCTTGTGAAAACCACTTTAAAGAGGTTTGCTGCCCAGGCAGGGTCAAAAGGAATTCGAACTCATCTCAGATCTGCCGGCTGACCTTCCGCCTGTCCTGGCTGATCAGGACCGCATCATCCAGGTGCTGACGAACCTGGTAGGCAATGCCCTGCAATACACTCCCAAGGAGGGTCGGGTGACCATCCAGGCCAGTCGCCATGGGGAGGAAATCCATGTTTCGGTCAGTGATACAGGAATTGGAATCCCACCTGAAAACCTGCCGCATCTCTTCACCCGCTTCTACCGGGTGGACAAATCCCGCTCCCGGCAGGCTGGCGGGGGTTCAGGGATTGGCTTGACCATCGCCCGTCACCTGGTGGAGGCGCATGGCGGACGCATCTGGGCCAAGAGTGCCGGAGAAGGCCAAGGCAGCACATTCACCTTCACGCTCAAGGCTGCAGGACAGTTGTAGATTTCTAGGGGGTTTTATCGAGCAATTGGATCATATCCTGGATCATCTTCTCACGCTTAATCTGAATTGCGGAGTCAGAATGATCGCGAATTTCCAAATCCATTTGCGCCAGACAAGAGGTGGCATAATCCTGGAGGAAAATGCGGCTGGTGGACTGGACTGCGGCGTGAATGGCAGTCAACTGCTGCATAATCTCCTGACAATCCCGCTCTTCATTCAGCATGGCTTGAACACCGCGAACCTGTCCTTCGATCCGTTTCAGACGCCGGACAAGGTTTTCCTTGGTTTCCAGATTCTGAATTTTCATTGGTTAGATCCTTCCTGATTATCCGGCTCACGGCCGGATACCATCATCCGCCTCAAGTGAAGCCGCCTTGAGAGCCGCAACCGCTGTCATATGAACTGGAGCCTCCCGAATCTGAACCTCCGAGAGAAACAACCTTAGAGATTTTTTTATGGGTAGCAGTGCTGGCGCATTCTGGGCAGACAGGGGTCAGGTCAGCTTCAGAAAAGCGAACCATTTTTTCAAAAGACTCTCCACATTGGTCGCACTCATATTCGTAGATGGGCATAATGTCATTTCCTCTCCATATATTTATATACTCTACCCCAGTATAGCATATATTCCAGAAGCGTCAAGAAGTTCCACCCGACAATAAAACACCAACAGGACAACCATTATAATGGTATAATTAATGATTATTTAACAATATGTACTATAATGTTAGTTGAATATTGAGATCCAGGGTCAATTATGGCTAATCGGAACCTCTCAAATAATTCCAATACTCCCACCCCACCGCCGGACGAAATTGACGTGGGCCGACGCCTGCGGGAATTGCGTACAAATCGCGGATTATCCCTGCGCGCCCTGGCAGAAAAAAGTGGTCTGAACGTAAATACCCTTAGCTTGATCGAAAACCAGCACACGTCACCCAGCGTGAGCACGCTCCAGCAATTGGCGCAGACTCTGCAGGTATCCATCTCGGCTTTCTTCGAGACCAACCAAGGCACTAAACAGGTTGTGCATCAGAAGTCCGGGACAGGTCCCAAGGCGGCATTCTCGCATGGTTCAATAGAGGACCTGGGAGGCGGGATGGCGCGCTTCGGCGTAGAGCCAATGATCGTCACGCTTGATCCACATGCAGCCAGTGGAAAGAATCCGATTATCCATACCGGGCGGGAGTTCGTGTACTGCCTGGAAGGATGTATTGCTTACAGTGTAGGTACTGAGACCTATCTACTTGAAGCGGGTGATAGTCTTTTTTTTGAGGCTTACCTGCCGCACCATTGGAAGAACCTGGATAATACTTCTGCCCGCACCCTGATGGTGCTTTGTCCAACGGATGAACATGATAATCCAACCGAACGGCATTTCTCAAGGTAACGGCCATCTATTTTGTATGAAAGGATGTGAATAATGAAGATCGCAGTTGTAACAGATGATCACCGGACGATCAGCGCCCATTTTGGACGAGCGCTTTATTATGAGGTATTTACCATCGCCGATGGGAAAATCACGCAACGCGAAGCCCTTCCAAAACCCGCCCATAACCAGTTCGCAAACGAACCCCACGACGAGCCCGGTTATACGCATGGCCATGGACCAGCCGCAGAAGGCCGGCATGCCCGCATGCTCGAACCCATCCGTGATTGCCAGGTACTGCTGACGCGCGGCATGGGCCAGGGCGCCTTCGACAATTTGAAGCAAGCCGGAATACAGCCGATCCTGACAGACATCCAGGAGATCGAACCAGCCGTGAAAGCCTACATCGACGGCCAACTACAAGATCACCCCGAGCGGTTACACTAACAGGCGACCAGACATGCTAACAATGAACCAGTCCATGTTTGGAATCCAGGCTGAATTTTGTAAAGCGATGGGCAACACCGTCCGATTACAATTGCTGCATGTTCTGCGTGAGAAGCCTCTATCGGTAAGTGAAATCTGCAAGTTAACCGACTTCCCCCAAGGTACCGTCTCACGCCAGCTAACCGTTCTCAGGAGTGTAGGGGTTGTGGTTTCCCGGCAACTGGGTAACACGAAGGTGTACCAGATAACGGATCGTAAAATTGCAGAAGTCTGCGATCTGGTGCGCGAAATTTTAGTAGATCAAATCCATAAACGCTCTCAGTCGATTGAGTAATTGAAATGAACAACAAACTCACGGAAACCTGCATGCAGCCGATCGGGACCATTCATTCCCCGTTCACGGAAAAATCCGAGACACCCATCCAGGCTGTCCGTTCCCAGGCCAGGGGAACTGTGGAAATCTACCCAGAATATGCTGAAGGGTTGCAAGACCTGGAAGGGTTCTCCCACATCTTTTTGCTGTACATTTTCCACGAATCGGCGGGTTATGCACTGATGGTCAAGCCATTCCTGGATGATACGGTGCACGGGCTGTTCGCAACCCGCTATCCCTACCGGCCGAATCCGATTGGAGTGTCGGTAGTGCAACTGATCGGCCGAACGGGTAATTCACTTGAAATCGAAGGGGTGGATATGCTGGACGGAACTCCCCTGCTGGATATCAAACCTTACGTGCCGGAATTCGATATCCGCAGCGGCACCCGGAATGGCTGGTACGACTCCCGCAATGTGAAGGAACGAAGATAAGAAAATATTCGCCCAGGAGAGGAGCATGGCCCATAAACATTCGAAATCCAAGCAAAAAGCAACTGAGACGATATTTCGGAGGGGACGAAAGGCTAACAGGCGTAACCTTAATTGGCTTTGGGTCAGCCTGGGAGCCCTGCTCGTAGTATTGGTAGGAATTCTTTTGATCAGACCGGGTACAAAACCGGTCGAGATCACCCCAGCCCAGGCTTATGCAAAGTATCTACAGGGAGCATTCTTCCTGGATGTCCGCAGCCAGGAAGAATGGGATCAATTCCATATCGCAAAAAGCATCCTGATCCCACTGGATCAATTGCAAAACCGGTTGACCGAAATTCCAAAGGATCAAGATATTGTGGTTGTGTGCCTTTCGGGTCACCGCGCCCTGAGTGGGACTACCATCCTGCAGCAGGCTGGATTCACGCACATATCCTGTTTGAGTGGCGGTCTGCAGGCCTGGATGGATGCAAACTATCCGATCGAGAAAGTAACGCCTTAAAAAGTCTCCTTCAACGAGCAAGAAATCTTTTTATAGGGATAAATGAGATAATATTTATGTTATAATTTTTTTCGCAAAATTACCTTGCAGGAAGGAGAGCCGAACCATGAGTGTTAATCTGGAAGATCTGGACGATTGGGATGATGAAAAAGCCCACGAATTGTATATCACCGCGACAAACTCGCAATCCGACAGAGAACGAAGCCATGCCATTCAGGGCCTGGCAAAATTAGCCAAAGATGGCTCATCCAATGCGGCTTACGCACTCCGGCTGATCGCGCGAAGCTCAGGCTCGACCGTCGACCGGGAGCTGGCCTCCAAAGAACTATCAAAAGGATGATGGATTTTTCGTAATAAATAGATTGCTGAGAAATTAGTCGTAGGGCGCATGAAACCGAGGTCAGAGGGGTGGTTCGAAATCAAATAAGCGCCGGTTAGGCATCCGGACTTGAATAACCCTGCCTGTAACCAGGCAGAGGATAGGTTTATTTTGCGGACAGGAAATGAATGAAACCACCTGTGTGGCATTTTCTTGAAATTATTGACGTTGTTGAAAAATTAGGGACGCGGCCGGAAGGTCTGACCGATACGGAAGTCAGCGAGCGAATCACCCAATATGGGCGGAATGAAATCATAAGGCGTAAACCCACCAGCCCCTGGCGATTATTACTCAAACAATTTGCAAATTACTTCATCTTTGTACTGCTCTTTGCAGCCATCCTGGCGTTCGCGGTCAGCTACCTGCCGGGGGAAAGCGGACGACGACTGACCGCTTATTTCATACTGGGTATCATCGTACTAAGCGTAGCTCTAAGTTTCTTCGAAGAATATCGCGCCCAAAAAGAATTGGAGGCGCTGGACAGGCTGTTGGTGTTCAAAACCACTGTTCTGCGAGCGGGTAGCTCCTCAACAAATCGACGCGGCGGAAGTCGTCCCGGGCGACATTCTGGTACTAACGCATGGTCAAAAAGTTCCGGCAGATGCGCGCTTGATCGAGGCACACAGCCTGCGCACCGACGAGTCGGCCCTGACCGGCGAAAGTGTCGGTGTGGACAAATCTCCTGAACCGGCCGTAGCGGAGGCGGCATTGGCCGAGCGCACCAGCATGGTGTTCGCTTCAACTTACATCACGCATGGGACCGGCATGGCAGTCGCAGTACAAACCGGAATGGCCACAGAAGTCGGCCAAATTGCCGGCACCCTGGGGCAAATGGCCGAACGTCCCACCCCTTTCCAAGTCGAAGTGCAAAAGATGTCTCGCCAGATGACCGTCATCGTGGCCGGCCTGGCCGTCGTCGTGGCAGTCATCCTGCTCTTCCTCCTGCATGAATCACCGGTCGACGTGGCGCTCAACACGCTCAGCCTGGCGATCGCCACCATTCCCGAAAGTTTGCCGATCGTGCTGACCTTTGCCCTGGCTCTGGGCGCCCGCCAGATGGCTCGCCGTAAGGCAGTTGTTCGGCGATTATCGGTAGTCGAGTCGCTCGGTTCAGTGGATACCATTTGCACCGACAAGACCGGTACTCTGACCCAGAACCTGATGACAGTCCAGCATCTGTACGTCGGGGGGCAGATGATTCGAGATCTCTCAAGCGATAAAAGAGAATCACGCGGTGGTCGAACTGCTGCGAGCGGCTGTCCTCTGTAACGAAGCCACGGTCAGTAGTAACGGTGCAGTTTTAGAGATCCACGGCGATCCGGTGGACACGGCGCTGGTAAAGGCTGCCCAACTTGCCGGCCTGGATTTTGAGCAGGCACGCAAAGATGCCCCGAAGGTGAACGAAATTCCCTTCAGTTCCGAACGCAAGATGATGACCACAATCCATACACAGGACGGCCGGCAGGTAGCCATCACCAAGGGTGCGCCTGGTCCCGTCCTGGCACATTGCACTTCCTGCCAGGAAGGGGCGCAACAATATACCCTTGAAGATCAGCATTGCCAGGCTATCCGCCAACGGGTAAGCGAGCTGCAGAGCCAGGGTTTTTATGTGCTGGGAGTGGCAAGCAGGCTGTTGCCGGCGGGCGCATCTTCAGAAGATGCAGAGTGCAGGATGAACTTCCTCGGACTGCTGGCCTTGATCGACCCGCCCCGCCCAGGAGCTGCTGAAGCGATCGCCCGCGCTCAAGGAGCCGGCATCCGGGTGGTAATGATCACCGGCGATAACGGCCTGACCGCCCAGGCGATTGCCGGGACGCTAGGCATTGGCGGACGCGTCGCGGATGCCCGCGAGATGGGAGGTATCACCGGCCAGGCGCTTATCGAAAAGATGAAGGAAGTGGATATTGTGGCGCGCGCAACCCCCCAGGTCAAGCAGCAGGTGCTGCAGGCGCTGCAGGCAGCCGGACACGTAGTGGCCATGACCGGGGATGGCGTCAACGACGCCACAGCGCTCAAGCAATCCGACGTGGGCGTGGCAATGGGCCTGCGCGGTACGGATATCGCCAAGGAATCAGCAGCCATGGTTCTGCTGGATGATAATTTTTCGACCATCGTGGCCGCCGTCGAGGAAGGCCGGCGCATCTTTGACAACATCCGCAAGTTCACCAACTACCTGCTCTCGACCAGCCTGGGAGAAGTGGTTGTCGTCCTGGCGCTCTCCATTGCCGGATACTTTCCGCTCTCCGCCATCATGCTGCTGTGGGTGAATGTCGTCACTGACCTGGTGCCAGCCAGCGCACTGGCAGCAGATCCGGTCGTACCGCATGTAATGAAACGCCGGCCGCGCCGTCACGACGAACCCATCCTGAACAAAGCCATCTACGCCACCATCGCAGGGAGCATATTCCGTACCTTGATCGCGTACGGCTTGATCTTCTGGGTCGGGCTTTTATTTGGCGGCGTAACGTACGCTCGTACCATGCTCTTTACCAGTATCGTTCTGCATGCATTCACACGCGTGATGGTCGTGCGCCAGATGGACAGCCTGTCGCTGTGGTCAAACCGGGCCCTACTGATCAGTTACGCAGTGGCGGTTTTTTTGCAATTACTGGCGCTCTACACCCCGTTACGGGCGCTATTCGGTGTGATCCCACTGGATTGGCGAGCCTGGGCAGTCATGGTACCTGTCACAGTCGGTTCATCGTTCGCGGGCGTTTATATGACTCGCTGGATCTTGAAGCTATTCCCACTGTGGGATAAATAGGTACCAACATCAGGCGTACAGCCGAATTTCTAACCATTCGTTAAAGCACGGATGGTATATTAATCTGTTTGAAATTAATAATCCTTTTTGAGTTGGAGTTTAACATGCCTAATGGATTTGATATCCCTATTCCGTTTTTGAACACTTCTTTCCATATTTATTTCTATGGGATCATGATCATGCTGGGGGTGATCGCAGCAGCTTTCCTGGTGAGCGCCGAAGCTAAACGGCGCGGCCAAAACCCGGAAGTCCTGTGGGATATGTTGTTTTGGGTCGTGATCGCGGGTATCGTTGGGGCGCGCATCTGGCACATCCTGACCCCGCCGCCATCGATGATCGCCCAGGGGATCACCACACAATATTACCTGACCCATCCGCTGCTCATGTTGGATATACGAAACGGAGGTCTGGGTATCCCGGGTGCAGTCTTCGGGGGCGCTCTGGCAATGTGGATCTACACTCGAAACAAGAAACTCAATTTTGCCACCTGGCTGGACCTGACTGCGCCAGGCCTGGCACTGGCACAAGCCATCGGGCGCTGGGGCAACTTCTTTAACCAAGAACTTTACGGCGCCCCGACCAACCTACCGTGGAAAATCTATATCGATCCGGCTCATCGGCTGCCTGGTTTCGAGAACGTGGCTTATTACCACCCGCTTTTCCTATATGAGTGTTTGTGGAACCTGGCCAACATGGCGATCCTGCTGTGGGTATCGCGCCGTTTTTCCGACCAGCTCAAGACAGGCGACATTTTCCTGGGTTACCTGGTCATTTACCCAATCGGACGTTTCCTGCTGGATTTCCTACGCCTGGACGCCTCCAGACTGGCCGGGATCAATGCCAACCAGAACTCTCTCCGCCATCGTGGCGGTGGTTGCCATCGGGATCCTGGTCTGGCGCCACCGCCCGACGCACATCGTTGAAAGAAATACAATCTAGTACAGGAGCATAACGGTAAGCATGCCAGAGCCAATCATTCACACAGAACAGCTTTCCCGCTCATTTGGCGCAATCAAAGCCGTGGATGAGCTAACCTTAGATGTGCCGGCAGGGATTGTCTTCGGCTTTCTGGGACCCAATGGCGCCGGGAAAACCACCACCATACACCTTCTATTGGGACTATTGGAACCAACGCATGGGCAGGCCCGGGTACTTGGCTATGATACCCGCACGCAGGCGGATGCCATTCACGCACACTGTGGGGCGCTGCTTGAATTTGCAGGTCTCTACGAGCGGATGAGCGCCGAAGACAACCTGGATCTGTACGGGCGCATCAACCGCATGCCTGCGCCTGACCGCCGGGCGCGGATCAAGGAACTGCTCACCCACCTCGATCTATGGGAGCGTCGCAAGGAATTGGTGGGTAAATGGAGCCGCGGTATGAAACAAAAACTCGCCGTGGCACGCACTCTAATTCACCGGCCGCCCCTGATTTTCCTGGATGAGCCGACCGCCGGGTTTGATCCGCAAGCTGCAGCGGCATTGCATAAAGACCTGGCCAGCCTGGTTGAGCGGGAAGGGGTGACAGTCTTCCTAAATACACACAACCTGGTGGAGGCTGAAAAATTATGCGCCCGGGTGGGAGTGATCCGCGAAGGCAAACTTTTGACGGTCGGCAGCCCGGATGAACTGCGCAGCAGCAAAGGCGCGCCACAGGCCGAGATCGTGGGACATGGCTTTAGCGAGCAGATGTTGGCCCGACTAAGGGCGCGGCCGGAGGTGGCCCAGGTGGAACTGCAGAACAGCCATCTCATCATCGATTTACGCGAGGAAAGCGAAATCGGGCCGCTCGTGAGCTTGATCGTGGAAACGGGCGGACAAGTGGAGGAGATCCGCCGGGGTAAGGCCAGCCTGGAAGAGGTATTTTTAACCCTGATGGAGGAAGATAAAAAATGAGCGATCTTTGGACCATGATCTGGAAAGAATTGAAGGATGAAATCTTCCAGGGAGGCACGCAGACATTGATCCGTCCCCTGATCATTTTCGGCATTGTGGGGATTGTTCTCCCAATTCAATTCGGATTGGGCTGGCTGGCGTTCAATCCGGTCGTAATTGTGGTGGTAATATATTTCTCTTTCTTCTTCATCATTAATTATATTGGAGATGCGATTGCCGGAGAACATGAGCGGCACACATTGGAAACACTGCTTGCCAGCCGTATTTCTGACCGTGCGATCCTGCTGGGGAAGGTGTTCGTAACGGTAGGGTCTACCTGGGTCATGGTGCTCGTCAGCCTGCTGCTCGGTTCCTTAGTCGTGAACGTAACGAAGGGTGCGGGTACCTGGGCATTCTATGCTCCTTTTGGCCTGTTTGTATATGTGCTCACTTTGAGCCTGCTGACCAGTCTCCTGGCGGCGAGTGGAGGCGTGCTGGTATCGCTACATTCCCCTACCGTACGGCAGGCGCAACAGACCCTGCTGCTTGGCACGCTGGGGCTGGGTGTGGTATTCTATCTCGTGCTAAGAGCCCTGCCCGGGAATCTTTTTTCATCCTTGAACACCAACCAGATTCTGTCCCTTATCCTGGCTGTCCTGGCCATATTAGATGTAATCATGCTCGGGATTGCGCTTACCAGCTTCAAGCGATCGCGCTTAATCTTGAGCTAAGCATAAATACGAATCTACAGCTTTTCTTAATCAATATTAGCTTGAAAGAAGCATAAGTAACTTAAGAAGACATGCCACCCTGACCGGATGGCATGTCTCATGAGGAGGAAGAAGTGTTTCTTAATATGGCAAGACAATATGGCTACGCGCAGACAACTTCTCAGCTGACTTTTTCTTTTGAATCTTTCCCGCCTGCGCCTGGTTTGTTATGATGGTGCAAGAGCTCTTCCCGCATGATCTCATACACTCCCAGACAACCGCGGCAGCAAAAATTCATCATCTTGCCATCGAATTCTTTTGTGATAACGTGCCTGGCCTCGGCTCCACAATGGTCACATTTGATGGTTTCTACCATAACATCACCGGTCCTATTACTAATGAGGGAATCAGATTGGCAACTGCCAGCCCACGGAGAATGGTCTGGACTGCAAAAAGCATAATCAATAGCGCAGCAAAAACCTGCAAGCGTCCGCGCAGTTTGGGACTCAACAGGTTGGCAGCCAGCCCAAAGCCCAATAAGGTGGGTATCGTTCCCAGGCCAAATGCAAGCATGGTCAGGCCGCCGCCCCAGACCGTCTGGGTGCGGGCAGCCAGGACCAGCATGGCAAACACCAATCCACAAGGGAGGAAACCCCACAGGAACCCCAGTGCCAAGGTTGAGAGAAAGCTATGCTTGCCGAAAAGTCCGCGCATCCGCCCCATCGGGGAACTGCCTTTGGTCAGGGAAGCGAGCGCCATTTCGATGGGCGGCAACACTCCAATCAAGCTAAGTGAAACCAGGAGCATGGCAACGCCAACCAGGATCGAAAAGACGCCCTGCCAGCCCAGCATCCCACTGGCCTGGTCAAGCAAGGAACCGGCCAACCCGATCAACGCTCCAAATAGAATATAGGTTGTAATGCGGCCCAGGTGCAAAGGCAGAAGACTTGCAATGCGGGACAAAAGACCGGGTTGATTGCCCTGCCCGGCAGTCTTCGCAGACTGGCGCGCCGAATAGATCGCCACGATACCGCCACACATGCCCAGGCAGTGCCCGAAACTGCTGATCAAGCCGGTTACAAAGGCAAGGGCCAGATTGCCGAGGAGTAAGTCGCTTATAGCCATACGTCAAAAAATACCGATTGCGACTTGCCACCAGTGGAGATGATGGCTTCGATACGCCATGGACCGCGCATGGTAAAGCGACCAGTGGCGTGATATTTGCCTTCCCCAGAGGGTTGCAAATTCAACTGGTTGGGAGGCATGTACATGCCGGGCATAGTCAAATCCAGGCTGATGGTGGCATCTGAGACTGCCTTTCCAGCCGTATCCGTCAGGATGACCTCAAAATCGCTGGATTTTGTTACGCTGGGTGGGTATGGATCCAACCCCAAGGAAATAAGCAAGCCGCCAGACTCTTGAATCGCAGGGTTTTCAGACACTGGTCCCGTCCCAGCCAATGCAACCGGAACCGGCATTGGAGTTCCATTTGCAGAGACTGCCACCAGGCCACCGGCGGTAACACGTGCGCCTGGCCCCATAATGTGTGAACGCCACAGCATGAGACCAACCACGGCAGCCACGAACACAAAGATGCTTCCAAACAAAACCGTTTTTTTCGACATCCCATCAAGCCTCTCGAATATTGATTGCTGGAATAGATTCCCGAGCAAGTAAGGTCAATCAGGCAGCTCAACCATGCTGAAGAAGAATAAGCGGGATCTGGAAGATAAGATTTTGGTATTCAACTTTCTGGTTGTATCAGAATTAGTACCGGGACAACAATTCCTTATCATTATATTAGCAAGGATATTCCATTCAAAGATTTGAGAATCTTTGAAATAATTGGCAATTTTTTCGGTCCAGAATGAAATCGTAACGGTCTTATTTTTCCCGTTATTACTTTACAGCCACCGTATTGCCCGGCGACAACTCCTCAGGGCTGTCGCGCAATAAACCCCGCCAATGGCAAGGATTTGTAAGTCTTTCCAAGATTTACAACCAATTAAATTTCAAGCCGATAAAAGCTTGTATTGGTAAGCTCAATGACTTTCCATTTCCGAAAGCCGGCCTTATGAAACAGGCCAATCAGGACATCAGGATCCAATCGATGGGCGAGCGGCGGCCCGAAGGGTTGTTCCCGGTAGGGCCACTCCAGGATGCAAACCCGCTTCCCGGCAACCCGGCGAGCTTCAGTCAAAGTCTTAAGAGGCTCATCCGATTCATGCAGAAGCAGGCCAAGGAATACCAGGTCGAAGCTGCGATCCGGATAAGGCAGCGCCTCGGCAACCCCTTCTTGAAAATCGGCACCCGGCAGGAATGATCGGGAAGCGGTCACCATCTCCGGATTGGTATCAATTCCAGAGACTGCCAGGTCGCGCCTCGAAAATGCCTCGGTAAAAAGACCGGTGCCCATGCCAACATCCAAAACTGAGGCAACTGTCTCACTTTCAAGGCACAGATCTATTACACGTTCAACCTCCAGCCTCTCCACTCTTTCGGGTGCACGCAGCCTGTCGATATTGCCTTCAAACCTTTTTTCATGCATGAAAACGCTCCTGAATAGTTATTTCCGCCCGAACCCAAAAATGATCACGGCCCTTTATGGGTGGGCAACTTTGCAAGGTACCAGGAAATCATACCGTTTTTCATACTGCTGGCAGTATAACCAGCAGCCACCAATTTGTGTACTGCCGGGAGACTGCGATGTCCGGTGGCACAGATGCACACAATCTCGCGCTCAATGGGTACTTCCTGAATGCGCCGGCTCAGTTCACCGAGCGGGATCAATTTCGCTCCGGGGATATGACCCAACCGGAATTCCTCCGGTTGGCGCACATCCAACACAAACGGCTTATTTCCATTCTTTAATTTTTCCTGCAGCTCCAGGGCAGTAAGTGTCGGAACCTCTCCACCAAAAATGGAACTCAACAAGCCCATATGGGTACCCTTTAATAAAGTAACAGCGCCTATACTACTTTGGTGGTTATATCAAACCTGGGCGGTTTTTCAAGGTGTTTCTTAACTGCGCACAGTTCGGCCGAACGGATCAACGAATCGCGATATTTTTCAGGGAATCCTTCCGGAACCTGGATCTCCAGGCCAATCGTTTCAACCATGCCCGTCAAACGGCTATGGTCAATGCGCTCAACGATACGAATGCCCTCGGTGGGAAGATTGCGCTGCTTACAAAAACCCAAAACATAGATACCCGCGCAGGTCCCAATGGATGAGAGGAATACTTCGAAAGGGCTGGGAGCGGAGGCGGCCGGCGGCTGATCCGTCGCAACTGTAAAGGAACCAAAATGGGCATCCACACGCGAATTGCCGGGAAAATCAATGATCATTTCCATGTGCTTCATCTCCAATAAAAAATAGATTTGTCCAATCGTTATTACAAGTACTTGGATGAGCAATTTCTCGAAAAGATACATACGAATTTGAAATCGATCCAGGCTACAGCCCCCAAGTTCGAACCATTCCCTTCTCAAACTATTGGAATCTAGCTGTAGCGCGCCTTTAGATCCGCCACCGGCAACACGATCTGCCCCTCCAGGTTATCTCCAACCAAGACCACTTCTTGCGGACAATTGATCACGCAATAGGCCAGATAGGCTGCCATCAATGTATCCAATTCTTCGGCAGCATAAATCAATTCCAGCGGGAGGATGCCATGCAGCAGTTTATGGCGGGTGATCTCCTCAAAAAACTCCATCGGATCTTTTATTCCCAGTCCCTGTTCATACAGAGCAATCTGGCGTTGAAGACGGCCTTCCAGGGTTGGCTTGGGGAGCGGCAATTGGCCAAGCAGGGCACAGAAGGCTGCATGGGGATGTGTTTCCAGCCATTGGAGTGAGGCTTGTTCAGAAGGATATTGCTTGAAATCCGGCTTCTTCCAGGCGCCGGTATAAATCAAAACCCATCTGCATCCAGGTCGGACAGGCTTCCGTACGGGCCGGAGTTGGCGACACGGAAATGCCGCGCTCGCGCAGTTCACTTTCCGCAACGCGCATATCGGATCCGCGCAATTGACCGGGAGCTACATTCTGCTTCTCCAATTTTTGGCGAACCAAACCATGGTTTGGGCGCGGTGGAGCATTGACCGCTACGACGGTTGCCTGATGCCCGGCTAGAAAGGCAAATAATTCATCGACATCCCCGGCTGACAGGGCGACCAACTGACGATCCTGGTCCAAAGCTGCGAAGGTGAACGGATGCCTGCCCGCAGTCGGGTCAACACCAACGAAAGTGAAAGGAGGTTTTTGCATGGCAACCTGGCAAGGAAATCATTGTCTATACTGGTTTTTTCATTAACAATAGTGTAGAACAAAAATGGTTTCCGCGCAACTGTTTCAGCACATTATTTGCATTTCACTCTTCCTGCTTAGCGCGGCAGGCTTGACCAGACAGTTTAGATCTGGAGCGGTGAAGCACCCCGTCCAATGTTTTCAAGGAACTCCTGGCGCGTTGCAAGGTTGGCTCGAAAAGCGCCATGCATGGCCGAGGTGGTCATTCGTGCATTGTGTTTTTGTACGCCGCGCATCATCATGCACAAGTGCAAAGCTTCGACCACGACCCCAACCCCTTGTGGATGAAGCAGATCACGGATGAGGTCTGCAATCTGACGTGTCATGCGTTCCTGAACCTGCAAACGACGGGCAAAAATATCCACCATGCGGGGTATTTTGGAAAGGCCAATGACCTTCCCGTCCGGGATATAAGCCACATGGACACGTCCCATGAAAGGTAAGAGATGGTGCTCACAGAGACTGTAGAATTCAATATCGCGGACTATGACCATCTCATCGTATTTAACTTCGAAGATGGCATCATTAAGCAACCGCCTTGGGGTCAGTGGTATAACCAGCCAACAATTCCGCATACATGCGAGCGACGCGCTCAGGAGTGCGTTTTAAACCGTCACGAGCGGGATCCTCGCCTACTGCTTGAAGAATTTGCAAAACGGCTGCCTGAATCTCTGGTGAATTAACTCTTCCTTGCGTCAATCTTTCATCCATCAAGTTATCATCAAACTCAAGCTGTTCCATAGGCCTCTTACTTTAATACTGACCCGGGGAATTCCCGGGTCAGTGGGATGCAGAGAATGGGTTAGCGGACTTTCGGCTCGATCAATCCATAGGTTTCATCGCGGCGGCGATAAAGTACACTGATCGTATCGGTCTCGGCATTGAAGAAAATAAAGAAATTATCATGGCCGAGCAATTTCATCTGTTCCAAGGCTTCGGCCTCGCTCATTGGTATCAGATCAAAAGTCTTACGGCGGGAGATAACGCTGAGCGGTTCCTCGTTTTCATCTTTTTCCGGCAATGCGATCACTTCGACGACCGAGCGACCGTCGCCACGGCCATGGTAATGTTTCCCCTTGTAACGTTCCAACTTGCGCTGCATTTTATCGATCGTTTGATCAAAAGCAGTGGTCAGCTCATCAGAACGTTCTTCGACACGGAGCAACGCACGCTTGCCTCGTACGGTGATTTGGGCGATGTACCGATCCGTAGCACTACGCGCCGATTTGAGATAATCCAAATCGACCTTTACCTGTTCAACATCGTTTAGATAACGATCCAATTTGGAAGCTTTCTTGGTGACATAATCTTTGATACGGTCATCCAATTCCAAATTCCGTGCGAAGATATCTACTTTAATTGTCATAGGTTTCTCCTTGTGAGATTTGGATTTTATCAAACAATTTGGAATCCGTGGTGTGGCAATGCCTTTGCCAGAGTAAGTGCATATACAGTCTTTGCTCCGGCCTTTACAAGAGCTTCGGAACAAGCCTCCAAAGTAGAACCTGTAGTGGCAACATCATCCATCAATAAAATGGATTTTCCAGCTGCCCGGGCCGGATCAGCACGGAATGCGCCTGCAATATTCACCCTCCTTTCAACTGGCGAAAGTCCCACCTGAGAACGTGTTTCCCGGGCGCGTACCAACACCTGGTTTGAGAATTTCCAACCCATCCGGCTTGCCAGGGGCTTCGCCAGGAGCCCGGCCTGGTTATAGCCGCGTTCCTTCAGCCTTTGCCGGCCTAACGGGACTGGCACCACCAGTTCTGCCTGCCAGCCCAATTCTCTTACATATTCTGCAAGATATTGAGCAAAAGTATCCCCAAGAGCTAAATTTTGGTTATATTTCAGAGCGTGGATTGCAAAACGAATTGGCCCTTCAAAGGCCACCCAAGAGCGGCTCATCTCATATGGAGGATGCGATTTGTTGCAAGTGGTGCATAAACCAGGACGGGTAAGCGGAACCCCGCACACCCTGCAAATTGGCTCGGGAACCGGCCTAACCTGCTGCTGGCAATCCGGACACCAGCGGAACCCTGTCCGGTTACAACCTCCACAGACCGGCGGAAAGAGCCAGTCCAGACTACCCCATAACCAGTGATTGAGTCTGATAGGTCCGGATCACGGCCTCTCAGTAGCCTTACTGGAAATATTTGAGAGATCCTGCCATTCTTAAAGCAGCCGGCGTAAGGAGAACAATCATAAGAGCAGGAAAGATCAAAAGGCCCATCGGGAAGATCATTTTTATTGGCGCCTTATGGGCTTCTTCCTCAGCGTGCTGGCGGCGCCTGACACGCATCTGGTCGGATTGAATACGCAAGACCTTCGCCATGCTAACGCCCAGCATCTCGGATTGGATAACCGCAGCCACAAAACTGGTCATCTCAGCCAAACCAAGCCTTTCAGCCATATCGCGCAAAGCATCCCGGCGAAGTTTTCCAAGTTGGATTTCCCTGATCACGCGGCCAAAGGCCATTGCGAGTTCGTTATCCCACTTCTCATGAACTTTTGACATGGCTGCATCGAAACCCAGTCCGGCCTCCACACAAATGGTCAGCAGGTCAAGCGCATCCGGCATGGCTTTCCGAACTTGTTTTTGCCGACGGTCGGTCTTGCTCTTCACCAGGAGGTCCGGGAGGAAATAACCAAGAACGGTAAAAGCCAATACGATCAATAGCTTGATCGGCAATCCATAAGTATGTGAGAACAGGGTTAGTACAAATACCAAGCCCCCCAGAAGAACTGCTGCCACAAAATGCAATAATAGAAAGGTGGAGGCATCCATCCTTCCAGGGTTTCCCGCCAATTCCAATTTCTTGCGTGTGGACTCCAGCACATGTTGAGGGGTAAAACGGATCGACAAGTCACCCAAACGGCGAAAAATCGGCAATATCACTCGTTCAGAAAAAGGTTGAGCGAGCTCGATTTCTTCAAGAGATACTGACTCCCCACGCTGGCTATATTCGGCCAAGCGTGCTGCCAGGGGGTCTTCTATAACGGATCTCGACTTCCGAATACCAGCGGCAACGATCAGAACGGCAGTGATGGCTACTACAAGGACTATTACAATAATTATTATAGTAAGCATGTTACACCTCTACATTCCCGATGCGAACCATCACAAAATACCCGGAAATAATTAGAATACCCGCAAGACCCAAGGCGATCCCTCCGCACAATGCATTGGGTTTATTAAAGAATTCCATTACATAGGACCTGTTTAAGAACCACAGGATACAAAGAAGGCCGACCGGCATCAGGGCAAGAGCGCGGCCCGAATAGACTGCCTGGGCTGTTAATGCACGAATCTCACCTTTGATCCGGATACGCTCACGGATCGTATAGGTTATTACATCCATAATCTCAGCCAGATTACCGCCCACTTCGCGCTGAACATTGATGGCTGTCACAACAAAATCCAGATCCTCGCTTGGAATCCGGCGCAGTAGATTATCCAGCGCCTTCTCCATGGGGATACCCAACTGCATTTCCTGTACGACCCGCCTAAATTCGTCACTGATGGGGGCTGGCAACTCTTTACTTACTGCCTCCATCGCTTGCAAAGTCGAATAGCCTGCCCGCAGGCCATTTACAACCAGGTTGAGCATGTCGGGCAATTGATCATTAAAATGGACCAACCGCTTCGATTTTTGCCTTCGGACGTAAACCCCAGGAAGGATAGCGCCGATTCCGGCACCAATCAAAGCAGAAAGGACAAGCCTGCCCCCTGCCAGATAGCCGAGCAAGGCTACCCCCAGAATCGCAATGACATACAGCGCCAAATATTCGCCAGGCTTAATTTTTAGATCAGCGCGTGCCAGATCACGGGCAATCCGATCGCCAAAGGATGATTTTTCGACGCGTCTATTTACCCAATCGGTGAGCGCTCTTTTTGTTTCTGGATCAGAATCGCCCTTCTGCTCATCTTCAAGATATTTGTTAAGGCGGTCATCCACCAATGTTCTCTCACCAAAAACCGACATAAGAATCCCCACAACAAAGAGAACAACAGCGAGGCCACCTCCAATTATAAGTAAAGTAATCATCTATCACCTTTACAAAAAAGCATAGCGTTAATTCTTCTAATATCTTTGCCTGCTACCAACACCAAAGATCGATGGAGGCAGATGAATCCCACTGGCTTCAATTTTATCCATGAATTTAGGCCTAAGACCGGAGGGCCGCAATCGGCCGAGTACTTTGCCATTTTCGAAACCAGTCTGTTCAAAAACAAAAAGGTCCATCATGGTGATGACATCGCCTTCCATGCCTGCCACCTCTGTAATATTCGTCACCCGGCGAGAGCCATCGCGCATACGTTCCTGATGAACTACGAGGTTGATAGCCGAAGAAACTTGTTCTCGAATGGCACGAACGGGTAATTCCATGCCAGCCATCAAAGTCATAGTTTCCAAACGTGATAAGGTATCCCGCGGAGAGTTAGAGTGTAAGGTAGTCATGGAGCCATCATGACCGGTATTCATGGCCTGCAACATATCCAATGCGGCATCATCACGGATTTCACCTACGATAATCCGGTCAGGACGCATGCGGAGGGCGTTCACCACCAGCATTCGGATGGTTATTTCCCCGCGACCTTCAATGTTAGCCGGGCGAGACTCGAGAGTGACAACATGCTCCTGGCGAAGCTGCAATTCGGCGGCATTTTCAATCGTAAGGATACGTTCGTCACTTGGGATGAAGGTGGAAAGGATATTCAACAACGTGGTTTTTCCAGAACCTGTACCACCAGAGATAACGATATTTAACCGGGATTCGACGCATGCTTTTAGAAATTGTAAAGATTCCGGCGTAAGAGTTCCAAATTGGATCAACTGTTCGAGGGTGATCGGAACTTTGGCAAATTTACGGATGGTGAGTGTCGGGCCAACCAGGGAAATCGGCGGAATGACAGCGTTTACACGAGAACCATCTGCAAGCCGCGCATCAACATATGGGCTGGACTCGTCAATTCGGCGGCCCAGAGGCGCTACGATACGATCAATGATGCGCATTACGTGATCGTCACTCTCGAAGGTTACAGGTACACGATGGATTTTCCCCTTGCGCTCAACATAAATATTCTTTGCACCGTTCACCATGATTTCCGTAATAAATTCGTCATCCAGTAAAGGTTGCAAAGGACCCAATCCCAGGATCTCGGCTGAAATTTGTTCGAATAGTCGCGCCCGCTCGGGACGGGAAAGTACAATACTTTCTTCACTCAGAATTTGTTCGAACAACGACTGGATTGATTTACGAACATCTTCTGTTTTGGTTATATCCATCGAAGGGTCCAACTCAGCCAGAAGCTGGTTTTGGACGCGTGTCTTTAGATCGAAATAAGTCCCCGCCTGTGGAGCTGAACTTGGCGCGCTTACCCGTCGAGCCTGCAAAGAAGACAAACGTGAGCCATCGCCACTGGTTGTTGAAGGTGTACCAGTTGATTGTTCGGTTGAATTTCCTTGTCCCTGTTCAATCCGTTTTAATAAAGACATCACGACCTCCTAACTCACGATATTACCGTTTAATGATCTTTTCCGGCTCATCAATTTCCACTTTTATAAATCTAGCTCGTAGTGCTTCAACCAGTGCGTATATGCCCCTTGCAGCTGGTTGGGTCTTATTATCAATCATGAATGGTATCCCACGATTAACGGATGGGATGACAGTCCGTTCATCCAGCGGGATTACAGCCACGACGGCTTGCTTTAGATTCTCGCTAATTTTTTCCGGCAAAATAGCAATGCGCTTATCAAACTTGTTCATGACAAGCGCAATTTTTTCGATCGGAATGTTCAATGACAATAAGAGATCGATGAATAGGCGGTCATTCTTTATGGAAGGTATATCCTGGACAGTCACCAACACAACCGCTTCAGCGACATCCAGTACAGACAAAGTAATATCATTTAAGTATGAACTTGTGTCCACCACTATGTAGGCGTATAACTGGCGTAAATAACGCAGCATCTTTGTGAATTGATCCGGGTTGACATTCTCCCCATGTTCGGGGCGTGACGGAGATGCCAGGATGTGAACTCCAGAGCCAGCATGCTTGATAACGACTTCATCAACGATACTCGGCTCCAGTTCATCGACACGAGGAGTGAGATCCAGGATTGTGTTCTTCCCCTGTTCGTTCAAGAATAGAGCGACATCCCCGAACTGCAGATTTGCATCCACAACAATGACACGGGTCTCATCATTACAAAGCGCCACAGCGACATTTACCGCCAGGGTGGTACAACCGGTTCCACCCTTCGGGCTATAGAACATGATAATTTTCCCGTTGGTATTCTGGCCAGTCGCGGCATTATAGTTGGCACCGCTCGGTGCTGCGATATATGCTTGAGCAGTCTTGGCCCGTTCTTCCCGGGCCATTTTTCCAGCACGGCGGATAGCGGCAACCAATTCGTCGGGCATCGGGGGCTTTGTCAGGAAATCCCGTGCACCGACCAACATGGCTTTCCGCATGTAATTTTGGTCGCCCTGGACCGAAAGGATAACCACTTCAACGAATGGCACCTTTTGCCTGATAATTTCGGTTGCAGCTATACCGTCCATATCAGGCATATTAATGTCCATCAAGACGACATCCGGATTTGTCTCTTGAGTAAGCTGGATAGCCTCTTTTCCAGTTCGGGCAACTGCAACGACTTCAATATCTGCTTCGAACTGCAAAAGCTTTCGTATGTTTTCGCGCGTTTCTGCGATATCGTCAACGATCAATACGCGAAACTTAACTCCGTCAGCCATCCAGATTCTCCATGAGCCGGTCCGAAAATTCAATCCCAACCATAGACCGATTTAACGCTTTAAGGAGTAGTTGTGTCATTTGGCAATTTGGGTTGCTGCAAAACATCAGTTCGTGGTTGTAAAGAATATGGCAATTTTGCCGGGACAGGGATGTTATATTGCGTCAACAGATATTCCAGGGTTGCGGCATCCGGTTGAGAAATCGCCGTTTGATCATTTGGATTTCGTAAAGCCAGGTTAATATTTGCTCCGCTATAAATCAGGTACGTCAATGTGACAGCATCCTGCGGAGTTACCATTACAGTGATGATATCCGGTCGGACAACAACAGGAGTCGCTTGCGGTTGGTTTGCAGGCTGGGGGGTAGGAGTTGATTTTCCGGATGTGCCTGTTTGATCAGCTACAGTCTCGCCAGGCAGGGCGAAAGTTCCCATGTGCAAAACCTGGATATTTTGCATGATCATCTGCGTAACCAGGCGGGGGCGTTGCGCCTCAGACGGAATAACGTACAGCATCATGTTTGAAACCGGATCGGTGGGAACCTGATCCACTTGAAAATGGCCTTGCGGGACATCCCCGGCTGAAATTTTTATCAGCCCTGCGATTGTCGACGGTGCTCCATTTGTAGCCGCGCTTTCTTCAAGTGTTGCCAACTTATTCGGTAATGTGGTCTGCAAAGCAGGATCGACATCCGCCAGGAGCATAGTAACAATAACATCGACATAATCCCCATCCCGGATGCTAAAGGCCGCAGAAGAGAGGCGGGATACGGGTATCGACACGGCTGCCAGACCTTGAGGAATGAGTGGGGCCCACGGCGAACCGGGTAAATTGACATTCCCCGGTGACGTCGAAATCATGGAATCCGTGATTGGGACCCCTTGTATGATCACGTACTTGGAATATCTGCCCACCAAGTCTGCTTTATTCGTAAAAAGTCCCTGAACAAGTTTGTCTTCGGGGATTTGAATTGAACTCAACATAGAATCGGTAATAACGGTGCCTGGATTAATACTTTGCCCGGCCGTAATGATCCCGACGTAACGAACCTGTGGGGTTGTTTGTGCTGCTACTGGTGGATTTGAAGTAACCGAGCGGCGCCAAAGATAAAGTGCTGCTCCAGCCACCCCTATGATTATTATGAGAGCCAAATAAATGAATATTCGTCCACGTCGCATAGCATCCTCCTAATAACTTGGATTTAGAATATTATACAGTATAAACGATTTAGCTTCATGACAGTTTCGTAAAAAATTGTGAATTATTATCCAATACCGATTAATTTGAAATCCACCAACAATCCATACCCGATACGGGATACCCACTGAATATATTGGTGCGATTGGATTGGCAAAAAAAGTGGGACTCTGTTGTTACAGAGTCCCATCTGCCTTATAGGCCAATAACCAGTACTACTTGACCAGACTTGAGTTAATCTTGGTAAAGACATTGCCAATGATGGGGCCGAGGATCAACAAAACAGCGATTACAACGACAGCGACCAAAACAAGGATTAAAGCATACTCGACCAAGCCCTGGCCTTTTTCTTTAGGGGCGAATAACATGGGGTTTCACCTCCTTTCGCTTTTTGGATTTCTCTGAAGGCCGTTCAGAGATGTTTTAGATTACTGCCACATTATATATGGTTTTAATCATGGAAACAAGAAATTTTCATTGCAGATAGTTTACAATTATGCAAAGTAAGCAATACAACAAAAACGGGACTCTAGAAAAAAGAGTCCCTGATTTTCAATTTGCAACGCCTCGCTCGAATATTAATCTCAGTTGAATATGGGGATAGTTAGTGTAACCCGTGCGCCTTTTCCTGGAGCAGTATCGAGATCGAACTTGCCTCCTAACATTTCAACGCGATCTCTGACCAACTTCATACCCAGGTTTGAACTCCTTCGTTAGCGAGTCAGTATCAAACCCTTTACCATTGTCGTCCAAAGATAGCCGAACAGCAGGGTCCCCGATATCCAACTGGATCTTCACCAAGGTGGCCTGGTTCTGGTGAACCGCATTACTGAGTAGTTCCTGCATTGACCTAAAGATCAATACTTCTATATATGGTTCCAGGCGTCGCTCTTTGCCTGAGATCGTCACACTTACTTCCACGCCAGCCTGCTCTTTGAAAGTGTCGGCGTAACGACGGATAGTCGGCGCAAGTCCAAGGTCATCCAGCATCATCGGACGAAGTTCGAAAATAAAATTACGAACTTTCTGGAATGTGCTCATCGCTGAGACTTTTAAATTGTTTAGCTCATTGCGCGCCTGGACAGGATCAATATCAAGCAGCCGCATAGCGATTTCAGTCTGGAGAATAAAATTTGAGAGAGCCTGGGCCGGACCATCGTGCATTTGGCGAGATAACCTTTGGCGTTCCGACTCTTGTGCGTTTACCAACATTTCAACGCCAGCCATTCCACTTCGATCGGTCTTGCCATTTCCCCCACTACTCCCGGCGACGGTCGTACTTTTTAGGTGTTCCAACATATTCTTATAATGTTCCAAATGATTCTGGTCACTCTGAAGCTTTTCAAGTTGACCGCGCATTTGGAAAAGACGCTGCTGCGCATCCAAAGCAGAATCATACACTGTCCGTACTTCTTCAGAAGGTAATTTCCCAATCTGATCATGGATCTGCTGGAGATGAGCATTGACTGCCGTGTTGCGTTGGGTTAATTTTCCAAGTTCCACGCGGCTTTGTTCCAGCATCAGGGTGATCTCTTTCAAGCCACGGGTTGTATCATCAAGCTCTGATTGGATCAATTGCTGAGGATCTACGATAGAAGGTGGCTGCGCTTGTTCTTCCTGGGGTTGTGCCATAAATCACTCCTGCGATTGAGAATACTTATCAAGGATTTTCACCCAGCCGCGTTTAAGTGCATAGACAACTGCCTGTGTTCGGTCTTCCACTCCGAACTTACGCAGAATGGAAGTTACATGGTTTTTAACCGTTTGATGGCTGATCCCCAGGGAAGCGGCAATCTCTTTATTGCTCATCCCCTTGACAACACACGTAAGGACTTCCATTTCGCGATCTGAGAGCGGATGAAAGGGGCTGCCGGGTTCGCTGTAGATATGCCTGGCCTTTTCCATCTCATCATTCAGCCAGTATTCAAATTCACTTTGGGTAAAAACACGCCCTTCAATAACAATTTTGCCTTCGACGACTTCCCGGATGGCATGCACCAATTGACCCGGGTCAACATCTTTCGAACAATAAGCGGCAGCACCCGCCCAGGCAGCATGGATAATTTGCTCCTGGTCATTATATGCAGTCAGAAGCACAATCCGCGTAGGCAGTTTTTCCTGGACAACCCGATGGGTCACTTGCTGTCCATTCATGCCCGGCAAATTGATATCCACAACTGCAATGCAAGGATGCAAACTGCGGATCAATGCCAACGCATTGGTACCATTCTCTGCCTGTCCAATAACTTTAAAGCCAGGCTCAAGAGAGAGGGTATTGATAACCCCTTGTCGAAACAACGGGTGATCGTCAACAACTACAATCGTGACATCTTCCATTTTTTTGCCTACCACTTATAGAGTTCGATATGAGTATAGCACAGGTCAACTCAGTAGACAATTTAACCAGGGCTTTTTATGGAGCCGGCCAACGGTAAACCGCCATGTTTGTTCCTCCCGACCCTGGAGCGTAGGATTCGTCCATGGAATAAATCGGGGCTAAGCCAGCAGTCAGGGATGGATACCAATCCGGGAATGTTACCAGGTAGCCAACGCCACGTTTTGTCAGATAGGCTGCAATCTGATCTTCATTTCGAAGGAATGGGATCACTTCAGGAGAGATAAGACCGGCCAAATCAACCAACTCATGCTTGCCAAAGTACCCCTGCGCTCCGATATCATGGGCTGCCACCAGCGCACCGGATGGTACATGCGCGGAGACCCAGCGGGCGGTATTCACCATCTGGCTTTCGATAAACGAAACATCCTGGGCGTAAGCATAAGCGCCGCGGCCCCAGAAAACAGCCAGGACAATGCCGATCGTTAGTTTCCAAAATGTTGGAATGATCCATCCGAGGCGGGGTGCCTTTCCCGTAATAATCTCCAACAAGCCTGCCAGACCAAGCAGGAAGTAAACCGGCATAACCGGGATGACATACCGTCCATGTTGGTAAGTCACCGGCAAAAGCCAGGCATAAAGCATCAGAAAACCAACCAGCCAGGCAGCTGCAGCCAATATTCCCCAGGCCCGGCGCCGGACAGCATTTACGATTGTGATGACTACTCCCGGCAACAGAACCACGCCTGCCCCTATCAAGGGTTGGAGGGCTTCGCTTCCCAGGCGCTGCATAAAAGGCAAATTCAAATAACTGGCATATTCCGCCTGTTTTGCATAAAACGTATTGGGCCAGGGATGACCGGAAATGATCAAGTTGAAAAGAAGATAAAGAGCAAATGGACTTCCAAAGCCTAAACCGATATTGAGCAGACAACGTAAGCGTCTGGACCACGAAGGCTGGCAAAGTAGGATAACGAGCACAGCCGGTCCAAGCAATGTAATTCCGTCCGGGCGCACCCATACGGTCAGTCCAATCAACAGGCCAATTCCAAAGAATTTTTGCGAATCGGATATTATAAGAACCAGCACTGCGATTACCAGTAAGGCGTAGAGAAGTGTCTCCATCCCGGAGGCAGCCGCCCAGACCAGGTGCCACTCGAGCGCCAAAAGCGCTCCCGCCCAGGGAAAGCGCGGGTGATAGTTTGGTACCAGTCTCCGCAGGGTATTTTCACCCAGTAATGAGATAGTCCAAAGCGCGATTGCTCCCAATAAATAGGTCCAGGCATAAGGCGCCAGCTTTACCAAAAACCCGATGGCCAGCAATGCCGACCAAAGCGGCGCAGTGGAACCGCCGGATGGCTTTCCGGGGTTAAAAGCCCATTCTCCATGCAATGCCAGGTTTCGGGCATAAGTCTGATGGATCCAGGCATCATCCAAAGGAAAACCGGTGCGATACATGATCCCGCTCATCAACAAATAACAGCCCACACTCAAGAAAACGATGAGGGCAAGAATCAGCCAGACCGGCCAATTCCGCTTCTGATTAAGGCGAGGGATCGACGTGGAGGATGTGGTTATCACCTATGGCTCCCAGGTTGGTAAATTCAGGATGGCTCTCCGGATGCTCGTATAAATCATAAAGAGGATTATTTATTCCAATATCCTCGAGTAGTACATAGGAGACGCCATATTTTCGAGAGGCAGCCAGGAGGGTCTGCACATCTCCGAAAGGAACAACGATCGCCTGGCGACCGGTCATTACAAAATATGCAGGTGGATTGCGCACCATGACAACTGCATCTGAACGGGCACCCTGCTGTATAAGGATTTGGTCAGCTTTCAGATAAATGTATTCGCCCTCATTCCAGCCCAAATCCACTACACGTATCTTGACAAGCAAGGCGCTAAATATTAGCATGATCACCAGAAAGATCCCAGGCAGAAGTTTAGCCAATTGGACATATCTTTTATTATTCTTTATTGCACGGTTGGAGATAACATCCAATCCGATTGGGGCAAGAACAAACCAAAGCGGTTGGAAGGCAGCGCCGGCATGATAAAACCCGCCGCTCACGCTGGCAAAGGGGAAAAGCAAGCTTTCGGCCAGGAGCATGCTTATCCAACCCATCAAGCCAAACTGAACCCGAAACAAATGACGGTTTTTCCAAATACCCACAATTATCAACGGAGATAAGAAAATCATTCCTTCTGCAAAAAAAGCGGTATTCAGGTTCTGCCAGATGGCAGAGGCCCGCACTTTCAAGGCTTCCAACAATCCGCTTGCCAGCCACGATTGAAATGTATATATCCCAGGTGTAAGGGAAAAAATCTGGTTATAACTCGTCATCCAAAGCACATAACCACTTCCGGGAGGTAGTATTGCACCGAAAACAACCAGATTCCGCACAAACCAGGCGCCCATTACCAGTAGGTATCCAAATAAGGCAAGCAGCCCGCTGCCGGCTGCAAGCATAATTCGTTTTTTCAAGAAACCCGCGGGGGCCTGACGGTAGGCCAGGATGGCCACTGCCAAAATCGTCAAAGGCAGCCACAATAACCCATCCCCACGCGCCAGGTTAATCAGGCCTGCCAGGAGTCCAAGCAGAATGGTTTTAGGAATAGTCAATCGATCGAGAACAGAGGAAATAAAGCGCCCCCAAAAGCATATACACGCCATAATTGTCAGTCGTCACGATAAACGGCAGGTAATATCCGGAAAAGATTGCCAGGAAACCAGCCACCACAGCCAGATCACGACGATTGCTGATCTTATACGCGAGGGCCGCGATTACCAGGGGAGCCACGGTTGCCAGTAAGACAAAACCGATGCGCGCGGATAAGAAATCCAGCCTGCCGGTAAACGCCATTCCACCCGCTGCAATTATGGATGCCAATGGATTCCAGTAAGAGTTCGAAGGGTGCGGCAGCCCATGAGGGTTATCTAAATAATTCCATAGAAAGGGATCGTTAAACCCGTGTCCGCCTGCGATTTGTTTGCCGCCGGCATAATAATAATCTGCATCCATATAACCGGGCACAGGCTGGAGCATCACAATCACAAACGTGACGATCAGTGCGACAACAAACAGCAGCACATAATCACGTCTAAGCATGGGAGCTGAACTTGTGGTGGAAATCGACACCTGCGCCATCCATTTTATCCGGGGAGTGATCCGTTAAAAAATAAAACAAGATCCCGGCCATTTACAACTGCACGTCACGACGTGCGAGGCGGCCCTCAGTGGTGCGGAAGGCGAAAAATTCGCGCCTGCCCAATTTCGGTCAGGTAGGTCAATTCTGGCTGCCCGTTCGGATTATCATACACCGCCAGTAAATCTGCCGGTACACTGCCTGCCTCCAAAACCAAATAAACCGCATTATATTTCTTGGCAACCTCCAACAAGGTGCTGATATCCTCATCCGGGACCGCGATCGCCGAGTTCCCGGACGCCAGGAAAAATCCAGGCGGGTTTGCGACCATCACCACATCCGAACAGGTGGCTCCCTGGGAAACCAGGAATTTATTTACTTGACTATACGCAGTATTCTCCTGGTCCCATGCCTGACCAGTGTTCCCGCCAATTATCCTGGTCCAGAATATGATTGCCGTCAAGAGCACTGCCAAGGCGACCAGGGCGGTCCGAAATACTCTCCCGGCCTGTGTGGCATTCCAACCGCGCTTCCGTCTGCCCCACTCGATCAACCGTTCCAGACCGAGCGGGGCCAGCGCCCACCAAACGGGCTGTAAAGCTGCACCGGAATGGAAAAAGCCACCGCGTGCGCCGGCAAATGGAAACAGAACCGTCATTGCCCCAATCGTCAGCAGCCAAGCCAGCCCAGCCAACTGAATGCGCCGGTCTTTGCGTAAATACCACACCCCAAGCGCGATCAACGGGAGCAGGAAGACTTCGCCCTGGACCGCCAGAGTGGTGCCCAGGTTCAGACCCAATGACCAGAGGCGGGCTTTAATAATTGAAGCCAGCCCGGATTGCAACCAGGCAGCCAAAGTTAGTTGGCTGGCAGGATACGCAAACAACTGGTCATAAGAGGTAAGCCAGAGCATTTTTGTGCCACCGGGAGCGAGCAGCGCGCCGAAGACGGTGCTATTCCGGGCAAACCAGGGAACCATGATGAGCAAGTAGCCAGACAAGGCCAGCAGCAAGGCAAAAACCGTGAAAAGGGAGCGACGCTGGTCCGGCTTTTTCAGGACGAAGGCTACAGCCAAAATTGCAAGGAGCAACCAGAGCAGCCCATCTGCACGCGAAAGGTGCATGAGGCCGGCAAGGATGCCAAGAAAAAATGAGGAAAGCAGGAAAACAGCCGGTATAACCTTCGAGACACGCCGCACGAGCAGGAGAAAGAACAATCCTCCGAAGAGCATGTACAGGCCAAATGTGTCAGTTACCGGCAGGAAGGGCAGGTAAAAGGCGGAGAAAACTGCCAGCAGGCCAGAGGTCAGGGCCAGGTTACGGCGCGAGGTAATGGACCAGGCCAGGGCAGCCGTCAGAGGAGGGATGGCCGCTGCCACAATCAGGAAACCCACCCGGGCTGCCGTCCAGGAACCAGGCCCGAATAAGAATGCTCCGGCAGCAGCCAACAGTGAAGCCAACGGCATCCAGTAAGCATTCGATGGGTGTGGTAATCCGACTGGGTTATCCAGGTAGTTCCAAAGATACGGTTCTGTAAAGCCCAGGCCGGTTGCCAGTTGGCGTCCCCCGGCATAGTAAGCATCGGCATCCATGTAACCGGGAGCTGGTTGAAAAGCCGATACAAACAACATAACGACCAGGCCCAGCACAGCCAACAGGAGAAAAGGTCGCCAGGTCATGAGGGGGTTACCAGTCCGGTTGGCACAGGATGAACGAACCACCAGCGCATCCAGGTGAGACCTGTTACAAGCAAGATGGGCAGGAGCAATATCAATGTCTCGGTCAGGGCAGTAAACGCATTCGCTCTTAAGAGGAAAGCTGTCAACAACCAAAAGCCAACCAGGATGACCAGCATCACGATTTCAGATACTCCCCAGCGTTTGAACCATGAACGGCGTTCAGCCAGGATGGACAGGAATAATATAAAGGGAATAAAAAGGAAGGGATATTCGCCCGGAACCATTGGGATCCCTAACAGAGGTGTCACTGATACGGTCAGGCAAACCATCCAAAGGAATGCCCGAAAATCTTTGGTAAGGGTGGCCCCCCATTGGAAAAATAAAACCAACAGTAATAACCCCGCCAACACCCAGCCAAGACGTTGGCCCACCACCGGTGACCAGGATGCGAAAATTCCAGTTGAAGAAAAACCCGGGTTATAAGTGTAGTGCGAGAGCAGACCTCGCAGAAAAGGCAGGAACCAATCCGGCAGGAACAAGAAGGAAAGCGCCAGGAGGACAACCACTCCCATGAGGAAGCCCCAAAGCACTCGCCAGCGCCGCTGATAAAAGATCCACCAAAAGATGAAAAAAGCCAGAACGCCAGTAAGCCGGGAGGCGCTGACCAGCAGGATCAACAACCCTCCAGCCAACTCCTCGCTTTCATTGCGCATTGCGAGCAAGAAACCTCCCAGTGCCAGTGCAATAAACCCGGCTGCGCTGGCGCTTACCAGCGAAAACGCTCCGTAGACCCAGAGAAGCGGGAAAAGCAGGACTGCAGGTAACAGGAAACGACCCGGTTTCCAGCCGGTCAACTGCAAGGAAAGGAATACCAGGCCTACCAGAGCGGCTTCGAGACAGGTCATCCAGATGGCACGCGCCAGAACATAGTCAGGTACAAGACCGATAGGAAAATATAGGAGTTCCACCGGAAATGGCAACCAAAGCCTGAGTGGGTCCTGGTTCGCATTCGCCAGCCTTCCATAAGTAATTACTTGCGCACGCTGAGTGGCAGGATCACTGTATGGGCTTTCTCCGTATTGTATGAAGGTCCGCGCACCCAACCACGGAACCAGGAAATCCTTATCGACTGGTTGAGTTCGGACGAAGACAATATTAGCCCAGGTCAAACCAGCCAGGATAGCGAGAGCCAGGCAAACAAAGAGTGTAGTGGTCAGGAAAGACAGGCTACGGGACATTTAGGAGAAATATTATGATATCGAAAGTAACATTGACAAGAATCGGGTGTATTCTACCCCACAATTGAGAATTGCTTCGTGGGTCAGCCTTCTGGAGTAAAATAATGTTGATTGTCAAATTTGTGTAAATAAATGAGAGTATTCAGCTTTGGTGCACTTATTTGTAAAGAGGAACGTGTCAACATGCAAATGGAACAAAAACGTGCTGAAAGCGAACCTGCTATAAAAGGACAGACTCTATTTTCACGGATTAAAGGTTTCTTTGCGCCCCCAGTATTTCCTGAAGGATGAAGACAAAACACAGCTGGCCAGGGTACTTAACAGCCTTTTATTGAGTGTCGCGGTATTACTGGTTTTTTATGGCTGCATTGCAATACCCTTCATATTTGTCGAAAAACTTTTCAATACAATTACTCTTCTTGGATTGTTTGGAATACTGGCGGCGGCATATCCTTTGATGAGGAGCGGCCGGGTACATTTGGCCAGTGGGTTTCTTGTGGCAGGGATGTGGCTTCTATTTACACTTTTCCTGCCTTTTGCGGGAGGCACAACCAGCGTCGTGGTTATATTCTACCTGGTCGGTACTGTCATGACTGGTCTACTGTTGAGAACACGCGGAGCGTTGATCTATGCCGGAGCGTGCAGCCTGGCTGGACTGGTTATGGTGTTTCTCGAGGCAAGTGGTTACCAGTTCCCGCGCATTTTCCCGGTGTCGCCCCTGGTAGGTTGGGTGGACATGACAATCGCCCTCTTGCTCACAGTTTTAGTGCTGAGACTTGTCCTGGATGGTCTCCAGGAGGCGCTACTGCTGACCCGGGAACGGCTTGAAGAACGCATAAAGGCAGAAGCCGCACTGCGCGAAAGTGAAGAGAAATTCCGGATCCTGTTCGAAACCTCCAGGGATTTCTCATACATCACTGATATTGATGGCAAGATCATCGAGGTCAACAAAGCCGCCAGTATTGCATCCGGGTATTCTGTGGATGAGTTGAAAAAGAAGAAAATTCAGGAATTTTACTTCGATCCCACTCAAAGAGACTTGCTGATCAAAAAAGTTATCGAACAGGAGTATGTCGAGAATCTTGAGATAAAAGGAAAACTGAAAGATGGCGTTGTAATGGATGTATTGGTGAACTCGACTGCAATAAAAGATAATGCTGGAAATGTGGTGGGGTTCCAGGGGAGCATCAAAGATATCAGCGAACGCAAGCGGGCGGAAGAAGCACTGCGGGAGAGCGAGGAGCGCTTTTCCAGTTTATCAGAGGCCGCATCGGAAGGGATTGGGATAAGCGATCAAGGCAAGATCGTGGATGCCAATCCCCAATTGGCCAGCATGCTGGGTTACAAGCCAGGGGAGTTGATTGGATTGAACGCCAGCGATTTCGTCGCGCCCGAGTTCGCGCGACCTGGTGATGGCCAATGAAAAAGCCGAATTTGAAGGTCCGTATGAACATCTAGCCATGAAAAAGGACGGGACCATTTTCCCGGTAGAGATACGGGCACGTACGATCCCTTACAAAGGACGCCAGACCAGGGTGGCCATCATCCGAGATATTACTGCGCGCAAGCAGAGCGAGGATGATCTTGCACGACAGGTGGAACGCTTACGCGCTCTGCATACCATTGACCAGGCTATGACCAGCAGCCTGGATCTTAAAACAATTCTTGACCTGCTTGTCCGGGAAATCGTCGACCAGTTACAGGTGGATGCGACTGCTGTACTTTTATTGAATTCGAATAAACAGACCCTCGATTTTGCCGCGGGGCAAGGGTTTCATACTGAAGCACTACGCTATACGAGTCTGAAAATTGGAACCGGCCTGGCAGGACGCGCTGCGAAAGAACGGAAGATTGTACATGTAGCCAACCTGGCCGAGCTGGATAATAATCCAATCCTTGCTCATTCGATCATCAACGAAAAATTTATTTCCTACTTTGGAGTGCCCTTGATCGCCAAAGATCAACTGCGCGGCGTGCTGGAAATCTTCCACCGCTCTGCTTTAGCTCCTGATCCAAATTGGTTACAGTTTCTGGAAACCCTGGCCGGACAGGCGGCCATCTCGATTGATAATGCATACTTGTTGGAAATGACTCAAGCCAGTCTGAAGGAGACGAACGCACTTTACCGGATCAACCAGGATATGGCTTCGACGATTAATTCCGAGCAACTGATGGAGAACGTGGTTAATCTTCTGCAGGAGAGCTTTGGGTATTATTACGTTCAGATATTCGTTATGGATCCGGAAACAGGCAACTTTGTTATGCGCGCGGGCAGCGGCAATATTGGCAGGCAGCTAAAGAGCCAGGGGTACCAACTCGCCCCCGGAGAAGGGATTGTTGGATATACCGCGGAGACCGGAAAACCATTCTTTACCAACGATGTCGATCATATGATCTCATTCGTTCGGGCGCCTTTCCTCGCCGGATACAAAATCCGAATTGGCTGTACCAATAAAAACTGGAAATCAGTTTTTGGGATTGTTGGATATTCAGCAAGTGCCGCCGGCCTCGCTGTCAGAGCGGGATGTTCAATTGGTCAGTGCTGTGGCCGATCAATTGGCGCTGACTCTGCAGAAAACCCAGCTTTATTCAGACTTACAGAATTCTCTGCTACAGGAACAGACAACGCGTTCCAAATTGATCCAGACTGAAAAACTGGCTGTGGCTGGGCGGTTGCTAGCTTCTGTTTCACATGAGCTAAATAATCCCCTGCAGGCCATCCAAAATGCCCTCTTTCTGCTAAAGGATGAGGAGGTGCTATCCACGCAGGGGCAACAAGATCTAAAAATTGTGCTCTCAGAAGCCGAACGAATGGCTACCTTGTTGGAAAGGCTTCGCACAACTTATCAACCCGCGCCGGCAGAAGATTTCCAACTTGTGCAAATCAACAATATCATCGAAGATGTTCATGCATTGGTATCCACGCACTTGAGGCATGCTAACATAACCTTTGAATTCAATTCTGACAAAAATCTGCCCTCCTGCCCCGGTCTGGGTGACCAGCTCAAACAAGTGATCCTGAACTTATTCATGAACGCGGTGGATGCCATGGCAGATGGAGGCAGGTTGATCACATCCACAACCTGGCTTAAAGCTCAAAAGGAGATCCTTATCACAGTCACCGATACTGGGACGGGAATCGACAAGTCCGTATTTCCAAATATTTTTGAGGCGTTCGTCACAATGAAGAAGAAAGGCACCGGCCTGGGGCTGGCCATTTCCTATGAAATCGTATTAAAGCACCGCGGGCGGATCCAGGCGGAAAATAATCCGGAAGGGGGAGCCACCTTCAGTATTTGGCTGCCTGTTGAAGCCGGGGGATTGCAATGACCGTATCCGGCAAGATCCTGATCATTGATGACGAGCTGGCTTTACGCCAGACGCTCGCACGCGTCCTGCTCCATGCCGGTTTCGAAGTTACAACTGCGGAAAGCGGCGAACAAGGGCTGGCATTTCTGGAGACAACAAATTTCGACCTGATCTACCTGGATATACGCATGCCAGGGTTGGCCGGGCTGGAGGTGCTCAAGTTGGTACACGCCAGCCAGCCAGGCATGCCGGTCGTTTTATTCACCGCCCAACCGGATGTAAGTTCGGCTACGGAGGCGCTCAGGAATGGCGCCAGCGATTATTTGCTAAAGCCGCTCAAACCGGAGTCTCTTATCGAAAGGACGAAAGCAATCCTGGCGGTTCAACAAAAAGAGCAACGCAAGCGTGCAATCCAGGTTCAAATCGAGGCATTACAGGCGGAACTAAAAAGCCTCGCCAGCGAAGCGGCCGAAGTACCCAGTATGGCGCGAACAGGCGCAAACCCTGAACGTTATCTAAAGCGTGGCAGCCTGGTGCTCGATCTGTACGGGCGGCGACTCTCCATCGGCGAACAAGTCATCAGCCTGCCTCCGACGGCTTTCGAGTACCTGCTTGTGCTGGCGCGCCATGCGCCCGAGGTAGTGGATTACCAGACGCTGGTGGCGGAAGCACAAGGGTTCCAGGCCGAAGCGCGTGAGGCGAAGGAACTCTCCAAGTGGCACATCCACGATATTCGAAAAGCCATAGAACCAGATGGAAATATTCCAACTTACTTATACAATGTACGCGGCATTGGTTATCGTCTCCTGACGGATTAATAACTTCACTCAAACGATCTCCATCCTTCAACACCCGCTTCCCTACCAGACCAGGAAGCGGTTTTTTGATTCCGCCAACTTTTGCCAACTTTTCTTGACCTAATACAATCCGCCATGCAGACAGGCTATGGGAGAATGTAACAGATGGATAAGTCCGCTTCTCCCAACAATAAAGCGACAGTGCGCATCCTGATAGTCGATGATCACCCCAATACGGCCTCCACCCTGGGACGGACAATGTCTCAATTGGGGCCAGGTATCGAGATCATTACAGCAGAGAGTGGCGAACAGGCACTGCAACTCGTCTCCGACAAGCCAGTGGATTTGCTTATTACCGATATGGTAATGCCAGGCATAAACGGTCTGGAGTTGATCGAAAAAATGCAATCGCACCCCGGCGGTCGCCCGGCTTACACTGCCCTGGTAACAGCCTTCGATGTGCCTGGATTGAAAGAGAGTGCCCGCCGCTTAAAAGTGAATGATGTACTTAACAAACCTATTCGACCAGAACGGTTAAGCCAGATTGTCGCAAAAGCGATTGAAGATCTGGGATGTGCCCCAAGAGCCAGCAATTTAGATAACAAAGTACAACTTAAAATCCTGATAGCCGACGATCACTCGGAAAACGTGCTCCTGCTTTCGCGCTACCTGGAAAACGAAGGATACGGCTGCCTGACGGCTGCCGATGGCGCCCAGGCACTCACGACCATCCGCGCCGAATTGCCCGATCTGGTGCTTTTGGATGTAAACATGCCGATAAAAGATGGGTTCGAAGCGCTGCAAGAAATCCGCTCAGATCCTGCAATAGCACATATTCCTGTGATCATCCTGACTGCCGCCCGGCTAGAACCGATGGACATGCAATATGCGCTCAATATCGGGGCCGACGATTACATAACCAAGCCGTTCGACCGGCGCGAGTTATTGGCGCGTATCCGGACACGCTTACGGGTGAAAGAGACCGAAGATATTATCCGCTTGCGGAATAAAGAATTAAATCTCCTTCCGGAAATAGGCCGTGAATTGGGTGCCCGGATCGATATCAATGAATTGACCGATGTGGTACTGCATCGCACGGTGGAAACATTGGGAGCCTTGCTGGGTCACATCATCCTTTTAAGCTCAAAGGGTCCAAATTCCAAGAGTTACACTTTTTCTGCAACGCCTGCCCCAGCCTATCCATCCACAATACCTCCATTATCAGAAATATTAAACCTGGTAAACGAAACCCGCCAAGGCATACTCATTGGCGACGCGCATAAAGATTTACGCTGGCAAGTTTCCCCGAATGATCCAACACATGCCGTCGTTATTGTTCCAATGTTCGGCCGGCTGGGTTTGCTCGGATTGCTGGTTCTGGCGCATGAACAGAGCGGCTATTTTCGTCTCGAACACAAACTCTTACTGCAGGCGATCGCCAGCCAGGCAGCGATTGCGGTGGAATATGCCCAATTGTTCAGCGGGATGGCGCAAGAACAACAACGATTGGAAGTTGTTCTGCAAAATACAGAGGATGCCATCCTGATGTTCGAATCTGACCGCCGGCTTGTATATCTGAATCCTGCCGGAAAGAAATTATTTAGCGATGGGATCATAAAGCTCGAATCGCCTTTAGCACGTGGGTTTGGATTCAACTCTTTAATAAACCTCCTGGAGTCGGCCTTCTCAAGCGGGAAGGCACAAATGGGCAAAATTCTCTGGCAAGATAAACGAATATTTTCAGTGCGATTGAGGCCATTAGAGGCGGGAGGCTTTATGGTGTTCCTGAATGAGGCTTCAAATAAATAATTATGGATTTGTTAATGTCAGATTTGAGTAACTTGAGTGTTTCCGAACATTTGCATTCTATAAATATCGTGCGAAGGGAATTTCAAAATGCTTAATAAATTTTTCTCGCGTTTCGAAGACCAGCAGGGAAGTAAGGCAGATCCGGAATCTGCCGCAAAAAGGCAAAAGAATGTGAGTCTATGGGTGGCTGGTATTTTTACCATTATAGGCCTGGCATTCTTCCTGTATGATCTTTATACGGTGTTTATCATTCAAAAGGGGCGGTTCGATGTTTCTGATTCTGTTCTCATGCCAGTGACTGCTTTGATGTTCCTGGTTGCGGTTGCCAGCATATTTTTAATTCAAAGGAATCGCTTTTCACTTGGCACAGGATTGCTCTTTTATTTCTTTGTACTGGTTCCGCCTATATTAACTGTTTTATTGCTTCAAGGTGTCGTCACAATCGCAGTTCTTTATGTAGTTTTACTGGCCTCCATCCTGATTTTTTGGGTGCTACCTTCAAAATCCAGAGGCTGGGAAGTATTGGCAGCTGTGGCTGTTATCGTGGTATGCGTAGCGATCGAATATTGGAATCCCAGTTTCCGTATCCCAACCGGTCTGGGTAATTTCGCCGTCACGGTTATTATTCTTGCCAGTATAATAATTGTGGGGATCTTGATCCGCCAGGCCGTGCTTGGGAACATCCGCACTAAATTGATCATCTCTTTCGTGCTGGTGGCAGTCGTCTCGGTATCGAGTGTGGTTTTTTTTGTAGATCGATCCTCCAGGTCAAGCCTTACAGCAACAATTGGCGATAACCTTTCCGGGTTAGCCGGCGGTGAAGCCGTCCAGGTTGCCCAGACGCTGGATGGCGAAATTGACAAATTAAATACGCTGGCCCTTTCCAAAACGGTCCAGGATCGAGCCACGGCAGGTACTGCTGACAATACTCTCACCCCAACGGAGATCACGAAACTAGATCTGGAATGGCAGGCGGCCGATACTTCCAACAACAATAATGACCCGCTCATTTCCAAAGTATTAAACGACAGTCTTTCAGCTGAATTAATTAAGTACCAGGCAAAATTCCCGGAAAACGTTGAGGTCTTTCTCACCGATCGAAAAGGCGTCAGCCTTGCCACGACCGATCGCACATCCGATTATCTGCAGTCCGATGAAGATTGGTGGCAAGCAGCATTTAAAGATGGTGAATACATCGGTCAGCCAGAATTTGATGCCAGTAGTAAAACCCTGGCCATCAACATGGCAGTTGCCGTGCGGGCAAACGGAAGCAACCAAACCGTCGGTATCCTTCGAACGACCGTAAACATTAATTCCCTGGCGGGTGTTCTACAGACCGGCCTGGTAGGTAAAACCGGGCAATCAAATATCTACCTGCCTAATGGCCAGGTAATCAAGCTGGTTACCGGCGCAGCTGGAAAACCAGAACTTTCCGTAGAAGCAACTACCCTGGATCTCAAACCGCTTTCCACGTCAACCGAAAAATACCAGATCTCAACGATCGACAACAACCCCAGCCTGCTAAGCCTGGCAAACGTCGCTCTTTCAGAAATTGATTCCGAAGCCATCCTTGTCAATAAACTGGGCTGGATTATCGGTACTGATCAGTATCAGTCGGAAGCTTTGCTGCCGGTTAGCAATCAGACCCAGAGTAACCTGATCCTGGCCGTTATCATTGCGGTCCTGGCCGCGCTGGCCGCTTTCGTCCTTGCGCAAGTCCTGGCCAACCCGATCGTCCACCTGAACGCGGCTGCCGAAAAAGTAGCTGCAGGCGACCTATCGGTTCAGGCGAAAGTGGAGACCAGGGACGAGACCGGAACCCTGGCAACCACCTTTAACAAAATGGTTTCCCAGTTGAATAACCTGGTCACGACACTGGAACAACGCGTTGCAGACCGGACCAAAGCCCTGGCCACTTCTTCAGAAGTGAGCCGTCGTCTCTCCACCATCCTTGACCAGAAGCAGTTGGTCAAAGAGGTGGTTGAGCAGTTGCAGTCAACTTTCAACTATTACCACGCTCACATTTACCTGCAAGATGAAACCAGCGGAGACTTAATCATGGCAGGTGGTACCGGTGAGGCCGGGAAGACTTTGCTAGAGAAAGGCCATAAAGTCCTCAAAGGCAGAGGACTGGTGGGTCGTGCCGCTGATACAAAAAAGACTATCCTGGTTCCGGATACCAGTCAGGATCCTGATTGGCTTCCCAACCCGCTTCTGCCCGAAACCAAATCAGAAATCGCCGTGCCGATCCTGGCTGGTGAGCGGGTTTTGGGAGTCCTGGATGTGCAGAACAATGTGGTCGATAGCCTTGGACAAGAAGATTCGGATCTGATCAATTCCATTGCCAGCCAGGTGGCAGTAGCTCTGCAGAACTCCAGCCTGTATGCCAAGGCAGAAGCCAGTATGCAGGATGCTCAATTATTGGTGGATTATGCACCTGAAGCCATTGTCATTGTGGACCTGGCGACAGGCTGTTTCGCTGAACCGAACGAGAATGCGGTGAAATTATATGGCTTGCCCCGCGAAGAATTATCGAAGGTGGGACCAGCCCAGATGAGTCCGCCTACGCAACCGGATGGGCGCGATTCTACTGAAAAAGCGATGGAAAAAATTGGCGAGGCGATGCAAGGAAAACCACCAATCTTTGAATGGACGCACAGAAATGCTTCCGGGCAGGATATCCCATGTGAAGTGCGACTTGTGCGCATACCCGGCGATCATCCGCGCGTGCGTGCATCCGTGACCGATATTTCCGAACGCAAACGCATACAGGACCTTTCAAGGCGGCGAACCCAGCAACAGGAAGCGCTAAACTTCATTTCCCAGAAAATCCAAGCGGAGACTACCGTGGAGTCAGCCCTCAAAATTGCAGTCCGCGAACTGGGACGCGCGCTTGGGACTCAAACTGGAGTGAAATTAAAAGTTGCCTCAACGCAGGAAGCACCCGTAATAGCTCAAAACGACGGCGAAGCTTGAAATTCCTTTCGCCAAACCACGAACCAGGTTAATCTGAGAATTATAAGAAAGTAACGGTCGATCCGAACCGAAGGAAGGAACAAAAAATGCTCGAGAAACCAGCTCTGTCTTCTGAAAAAATGAGTGGTCCGAACGCTGCCTTGGTGGACAAAAATAAGATCAACATCCAGCGGGCATTCTGGGTGGCGGCAATATTTACAACGGTCGCTTTTGCATCTTTTATGCTTTCCATCTATCTAAATTTCCAGTATGCCGTCTGGCAAATATTCGTCATGGCAGTGATTGCGGGAATTTCCTTTTTGCTCGATATCCTAAGTATTGTGTTGATCAGACGCGACCACACGGCCCTGGCTTTACGAGTTCTATACTGGTCAATTCTGGTTGTGCTTCCTCTAAACGTATTTCTTCTTAAAGGTGTTACGCTAATATTGGTTGGTATCATTTTAACAATGGGGTTTGTGGAAGTGTATTTGTTATTTCCTCCGACCTGGAGGAAGTATTATCAATTCGGCCCAATCCTGTCTGCGGTTGTAATGGGGTTGATCGAGCTCATAAATCCATCTTTTCGGTATGATATTGGGTTAGTTCCGACCACCAGTTATTGGGGGCCAGTCATCCTGGGATTTCTGATCTTAGGAGTAATCGCGCTGGTTGTGTGGCAACGAATTTTCTTTTCGGCATTCCTGGAAAATCTCTCCATAGCTTGGAAAATGGTCTTGATGGCGCTGGTTCTTTTCCTGGGCATGGCAGGCATAACAGTTGCTGCTTATACCGGGATCCAATCCATGAAGTATCAATTTTCCAATATTTACGACTTCATGTTAGTCCCCATCACCTCCATTGAAGGCGCAGATACTTCTCTGGCGCAATCCCAATACTACATTGCGCAAGTCCTCAGAAGTGATATTAGCGCAGTCGATCGATCAGATGGGTTTTATCGAATTCAGGCAGATAATCTATCCGCAGAAAATGTAATCGCCCGTTACGACACGGAATGGGTTACAACTCGAGCCCTCAGTTTACTCAAGATTTGAAGAATGCAGGCCGGTTAGATTTACAGAAACAGGAAGGCGCAACTCTAAAAGCCTACCATACAGCCTACGATGCATATAAAAGTTCTGTAACGAAGTTTTTGGCGGAAGGTAAGGCAGGCCGCCTTGATCCGAGCCTGGCTAACGACGCAATCAAAAAGCTGGACACCGTCCACATCGAACTACAATATTTGATCGATGTGAACACTAAATTTGCCGATTTCTCAAACACAGCTGCACAATCAGCGATCGGGCGAGCCCTCACTACTGGTGGTGTAACCTTGATCATAAGCGTGATTCTGGGCATCCTCATGAGTTACCTGGTTGTGATCTCAATCACCACTCGTCTAGGCTCACTAACGAGAAGCGCCCAAGCCATGCAACAAGGGAATTTGGAACAATCGGTCGTCATCAGCGGACATGATGAAGTCGGTGTGCTTGGTTCAGCATTGAATAGTATGGCCGGGCAGCTAAGGGGATTGTTCTCCAGCCTGGAACAACGCGTGGCAGCCCGCACGAAAGACCTGGCAACCGTAGCCGAAGTAGGAACCGCTACAGCCACCATTCTCGAGACCGGCAGGTTACTACAAGAAGTGGTAGATCTAACAAAGGAACGCTTCAATTTGTACCATTCTCATATTTACTTGCTCGATCAAGCTGGCGAGAACCTGGTGCTGGCGGCTGGCGCAGGCGAACCAGGCCGTATGATGATGGCTAAAGGTCAATTTATTCCGCTCAACCGTGAACATTCACTGGTCGCCCGCTCTGCCCGGGAACGTAAAGGCGTCACTGTCAATGATGTAACCCAGGCACCAGATTTCTTGCCCAATCCATTATTACCCGATACCCGTTCAGAACTGGCGGTACCTATGATTGCAGGTGGGAATCTCGTGGGCGTCTTCGACATTCAATCCGACCAGGTGGGGCGGTTTACGGAATCTGATATCAATATCCAGACCACCCTGGCAGCGCAAGTAGCAATCTCCATTCAAAACGTGCGTTCTTTTGAACAATCCAGGACACAAGCGACATTAGAGACACTTGTCAATACCATCGGCCAAAAGATACAGCGGACCGTGACTGTGGAAGACACATTACAAACAGCTGTGCGTGAATTGGGTATGGCGCTGGGTGCGGCACACGTAAAAGCCAGTATTCAGGCGAGGCATCCTGATAACCAGGCAGCAAAGAACGCCAATGAGGTGGAACATGCTTAATTATTTCAGGAATCTCGTTTCCTCTGAAAACGATCAGGATCCTTCCTGGATCAGATTGGTCCGGGTGGTTCTCACTGTAGCGACAGTGGCCACTGCAGGAATCGCCATTCTTGAGGTTCTATTCAGTGGCAAGATCGTAAATGGTTTTTTTGGAGCCCTGATCCTGGCAGTGTTATCAGGTGCAGCACTATTACTCACGTACCGCGGGATTCTTTGGCCCGGGAGAGTACTCCTTCCACTAAGCGCACTTGTAGTTATCACTTTATTGGCCATAAATGCAGATGGTCTGCATGATTCTGCAATTTCGGGCTTTATGCTGGTGATTGTTTTGACCAGCCTGCTTACCGGGCGCAGAGCGATTTCTTTAGCGACAATTTTGGCGCTGATCGGAATATTAATAGTCGCTTACGCAGACATGGCAGGGATCAATAAATCTGTTTTAGCACAAAGGACTCAATGGGCGGATGTGGTTGTGATCGGCATGCTCCAGATCACTGCTGCGGCCTCATTGAATGGCTTATTAAATCGTATGAATTCTGCCCTGGAAAAATCCCGGGCCAATGAGCAAGCCCAAACCAAATCCAACCAGGAATTACGCGAACTACAAACGGTTCTGGAACAACGCGTGACTGAACGCACGCACAGCCTGGAATTGGCAGCGGAGGTCGGTCGTGCCGTTTCCCAGGTACGTGAACTCGGTCCCATGTTGAAAGATGCGGCAGAAATCATCCGCTCGCGATTTGGACTGTACTATGTGCAAGTCTACCTGACCGAGCCTACCCAAAACGCTCTGGTCCTGCAATCAGGAACGGGGACGGTGGGTGCAGAATTGGTCAATCGCGGTCATCGCCTTCCATTGGACACCGCCTCAATCAACGGCCGCGCTGCGATGGAAAAGCGGTCTGTAATTATCGCGGATACCACCTCAAGTGTAACTTTCCGCCCAAATCCCCTATTACCCGATACACGTTCGGAAATGGCTGTTCCATTATTGGCAGGTGAAAAAGTAGCGGGTGTTTTGGACCTTCAAAGCCGGATAATTGGTGAACTGAACCAGGATATCCTCCCGGCCTTTGAAGCCCTGGCAGGCCAGTTTGCCATTGCCATCCAAAACGCAAACTTATTGGCGGAAGCCGAACGAGCTCGTGCAGAAATGGAATCTCAAGCACGCCGGCTGACGCGTGCGAATTGGACAGACTATCAGGATGCCATCCACAACCCCGAACAAACCGGCTTTTCATTCGATGGGAACAAGGTTGTCCCGCTTGAGGAGACAGATGAACTTCAGTCGCCTGAAGAAGGCCATGCGATCTCGGCGCCTATTGCAGTAACTGGCGAGCCGCTTGGATCGCTTGTGGTGGAAATGGAAACTGCCGACCAAAGTCCCCAAGACCTGGAATTGATCAACCTCGTGGCACGCCAGGTAGGACAACAAATCGAAAACTTGCGCCTGCTGGAAAGCGCTGAGCGCTATCGTGCTGAAGCGGAAGGCGCCTCCCGCCGGCTTACTCATGAAGGTTGGAAAGGGTACTTCGAGAAATTAAGTGGCGAAAGCCTGGGTTACACCTACAACATGAATGAGGTTAAACCGTCCAGCCAGGAATCCGAAGTCTCGTCAGGCGAGCCAGGTCTCACTCTGCCGCTTAAAGTTCGTGATGAAACGGTCGGCCAAATCTTTGTTCAAGGCCTGGCAGCTGATGACAATGAATCCATCGGTCTTGCCAACGCAGTCGCAGAACGCCTTGGGGCACATATTGAAGGATTACGGCAATATGACCAGAACTCAATCCGCTCTGGCACAATCTGAAAAATTGTTTGCTGCCAGTCGAAGCTTGACGCAGGCATCTAATTTGCAGGAACTGGTGAGCGCGGCAGTGGGTACGCTCGACATTCCACGCATAAACCGGGCTGTTCTTGCCTCATTCAATTATGACACTTCAGAAATCCTTGAAGGAATGGATATTATTGCCAACTGGTGGAATGGAACCGGTACCAAAGTAACTGCAATTGGAACACATTATTCACTGGATGTGATCCGCGTCATGCCAATGTTTATCAGCCCAACCCCTGTTTTCTACAATGATTCATTCAATGATGAACGCGTCGATAATGTCACAATGGAACTTGTCAAAAGGCAGAACTTCCGGGCGGTTGCTGTGCTGCCACTGCGTCTGGGTTCCCACCAAATTGGAGCCATGATACTGGAAGCCGATGAACCGCATAACTTTACCCAGGATGAAATCCAACTGTTCTCGGCGCTCGCTCCGCAAATCGCCACAATCCTTGAGAACCGCATCCAGTTTGAACGGGCTCAAAAACAGGCTGACCGTGAAAGCACATTGAATGTTATCAGCCAAAAGATCCAAAGCGCTACGACGGTGGAAGCCGTTCTACAGATTGCAGCCCGTGAACTGGGACACGCCCTGGGTGCGCCACTTACGATCGCCCAACTTAGCATGAAAGACAAGCAATAAGCGTTAGCAGATACAGGAGAGCTTGCCCCATGCCCACTGACAATAAACAGAAATCCTTGGAACAGGTCAATAAACAGCTTTTGGACCACAAGAGTCGTGTTTCAAGGTTATCCGCAAATTACGCCAATAAATACACAGAACGGCTCGAGGATTTGTTCGCAAATCTCGAGCAACTGGCCTGCAGCCCTGGCAGTAATACTCCGGAAATACGGTTTGAAATTGAGGCTCTGCGTGCCCGTCTTCTTGAGTTGGAAAAAGAAATCCTGGAGAACAAAGTCGCCGTTGTTGTGGCTGAAGGGAATCCGCCAGAAGTTCCATCCTTGAATGAAGAAACAATTCCTGAAATAGTCGAGCAGGTTCTTCCAGTGCCGGATGAACCGGCTGGCTCACCCAGTCCGATCTTATATGAGCGGGAACAGATAGGTTTTGTCTTTTCCGAAGACAGATTGCAGCAGATAAACGGTAACAACAACTTTTCAGATAATTCTCCCAAAACCACTGTTCCACTCACGGTTCGTGGACAACCCATTGGAGATGTTCAACTTGCCCCGCCTGCTGACCGTGCATGGACGGCTGAAGAAACCGAAGTTATGAAAACCGTGGCCCAGCAAGTCTCAGCACAAATTCAAAGCCTGCGCTTACTGGCCGAAACGGAACGGGCACGTACCGAAGCCGAGTCCGCGACCCGGCGCTTCATGCACGAAGGCTGGGCCACCTACCTGGACGCCATTCACCAGAACGAACGCATCGGATATGCTTACGACCAGACTTCTGTAACGCCTTTCATCGGCAAATACAATGCTGAAACAGGCGTTCAGGAGAAGGTGAGTGTTATGGATGAACAGGTCGGTGCAATATATTTAACCCCCGATCCGGCTCACCCGTTGACAGACGTTGACAGGCAAATGATCGTTTCCATTGCTTCCCAGATCGCGCAACAGGTGGAGAGCATCCGGCTATTGGCTGACGCTTCACGTGCCCGAGCTGAGGCCGATGAAGCGGTCAGGCGCGATACCCGGAATTCATGGAATTCATTCAACGAAGAGATCGGGGCAGGCGCATTTGGTTTTGCGTATGACAACAACCAGGTGACTCCCTTCCGGGATAAGTTGCCTGAAGATACGCTATTGACTTTTCCCTTGCAGGTGCGCGGCGAGACGATTGGCCAGTTGGCAGTAACAGGTCAGGTAAAGATTCCTCAGGAAGAGGTAGCACTGGCAACTGCAATTGCTGCACAAACCAGCACCCACCTTGAAACCCTGCGACTTAACGAGGAGCTTCAGAAACGAGCCGCAGAATTGCTGGAATTGGACCGCCTCAAATCCGGTTTCCTGGCAAATATGAGCCATGAACTGCGTACGCCGCTGAACTCCATATTAGGTTTTACAGATGTAATTTTGGAAGAGCTGGATGGCCCGCTGACAGAAGTAATGAACAACGATCTGCATTTGATCCAGAAAAACGGCCAGCATTTGCTGCACCTCATCAACGATGTGCTGGATATGGCCAAAATCACTGCCGGCCGGATGAATTTGAGCCCGGAGCGCTTTGAGATCCACGAGATCCTGGACGAGGTGGTGAGCATCACTTCCCCGATGGCTACCGACAAAGCCATCCAACTTATCGTTGAGAATGATGACAACATGAACGTGGAGGTGTTTGCTGATCGCACCCGCATTCGCCAGGTGATGATCAACCTGGTCAACAATGCCTTGAAATTCACCGATAAAGGAAAAGTGAGTATCCAGGTGGAGTGCCAGGCAGAGAACATCCTGGTTAAAGGTGCGGGATACAGGTGTGGGGATACCGCCCGATAAACTGGAAGCAGTCTTCCAGGAATTTATCCAGGTGGACACCTCTTCCACTCGTAAAGTAGGCGGAACCGGCCTGGGATTGCCAATCAGCCGCAAGTTAATTGAGATGCATGGGGGTCGGATATGGGCCGAAAGCACCGGCGTACCCGGCCAGGGGACAACCCTCTTTGTGGAACTTCCGGTAAGAGCCAGGATTTCTGAACCAATCGAACTATTAGAAAAAATTGAAAAAGGAAAGTGAAAATGGGAAAAAATATCTTATACATAGAGGACAATCCGGATAACATGCTACTCGTCAAGCGCGTGCTCCAATCCCGCGGCTACAGTTTCCTTGAGGCCCGCAACGGCCTCGAAGGGCTGGAAGTAGCGGAAGGTAATGATGTGGATCTGATCCTGCTGGATATTAACCTGCCGGATATCGATGGCTATGAAGTCGCCCGGAAATTACGCAAGAGCAGCAAAACCGGGCTAACCTACGTACCGATCATTGCCATCACTGCCAATGCCTTAAAAGGGGATGCCGAAAGGGCGTTGGAAGCAGGCTGCGATGTGTATATGTCCAAACCCATCAACATACGGGAGCTCTGGGCCAGGGTGGAAGCTTACGTGTCCTCCACGTAGGGATTCCAAGTAGAGAGCACGCATTATATAGATAAAAATTACTGTTATTGCCAACCCTCACGCTGCAAGTGTTCATTCTTATGCGAGAAACAGTAATATCGGTATAATATCAGTGCAACAGGAATCGAATGCCTACCTACCCATTACCTAAAAATGCTTTCAAATCTCAAGAAACCTCTTTGCTGATCGAACTGGAGTGTTCCGGTTGCGGCAAAATATATTCCGATAAAGAAATCCATACATTTTGTCCGGACTGCCAGTCTCCCCTGCTGGCTCGCTATGACCTGCCTGCAGCCCGCAGCCGGGTGGATCGCGATGCCATTCGCCGCCGACCGGATGGTATGTGGCGCTGGCACGAATTGCTGCCGGTCAGGGATCCGGAAAACTTTGTCTTCCTGGGGGAAGGAGACACCGCCCTGCTGCCCGTCCCCAGCGTAGGGACCCAGCTCGGCCTTTCCAACTTGTACGTCAAAGACGAAAGCTCCAATCCAACTGGCACCTTTAAAGCACGCGGCCTGGCTGCGGCAGTCTCTAAAGCCAAGGAATTGGGAGTCAATAAAGTTATCATCCCAACCGCCGGGAATGCCGGCGGCGCCATGGCTGCCTATGCCGCCCGGGCTGGTATCCAGGCGCTTATATACATGCCAAAGGATACGCCGCGCGCCAACATCGAGGAAAGTAAAATGGCAGGCGCGGAAGTGGTGCTGGTGGATGGCATTATCAGCGACGCGGCCGGAATGGCTGGCGTAAAAGCACGCGAGGAAGGTTGGTTCGACCTGTCGACCTTCAAAGAGCCTTATCGTGTGGAAGGCAAGAAAATCATGGGGTATGAACTGGCGGAAGCCTTCAACTGGAGCCTGCCGGACGTAATCATCTATCCCACAGGCGGGGGTACCGGGCTGGTGGGCATGTGGAAAGCCTTCGATGAACTTGAAGCAATGGGCTGGCTGGCGGATACGAAAAGGCCGCGCATGGTATCGGTTCAAGCCGAAGGCTGTGCACCGGTGGTAAAAGCGTTTGAAGTCAGGCGCGTTGTTCTGTGATTTTTGGACCAATGCGCACACCCTGGCTTCCGGGTTACGCGTACCCAAGAGTTTTGCCGACGCACTGATCCTGCAGGATTTACGGGCAAGCAATGGGATCGCCGTTGCGGTTAGCGACGCGGCTATCCAGGCATGCCAGCACAAGCTGTGCCAGATGGAGGGCATTTTCCCAGCCCCCGAGGGCGCTGCGACGCTGGCTGCCCTAGAAAAACTGATAGAGCAAAAATGGATCAATCCCGAAGAGCGGATTGTCCTTTTCAATACGGGTTCCGGCCTGAAATATCTGGACTAATTGGATTAATTCTACACTCTCCCGGTTTTCTTTGAGTTGAAGACTGTTCAGGAGAACGAACCTGTGGGAAACTGCAAGAATGCCTGAGACAGAGACCGTACAACTTTTCATTACTTGTCTGGTGAACTCGTTCTTCCCAAGCGTTGGCGAAGCGCTGGTGCACGTTCTCAACCGGGTCGGCGTGCGTGTTGAATTTCCCGCAGACCAGACTTGCTGCGGACAGCCGGCTTTAACGCCGGGCTGCGCAGCCAGGCCCGTCCGCTGGCGGAGCACACCATCCAGGTTTTTGAAAAGACGACTGGTGAGATCATCATTCCATCCGGTTCGTGTGCAGCCATGCTCAAGTACGGTTACCTGGAACTATTCAAAGATGATCCGGAGTGGCTTGCGAAAGCCCGGTTGCTGGCGGGGCGTGTACATGAATTCACTGAGTACCTGGTGGATGTACGCGGTATCTCGGACCTGGGGAGTCGCTGGTCCGGGAGGCTGACCTATCATCCTTCCTGCCATCTGCTGCGCATGCTGGGGGTGGACCGGCAGCCGCGCCTTTTATTGGCAGGTATACGAGATGCCGAAATCGTCGAATTACCCGAACGGACAGACTGCTGTGGCTTTGGCGGCGTTTTCTCGCTGGAACACCCCGAACTCTCGGCGGAATTCCTGAAACGCAAGATCTCAAACCTGGAGAAGACCGGCGCGTCCACCCTGGTTGTCTGCGATACGGGCTGCCTGATGCATATCCAGGGTGGGCTGCATCGCCTCGACAAGGGTCAGCGCGTGGTTCACATCGCCCAGGTTTTGGATACACGATGAGCGTCAAAACTTTCCGTGAACGGATCCGAGAATCCATTGCAGACGAAAACCTGCAAATTGCCCTGGATGGAAATGCTCTCCGCCGCACGCTTGGACGTTTGGAAGCTTTCTCTTCCTTCCCGGATTACCAGGAGCGGCGTGAACGCCTGCACGCCATCAAAGCGGATGTGATCTCCCACCTTGATAAATATCTCGAACAATTCATTGCCAGGGTAACTGCAAACGGCATTCAGGTGCATCGCGCTGCGGACGCGCAAGCGGCCATCCGTATCTTCCTCGAAATCGCCTCGGAGCACAATGCCAACCTGGTAGCCAAATCGAAATCCATGCTCTCTGAGGAGATCAATTTCAACCATGCGTTGGAGCAGGCCGGCCTGAAAGTTGTTGAAACAGACCTGGGCGAGTACATCGTCCAACTGCGCGGCGAGCGTCCCAGCCACATTCTCACCCCGGCGGTTCATCTGCGGCGAGGTCAGGTGGGACAACTCTTTCATGAAAAACTCGGCGTTCCATATACTGAAGATATTCCCGAGATGGTCGCGACTGCCCGGCGCATCTTGCGCGCGGTATTCCTGAATGCTGAACTTGGCGTTTCGGGCGTCAACTTCGGCGTAGCCGAGACCGGTACCTTGTGCCTGGTCACCAACGAGGGCAACGGGCGCATGGTCACCAGCCTGCCCCCCGTGCACGTAGCGCTGATGGGCATCGAGCGTCTTGTTCCCACCCTGGATGACCTGGCGCAGTTCCTTATCGCTGCTGCCGCGCTCGGCTACCGGGCAGAAATTGAGCGTGTATACCAGCCTGATCAATTCACCAAAAAGCCCATCGGAAGTGGACGGAGCACGTGAACGCCACTTGATCCTGGTGGACAATGGTCGTTCAGCTTTGCAATCTTCGCCGCTGGCTGAATCGCTCTACTGCATTCGCTGCGGCGCCTGCCTGAATGCCTGTCCGGTCTTCCGCGAGATCAGTGGATTGGCCTACCTGGGCAAAGATGGTTCCATCGCCCCCTACCCCGGTCCGATCGGCTCGGTGCTATCCCCAGGATTGTTGGACTGCGAAAACTTTGGCCAGCTTGCCCAGGCGTCCACTCTGTGTGGTGCCTGCAAGGAAGCCTGCCCGGTGAATATCGACTTGCCTGAGCTCCTGTTACGGGTGCGCGCCGGGGAGGCAGGCGAAATTACCAAAAACAAAAAACAAGCTGAGGGGGTCGGCATCCCGCCCGTAGTCAAAATGGGCCTGAAGGCCTATCGTATTGCGGGCGGAATACCGTTACTGTTCTCGCTCGGACAGTGGCTGGGCGGCCTGCTCAGCCGGGTTTATTCACCACGCCGCGAATATATGCGGCTCCCGGCCTGGACAGGCTGGGGCTACAGCAAAGACTTCCCGCGCCTGGAAACTCAGGCGTTCCGGGCTCGCTGGAAAGGAATAAAACAAGAAGTCAACTCCGGCGATCAGAACCTCCGGAAAGCTGGCATAGAACCTGTACCCGAACCCAGGTCTGCCCGGTCTCTGGCAGATCAATTCGCGGAAGAATTGTCTCTCCTGGGTGTCAAGGTATATCGCCTTTCGGAAATTGAATGTAAAGCCAGGTTGGCGGAATTCCTTAATGAGCGGGCAATCAAGCAAGTCTGTGGGGATAGTAAAGGAGAAAAATATGTAACCAACGTTCCTTTCATCCGCACACCGGATCCAACCATCCGGGCGGGAGTGACCGGCGTGTTGGTGGGGATTGCAGATACTGGCTCGCTGGTGCTGGTCGGAGGGGAAGGCAGCCCGCTGACTGCTTCCCTGCTCCCGGATATACATATTGCCATCCTGAGGGAATCGCAGATCGTGCCGTCCCTGGCGGATGCGTTGGCCAGGCCTGAGATCCGGTCTGCGACGGCAGCGGTGGTGATCACCGGCCCCAGTCGTACGGCAGATATTGAAATGGCCCTCACGATCGGGGTGCACGGGCCAAAAGAACTGCATGTTTTCTTGATTGCTTAAGCTGCTGCCGTGCGCGCCTGCAGCCATTTCCCTGTCACTACATATGTGAATTCATGGCCCTGGTAGACCTGGTAAGCCCCATATAGGGAATAGGCGATGCCGGCCCCAACCATGGCAAAACCCCCAAAAAAGGCCAAAATCATAACCGGTACGGCAACGAATGTGCCGATACCGATGGTGGCGAAGCTGATGACAAACCCCACCACCCACACCACACCTACAACCAGGACCGTGAGAACCAGGACAGCCGCTTGAAAGACCAGCGATTGGAGGGCATGGAATCCCACCCAGGCGGATTTTTCGCGTCTGAGTCAACCAGATCGCGAGGGCCGCAATAAGCCCGCCTACTCCGGCAAAAAGATTCAGCAGAGCACTACCATGGGCCAGTGCCGCCATGCTTCGTTCATCTGAGGAGTGTGAAGAAACAGTTATTCTGGGTTTGAGCGCGTCATTGGTGCGTATCTCCCTTCACCTGGGTTGTGCGTATCTTTAATAAATTATACAACATGACTTTCATAACTGTTTGGGTTTATGCTATAATAGCGCAAATCTGAGGCAAGAATGAACAGAATTTCCTTCGCCAATAATAATAATGCTAATGATAATCGGCCTCCGGCCGTTGGGCGAAGCCTGCAAGGTTAACAGACACTCCAAGCTAACCAATCGCCCAACGCATCTGCGGAGGGCGATTTATTTTATTAGAAGTATTTGACATTATTCCTGGAGGTGGCAAATGTACAAAACGCATACTTGTGGTGAACTACGAGGGACACATGCCGGACAAACGGTTAAGCTGGCGGGTTGGGTGCACCGGCGCCGTGACCATGGCGGCGTAGTCTTCATCGATCTGCGCGACCGTTTCGGCCTGACCCAAGTGGTCATCAACCCAAACCTCCCCAAGGAAACCCTGGATCTGGTGTCCAATGTCCGCTCGGAGTGGGTACTGCAAATCTCCGGTAAAGTCCAAAAACGCCCGGAAGGTATGCAGAATCCGAAGATGCCCACCGGCGAAATTGAATTGATCGCCTCCGATGTAGTTACGCTCAACTACGGCCAAGGCACTGCCATTCATGATCAGCAGTGACGAAGAAGTCGACGAAAATACGCGTCTCAAATATCGCTACCTCGACTTGCGGCGTGAGCGCATGCGCCGCAACCTGGAATTGCGCCACGCGGTGGTGCTGTTTATGCGCACATACCTTTCCGAACGAGGCTTTCTGGAAGTCGAAACACCGTCCTTGTTCAAGACCACACCCGAAGGCGCGCGCGACTACCTGGTCCCTTCGCGCCTTTATCCCGGCCAATTTTACGCCCTGCCCCAGTCGCCGCAACAATTGAAACAACTGCTGATGGTGGCCGGCATCGAGCGTTACTTCCAGATCGCCCGCTGCTTCCGCGATGAAGACCAGCGCGGCGACCGCCAGCCTGAATTCACCCAGCTCGACCTGGAAATGTCCTTCGTCCATCGCGATGACGTGCTCGAGATGGTGGAAGGTCTTTTCACTGCCATGCTCCCGGTTGTTACACCCCACAAGAAATTATTATCTTCTCCCTGGCCGCGTTTCACCTACAACGAGGTGGTCGCCCGCTTCGGCTCAGATAAACCTGACCTGCGCTTCGGCATGGAACTGTACGATGTGGGCGGTATTTTTGCAAAAAGCGAGTTCGTCGTTTTTAAATCAGCCCTGGAAAGCGGCGGGATGGTCAAATGCATTGTTGCACCCGGCTGCGCCGGCTACACTCGCAAGCAACTGGACGAGCTGACCGTCACCGCTAAGGAACTTGGAGCGAAGGGTCTTGTCACTCTGGCTCTGACTACCGGAAGGGCCGAAAGGTTCTGCAGCCAAATTTGTCGGGGAAGCCGAATTAGCCGAACTGGTCAAAATGACCGGCGCCAAAACCGGCGACCTGTGCCTGTTTGTGGCTGACAGCGCCAAGCTGGTCCATAAAGTCCTGGGGGCGCTGCGGGTGTGGTTCCGCGACACCCTCAAACTGGCTGACCCGAATGTGATGGCCTTCGCCTGGGTGCTGGATTTCCCGATGTTCGAATGGAACGAAGAAAACCAGAAATGGGATGCCGCCCATCACATGTTTACCATGCCGCGCCTGGAGCATCTCGACCGGTTCGAGACCGATCCTTCCAGCATCCTCTCGGATGCCTACGATATGGTATGCAATGGCTATGAAATGGCTTCCGGATCGATCCGTATCCACCGCCGTGACATTCAGAGCAAGGTCTTCACGCTGCTCGGGATTGGAGAGGAAGAAGCGCAACGCAAATTTGGGCATATGCTGGAAGCTTTCGAGTTCGGCGCGCCTCCGCATGGCGGGATGGCCCCTGGCATCGACCGGCTGGTCATGCTGCTGGCAGACGAACCCAATATCCGCGAAGTGATCGCCTTCCCAAAAAACCAGGCTGCCCGGGATGTGATGGCAGATGCGCCATCCCCTGCCGAACCAAAGCAGCTCAAGGAATTGCATATCAAGGTCAGCGATTAGCTATCAGCTCTTGGCTGTTGCTGCCAGTCTTCAGAGTTTCCGATATCTATTTTGGATACGTAGAGATGACACCTTCAGAATCCAATAAACCTGCTTTCAGCATTGATGCAGATATGGTCAAGCATGTGGCCTTTCTGGTGCGATTGGGCATCCAGGATGAGGAAGCCCAGGCATTCAGCCACCAATTTTCGGCCATCATCGACTATTTTCGCCTGCTGAACGAAGTGGACACCGGGGATGTGCCGCCTGCCTGTGAAACTTCCAATACCCGCAGCGTGATGCGCCCGGACGAGGTCAGACCTTCCATGCCGCGCGAAGATTTCCTGAAGAATGTTCCGCACCGGGACGGGGATTACGTCCAGGTGCCGCTGGTTTTTGGCGAAGAATAAGATTATGGAACTGCATACTCTTTCCATCCGGGAGGCCCACGAACTGCTATCCAGCAAACAGATCAGCAGCGTGGAACTGACCGCGGCCGTCCTGGATCACATCCACAAAACTGATCCTCTTATTAACGCGTTCGTCACGATCGCAGATGACCTGGCGCTCGAACAGGCTCACCTGGCTGATCAACGGTTGAGTCAGGGAGATAATATTACACCCCTGACGGGTATCCCGTTCGCCGTCAAGGACTGTATCTCCACCAGGGGTCTGCGCACCACCTGTTCGTCCAAAATCCTGGAGAACTACATTCCGCCGTACAACGCGACGGTCATCGACCGGCTTTCAACTGCCGGCGCAGTTCTGATTGGCAAACAAAACATGGACGAGTTCGGCATGGGTTCTTCCTGTGAGAACTCGGCCTTTTTTAACACGCACAATCCCTGGGACCTGGAACGCGTCCCGGGCGGCTCGAGCGGAGGTTCTGCAGCGGCGGTAGCCGCCAGCATGGGCTTTTTCGCGCTGGGAGAAGATACCGGCGGCTCGATCCGCATGCCGGCTGGATTCTGCAATGTGACCGGATTGAAGACCACCTATGGGCGTGTTTCCCGCTACGGTTTGATTGCCCTGGTTTCCTCATTTGACTCGATCGGGCCGATGGCACGCAGCGCTTACGATTGCGCAGCCGTCTTACAAACCATCGCCGGACAGGATTTGCAAGATGCCACTTCGCTCCCAGAACCTGTCCCGGATTACCTGAAAATGCTGGACAAACCCGTAAAAGGCCTGCGTCTTGGCATCCCGAAGGAATATTTCCAAGCCGGCATGGAAGCGGGCGTGGAGAGTTCCATCCGGGAAGCCATTCAGAAGCTCGAAGAACTCGGTATGGAGATTCGGGAAGTCTCCCTGCCGCATACAACTTACGGGCTGCCCGTCTACTACCTGGTATTATTTGCGGAGGCCAGCGCCAACCTGGCCCGTTTTGATGGAACACGTTTCGGATTATCAGTTTCCGAGGGTGCAGAGAATGTCATCGACCAGTATCTGCAGACCCGCCGGGAAGGCTTCGGCCCGGAGGTCAAGCGACGCATCATGCTGGGCGCCTATGTGCTCTCAGCCGGATATTACGACGCCTATTATTTGAAAGCTCAAAAAGTCCGTACACTGCTTCGGCAGGATTTCGAAGCCGCCTTCGAGCAATGCGACGCACTTGTTGCCCCAACCTGTCCCACCACTGCTTTTAAGTTGGGTGAAAAGACTGACGACCCGCTTACCATGTACCTGTCAGATATTTATGTGGTAGCCACCAACCCCGCCGGGGTCCCATCCCTGTGTGTTCCCTGTGGTTTTTCCAATAATATGCCAGTGGGGATGCAGCTGATCGGCAAGCATCTGAGCGAAGATGTCTTGCTGCAGATCGGGCACGCTTACCAGTCTGTCACCGACTGGCATCTCAAACAACCGGCGGTGTCAAAATGACAACCTACGAACCTGTGATCGGGTTGGAGATCCATGCGGAACTCCAGACGAAATCCAAGATGTTCTGTGGCTGTTCAGCCGCTTACTCAGAGGCGCCGGCAGCCAACACGCTGATCTGCCCGGTTTGCACGGCCCTGCCGGGCGCCATGCCAGTCGTCAACCAGAAGGCCGTGGAACAAGCCATCCTGGTGGGGCTGGCGCTGAACTGCACCATCAACCCGATGAACCAGTTCGCCCGCAAGAACTATTTCTACCCGGACCTCCCCAAGGGTTACCAGATTTCCCAATACGATCTGCCGGTGGCTTCGAATGGCTGGCTGGATATCCTGACAGAGACCGCTCCCCAGCGCGTGCGTATCCGCCGCGCCCACCTGGAAGAGGATACAGCCAAACTATTCCACCAGGATCGCTATACCCTGGTCGATTACAACCGGGCGGGCGTGCCCCTGCTGGAGATCGTTTCCGAGCCGGACATGCATACTGTCGAGGCCGCCCTGGATTATGCCACCCGCATCCGGGCCATCCTGCGTTATTTGGGAGTGAACTCCGGAGATATGGAAAAAGGCGTCCTGCGCTTCGAAGCCAACGTGTCCGTTCGACCAACCGGCAGCCCCGAGCTGCGCACCCGCACCGAGATAAAGAACCTGAACAGCTTCCGGGCGCTCACGCGTGCCTCCGCCTTCGAGATCCAACGCCAGACCCATCTTTACCAATCGGGATCTGAAGTCGTCCAGGAGACTCTCGGTTGGGATGACATCAAAGAAATGACGATTTCCCAACGCAGCAAGGAGGAAGCCCACGATTACCGCTACTTCCCCGAGCCGGATTTGCCTCCGCTTGAGATCAGCCGCGCCTGGGTCGAACAGATCAGGACCGGGCTACCGGAACTACCGGAAGCCAGAAGCCAGCGCTTTATTACGCAATTCGGTTTGTCAGTCAATGAAGCCAGGCTGCTCACTTCTGATAAAGCTCTGGCGAATTATTATGAAAAGACCGTTTCCCTGTCCAAAAGCCCGGCCAAAACCGTCAGCAACTGGATTACAGGGGAATTCCTACGTTATGTGAATGACCTGGGACTCGACCTTGAGCATCTGCCATTCCCACCGAAGCACCTGGCTCAATTGGTGGACCTGGTTACGGCGAAGGCTATCAATGAAAATACAGCCAAGGAAGTTCTGACCGGGATGTTCAAAACCGGTCAGTCTCCCGAAACGATCGTCAAAGCCAATAATCTTGGCCAAATCTCAGACCAGGGTGCCCTGGAATTGGTGGTCGCCCAGGTATTGAACGATAACCCGAAAGAGGTGGCAGCTTATCTCGCCGGAAAGCAAACTGTCTTTCAGTGGATGATGGGGCAGGTGGCGCGTCTCACCCACGGCAAGGCCGACCCGCAAGTGGCGCGCAAATTACTGCTGCAGGCTCTTGAAAAAGCAAAAATCAGTAAGTGACTCTTGCGTGCGCTATAATAGCGAAATAAAAGGAGAAATTATGCCCCCTATTATCCGCGTAGAAGAAATTGACAAATACACTGGCCAGGACGTCACAGTCCAGGGCTGGGTTTACAACCGCACCGATAAAGGCAAGCTGGTATTCCTGCTTGTGCGGGATGGATCCGGATTTGTTCAATGTGTTGCCTTCAAGGGCGATCTGCCAGAAGCCGTTTTCGATCAACTCACACGCCTTCCGCAGGAATCATCGGTGATTATTTCCGGACCGGTACGGGAAGACAAACGTGCGCCCGGCATCCCGGGCGGATATGAGCTGGGTGTCAGGGAGATCAAGATCGTCCAGTTGGCCGGCGATAATTACCCGATGGCGCTCAAAGAGCAGGGCGTGGATTTCGCCCTGGATAACCGCCACTTGTGGATCCGCATGCCAAGCCAGTGGGCCATCCTGCGTATCCGTGCAACGGTCATCGCGGCCATCCGCGAATGGTTCGAGCAGAACGGCTTCATCAACATGGACACTCCCATCCTGACCCCCGCGGCGGTTGAAGGGACAACCACCCTTTTCGAAACCGAATACTTCGACGAGGGCAAGGCATACCTCTCCCAATCCGGTCAACTCTATAACGAAGCCGATATCGTGGCCTTTGGCAAAGTCTACTGCTTTGGGCCAACTTTCCGGGCCGAGAAATCCAAGACTCGCCGTCACCTGACCGAGTTCTGGATGGTCGAGCCTGAAATAGCTTTCTGTGACCTGGACCAATTGATGGAAATCGAGGAACAGTTCGTCACCCATATCGTCAAGCGCGTCCTGCGCGAGCGCATGCCGGAACTCAAATCCATCGGCCGCGATCTGTCGAAGTTGGAAAAGATCCAGGCGCCTTTCCCGCGCATTTCCTACGATGAAGCTGCGAAAATCATCCAGGAGATCTACGAGAAAGAAACCGATCCCGAAAAGAAAGAACTGCTCAAATTCGAGTGGGGCATGGACTTCGGCGCACCGCACGAGACAGAACTAACCAATTTATATGAAAAGCCGGTCTTTGTCTACGGTTACCCAACCAAGGTTAAAGCCTTCTACATGGAACCCTGGCCGGATCGACCCGAAGTCTGCAAGTCCGTGGATCTGCTTGCGCCCGAAGGCTATGGCGAGATCATCGGCGGTTCGGAGCGTATGTCAAGTTACGATCTGCTGCTCCAGCGTATCCATGAACACGGCCTGCCGGAAGAAGCCTACCGCTGGTACCTGGATCTCCGCAAATTCGGCAGCGTTCCGCACAGCGGATTTGGTATGGGCGTGGAACGCACGGTCTCGTGGATCTGTGGAAACGAACATATCCGCGAGGCAATTGCCTTCCCGCGCACGATCAAACGTGTATACCCATAGGACATTCCTTGCAATTCAATATCAACCCATTAATTTTTACCTACTCATGCACTCCACTTTGTGGTATAAGGACATTGCCCTGCTGCGTTCGCGATACTGCACTTCCGCTCTGAGCCAACACCCATAAAAAGGGATCCGATCTCGCGACAACGAAGCGATAGGCTATGGCCAAGGCTGAATTGCCGGGTAGGAGCCCGACCTGCTTTTGCAGGTTCAGAACTTTGCAGTACACGGCACATGCGGGGTACTTTTTAAAACAAAAGAGACACAGGCAGTGATTTTCATCATCTGGCTGTGTCTCTTTTGTTAAATATCATTTTGTTCTGAACGGGTTGAAATTCGTCTCGCGATCGTAATAATCTTCCTTTTCTGATTTTTTCAATGCGGTCACCGCAGCGTAAGTGACTGGAGTCATCAACGCCTCAACACTGCATTTGAACAAATAATTGGTCAAGGATAACGTTACGAACAGACTCCATGGAAAGACTCTAAAAAGTGATGCGATGGACACGAACACAACCGTATCCACCAACTCTCCGACAATCGTACTGCCGATGGTGCGGGTCCATAACCAACGACCTCTGGTCAGGATTTTCATTTTGGCCAAAACGAAGGAGTTGGTGAACTCGCCTGACCAATACCCGGCCAGGCTGGCCAACACGATCCCCCCGCTGGACATGCCTCCCAGGATAGCCAGGTAGGCCGCATCCCCGGCATATTGCTCCCATTGGGCTTCACCCGGCAGAAACCTTACAACTCCGAAAATCACCGCACTGAGCGCCAGGCATGCGAAGCCGGCCCAGATAACGCGCCGGGAATTCTTGTATCCATAGACCTCCGTAAGAATATCCCCGAAGATGTAACTGACCGGAAAGAGAATGGTACCTGCATCGAAGGCCATGCGGACACCAAAAATGGAAAACCCCCAATCCACGATTTTCGCCGAAGAAGCAATATTGCTGACCACCAGGACCGTAACAAAAACGGCCATGATGAGGTCAAAATATCGATATTGCCTGGCTGGATTCACTCCTGATACTCCTTACTCCTAAGCAAACCGTAAATATTTCCGGGGAGGTGATGGCCAGCCGGTGTACTGACCGCGGTACTCCTCCGGCATCAAATTCGCAATCTGGCTCATGATTTCGTCGACCATCTCCTGGCGCACTTTGGCGTTCACCTTTTTTCCGTGCGTATCCAGCGTGAATGGTTTGCCCACGCGTATGTGGAAATCTGTTCGCTTCAGACTCCGGATATTCCCTGGAAAATCTTCTCCTCCCCAATGCACGACTGGCAGGATGGGTGCGCCGGAATGCAAGGCGATCAAAACAATCCCTGGCTGCCCCCTTAATAATTTGCCATCATAAGAACGAGTCCCTTCCGGGGCGACTGCCAGAATGTCGTCTTCCGCCAGGCAAACCAGGCAACGGCGCAGTGCATCCACATCGGCAACACCGCGGTGGATTGGAATGGCCTCCCACAGATTAAATAGCCAACCCATGAACTTGTTGTCCCAAGTTTCGATCTTCGCAAGACCGATCATCCGGCGCGGCTGGAGATGTGCCAGCAACAACGGCACTTCGAGTGAGTTTATGTGATTGATTGCCAGGATTAAAGGCCCGCGCAATGGAACCTGGGAGAGTTCAGGTTTGTCTATACGACAGAGAATGTCCGTCCCCATCCGGATCGCGCTGGCGACAAATGAATGTAGAGGCTTCATGCCGCCGGATTCTGCGTTACGAATTCGATCTGTGCCGGCAGCAATTCAATGGTTAGTTCCTTGCCCTCAAAGCAGACTGTTTCGCCATCACAGTGCACCGGTAAGCTGCCGGAGACCGCGGTCGCCACCACCTTGCGACCTTTATCCATTTGTACTTCTTTCTGGGTGGCCTGAGTGCCCTTCATGAAGTAGGGAATGAGGCCGAAAATACGCAGCTGGCTGGCTGAACGGGCAATGCATAGATTGAACCAGCCATCACCGGGATCGCCTTTGGGTGCAAAGAAAAAACCACCGCCCATTCGTCGACCGTTCATGATGGAGATCATCAATGCCGGCTGGGTCAATTCCTTGCCTTCATACTGCAATCGCACGGTCGGGGCTTTATAGTACACGAAGACGGTTTCTATTGCAGCGATCAGATAGAGTAGCAGACCACGCATCCAGCGGATTTTTGCCGCTACAAAGCCGGTCTCGGCATCGAAGCCGATCCCTACGCCATTCCCGAAGTAACGGCCATCCGGGTAATCTCCGCCTTTGACAATGCCCACATCCATGCGGCGGCGATAATTTTCGGCCAGGATTTTGCAGCCGATTTCGATCCCGCCAGGAATGTTCATGCCATAAGCAAAGTCATTTCCCGTACCCACCGCAATCTGCCCCATGGCAGTCTTGTCGAAACCGGCTATTTTGGCACGCATCAACCCGTTCAAGGCCTCGTTGGCAGTCCCGTCGCCGCTGGCGACAATTACCACCTCATAGCCTTCCCTGGCGCCCTGTTCGGCCAGGTCAGCCGCATGCCAGGGTCGTTCGGTCAGAACGAGCTTGTAATCCAGGGAATATCTTTTCAGTTCTTTCTCAATTAAGGAAAGCGATCGTCCGGCAAACCCCCGGCCGGAAGTCGGATTAACGATCAACAAATAACGAGGCATTAGAATTTCTCCTGTTCTGTATTTTACTTTACAACACCGAGAAAAGGACATTGTTTCTGATACAATATCTTGAGATATGCTTATTCTCCTGCCTGTTTTCGGGTTGTGCCTGACCGCACTGGTATTAGTTGTCCTGCGTTTAGCCCGGCCCAAATTCAAATATACCTGGATGCTTGCCTCCGCAGGCGCAACTCTGGCTCTGGCCAGCGTGTTTCTCTGGCAGCTCCATTTCCCAATAAGTTTTTCCTTGCCGCCCTGGCAACTGGTGACGGCCTTCTTCTACGCGCCCACCTGGCTGGCAGACGGAACTTCCTGGCCCTATGCCCTGGCTCTGGCTGCACTGGCCGCGGCGGTCATCTGGACCTCGGTCGTGCGAGCTGAAAATGAACCCATGTCCTGGGCTGGGACTCTGATTTTGGTTGCCTTAGGGATTTTAGCCGTTGCCGCAGAAAACCCGCTTACTTTGCTCCTGGCCTGGTCGGCCATTGACCTGTTTGAGCTAATCACAATGCTGCGGTCTACGGAAGGCGAGAGTCAGACCCAGGGCGTCATCATTGCATTTGCAGCGCGTCTCGCCGGTACCGGATTGGTGTTGTGGGCGAATCTGGTCAGCGTTGCATCCGGGACTCTTCTGGATTTTCGCTCCATTCCTCCCACCACTGGTATTTATTTGCTGATTGCAGCCGGGCTTCGCCTGGGCGTTCTACCCTTGCATCTCCCCTACCAGCAGGATAATGTCATCCGGCGCGGCCTTGGTACCACGCTCCGGCTTGTCTCGGCTGCGGCCAGTCTGGCCCTGCTGGCTCGTATACCAGTCTCAGCCTTGAAATCGGCAATCACACCCTATCTACTCATATTGGCGGCCATCGCCGCCTTGTACGCCGCCTGGATGTGGCTACGCGCATCTGACGAAATCCTTGGCCGCCCATTCTGGATCTTAGGTCTTGCTTCCCTGGCTGTAGCAGAAAGCTTGCGTGGTAACCCAACCGGCGCAACAGGTTGGGGAGTCGCCATGGTCCTATGCGGTGGGGTGCTTTTCCTATTTTCAGCCCGACAGCGAAATATCCTATGGCTGCCTTTCATCGGGCTCTGGGCGCTTTCATCCTTGCCATTTTCCCTGACTGCAGCCGCCTGGCAGGCTGGAAATTCCATCTCAAGTCTTTTTATTATCCCCTTCCTGCCCGCACAAGGTCTGCTGATGGCAGGTTTTTTCCGGCATACCCTCCATCCCGGCGAGACAAGCCTTGAATCGCAGGAAAAATGGGTTAAGGTGATCTACCCAACTGGACTCTTGTTCCTGATGGCAGCCGCCATTCTGCTTGGTTTTTGGGGTTGGACCGGTGCGCGGACTCTTGGCCTGTGGGGATTGGCCATTGCGGTCCTATTACTGGCCTCAGGCTTTACATACTTGGGGATCAAGGTTTTGGTCCGTACACCCCCGCATAATTTGTCGAGCCAGTGGACACGGATTTTTCGACTCGATTGGCTGTATTCCATATTGGCTGCTCTCTATAACTTTCTTCGTAAGGTCGCAGATATCCTCACCGGTTCTTTGGAAGGCGAAGGCGGCCTGCTTTGGTCGTTCTTGTTGCTGGTCCTGATACTCTCAATCCTTTCGACGCGCGGCCGGTAGTCATGACTGATATCTTGAACTGGATCGCGCTGCTGATCGTTATCTTCACCGCAAGCGGATTGCTTTTTAGCCGGGATTGGCGTTGGAGCCTGGGCTTACTGGCGGTCCAATATCTGAGCGTCTTTTGGATGGTCCAGGCACATTGGCCGGTATCCATGGCTGCCACAAAGCTGGTCACTGGCTGGATGGCATGCGCAGTGCTTGGTATCGCTCAACTCAATGCCAGGAGAGTCCGGGAAACAGAAAGTACCTGGTTGCAAGGACGGCTATTTCAGATCTTCGCAGCCGGCATGGTCCTGGTAGCTACATTTGCATTATCTTTACGCGTAGCTACCTGGTTGGGATTAAGCTTGCCAGTCGCACTGGGCGGCCTTCTGCTGATCGGACTGGGACTTCTCCATCTCGGAATTACTTCCGATTCATTCCAGGTTATCCTGGGCCTTTTGACGGTGCTGGGTGGATTTGAGATTCTATACGCAGCGGTGGAAAGTTCTGCGTTGGTAACCGCGCTGTTGGTGGTTGTAAACCTTGGGCTGGCTATGGCAGGCGCTTACTTTGCAAATATCGCCCAGGAGAAGGCTTCATGAGCGCCCCGCTGCTGTGGATCTTTCTCCCGCTGGCTCTGGCGGTTTTGCTATTATTGCTAAACAACCAGAAGGTTATTCTCCTGGCAGCCTGTCTACTGACCCTTTTTCTGACGGTGGCGGCCTGGTTGCTTCCAATCGAATCTGCCCTGACCATTGGCCAATGGACTTTCAAGCTTTCATCTTCCTTCCAAATCCTGGGCAGAAGCCTGACCCTGACATCTGCTGACCGATCCTTCCTGGTTCTAATTTACGGCTCTACCTTCTTCTGGTTCATTCCGGCTGCTTCTCTTCAAATTGCCCGGCGTTTGATTCCACTGGGGTTGGCCATCACCTCCCTGCTGGTGGCTGCCCTGGCAGTCGAGCCATTCCTGTATGCAGCCCTGCTCATTGAAATGGCGGTCTTGTTATCCATTCCACTGCTCATGACTCAGCAACAAACGCCTTCAAAAGGATTGCTCCGTTTTCTGATTTTCCAAACGCTGGGCGTACCATTTATTCTATTTTCGGGCTGGCTTCTGGCCGGTGTTGGAGCCAATCCCGGCAACCTGGCGCTTGTCCAGCAGGCCGCCACCTTGCTTGGACTGGGGTTCGCTTTCCTGCTCGCCATTATCCCTTTTTATACCTGGATTCCCTTGTTAGCCGAAGAAGCCCATCCGTATCTGGTAGGCTTTCTCTTCTGGATGCTGCCGACGACCACGCTTTTTTTCGGATTGGGATTCCTGGACCGTTATACGTGGTTGCGGGATGCGCCCACCCTGACCAGCCTCCTGACCACGGTCGGCGCGTTAATGGTGGTGACCGGCGGACTCCTGTCAGCCTTCCAACGCCATCTCGGACGCATCATGGGATATGCGATCATCAGTGAGACCGGGTTCAGCTTGTTGGCACTCAGCCTGGGAAGCCAGGTGGGGCTGAGTATTTTCCTTCTTCTCCTGGTACCGCGGACTCTCAGTATTGCCATTTGGGCTTTGAGTTTGGCCATCCTGCGGCAGCAAGCTCCCGGATTAAATCTTACCGAAGTTAAAGGGTTGGCCCATGTTTGGCCGTTCGCATCTTCAGGTCTGGTTCTGGCAAACCTGGCAATCTCGGGGTTTCCTCTGCTGGCCGGCTTTCCCGCCCATCAAGCAGTCTGGGAGGGATTGGCGCGCACTTCATTACCGGTTGCATTTTGGGTGTTTCTCGGGAGTCTTGGACTGTTTACCAGCGCTGTCCGTGTGCTTGGCGCGCTCACAAGTGCACCTGCAGGTAGCACCTGGGGAACACGTGAGACCCAACTGCAGCGGACCCTCGTGAGTATCGGCTTGCTGGGCTTGTTCTTACTGGGTCTGTTTCCTCAATGGATTCTTCCTCTTTGGACAAAACTACCGGCCATTTTCGAACATCTTGGGCAATAGAACCACCTTTCAATTTCTTTCTTCTTGCTGCACTACGTAGAAAAGCCAGAGAATTAGACTTCATAAAGAACTTAAAGAATAATTTCCCCTCTTTTTGGCAATCGAATAAGAAGCAGTATAATCATACAGGATTTTTCCCCAAAGAAATTATCTTGGCTCATTTTAACGGAGAATGAACACATGGAATTCGATCAAATTTTCAAGCGACTTGACTGGCTGGATGAGGAACACCGTAAGAATAAAGCTGCAATGGAGGCGCTTTCCGAACAACTTGCCAATACAAATGGTGAACTGAAAGTAGCCAATAAAAAGATCAAGGAACTGACCAGCGAGTTGTCGCAATTTACCACGGTTTTACCCCGTATAGACCAATTTAACGAAGCGCTTACCAACCAGCGGGTGGAGATCCTAAAATACGTTGATGAGATGGATAACAAGGATGTTGATAAGCTTCCTCAGGCTGAAAAACGCTTCCAGGTTCAGATTGATACCATCAACAAATCCATCACCGAACTGCGAAAATTAAAGGATCCAATATCCGAGATCAGACGTGAGATTAAAGATAATGCTGCTGAAGAAGCACGCCATAATACGCAGATTTCCGAGTGGGAAAAACGGCTGCAAGAAGTTGTGCACTCGGTCGAAGAGGTCAAAATCGCCCAAAAAGCCACCGAAGGGCCTCGCCTCCAGGATGTCAAACGGCTGGCTGACATGCAAGGCGCAGTCACCGCGGCCCGCAAACGCATGGATGAAGTTCGCCAAAAAAATGATCTGTTCAATGACAGCATCCGCCGGATTGAGACGCGACTGAATGAAATCCTGGTAAGCGAAAGTGAGCGCCGCCAGTCCCAAACCAGTTTCGTAGAAACCCAGGCCAGGCTTCAGATTGACCGCGACCGCGCTCTGAAGGAAATGGAAGAACACCTGAATAACATGCGCAACCAGACCGGCACGATGGACCGTCAACTTCAGGAATGGGATGTCATCCAGCGCGCCGCCAAGCGCGCCCAGGAATCCTATGAGGAAATCGTTCAGAAATTCGAACGCCGGATCAACGAGATCACTGAAATGCAACGGCTGGCCGAAGACCGCTTCCGGCAGGAATGGGTCTCATTCAAAGCCGATGATCAGAAACGCTGGACCAGTCATACCCTTTCGCAGGATGAAATCCATAAGGATACCCGTACCAGCACAGTAAAATTGGAAGAGCGCATCTCCTCGGTGGAAGACCTGGTCCAGACCCAGCAGGATGTGCTCCAACAGACCAAGGATGCCAATGAACAGCTTTTCCAGGGTATGCTGGCCCAGATCCACGAACTCCTTTCCGCCTACGAGCGGATCATGAGCACAAAATGATTTATGGGGGAACCCCGCGGGTTGCCCTTTAAAAGAGGTTCCATGCGTGTTATTGGTACCGCCGGCCACGTTGACCACGGCAAATCCACACTCATCGCCGCCCTGACGGGCATCAACCCCGATCGCCTCAAAGAAGAACAGGAACGTGAGATGACAATTGACCTTGGCTTTGCCTGGCTGACTCTGCCAGGCGGCGAGGAAATCGGTATCGTAGATGTTCCTGGTCACCGCGATTTCATCGAGAATATGCTGGCGGGTGTTGGCGGGCTGGATGCCGCCTTGTTGGTGATCGCGGCTGACGAGGGCGTGATGCCCCAGACCCGTGAGCACCTCGCCATCCTGGACCTGCTCCACATCCGCACCGGCATGGTTGTGCTGACCAAAATTGATCTGGTGGATGATCCGGCCTGGCTCGATCTGGTCGAAAGCGAAATCCGGACTGTCCTGGACGCGACCGTTTTTCAGGATGCCCCCATCCTGCGCGTCTCTTCACGCACTCAACAAGGTTTCCCGGAACTATTACGGACTCTTGAATTACTCCTGGGAAACCTGCCTATCCGTCCCGACTTGGGCCGCCCGCGCCTGCCCATCGACCGGGTCTTTTCGGTCGCCGGGTTCGGGACAATTGTTACCGGTACTCTCTCGGATGGGAAATTGGCCCTTGGTGAAGAAGTGGAAATCCTGCCTGAGGGACTGCATGCCCGCATCCGCGGACTCCAGACTCACAAGAAAAAAGAAGAGTCGGCTATTCCGGGCAGCCGCGTTGCCGTTAATCTATCGGGCGTGGATATGGAACAGGTACGGCGCGGCCAGGTGGTGGCTCATCCAGGCCCTTACAATCCGACCCAGCGTCTGGATGTACACTTCCGCCTGCTGCCGGAGGTCGAGGCGCCCTTACACCACCATACCGAAGTGAAATTGTTTATCGGTACATCCGAAACCATCGCCAATTTGCGCCTGCTTGGCTCGGAGACCCTCAATCCTGGCGAGACTGGTTGGCTGCAACTCGAAACACGCACACCTGTTATTGCAGTGCGTGGTGACCACTATATCCTTCGCCGCCCTTCTCCCGGTGAAACGCTTGGAGGCGGCGTAGTTGTCGACCCACAACCCAAGAGTCGTCACAAACGCTTCGATGAAGCCGTACTCAAAGCCCTGGAAAGCATGGCACAGGGTTCTCCGGCCGAAGTGCTCCTGCAGGCCTCTCTCTCTCTCGGCCCGGTACCAGTCAAAGATGTTCTTGCCCGTTCCCGCCTCGAAGATTCGGTTTCCGGTCCAGCCTTGCAGGAACTTCTCGATAGTGGACAACTGATCCAGCTTGAGGATATTGCGATTGCAGCTTCCCAGTGGTCTTCCATGAAGGAAAATATCGTTACAGCTCTGGCTGCCTTTCATGCCACTTATCCTCTGCGGCGCGGCATGCCGCGCGAAGAACTCAAATCACGATTGAAAATTCCCCCGCGCCTGTTCAATCTGGTCGTGCGCAAGCTGGCAGCCGAAAATATCCTGATTGAAGGAACGAAATGGGTTGCCCTGCCAGGACACGTGGTGCGGTTCTCCCCTTTCCAGCAGGTAAAAGTGGACAAGTTGATGCTGCAATTCGATGCCGCTCCGTATGCTCCGCCCTCCGTCAAGGAATGCCAGGCCGAAGTTGGGGAGGATATTTATTCCGCATTGCTGGAATTTGGTGATCTGCAGGCGGTCTCGGAAGAAGTCGTTTTCCGAAAGTCGGATTACGAGACCATGGTGGAGAAGATCCGTCTCACGCTCCAGCAAAGAGGACAGATCAGCCTGGCTGAAGTGCGCGATCTATTCAATACCAGCCGCCGCTATGCCCAGGCCTTGCTGGAACACCTGGATGCGAGCGGCGTGACGATCCGGTCCGGGGATTTCCGGAAGTTGAGAAGGTAAGATGGACGAACAATCCATAATTGATGAATGGAAGAAAGATAGCCAAAGCTTCGATACCGTCGCCAGTCTTTACGACGAATTCCGCCCGGAATATCCCCCGGAGCTGGTCGAGGCTGTCATAAGCCTGAGCGGGATAATGGATGGCGGTCGAATCCTGGAGATCGGCAGCGGTACTGGCAAAGCCACCCGGCTGTTCGCCCGCCGAGGTTATTTGATCCATTGCATCGAACCAGGCCGGAACCTGGCGGCCGTCGCAGCCCGTAACCTGAAGGATTTTCCGGGGGTTACTTTCGAGATCACCCGTTTCGAAGAGAGTCGCGACCTCTGCTCCGAATTCGACCTGGTGATGTCTGCGCAGGCATTCCACTGGGTTCCCAAGGAAATTGGCTACGCAAAGGCTGCGCGGGCTTTGAAACCCGCAGGGCCCTGGCGCTCTTCTGGAACATGTATCCGGGGTTCCATGGACAGATTGACACCGATTTGGATAGAATCTACAATGCGATTGCACCCGGATTGGACAATCCCAGGACTGACAGCGAAGAGGTCATCCAGGAACGCCTCCAGGATATCAACGCAAGCGGCTGCTTCGGTCCGGTCACGTTAGGCGCTTCCCATGGTCGCAGACCTACCGGACCAGGGAATACCTTGGATTGCTTAACACTTATTCAGACCACTTGCGCCTGCCTGCCGCAACCCGCCAGCGCCTGTTTGATGCCATTGCCGCCGCCATTGATGCACAAGGTGGTTCGGTCGAACGGAATTATGTTACAGTCTTATATGTTGCCAATAAGTTGTCGTAGATCAGGAGGATCCCATGTGTGGACGATTCTTATTAACCGTTGACCCTGCCGACCTGGAAGAGGCCTTTCCGGAATTCACCTTCCCATCCAAGTTTGCCCACGCGTTATAACATTGCCCCCACCCAACCGGTGCTCGTCGTACCCAACGATGGGACGAACAAGGCCGATTTCTTCGTCTGGGGGTTGATCCCCTCCTGGGCCAAGGATCCGACCATCGGCAGCCGGCTCATCAACGCACGCGCGGAGACGCTGGCCGAGAAACCATCTTTCCGTTCCGCATATAAATACCACCGCTGCCTTATCTTTGCGGACGGTTTTTATGAATGGCAAGCCCAGCCCGGCAGTAAAACCAAGGTGCCGCACCTGATCCGGCTCAAGTCCGGGAAACCGTTTGCCTTTGCCGGGTTGTGGGAGCATTGGCAGTCGCCGGATGGGTCGGAGGTAAAATCGGCCACCATCATCACCACTACGCCAAACGAGCTGATGGCCCCCATCCATGACCGCATGCCGGTCATCCTGCCGCACAACGCCTTTGCGCATTGGCTTGACCCTCAGCCCCTATTTCCGGTTGACTTGAAGAGTCTGCTGGTCCCCTACCCAGCCGACGAAATGGAAGCGTATCCGGTCTCAACTCTGGTCAACAGTCCCGCCAACGATCGGCCGGAATTAATGCTGCCCGCGTAAAAGAAGTTTTTTTACTTACCCCCTCATGACAATCCAGGACCGTTTTCCCGCCCTCGCTTCGCGCGACTTCCTCATATTCTGGGTCGGCCAATTTATCTCGTTGATCGGTACCTGGATGCAGAACACCACCCAGCCCTATCTGGCGTACCGGATCACAGGCAGTTCCCTCGACCTGGGCCTGATCGCTTTTTCAGCCACCCTGCCTACCTTGATCCTGGCTTTGCCGGGGGGCGTGCTGGTCGAGCGCATGGACAAGCGCAAGATTGTAATTGTCATGCAGGTCATCATGATGGTCCAGGCATTTATCCTGGCGTTCCTGGCGTTGACCGGCCGGATCCAGATCTGGCACTTGATCGGCCTTTCCTTTGTTCTCGGATCGGCCAGTGCGATCGAGATAACCGCCCGCCAGGCCATGCTGATCGAGCTGGTAGGGAAACCTGCCCTGCCCAATGCCATCGCCCTGCAATCCACCATCTTCAACCTGGCACGCGTGATCGGGCCATCCCTTACCGCGCTTGTGCTGATCCTGATTAAGAATAAGGGCGAAGGCTGGGCCTTTTTTGCAAATGGAGTCAGTTTCCTGTTCGTCATCATCGGGCTGTTCTTCGTCCGAACCCCATTCCAGATCGAGAAGGCCAACCAGGTTAAAGAGGCTCAATTTGGTTGCCGAATTCAAGGAAGGCTGGGATTATATTCGCGGAAATACCGTCATCCTGCTTATCATGATCATGGTCGCTTTGATCGGTTTCTTCGGGTTCCCCTTTAGCCAACAAATCCCGGCTCTGGCGCGAAATGTACTCCAGCAGGTTGCCGATACAGAAGAACTGGTCGCGGCCCGCACCGGAGGACTGTATCTGGCACAGGGTATCGGAGCGTTAATTGCGGCTCTGTTTGTATCTGCCTTCAGTACGCTGCGCCGGAAGGGCTTGTTGATGACGATCGGCCAATTCGTGTTTTCGGTCTTCCTGGTGCTGATCGCTTTCGCTCACACCCTGCCGGTCGCAATGGTGCTGATTGGCATCATCGGTTGGGCAACCATCGCCCAATTCATGATGATGAACACGCTCATCCAGATCGATGTCCCGGATGAACTGCGCGGGCGCGTCTTCAGCGTCTACCTGTGGGCGCAGCAAGGGGTGGCTCCGTTTGGGAGTCTCTTCATCGGCTGGCTGGCCCAGACTGCCGGGGTACCAGCGCGGCTCTGGTGGGTGGAGTGGTCTGCCTGTTGGTGGTGGTGCTCGCGCATGCCAAATGGCCGATACTTCGCCAAAAAATCGCCTAGAATGACATTAATAGTCTGCTTGACGGGCTTCGAGGGGCATGTTATGATGCCAACCTATGGATAATAAGCCTCTCCAGGAATTTCCTCAGGAAGACGAGGCGGCAGCAGGGGAACAGCCAAAAGAACGACCAAACCTGATCACAAAATGGATGGAATCACTCGCCCGCCTTGGGCTGGGCGAATCTGCCATGCGGATCGCGACGAATGCTATAACCATCCTGTTCGTCATTCTGGTCGTCTGGCTGATGCAGACGCTTTACAAGCCGGCCAATCTTGGCTGGAGCACCAGCAGCGTACAAGCCGCTGCGGATGTTTCACCCACTCCCGCTCCGGTTGTGGATACCGCCCAATTACCCGCATTGGTTGCCTTCGCTCTGGATGGAGTCCCACGCCAGGCCGTTTCGCATACCACCATACCGACCCGGCCGCGCGAAGATGTAGTCCAGTACACCGTTGTGACTGGCGATTCGGTCTTCGTCATTGCTGACAAGTTCGGGCTGAAACCCAGCACAATCCTGTTTGGTAACTTCAATACTCTGAAAAATAATGTGGATTACCTGAGACCCGGTCAAATTTTGAACATTCTGCCGGTGGATGGCACTTACTATCAGTGGCAGGGCAGTGAAACCTTGACCGGCGTTGCCAAATTCTATAATGCCGACCCCCAGGAGATCATCAACAGCCCCGCCAACCATCTCGACCCGGATACCATCGGTGACTTGAGCCACCCGAACATCCCCGGCGGCACCTGGCTGGTCATTCCTGGTGGCTCATACCTGTTCGCCTGGAACGCACCAATCGTCTCACGCTCGGGAAGTTCGGCCACGACGCGTGTCGGTCGGACCCGGTTCCTGTGGACCGATTTCGGGTGGCCTGATGGGCTATGGCACATTCATCTTCCCCACTGTCGAACACTGGCTTTCCGGCACAGACTACCGCACGGACGTTGGCCACTATGGGGTCGACTTTGCCGGTTCGTCAGGAAATGCGATCTATGCCGCCGATGCAGGTGTGGTAGTCTATTCCGGGTGGAATACCTGGGGCTATGGTAACCTGGTCATCATTGACCATGGCAATGGCTGGCAGTCGCTCTACGCCCACATGGTGAGCACACCTCCGGTAAGCTGCGGACAAAGCGTGGGCCAGGGAGATGTCATTGGGTATGTCGGCATGACCGGTGGCACCTCGACCGGGCCGCATCTGCACTTCGAAGTTAGCTACAACGGGGCGCCGGTAAATCCGCATTCGGTCTTGAATATCCCATAATTCGTAAACAGTTGGGTATACCAACCGCATTCTGAAATTCCCTGTCCCCGGCCAATTCAAAATTTGGTCGGGGACAGATTATACTTGGGAGGAATTACGCATCCCCACCCTCCGCTCTCCCCCGCAGGGGAGGAAACTTGATAGGATCAGCCATGAAATTCAACTACGGACACTGGCAATTGCTGCCTGGAACCCTGGCGATATACCCGCTCAGCGTAGTGGATATCCAGATCGAGCCGGAAGCGTTGATCGTCACCGGATACAGTCATGCGGTGCGCAGCCGCAACGACCTGATCGACGGCGCCAGCCTCACGGCCCGCTTCAGTTCACCTTTTCCCAATTGCATCCGTGTCCAGTTAACGCATTTCAAAGGGCGCCAGCCGCGTCTGCCCGCCTTTGATCTGGACGGCTCCCTATCCAATCCGGAAGCCTCCATCGGGCAGGATGAGCAGGTTGCCTGGCTAAAGGCAGGCAGCCTGGAGCTGCAGGTGCCGATTTCAGGCGAATGGCAATATCGCTTTTTGCGGGATGGTCAGGTTCTCACCGGCAGCGAACCTCAGGCCGTGGCGTTGATGACCCGCAACGGAGAAACTTTCCTGCGTGAACAGCTTGCTCTTGGCCCGGGTGAAAAAGTCTACGGACTGGGGGAGCACTTTGGCCCTTTTGTCCGAAACGGACAATCCATCGATGCCTGGAACGAGGATGGCGGCACCGACTCGGAACTGGCCTACAAGAATATCCCCTTTTACCTGACCAGCACGGGCTACGGGGTTCTGGTCAACCACCCCGGGCGGGTTTCGTTCGAGCTGGCCTCCCATCAGGTCAGCCGGGTGCAGTTCAGCGTGCAAGATCACAGCCTGGATTATTACGTTTTCGGAGGGCCAACCCCGAAAGAGGCTCTCGAGCAGTACACCCGCTTGAGCGGGCGTCCGGCTCTTCCCCCTGACTGGTCGTTCGGGCTGTGGCTGTCGACCTCGTTTACTACAAACTACGATGAGCAAGCCATCCTGGCCAACCTGGAGCGCATGCAAACTGCCGGCATCCCGGTTAGCGTGATCCACTTCGACTGCTTCTGGATGAAAGAGCTGACCTGGACCAGCCTGCTGTGGGATAAACGCTACTTCCCCGACCCAGCCGGAATGATGAAACGGCTGAAGGACAAGGGTGTGCGGGTATGCCTGTGGATCAATCCTTACATTGCCGAAGCTTCGCCGCTCTTTAACGAAGGCGCGGCCGGTGGTTGGCTGCTGCGCAAGCCGGATGGTGATATCTACCAGGTGGATATGTGGCAGCCCGGTATGGCGCTGGTGGATTTCACCAACCCGGGAGCACGCTCCTGGTTCGCCGGCAAGCTGCGGCAATTGATTGAGCTGGGCGTGGAGGCCTTCAAGACAGATTTTGGGGAGCGCATCCCGACCGAAGTGGTCTGGTATGACGGATCAAATCCGGAGCGCATGCACAACTACTATACTTACCTCTACAACCAGACCGTCTTCGAGTTGCTGCAAGAAGTCAAAGGTCAGGGGCAGGCAGTGGTCTTCGCCCGTTCGGCTACTTGCGGCAGCCAGAAATATCCGCTGCACTGGGGCGGGGACAACGCTTCGAGCTATGCCTCGATGGCCGAAACGCTGCGCGGCGGCCTTTCGCTGGGGATGTGCGGTTTCGGCTTCTGGAGCCACGATATCAGCGGTTTCATCGGAACTGCCACTCCCGACCTGTACAAACGATGGGTGGCCTTCGGGTTGTTGAGTTCACACAGCCGCCTGCACGGCAACGACAGCCCGCGTATGCCCTGGTTATACGACGATGAAGCGGTGCAGGTGCTGCGCTTTTTCAGCCGGCTCAAAGTCCACATCCTGCCTTACCTGCTGAATAGCGCCCGGGAAGCGCACGACCACGGCTGGCCAATGCTGCGCGCAATGTTGCTGGAATTTCCGGATGACCCGGCCTGCCAAAGCCTGGAGATGCAGTACATGCTGGGTCCGGCCTTGCTGGTGGCGCCCATTTTCAGCCCGCAAGGCCAGGCTGTGTATTACCTGCCCGAGGGTGAATGGCGCAACCTGCTGAGTAGCGAAACTGTCCGCGGGCCAGCCTGGCGTAAAGAGCAGCATGGTTATTTCAGCCTGCCCTTGTGGGTAAACGTTGAGCTCGGCAAGAAGTGGGCTTGCCTGGACAGCTTGAGATGACAGGCAGGCCGCGTGTGACCAACGATCTTGAAAACGCCCTTCAAAAGCTGGTTGAGGTCGTCGCTGCGCAAGCTGCAGTCCGCGCGATCGGGCTAAGCGGGGGCGAACGGGCACTTCCCCAAACAGGTGAAGGCGATATTGACCTGTTTATTTATTGCAGCGCAATTCCGGCGAGCCAGCAAAGGTCTGGGATACTTAAATTCGCGTCCCAGGCTTATTCAGAACAGTGAAACTGGTCTGCTGGAAAATGGTCATTGGGGGCAGGCCGATCGTGTCTGGCTGCAAGGCGTGGAAACCTGGATGATGTACTTTACCGTCGCCGAAGCACGCTGCGAACTGGAAGCGATCCAGTCTGGACAATACTTGGGGCGGGAGGACAGCGAATTCTATCCGATCGGGCGTTGTGCGCTGTGGAAAGGCATGCGGGAACTTTATGATCCGGATGGCATTTTGCAATCTTTCAAGAACCGCCTGGCGGAATATCCCCGGGAATTGGCTTTAAAGGGTATCGACCATCATTTGAAGGCGTTACAGGATGTGGAAGATCTCCAGCGGGCAGTTCAACGAAAAGATGTCTTCTTTTTTCATTTTGCCCTGGATTTGGCCCTGGACCATTTCTTAATGGCTTTGTTTGCACTAAACCGCGAATATTTTCCAAGCCGAAAACGTTCAGGAGTTTTTATCCACAAGTTCAGCGTCAAGCCCACAGACTGTGGAGAACGGTTGCGGCAGATGGTCCGTTTGGGCGGGCAAGCAGATACGCTTGACCAATCCTATGAGATCCTGTTTGGCCTGGTGAAGGATTTAACCGCCCTGGTTGAAAACGGTCAATCCGACTCAGCTAAGTGAGCTGGCTTCCCCGCACTCATTTCATCGTTCCTCATGGTTTTCATCCATGCGCGCGCGTTTTACACTTCCCGCGCACTATCCGCGTCCACCCATTTCAAGCATGCCTTCCAGGCGGGCTTTTACTCCCAGCCACTCTGAGTCGATGATACTGTAATAGACCGAATCCCTTACCATCCCATCCGCTAGAATATAGTGGTTGCGCAGGATGCCCTCGCGTTTGGCGCCCAGGCGTTCGATCGCGCGCCAGGAGCGTTCATTGCGCAAGTCCGCCTTGAGCTGGACCCGAATAGTTCCAAGCACTTCGAAAGCATGTCGCAGCAGCAGATACTTGCTCTCGGTGTTGACAGCCGTACGCTGGAAGTCCAGCCCGTACCAGGTGCCGCCGATCTCCAGGCCGCGGTGCTCCGGGTGAAGATCCATGAAGCGGGTCGCGCCTGCCACCCGGCCCGACTCTAGCTGGATGACGGCAAAGGGCAGGTCGGTCCCGGCCGCCTGTCCTGCGAGCAGACGCCGCACCCAGGTATGCATGTCGGCTTCGGTTCGGATCAGACCGTAGAGCATCAGCTTCCAGATGCGGTCGTCGCAGCCCACAGCAGCCAGGGCAGGTACGTGGGCTTCACTGAGCGGCTCGAGCCGCACAAATTTCCCTTGCAACGTAACAGGTGTCTTCCACAGATTATCCATCAGCTCTTCTCCTGCGTCGGGAGATAGGGCATTTGCGGACCTTGCACTCCAAGGAATTCGGACAGCGCCGCCCGCATGGCAGTGCGATCATCCCAGGGATATTCGGTAACGCCAAAACACATGGATTGCTCGTGGCCTTTGCCACACGCCATGAGGATGTCATTGGGCTGTGCCAGGTTTACTGCAAGCCGGATGGCTTCCCCTCGATCAGCGACTCGGTAGAATGTTTTTTGTTCCACCCCGCCCTGCAGGCGTGCGCCCGCGGCCATTTCCTCCAGTATCTCTGCAAGTGATTCAGTGCGCGGATCTTCGGCGGTCAGGATACTGATATCTGCCAGGCGAGCCGCAACTTCGGCCATCATGCGGCGTTTCTGGCGGTCTCTCAGCCCCGCTGAGCCGAAGATGACAATAACGCGGCCGGACATCTCCCCCGACCCCTCCCCCGGGGGAGATGGAAATTTTTGCATATTTCGGACCGTCTCAATCGCTACCTGCAGGGCATTGGGCGTATGAGCAAAATCTACGATGGCAGTGAAGGGTTGGCCGAGATCGATGCGTTCCATGCGGCCCGGAACGCCTGCAAGCGAGGCGATCCCTTGTGCGGCCGTTTGTGGAGTCAGGCCCAGGCCAAGCACTGCAACTGTCAAGGCAGCCAGGCAGTTGGAGACGTTGAAGGAGCCAACCAATGCACTGGTCACAGGAATGCTAAAATCAGGCCCGACCGCCTTGAAATGCAAGCCCTGCGGCGAGTATTCAATGGCCTCCGCCCGGACATCGGCAGAGCCGCCTAGCCCATAGCTGGCAACCTTGATTTTTGATGGTTGATTTGAGATTTTGGATTGGAAAAGGGACGATAGGTATTCGAAGGATGAATCATCCTGGTTGAAAACAGCCAGGCGGGGGTTGCCCCGGGATTTGGAACGGGTGATCTCCAAGGACTGGAAAAGACGCGCCTTGGCGGCACGGTAGTTCTCATAAGTGCCATGCTGGTCCAGGTGCTCGTGGGTAATGTTGGTGACTACGCCGATATCGAACTCACAGGCATCCACCCGGTGCTGGGCCCAGCCGTGGCTGGTGGTCTCCAGCACCACATGCGTAAGCCCGGAGGCCAGCATGCGGGCCAGGTAACGCTGGATGTCCGGAGCATCCGGCGTGGTAACGTGAAAACCGGTATCGAGCACTTCATCGCCGATGACCGCGTTGACAGTGGAAATCAAACCAGCCTTGAGCCCGGCTGCCAGCAGGATCTGGTATAGCAGGTTGCATGTGGTGGTCTTGCCGTCCGTGCCGGTCACGCCGATAACCGTCAGCTTACGGGCAGGATAGCCGTAAAAAGCCGCCGCCAGCCAGGTGAGTGCCTGTCGCGAATTTTCAACCCTAATATAAGGTACGGATAACCCATCCAGTAATTTCTCTCCTACGACTGCGGCTGCCCCCGATTGGATGGCAGCGGGAATAAAAGCATGTCCATCCACCGAACTGCCAGGCATGGCAACGAAAAGATAGCCCGGCCGTACCTGGCGATTGTCCAGGGCAATACCAGTGATGGGCGTAGCATCCGGAATACCGGAAAGAATGTTCAGCGGGGCTTCGGCGAAAAGAGCGGATAATGAAACCTGGGAATCGATGTTCATCTGCGTTTATCTGTGGAAAAAATAGTTTATTCAGTCTATAAAGGCACGTTAGTGTTTAGAGAACTTATTGCAGTAGAACCTTCTGAGGTTAAACAAAGAGGGTCTTGACGTAGTATTTTACGCCAAAACCCTCCACTGGTCATGGGAATTATTATCGCAGAGACTGGCGCAGTTCCTCGAGCTGACCAGCAACCGAGCCATCCAGCACCTTATCGCCCACGTATATCACCAGCCCGCCCAGGATGGCTCGGGTCGATGCGAAATTCCACCGCAGCCTGTGAACCCATTTTGGACAATGATATCCCGCTTGACAATGGCCTGTTCATCAACGGTAAGAGGCAGGGCTGAGACTACTTCGGCAGAAGCCCCACCAAGATCAGCGCGTTCGAGAACCACCACCTTGCCGGCTTTGACACCCGAGAAGAATTCGGCCAGGAGCGCATGCTGACGCTTTTCATCCAGCGACTCGCCCACCAGCTTTTGGGCGGCCGCGATCGCCAGGGCCGCAACCTGGCCGCGCAGATCACCCAACATACGGTTGCGCTCTTCCTCGACCTCTGCCAGGACAGCTTCGCGCTGTTTGCTGATCTCATTATCGGCGCCCGCACGCACTTCCAGCATGGCCGCGTCAGCCCGTTCAGTGGCTTCACTCACCAGGTGAGCAGCTTTGACCTGAGCGTCAGAAACAATCGCGGCGGCATCTTTTTCCGCATTGGCGCGTGCTTCAGCAGCAATGCGGGCATCTTCCAGACTTTGAGCGATGGTTTTACGACGCTTCTCAAGCAACCCTTGAAGCGGCTTTACGATCCAGGCGCGTATTACAACAAAGATAATAAAAAAGCAGACGATCTGGACCAGCAGATAACCTAAATTAAGACCCAGTTTTTCCAAGAGAGACCTCCTTACCTATTTGCCAGCGATGCCAGAATTAGCCGACAACGAAGAGGATGAGCAGGGCAACAACCAGACAATAAATGGCCACGGCTTCCGCGAAGGCGATGCCAAGGATCATGTTAGTCTGAATTGTGCCGGTTGCATCCGGGTTACGGCCCATCGCCTGGACTGCGCCGCTGGTCACGATGCCGATCCCGGCTCCTGCGCCGATGGCGCCAATCATGGCCAGGCCTGCACCGATCAATTTTGCCGCTATGATAATACTACCAGTCATGAGATATTCCTCCGTATATGAATTCGGGCGGGAATCCCGCCGCTAGGATTAGGATTACCCGGGCTTTCCGCGCCCGCAATTAGCTGTACTAGTGCGCTTCCGCATGTTCGCCGTGCCCCTGGGTGGCCTGGGCCATAAAGGTCATTGTCAGCAGACCAAACACAATCGCCTGGATGGCACCGACCAGGAATTCAAGCATGTAGAAGATGGATGGGAAGATGGCAATCGAGCCAAGCAGCGAACCCATCACGAATAACAAGACCGAACCGGCGAAGATATTACCAAAAAGACGGAAGGCAAACGAGAGCACCTTCGAGATTTCAGAGACCAATTCGAGCAGGCCCACACCCCAATCGATCACGCCGAAAATCGGTCGGCTGAAGAATGTCTTTGCATTCCAAAACTTGGTGAAATAACCAATGCCCTGGGCGCGAATGCCAACCACCTGGACTGCTATGACGGCAACAATGGCCAGCGCAACTGTGAAGTTCAGGTCAGTCGAGAGTACGCGCACAAACGGGACAAGTTGATAACCGCCTTCGGTAACAGCCGGGTTCACAATCGTGGTGAAAAAGTTGCCCAACTGCTGGATACCAAATCCACCGGCTTCAGCATGCTCGATCACTCCGATACTGTCCACGCCCGGGATGAGTTCCATCCAATTCGCCAACAAAACCATAATTGTTATGGATGCAAACCATGGAAAGATGGTCCAGGCCCACTTTCCAGCAGTGGATTCGGTCATATTGTAGAGATATTCCAGCAGAGCTTCCAATGCGCCCGGAATACCTTTTAAAACCAGATCGCCTTTCTTTACAGCGCGGTTAAAAGAACTCGCCAACCAAAAAACCAGAATGATAACGATAACTAACGCTACCATGGTATTCGTAAGATAGAACGGCCCAAGCCCCGGGATGGTGAAAAGGGGTTGTTGCATCCAGTGCTCGGCCGGGAGTTGGACAAAAGGCCGGACAGGAGCGAAGAAATACTTTGCACCGATAAAGCCTAGAATAAGCAGCGCCAGCACATACCAGCGGTTCGTGCCCCAACGCCAGGCTTGCTTTTTGGGAGCCAACTCAGATGTCTTCTCCACGATGTGGTTCCTCCTCAGATTTCACTTGATTTGCTGCCGGCCGGATGCGGCTGCTGGCCGCCTTCACGACGCGGAATGTGGCATAAATGGTGGCGGGAATGCTGGCGATCGTCAATACGATCGTAAAAAGGGGTTTGCTGTTCAGAATGCGGTCCAACAAGATCCCGGCAAACAACGCAATGAAGATAATACCTAATGTAAGAACAGCCACCAGCACAACAGTCATCGTGACGGCTGATCTAAATTCATCCGGCTGCTTGTTGCCCGATTGCTTCATGGCGGCGAAATTATATCAGATTTTATAGACTGTTAAAACAAACTGATGGCGGCTTTGGTAGCGAGATCAAACCAGGGGCCAAAAAGTGTTCCAAGCAGCAGGATTCCGACCACAAGCAGCACCAACCCGATGGCCAGTGGGCGTGAGACCGGGATCGGGTGCTGCTGCTCATCCTGATTTTCCATCCGGAACAAGTAAATATACTTCAGAACGTTCAAGTAGTAGTATAGACCGATAATCGAATTGACCACCCCGACGATTGCCAGCCAGACCCAACCCAACTCAATAGCCGCGCTGAATACAAAGAACTTGGCTACAAACCCGACGAAAGGTGGCATCCCGGCCAATGATAGGAATGCAACCAGTGCTGCCAGTCCGAGGCTGGAATTTCTGCGGCTCAAGCCTGAATACGCAGAGTAATCTTCCGATCCAACGGCGCGACCGACGATTGCGACAATCCCGAAGGCCAGCAGGTTGGTAAGAACATAACCAAGCAGGTAGAAAACCGTGCTGGAGGTTCCCAACTGCGAAAAAGCGACGACACCGATCATGGCATAACCGGCATGCGCTATGGATGAGTAAGCCAACATGCGCTTGAGGTTCTTCTGCGCCAGGGCAATCAAGTTGCCGACCGTCATGGTCAGGGTGGCAAGGATTGCCAGGATCAGGCTCCAATCCGCGCTGACGACCGGGAAAACCACCGTGAACAGGCGGATCAGGACTGCAAACCCGGCCGCCTTGGAAGCAGTGGACAGGAAACCTGCCACAGGAGTAGGTGCGCCTTCATAAACATCCGGCGCCCAAAAATGAAAGGGGAACAGCGAGATCTTAAAGGCCAGTCCCACCAAAACCAGGAATGTGATGCCAACCGCAACCAGGTTGAAGCTGCCAAAATATGGACTCAGATCATAAAGGCCGGTCTTGCCGGTGAAACCGTAAATGAGGCTGAAACCGTAGAGCAGGACCGCCGAGGTCAAGGCTCCAAAGAGCATGTATTTGAAACCCGATTCGGTGGAGCGGTCGTCGCCCTTCAGGAAACCCGCCAACAGGTAGAGCGGGATGGAGGTGGTCTCGATGGCAAGGTACAACATCACCAGGTCCGTCGAAGACGCCATCAGGCACATGCCAATCGTGGCAGCCAGCAGCAGAAGATAGGCTTCGGCGCGGCGATTCAACGGTTCCGCATCCATGAAGAACAGCGACGTTACTCCGGCGGCAAAGATGAAGAACATCTTGAAGGCAAAGCCCAGCCAGTCGAAGCGCAGCATCCCGCCATAAACAAGTAATGGGTCCGCAGGGCGACCCACCAAAAGGCTGAGGGCCAGGATGATCAGCAGTCCAACAGCGGTAAACCAGCCCAAAAACGGGCGGCGGGATCCGTCTTTTTTCAAGAACGGGTCAATGATAAGAATTAAAATGCCCAATACCAGAAGCAGTGTTTCGGGGAGGATGGGAAGGATGGCAGTCATTATGCACCTCCCAACAGGCCAAGGATGTGCTGGACGCCGGTCTGCACCCACGGGACTATCACGACCGGGAACAAACCGATACCGATCATGAGCGCCATCAGTAACACCAGGGCAATTTTATCCAGGCTGCGGAGGGGGGTGATATGGCCTTCCAGGGTTTCCGGCATCTTGCCGAAGAACACCCGCCGGACGACCAGCAACACGTACGAGGCAGTAACGACAATAGAGATAATTGCGATGACAGCCATCAGCCACTGGGTTTTCCAGATGCCCATAAAGATCGGGAACTCGGCAATGAAACCGGAGAAACCGGGCATGCCCATCGAGACCAGGCTGCCGACGATCACGCCGATCGCAACCAGAGGTAACGGCTTGACCATCCCGCCCAGCTCGGGGATCTGGCGTGTGTGAGCCCGGTCGTAGACCATTCCGACGGCAGCAAAGAAGAGCGCCGTCATAATGCCATGCGAAAACATCTGGACGCCTGCGCCTGTCAGACCTTCGGGGGTCAGCGTGGCGAAACCCATCATGACCAGCCCCATGTGTGAGACGGACGAGAAACCGATCACGTATTTAAAGTCGGTCTGGACGCTGGCGATAAATGCACCGTAGACGATATTGACCAGCGCCAGAACCATGATGAGCGGAGCCCAGAATCTGGCGCCGACCGGCAGGAGCATGATGCCCACACGCAGGGCAGCGAAAGCACCCAGCTTCATCAGCACACCGGCATGGAACATCGACACTGCGGTGGGTGCGGCCACATGGCCATCCGGCGACCAGTTGTGGAATGGGAAGATGCCACCCAGGATGGCAAATCCCAGGAACACCGGCAGGAACCAGATTTTCTGGAAAGTTGGTGAGAAATTTGCCGTTTCAAGGACAAGCATATCAAAGGTATGCTGTCCACTGGACCAGTACATGACCAGTGCGCCAATCAGGGAAATGACTGAACCGATAAACAGATAGAGAGTCAGCTTCATGGCGGCGTATTCACGGGTCTTGATCCAACCCCAGATGGCGATCAACAGGTACATCGGGAAGACTGCAATTTCATAAAAGAAAAATAGCATGAAAAGATCGAGCGAGGCGAATACACCAAAGACACCCGAGGCCAGGATGAACAGGAAAGCAAAGAACTCACGCGGGCGGTCATCGATGCCCCAGGAGATCATCACACCGGTGACCATGACAATACCGGTCAGGAGCACCAGAGGGGCCGACATACCATCCACACCAAAGTGCAGGCTAATGCCGAACATCGGCATCCAGTTGTATTTCTCAAGGAACTGGTAACCGGCGATGGCTTTGTCGTAAGTCAGGTACACCCACAGCGAAAGCGTCAGCGCAAAGACCGCCGCAGTCAGCGCAGTGATGCGGATGGCTTTCTTCTGCTCCGGTCTATAAAGAAGAATAATCAAACCGGCGGCCAAAGGTGTAAAAACGATCACACTTAAGAACGGAAATTGCATGTCGACCTCATCGAAAGAAATTCATTCAGGTCTTACAAATCCTGCAAGTCGTACAGTTCTGATGCGTTTGACAGGTCAAAGTAGTCCGTCATATCAGCCCCGTGAGACTTTTTAGACATTTTTGACTTGCTAGACTTTAAACAACATCAGCATGGCTTTATTGATCACATCCAAAATCCAGGCCGGATAGACGCCGATAACCAGGATAAGCGCCATGAGCGGGGCCATGACGAAAATCTCGCGTGTGTTGATCTCGGTCAGTTTGTGTTCAGGCTCCGTCCAGTGTTCATTCAAAGGACCGTGCAAAACGTTCTTGATGCCCTTGAGAATATAGACGCCAGTGAACAGCAAGCCGAGCATTGCGATGGCTGTATAGACAGTCAGGATGGGCCAGGAGCCCCGCACGACCAGGAATTCGGATATAAATCCGTTCAGTCCGGGCAGGCCCAGGCTGGCCATACTGGTAAATATTAGAATGCCACCATAAACAGGAACCAGTGGGAATAGCCCGCCGTAATCCTCCAGGTTGCGGGTGTGGGTGCGCTCGTAGATCACACCGACCAGGAAGAACATGCCGGCAGCCGAAAGACCGTGGTTGAACATCTGTAAGACTGCCCCATTCAGCGCGATGGTGGCATTTTGTGTCCCGATGGCTTTGGCAGCCGCAGCAATCCCAAGCAGCACAAAGCCCATATGGTTGACTGAGGAATAGGCGACCAGCCGTTTAAAGTCTTTCTGGCCATAGGCAGCGAAGGCCCCGAATACGATCGCCATGACTGCCAGGAAAGCCAGCCAACCGGCATAACGCGCCGATTCCACCGGATACAACGGCAGGACCAGGCGCAGAAAACCATACGCACCCAACTTGAGTAATACGCCGGCCAGGATCATCGATCCGGCCGTTGGGGCTTCCGTATGAGCATCCGGCAGCCAGGTATGGAAAGGCCAGACCGGAACTTTGACGGCAAAGGCAATTACAAACGCCCAGAAGGCGATGGTCTTGACGGTCTCGACGGGCAAGCCCAGCAGCGTACCGGTTGTAAAAGAATTCCACTTCTGATACAGCACGGGCAGGTCATAATTCTGGAATAACACGCCCAGCAGCTGGATGGCCAGCAACAGCCCGAGAGAACCGCCCATGGTGAAGATGATAAATTTTAACGAGGCATAGTTGCGGGATTGGACTTTGACACCCTTCCAAATCTCCCGTTCACCCTTCTCACTGCCCCACTGGTTGATCAGGAAGTACATCGGAACCAGGCCCACTTCCCAGAAGACAAAGAAGATCAGGAGGTCGAGGGACATGAAGACGCCCAACATCCCAGTCTCAAGCAGCAGGAACAGGAACATATAGACCCTGAGGCGATCGGTAATGCTGAAAGAGGCCAATAACGCCAGCGGTGTCAGGAGGGTGGTCAACAATACCATCGTCAGCGAAAGCCCATCCACGCCGATATGGAAAGTTGAGTGAATGGCGGCGTACCAGACCGCTTGTTCCTGGAACTGGAAGCCGGATTCGCCCGCCTTGAACTGGATCCACAAATAGATCGTCAGAAGGAAGGGGATCAGACTCAGGCCGAAAGCAGTCCAGTGGATGGCCTTCAGGTTGCCCTTTGGCAGGCACAAGACGATCACCGCCGCCAGCACGGGGAAGAACAGGATGAGGGAGAGAAGATGTTGATTAATAAATGCCATCGATTACTCCAAAGTAGTGGCGACTTCAGTCGCCTCCAACGGCTTATTTCAGTTCACCTTAAAATGATTAACGACTGTCCTAAAGGATGCTGCGCGAAAGTCGATACTACATGCCTGCCTTAAGGAAATAATACAAAAATGCGAAGAGGGCCAGCATTAAGATGGAGACAACCATGTAGTACTGGACGCGCCCGGCCTGGATTTTACGCAAACCTGAGCCGGAGGCTTTGACGGTCTTGCCCGTCCCATCACCCAGGAATTCGTTAATCACCGGTTTGTCGAAATAGTTGCGGAAGGCATGGCCCAGGAAGAGCGAGAAGCGCGCCAGGTTGTGCAGGAGACCGTCGATTACTGTCTGATCCATATACAGCGAGGTAAATTTTTCGGAAATCCATAACGCCGGCCTGACAAACAGGAAGTTGTAAATCTCATCGAAATAGTATTTATTCTTAAGCACTGGGATCTGTAAGCGGTCTTCGGCAGGGACGGTCACGTTACGATAGGCCAGCCAGCCAAAGAACAGGCCTCCCAGCGCAACGAAGAGCGAGGTGGCCACCGGGATCCAATTGAATGCCACTTCCTCAGGCAGCTCGGCGAGGGTCTGGCCCACAAAGCCATGGAACCAGTTGGGGAGCAAGCCGCCGGTGAACCATTCGGGCATCCCGACCCAGCCGGCTCCGACCGCGAAAACCGCCAGGACAACTAGTGGCAGGGTCATCGTCCAAGTCGTCTCGCTGGCATGTTCGGCAACCCGGGTGCGCGCTTCTCCCAAAAATGTCAGGGTGATCTGGCGCATGGTGTAGAAGGCGGTCAGGAAGGCTGCCAATGCCAGGACGATGAAGACAACCAGATGCCCATTTCCAAAGGCTTCCGCAAAAATCTCATCTTTGGACCAGAAACCGGCCGTCAGAACCGGGAAACCGGATAGGGCAAAGCCTCCGATCAGGAAAGTCCAGAAAGTGATGGGCATCTTCTTGCGCAGGCCGCCCATATTGAACATATCCTGCGGGTCGACCTGTTTGGCACCGGTGTGCAGTACACCGTGTTCCATGCCATGGATCACGGAACCGGAGCCCAGGAATAGCAAAGCTTTGAAGAAAGCATGCGTGACGAGGTGGAAAGACGCAGCGACATAAGCGCCCACTCCCAGCGCTGCAATCATGAAACCGAGTTGGGAAATGGTAGAGTAAGCCAGAACTTTCTTAATATCGTTCTGGGCGACTGCAATTGTTGCCGCAAAGAGGGCCGTAAAAGCCCCAATAAAAGCTACGACTGCCAATGCTGTGCCGGTGACATCCGCCTGTAAAAGTGGGAACACCCGAATGGCCACGTACACACCCGCAGAGACCATCGTGGCCGCATGGATCATGGCGCTGACAGGCGTGGGGCCTTCCATGGCATCCGGCAGCCAAACGTGCAGCGGGAATTGAGCAGACTTGCCCACCGTCCCAATGAAAAGCAGAATACCGATCGCCCCGGCGACCGAAAACCGGGAAAAGAATGGCCATAAAGCTGGCGCACGCATCGCCACTAACGGAAACGCGACCGCATTGCCCAATTTTTGAAGGATATCCGGAGTGAATATCTGACTGAAGGTAAGCGTGCCAGTATAACTATATAACCAGGCGATCCCCAATAACATGAAGACATCGCCGACACGGGTGGTTATAAAAGCCTTGATCGCAGCATCCCGGGCGGATTTCTTGCCATACCAGAAACCGATCAAAAGATAAGAGCACAGACCCATGATCTCCCAGCCGACGAACATGGTCAGCAGGTTATTGGACACGACCAGGGTGAACATGCCAAAGGCGAATAAACTGATGAAAGCAAAAAAACGGGAATACATCGGCTCGATGGATGGGACAGAATGCTTATGTCCATCTTCGTCGACGGTCGCCCCGTGCGGAGGCAGGCCAGGCAGGTCGTGATCGCCCTTTGGCTGGCCGAAGTTATGGTAGCCAATGCTGTAAACGAAAATCGCCAGGACGGTCCAGGCCACAAAGAAAAGTACCACTGCCGACAGTGGGTCAACCCGCACACCAATCTGGAACCAGGTATTCCCGGTGGGCAACCAATTGATCGCCGATTCGAAAACATGCTTTCCGAACTCTTGCGTCCCGACTGCCCTGACAAAAACGATCATACTCCCCAGCCAGGAAAGCCCGGCTGCACCGACTGCCAGGCCGTGGCTGAGAGCTCTTGTTCTTATTGGTAACCAGGATAATCGCAAAAAATGCCAGCAGGGGCGGGAGAGGGAGAAGCCAGATAAGCAAATTCATGAAGCCTCCATAACGTGGGAACGTTTGAACGTTTCCACGTTGAAACGTTCTACCATTTCATCAAGTCAATCTCATCAGCTACTACCGTCCTGCGCTGGCGGTAAACCGAGATGATCAAGGCCAGGCCAACGGCGACTTCTGCTGCCGCAACGGCAAATACGATCACGGCAAAAGCCTGTCCGGCCATCTGAGCGGGGTTGAGGTAACGCCAGAAAGCCACCAGGTTTACGTTAACGGCATTCAACATCAGTTCCACGCCCAGAAGAATGGCGATGGCATTCTTACGGGAAAGGACACCATACAGCCCAATGCAAAATAAGGCGGCGGCTAAAATCAAGTACCAGGAAAGTGGGATACTCATCGCGGTCTCCTATTTTTTATCCACGGTTGAAACATAGACCGCGCCCACCAGCGCCGCCAACATGAGTACGGAGGCCACCTCGAAAGGCAGCACATAGGCATCCGGGGAAACCAAGGCAGTACCGAGCGCCTGGACGGTATCCAGCCCGGCCGGCAACGCCGCGGCAGTGCGGTCCACACCCGGGACACTCAGGATGAGGAACACCAACCCAGCCAGGATCACTATTCCGAGCAGAGCGGGAATCCACCAGGTTGAGCGCGTCTGCCGGCCTTTTTCCATCAGTTCGCGCCGGGTAAGCATGACCGCAAAGATGAACAGGATGGCAATCGCCCCGATATAGATCACCACCTGGACAACTGCCAGGAAGTTGGCCTGCAAGATGGCGTACAGCACGGCGACTCCAAATAGGGTCACCACCAGCCACAGGGCTGCGTGCAGGAGATTGCGGGTTGTCACCACCATCAGCGCCGAGCCAAGGATGACTGCACCGGTCAAAAGAAAGATAATTTGTCCAACTGGCATAAGGAATACTCCTGGATTTACGCCGGCGTAGCAGGTACTTGCTGCGCTTTGCGTTGGTTGCGGCCATAAGCACGCAGAATTTCAACTGTAATAAGTCCGATCAAGATATTCGAGCCAAACATTCCCAACACATACGCCCATCCGGGCAGCCCGGAGAGCACCTTGTTCAGGATGGCCGTATTCACCAGTACCACCAGGGAAAGCGGGACAAGAAACTTCCAGTTGAAGGCCAGCATGTGGTCAATGCGGATACGCGGAACCGAGTACTTGATCCACATGATCACCCAGTAGCCAAACATGGCCTTTGCGATGAAAACCAGTGCCTGAACGAAGGGGATATTCAACCAGGTGAAGGCGGCCAATTTTTCCAGCCCAAAGAAACCGCCGTAGCCGCCGAAGAAAAAGATGGCCATAAACCCACCAAAGGTGAAGGCATGCAGCAATTCACCGGCGTAGAACCATCCGAACTTCATTCCGGTATATTCAATATGGAACCCGGCGACGATCTCGGACTCGGCTTCATTCAGGTCAAAAGGCGAACGGCCCAATTCTGCAATAGCGCTGATCAGGAATATGACGGCCGCCAAGGGTGAAAGAAAGGCAAACCACATCCCGCTCTGGGCTTCCGTGATCCCCCTAACGCTCATGGTATTCGCCAGAATGGTGGGGATGAGCAGAATGACAACCATCGGTATCTCATAGGAGATCATGTTTGCAACCATGCGAAAGGCGCCCAACAGAGCGTATTTGTTATTCGAAGCCCAACCTGCCATGATGATCGCCAGCGTTCCCAGCGCCCCGGCAGCGACGATATATAGAAGGCCAACATTCAGGTCGACGCCATAAATTGTGGAAGCGATCGGAAGGATGGCCCACAAGAGGATGACCGAGGTGGCAGCCAGCACCGGGGCAATGTTGTAGATGATCTTATCTGCGCCTATGGGAGTAATGTCTTCTTTGATAACCATCTTGATGATATCGGCGACGGGTTGGATCAGGCCAAACGGACCGATGCGGTTCGGGCCGAGCCGGTCCTGGAAACGCGCCACGACTTTCCGCTCGACCCACACCAGGCCGATATCAAGGGTCATGGCAAAGATAATCATCACGGTGATGCCAACCACGTAGATGAGTATGGTCGCAATCGCCACTGACAGGTGCCAACCTGTCAACAGGCCGGTCAGCCAGTTGCCAATAAACACGATCGGGTTGTTCCAAAAATTCATGGATTGCTCCTACCAAGTCCGAAGTAATACTCTCTTATACAAAGAAAAGGCTGAGAGGAGACTTCCTGTCAGCCTTTGATGTTCACCCTTGAGGGGCTATACCCATTCCAGCATGCCTTTGCGCCAGGCATATACCAGTCCAGCAACCAATATCCCTATGAATAAAACGCCTTCCAGCACTACAAAAAGCGGCAGCTGTTTGAGGGTCAGCGCCCAGGGAAACAGGAAGACCGTTTCCACATCAAAAACCAGGAACACCAACGCGAAGATATAGTACTGGGCCTTGAACTGCACCCACGACTCTCCGACTGTTTCAATTCCGCACTCGTATGTACTTTGTTTGATCGGATTTGGCTTACGCGGTGCAATTACCCGGGCAACTACCAGCGGGACGACCGGAACAATAATGCCAATCACCAGGAAGAGCCCGATGTACAACCATTCATTCTGCATAGGCGCTCCAATAACGTTAAGTTGTCTTGGTGCCTCTCAAGAATTGGGTGGAGGGTGGGGTGTGTGCGGGCGACTTCGTCGCCTACACACACCCCATTCCCATATTATTGAAATGGCACTTGTCATACAACCACAAGACGGGCAAATTTTACCATAAAGGCAAGCAATAGAGGCTTTTCTAATGGTGCTAACTACAGGAAGTTAGTTGAATTTGCGATTGATTGATTATGCAGAGCCAGGAAAATCATGTTAAACTGAAATCCAATTTCATCCAGGAGACCTATGCCCACCTATCCACCCGAACCCTTCCGTATCAAAATGGTTGAACCCATCCGGCTCGTATCACCGGAGGAACGCCGTCAGGCTGTCCGGACTGCAGGCTACAACGTTTTTGCCCTCAAAGCCGAAGACATCTTCATTGACTCTGTTGACCGATTCCGGCACCGGCGCAATGAGCGACCGGCAGTGGGGGGCACTCATGCAAGGCGATGAATCGTATGCCGGAGCGCGTTCCTTCCTGCGCCTGGAAAAAGCCGTCCACGATATTTTCGGTTTTAAATTTTTTGTGCCTGCCCACCAGGGACGTGCTGCAGAGAACATCCTGTCCGCCTGTTTGGTCAAGCCGGGACAATATGTGCCTTCCAATATGCACTTCGACACCACGGATGCCAACATCCGGGCACGCGGCGGACGACCAACCAACCTGGTCATCGAGGAAGCCAGCGATCCATCCAATCTGCATCCATTCAAAGGTAACATGGATATCGCCAAATTGAAGGCTTTCATCGAGAAGACCGGTCCGGCGAATATTCCCTTCGGTATGATGACCATCACCAACAATGCCGGCGGCGGACAACCCATCTCGATGGCGAACTTGCGGGCAGTCTCCGAAACCTACCACTCCCAGGGAATTCCGTTCTTTCTGGATGCGGCCCGCTACGCCGAAAATTCCTATTTCATCAAGCTGCGCGAACCAGGTTATGCGGATAAATCCACGCTCGAGATCACCCGGGAAATGTTCGCCCTGGCGGACGGCATGTGCATGTCTGCAAAAAAGGATGCCATCGTCAATATTGGCGGCCTGCTGTGCGTCAACGATGAGGCGCTCTACCGGACGATTTGCAATGAATTGATCCTGCGCGAAGGCTTTTACACTTATGGCGGACTGGCGGGACGCGACCTGGATGCGATGGCAGTCGGTCTCTATGAAGGTCTGGATGAGGCCTATCTCGCCTATCGTCTTGGCCAAACCGCTTACCTGGCAGAAATCATCAACGCAGCCGGCTTCCCCACCATCCAACCAGCCGGCGGGCATGCAGTCTACATCGACGCCGGAAGCGTATTGCCCCAGATCCCACACGGCGAATTTCCCGGCCAGGCGTTGGCGGTGGAAATGTACCTGGAAGGCGGCATCCGCGCCTGTGAGATCGGCTCGGTCATGTTTGCCCACCCAGACCCTGACAGTGGCGAGATGGTCTATCCGAGCCTGGAACTCGTCCGGCTGGCCATCCCGCGCCGGACATATACCCAGAGCCACATGGATTATATCGGCGACACACTGGCAAGGATTGCCGGTCGAGCCAGCAGCCTGCGTGGATACGAATTTACCTACGCTCCGGAGTTATTGCGCCATTTTACGGCAAAATTCCAGCCCTTGTAGATACAAACCAATATCCAAACGATTTGAGGAAGGTAATAGAAGCCACCCAGGCAGTTGAGGACGGGGTGGCCTCGCCACTTCCCAGGGCCAGGTGCTGTGATGCAATTTTAGCGCTGGGCAAAAACACCCAGGTGATTTCCGACCGGCCGCTCCCGTCCAGGGATACCGGTCTGGATTGGAGAATTCACCACTTCGACGATCCCAAGGGCATTACGCATTACCAGAGTGGAAGATCCGCCTCCGTCGAGATTCATGGCATTCACAGCGCCATAATAAATCATCAACTGGGCCATTTCATGCAGGGTGGCACCCTGGCTGTATAACGGTTGGCGACCGTCCGCTACGAACAGGATCAAGTGGGTCCCAGCTCCTGTCGAGGCCAAGGGCGGTGCGTGGCGCTGCATATGAATTATCAAGGTCTGGAATCTCAACACCGTCCTGGACAATCATATTATTCCCGGAGATTGCATTATAGGGATTAATGTCACCGAGGGTAAAACTTGCATCATTGCTCTTGGAGAAATAAATTGTGGGGCCAGAATGCTGACCATAGGCGCTGCCTTCAGACTTGGCGTACCCGGCAGGCGCCACCCGGTCTCCAGAATGTGGGTAATAGTCAAATGGTCCCCTGGCCCACCAAGGTGAAAAGCCATCGCCGTTGATGGCAATCTGGACACCTGTGGAACGGGCAAATTGGGAGGTCGTCTGAGCTTTAAGCGGGAGTGTCTCAGTCGTATCTGCGGAAGTGACAAGCAGGCTGATTCCCGAAGCTTGCAAATCCACAACAACTATGTGAGCAACCATCGGGTAGGGAGTAAAATGGACTCGCCGGTAATATTTCACGCCTTGGAATGGTTCGGTTTGCAGGTTTACAGGAAAGGGTCGACCAAGATAATACAACAACGGCGATCCAATGCATGCCAGGCTAATAAGGATCATGAGCACTACGGGTAATTTTCTTTTTCGGTTTTTAGCCATAGCGGCGAAATATACCACCTATTCCAGGACGAGGCAAATATGATCCCAAGTCAATGGTACGCAATCCTTGAATCAAACGAGATCAAAAAAGGTAAAATCGTCGGCGTTACGCGCATGGGCGAGAAGATGGTGGCCTGGCGAAATACCAGGGGTGAATTATCCGTGATGAGCGATAAATGCCCGCATCGTGGGGTGGCACTCAGCGCTGGCAAGTTAGTCGGGGATTGTATTCAATGTCCGTTCCACGGCTTCGAATATGATACGAGCGGAACCTGCAAGCTGGTCCCGGCCAATGGAGCGGGGAGCGAACCGCCCAAGGCTTTACATATCCGCAGCTACCCGGTGCATGAGGAACACGGCTTTGTTTATATCTGGTGGGGCGAACCACAGCCGGAGCTTCCACCCGTGCCATGGTTCGAGTCCATTAGCGAAGAGATGGTGTATTCTACGCTGAAAGATCACTGGGCCAATCATTACGCACGAGCCATCGAGAACCAGCTGGATGTGGTACATTTGCCGTTTATCCATTACAACACCATCGGGCGCGGCAACCGGACCCTGGTCAATGGGCCAATCGCCAAAGAAGAGAGTCACTGGCCAGGCGATCACCTGATCAATTTATGGGTCTACAACGAGCTTGACCAGGGCCAGAAACCAAAGAAACCCAGCGAGATGCCTGAACCAGAGCGGCGGCCCTTCCTGCAATTCCGCTTCGGGAACATATGGCAGAATTGGATCGCCGATAACTTGCGGGTTGTGCTGGCCTTCGCCCCAATTGATGACGAAAATACGATGATGTACCTGCGCTATTACCATACCATGCGGATCCCGGTTTTACGCCAGGTGTACGGCTGGCTGGGCAGCCTGGCAAACCTGGTCATCGAACGCCAGGACCGGCGTGTGGTTATCACCCAGCGCCCGCCGCGTCCCGACTTGGGCATCGGCGAGATCCTGATCCAGGGCGACAGCCCGATCGTTCTATACCGCAAGATCAGAAGGGCTCTGATCGAAGGAAATGCATAATCGCGATAAAATTGATTGGTAACTTATACTATAATTTCAAATGAGGTAATCGAATGCTCAATAAATCCAAAGTCGCCGTAGTACGAACACGGCCTGAAAACGTTTTAGAGGATTACCAGCGCTTATTTGAGCTGGCAGGTGGCAGCCAGGCTTTGCGCCAGGGTATCACAACCATTCTTAAGGATAATATTTCATGGCATTTCCCCATGCCGGCTGCCAACACCACCCCCTGGCAGTTGGAAGGTTCAATTCTCGCCCTGCGGCAGGCAGGTTTTGACGACCTGGTCTGCGTGCAGAACCACACGGTGGGAACCAATCCATTCAAAGGCGAGGACCTGAACGGATATGTGCCGATCTTCAAGCACTACAATGTTCCGGCTCTCTTCAATTTCCGAACGAAGGAGATGGAATGGGTCCTCTACAGGCCCAAGGCCAAAATGCTGGCGTTGGACCACATCTACCCGGAAGGCATCCGCATTCCGGATTATTTCCAGGGGAAAAACATCGTGCATTTGCCCACGGTCAAGACCCACATGTACACGACAACCACCGGGGCGATGAAGAATGCCTTCGGTGGCTTACTAAGCAAATACCGCCATTACACGCACTCCTGGATCCACGAAACATTGGTGGATCTTCTGGCAATCCAAAAAGAAATCCATCCCGGCATATTCGCCATAATGGATGGGACCACAGCTGGCAATGGCGCCGGTCCACGCCTGATGATTCCGGAAGTGAAGAACATCCTGCTGGCATCCGAAGACCAGGTGGCGATCGACGCGGTGGCAGCCAAATTAATGGGCTTTGACCCGATGTCAATCCGTTATATCCGGCTGGCAACGGAACAAGGCCTGGGGAACGGGGATGTGCGCCAAATTGAACTGGTTGGCGACGATATATCCGGCGAAAACTGGAATTTCAAAATTACCCGCAATTCGCACACCTTTCTGGCCTGGCTCGCCTGGTTTGGACCGACCAAATTCCTGCAAAAACTTATCCTGCGTACCCCTCTCGTCGCCCTACCGATTGCCATTGCCAAGGCCGAGCAGGATTATTATTATTGGCCCTTTAAGTATAAGCGAGTGACCAGGGAGTGGCAAAACACGACGGAATGGGGGGCGCTCTTCCTGGAATATAAACAAAAAGGGTATTTGAACAGCAAGAATCTCATTCCAGATCCTATGGTCGAATTGGGATATGGGCAAACGCGCATAGACGCGGATTAATCAACGCAACCGTTGAAAAGAATAAGAAACGATGACATCCACACGCTGGTTCCCCAAATCAGCAGAAGGTGAATCTACGCATGCCTAATACGAAGATAGATCTTCCAACACAAATTGACCTCGAACAGTTTATCTCCAAACAGGCGCATGATCTGCGAACGCCTTTTAACCATACAACAGGCTTCAGCAAGATGCTGCTAAACACGGTTGGGGCTGCACCCCTGACTGATTTCCAAAAAGAAGACCTGGGGACCGTATATCGAAGCGGTATGCGGGCTCTTACCTTGATGAATGGATTGATCGACATTGCACGGATCAACCAGCACGAAAAAACGTTCAGCTCCAAAGAAACGGATATCGAGCAATTAATCGCACAGAGCCTGGCGCAGTGGAAGAAATTTAATCCATCTGCAGATGTCAAGATAGATTACCAGGTTCTTACTACCTTTAAGAAATTTCGTACAGATGAACAGCTTTGCCGCCAGATCATCTCAGGTTTTATCGCTCTCGTGGCTGTATATTCTGAAGCACAAACAAAGATCAATATCAGCGTCGAGGAGCAGCCTGGTTGGTTGTTGTTCAGCTTATCAAGTTCAGGGATAAAGGCGCGCCAGCCTTCTGACCTTGACCGGGAAATGTTCGGATACGTTAATCGCGCCCTGGTCGAAATGCAAGCCGGGGAAATCCGACAAGCAGAAGAAACTGAGGACGGAGCAATCATCCAGTTCGCATTGCCGAAGAAATAATCCAATTATTAGGCGGGCTTACGTGCAGAATGAAGAAAAAGGCAAAAAAACAAAAGCTGCCCTCAGCTTGATTTTCGTTATCATGCTGATGGATGTGATCGGTATCACGCTTCTCTCTCCTGTTGCACCCTACATCGTACAAAAATATAGTTCGGAAGCCCTGATGGTCAGCATGCTCACCGTGCTATATGCCGGTGGACAGTTTGTCGCCGCCCCGCTGATCGGGAAGCTTGGCGACCGGTATGGACGGCGACCTGTGCTGTTGATCAGCCTGCTCGGACAGGCAATCGGTTATCTGATCTTTGGCATGGGCGGCGCATTATGGATCCTATTCCTGGGGCGGATCATCGGCGGCATCACAGGCGGGAACTTGTCGACGGCGAGCGCGTATATCGCAGACGTTTCGAAGCCTGAGGAACGTTCAAAAAATTTCGCTCTGATCGGAATGGCCTGGAGTGTCGGATTGATCCTGGGGCCGGCAGCGGGAGGCCTGCTCGGCCAGCTAAACCTGCAAGCGCCGGCATTCGCAGCCGCGGGTTTGTCATTGTTGAATGTGCTGCTCGGGATCTTCATCCTGCCCAAATCATTACCCCTGGAGCGCAGGGAGACCGCCCGAATGCGCCCCAACGATTTCAATCCGATCGTCGCCATTTTCGAGATGGCTCGTAAACCCGGACTGGGCTGGCTGCTGCTGGTAACGGCGCTTTTCAACTTCGCCTTTAACGGCATCAACAGCACTTCAACTCTGTTCGTGATCCAGAAATTCTCTGCCGAACCCTGGCAGTTGAGCCTGCTCTTGGGATTGGCCGGGCATTGCGGTGGGAGCCACCACCTTTATTTTGGTGCCGCGCCTGGTTCCGCGCTTCGGAGACACCAAGGTCGCCGCGCGTGAGCCTGATCGGTCAATCGGTTATTGATGTTTCAATCTTTTTTATGCCTCTTTTCTGGCCAATCTTCCCGTTGAATATGATGGTCAGCGCAATCAGCGCTTTCACATTCCCAACGCTAACCACACTAAGCACGGACCTGGTGCTGCACCGTGAGGTCGGCCTGCTGATGGGTGTGACCACCGGGTTGGGCAGCCTGATGAACATCTTCGGCCCGCTATGGGCGGGGGCGATGTACGATCATGTCATGGTCGGGGCGCCATACTGGATGGGGGCGATCATCCTGGCGCTGGCAGGAGTTATGCTGCTTCGACCGGCGGTCAAGTTAATACCAGCATAATTGGAAATTATTTCAACGATTTAGCCCCAGATTACAAACTCATCCCTTTCATAAAACAACCCCGCAGGCCAATGTTTCTGACCTGCGGGGTTGGGTTTTACGCTTTTTGGTTTACTATTCCATCTCTGCCTGTCTCATCGCCTGGAAGGCAGCAATTGCCACCTCGAGAATTTTCTCATCCGGCTCACGCGTGGTCAGGGACTGCAAGGCCAGGTTGGGTTTGACGATGAAGCGGACAAAGGGGGATTTGATATGATCGGCAGTCCAGCGCAGGTACTCATAAGCGATACCCGCCAGCACCGGTATCATCAAGACCCGGCTGATGAGCCGCCATTCCAATGTAAGCGGGCCAAGGATTGTAAAGAAGAAAAACGACAGCACCACCAGGGTCAACAGAAAAGCCGTACCGCAGCGGGTGTGGGCAAGTGGGAATTTTGCGACGGAAGCGGGGGTTAGTTCTGCCCCAGCTTCATAGGCATTGATGGTCTTGTGTTCCGCACCGTGGTAAGCAAAAACACGGGCGATATCGGGCATGAAACCGATCGCCCAGATATAGCCAACCAGCATGAATAGACGCAGGATGCCTTCCACCAGGTTGCTCCACCAGGCATTCCAGTGCAGGAAATGTTCGGTAAGCCAACCCACTCCCACCGGAACGAGGAAGAAAATTGCAACAGCCAGTAATAAGGTGCCCTCCGAGAAGAAAATAAAGCGCCGGGCCTTCGAGCTGTTCATCTTCGCCAGATTGCATGTTAGCGGAATCGGTCATGGCGCGCATACCCAGGCCAAGCGAATCCCATAGCATGACCAATCCGCGCAAGAAAGGGATTTTTGCAATGTTCGTTTTGTAGATCCCGCTGAGAGGTTAAATCCTGGTAACAATTTTGCCATCCGGTGCACGCATGGCAACGGCGCAGGCTTTCCGGCCGCGCATCAGAATGCCTTCCATGAGCGCCTGCCCGCCGTAAGAAATAAGTTTATCTTCCATTTTAGTCTGGCTTCAAATTCATAAAGAAATGGATATACGCATCGATGCCGCGATACCAGGTTGGCAGGTTTTGTTTTTCATTGGGGGCGTGTACATTATCGTCCGGGAGGCCAAAGCCGCAAATGACCAACTCAACACTCAGCAGACGCTGCATATCACCCACCACCGGGATGGAACCCCCTTCGCGTTTGAAATACGGTCGTTGTCCCCAGACTCGACTCCAGCGCTTTCGCCATCGCCTGCACGGCTGGATTATTTCGGTCCGAGATCGAGGCCGGGTTGCCGGTCAATGTCTTCAACTCCCAACGAACATCATCGGGTGCGTTCTGCTCCAGGTATCGAAGTAATTGTTGGTGAACTTCTTCCGGATCCTGGTCGGGGACGAGCCGTGTCGAGAGCTTGGCCATGGCCCAGGTCGGAATGACAGTCTTCGAACCTTCACTGGTGAACCCGGAAAGCAAGCCGTTCACATCCAGCGTTGGACGGGCACCAGTCTGTTCATTGGCGGTAAAACCCGCTTCGCCATAAAGTCCAGGGACGCCAGTCTGTTCCAGGTAATGCTTGTCGTCGATCGGAAGGCGGGCCAATTCCTGGCGCTCCTCCACGCTCAATTCGCGTACAGAGGTATAGAAGCCGGGCAGAGTAATACGACCGGCATCATCATGCATGCCTGCTATCAGCTCGGCCAGTACATTAGCCGGGTTATGAACTACGCCGCCATACATGCCGGAGTGCAGGTCATGCGCCGGGCCGTAGACGCGCAGCTCAAAATAAGCCAGACCGCGCAAACCATAGGTAATGGTTGGATATTCCCTGCCAATCATGCCCGAATCCGGGTTGACGGCAAAATCGCAAGCCAACAGATCGGTATGGCTGGCAATGAACGCTTCCAGGTTGGGTGATCCAACTTCTTCCTCGCCCTCAAACAGCCATTTGACGTTTATCGGCAATCCGCCGGTCTGTACCAATGATTCGACTGCTTTCAGGGTAATCACTGCCTGGCCCTTCATATCCGAAGCGCCACGGGCAAAGATATCATCGCCGATGACTGTCGGTTCAAAAGGACCGGTCTTCCATAGATCGAGCGGGTCCACAGGCTGAACATCGTAATGACCGTAAATAAGAACGGTCGGGGCAGCTGGCACTCCCAGGCATTCGCCGTAGACAATCGGGGATTGGGTGGTTGGAAAAAGCTGTACCTTCTGCATCCCCAGGTTACGCAGTTGCAAAGCCAACCACTCGGCCGCTCGCTGGATATCCGGCAAATGCGTTTTATCAGTTGAAATGGAAGGGACCGTCAAAATTTCTTTAAACGTGGTCAGGAATTTCTCTTTGTTGCTGCGGGCATATTGCAGGGCATTTGCGCGTTGGTCAGCCATTGGGACTCCTTTATGAATAATCAGGTTTACGGGCCGATAGTTGGCTGGGTAACTGTATTCAGGGTGCGTTTGGTGATCAAAAACCAATTCGAAACCCCGTTAAATCGATCGGCAGACTCAAAAAGTGGCGCCGCCTGGACTCCCTGCATGCGTTGGTCAACACCATAGGTGTAGACGGGATAGTAGAGTAACAAAGCCGGAAGCTCACGAGCAAAAATGACTTGAAAGTTTCGGTACAGGCGGGTGCGAACAGAAGGGTCAGCAACCACACGGGCTTGCTCAATATATTCACTGGCGGTCTGGTTATCCCACTGGGAATAATTTTGTCCGCCGGTTATTTCCGCCTGATGCCAGAATGGATATGGATCCGGGTCGTAGGAGCGACTAAGGTCCAGGTCCACCAAGGCCGCTTGATAGGTGCGAGGCGTCAAATAATCATTTAAGAGCGAATCATAAGGGACAGCTTTAAGAGTCACTTCAACGCCAATGGCTGCCCAGTCCTGTTTGATCGCCTGGGCCAATTGGGTGTGCAGCCCATCGTCCGGGTATGCCATGGTAAAGGAAAGCGAAACATTATCCTTGGCACGCGCAGTTCCGTCCGCAGGTAGAACATAACCGGCAACCTTCAGTTGAGCAATCGCCGCATCGGGATCGAAACCGATATGAGTGATACCGTCATAATAAGCCCACGTCCCCGGAAGGATCGGGCTGTCGGCCACGATCCCCTGCCCCTGGAGCAGCTTGTCCACCATCCACTGCCGGTTCAGGTCGAGCATCAGAGCATTACGAACGTTTTTATCCTGGAAGAAGGGTAATTGTTTATCCCCAAGATTGAGCAGGATCAAAGTAACGCGCGGTAAGCGGCTGGAATAAAGCGACAGGTTTGTTTCAGAAAGTGCAGTTGGAAGGACATCCTGTGTAATCTGACTGATACCGAGCACTTCACCAGCCTGGTAAGCAGTCAGGGCTGCCTGTGAACTAGGATAATACCGGAAAACGAATTGGTCTACGAAAGGTACCTGGCCAAAATAAGTCTTGGAGGCCGTCAAAACGACACCGGTAATTTTTCCACTCTCAACCATCAAATGGTCAAATTTATAGGGACCCGACCCAACCGGCGCCATGTTGAAAGAGGCGCTTGACAATTGATCGGCTGGAACTGTGTCCAGGAGGTGTTTGGGCAGTATTCCAAATGTCAGGTAATCCAGGAAGGGAACGAAGGGCTCTTTAAGGGTAAATTTGATATTTTTATCGTTTAGACGGGTAATTTGTACGCCATCCCAAAGGGTGCGCACGTCAGGCGAGTAGGCAGAAGATTGGCTGCGCAACAAGTCTAGGGTAAAGATGACATCATCACTGGTGACTGGCGAGCCATCCTGCCAATTGGCATTGGCACGCAAGGTGAGATTATAGATCGTCCCATCGGCTGAAACACCCCACGATTCGGCCAGGTCGGGCTGTGGCACGCCGCGTGAATTGAATTTGATCAAGCTGCTGAACAGCAGCCGATCCACGTCCCGGTCGGCTGGGTTGTTCAAGTCGAGTAAGGGGTTCAAACGTCCAAACGAACCAACCAGAGCCTCGGTATAAATACCCCCACTGGCGGGCTCAGGCAGGATTGGTGTAGGAGTCTGCCGCTGGGTGAGCAAAAGAACCGCCACCACGACCAGCGTTAGGGCGACAACCAGGAATTGCCATCGTAACTTTTTCATGAGCACAAATTAAAGAAAGGTCGCTTCCGGGAGAATCAGCACCCCGGCGCTGACCTTTCTTTATTAGGATGTCTTATGCACGCGCAGAAATAATAACCAGAGTAATCGCCAGCACGAAGAACAAAACACTGAAGACGATGGTTACCCAGAAAAGTGTTTTTTCGATTCCACGTCGGGCAGTAAACACGCCCCCGGGATCGGAACCCGATAAGCCGCCCAGCCCAGCGCCCTTACTTTGCAGGATAATGCTGACGACGAGCGCGATTGATGTTAAAATCAAACCACCATTCAAGATATTTGTCATTAACAAGCCTCCAGGAATTTTAGCCGCCAAATTATACCTGTTATAAGGGTAAACCGTCAACCAACGCTATTTACTTTACCTATAAAGGTTTTCACACTGACTGATATCTTTTTGATCGATAACGGACGGCCAGAAAAAAATGAATTTGGGGTAATGGTGGCCGGCAAGGCCAACTGCCATCATCTCAAACCCATACTTTGGGAAAAGGAAATCAATGGAAGAACTTGTCATCAATCTACACATGCATACCACCTATTCAGATGGCTCCGGCACGCACGCGGAACTTGGACAGGCAGCACTGAAGACCGGCGTCGACGTGCTCCTGGTTACCGATCACAATATTTTGGTTCAAGGGGTGGACGCCTACTATAAGGCAGGAAAGAAACGAGCGCTTTTACTGGCCTGCGAGGAAATCCACGACCAGGATCGCGATCCGCAAAAGAACCACTTGCTGGTTTTCGGAACAAGCCAGGAACTGGCAAATCTGGCAGATGATCCGCAGAATCTGATCAACGCCGTACGACGGGCAGGAGGATTATCCTTTATCGCCCACCCGGTGGATCCAGCCATGCCAGCCTTTGGAGAAACGGATATCTCCTGGGAAGACTGGGGTGTAACCGGCTTCACCGGCATCGAATTGTGGAATGGTTTCAGTGAACTCAAAACGGTTGCAAAAGGAAAGCTGGATGCGATTTACTATGCTTTTCGGCCACAGGCTATCCCGCACGGTCCACTGCCAAAGACGATCCAGATCTGGGATGAATTGTTGAACAAGGGACAGCGCGTAGTGGCTGTGGGCGGGTCTGACGCGCATGCCCGGCATATGAGCCTGGGATTGTTACATAAAACCATTTTTCCTTATGAGTACCACTTCTCGGCCATTAACACGCATACACTCACACCTGAACCGCTCTCCGGCAACCTGGCCCAAGACCGAAAAATGGTGTTCGAGGCCCTGGCTGCCGGTCACTGCTTTGTCGGTTACGATCTGCCAGCCCCAACGCGGGGCTTCCGTTTCTCGGCGAAAGGGCGGGACAGCGCAATCATGGGGGACGCGATTGAAGGCGCGGTGACTTTGCAAGCAAAATTCCCATCCAGCGCAGATATAAAATTGATCAAGGATGGAAAATGCATCAAAACATTGCATGGGGACACCTTCATGCATGTAACGGATGAAGCCGGTGTTTACCGGGTCGAAGCTTATAAACAATTCCTGGGAAAATTACGTGGATGGATATTCAGCAACCCGATTTACGTCAGGTAGTTTTCGATAATTGGCGCCTGGAAAACCCCATGCATTTTCAACGTAGCCGGTAAACAACCATGATTTTCGTTCCACGAACATTTATGGAATAAAATTCATCAGAATATGGATAATCTCCAGGATGCCACCGGAAAACGCTGACGAAATAGTTGGCGTCGGAGGGATCACTAACGGATATCAGCCTGGATTTATTATTGCTACTCAATCCGGCATTGATATAGTCTTGTCCGGGCGGGTCTGAAACGAATATCTTGATGCTTTTCCCGGGATCCTTTGCCAGGATGGTATCGATCCCCTGTTTGTAGGACAACCCCCAATAATCCAATTCAAAACGCTGCCTCAGCGTTGAGGGTGTACCAGCCAACACATTGAAATAAACGTTTTCGTATGGATGATTGCGGATTGTGAACCAGACAGGCTCTGCCAACCCGGCTAAAAGAATTAATCCAGCGATGATCCGCATCCCATTCGAATTGAATGGAAGGCGCACGATCAAATGATAAAGAACAATCAGTCCACGGACACTGATCAAAACAATTGCCGGATAAATAAAGAACATCTGGCGCCAACCATCGTAAAGGACTGAATGAAATATGTAGATCGCGGCTACAGGGATCACCAACCAGCCAGCCACTACTAACCAGGGATTTATCTCGGAAGCTAAAGACTTTGGCGCCTGGCGCTTTTCCTTCCACCAGAATACCGTGAAAATACTTCTTATCCAATCAATTATGCCGGGAAAAATGCCTGCTAACACAATCAGGGGAGTGCTGATTCCGATCCAGACTGGGAGGTAATGCCAGGGTAGATTTTCTGCCGGGAAATATTGCCCCGCATAAAGAACCCCTCGTCCGAATGGATATTGGCTCATCACACCAAAAGCGTGAATGAATTGCGTCCAAGGGTTCTGCCAAAGAATGGGCCAGAAAAGTATGCTGAGTCCGACTGTTAAGGTCAAATAAACAAATGCCGTAGTTAGTGCAAGTTTCCAGAATGCAGGAGTTTCTAGCACAATCAATATCAGCAGAATAAAAGTCAATGGAACAATCATAATGCCCGCAACGCGTGTTGCAATTAACACCGCGCATGCAGCAGCATGCAAGATAATGATTGCTGCAACTCCCAACCAATGGCGCCTTTGGCGGAGCGTATCTCCCAGTACCACGAGAGTCCAAACCGCGGTTATTGAGGCGATCATGAAGGGAATATCCTTGGAATTATAAAAAGCATCTGCAAAGATACGAGGGCTTATCGCCAGGATAGCGGTCGCCAGCAGTGCCAACCATGAGTTCTGGAAAAGGCGCCGGCCCAATAAATAGAATGGGATCATGCCGAAAACAAAAATTATAAAGATGATCAGATGTCTCGGAATCGAAAACCGGGACGTGATCCAAAGTATCGGCAGTTCGAATATTGCCCCGTAATACCGGTCGGGAAAAGATAACAAGGCGGAATCCCCCTTGAAAATATAACGATAGTTTAATGCACCTATCTGCGTTTGAACGGATTCGTCCCAGGGAATACCATAACTTTTATAAACCAGAAATCCAAGCAGGATGAGTGCAATAAAAAACAAAACGGGAGCCAGGTTTTCGACAAATCTCTTCACAGATCTTGATTCTATCATGTCTGAATATTTCCCCAATAAGGGGATGATCCAACGCACGCGATATTTTGGTTATAATCGCCCTCGTCAAAATCACTCTTATCGCTTACAATACAGCCCGTTCGAATACCCGGTTCTCCCGGGTACCCAGTCGCTTTGCGGCTGGCCTTCCGCCCCCGGCTCACCTACGGTGAATGTCCGGGAGCATATCCCGAGGAAAGGAGGTTTTCCCTATGCGTAAGTACGAATTGGTTTGTATTGTCCATCCCGATCTGGACGAAACCGCGTTTAACGGTGTCGTCGACAAAGTCAAAGGTTGGGTTGCTGAGACCACCGGTAGCGTCGACAAGGTTGAAGTCTGGGGCCGCAAGCGCCTGGCTTACACCATCAAGAAGCAGCGCGAAGGTCAGTATGTTCTGTTCAATCTCGGCCTGGAGCCTACTGCGACTACTTCTTTGGAAAAGAATCTGCGTTTCCTGGAACCGGTCATTCGTTATATGCTGATAGTTGTGGAATAACGAACACCTTCGGCGATTTTTGTTTTTTAGTATCCGGAGAAAGGAGTGAAAGATGAGTAATCGCGGATTGAACAAAGTCATGATTATCGGCAATCTGGGACGTGAACCCGAAATGCGTTACACGCCCTCAGGCCGTCCTGTGACTACCTTCACGGTTGCCACCAGTCGCTCCTGGAATACCGCCGACGGTGAACGCCACACCGATACAGAATGGTTCAACGTTGTCACCTGGGGCAACCTGGCTGAAATCTGTAAACAATACCTGACCAAAGGCCAGCAAGTTTACATCGAAGGCCGCCTTCAGACCCGCCGTTGGGAAGATAAAGAAGGTGTCAAGCACGCCACCGTCGAGATCGTCGCCACGGAAATGATGATGCTGGGTGAACGCCGGGAAGCCAATCATGGTTCTGCCGGTGAAGAGCTCGTGGCATCTGATGAACCCGAGGGCCAGGCTGGGAACGAAGACGAGTTCCCATTCTAGGCCCGGATCAGATCATTGCAGCGGTTTTGATTTACACTGCAACAAGCAAGATAGATTGGAGTCACAATTCTTATGGATCATCCGATGGATAATGAAATGGAAGGTGGGCAGGAGCGTAGATATTACGCCCGCCCTAAAATCTGCCAATTCTGTGCCGACCGCCATATGACAATTGATTATAAACAATCAGATGTACTGCGCCGTTTTGTCACAGAAGAAGGCAAAATTCGCCCTCGCCGCCAGACCGGCACGTGCGCCAGGCACCAGCGCGAGCTGGCGGGGGCCATTAAACGCGCCCGCCATATTGCCCTGCTGCCCTTCACCGGGCGGGCTTTCAACGAAGAGCGCTGAACGCTGGCACCAGCTATTCTTATGGGGCACAAGCTGCTGAAAGATGGGACTGGAATCGATTTTTTTCTTGTAAAGAAATCCAAGATCTGGTTCAACATAATGCTAGCAGCAGTCTATCCCTGTTAGTTCTAGAACTGGCGAAGTCTATTGGCTTCGCATTGAGGTGTTTATGGCAAAAAAACAGTCTCCAAAAATAGTGACGAAAAAACATCTGGCCCGGCTGGATCGCGAACGCAGACAGACGAGAATTATCACTGGTATTGCGATCGGGATCATCGTTATCGTTGTCCTGGGCATTGCTTACGGGCTATTGAACGATACACTATTCCTCAATTGGAGACCAGCAGTAACAGTAAATGGCGAATCGCGCAGTCTGCATGAGTTCCAGGTTCGTGTGCGCGTGGCGCGGCAGCAATTGATCGGCCAATATATGCAGTATATGCAATTGGCTCAGATGTTTGGTCTGGATCCCACCAGCGACCCACAGATGTCCCAATCCCTAAATCAGATCACCTCGTCATTGGACACCCCAACTACGGTGGGAGGTCAAGTCATGCAGGATATGGTGGATGATCTGCTGATCCGCCAATACGCCAAGGCAAACGGGATCACCGTTAGCGCAGATGAGGTTGAAAAAGCAGCCCAGGAAGCATTAAATTATTATCCAAGCGGAACTCCCACTCCCACGCTTACACCGACGGCGTTGGTTTATGCCACTTTGGATGCAACACAAATGGCATTGATAACCCCGACTTTTACGCCAACCGTTGCGCCTACCGCAACTCTGGCTCCAACCTTAACTCCTTTCCCAACCGCGACACCCAACCTGACCGCTACGAAAACCCCCATTCCCAGTATCACTCCGACGGCCACGCCATACACGCTGCAGGGTTACCAGAGCCAATACCAGACCGCCTTAAAGAACTATTCCTCATTCGGTCTTACTGCTTCCGAGTTCCGCTATATATTTTTTGAGAGCGGCCTTTATCGCGATCGGGTACAGGCCAAAGTCACCGCCAATATAACCCATTCACAGGAACAGGTCTGGGCACGCCATATCCTGGTTGCGGATGAAACGACCGCCAATAATCTCTATAATCAACTGGAAGCCAAGGCTGATTTTGCCACCCTGGCAGCGGATAATTCCATTGATACGAACACTAAAACCAACGGTGGTGATTTGGGTTGGTTCGGGAAAGATTCTGCCACCATCCCCACCGAGCTCATAACTGAGGCATTCTCACTTAAAATTGGCGAGTACAGCAAGCCGATCAAAACCTCCTCCGGTTATGACATCATCCAGGTACTTGGCCACGAGGTCCGCCCGCTCACCGACCAGGAATACCAGACCGCCGTCTCCGGGGCTTTCACCACCTGGCTCCAGGACCAAAGCACAAAATCCAAGGTTGTCATAAACAGCGCCTGGGTGAATTACGTTCCCACTTCGCCCACTATTGCTGAAGCGCAGGCGAAGGATAATGCTACCGCGACCGCTTATATGGCTACCTATCAGTCACAGACCAGCGGAAAGTAGAATGGGCGCGGTAAATAACCAAAAACAGAGCCTGGCGCAAACGCCAGGCTCTGTTATTTTAATTATGGAATTACATTATTTATTAGAGCTATTTCAGGTAATCTTCCGAAACCTCATCCAGTTTCAAGCTGATGATCTGGCTGGCCGAATCACGGCCCATCGTGATGCCGTAGATCACATCGGCTGCCTGGACCGTATTCCGGTTGTGGGTGATGATGATAAACTGCGTTTCCTTGCTCAACTCTTGCAGCAAATCCCGGAAACGACCCACGTTGGCTTCATCAAGCATGGCATCCACTTCATCCATCACGCACACAGGGGTCGGAGAAACCTTGAGCAGTGAAAAGACCAGCGCAATCGCCGTAAGGCTGCGTTCGCCACCCGAAAGAAGCGATAAGCCTTGTTCACGCCGCCCAGGCAGGCGCGCTTCTATATCAATGCCGGTTTCAGTAAGGTTTTCAGGGTCGGTCAGTACCAGGCGGGCAGCGCCTCCGCCAAACAAACGGTGGAAAATGGTATGGAACTGTTCTGCCACCGCATCAAACGTTTTTTGGAACTCACGGCGGGTCAATTCATCCAACTCTGCAATAACCTCGTGCAGATCAGTTTCGGCCTTATGCAAATCATCCAGTTGTGTGGTCAGGAATGTATGGCGTTCTTTGACCGAGCGGTATTCCTGTTGAGCCTCTGGATTGATCGCGCCCATACGCCGCAACTGCGCCCGCAAGCGGGTCATACTCTCCTCAAGGTCAGACGGCAATTCATTTACGGCTGGTAATTGTTCCACCATGCCGACGAAGGGCAAAGGTACCGGGCCGGAAACGTCACTGGCATAATCAAAAGCCACCAGGCCAAAATCATCCTCAATTTTTTGGCGCAGGTTTCCCAAGGCTTCCTGTTTGTGACCCAGTTCGAGTTGGATCTGGTTGTTCGTGCGTTCGACACGCGCCAAAGCTGCCTGGCCTTCGGTTTCCTGCCTTTGTAAAAGCCCTTCCTGCGCTTGAGACGCCTCAAGTTCCTGCTCTGCCGGTTCGATCAGGCGGCGCAGTTCTTCCAATTGGGAATTGATCCCCAAAGCCTGCACCTGCAGGTTTTCCCGGGTGTTTTCCACCTCGCCCAAAGCCCGGTCATATTCAGCCAGGCGGTTTTCCAAGGCAGTCTGTTGAGCCTGCAATGCATCGGTTGTATTCTTACGTTCAACGAGTCGGCTGCGGACATCGCTTAGGGCGCGCTCAGCCACCGCCGAAGTAGTGGACCAAAATTTTACCTGGTTCTGAAATTCATCCAAGGCCAGGGCAGCCAAAGCGGAAGTCAGCGTTCGCAGAGAATTTTGCGCCTGTGCGGCCTCGTTCGCCCTGGCTTGCAGGGCAGCAGAAGTCTGTTCACGCTCTTTGCCGGCCTGCAAAATCTCAGCATCGATGTTGGCTTTCTGACTGACCTGCCAATCCGCCTGGCGCCGCGCCGATTCATCGCGAAGCTGGGCGTGGCGCTCAGCACTTCGGGCTGATTCAAGCCCAAGACGCTGCCTGTCGACGGCCTCGGTAAGCTCTTCCACTCCAGTGTGGGCAGTCTCCAGTCTACCGGTAAAGTTCTGCAGTTCTGAGTCTAACTTGCCAATTTGACGCGCAATATCTGCGAGTGATTCCTGCAGCTCACGACGCTGGCGGGGGCGCCCCAATGCAGCCGTTCTGGCCGGTTTGCCGGCTGAAACCTGTCCGGTGGCGTGGAATACTTCGCCGCGCAACGTCACCGCGCGGGTACTCTTCGGTTGGCCTGCCAGGACCCGCCGGGCAGCCGCCCGGTCACGGACAACCAACACCTGGCCAAGCAGCAAATCCAGCGCCGGGCGATATTCCACTGCAGTCTTTACCAGATCGGAGGCCACCCCCAAACAATCCAGGCTGGTTTTTACGCTAAGCGGTTCACCCGGAGAAAGCCAATCCAGCGGCAAAAGTGAAGCCCTACCGGATTGATCCGAATCGAGCAAAAGCATGGCATCTTCAGCATCCCGGCCGGAAGATAAAAGGACGGCGTCAGTATACTCTCCCAAGGCGGCTGCGATAGCCACTTCCAGTTCAACCGGCACATCCAGCAATGCCGATAGCGCCCCGCGCGCCCGGCAAGTTTGGACTTTCGAGAAGCGTCCAGGAGCAGTTTGGCGCCGTCTGCATACCCCGCCAGGGATTGTTCGGCCTGTTCGAGCACTTCCAGCTGGGCTTTAAAGCGGGCTTGTTCAGCCTGTTTGGCGGAACGCTCCTTCTGCTTTTCGGCGATCTGGGTCTCCAAATCTACAAGCTGGTTACGCGCAAGCCGCAGCTCGGATTCGGCCTTTTGCAATGCCGACTCGGATTTCTGCCGGGCAGCCGCCGCATCCTTGATTTCCAGAGCAGCTTTCTCTACTTCTGCATCCGCCGAGGCAATCGCTTGTGCCAGCGCATCCAGTTTCTGCGCCTGACCAGAGGCTCGGGAAGCCAATTCATCCAGGCGCGCCTGCATCCGCGTACGCTGAGTGGTAACCTCATTTATTTTTTGGCGCATCGATTGGATCTGCGCCTCAAGGCGGGACTTCTCTGCATTTTGGGAATCCAACGCAGACTGTGCCGATTTGGTCTGAACCAGGGCTTCATCGAATTCTGCCTGCAGCTGAACGACCTCGGCCTCAGTTTCCACCTGCCGTTCCAGGGCAAGCTTGAATTCTGCAGACAGGCGGGATTGTTCACTCAACCCTGATTGGCGGTTGTCCAGCAAGGTCCGTTGGCGTTCATCCAGCACTGCCAGGTTGCCGCTGGTGGACTCACGACTCTCGTGTAGTTGAGACGACTGGCGATGCCAGGAATTTAATCTGCCGCGCAAACCGTTCAAATGGTCCCGGAAGGCTGTAAAGTTTTGACGCACGGTCTGGTAGGATTCACGCACCTCGGTTAATTTCGCTTCCTGAGACCGACCGAGATCGATCGCATCGGTCAGATCGCGCTGGGCGCGATGCCAGTGGAAACCATACCACTCAAGCAGCAGCACACGCAGATCCGCCTGAACCTGGGTATATTCCATGGCCCGGGTGGCCTGGCGCTCGAGGCTTTTGAGGCGAGGCTCGAGTTCGGCCAGGATATCCAGCACACGGTCGAGGTTGCGCCTGGTAGTCTCGAGACGTCGCAGCGCCTCTTCCCGGCGGGTGCGGTACAGTCCGATGCCGGCGGCCTCCTCGAACAGGCGACGCCGCTCGTCTGCTTTGAGCGCCAGGGAGGCATCCACTAAACCTTGTCCCAAAATTGTATAGGTACGTTCAGAGAGACCGGATTGCGCCAGGAGTTCGTTAATATCCTTCAAGCGGACATGCTGGCTGTTAAGCAGGTATTCATTGCGTCCATCCCGGTAAGAGCGGCGTGACAGGCCAACCTCGGTAAAGTCCACCGGTAACCAGCCATCTGTATTATCAAAGGTCACCCCCGCAGAGGCCATGCCAGCCCTGGGACGCTGTTCTGACCCTGCAAAAATCATATCCTCAGTCTTCTTGGCTCGCAACAAGCTGTAGGATTGTTCGCCCAATACCCAACGCAGGGCATCGGCAATATTGGATTTGCCGGATCCATTCGGTCCGACTATGGCGGTGATGCCTTCGGCAAATTCAAAATTCGTTTTAGCCGCGAAGGTTTTGTACCCGTGAAGTTCGAGAGATTTAAGTCGCAGAGGCATGATGGATTATGAGTTATAAGATTCGGATTCTTCGATTAATTCCAGGGAGGCCTGGGCAGCCAGGCGTTCTGCGGTCTGTTTATTCCGCCCAGAACCTCGACCATAGATCTTGCCGTTGATATGTACTTCGATTTCAAACATCCGGTCGTGGTCAGGCCCGCTGGTCTGCAGGGTTATGTACTGTGGAATACCGAATTTCCTCCCCTGGGACCATTCCTGCAAACGGCTTTTGGGATCCTGCAGGTCAGACCCGAGCAGGAACTTCCGGCTTACTGTCTCAATCATGGGATGGATAAAGCTTTGAATGGCTGAAATATCAGTCTGTAGATACATTGCACCAACCAACGATTCGAAAGTCGCGCATAGGAGTACATCCCGTTGGCGACCGCCGGCCTGTTCTTCACCATGCCCAAGGCGCATGGCGGAACCCAGGTCCAATTCCCGTGCGAATTCGGCCAATTGCTCAGTGCAGACCAAGGCTGACCGCATGCGGGTCAACTCGCCTTCGGCCATTTCAGGAAAATGGTTATATAACCAGGCTCCCGCGACAAAATCCAATACAGCATCGCCCAGGAACTCCAGGCGCTCGTTATCTTCAAGCGCCTCCGAATGCTCATTTATATAGGAACGATGGGTCAGGGCACGTGTGAGAAGAAGCAAATTTTTGAAAGGAAGCCCAAGCCGTTTAGCCAATACGGCCGGAGATTCATTTTTTTCCCCATTCGGGGTGGTATTCATGGGATCCTCCCGGAACTCAGGGAGCGCCAGCCGCCTCACGAGGTCAAGCGGCTGGCGGTCACATTGTTCCAAAAATTTATATCGGGCCGATTGTAACCCGTTTCAACCGGACTGACCAGCGTTGTGATAGAATCCTCGCGCCGACAACCAGTAAAGGAGAAAAATATGCCTGAACAGCCCACGAAAGAAACTAATTTTCTAGATGCTGTTGAAATCGGACTTGGAGCCTGGGCCTGGGGGGATCGTTTATTCTGGAACTACGGTCATGGCTACAGCGATGAGGATATTGCTGAGGCGTTCCAGACCAGTCTGGCTGCAGGGGTGAACCTGGTTGATACGGCAGAAATCTATGGTTCGGGACGCTCCGAACACCTGCTCGGCACGTTCATCAAGAATACGAATCAAACTGTCGTAGTAGCCACCAAGTTCTTCCCAATGCCATATCGATTCACCAAGAATGGCGTCGTGCGCGCCATGCGCCGCAGCCTTGAACGACTAGGACTGGATCATGTCGACTTATATCAATTACATTGGCCCAGCCCGGTGGTACCCAATGAAATCTATGTGGAAGGATTGGCAATGGTAATGCAGGCCGGTCTTGCCCTGAATGTTGGCGTGTCAAACTACAATATAAAACAAATGCAAATGGCCCAAAGGATCCTTTCAAAACATGGGATACCTCTGGCCTCCAACCAGGTGGAATATAATCTGCTCGATCGCAAGGTCGAAAGAAACGGTTTGCTTGAGCGCTGCAAGGAAAACGGCGTACGTCTGATTGCTTACTCGCCCCTGGCGCAAGGCATGCTAACTGGTAAATACAGCATTGAAACCCCCCCACCCGGAGCGCGCGGACGAAAGTATGCCTCCATTTTGAAGGATCTTCCAGCACTCATCCAACTAATGACTGAAATTGGCAAAAGTCACGGCGAAAAAACTCCCGGCCAGGTGGCTTTGAATTGGGTCATTTGTAAAGGTGGCCTACCCATCCCGGGCGCGAAAACACGCACGCAGGCTGAACAAAATAATGGAGCCATCGGTTGGAGGTTGTCACCGGAAGAAGTCATGGCACTGGATTCAGCCAGCGACAAAATTATTTAGCCGATACAATCAGCGGGTAGGCCCGATTCGGTTTATTTCAGTATTTGGAACAGGTTATTGTAATCATCCGTCCACAAGCGCACGTGTGAGACGTAATTATCCATCGATTCGGCCCGTGAAGCAATGGCCGGATTGGCCAATAAGTCTGGATCACTCGCCAGCAGGATCCAGCTCGATGGATACGTAATCACCCCATCGCCGGGATCATTGATCAGAACGCGGGCGAGGTTAAAGTGGTTTGCCAGGGTCCATACGACCGGCACCAGGTCCAGCCGGCGGTTCGAAATGTGAATGGCCAGGATCCCTTGCGGGGAAAGTTGTTGCAGATAGACCTGGAATGCTTCCTCATCCAGGAGATGCACAGGTATGGAATCGCTCGAGAAAACATCCACCGCCAGCACATCATAATTTTGTGTTTCACCGGCCGCCAGCTCTTGTTCCATTGATAGGCGGGCATCTCCGGGAACGACTTCCACCTTAGCCTGGCTGTCGGCTAAGAAAGAGAAGTAGCCATTCTCCCCCTCCGCCAGGCGAATGACAGCCGGGTTGATCTCGTAGAAACGATATACATCTCCCGGCTGACCGTATTGTGCCAGAGTACCCACTCCCAACCCTAGTACCCCCACTCGCATCCCTTTGCCCCGCTTGGGATGATCAATAATAGCCAACCCGGCACCACTGCTCACGCCATAATATGAAGTAGGCAGGTCACGAAGCGTGTCATCATGGAACTGATAACCATGGATCGTCACTCCGTGTATGAGAGCGAAACGATGATAGGCGGTTATATTCCTGCCACCAATAGAGATCGGGATCACAGCGTAGAAATTTTTTTGCCGTACTCGCAGTACACCGTAAAAATTTCGCTGGATCCATAAATCGTTCCCCAGGTCGGAACGGATCAGTTGGTAGGAGCGCACACCAGCAATCACCAGAGCGCTCAAAAGTAATACTTCATTAGCGATAAACACCCAACGATTAGGCCTTGGTTGCCTGCGGTTCATGGTCACCAGCAGGAAGACCAGCCAGCAGAGGGCCAGGCCCAAGGGCAGTTCCCAGAAACCCTTGAAGATATACGGCGCGACAAAATTGATCAAGGCGCCACCCAGAGCACCACCGATCGACACCATTAAATAAAAAGAGGTCAAGTGAACCGGATGCGGGCGCATTCGATAAAGTTCCCCGTGACATACCATGCAGGCCGAAAACAAAACCAACCCATAGATACCAATTTGTTCAAAGACGCTAAGGTTATCTGAATTCGCCAACGCCCAGCCGGCCAAAAGCGAGCTGGCGAAGAACAGCAATAAATAGACCTGCCGGGAGTACCAGCGTTCCCCAGAGAAAGCCAGAACGAACGTTAGCAAATAGATCGTCAAAGGCAGAACCCATAGGAATGGGATGACGGCGACTTCCTGTGTGATCTCGCTCGTTACAGCAAGCAGCAGAATGGAGGCAGTTGCAGCCAGGGCAATCCATAAGCTATATTGCTTCACACCCGGACGTGAACCTTCCGGCAGACTTGCAGCGGCGCTATCCGAAGCAACCGCGATTGGAACCAAACCTCCTGGCCGAACTCGCAAAGCTTTGACCGCCCCATAAGCTGCCAGGCCTGCGTAGAGCACATAAACCATTGACCAGATCCGACCCTGCCAGGCAAGTGTCAAATAAGGTTCGACCAGCACCGGGTAAGTAACCAACCCCAGCAAAGAGCCGAGATTCGATAGTGCATATAATCGATACGCGGTCTTTTCCGGATAGGCCCGGTCGAACCAGGCTTGTATCAGGGGACTGTTGGAGGAAAGCAAGAAATAAGGCAGGCCTACCGAAATAAAGAGCACCCTGAAGATCCCCCAGATGGGTGAATCCGAGCCCAGCGGCTTCCAGTTGGCCGAAGGTGTAATGGGCGATTTCCAAACAAAGCCCAGAACGAGCATCAACACCAGCGATACGCCCAATAACGCCAGGTGAATGATTTCCCGGCGGCGTGTCTTGCGAAGCAACCAATCGGCATAGGCATAGCCACCCGTAAGCAGCACTTGAAAGAAAAGTACCACGGTTGACCAGACCGCAGATGATCCGCCAAACCAGGGCAGGATGAGCTTGGCAATCATCGGCTCCACCTGGAAGAGTAAAAATGCCGAGAGGAAAATACAGATCGCAAAATAAGCCATGGGGGATTCTCCGGCCCAATTGTAATCGCAATTGAGGATTGATCGAAAAATCTTGAAGCGAATTCCGCCAGGTGGGGTTTAATCAATTATGGAATTATCGAAACGCGTTATTGTCGTCGGTGGAACCGGATTCCTCGGATACCACGCAGTCAATGAATTACTGGCAAGCGGCTGGGAGGTTACAGCTCTTGGGCTGCCACTGGCGCAGTCGGCAGGCCTTTATCCGACCGCTGTTAGAGTAATCCTCGAAAATTTAAACGATACATCCGATGAAGGTCTGATGGATTTGCTGCATGGGCAGGATGCCCTGGTTTTTGCAGCCGGCGTCGACGACCGTGTAACTCCCCAAAAACCTGCCTACCCATTCTTTCAGCAAGCCAATGTGCAGTTCTGCGTGCGAGTGTTGAAGCTGGCCAAACAGGCTGGAATTAAACGTGCGGTTGTCCTGGGTTCGTACTTCGCTCATTTTGAGCGCACCTGGCCGCATCTCAGGCTGGTCGAACGCCACCCTTACATCCGCTCGCGTGTCGAACAAGAAATTGCCGTAACCTCGATCCCCGGCCTCGAGGTGGTAGTACTGGAACTTCCCTATATTTTCGGCAACATGCCTGCCCACGGTTGGAAATCGCTCTGGGAACCATTGATCAAATACATCCGGTTTTCATCTACCGTCTTTTATATGGAAGGTGGCTCCGCCTGTATCTCGGCAAAAGCAGTCGGTCAGGCGATCGTTGGGGCGCTGGAGCATGGTGAGCCTGGCAAGTTCTATCCCATAAGCGATGAAAACCTGACCTGGTCCGCTCTTTTGACCCGCCTGGCAGCCGCAAACGGACGGCAAATCCGGGTGGTAAGCCTACCCGACTGGGTCATTAAGACCGGTCTGTATGGACTCTGGTTGATCCATGGACTGCTTGGCAGGGAAGCCGGCTTAAATCCACGTTATTTTGCAGCCCTGCAAACAACCGAAACCTTTATCGATTCAAAATCCTCCCAGGAGACGCTGGCTTACAAAACTGGCGGATTGGACCAGGCATTTCGTGATACAGTGTATATCCGGAAAGGCGTAAGTACATGAAAACGACCCAAACGATGGCTTATAAATTAGGACGGAAGCTTATTTGTTTGTATGCTCAATTCCTGCTCAACATGGATGTCTTCTGGCAGGCTCATCTGCCGGCCGGACCCAAGCTCATCGTTGCCAATCACCCAAGCACCACAGATCCATTTTACCTGTTGACGCTTTTCCCCCAGCCCCTGAGTATATTGATAATCGAACATGCCTTTAAGGCGCCTCTCTTCGGAGGAATATTACGGCACTCCGGCCACATTCCGGTGCTTTCGGCTGATCGGCATGCTGCGTTCGATGCCGCGCGGAAACAACTTGGAGAAGGCCGGTCGGTAGCCATTTTCCCGGAAGGCGATCTAAGCCCGCGCCAGGGCGGATCGCTGCCGGCCCGCAGTGGAGCAGCACGCCTGGCTTTACTGACAGGTGCACCAGTGATCCCGATTGGAATCTATTTCCGGCGAGAGCGTGCCCGGGCGCTTGTCTCAAAATTTCACGGAAAATCCGAGACTGGTTATTGGTATCTGCGCGGACCCTACGGAGTGACGATCGGAGAGCCAATGCAGTTCCGAGGAGATGTTGAGGATCGCCTCCATGTTGGATCAATATCAGAATTAATTATGCAAACGATTAACACGCTGGCGTTGGCCAGCCAAAAGAGGTTGGAGATTTCAGCATAAATTTCCCCGAAATAATTAAGAAAACCGGACCTGAAATAATCCAGGACCGGTTTTTTTTATACCGTTAGCCGCCGCGGATGTAATGTTCCAGGTGCGTGATAAAAACCTGCTGTTCCGAGATCACCGTTCGCAATACATCCCGGATCGAGATTAGCCCAAGCAGAGCCCCTTTTTCATAGACAGGTAAGTGGCGGATATTCTTCTCGTTCATCAACGCCATGCACTCTTCAATAGACTGGTCGGCTTCAACGTAAAGCACCTTGGTTGTCATCACATCTTGCACTTTGGTCTCATCGGCTGATTTATCGTGCAGCCAGACTTTGCGAACGATATCGCGTTCGGAAAGGATTCCTTCCACCTTTCCTTGCTTATCCATCACCAAAAGCGCGCCAACGTTATGCTCATTCAGCAGTTTGACTGCCTCCAGAATGCTTGCATCCGGATAAACCGAGAATATCGTCTCATTCATTCTATCTCGAAATAAGTCCTTTGCAGTTGCCATATATGCCTCCGTACCTTTAATAAGCTTTATATGACCAGTTTACTCTGAATATATAAGCATGTCAACAATTTATTGGCTCACCAGGGTAATCCGCACAAATCAATGGGACCTTTGGGCCAGTTCTGTTTGCAAACAGGCAATACCATGGCTGGATAATTCAGTTTTGTCTGCCCATCCGGTTGATCGACGATCATAGAATCCGCCACAACACTCCAGCCGACCTTTTCATAGTGGGGAACCATCTCTTGGGTTGCAATCATGAGCCCAAAATCCACCTGGAGAGGCTCGCGCAGGAAATCCTGGGCCACTTTCAAAGCTGCGCTGGCATAGCCACGCTGGCGCCATTCAACTTTAGTGGCTATATTTCCTATACCACCTAGTTTCACCTGTTCTGCGCCCACCTTCGCCATGCGTACGATAATATGGACATTGCTGACCATATCGTCATCTTCCCATACCATCACCGCCCAGTCTGGTCGAGCCCATTTTGTGCCAGTCAGGTAAGCGTACAGGGAGCTGGTTACCACGCAATCCTGGCGAGCTTTTTCGAACGTGCTCCACTGTTCAGCCGATTTGATTTCCATTCTCATCGCAGCCTCCGATAATCAAGAAGTACAAATTATACAAGCAAAGTCGGATTTGATTGGTCGAATTTTAGTTTCCATCCCGGGTGATATTTTCGGCTTGCATGAAGTATTTGGCTGAGACAGGATAAAATATCTTCAAGCTTACAATAAATGCGATGGAACACCAGCAACGAGTATTCGTCGGGCTCGAAATGATTTATACTGCCATCGAACAGGAGTCGAAAATTGGACAAGAAAACAGATCTTCAAAAGGAAATGTTCGCGCAAATCCAAACCAGGGAACTATTCGAGCAGGCGAAATCCTATGCGTATGCATATCTGGATTCCGTTTTTGATCGAAATGTTTTCCCGACCGGAGAAGCAATTAAAAACCTCGAAATTTTTGACGAACCCCTGCCGGCCATTCCGGGCGATCCAGCCAAAATACTACGCTGGCTGCATGAATATGGTTCCCCAGCAACCTCCACCATAACCGGAGGAAGATACTTTGGTTTTGTGAATGGAAGTTCGGTCCCCACTTCCCTGGCAGCCAGGTGGCTATCGGATGTGTGGGATCAAAACGCTGCTTTATATGTGATCTCTCCGATCGCCTCCCAGTTGGAAACCACCTGTGAAAATTGGCTGGTCGATTTACTGGAATTACCATCCGGAACCGCCGCTGGCTTCGTCAGCGGTACTTCATCTGCCACGTTATGCGGACTGGCTGCGGCCCGGAACGAGCTATTAAACCGTCAGGGTTGGGATGTGAATGCGGAGGGGTTATTTGGAGCACCGGCAATACGGGTAATTCTTGGCGAACAGGCACATGCGACTGTCTTTAAAGCACTGGCGTTATTAGGCTTGGGTCGGGCGCGCGTCGAAACCGTGCCGGTTGATGATCAAGGTCGGATGATCCCCGACCGAATGCCCGAATTGGATGCCGACTGTCTTGTAATAACCCAGGCAGGAAACGTAAATTCGGGCGCTTTTGACCCCATCGCCGGTATTTGTGAGCGAGCCCGGAACGTAGGAGCCTGGGTGCATGTTGACGGGGCGTTCGGTTTGTGGGCAGCCGCCTCTCGATCCAGGAAATATCTTACCCAAGGCATCGAAATGGCCGAACTCGTGGTCCGTGGATGCCCATAAAACGCTCAATTCACCTTATGATTGCGGCATTGTTCTGTGCAAACAGCGTGAAGCCCTGGTTTCCGCCATGCAAGCGACTGCTTCATATATTCTCTACAGCGACAAACGGGATGGCATGCATTACACTCCTGAAATGTCAAGGCGTGCACGTGTCGTTGAGCTATGGGCAACCTTGAAAGCCCTTGGAAAAGTCGGCGTGGAAGAATTGGTCGATCGACTTTGTGAACATGCCGGGCAGTTTGCCGGTCTTTTACGCCAGCAGGGGTTTCATATTTTGAACGATGTGGTATTCAATCAGATCCTCGTTGCTTGTGACACTCCCGAACAGACCAAGGCAACCCTTGATAATATCCAGACATCCGGGGAATGTTGGTGTGGAGGCGCACTGTGGAATGGTGAGCCGGTAATTCGGATCAGTGTCTGTTCCTGGTCAACCACATCAGAAGATGTGGAGCGTTCCGTTGCGGCTTTCATCAAAGCCAGGAGATCCAAGGCATGAATAAACCTCTTTTCATTGTAAACAGTGTCGCTCCTATCCGCATCTGTGATAACGGCGGGTGGACGGATACCTGGTTCGCCGGCCACGGTCAGGTGTTGAACATTGGAGTGTATCCCTACGCCGAGGTTCAGATCGCTGCTTATCCTTGCGAGGAGTTGGGCAGGCGGATCATCATCAATGCGGAGAATTATGGGGAGCGATATGTGGTTGTCCCCGAAAAGCATTGGGACAAACACCCGCTGCTCGAAGCGGCAATCGAGTATATGCGAGTGCCAGACGATCTGAGCTTCGAAGTGACGATCTTTTCAGAAGCACCAGGCGGGGCCTCCACTGGCACATCGGCTGCAGTTACGGTCGCATTGCTTGGAGGGTTGGATCTGTTGACGCCCGGGCGTATGAGCCCGCATGAGGTGGCCATCGCAGCGCACAAGGTTGAGACTGAGATGTTAGGGCAACAAAGCGGGATACAGGACCAGTTGTGCTCTGCTTATGGAGGCATCAATTACATCGAAATGTTCGAGTATCCACATGCCTCGGTATCGCCTGTCCAGGTACCGAATGCCACCTGGTGGGAGCTGGAGAGACGCCTGGCATTGATTTACCTGGGAAAATCTCACCGTTCTTCAGATGTGCACGAGATGGTGATCCGCTCTCTGGAAGATGCCGGCCCGGATTGCCAACAGCTCAATGACCTCCGAAAAACTGCCACTTGCTCGCGTGATGCAATTTATGCGAGCGATTTTACTGCCTTGGGTTCGGCAATGGTCGAAAATACAGAGGCGCAAGCCCGCCTGAACCCGGCTCTGATCAGTACGGATGCAGCCAGGGTAATCGAAATAGCCAGGTCGCACGGTGCGCTCGGTTGGAAAGTAAATGGGGCGGGCGGCGATGGCGGCTCGCTGACCATTCTTTGTGATGAAATTGCTCAAGCCAAACGAGCGATGCTCTCAACCATCGAACAGGAAAATCCGCTCTTTAAGAACATTCCAATTTATCTCAGCCGGTATGGCCTGCGCGTATGGAAACAAACCAATAATGATTCGCGTTAGTCGAGAAACACTTGAGGAGCGTAATCTCCATGAACTCGATCAATGTTTATATCGAAATTGGTGCAAAGAAAGTATTCGCCGGTGCGCTGGATTGGCCGGGACTTACCAGGAGTGGGCGGTATGAAGGTTCGGCAATCCAGGCCTTTATTGATTATGGTCCTCACTACGCGATTGCACTTCATCGATAAGGAATTGAATTCATCCCCCCACTCAGGCAGAGAGTCTGCAAGTGGTGGAACGGCATGCAGGAAACGCGACAACCGATTTTGGTGCACCTGCGTTCATCCTGGATGCCGATCGGGAACCACTCAATCTAAAAGAATTTGAGCGATTAAAAGGGATATTACAGGCATGCTGGCAGGCATTCGATGATGCTTTGTCACGAACCGCCGGAAAGACCCTTCGCAAAGGGCCGCGCGGCGGTGGAAGAGAATTGGAAATGATTGTAGCGCATATCGTTGGAGCCGATCTTGCTTACGTGGGAAGGCTTCCATGGAAGTCCCCAAAGGTGGACCAAACGAATTCCAATAAAGCTATTGAAATTACCCGGCAGATAATTCTCGAGGCGCTCGAAGCTGGAGTAAATGGTCGGATCCCAGGACAAGGGCCAAGAGGGGGAAGTGTGTGGCCACTACGCAATTTTATTCGCCGTGTTGCCTGGCATGTACTAGATCATGCCTGGGAAATTGAAGACCGAGCCTTGTGACCAGATAAGCCCAACAATAATAAGGCAGCGCATCCAACCTTGACGGCTGTATATAATTAGGATAATATTTGTCAACTTTATCCTGGAAAGGAGAATACGAAAAATGATGAACAACTATGTAATACTCTATAGTGGCGGAAGAATGCCCGAGAGTGAGACCGAACAGCAACAGAAGTTACACGCCTGGGAGGAATGGTACGGGAAAGTCGGCAAAGCCCTGGTGGACGCGGGCAACCCATTCGCACCCAGGGCTAAAAGCATCACGAGTGACGGAAAGGTTTTGGACGATGTGGATGGTTGCATGCCTTCCGGATACTCAATCATCCAGGCCGATTCGCTGGAAGCAGCAGTCTCCCTGGCCAAGATTTGCCCAATTCTGAAAGATGGCGCCAGAGTTTCGGTGTATGAAACTTTTAGCGCAATGGAAATGTAGAAAAAAAGCCATTGCGCTTCCCTTATCCTCCGTCCTGGCGTATGGCCAGGGCGGATTTTTCATGCCATATCACCAAATAATTCTAAATATGAAAATAAACGATAACACCATTCTGATCACAGGGGGCGCAACGGGTATTGGCCTGGCCCTGGCCGAAGTTCTGATCCGGGAAGGCAACCAGGTCCTGCTGTGCGGCAGGCGAAAAGATAAACTTGTGGCTGCGCAAACCAAATTCCCAGAGATCCAATTCAAAGTGTGCAATGTGGCAGAGTCGAAAGACCGGCTGGCCCTGTTTAAATGGGCTACGTCGAATTTCCCCAACCTGAATATCCTGGTCAACAACGCCGGCATCCAGCGCCAGATCGACTTTACAAAAGGGAATGAAGATCTTCTGGCTGGCGAGGATGAAATCCAGGTCAACTTCAGCGCTCCGGTCCAACTCTCGGCCTTGTTCATCCCACTTTTGATGAAGCAGCAGCAAGCTGCCATTATGAATATATCTTCCGGGCTGGGTTTCGTCCCCCTGACCATCGTACCCATCTACTGCGCCACCAAAGCAGCCATCCACTCATTCAGCTGGTCGCTGAGGCATCAATTGCGAAAAACATCCATCAAGGTTTTTGAAATCATCCCGCCGACCGTGGATACTGAACTCGACCAGGGGGCACGCGAGCGGCGCAGGCAGGAGTACCGCGGCATTTCATCAGCAGAAGTGGCCGAGGCGACCCTGGCCGGCCTGGCGAAGGATGAATACGAGATTACTATCGGACAGGCTCAAGGGCTGCGTTCCGGCACACCTCAAGAAACCGCACAGATATTCGCGCGGATGAACGGGAATTGGTAAGAGGTATTATTAAAAAAGAGCACAGCCTCAAAAAAACTGCAGGCTGTGCTTCAAGATGCAACTGAAGGTCAAACGACCGTTATTTGGCTTTTATGGAAATGGTTTTTGGTTTGACTGATTCTGCTTTCGGGAGCGTGATGGTCAGGATGCCATTCTCGAAATCCGCTTTGGCTTTGTCAGTCTGGACGTCAGTGGGGAGCATCACTGAGCGCTCAAACATCCCGTAGCGGTGTTCGCGGATATGGTACGTGACCTCTTTCTGCTCGGTGTCATGCTTGAATTCCCCGCGCAGTGTTAAGGTGTCTGCGGTTACAGAGATCTCCACATCCTCCGCTTTGAGACCGGGTAAGGCAGCCTTCACAACCACCTCATCGGCATTCTGGTAAAGGTCAATGGCAGGTATGACGGAGTCTCCACTCATGCCGATCGGGCGAGTAAAGGCATCGTCAAATAGCCGGTCCATCGCTTCACGCAGAGTCATCATTTCACGAACAGGCTCCCAACGAGTTAGATTTGCCATAGTGAACCTCCTTTTGAAGATCGGAAATATTGATTGACGACTTTAATATAGCTGGCGTTTGTAAAAAAATAATTAAATCAGCATTAGTATTTTGTTAAATTTCTAACGTTCCTCTTGATTGAACCTGAAAGGTTGACAATCAGCTTTGGAACCGTATAATAGACTACTATAGTCATAATTATCTCTTAATGTGATTCCAGTAGTGAAAAAGGAGGTCATACATGTACGGTACCATTGCCAAACTATATTCAAAACCAGGCGCTATCGAAGAATTGAGCAAGATTGGAGATGGTCGCAAACCTGCCGGATATCTCGGCTCGTATGTATTTAGGAGCGACAAGGATCCAAATGAATTATGGCTGGTGGCCATTTTCAAGGACAAGGAAACTTATTTTGCCAATGCCAACAGCCCGGAGCAGGATATGGAATTTACAAGCCTGATGCAATTCTTGAAGGAAGAGCCTGAATGGCACGACGGTGAAATCGTCTTTGAGAATTACGAGGGTCATTAAAAGAAATTCAAAGACCTTTTTTTATTTTCGAGTAAAATGTCCCGTATGGCATCCTCGAACCCTCCCGTAAAACCGTCAAGGCCAAAGCGATCAAATTCTGATACATTAACCCGGGATGCCAAAGCTGTGTTATCCGGCAGGAGCAAGAAAGGCTGGTTCGCCCGTCTGCTGCCCTTCCTAGGCCCGGCCTTTATTGCCAGCATTGCGTACGTGGATCCTGGCAATTTTGCCACTAACATCCAGGGTGGCGCGCAGTTCGGTTACGAGCTGCTGTGGGTCATCCTCGGCAGCAACCTGATGGCAATGCTTTTGCAAGCCCTCTCGGCGAAATTGGGCATTGCCAGCGGAAAGAACCTCGCCGAACACTGCCGGGAACGATTTTCCCCCAGGGTAGTCTGGGTCATGTGGGCTCTGATGGAGCTCGTTGCCATGGCAACCGATCTGGCTGAATTCCTGGGCGCGGCGGTGGCGTTAAACCTGCTTTTCGGCCTGCCCTTATGGATTGCAGGATTGTTGACGGCTGTCATTACATTCATCATCCTCAGCCTTGAACGCTATGGCTTCCGTCCCCTGGAGGCAGTCATCACCGGCTTCCTGGCGATAATCGCCATCAGTTACGTGATCGAGCTTTTCCTCGGCCATCCGGATTGGGGCGCCATTGGTTACAGTACCTTCGTCCCGCACTTCAGCAATTCCGAGAGCATCTTGCTGGGAGCCGGCATCCTGGGCGCAACTGTCATGCCGCATGCCATTTTCCTGCATTCCGCCCTGACCCAGGGGCGGGTGGTTGTCAAAAAACCAGAGCAGCTGCGCCGGCTGTTCCGGTTTGAGATCATTGACGTAGTCATCGCCATGGTTATCGCCAGTTCGGTTAATGCCGCCATGTTGATCACTGCCGCGGCAGCTTTTCATTTCGGAAGCTCCAACGTTGGGACACTCGAAGAGGCCTATAAAACCCTTCAGCCTTTGCTCGGTCCCGCGGCTGGGATCGTCTTCGGGGTGGCTTTGCTGGCCTCCGGGCTTTCTTCATCTTCTGTAGGTACAATGGCTGGGCAGGTGATCATGCAAGGCTTCCTGCATTTTCATATCCCGCCCTGGATCCGCCGGATAGTGACCATAATCCCTTCCTTGATTGTCATTTTTTCTGGTTTTGACCCGACCCGCACGCTGGTGATTAGCCAGGTGGTACTATCATTTGGCCTTCCGTTTGCAGTCATTCCTCTGGTGATGTTCACGAGTAATAAAGGCATCATGGGTGTGCTTGTCAACAAGTGGTTCACCAATATATTGGCCGGCCTGTGCGCCGTCCTCATCATCGCGCTGAATATTTTCCTGATTTACCAGACGTTCTTTGGGAAATGAGCCTATGTTCAAACATATACTTGTTCCATTGGATGGATCGAAATTGGCTGAGGCAGCCTTGCCGGCGGCACGTTCGTTGGCGAAGACTTTCAAAGCACCGGTTACTTTGCTGCACATCATCGAGCAGGATGCTCCTGAAGAAATCCACCGTGATCGCCATTTGACCGAAGCCGGGGAGGCCAATGACTATCTTGCCCGGATTGCCAAACGCTCTTTTACTCCGAAATCCAAAGTAAACCTGCACGTCCATACTGCTCCGGTCGCAGATGTGGCGCGCAGTATCGTCGACCATTCCTCAGATGAAATCCAACCCGACCTGATCATCCTGTGTTCACATGGAAACAGCGGCATGCATGACCTGGTCTTTGGTAACATCGCTCAAGAGGTTGCAGCCGCCAGCGGGACACCGGTTCTGCTCATCAAACCCAATGAAACTACCACCAAGTTCCAATTAAAGCATATCCTGGTGCCACTGGATAACGAGTCAGTCCACGACCAGGCCTTGCCAATGGCAGAATCGCTGGCGAAAGCCTATGGAGGCGAACTGAACCTGGTTTGTGTAATCCCCACTTTTGGAACCCTGGCAGGTGAACAAGCCGCGGTCAGCAACATGCTTCCGACCACTGCGTCAGCTTATCTGGATATCGCCGAAGAGATCGCTCAGGAGCATTTCCAGGGACACCTGAACACCTTTCTAAAAGAACATATCCCAGCCACTGCAGAAATTGCACGGGGCGACCCCGCCTCTGTCATTGTTAAAACTGCCGAGAATATGGAGTCGGACCTGATCATTTTCGGCACCCACGGCCGGGCCGGCCTGGATGCCTTCTGGAATCGCAGCGTGGCTGCCAACGTGGCCCGGCGGACAGGGATACCGATTTTACTGATCCCACTTTTCGAAGATGGTCCGAAAAGTTAACTAAAATAAAATGAAAGAATAAGTAATATATTGTCAGGAGATAATCATGAAAATTGGATTGCAAATCCCCAGTTTTACATGGCCGGGAGGTCCGGAAAAGATCGGATTTAAACTTGCGGAAATTGCCCACACCGCGGAAGATGCTGGTTTTGCCAGCTTATGGGTAATGGATCATTTCTTCCAAATCGGCGGTGTTGGCCCGGTTGAAAATGAAATGCTGGAAAGTTACAGTACGCTGGCCTACCTGGCGGGGTTGACGAAAAAAGCCAGGCTGGGCACGATGGTAACCGGCGTGGTTTACCGGCATCCCGGGGTATTGATCAAAGCAGTTACAACCCTGGACGTGCTTTCCGGCGGCAGGGCTTACCTGGGGATCGGGGCAGCCTGGAACGAACAAGAGGCCCTCAGCCTGGGAATCCCATTCCCGCCGGTCAAGGAGCGCTTCGAACGCTTGGAAGAAACGCTCCAGATCGCGCTCCAAATGTGGTCAGGGAAACAGGATCCGTATGTGGGAAAGTATTACCAATTACAGCGGACACTCAACAGTCCACAGGTTCTTTCGAAACCTCACCCGCCGATCTTGATCGGGGGCATGGGGGAAAAGAAAACCCTGCGGTTGGTGGCAAAATACGCCGATGCCTGTAACTTGTTTGCGCGCCTCGGCCTGGATGTGGTTCAGGCCAAACTTGAAATCCTGAAAAAACATTGTGCAGAAGTTGGACGTGACTACAACGAGATCGAAAAGACCACCCTCGGAACCGTCCTGCTTGCTCCCGACAATAGTACTGCTCAAAGTGTGATCGAGTTATGCCGTGCCCTGGCCAGGATCGGGGTACAGCATGCCATTTTCAATATGCCAAATGTATCTGAAATCAAGCCGCTCGAGATCTTTGGCCGGGAGATCATCCCGGCAGTCGCAGATTTATAGATTATCCCGTCCGGGTGTAATCATTCCACGGCTGGGACATATATTTCGCCCCACAGCGTTGGCAGACTGCCAGTGCGTGTGCCCGCCGGTAATGGCGGAAGCGTTCGGCGCGTTCGCCGTTCCACAGGTCCTGGATGGTGGCTTCCCTGATATTCCCGAAGGAATAATCAACGAAATCCACACAGAAATTCGCAGAACCGTCCGGCTGGATATCGATCAATTTATCGATATTGAGACAGTTTGGGTATCCAACCAGCGACTGTGAATCAGAGAACCAGGCCTGGTATTCCGGCTCGCCCAGGGGCATATAGGGATAGTTTTGGAGTTCGCCGAGGCTGGCGAGAAATTGGCGGTATTGTCGCTGGAATTCAACAAAATCCACACCTGACTCTTCATGATGGAAGCCGAGCCATGTGAAGGCGTTGCAACCCAGGCTGTGTAACTCTTCCTGGTAGCGATGACCGGCGGAATCTGGAAAATAATAATAGGGAACGATGGCAATCGAACCCAATCCCAGGCTGCGCGTCACATCCGGCATGCATCCCAGGAAGCGGTAATTGTACTGGCTGATTGTGAAACATATCGACCGGCTTATTGTATTCCCACTCTTTTTCTCTAATTCGATAAGCTTGGCAACCCCTTCTCTTATGCGCTGGAAGGTTCCTGGCATGCCGCGTACCGTGTCATGGACTGCTTCCGGACCGTCAACCGAAATCGTCAGATGCATATTTCCAATTCGGAGGATATCTTCGGCATACTGCTTGAGCAGCGTGCCATTGGTATCAATAGAAATGGACATGCCCCTGGCATGAATGTAATCCAGCAACTCGATAATGCCTGGAAGCATGAATACTTCTCCACCTCGCAGCAGCAGCGATTTAATTCCGTGGTCTGCCAATTCATCCACCACACGCATCCAATCCGCAAGAGCCATTTCATGCTTCAGGCTGTCCAGGTTGCGTCGGATATAACCTTCTTCGCTCCACTGACCGCACATCTGGCAGCGCAGGTTGCAATGGTTCGTGATGGTAAGGGAAATGCTTTGAGGAAAGTTCATGGTTTATCCTTTACAATCTTGGCTACACGCAAAGACCCAAATATCAATAACTTTGGCGCAATCAACCAATATCCACCCCGGTTACTTTTGCCAGGAGCTTGTGAAGTAAAAAGAACGGCAAAATTAAAAATATATGCAAAACCCCGCTCAAGGAAAAGATCAATGCCAACGCCCGCAAGAATGAATTAAAGGGCATGGCTAAATTCTCCAACATCCATGGACCTGCCCCGGCAAGAATCGCGATCCCCAACAGGGCCACCGCCAGAAATCCTAAAGGCAGCCAGGCATGCCGGTCCGAAGAAGATGGCATCATCGTGCTGCTGATGGTAAATGTCAGGTAGAACCACAACCAAAAATCCGGCGCATTTGGCACCGCCACCAACCCTGCCCATAATCCATTCCATTCGGCCAGTCGGATCAGATCCCATAAAGGCAGCAAACGCAATAAATATATGGCGGCATATGCCACAAGGAGACTGCCCGTCACCAACGGCGCAGCTCCGATCAGTGCATCTCTTATAAATCCCCCGGAGGCAGTCTCTACATAACCCAGCCGCAGCTTGCCGTCCGGTTGCGCTTGAGGGATCAGCGAGAATTTCCCCGTCTGAACTCCGAGTATCTTGGCAGTGAGAAAATGACTGAGTTCATGCAGAAAAACACCCGGGAGGAAAATCAGAGCAAAGGCCACCTGTGTGAAATTGGGGCGGCGGGACAGGATCAGAAAAAAAGCCTGTATTTCACGATGCAAGCTGCGCTGCAGGAATACCAGCAAAAGCGATGCCACCGCCACCCATAGCAAGCCGTCAAAAGAGAATAGATAATTCATGCTGGTCGATTAAGAACAACAGCGGACGACAGTCATTTTTATCTGTCGTCCGCCGTTGTTCTCCGGCAAATTATTTAACTGCCGCCTGTGTAATCCTGACAAAATCATCCAATTTCAAACTGGCGCCGCCCACCAGCGCCCCATCAATATCGGTCTGGCCAAAGAACTCGGCTGCGTTTGCGGCAGTAACCGAGCCCCCATACAGTATTCGAATAGACTGGGCCGTCTCAACTCCGAACATATCTGCCAGGGGTTTGCGGATATGGTCGCGTATCACAACGTTGGCATCGACTGCCGTGGAGGCACGGCCTGTCCCGATCGCCCAGACCGGTTCATAAGCGACAACCAACTTTGGAGCAAGCTCCGCCGGCAAGGCTTTTAATCCAGCGCGGATTTGACGGGAAACCACTTCAGCCGTCTGCCCTGCTTCATACTCAGACAAGGTCTCGCCGATGCAAACGATCGGTGTCAGACCCGCTGAAAATGCCGCAACAATTTTCTTGTTAACGGTCTCATCCGTTTCGCCGAAGTATGCACGACGCTCGGAATGCCCGATAATGGCATATTGGCAAAACTCTGCCACCATCCCAGGAGATACTTGACCTGTAAAAGCGCCTTTAGCCTCCCAGTATAAATCCTGGGCACCCAGGCCGATATCAGTGCCCTGCAGCAATGCAGCCACCGGGACCAACGCCATAAATGGCGGGCAAAGCACTTTCTCCACACCTTTGACGGCGCGCAGGGCTGGAGTCATCTCAGAAACCAGTGCCCGAGCTTCCGCAACGGTTTTGTTCATTTTCCAATTTCCAGCGACGAAGGGTGTACGCATAATGGAATAGTCCCTCAAAAAAGGAAAGGTTCAAAGGGCGAACGCTTTATATCATCGTTCGCCCTTTGTTGTAGGTAGTTACTTATTCATTAACGCGGCTACGCCGGGTAGTTCCTTGCCTTCCAGGAACTCCAACGAAGCACCGCCGCCAGTGGAAACATGGGTCATCTGTTTGGCGACGCCGGCCTTCTTTACCGCGCTGGCACTGTCGCCCCCGCCGATAACCGTGATCGCTCCGGATTCAGCCAGCATTCTTGCCAGGGCGAATGTGCCTTCGGCAAACTTCGGCATCTCAAAGACGCCCACCGGGCCATTCCAGACGATCAGTTTTGCACCCTTGAGGGTTTCCTTGTAGAGCTCGAGAGTCTTGGGGCCAACATCCAGCATGCGCCAGCCGGCCGGAATCTTATCGACATCCACGACTTTACTATTGGCATTGGCATCGAACTTGTCGGCAATGACAGCATCCACAGGCAAAACAATTCCCTGACCTGATTTGCTGAGGATGGCTTTAGCGGTATCGAGCGAAGTGGCTTCCACCAGGCTGTCCTGCATATTCAAACCCTTGGCTGCCAGGAATGTATTTGCCATACCGCCACCAATGATAAGCTTGTCGCATTTGGAGAGCAGGGTCTCCACGACCAGGATCTTATCGCTGATCTTGGCACCCCCCAGGATAGCAATATACGGATGCTCAGGATTGGCGATTGCGCGGCCAAGGTATTCCAGCTCCTGTTCCATCAGGAAACCGGAAACAGCCGGGAGGAAGTGTGCCACGCCTTCGGTCGACGAATGGGCACGATGGGCGGAGCCAAATGCATCATTGACATAAACATCACCCAGCGCGGCCATCTTCCTGGCCAATTCCATGTCATTCTTTTCTTCCTCTGGGTGGAAACGGGTATTTTCCAAAAGGATGACTTCCCCCGGCTTGAGAGCTTTTGCCATCTTTTCAACTTCCGGTCCGACACAATCCGGAGCCATCTTGACCGGAATGCCAAGTAGCCCGGATAGGACTTCCCCCGCCGCTTTCAAGCTGAACTCGGGGTCAAATCCACCTTTTGGACGGCCCAGGTGACTCATCAAAAGCAGGGAAGCGCCCTGTTCGAGTACATACTTGATGGTGGGAAGGGAAGCCTTGATCCGTTTGTCATCGGTGACCTTGCCATCTGCCATTGGTACGTTGAAATCCACGCGCATCAGAACGCGTTTGCCCTTAAGGTCAATATCTCGGACAGTCTTCTTGTTCATAATCATTCTCCAGATCTAATAGATAATAATAGTCTCATAGTCATTTGACTATGAGACTATTTATCCATCAGACTAAAGGCTCTTCGCCATCAAAGCAGCCAGGTCGGCTGTACGAACGGAGTAACCCCATTCGTTATCGTACCAGGCAACTACCTTGATGAAGTTGCTTTCGGCTTTGCCAAGTACGGATGTAAAGGGCAGGTCGATGGAGGAGCTGTACGAGCTGCCCTTGAAGTCCATGCTCACTAATGGCTCGTCCACGGCCTCAAGGATGCCCTTAAAACTCGGCTGCTTGGCGGCATCGCGGAAAGCCTGGCGCAATTCATCGGTGGTGGTTGACTTCTCGAGTTCGGCTGTGAAATCCACCACAGAGACTGTTGGGGTCGGAACGCGCAGGGAATAGCCGTCAAACTTGCCCTTGAGGTCTGGAATGACCAGAGCGATGGCCTTGGCGGCGCCGGTGGTGGTCGGGATGATATTCAACCCGGCCGAGCGGGCGCGACGCAGGTCCGAGTGCGGCATATCCAGCACCTTCTGATCGTTGGTGTAAGAGTGGATGGTGGTCATAAAAGCGCGTTTGATGACATACTTGTCATGCACGACTTTCGCGGCCGGAGCCAGGCAGTTCGTGGTGCAGGAGGCGTTCGAGACCACATGATGCTTGGAAGGATCGTACATGTCTTCGTTGACGCCCAACACCACGGTCAGGTCTTCGCCTTCCGCCGGAGCGGAAATGATAACTTTCTTGGCTCCACCGGATGTGATATGGTTGACAGCACCTTTGACAGTCTTGCCCTTCTTATTGACGCCATCATTTTTGATGGTGAACAGGCCGGTCGAACTCGATGACAATCTCCACGCCCAAGTCTTTCCACGGAATGGCGGACGGATCAGTTTCTTTGAAGACTTTGACTTTCTTGCCGTCGACTAAAAGACCATCTTCGACGATTTCAACCGTGCCATTGTAGCGACCGTAGGTTGAATCGTACTTAAGCAGGTGCGCCATGGTCTTCGTGTCGCCGATATCATTAAAAGCGACTACTTCCAGCTCTTCAGGGTGATGGTCCCGAATAGCTTTGAGAACCTGACGGCCGATACGGCCAAAACCATTGATGCCTACACGTGTTACCATATTCTTTCTCCTTACAGGGTTATAGTATTATCAACGCAATTGCGTTGCATTTTCCTTGGTGAGTGGCCCGGTGCGCTCGTTATATAAAGCCATTAGCGTTTGAGCAAGTTTGGCTGCATCATGATGCACCAAATTTTCCCGATCGACCAATTCGGTGAAGTAAACCCGCGGATCACGCGCCTCACTTTCATCGAGACGGACCCACTGAATCGCACCTTCAAATTCCCCATCATAACACGAATTGCAAACAATGACATCGACGAGTTCAAATCCGATCAAATCTTCCAGCGCATTGATATGGTCACTACTGGTATATTTTTCTGTCTCGCCGGGTTGTGTGGCAATATTGGTAACGAACATCTTGACTGCTCGGCTGGAGTGGATCGCCTCCAACAAATCCCGGACGAGTATGTTGGGCAAAATACTTGTGTACAGGCTCCCGGGTCCGATGACGATCATATCCGCCGCCAAAACAGCTTGGATGACTGGCGGATAGGCGGAGGCATCGTTCGGTTCAAGCCAGACACGGCGTACGCGTCCGGCCGCTTTTGGAATTTGACTCTCACCCTCCACCCGCACTTCGTTCTCAGTCTGTGATAATCGAACGTCTGCCACCAGCCGGACATTGTGGAGGGTAGCCGGGAGTACTTGTCCGTGGACAGAAAGAGCCCGGCCTGATTCGGCAACAGCTTTCTCAAAACTGCCCGTGATATCGACGAGTGATGAAATAAAAAGATTACCGAACGAATGTCCGCCAAGACCAGTGTCTCCGCCAAAGCGGTACTGGAACAATTGGGTTAGCAACGCTTCATCGTCAGAAAGTGCTGCCAGGCAAGTGCGGATATCCCCTGGCGGAAGGATGCCCAGATCGCGGCGGATCTCACCGGAAGAGCCGCCGTCATCTGCCACCGAGACGATTGCTGTCAGGTTATTTGTATATTCTTTCAGCCCACGCAAAACCGTCGCAATCCCGTGACCTCCGCCAATCACCACCACTCGCGGCCCACGTTCACGCCGGCGAAATTCAGATACCTGATCTACAAGACGTTTTCCAGGTTGCAGGAATGGTTCGAGCAACGCGCGATTCAATCCCCAAGTGCCCAGACCAATCAACCCCAGGCCCAGCGTTCCAAAAATGAGTACCCGTAAAGGCCGTGTTAGAGTCTGAAGGGAAAGAAAGGAGATGACAGGCAGCCACCAGGTATTAGGAGCGGTACGGAAAATGTCCAACAGGAACATTGCCAGACCAACCCCGGTAAGCGTCGTCCCAATCAGCAAAAGAATAAACCAGCGCTTAACCCCCAGACCAGGAACGAACCAAAGCAATAACGACTTGATCCTCCTGCGTAATGTTAAAAACCAGACTTCAACTCGCCTCGACATCCCAAGGATAATAGCAGTCTTTAGTCGAATAGTCAACTACAGCGGCAGCGAACCCGAAAAATTAGCTCTGGCGGGCAGTACCCTCCGAAAACCGTAATATAATCGAGCCCGCTATCTTACCCTTTAAATCAATTCCTTGGTTTCATCTGGTTCTTTCGCAATAGGAGATTGGCATGCCACAGCTGTTTAAATTGGAATTGCCGCGCATTATCCCGCCACTTGACACAGATTTTCGTCCAGCCGCTCTCGCAAACCGGGCCTTCCGCCGGGAGGCGATTGGGGATGGAGTCCCACTCATTATTGGGATGGAGCGTAGCAACGGCGATTTTGGGCGGTTTGAGACGGTTGTCTTTCCAGAGCATCATCCTCGGGCTGGAGAAGACCTGTACTACGTTGAACGTATCGTGAAATTTTTACTCTGGCAACGCGGCGGATGGAAGGTCTTCATTGGCGGCCCGCGCTTTATTGGAGATTACATACGCAAAGTCTATTCCCCAACCGGTGAGCGGAAATTTGATTATGCTTTTATGGGTGAACAGGTCTACGAAAAAACATTCGAGGTGATCTCCTGTGAGCCGTCCGAAGTACCGCTTGAGCATGAGGCCGGTAAAGAACTGGGACGCCATCTGGATGGATGCCGCATCGGATTCGACCTGGGTGCGTCCGACCGTAAAGTAAGCGCGGTGGTGGATGGACAGCCTATCTTTAGTGAAGAAGTCATCTGGGAACCCCGCAAAAATTCCGACCCCGAATACCATTTCCGTGAAGTGATGACAGCACTTAAAACCGCCGCATCCAAGCTACCACGCGTGGATGCCATTGGGGGAAGTTCGGCCGGGATTTATATTGACAACCGTCCCATGGTTGCATCCCTCTTCCGTGCCATTCCGCAGGAACGCTATGGTGAGATCAAGAATATGTTCCTGCGTATCCGTGATGAGCTGGGCGTTCCGCTGGAAGTCATCAACGATGGGGATGTGACCGCCCTGGCAGGCTCCATGTCTCTTGAAGATAATGCCATCCTGGGCATCGCCATGGGCTCCAGCGAGGCGACTGGCTACGTGGACGCAAACGGTCATATCCTCGGTTGGTTGAATGAAATGGCGTTCGCTCCGGTTGATTTCAGTCCTTCCGCTCCTGCAGACGAATGGTCCGGGGATATTGGCGTGGGTTCATTGTATTTCTCCCAGCAGTGCGTCTTCCGGCTGGCACCCAAGGCTGGCATCGCTATCCCGGATGGGATTACAGATGCCGATAAGCTAAAATTCGTCCAGGAAAAATTAGAAGCCGGGCATCCCGGCGCTATCCAGATTTGGCAATGCATGGGCATCTACCTCGGATATGGGCTGGCCCAATACGCAGATTTCTACAACATCAAACACGTGTTGATTCTAGGCCGCTGCACATCCGGGCGCGGTGGAGATATGATCCTGGACGGTGCGAACCAAGTGTTGAGATCCGAATTTCCGGACCTGGCGAACAGGGTCAACGTTCAACTCCCCGATGAAAAAAGCCGCCGGGTAGGGCAATCCATTGCGGCTGCCAGCCTCCCTGCGCTAAGAAGATAAAAAGGAGTTATTTATGAAATTCCACCTACCTACAGCTGAAATATTCATCCCGGATGGACTGCAGGTCGAAGAGGCACTCGCCCGTACCACCCACATGTGCATCTCAGCGCATCAAGATGATATCGAGATCATGGCCGCCGGCCCAATCCTGGATTGTTTCCAGCAAAATAAACTTTGGTTTACCGGTGTGGTTGTCACGGATGGGCGCGGAAGCCCGCGCGACGACCTGTACAAAGAATATACCGATGAAGAAATGCGTCTCGTCCGGTTCAAAGAGCAGAAAAAAGCTGCCATCCTGGGTGAATATGCTGCCCAGGTGCTGCTTGACTATCCCAGTAAGACCATTAAGGATGCTTCGAAAACGGAGCCGGTAGCTGATCTCGCCACTTTGATAAAAATAGCCAGCCCAAAATTTGTCTATACTCATAACCTGGCCGACAAACACGATACACATGTAGCCGTAGCCTGCCGGGTCATCAGCGCCATCCGCAGCCTGCCAGAATCAGTACGGCCTGAGAAACTGTTTGGCTGTGAGGTCTGGCGTGACCTGGACTGGATGATGGATGATGACAAAGTCGCCTTTAACCTGACCAAACATGAGAACCTCCAGGCAGCCCTGCTGGGTGTATTTGATTCTCAGATTTCTGGAGGTAAACGCTACGACCTGGCCAGCATGGGACGCCGGCGTGCCAATGCCACCTATTTTGCATCACACGGAGTTGACCTTGCTCTGGGTCTTTCCTATGCAATGGATCTAAGCCCGTTAATAACCGACACGAGCAGAGATGTCACCGAATATGTCCAGGGGTGTATACAAAGATTCGCGGACGATGTAAAAGACCGGCTTGAACGTGCCGGTAAGTGATGGTTCGATTGTGAAAGCTTTTCAACCAAGATACTGGTCGTAGCACCAACCAGCCTGTAGATTTGCCATGTTATAATTTTGGACGGTTCTTGAGAAAAAAACAGGATCCAGCTATTGTTATTTATAGTTCCTTTCGTTGAGGCCGTTTAGAGATTTGCGCCAGGAGTAAGTTCTATGAGTGCAATCATTGCCATTGATATCGGCGGTACCCAATTAAGAGTGGCCGTTTATCCACAAAACAGTACCACCCCGATTAAAATCCAGCGTGTGCCTTCGCGTGGTTTGGAAGACGGTGTATTGGACCGGCTAACCGCACTGATTGATTCGGTCTGGCCGGATGAGCCAGTCGATATCATCTGTGCGGCTGTTCCCGGTCCGCTTAATCCTTATACAGGTATCATCATCGAAACCCCCAACATTCCCGCCTGGAAGAATTATCCGTTGGCCGAATTGTTATCAAAGAAATATAATGTTCCGGCGTATTTAGGGAACGACGCCAACCTGGCTGTTTTAGGTGAATGGCTCTATGGAGCCGGGAAAGGCCATCATGACATTGTTTATCTCACCATCAGCACCGGCATCGGTGGTGGGGTGATTTGCGGCGATAAACTGATTGAAGGTTTCCGGGGCATGGCGACTGAGTTGGGACATATCACCGTGTTACCGGATGGACCGGTTTGTTCGTGCGGTGTGCATGGCCATTTGGAGGCGGTGGCTTCCGGTCCGGCCATCGCAAAGTATGTATGTGAACAGATCGCTGCTGGGCGAAAATCCAGCCTTGGTTGCGGGCCTTTAACCGCCCGGCAGATATCCGAGGCCGCCCAACAGGGGGATGAGTTAGCCAGGGAAGCCTTCGTCCGCGCCGGGGAATTCATCGGTCAGGCTACGGCGGATTTCCTGCATATGTTCAATCCTTCCATTGTCATTCTGGGCGGCGGCGTATCCTTTAGCGGAGCCTTATTACTCGACCCGATTAAGGATTCTATGCGTCGTCATGTGATGGATAAAGCCTATTTGGACGGGCTGGAATTCACAACCGCCAAACTAGGCGATGATGCCGGCCTGCTCGGATCTCTGGCACAGGCTCATATCAAACTTTCTAAAAAATAGCATCCCTCGCGCAAGGAGAATTCTTATGGAACCGATGAAATTACCAGGGCCAAAGGCCAGAGCGCTGATCAAGCGCGATTCGGCCGTCATCTCCCCGTCATATCCGCGCGGGGTGCCGTTTGTCATGGACCACGGGCTTGGCACTGAGGTCTGGGATGTGGACGGCAATCGTTTTCTCGATTTTGCTGCCGGGATCGCAGTCACATCCACCGGCCACAGCCATCCGAAGGTGGTCAAAGCAATCCAAGATCAAGCCGCGAAATTTATCCACATTTCTTCTGACTTCTATCATGAACAATGGATCGAGTTGGGGGAAAAATTGAATGAGATCGCCCCATTTGAAGAAGCTGCAGCCTCATTTATGTGCAACTCTGGTACCGAAGCTGTCGAAACCGCCATCAAACTGGCCCGCTATCATACCGGACGGACCAATTTCATCGGTTTTACCGGTGCGTTTCATGGGCGGACAATGGGGGCCGTAACGTTTACTGCCAGCAAGCCCACCTATCACCGCGGCTTCTATCCGTTGATGAACGGCGTCGTGCATGCCCCGTTCCCCAACCCCTACCGGCCCGTCCTGGAGCGCCAGACGGGCGAGGATTACGGTGAAACGGTTGTCCGCTATATCGAATCAGAAATTCTCGGACACATCCTGCCACCAGATGAGGTGGCTGGCATTCTGGTGGAGACCATCCAGGGCGAAGGCGGGTATATCGTTCCACCTGCGGGTTTCTATCCCGCCCTGCGCGAACTTTGCGACAAACATAAAATCCTGCTGATTGCTGATGAGGTGCAATGCGGAATGGGCCGCACCGGAAAATGGTGGGCCATGGAACATTTCGATGTGGAACCGGACATTATTACTATTGCAAAGGGCATTGCCTCCGGGATGCCCATGGGCGCCTGCCTTGCCCGTAAATCCGTGATGGATTGGCCACGCGGCTCACACGGCAACACTTTTGGGGGCAACCCACTGGCCTGTGCGGCTGCTATCGCAACCATTGATCTGATTGAAAATGAATACCTGGAAAATGCCGCCACAGTCGGCCAGTACGCACAGGATGCTTTGCACGAAATCATGGCACGCCACCCCTCCATCGGTGAAGTACGCGGTATCGGTCTGATGATTGGTGTTGAATTTGTCAAAGATCGCAAGACGAAGGCCCCGGATGAAACCCTCTGCAACCGCGTAGTCGAACTGGCCTTCGAACGCGGCTTGATCCTGCTTTCGTGCGGCAAGAGTGTCATTCGTGTCGCCCCGCCTTTGAGCATATCCCAAACGGAAGTAGACGAAGGACTAAAAATCTTCGAGGAAGCCATCACGCTGGCTGAAAAAGAAGGCAAATAGGAGACTTCCACCAAAAAAACGGGAAAGAAATTCACCCCAGACTATTTAAAAAGTTGGGGTGAATTTTTATATACGATTCCATCACACCTAAAACATAAATCTTACACGCCAGCCTGATCAAGGTGATAAAATCTAAACGATTTTAAACCTTAATTCGAAATCCTTAAATCTTCCTATGCTCCCCGATTTCCGCGTGCGCCAACGCGATTACCTGCTTGAAATTGCGCGTGCCCTGACCCAGGAACTGGACCTGGATAAACTGCTCGCGCGCATCCTGCGCATCTCCATCGAGATGCTGGCGGGTCAGGCTGGGATCATTGCCCTTAAAGAGAGCAGCGGCTGGCGGGTGGTGGCGGCGCATGGTATCCCGGCAGCTTTCCTAAGTTACCTCGAACCGCTCCTGGCAGAAGAAAAAGCCGCTGAACTCAACCTGATTGAACTTAACCGGATGCTAAAGGATCTGACTTACACGGCCAGCATGGGCTTATTGAACGGCGTCGGTATCCCGCTTGCAACCCATGGAGATGTGATCGGCGTCATATTTATCTTTCGCAGTTATCCCGACTTATTTTCAGCCAATGACAAGCTACTTTTGCAGTCATTCGCCGACCAGGCAGCCATTGCCGTCTTCAATGCGCGCCTCTACGGTCAGGTCAGTTATGAAAAGCAGCGTTTGGATGCGCTGCTTGATTCTGCTGCGGATGGCATCCTTATTCTGAATGCCGACCGTACCATCGAACGCTGCAATATCGCCTTTGAACGACTGTACGGCCGTCCGCGCGTTGAAATTCAGACCAAAGCCCACTCCGAGATCATCCGTTGGGCGCGCCGTCCGGAAGGCCTGACTCTCGAAGAAGCTGAGACCGGTGGCTGGCCTCTGACATCCAATGCCTACTTGTATGTGGAGGGCGACTTGGCACGTCCGGAACCGCCCAATCTGCCGATCGGCATTACTTATGCCCCACTACTGGCTGCGGATGGTACCCTGCGGAATGTTATTGTTACCGTGCGCGACATCACCAAATTCAGGACTGCCGAAGAAATCAAGAATACCTTCGTCTCCATTGTCAGCCATGAACTCAAGACTCCGGTTGCCCTGATAAAGGGTTATGTCAGCACATTGCGGCGTGAAGATGCAAAATGGGACAAAAACATCGTCCGCGATAGTCTGGCTGTGATCGAGGAAGAAGCCGACCACCTGGCATCCATGATCGAAGATCTGTTGGATGCTTCTCGTCTGCAGGCAGGCGGCCTGACACCCAACCTGTCAGATATCTCTCTTCCTACTCTGGCCAAACGCCTGGCAGAGCGTTTCCGGACACAGACTGAAAAGCACACGATCGTAGTGGATTTCCCGGAAAAATTCCCGATCATCCTGGCAGATGAAGACCGTATTTCACAGGTCATCACCAACCTGGTCTCAAATGCGATCAAGTATTCTCCGGGCGGCGAGATATGCATCAGCGGTCAGGTCCGGCCGGAGCAAGTCATCGTGTGTGTCAGCGACCACGGTCCAGGCATAGATCCTGGCGATATCCCGTACGTGTTTGACCGCTTCTATCGCTCCGACAAGGCCGTCCGCAAAACGAAGGGAGCCGGCTTGGGATTGTATCTGGCCAAGGCGATTGTCGAAGCACACGGCGGCCGGATCTGGGTGGATCCACATCCGAATTCAGGCGCTTATATCTGCTTCTCACTGCCGAGAAAATAAATAAGTAACAAAGCCTTACGGAAACAGATCCATTCGTCAACACTTCCATTATTAATCATTTTTTGAAGTAAAATAGGCCGGTTATCAAACTAAATTTTAGTCAATAATCTGCAATAAGAAATCGGAAATCAGCGATGCCCCCTCAAAAAACTCAAATCTCGTGCCCGCGTTGCCGTCAACCGGTTGTTGCCCAGATTGAACAACTCTTTGACATCACATCCGACCCTGGTGCCAAACAGCGCTTACTGGGTGGTGTTTCCAACTATGCCGTCTGTCAGAATTGCGGCTATAACGGCCCATTGGCAACTCCCATCGTTTACCATGACGCCGATAAAGAACTGCTGCTCACCTACTTCCCGCCTGAGTTGGGTATGGCGGTCAATGATCAGGAAAAGATGGTCGGACCACTCATCACCCAGGTTACCAACCGCCTGCCGCCCGAAAAACGTAAAGCTTATCTTTTACGACCGCAGAGTTTTCTAACCTACCAAAGTCTTGTCGAACGCATTCTTGGAGCGGACGGAATCACTCCCGAAATGATCCAATCCCAAAAGAAGCGCGTTACCCTGGTAGAGCGCCTGCTAGGAGCTACAACTCCCGAAGCACGATCAGAAATTATTAAGCAGGAAGCACTTCTGCTGGACGCCGAGTTTTTCTCGATTTTCAACCGCCTGATGGAAGGCGCAACAACCAGCGGACAGGAACCATATATTGCCCAAATGGATGCCATCCAGAATCAACTTCTGGCCGAGACGGAGTATGGGCGCAAAATTGCTGATCAGGCCAACGAGGTGCAGGAGGCGATCAAAACCTTGCAGGCCGCTGGGAAGGGTCTCGACCGTGAAAAGCTGCTGAACATCATGATCGAGGCTCCCAATGATGACCGTCTGAATGCTCTGGTCAGTATGACCCGCCCTGGTCTGGATTACACATTCTTTCAATCTCTGACCGGCAGGATCGAGAAAAATAAGGGCGATGAACGCAAAAAACTGGAAACCTTGCGTGAAAAGCTGTTGCAGATTACTCAATTGTTCGACCAGCGCACCGCAAGTGAATTTAAGCGCGCCACTGAACTTCTGAACACTATCCTGGCGGCGGATAACATCCAACAAGCCACTTCCAATCACATACAGGAAATAAACGATTCTTTCGTTCAGGTGCTGAACGATGCCCTCCAGGAAGCCAACCAGAAGAATGATGCGGAACGGATGCCCAAGCTTCAGCAAATCGTCAATGTATTACAGCAAGCCAGCGCCCCGCCTCCAGAACTGGCTCTGTTGGAAGAATTTCTGGAGGCGCCTGACGAGGCAGCCTTGAATAAAATGCTCGAACAACATGCTGATGAGATAACCCCAGAACTAAGCTCCATCATAGTTAACATCCTGGGGCGAAGTGAAGAGCAGGCTGGCCCCAATCCTCAGGGCGAAGAGGCACAAACCATCGATAAATTGCGAGCTTTATATAAAGCTGTCCTGAGATTTTCAATGAAGAAGAGCATGAATTAAAATTCATCCCCGCCAGAATGATAAACCTGGCGGGGAATTTTTTGTTTTTCCTTCCTTCTATTCCGCCGGCGGATTCTCCAAACGGATGCCGTGTCCACGAACAGTAATAATATAAGGGTGCGCGGGATCAATAGCGGCAATCCGGTCGCGCAGGCGGCGCAGGAGAGCATCCAATGCCTGGTCCGACACGCCGACAGCTTGCTCCTCACCCCAGGCGTCCGCCACCAATTGATGCCGATCTACAACCTGACCCTGGTTCTCGGATAACACTCGTAGTACGTGAAATTGCAGGGCAGAAAGCGGCGGATCGATCAGGCGATCATCCACCCACACACGACGTGAACGCATATCCAGCCGTAAGCGTCCGGGATTAGCTTCAGCGTCGCTTAATGGGACGGTCGCATCCGACGTAAGGAACAGGAACTGTTGGGCAAGAGCAATTTGCACAGTATCGCCGTCTTTTAGCATCACCTGGCCTACCACAGGGTTGCCATTGCAATGCGTTCCATTCTTGCTATCCAGATCTTCCAGCAGCATCCCTTCAGGTGTTGGGGTAATCCGGGCATGGAAGCGTGAAACCATCCGGTCAGCGACTACAATTTCACAAGTCGTTTCCCTTCCGACCAGAAGCGGCTTGTTTAACGTCCAACGCTGGCCCTTTAGAGGGCCGTTTTGTGCGATCAACAAAGGCGACTCTGATAGATTCCCTTCCATGTTTACTCAATCCTCTCCAAATGAATTATACAGCATGAGGACAAAAGACGCTTATAATATAACAAAGAATGAACGGATTCGCAACGCTGGCTAAATACGCCGAACTCCCAGCCAGCCACGTTCTGCTTTTTTCGTTCACTGCAAATTGGATCAATATGCCTGTCGCGCTTAAACCCGAAGATGTGCTGCGCGGCCGTTATCGCATCCATGAGCGCATCGGCCAGGGAGGCATGGGCAATATCTACCTTGCTGATGACCTCCGTTTGGAAGGTCGTCTTTGCGCTCTCAAAGAAGTCGAACACGACCGTACGGTGCCAATAAAACTACTCAAGGAAGCCCGGCAGCAGTTCTTGCATGAGGCAACGGTATTGGCGCGGCTGGACCATCCCAATCTGCCCAAAGTCTCGGATTTCTTCTCGGTTGGCCCGCGCGATTACCTGGTAATGGACTACATCCCTGGTAAAGACCTGCGCACAATCATGCTGGATGCCAAACAGAACAACACTTTTCTTAGTGAGGAAAACGTACTTAGTTGGGCCAACCAACTGGCAGACGCCCTCACCTACTTGCACGGGCAAACTCCCCCACTCGTCCACCGCGATGTAAAGCCTTCCAATCTAAAGATCACCCCCAATGGTATGCTCAAGCTGGTGGACTTTGGTCTGGTTAAAGCACTCGTACCGGATGAGATGACCATTACCGTCATTCAAGGACGCGGCACTGCGCTCTACACTCCATTGGAACAATATGGCGGTGATGGATTACATACGGATATTCGCAGTGATATTTACGCTTATGGCTGTACACTGTACCATTTATTAACCAATACTCCCCCCGCAGATGCCCGCCAACGTTTCCTTCATCCGGAAAGTTTACCGCATCCTCGGGAACTCAATCCCGCCATCAGTCCTCGCACGGAACGCGCCATCTTGTGGGCAATGGAACTGCATCCGGACGACCGCCCGGGTTCAGTCGAGGAATTGCGCCAGTTCCTGATAGGGACACGTGAATTACCCGTCCGGCCGCTTGTTCAAATTCGCCCGAAGAACCCCGTTCGTGATTTTGTTATGGGAAAACCAGAACAGGTGCTTATATGGGCATCCGTTGGGCTGCTACTGATCAGCCTGGTGGCTTCCTTGATCCCCTAGACATTCTAAACCAGGCATAGGCGCCGCCAAAACCAAGCGCGACACCAATCAGAACCACCCCCAACATTCCAGACCAACCGCTTCTGTGCAGATAGGCTGCCGCTCCTGGCATGCGTATGGCAAGGTAGGTGTAGGTCAGCAAGCCACCCAGTACAACACACATCGCCCAGCGCATCCCCCAGCGTGTCGCTGCGAGCTTATCACCCAGCCAGTAAGCAAGGAATCCGGAAGCACACAGGATAAGTACCGTTGCCAGCCAGCCAGCAAAGCCGGGGTAGCCTTGCGCAACAGGCGATGAAGGGGTTGGCGTGGGAGTGGGAGTGGATGGAATTTCAGTTGGCGTCGGCGTAAATTCCGGGATGGGTGTGGGTGTGACTACCGTTACACTGGACCCCTGGCTGGTGACATTCAATTGTAAAACAAGTGAGGTATTTGCCGGATCGCTACTGGCACTGATCGAGAGCAGGCCAGGCCTGTCGATATTGAACGATGCTCTCGCGACGCCTTGGGTCGTGACCGAGTTGATTTGCTGCACAACTCCACCGGTTCCATTTACTGAAACATTGAATTGCACTCCGGTTCCGTCAGGGACCTGGTGTCCGTTATGGTCAACAATGATACCCGTCCGTACCGAAAGTGTGTCGCCCACACGCAAAGAGGGTGTAGAGGTAGGTTGAACAGTTGATACGCTTCCGGCTGAGGGAGTTGGCACGAGTGGTAAATCCAGTGAAAGATCGATCACCTGGGATGGGTCGGGAGAGGTGGCAGAGAGTAAATCATAATTAATACCCGCCACGGAGACCGGCAAAGTTCCGACCGGAGAAAGTTCTCGGAAAAGCAATCTTGCAGCCACTTCCACGAATGGCGCAGATTTACTATATAAACAATAATAAGCGGTCACCTTGGAGATGTCTGTGGCATCCAGGAAAAAGGGGGCGTTGAAAGCAAAAACGACAATGTGCTTATTACGTAGCAAATCCTGGCGTTCGGTCAGGAAACGGTGCAAGAGTGTCGTCTGCGGTTGTCCCGGCTCGGCATTGAGCATATTGATAATTACCCAATTCGATTGGTTCAAGGAATCTTCGAGCTCTTTATTCCCTAAACCGCCTGAAAGAATCCCCGCTAATGAATTGAACGAGTAAGAAATAAGCCGTCCGGCAATCACCTGTCCACCCGCCTGTGACCCGTAAAGTCGGAAGATCGCATTCTGCAATGCATCATTCGCCAGCATGGGCTGATCACCACAAGTGCTGCATTGGTTGCCATTGCGTGTGTCGGTTAGAAAAACGATATGATCATTTACTAATGGTGCAGTTGGAAGCACCGTTTCCAAATCCAGCTTATCCGGGCTGACGAGAGTTGCGGCTTGTCGTGCAACTTCTACAGTGATCGCATCCGATTTCCCCAAATTCGCTAACCCGCTTTCCGGTGGGATTACCGTGGTAGAAGCGAAATCTCCGTAAACCCGATATTTTGTGGTTAAAATGCGTAAATCTGCATCATCCACGCGTTTCGCAAAAGCCGAATTTGCAAGATATTTTTGTGTAAAGAAATCCATCGTTTGGATCACCGATGAATAATTATCCTTGACGTCGCTTGAAACTATATTTCCCATGTTTAGCAGATCATTACCTGCTAAAAAGGCGTCCAATGCTACCAAACGGGCCTGGAATGATTGGCCGCCCGGATCATAGAAGAGCCGGACTGTCTGGCTCCCGAGGTCGTCGCTGATCATCAAGCCGCCGGCTGTGCGCCAGGAGGCAAAGGCAGGTAGTGACAGGATTTGGGAGAGAGCCTGAGGATCAAAACTGACCGGACGTGTTGTCGAACGAATATTGCCTTGAAAACCTTGATAGCGGATATGAGAGACCAGCAAACCATCCGCGATGCTCGGCGGAGTCTGGGCATTGCCTGTTACGGCAAAAAAAGGCGCCAGTTCAATTTGTTTCAACTGTTCCAGGGACTTACGCACCGTAGCCGGTTCCTCCCCTGCAGGGCGATCGGCGCTCCCGCGACCAGGAAAATGGTCGGCAATTACCGCCATTCGCCCGTTGGAACCATTATGAAGACCGGAGATATATGCACTTCCCATCGCCCCCACCCAATAAGGATCGCCGCCAAACACATTCGCGTCCAAACCGTTCGATAAAGTGGCTTCAGGTGATTCGAGTACATCCAATGATGGGCCAAAGTATAAATTAAAACCGATGCTTGAAAGCTCTTGGCCCGCCACTACACCGACTTTTTCAGCCAGAGATGTGTCCCAGGTGGCACCCAAAGCCATTAAATCGGGAAGAGGTGTAAGACCGTTTAGGATCTGGTCATTTGGATAGCCATCCCCATCCTGGGAAACACCAATAAAAAGTGGGATGTAATTTGCAGGAACAGCCGTAGGAACTGGCAAAGGCGTGGGCGTACTGGTATCCGGCGTGGCAGGCTGAATTACCGAAGCCTTTTCTTCGGCACCTTGCAACTGTGCGATCAACTGGTAGGCAGATTTCACCGTATCCGGTGCAGCTGCAAAATTGTCATTTCCGGCCAGTAATACCACCCCCCCGATATGATATCTCGTGATCAAATCATAGATTTGGGATTTCTCGTTAATTGTTGAACCGGTAAATGCCACCAGGAACAACTGCCCGACCCTTTCCTCAGGTGTCATCTTTCCAAGCAATATTTGCGCATCTGCAGATGCCGAACTGTTTTGATTAGAGCCTGAGGCGCGAACGTAGCTCGCCGGGCTGATGGAGAACAACAGCGATACCAATAGAAGCAGGGATACGAATAATCGAGTCTTCATGCCAAATTATGGTTGCGAAATCGCCCGGAAGGAATCACGAGCTTCTTCCCAGCAGGCGCAGTGCCAGCTCCGGGTCGTCGGTGAAAATGGCATCTACTCCAAGGCCAATCATGCGTTTTAGATCCTGCTCAGCATTAACCGTCCAGACATGAACACGCTTACCACCGGCATGAACGCGATCAACCAGTCCGGGATTAACATTCGTGAAGTGTGGATGCAGAGCGAAATAATCACCTCGCCAACCGTAGTTCCGTCCCCAGAATCCCAACCAGTTCTTCATCGTCAGGAGTCCTTGCGGGACTTCAGGTAAAAGCAAGCGGGCTTTTCTCAAATTGCGAGGGAAAAAAGAGGAAAATAGCATTCGGTCCTGCAATCCGTGTTTCCTGACTTTTTCAACCACCTTCGATACCAGGTCATCTGCGGGAGTGGAATAGTTGGTCAGTTCGACGTCTATATGTAGCTGCTTGCCTGCTGTTTCGAAGACTTCATCCAGAGTTGGAATATGTTCACCACGGAACTTCTCAGAAAACCAGGTTCCAGCATCAAGATCTCGCAACGCTGCAAAGGAATGTTCGGATATTTTGCCTGTCCCATTCGTAGTGCGGTCAACCATTCGATCATGATGAACAATAATTTGTCCATCCGAAGATAATTTCACATCGAATTCAATGGCATCTGCACCGATATCGATTGCCGATTTAAAGGCTGCCAACGTGTTCTCCGGAGCATGGGTTTTGTCACCACGATGCGCGATCACGATTGGGCAAGGTAAATCAATCCACATAATTAAATATCAACAAAGTAGGCCTGCGCAGAACGATCAATCATATCTTTGTTCATGGCTGGTTCTATGGCCAGATAGCGGGCAATATCGAGCATCTGGTCACACAAATCACGCGGGTGAGAAGCGCGCAATTTACGATTCCGTTTGATATAGTACTCCTGGAGCAGGTAAGCTAGCGCCTGGTCGCTGTATGGGACGCCTTTCTGCTGGGAAACTCGCTTGAAGATTTCGCGATAATCCTCGTAAGAAGGATCAGTTATTTCGATCTTGTGCCGCAACCGGCGCAGGAAGGCTTCATCCACCAGGTCGCGTGGCGGCAGGTTTGTTGAAAAAACCACAAGTACATCGAACGGGATTTCGATTTTGCGGCCAGTGTGTAAGGTCAGGTAATCGACCCGGTTTTCAAGAGGGACAACCCAGCGGTTCAGCAAGTCACGCGGCCGGACTTGCTGCCTGCCAAAATCGTCGATCAAGAGAATCCCACCATTCGCTTTGACCTGGAAAGGTGCTTCGTAAAACTTGTTTGTATCGTCAAAGACGAGGTCAAGGCCCGCCAGAGTTAATTCGCCTCCAACCATGATAAATGGTCGGCGAATTTTGACCCAGCGTGGATCGCGCCGACCACCGCTTCTTAAGCCGCCGGTCCCATTAGTTGCAGTATCCGCAATCGGGACGCGTTGATGGTTTACCGAATCGTACAATTTTATGACTTGCCCACCCAGAAAAAGTGCAAATGGAATATACATTACCTGACTCAGCACCAGGTTCCCAAACGCCTTTGCAACGCTGGTTTTCCCATTGCCGGGAGGGCCATAAAGGAAGATGGACGTCCCGGAGTTGAGCGCCGGGCCTAGTCGTTGAAAAGTAGTTTCGGATAATACCAGGTTGGAAAGGATCTGCCGCATTGTTCGGCTGGTTATCGCCACCCGTCCGCGACTCTGCCGGCGGATGGATTCGTTATATACATCAATCGGTACGGGCGCAGGCCCGGCATACTGACTGCGGTCCAGGGCTTCACGGGCGCGCATCATCCCGGCGATGGTAATGGCATACATGTAGGAACCTTCGCCCAGGCCAACTTGCGAGGATTTTACCTCGATAAGTTTTTCGCGCTTGAGCGACTCAAGAATTTGATCTACAATTCCAGCAAAAGGCAGGGCAAGTTCTTCTGCTGCCCGAAAACCGCTAAGGTAGCCCTGATAGTAAAATATTTTTAATGCCAGATCCTGGAGCCACAAAAGAGATAGACCGGTATCTTCCAATTTGGTTATCGGTGGAGGGAAGAAAGGTGTGCCTTGGGCCGCAGGCGTCCCCTGGTTTTGTGAGGCAGTATTTATCATATGTCAACTCCCTGGTCTGCGAAAAATCAATAAATTACAACCTGCGCCAATCCAGAATAATAAGACAGATCGGCCGGCTGGATCCTCTCAGGAACAGATCCATTACATAGAAAGATTGGCTTGAGTATAAACTATTAATAGTCCTTGGCGAAGTAACTTTTCGATAGTGTTAGGCTGGCAGCAGGTCATTCAATTGGCGCAGTACGTAAGTCGGCCGGATGGGCGAGTTTGCCAGGGCAGATTCAGAAGTGGCGCCGGTTAGCATCAGTGCAGCGGACATACCTGCGTGCAGGCCCATAAGCACATCCGTCTCCAGGCGGTCGCCGGTCATCAGGCAATCTCCTGCCGGTAGGTTCGCCAGATTCAAAGCGGCGTCGATCATGTAATGGGAGGGCTTTCCGACCACGGCCTCAACCTGTGTGTTGGTACAGGCCTCAATGGCGGCAATGATGGCCGCACAGTCTGGCTCCCCGCCTGAAGGCACTGGGCAATAACGGTCCGGGTTGGTGGCAAAGAAACGCGCCCCAGCCCGGATGGCGTCAAAAGCGATCTGAAGCTTGCGGTAAACAAATGTGCGGTCGAAGCTGGCAATCACTGCATCCACGTTGTGCGCCTGCTCGGTCAATTCGAAACCACCCCGCCGTAACTCAGCACATAGCGGTTCCTCCCCGACAACGAACAGGCGGGCGCCTGGCATGCGTCGCTTGAGAAAATCCACCATTACAAGCGTTGAATTCAAAATGTCGTCAACTGAGGTCGGCACACCCAGACGGGTGAGCTTGGCTGCATACTCTTCACGCGCATGCGTGGGGTTGTTGGAAATGTAAATTGTGCGTAAGCCGCGGCTCCGCAGCGCCGCCAGGGTTTCGCCTGCCGTGGGGAGCAATGCGTCTCCAAGGTAGACTGTTCCGTCAAGGTCAAAGATATAGCCGGAAAAGAAACGTGTTGGGGTGGTCAAATTGCTCAATGCATTCCGCCGATTGTCGCGCGAATAACCTTATAACCATCCCTTTCGAAAGCGGATGCGACCGTATCCTGGAGTTTTAAGCCAGGAGTTAGAGCGACCATGTAACCTCCCCTGCCTCCTCCGGTGACTTTCGCACCTAAAGCCCCATTTTCGAGGGCCATCTTGCACAGGTGGTCTAGAATTTCATGAGACATTTCCATTTCCACCAGGATTTTGTGATTTTCCGACATGATCCTTCCCACGTTTTCCAGGTCGCCCGCTTCAAGTACTTTTTTCATTGCATAAGCCTGGTTGGTGATGGCCTTTAGACGCAACCAATAAAGATCCGGGTTATCTTTCTTTTGCTGCTCGGTAAAAATATCCAGGAGCGCAGTATTTGCAGTAATGCCGCTGTTGGCCAATACAATCTCAAAAGGATTTCGGGGTTGGTATCTTTTCGAAATTTTGTTGCTTATTCTTAAGATAAAAAAGAAGAAGACCGCCGTAAGTCGAGGCAGTATTATCAACTCCACTCGCTATTCCATGGTATGGAAATTCTCCCTGCCAGGCTACCCGGTTGATCTCCTCGATCGAATAACCCAAATTGAATTCCTCATTCAATGCGCGCGCCAGCGAAACGCAACTGGCTGCGCTTGCTCCTACCCCACTTCCAGCCAATAAGCTTCCACCAACTGTGATCTTGATTGGATTCTTTTTGACGTCAATATTCATTACTTCAAGAATTCGGTCAATTGAGCGCGCCTGTTGTTCCTTTTTCTTATCCTTATATCCAGGGACCTCGATTCGGTTATCTTCCAGGACCCACCCATCGCCTTTGGTTTTTTCAACCGTTGTCACCGTTTCAAATGAAATTGCCGAGACAATTGCCGGTACTTCTTCCAGAACAAATTGATCCCCTATTAGGATTGTTTTTCCAAAACCTTTTCCACTAGCCATGCGATTCTCCTTTTAGAATTTTTTCCATTTCAGCGATCAGTTTTTCTTCTTTGCCAATGGCCACTGTGGTGGCGGCCGTCAGGCTATGACATGCATCAGAAAATCCTCCTAATCTGTTCGTTGCTTCAGGAAGTAATATATTGAGTCCCATTGCTCTTCCTGCCCTGATTTCTCCTTCCATATAAGGTGAAACTCGCATGGAAATCTTAACTTCATTAAACGCTATAGTGTCGAAGCCAGGGATTTCGTTGGGGATGATCTGGAATCCTGCGATATATTTCTGCGGATCTATATATTTAGTGTCCTTGATTGCATCACAGAACGCCCCGATCATTTTTACTCCCATCGGAAACAGGCGTTTTTCAACGTGAAACCATTGGATGTCCGGCGCTTGATGCAAACCTCCGGCTTGAAGCCTTGCGATCTCTTCGTTAAATATCCTCGTCCTGATTGCCTTTAATTCATCCACCATCCGGTCTGACTCTGGTGAGACTCCTTCAAGGCAGACCTTAACTCCCATGTCCGGCCCTCTTTGGTAATAACCTACACCCCCCAATATATCCAGATAATCTCCGAATTCAATAACGGGGATGTCCCCATTTGACCCTTTTAACAGGTATAGCTCCCCGGTTTCATTTTCTCTGATCTCGATTTTGCCTTGTTTTACGGCTTCCAGTGCAGCTTCGCGGTTTTGGCTCACTAACCGGCCATCCACAAAAAAACCGTCCCCCACCGCTCCCACGGCTGCGATATATGCCATGTCGCAATTGACTGGATCCATGGTCTTTGCATATAGATAACAGGTTGTTGAGGCGGAAATATCCCGATCCCCTTTCAAACCAAATAAATCCGGGTCAAGGTTGAGAACTCTCGCATCAGTCGAAGCTTCAGCTACGTGGTGGTCCAGGATCAGTGTCAGGTTTCTCCCCTGGTTTAATTCCGATATCAGCGGCGCGATTCTCCCAGCGAAATCGGCAAAAACGATCAGGCCACCCTCTTGTTCGAAAACCTTTTTTAATACCGCCGGATAAGGCTTTTCCAGGCAAAAGCGCCGTACCTTATATCCCTGCCTTTCAAAAGCCCGTGTGAGTATGGCGCCGGAACTAAGCCCATCCGAATCATTGTGGTGGAAAATCTGAACAGTCTTTTCAGGCCATTTTTTGACTTCCAAAATGGCCTGTTCCATGGCATTGATTAAGGGTTTCAGCATCATTCTCCTTCACTACATAAATAACTGACGATTTCCAATGGAATCTCGATCAAAATCAAAACAACTGAAATGAGAACCCTTGGAAGGTATCTCAAATCGCACCGGGAAAAAAGATGAATTCGTAATGCCGAGATCGGAAGTAATTATACTATTCACATTTGGGATTCGGACTTTTTCACCCTGCATTTCGAATATAATTCGATTATGAACCTTTCAGTAATTATTCCTATTTTTAACGAAGTCAAGACGATTCAGACCATTCTTGATCGCGTTTTGGCTACCGGGCTGATCAACGAAATCATCCTGGTGGATGACGGCTCAATGGATGGTACCCGCGACTTGCTGGCTACATTGGATGGTCGCCAGGGCATCCGCGTAATACTTCATGAAGTGAACCAGGGAAAAGGCGCAGCTGTTCGGACCGGTATTACCGCTGCGACCGGCGACGTAATTCTTATCCAGGATGCCGACCTGGAATATGATCCGCGTGATTATCCTGTATTACTCAAGCCAATCCAGGAGGGCGTGGCAGATGTGGTTTACGGTTCACGCTTCCTGGGCGGACCACGACGGGCGGTAATGTTTTGGCATATGATCGCCAACAAAATGCTCACATTTGCCACAAATCTACTTTACAACACCATCTTGAGTGATATGGAGACCGGTTATAAAGTTTTTCGTCGTGAAGTATTGCGGGGAATTGTATTGCGGGCCAATCGCTTCGATTTCGAGCCCGAATTTACCGCCAAAATATTGAAGCACAAAGCATGCATTTATGAAGTACCGATTTCATTCAATCCACGCAGCTATGCAGACGGCAAGAAAATCAAAATGAAGGATGCTTTTACAGCCATCTGGGCATTATTCAAATACAGGTTTGTAGATTAACTCTTTGAATAGCGCATACCTCCCCATCTTGCAAGAGAGGCGTTTTGCAATCAATCGGGAGTTCCTGAGGCTTTTACATCTTTCAAGTTAAGCTGGAGCGAAATACGCCCGTTATATTCATTGGTCTCAAAGGTGTAAATCAGATCTACTTTAGTAGGAAGCTCGGGTTGGAGATGGCCTAAACGGAATCCGATTGCATCAAACGTGACATGACCATCTGTAACAACAAGTTTTAAGTGTTTGCCTTCTGAACCAACCGAGCGGACACTGGTAACGCGCACATTCCGGGTAACGAAAACCGCTTCCGGGTTGCCATAACCGGTAGGCTGGAGATATTCCAGGTGCTTAAGTAGCTCTGTTCGTAAATCCGACAAAGCCACTTCAGCGTCCGCATTCAGCGTCTGGCGCAGATCCATCCCCCCTAATTGTTCCAGTGCAATCTTCTGCAACCTCTCCTTAAGCGCATACAAGTTTTCATTACTCACTGAGAAACCGGCTGCTGCGGCATGTCCCCCATGCCGGATAAGTAGGTCCTGGCACAGGTCGAGTGCTTGGGTAATGTGGAATTCGGGGATTGAACGACAAGAGCAGCGCGTGGTGCTATCGAGAACCTGGCCGACCACGGCTGGCCGATAATAGGTCTCCACCAGGCGTGCCGCTGCCAGCCCAACCACTCCCGAATTGAATTCAGGGTGTACGGCGAAGAGCAGGCTGACGCCTGGGTCATCAGACAGGACCATGGTCTCAGCTTCTTGTTGGATCTTTCTGGTCAGCTCCTGGCGCAGGCGGTTCTGGATATTCAGCTGTTGGGCTAATTCTCCCGCTCGTTGCACGTTATTAGTTGTGAGTAGTTCAAAGGCCGCCTCGGCAAATTCCAACCGGCCGGCGGCATTCAATCGCGGGCCGAGCATAAAACCGATGCTGGTCGCAGTGGTACGCGGCAGAGAAAGATCAGCAACCGCAGCCAGGGAAAACAGTCCCTGGCGTTTCGTCTCCCGAATTTTCTGCAGGCCTTTTCGCACCAGGACACGGTTTTCGCCAATTAAAGGCGCCAGGTCTGCCACTGTACCCAGCGCGACCAGATCAAGGAAATCCTCCAGTTGAATATCCGTATCTTTTCTTTCCACAGAGGCAAATAACGCCTGGGTAATCTTATAAGCGACGCCCACTCCGGCCAGGTCTTTATCCGGATACCGGTCACCGGCTTGTTTGGGATTGATAACTGCCAGTGCAACAGGCAAAACCCCCTCTGCGGGTTGGTGATGGTCGGAGATGATTAAATCCAGCCCGATTGATTGCGCATGGGCAGCTTCGTCTGGGGAACGGATGCCGCAATCCACGGTAATTACCAACCCGACACCCTCGGCCTTGAGCGAGTCCAGCGCTTCGGGGTTAAGTCCATAACCTTCGTCGAACCGGTTGGGGATTTTCTGCTTCACATTACCACCCAGGCTCCGGATTGACTGCACGAGTAAAGCAGTCGCAGTCACACCGTCTACATCATAATCTCCATAGATTGCGATCTTCTCGCCCTGATCGATGGCGCGCCGGATGCGGGCAATGGCTTGATCCATACCCGTCATTTGGAAGGGATCTGTATTCAGATTTGTTTCAGCCCTCAGGAAAGCACGCGCTTCAACATCGGTGGCATACCCGCGATTGAAAAGTACCTGTCGAAGAACAGGAGAAAATGCCGCCAAAGCTTCATTGGCTTGGGGTGTCAGTGGTTGGGCAATTTGCCAGCGTTTTTTTTGCATTTGATCCGAATCTTTCAAAGGTAAGGGAATGGTTTAATGGCAGATCAATAGCGAACAATCGGCCTTCCGCAACAGGAAATTGACCGCGCTGTCTGAAATGACCTGCTTCAAGGCAGTACCGCTATAACTGCCAACCACGACCAGGTTGATCTGGCATTCCTGGATGGTATCCAAAAAGATATTGAACGATCCACTTTTTAACCTATAGTCAGCCTTGATTTCGTGTAAATCAAGATAGGACTGCGCATACTCCTGCACGGAATGGGAATCCTCGCCGGCGATGGTTAGAACGGTTAGCTTCGTATGCCACTTCTCGGCCAGGTAAGTGGCTACAAAAAGTGCCTCCTTGGATTTGGCGCTTCCATCAAACGCAAGTAGTGCATTGTCCATGGGACTGACTTTTCCTGGAACGGTCAGGATGGGGCGCGCTGTTTGCCAGATGATCGAACGCAGTCCGGAATGCAGGCTGGAGAGTCCGGGCGGCGGGGGATGCGAGACATTCAATACTACCAAATCGGTCAACAAAGCGCGTTCAGAGACCTGGCGGGAAATGTTCCCCTTCTCCACCATCAAACTGCCCGGCAGGTTGGCTTCCTGGCAGCGCTGCTGGAAACGAGCTCGTATCGCCTCAGTTTCACTCTTTTCCACCTTGAGACCGCGTGGAATTATGTGCAAGCCGTATAAAGTGGAGTTTTCTTTCTGGGCAACCAGGATAGCCTGGTCAAACGCCGGCCAGTTCTCATCCATCCCGGTGAGTGGCACCAGGATATCCACAAATAGGCGGTCAGTATAGCGAGCGAACATTTTCGCGGTTCGCCAACTCCCGGTTTCGGAGAGGTCGCTGCTTGGGTTTTCCTGGGTTGCCAGTTTCTCTGCTGCCGCCTCGGGTCGAATGGACCAGCCAAGTTCATTCTCCAAATTCGCCCGGTAGGCCGAAACCCACAAGTACATGTCCGTCTCGGTACGACCGGGGAACCAGCGCAACAATCCGCGCTCACGAACCGGTTCGGTGGTGGTCGTGTAAACTTCATCATACCAATGCACGACCGCTTCCGGATATGAAATGTCATGCTGGAAGTCGATGCCCATAAAATAACGATGCACCTGGATGTGCTCCAATAATTTGTCGTATTGACCAGGTACGGACACGCTCAAATCCACGCCCGGGCGCAGACGAGCGAGCTCGGTTTGGGCCAGGAAGTTGGCGTACTCAGCCTTAATGATCAAATCATCCGGTTGAGTGTCAGGGGTTATGGGAATATCCGTCTTAACATCGATGACATGTGCCTCAATAAATTCAAAACCTTCCTGGCGTGCTACGGAGACACGGTGGTTTCCATCCAGAACAAAATATGCTTCACCCACCTTGTAGACATCGATTGGCGGCAGGCCGACGCTCAACGGATTGTCAACTGCCGTTTTGACGCGCGCCCACCTTTGCTGATCGTCGTTTTTCAATGGTAAGAAGTCGCGATTGAATTCATTATAACGGCCCACACTCCCGATAATGGCTTTGAGTGGAATATCATATACACCCGCCTCGGTACGTACATTCAGCTTGAGTTTCTCCACCACTTCATCATAGGAGAGCAACTCACTTGACCTGCCGGCCAGCCGTGCCAGAATCTCCTGGATGGAGGCTTTCCGGCGGGCATCAGTGAAATCTTGAAGAGCAGAAAAAAAATTGGAATCACCCGGAATCATTAATTATTAACACCTGTAGAGTTTGAATAGCAGTGCTGTTATATCACGGTTTTCCGAGTGACAAAGCACTGGTTCATAATAACGAATATTGCTGACTACCAATACGACAGGCTCGATCAGGTTTAGGGCAAATCGACCTTTTAGTCAGTATGCAGCTTGTCTAAGCATACCTCCCAATTGTATAATAACTTCAGGTTCTTCCAAATGACTCGGGAGGAGGTTGCCATGCTTCCACAACGTATGCGGGCAGTTATTTTAATACTTTTCCTGGTGGGAATAATTCCTCTTGCCGGTGTTTCAGCGGATGTAGGTCCCAAGCCAAGCATGGAGTTTACTTTCAACCAGGAATTTTCTGGCACACCCGTAACAATCACCTCTGGAATCCTCTTCGAGTGCGAACAACCGGATTGCCAGGATGCCAGCCCACTTCAAGAATTGGGACCGCAACGTTTTTCCTGTGCTGCAACCTTTTGTTCCGCACTGGCTTATGGCTTCAGCCCCTATCATAGGCTTGAAATCCATTTCTCCGACGGAATCACTCGTACGAGCAACATCTTCAAAACTTCTCAATTTCAGGCAAGTTATAAAGTCAGCATTCGCCCGAACGATCTTCTGGTTACCCCCAGGTTCAGTTTGAACCTATTTACACCGCTGACCTACGTATTAATTTGCAGTGGTTGCCTGGCCGGGATTGTAATCCTGGTTATTTTAATCGTTATGCTCTTGCGGCGCTCGGCCAGGAAAAAGTGATTGCTACCCTGGTTATCACGATCATCATAGAAAGTGTAGTTGCTGCCGCATTCGCTATCTGGAGGCAGAAACCGCTTAAAAACCTTTTATTCTCGAGCATTTGTGTCAACTTGTTTACGCAATCGCTCCTTTGGATAACATTAATATTATTTCCGCGTCAATACCTCGTCACACTTATAATTGTTGAGGTCAGCATCTGGGGAATTGAAGCAGTAATTTTCTATCTTCTTGGATTCAATCGGCTTAATCTGAGCGAGGCATTCATCCTCAGTCTGGCCATGAACCTGTCTAGTTTTGGAATCGGATGGCTGTTGCCGGTATAGAAAACATTGGACGTCAATGATATACTGGATTTACTATACCTTCTGTATTGAATTGAGAGTTCCTTGAACAATTCTTTTCCTCCTCCAACCGGGGGACAACCAAAACAATTAGACGACATTAATCTTGAGCAATTACCGCTGAAATTACGCGAAGCCGCCGCGCGTTCCGGCTGGACCTCGCTCGTGGCCGTACAGGCCCGAGCAATTCCCTATCTACTGGCAGGCCGTAACATGATGATCCAGGCCCGCACCGGCAGCGGAAAAACCGGGGTGTTTCTCCTGCCCATGCTGGCTATCCTCGATCCAGCCCGGCCAGTTTGCCAGGCCTTGATCCTGGTGCCAACGCGCGAACTTGCGCGTCAGGTCTGGCAGGAAGCCGAAAAGATCTGCGGTGAAGCCGGGCTTCGAACTGTGGCCGTTTATGGCGGCGTGGGCTACGCTCCCCAGACCTCGGCACTTAAAGCCGGTGCTCAAATTGTAGTTGGTACGCCTGGGCGCGTGCTAGACCACCTGCTCAAACGAACATTCTCACTCGAACATCTAAAGATGTTGATCTACGATGAAGCTGACCGGATGCTCTCAATGGGTTTTTATCCCGACATGCGCGAGGCCCAACGTTATCTCCCCAAACGGGCCGTACATACCTGCATGTTTTCGGCCACTTTCTCTGATTCGGTTATGCGCACGGCACGTGAATTCATCAGGGATGGGGAATTCCTCAGTCTAAGCACCGACCATATTCACGTTACCGATACGGAACATGTCTTTTATATCGTACAGGGCATGGATAAAGACCGCAGCCTGGTTCGCCTGATTGAAGTGGAGAACCCCTCAGCCGCCATCATTTTTTGCAACACCAAGGCCCGGGTTCATTATGTATCTGTAGTCTTGCAGCGCTTCGGCTATGACGCTGATGAACTCAGTGCGGATCTATCCCAGTCAGAAAGGGACCGGGTACTGGACCGGGTGCGCGCCGGGACATTACGCTTCCTGGTGGCTACGGATGTTGCCGCGCGCGGCCTGGATATCCCCATCCTCAGCCATGTGATCCAGTACGAACCCCCGGATGAGACGGAAGCCTATATCCATCGCGCCGGGCGAACCGGGCGCGCCGGGGCCAGCGGCGTGGCAATCAGCTTGATAAACCTGGCTGAAAAGGGCGCGCTGGACAAAATCGCTCGTGAATTCAGCATTCCATTCGAGGAGCGGACTATCCCCTCTGACGCGGATGTGGAAGCCGTGGTATCTGAACGGACGACAGCCCTGCTCGAAGCCCGCTTGCGCCTGCGTGACAAACTCCAGACCGAGCGATCTCACCGCTTCGCTCCGCTTGCCCGCAGTCTCGCCGAGAACGAAGAAGAATTACCGATCATCACCATGCTGCTGGACGATTATTACCAGCAGACACTGCATGCCCCCATCCCCCAGCCTTCCGGTACTCCCCCACCGGAGAAAAAGCATCCGCCGGCGGCAGGGCGGAACCAACGCCGCAGGCGCTAAATTCTACATCCACCGGAAAACCGCATTTGTTGCCACGATTCATCCTTAATTGGAGCTAAACATGACGAACCTGGATGCATTTCCACGCACCAACGTTGGCGGTGTGAGTCTGCCGCGTTTGCTGGTTGGAACCAACTGGTTTCTCGGCTGGTCACACACCAGCCTCGCAAAAGATAATTTCATCAAGGAATATCAAACCCGCCAGCGCATTGTCGCTATGCTCAAGGTATTTCTCGAATATGGCATCGACGCGGTCATGGGCCCGCTCTCCCCGCATCTGGACGATTCCATCCGCGAAGTGGAACAACAAAGCGGACACCGGGTCATCCGCATTTATACTCCGGCCTTCGACCTGAATCAGGATGCGGCCTCGGCAGACCAGGCCGGGGCGGTATTTGACCGGTGTGCCGCGCTGGGTGCAACATTTTGCATGCCGCACCAGTCTGTAACCGATGCCTTGATTGACAGGCGCGCCGGGGTGATCCGTGACCTTGATCATGTACACCCGCATGATCCGGGCGCGTGGCATGCTCCCGGGTCTCTCCACACATATGCCCGAAGCGGTCATCTATGCAGACAAGATGGATGCAGATATCGAAACCTATATCCAGCTTTACAATTCCGCCGGTTTTCTGATGCAGGTGGAAGCCGACTGGGTGATGAAAGTCATCCGGGAAGCCAAAAAGCCTGTCATGACCATCAAACCACTGGCGGCAGGACGCATCCTCCCGGTGGTGGGCCTGGCTTTCGTCTGGAACACCATCCGTGACCAGGATATGGTCACAATCGGCACGACTACGCCGGAAGAGGCACGCGAAGTGATCGAGCTGTCGCTGGATTTGCTCCATCGCCGTATTCCCGAAAACGACTTGCAGGAAACACGCAGCAAGACATCCTTGCGATAACCTCTACGTGGATCGACTCGGTAATCCACCTATTTTTATCTAATATATTGTAATTTAGGCCGGGAGGTTGTATAATGCAGCCACCTTGCGACCTGGCCTGTCTGCCACAATTATTATTGTTATCACTGGAAGCGATGCATCCGAAAAGGATGGCAACTATGGAGCGTTACATGATTGAATCCCCGCATACTGAGAAGGATTGCGAAAAGGCAATTCAAGAAATTGCAGCAGCCGGTTTTTTGCATCATTTTGAATGGGGCTGCAAAGATGGCGTCCATAGCGCCTGGGCAATCATCGAAGCAGAAAACCGTGAACACGCCCGACAAATCGTTCCCTGGATGATGCGCGAAAAGGCCCGTATCGTGAAATTGGTCAAATTCGAGGACGCCGACCCGCTGCACAAAAATTCTGTTTGAACAAAAAAAATAAAAGAACTCCCGAAGATCGTTTTTCGGGAGTTCATGTTTTAAAGCTCTTCAAAGAGCCCCAGACTTATAGCTATGCCTTGGCGACCTCTTCCAGCATGGCCGTTGAGAGCGATTTGGGTCGTTCGATCGGCTGGCCCAGTGCTCGCGCCCAGACCAGGTTGGGGGTCACGCCCAGGGCACGTCCCACACCGAACAAAACGGTATAGAAATCAAATTCGCGCACGCCATAATAATATTGCAGCGTTCCGGAAATGGCATCCACGTTGGGAGCCGGGTTCTTGGCCTTGCCCTGTTCCTTTAACACGGCCGGGACGACATCATAGACCAGCTCCGCCAACCGGATGAGCGTATCCTCCGGGAAGCGCGCTTTGGCGAACTCCAATTGTGCAATATAACGCGGGTCAGTCACGCGCAGAACGGCATGGCCGTAACCGGGAATGACTTTGCCGCTATTCAATGTATCCCAGGCAAATTTATACAAGTCTTCGCGGCTCGGAACACCACCAAACTTGTCGCGGACATCGATCAGCCAGCCCAGGCATTCCTGGTTGGCAAGGCCGTGCAGTGGTCCCGCCAGGCCATTCAAGCCAGCCGAAAACGCATAATAGGCGTCCGAAAGCGCCGAACCGACCAGGTGCGTGGCATGTGCAGAGACATTCCCGGATTCGTGATCGGAATGCAGGATGAAGTACAGGCGAGCCAGTTCGGCATAACCTTTTCGATCAGCTACGCCCATCATGCGGGCAAAATTCGTGCCGTAATCCTGGCGGGCTGAGTATTTGGGCTTTTTGGTTTCGCCAAAGTATTTAAGGCGATAGATAAACGCAGCAATGACCGGGAGTTTGGCAGTCAGATCCATGGAGTCTTCCAGGGTCGATTCCCAATAGGCATCCTTCTTGACTCCCGCATGGTAAGCCTGGGCAAACTTCGAACCGCTCTGCAATGCCAAAACCGCCTGCGAAAAGAGCACCATCGGGTGAGTCTCTTTGGGCATCGAACGGATCATCTTGAAGACGTGATCCGGGACAAGTGCCCGGGCGGCCCAATCCTTCTCAACTTCTTCAGCCTGGGCACGATTCGGGATTTCGCCCGTCATCAACAGGTAATAAAGGCCACCTACATAGGGAATCTTGGCGCCGCGCGGTTTCGGGAGCTTGGCGAGTACTTCGGGGATCGCCATTCCACGGAACTTAATACCGGTGGCCGGGTCAACGAATGAGACATCCGTCACCAGAGACTTGATATCGCGCATCCCGCCGTAAACCTGGCTGATGGTCACCTTATCCACTACCGTCTCTCCATGCTCTTTAACCAGCGTCTTGACACGTTCACGCCAGGCGGGGAGTTGTGCAGCCATCTTTTCATGCAGAATCATACGAAACCTCCTATTGAATTATTTCAGGGGTGCAGCGGACTGCACCCCTGACTGATCAGATTTTCACGAGGCCTTGCATTACGCTGATGCTTTCCTTGACTGCTGTCGCGGATTTTTCAAGGGCAGCCTTTTCCTGTGCGTCCAAAGTGTATTCGACGATCTTTTCCACACCATTGCGTCCGAGCTGGACTGGTACACCGAAGAACATATCCTTCAGCCCATACTCGCCTTGCATGTAGGCTGAAGCTGGAATGATTAGGTGTTTATCCTTCAAGATCGCTTCCGCCATCTGAGCTACGGCCACTGCCGGAGCATAGTAGGCCGAGCCGGTCTTGAGCAGGTTCACGATCTCGCCGCCGCCCTTGCGGGTGCGGTTCACGATCGCTTCCAACTTATCTGCCGGCAGGAATTCACGCAGGGGCACACCGGCCACATTGGAGTGACGGGTGAGAGGCACCATTTCGTCGCCATGTCCACCCATCACATAGCAGGCGATATTTTCAACACTGACACCGGTTTCGAGCGCTACGAATGCGCGCATGCGCGCCGAATCCAGGATCCCGGCCTGCCCTACGATGCGTTCCCGCGGCAGCTTGCCGATCTTCATGGCAAGGTACGCCATCGTGTCCAGTGGATTGGTCAGAACAATGAAAATTGCATCCGGGGAATATTTGAGTGCACTCAAGGTGGCATCACTGACGATCTTGGCATTGATGGTCAGCAGGTCTTCACGACTCATGCCCGGCTTGCGCGGGACACCCGCAGTGATGACGACGATATCAGAGCCCTTCGTGGCAGCGAAATCATTCGTGCCTACTACCGATACGTCTTTACCGACCACCGGCAAGGCTTCCTGCAGGTCAAGGGCTTTGCCTTGCGGCATCCCCTCAACAATATCCACCAGCACCAGGTCGGCAATTTCACGTTCTGCCAACCAATGCGCGCTGGTCGAACCGGTCATTCCGGCTCCAACAATTGCAATTTTAGCTGTCATAGCGTCTCCCTTTCTTACTAAAGATGAATTTATACTACATTTTTAGTCCAGTAGGTTAATCCACGATCAGAATTATAAAGGAAGAATGCCATGCTGGGGAAAATACCTTACCCCGGCAGTTCCTGCAAGCCTCTAAGCAGTTTCCCGCTCGAGGAAATGCGTAACTTCAATGGCAGCCGCGGCTCCCATCCCGGCAGAGGTAACAACCTGGCGGAAATGGCTGTCGGCAGCTTCTCCGGCTGCGTACACACCCTCAACGCTGGTGTTCATACGCTCATCCACCTTAATGTAACCGTTTTCCATTTCAAGCTGGCCTTCGAACATCTTCGTATTGGGAGTGTGTCCGATAAATATGAACAAGCCGTCGGTTGGGAAAACACTTTCTTCGCCGGTTTGAAGATTCTTCGTCTTGACTGCTTCCACTTTTTCTTCACCGACAACTTCGGTCAGAACCGTGTTCCAGATGAACTGGATTTTCGGGTGTGCAAGCGCTCGTTTCTGCAACACCGCACCGCCCCTCAGGCTATCCCGCCGGTGAAAGATGGTTACCGAACTGGCATAACGGGTCAGGAATAAACCTTCCTCGAGTGCCGAGTCCCCACCGCCTACAACCACCACTTTCTTATCCTTGAAGAACCATCCATCACAAGTGGCACAATATGACACGCCCTTGCCGGTCAATTGGGTTTCTCGAGGGATATTCAAATGGATGGGGCTTGCTCCGGTGGCAATGATCAAGCTATCAGCCTGGAAGTCGCCACTGTCGGCGGTCACTTTAAATGGCCGGCTGGAGAGGTCGGCGCTGTAGGCCGAGTCAAATTCGACGCGTGCCCCGAAGCGTTCGGCCTGCTTCTGGAACAAGTCGCCCAGTTCCGCGCCGCCCACACCTTCCGGGAAACCCGGATAGTTTTCAATAGCGAAGGTTAACGCTGCCTGTCCACCCAGCTCAGTCCCGGTCAGCACTACGGGTGCAAGGTCAGCGCGTGCCGCGTAAAGCGCAGCCGCCAGTCCTGCCGGGCCGGAACCCAGGATTAGGGTTTTGACATGCCTGGATTCGTTTGGGTTGGAATTTACCTTGATATTGGTCATATCGAACATTTACCACCTTTAATTAAGTTTCATAATCCATTCTATCAGATGCATGAAAGTACCAAAAGTGACAAATATCGCCTTATCTGGCGCAGTCTTGCCAAAGCACAAGGCCTCGGCTATAATCCCGGCACATTGGGCGCGTAGCTCAGCTGGTTAGAGCGCATCACTCACATTGATGAGGTCGGGAGTTCAAGTCTCTTCGCGCCCACCAAAGAGGCCTTTACGGGCCTCTTTTCGCGTTTGCAGATAAATCGCAACGTATGCTGGTTCTATTTGGTTTAGAATGAATGCGACCTTATTCAAGACAGGCAGGGATAATACTGCGGGTATTTTGAAATCGATCAAACAAGACTGTCAAAAAAAATGGATTAAGAGATAATAGGGTCAACCACGGAGGCGGACGATGAATAAAAAAGGACAAATCGTGATCGTTACAGGCGATATCGCCATGGATTGGAACCTGGCGCGCACCCGCCGCTCCAAGAGCGATATGTCTTTCTGGAGTGCAGATGACACCACTAGTACCACCTGGCAGCGTGGCGGGGCCGCCCTGTTGGCCGACCTGGTCGAGGCAATCAGCGCGGGGCTGCAGAAAAGCGCACCGAAACAATTTTCCATCCGTCAGTCTGCTGCGCCGTCCAAATCCGGCCTGGTGCAGCCAGATAACGATCTGTATCACCATTCATACGCCATGTGGTCCCAGTTCAAGTACGAGAACAAACCAGCCTGGCGAGTGGAAGAGTTCCTTGGCCTGGATCGGGCCAATAGTGATGAAATTCAGGATTGGCAGAAAGTGGTAAACGATACTCCAGAAGCCGATCTGTTAATTCTGGATGATGCCGACCTGGGGTTCCGGAAGGCCCCGGATCTCTGGCCAATGGCCCTGCACACCCAGGGAAAGGACCGCCCCTGGATCTTGCTTAAAATGGCCCGCCCCCTGGCTCAAGGTCCGCTCTGGGAACATCTGCATAAAGGTTTCTCAGACAGGTTGATCGTGGTTGCCACGGTGGATGATCTGCGCTTGAGTGAAGTCCAGATCAGCCGGGAGCTTTCGTGGGAACGTACTGCCCAGGATATTTTCTGGGAACTGGTCCATAATCCATGCGTCAATTCGCTCTCCCACTGCGCTCACATCCTTATCTCCTTCGGACCGGCTGGAGTGATCCTGCTCTCCCGTCAGGAAGGCAAGGATCAGCCGTTTTTTAATTGTTCATTGTTCTTCGATCCAAAAGGCATCGAACGCATGTGGGAAAAGGAATTTCCCGGAGGAATGATTGGCTACAATACCTGCCTTTCAGCCGCCGTGGCACGCCAGGTTATGATCTCGCCCGACAATCCCGATATTCGGGCTGGGATCCAGTCCGGGTTGGCTGCTATGCGCAACCTGCACCAGGATGGCTATGGCGAGCGCGGTATGCCCGCCTTCCAGGCCAGGCTCGTCTTTCCAATCGCCAGGATTGCGGCAGTTCTGGAGGGATCTACTAATCAATTTGCCGAAATCCAGGTTCAGGACCCGATGCACTTCATCCGGCAGGCCGGCGAGGCTTCCGAAAAACCACTGACGGAAGGCTTTTGGACCATCCTGCAGGATAAGTTCAGGGGTGGGCTGGATCAGGTTGCCATGCAGGTTGTTTTGGAGGGCCCGGAGCTGCCGCTACAGGGCGTCCCTTGGGGCCAGTTCGGAAATCTGCTAACGGTTGACCGCCAGGAGATCGAGAGCTACCGCAGCATACGCAACCTGGTAGCCGAGTATGCCGGACAAAGACAGGCGGCGCGGCCGCTTTCGATCGCAGTCTTTGGCACACCTGGATCGGGCAAGTCCTTTGGTGTCACCGAGATGGCGAAGTCACTTCTGCCCGGCCAGATCGAACCGATCACCTTTAATCTTTCACAATTTGATCACCCGCAAGATTTATTGTCAGCCTTCCACCAGGTGCGGGATATCGGCCTGAGTGGGAAAATCCCGTTGGTGTTTTGGGATGAGTTCGACACTACCCTGGCGGAAACGCCATTGGGCTGGCTGCGTTATTTCCTGGCGCCCATGCAGGACGGAAAGTTCCAGGAAGGTCAGATCAGTCACCCGATCGGGCGGGCTATCTTCGTTTTCGCAGGCGGGACCAGCTCCAGCATGGAAGAATTTGACCGGGGCACGGAGGCAGGCTTTAAGTCAGCCAAAGGACCGGATTTTGTCAGCCGGCTCAAGGGCTACATCAATGTGCTCGGCCCCAACCCGGTCGCAGGCCGTGGAGGCGACCCTTACTTCATCATCCGCCGGGCGATCCTGTTACGCTCGAGCTTGAAGCGTGGCGCTCCCCAACTTTTAGAGAAACACGCTGGGAAAGAATTGCTCAATATCGATCGGGGAGTTCTACGAGCGTTACTGAAGATCGATAAATACAAGCACGGCGCTCGCTCCATCGAATCGCTGCTGGCCATGAGCCAATTGACCGGCAAGAATGCTTTCGAGCGTTCCTGCCTTCCATCCGAATCGCAGCTGGACCTGCACGTGGATGGCAAGACCTTCCTCTCCCTTGTGCAGCAGGTGGAGTTGGAAGGCCCAATGCTCGAAAGCCTGGCTGAAGCTGCCCATGCAGTTTATTGTGAAGGGGAGCAGGCCCGCGGCTTTAAATATGGCCCGAAAACCGATAAACAACGCAAGACCAATAACGCCTTGGTGGCTTATGCCGAATTACCGGAAGAAATGAAGCAAGCCAACCGTTTGAACGTACGTGACATCCCATCCAAGCTGTCCGTGGCCAGATACATCATGATCCCGGCCCGCAGTAATGAACCGGCCTTCAATTTCCCGGGCGATGACCTGGAAATGTTGGCCGAAGCTGAACATAAACGCTGGATGCAATCCAAGCTTGACGAAGGTTGGATATATGCACCCAAGACGGACCGGGTAAAGAAGCTGCATAATTGTCTGGTTGCCTGGGAGAAGCTGCCTGATAAGGAAAAAGAGAAGGATCGCGACCTGGTTCGAGGCATACCGGTGATCCTGGCAAAAGCCGGCTATGCTATCATCAAAGCAAGTTCTTAAGATGGAAGAAATATGGTATTGACCGACTTGGAACAAGATCATCATTGGGCTTCCCAACAAATCGAAGCCTACCGCACGGTTTACCCGCGCTATGCCAGGATGAGCCAGGTGCTTCAGCAGGTACTCGAAAAAGCCTGCAAACAAATCAGCTCCACTGGCTATTTTGCAAACCCGCCCCAAAGCCATCCCCAGTTTTGCCGAGAAAGCCATCCGCAAGAAGAAAGCTGGACGCTACAGCGATCCGCTGGTACGCATGACTGATCTGTGCGGCGGGCGCGTCATCACCCAAACCCTGGACGAGGTCCGGGCGGTCTGCGATTTCATCGAGAAGCATTTTGTTATCGACTCCGCCAACAGTGTGGATGTAAGCCAGCGTCTCAAGCCTAGCGAGTTCGGCTACCGCTCGGTCCACTACATCGTACAGTTCAAACGGGAGGTCTTCCCCACCAGGGATATCCAGGTCGATATCCCGCAGGAGCTCTATCCGGACGAATCCAATCCGATGAAAGCCGAGATTCAGGTCCGCACCGTTCTGGAACATGCCTGGGCTGGTTTCGTTCATGATCGGGTTTACAAGAGCGCTTTTACCATCCCGCCCAGGTGGGAGCGCGAACTGGCAGGGTTGGCAGGATCGTTGGAACAAACCGACCAGTCATTCACGCGTATACAATCCGGGCTAAAGACCTATATAGCGAGTTACGGATCTTACTTGAACGAAGAACAATTGAAATCTGAAATTGGTATCCTGGAATCCGTATTGACCTGCGATCCGCAGAACCCGGACCTGGCATATCGCCTGGGAAAGCTGGCCATGGAACTGGGGGAATGGCAAAAGGCGATCGATATTTTCAGTAAATACGAACACACTGGCTACCAGCCCATTTTGCGCGACCTGGGAGTTGTGTTGTGCAAAGTGAACGCAAAAGAACCGCATGGGGAAGCTTACCAACGTGGACAGAAATATCTGGAACTCGCCAGTTCCCCGCCCTACCGGGATCCGGATGCCCTGGCTTCGCTGGCAGGCACCTGGAAGAACCTCGACGAAGAAAAAACTCGCGAATATTATCGTCAGGCTTTTAGAGTGGACCCAACTGATCCATACGCGGTCAGTAATTACCTGGTCTACGAGATCATCCATCAGCGCGACATGGCGCCGGCCTCCCTGATGGCGCCCAGCCTGGCCGCCGCAATTCAGCGCAGCCATGACCAGGCTGAGGTGGGCATGAATATGCCCTGGGCCTTCTACAATCTCGGCATCTTCCACCTGCTCCTGGGCCAGCCTTATGAAAGCCTTTATGCCTATGCGCAAGCCATCCGGCTCAGTACTTCAGACTGGGTGGTCCAGACTTCCCTGCGCTTGCTCGATAAACTGTCGGCTGTTCAAGACCTGATCCAGGGCTATGAATGGACACGCCGTACTTTAATTCTCGGCCGCGCCGTAAAATTCGTTGATAAAACCTCTTTGGAAATGATCGAGGACTATACCAATGCCAACAACTCCACTATTACTGCACCGGTTGTAATTGTAGCCGGCGGGACGAGAGCCGACTTGCGGGTTGATGTATATCGTCAGCTCCTGATTGAGGCCTTTGATGGTTTTCACGGAACTATCCTCGCAGGAGGAACAACAGCCGGGGTCAGCGGCCTCGTCGGAGAATTGCAGGCGCTCTACCCGGAATCCATCTCAACCATCGGTTATGTACCGGCAATCCTTCCGGATGGAACCCGCCTGGATCCACACTACCGGCAAGTTCGTTCGACCAGTGGGAAAGATTTCAGCGCCTTGGAACCTCTGCAAGCCTGGATCGATCTGATTGCCTCCGGGATTTCGCCCTCCCAGGTAAAACTTATCGGCCTCAATGGCGGGGAGCTTTCCGCGTTTGAATATCGCTTGGCGCTCATGCTGGGCGCCAGTGTTGGCGTGATCGAGAGCAGCGGCAGGGAAGCCTCACGGCTCTTCAAGGATCCTGATTGGAGCAACTCGAAAAATCTTCTGAACCTTACAGCCAACGGTCAGGAGTTGGCAGCGTTTATCCAATCAAAGTAACTATTTTTCGAAACGTGTGGGGAAGGATTGCCCGAGAAAAAAAGCGACAAAAAATCGCCCGTATCAGGCGATTTTTTGGTATTACTATGGCACAAGTATTTTTAAGCGACCGGGAAAAATGGAATATTCCAGGTCCTGAATGGCTTCCGAGAAGATTTCTCCATCGATGTGCGCCGGTGTGGGGCTGTCGACGTGGATTTTGATCCAGGAAGAATGCTGCTCGTGGATGTCGACCGACTCCACGTAACTGCCCACATCCCGTTTCATCGTCTTTGGCAATAAGGCAAACATCGCCCGCCGCGTTCGCCGGATACCATAAACGAAAGTTAATTTTCCATCGAAAAGATCTGCATGCGGCGCCATGAAAAACACGCCGCCAGTGCGAGGTCCGTTCCCAACCGTAGCCAGGATGATCGGTCCTTTGTAATGCCCACCCTCCCACTCGATCTCGGCCGACCACATCGGCTTATCCATGATTCCGCGCACCGCCGCCACCAGGTAGCGCAGCATACCTTTGATCCAGGTGATCCGCTGCTGTACCAAAGTAATGTAAGGTTCCAGGCCGATGGCAGAGTTATTGGCAAAATACAAACCATTAACGGAACCGACATCCATGCAGCGCGTCTTCCCGGCCGCGATCACCCGGGCAGCGCCAGCCAGGTCCTTTGGGTATCCCAGGTTGTCAACCAAATCGTTCGCTGAACCAAGCGGCAGAATTCCAAACGGCCCGAGCAATGCCTGGCCGTCTTTGGCAGCCCGTGCCAGTCCGTTGACAGTCTCGCCAATCGTCCCATCTCCGCCGGCCGCGATGATGGGCGAAAATCCCTGGCGGGCCGCTTGCTCAGCCAGCTCGACAACGTGGTGGGGGTGTTCGGAGATAACCAGTTCGAAATCCACTCCGGCAGCTTTGAGGGCAGCTTCGGCTTCAGGCCAGCGCTTTTCTGCATTCCAACGGTTTGAATAAGGATTGAGGATGATTTTTGCGGTCATGATGTTCTCATTTTACCATTCCTGACTTGGACAAGCACCACCGCTGCCAGGATCAAAATACAGCCCGCACTTTGAACCGGGAGCAAGGTTTCATGCAGGAATATCCAGCCAAACAGGACTGCAAAAACCGATTCCATGCTCATTATGAGCGCCGCATCATTCGCAGGGGTATGCTTCTGGGCAATCACCTGGAGTGTAAAGCCAACCGCGATCGAAAGCACCCCCGTATACAGAATGGCAGGCAGGATAGCCAGCATATCTGCCTGGGAGGGGTGTTCAAAGAGAATCCCCGTGCCAAGGCTGAGTAGACCGCACACGGCGAATTGTCCCAGCGCAAATGGAAGCGCATCCATTTTCCCTTGTACTTTGTTCACAACAACCACGTGGATCGCCCAAAAAACGGAACCGATCAATATCAGAAGATCTCCCGGTCGGATCCTAAAACTACCCCCGGTACTGAGCAGGTATCCACCGCTGATCGCCATCAGAACAGCCGCCCCTGTTAGTGGGGATGGGCGTTCCTTCCAGACCAACCATAGTAATAGCGGCACAATAACAACATACAGGCTGGTAATGAAACCGCCGTTCCCGGCGGTCGTCGTTGCCAAGCCCGCCTGCTGCAAGCCAGACCCAATAAACAAAGCGGATCCTGCCAGTCCAACATACACCAGGTTGTTACGACGAAACGCACCCTGTAATTTTGCGAATGGTAACAACAGAACTGCCCCCAGCAGGAATCGGAGCCCGTTCAGGAAAAATACGCTGCCATGTCCGGCTGCCAGGCGCAAAACTGCGAAGGCGCTGCCCCAAAGGATGGTCACGAACAGCAAAGTAAAGTCGGCTTTAAGGCGCATAAAAAATCCTGGGCATCCTTCCCTCCGCCCAGACTGATGTCAGTCTCCTTATTCCTGCCAGGTTGTCGCCTGGTCCAGGTCGGATTTTTCTTCAGTGGTCAGACTTACATTTAGAGCCCCCAGGTTATCCTTCAATTGTTCGGGTGAATTTGCCCCGATTATCGGACTGGTGATAATCGGGTTTGTTAGCAACCAGGCCAGGGCTACCTGGGAAACGCTCATCCCCTTGCCTTTTGCCAGGGTATCCATCTGATCGAGCAGGGTCCAATTGCGCTCATTAAAATATCGTTTTGCCCCGCTCGCGCGTTTGCTGTTCGGTAGAAGATTACGGCGGTATTTTCCGGTTAGAAAGCCGCCCGCCAGTGGGCTGTAAGGGATGACGCCGATATCATAGGTTGTACACACCGCGGCCAGTTCGCGTTCGAATTCCGCCCGGTGGATCAGGTTGTAGTGCGGTTGCAGGCTGTCAAAGCGCCCCAGGCTGTTCCGGTCAGAGCTCCACAGCGCCTGCATCAATTCCCAGGCCGCGTAATTCGAGGCCCCAAAATGGCGGATTTTGCCTTGTTTGACCAATTCGTCGAAAGCCCGCAGGGTCTCTTCGATCGGGGTATTCGTATCCGGCCAATGCGCCTGATACAGGTCCAGGTAATCCGTCTGTAACCGGCGCAGGGAATCTTCCACGGATTTTTGGATGTGCTGTCGAGAGAGGCCTTCATTTTCCGGCCCGCCGCCCATATTTCCACGCACTTTCGTTGCCAGGATGACCTTGTCGCGCGCGATTCTGTTCTGGTTCATCCATCGCCCAACGATTTGTTCGGCCACTCCGCCGGGGTTGCCATTGGCCCAGCGGGAATAAATATCTGCAGTATCGATGAAATTAATGCCCGCATCGAATGCAGCAGATAGTACTCTGTGTGCGGTGGATTCCTCGGTGGTCCAGCCAAATTGCATGGTACCCAAACACAACCGGGATACATTCAAACCGGTCAATCCAAGCGCACGATATTCCATTTAGAACTCTCCTAACCCTTGAAATCATATTTATTTCCACAAGCGTGTAGCTTGTCCGAGAATGGCCTGCATGGTTTTCCGCATCCGCTCCTTTTCGGCTTCGCTGATATACGGTTGTTTGATGAGTGCTTCATAGATCGCAACCGCTTCGTTCCGGCGCCCGAGTTGTGCCAGGAATTGCGATTTCTTCTCGGAAACCTCATAGTGGCTGTAGATTTGTTCAATCTCAATGCCTTTATCAAACCAGGTCAGCGCTTCCTCTGTGTTTCCCATCCGATCATAAACAATTGCCAGCGTGGCACATGCGTTACTCTTATCAATATCGGAAACATCGCTCAGGAATAACTTGTACAGGCATACTTCGGCTTCTTTCCAACGACCAGCTTTGATCAGTTGGGCGGCTTGCTGCGTTCTGCTTGTGAATTCCAGATATTCCATTACGACTCCGCTTTTTTACCTTCTCTTGGGAATCAACCTGCCTGCCGGCTGATATTTTCCTACTTTGCGCCAGGATTGTTAGGAGGCCGTTCATACAATATGTTAATTCTACTCTAATTACCGGGATATTGCTCCGCCGTCAAGTCCGCGCTATAATCAATTTACTAGTAAGGAGAAATGATATGGCCGATCAGACTGAACACACTCGTAAACACTTTGAAGGTAAGATTCCGGAAGAAACCCGCCAGCATTTTCGTTCAGCGCGTGAAGAGCTCCACAAGAGCATCGAAGGCATTTTGCCGCCCGAATTCATGGAGCACCGCCGCAAGGCTCGCAAAGAGATGCTTCTGGCCTGGCGCAGCATGATTGACGCAACGCTGGAACGGATGGAAGAACGGCAGAAAAAAGCCTAGCAATAAACACCGCCCCGCCAGAAACGGGGCGGTTTCTTAATACATAAAATCATGGGTGGAAACGCCGCGGGGTACCCCGGCTGAAAAAGATCAGCCAGATCAGCGTCACACCTGCTCCACCAATAAAAATACCGGCATACAATTCTTTTCCGGCGATGTAGAGCATCACGCTGCCAATCAAAAAAGCAGTAAATACCAGGCTGCCTGCCAACCGGTTCACAGCCCTTTCCAGGTATGTCATCTGGCGGCTCACTGCCGGCACTTGGACCGTCAGATCGCCGCGCTCGATCTGGCTCAGCACCCGTCCCATTTTCGACGGGATGGCAATCAACTCCTTCAGGATATTCCCGGCTTCGTCCAGCCAAACGCGCCAGTTTGACCCTACCTCCTGGGAAACCAGTTTAGTCGCATAAGGTGCAAGCTGGTTCCAAAGGTTGAAGTCCTTGTCGAGACCCGTACACATTCCCGAGAGGATGGCGACTGTCCGTCCCAGCATCAGCAGGTTTTGAGGAAGCTGAAATGGCATGCTGTACATCAGGTCACGGAAGCGATCCGCAAAACGGAACATTTCTTCAGGGCTGAGCTGGCGCAATTCATCCATGGATTTCCCCCAGAACATGTCAAACATCGACGCACTCATCTGTTCGAGCTGCTTCATATCCGTACTGGGCAGAAGGACGTGTAATGTCTGGTAGGAACGCACCAGGCGGGCGGCATCCTGGGTACCCATGGCGATCAACATCTCGCGCAGGCCGGTGCGCAGGTTATCGGGAACACGTCCGACCATCCCAAAATCCACAAATGTAAGCCGCCAGGCCGGTGTGCCATCCTCGGTTTGGCCGCCCTTGGGGGTAATGAACAGGTTGCCGGGATGCGGGTCAGCGTGAAAGAATCCGTCCTCGAAGATCTGCTTCAGATAAGTGTCAAGGAGTTGTCGCGCCACTTCCGAGCGGTCAATCCCGGCAGCTGTGATTTCCTCGTAATCGGTGATCTTGATGGCAAACACATCTTCCAGTGTCAGGACCCGCCGTGTCGTATGCGTCCAAACCACGCGTGGGACATGCACCCGCTCAATATCCTTGAAATTCTCGCTGAAGATCTCGGCATTGCGTCCCTCGGCCAGGTAGTCCACTTCTTCCCGGATGGTGGTGGAAAATTCTTCAACCAGGCTCGGCACATCCACCCGTTTGGCGATCGGCGGGTACCTTTGCAGCCAGCCACCTACCTGGCGCAAGGCAGACAGATCGACTTCGATCAACTCATCGATGAACGGTCGTTGGATCTTGACCACCACCTCACAAAAATTGCCAAGGGGATCATTCACACACAAACGGGCGCGATGCACCTGCCCGAGCGAAGCTGCCGCCAGCGGAGTTTCCTCGAAGGACTCATATTTTTCATTAAGTGGCGCCCCCAGGTCTGCTTCCGCCTGTTTGCGGATATCTTCAAACTGCTCGGGGGGTACTTCATCCTGTAGACCGGCCAGTTCATCGGTGATTTCAACCGGCAGGACATCCAGGCGCGCGGACAGGAACTGTCCCACCTTGATCATGACTCCGCCCATGCGGATGGCCAGGCTGCGGAATTGAGCAGCAACGCGCCGGTAGCGGCTGGAAAGTGTCCGCCTGGACAAAGCACGCAGGCCTATACGCGGTAGAAAGACTTCCCAAAAAATAAAATTGATTGCAGCACCCGCAAAAAAAAGCATGATCCGCCGGTAACGGGCGCGTAATAGTGAAACCTTCATCGTGCCTCCATAATTTAACATTCAGATTGTATCACCAAGAAAAAGGTTCTCGAATGGGTGCGTTGCTTGCGCGTCCGGCTATTTTCCAGTATCCTTGAGCCATGGAACCAAGAATCAGTATTATCACGCTCGGTGTTTCCGACCTGGATCGATCGGTTGCTTTCTACCGGGAGGGTCTCGGGTTGCCAACCAGTTATAAGAAAGGTGAAGGGATCGCCTTCTTTCAGTTGAAAGGCACATGGCTGGCGCTTTACCCTTACCAGGCTCTGGCCAAGGAGGCCTGTCTACCGCCGGAACGTGGCCTTTTCGGTGGGATAACCCTTGCCCATAACGTCCAGAGCAAGGAAGAAGTTCATCGCCTCATCGACCAGGCTCTGGCTGCCGGAGCCTCGTTGCTCAAACCGGCTGCCGATATGTTTTGGGGTGGCTACTCCGGCTATTTTGCCGATCCGGATGGTTACCCCTGGGAAGTAGCCTGGAATCCGTTCATCAGCATCGAATGATCTTTTAAGAGGTGGTTGATGGAAAAGATAACCTTTCCAAAAGATTTTATTTGGGGTTGCGCGGCATCTGCTTACCAGGTGGAAGGCGCCTGGAACGAGGCCGGCAAAGGGCCCTCCATCTGGGATACTTTTGTTCACACGCCCGGTAAGATCGCCAATGACGAGACCGGGGATATAACGGTGGACCATTATCACCGCTACAAGGAAGACGTGGCGTTGATGAAAGAACTTGGCCTGGATGCATACCGCTTCTCAACCGCATGGACCCGTATCCTGCCCGAAGGCACCGGCACCGCCAACCAGGCCGGGTTGGATTTCTACGACCGGCTGGTGGATGAGTTGCTCAAGCAAAAAATCGAACCGTACCTTTGTCTTTTCCATTGGGACCTGCCGCAGGCGCTGCAAGATAAGGGCGGCTGGACCAGCCGGGACACCGCTTACGCCTTTGCCGATTATGCCCAACTCCTGACCAGGCACTTGAGTGACCGCGTCAAGGTGTGGATGACACACAACGAACCCTGGGTGGCTGCCATGGCCGGCCATTTTTCCGGTGAGCATGCTCCGGGATTGACCGATCCGCTGACCGGTTTCAAAGCCTTGCATCATATCTTCCTTTCCCACGGCCTGGCGGCCGAAGCCATGCGCGCCTCGGCCAAACAACCTATTAAGGTAGGGATCACGCTAAACTTAAATCCTGTCCATCCCGCTTCCGGGTCAAAAAGAGATCGCGAGGCTGTCAAACGGATGGATACAGCTCTGAACCGCCTGCAGCTCGACCCATTCCTGAAAGGGACTTCCCCTGTGCAGGATTTCGCCCTCGGGAAAATACTCAACAAGAGCATTGTCCAACCTGGCGATTTGGAGAAAATACACACATTGGATATCCTCGGTATCAACTATTACACCCGAACGGTCGTGAAATACGATCGCAAATTCCCGGTAGTGGCTGCCGTGCAGGTTCAGCCGGAGGGGAATGAATATTCCGGCATGTGGGAAATCTACCCCGAAGGTATCTACGAGGTTTTGACACGCGTTTGGAAAGATTATTTTTCCCCTCTTCCTGCGGGACTTGTGCCCGCCAGCCCCCGTTCTTCGGGGGAAAGGGTAGCTGACTCAGGTGCGAAGGTGCCTGAAATCATGATCACTGAGAACGGCATCCCCGTTCCGGATGGGGTTGATTACGATGGTCGCATCCGGGACGAACGCCGTATCCGCTATATCCGCAACCACCTCGTCCAGGTCCATCGCGCCATGGAAGCCGGCGTTCCGGTGAAAGGCTACTTCCATTGGTCGCTGATGGACAATTTCGAATGGGCTCTCGGCTATGGACCGCGTTTCGGTTTGATCTACGTAGACTATAAAACCCTCGACCGTACCATTAAAGACAGCGGTCTTTGGTTTGCCAAAGTAATCCAAGACAACGGTTTCGAATACTAAATGGCGCCACACTACCTGGTTGGCGTTGTCTGCGGAATTATTGGCGGCCTCTTGAATCAAGGCGGCCAACTGCTGCAGAAGAAGGTTGTCAACGATATCCGTTATGACAATCCCAGCCAGGGGTTCATGCGCCGGCTGCTGCGTAGTCCACTATGGATGCTCGGGTTCGTGGTCGGACTGGGTGGGGGGACGGCCGGGTATATGGCTGCGCAAAGCTTGATCGGTCCGGCTTTGAGTCCCGGGCTGATGGCCTCCGGGTTGATCCTGCTATCCATCGGTTCGGTTAAGCTCAATCACGAGGAATTGAACCGGGCCGAAATCACCGGTATCGTTCTGATGATCATCGGCATCCTTTGCCTTGGATTGAGCGAGCTAAGCATAAATGCCACCCAGGTTAGGACCACTCTGGCTGACCACTCAGCCCAGATCCGTATCGCCCTGTTTACTGCCGGTTTATTCTTCTGCTGCCTGGTCAGTCGCAGCCTGTCGTTCTGGATGAAAAACAGGAAAGGCCTTCTGATCGCCCTCGGGAACGGCTTCCTGGCCTGTTTGTCGGATTTCTGGATCAACCCACTTTTGGCGCTGATCGTGCTTGTTTTGGCCGGGCGCGGCACTCCCATTCAGGTCTTTATCTTCATTATGGCCGCCTGTATCCTGGTTTTCACCGCCGGCACGATCACCTGGCAGAATCAGATCGCCTTCAAATACGCCCAGGCCAGCAACATCATCCCGGTCGCCCAGGTCCCCATCCAGATTTCCCCGATCATTGTCTACTTTTTCATCTTTGCCTTGACCCCTCCACGCACCCTCTCGGTTTATCTCATTCTCTCCGGAACGATCCTGACGATTATTGCAGGTTTCCTGCTCGGTCGAAGACCGGAAACTGCCATCCACGAATAATGGAGAATTGCATGCGCCGAATCCTTGTCGTCCTGCTCACCCTGGGTATTTTATTCAGTTTCGTGACTCCCGCCGCGGCTGGCAGTCCTATCCCAGTCTATTATGCAGGACCGGAAAAGAACAGCGTCTATACGGCTTTGACTTTGGCCCCAAAAGGTACTTTCATGTTCGTTACCGACCCATCCCAGGCAGATGTGTTCGTTCTGAACGGGACCATTCCAGACCCGGCAGTGGTAGCGGCGCGTTTGGACGCAGGCGCAGGCCTGGTGCTCATCCTTGGGCCTGATTTGACGGCTCAGACTGTCCAGACCGCTCTCGGCGTTCCGCTCACACTGGAGCCCCGCAATGATGCCGTCAGTTTGACGAACCTGCCGGTGAATGATCCGCTCGTCAAGCAGATCATCTGGAACGGCGCCCCACAGGTACGGGAGCGCTCAAATATTGTTACCCCAATATCCTCGGTCCAGCCATTAGTAACCGCCTACGAAGATGGGGAATGGGTGCTTTGGTCGGCGCGTGGCGGGAAGGCCTATATTTTCAATGCCTTTCTTACGAATGGTTTAAATCCGCAGATCCAGGAATGGGCCTACTATAACTATCTTATCTATCATCTGGTCGAGCGGGCTGCCGGGCGGGAACCCCTCTCGTTTGCCGACTACCCCGCTTCCCCTGTCCCACATACTCCCGAACGGAATATCCTCTTGGGGCTCATGGGCTTGGTGCTGCTGACAACTTTCGCAGCTTTCTTTATCGTGCGGCGTTACAGCCTGCGGCATCCTGAGGAGTTGGATAAGATCGTCTCGGACCGCACCATGTTCCAGGTTCATGAAGAATTGACCGAATGGGAAAACGTCGGCTTTCACCGCCCGTTGAGCGGATTCCTGGTGGCATTGAGCATCGGATTGATTTTGTTCATTCCCCTGATTGTTTATCAAAATTTGATCCTGCCAACTTATATCCTGCCTTCCGCCCAGGCGCTCGGAATCTGGGGGCGGGTAACCCAGTTCTTTAACCTGGCCTGGACCTTCTTCGATATGGGTACCAGCATCGCATTCATCAAATACCTGTCAGAGCACCGGGTCAAGGATCCGAAGAAAGGCATCCAATATGGGCAGGTATTTGTCTGGTGGCAGGCCCTTTCGGGAGCAGTTCAGGTTGCCCTGGTGATCGGCTTGGCAAGCACCTTGGCGCCGCGTTCAGCCTACGCCTTGTATGCCTGGAGCATTATCATCCATTCTTTCATCCAGATCCCCGGCTTCTACCAGGTGATGAAACATGCTTTGACAGGTTTCCAGCGTCTCGATTACAGCCGTGTGCTCGAAGTTGGCCTGAATGTGGTCCTGCCGATGCTGGTCCAACCCATTTTTGTGACCATCATGTTTGCCTGGGGCAGGTCTCACCCTGTCTTCGGAGGCGCCATGGGTGGACTTCTTGGCCTGGGCATTGCGGCTTACGCCGCCGAATTGGCGACTTTCCTGCTCGGGTTGTGGTTATACAAGCGGGTGGGATACAACGCACGCATCCTTTTCCTGGCCCATTTCGACTGGGAGGTGGTGAAGACCAGTTTCAAATTTGGAGTATTCGAAATGCTTGGTTCGGCCGCCTGGTCTTTCGGGCAAGCCGCCGAGATTGCGATCACCCAGGCGCGTCTGATCAACTATGCAGAAATCTGGGGGAACTGGGGACTGGCGCAAAACTTCATCTTTGCCTTCAACGTTACCCAAACCCTTAACGATGGCGTGATGCCGGCCATTTCCGAAGCCATTTCGCATGGGAAACGCATCTTAAGCCAGTATTACACTGTTATGGCTTATAAATACAATGGGCTCACAAGCGCCTTCATCGGAGCAGTGCTGCTGGCAGTTGCGCCCCGTTTTATTATCGGGTCCACCGGGGTGGAATTCCAGCGCGCTGCCATCTACGTTATTCCGTTGACCATCTGGGGTGCGGTGCAATTCCCCTCTTGGGTGGGCGATAACGTTCAACTGGGTGCCAATAAACCTTATCTCAAATCCTTGCTGGTATTTTCCGAACAGCTCATCCGGGTGGTACTGGCCTGGATATTGCTGGCGCGTTTCCAGGTGACCGGGCTGATCATCGCCTACTTCGTTGGGTTATTCTGCAAAGGCGTTGCTGCCTACATCATCAACCACAAGGTCTGCTTCCCGCAGCGTTTTTATATCTGGCAATCTCTGGTCGCACCCTTGCTGGCCGGAGTCGCCCATTACGGAGTGTTGTGGCTCATCTGCGGCTTTATTTGGAATGGCGATCAGATTACCAGTGTGCTCATTTTCTTGATCGGGATTTTGCCGAGCTTCCCTTTGTACATGTTCTTCTATGGTCTCTTTGGCGGCTGGGATGCCGACACACTTGAAGAATTAAAAAGGGCTGTCTCCATCACGGGTGGCTTACGCGGCCTGAACTCGCTGGGGTGTCTACGAACCAACGTCGCTGGGCGCACGTATCAGTCCCTTGAATAACCGCTTCCCCATCACCAACCGTCCAGAGGCAATGTTGGAAGCGAAAGC
>CAVZMZ010000006.1:0-253761 GCA_963776475.1 uncultured Chloroflexia bacterium
CGTTTAAAACCCTTCCAATTTGCTCAAATCCGCCACGCCATCGGCCAGGTCGGCAATACGCTGCAACAAGCCCAGCCGGTTTTCCCGGGTGGCTTTGTCTTCCACCATGACCAATACTTTGTCGAAGAAAGTATTAATGAAAGGGATGAGCGCTACGACAACATTCAAAAAGGCATCCACATCGCCGCTGTAAACTGAAGGCTGATCGCTGACGGCTGCATATAATTTCCGCTCGGCCTCTTCCACAAAAAGCCCGGGCGTGACTGCAAATTTCTCCTTCTGGTCGCGCGTGATGCGCACACAGCGGGCATAAGCGGGCAGGATCGTACTCCAGTCCGGACGGGCCACCCAGGCGCTGAGCTGTTTGACGGCGTTGAAAGCCGCGGAGGGCCGGTCGGATTGTTCGGCGAGGACGGCATCGACAACATCATACTTATAACCGCTATCTTTCAAAACCACGCCCAGGCGGCCGGTGATAAAGTCGAGCACTTGCTTCTGGACTTCGGGCTTGACTTCAACCGGCTGGAGGCTGGCGGATTTCTGGACCGCTGTGCGCAGGTCGAAGTCGATGGCATGTTCGATCAGGGGCTGGACGATGCCGATGGCAGCCCGCCGCAAGCCAAATGGATCCTTGGTGCCGGTGGGAGCCAATCCAGCCGCGAACAACCCGGTCAGGGAATCCAGACGATCGGCCAAGGCCAGCGCCAGTCCGGGTTTTGTCTTCGGAATGGGCTGGTACTGCTCGCCAATCGCATCAGCCGTTTCAGAGGCTTCACCGGAACGCAAAGCATACTCACGACCAATGATACCTTGCAGTGAGGTCATCTCGACCACCATCCTGGTCACGAGATCGGCCTTGGCCAAATGGGCTGCGCGTCGTGCAAAAACAGCTTCGTCCGCGGCCATGCCAAGCATGGGGATGAGTTCACCCACCAGTTTCTCAATGCGCTCCGATTTATCCAACATCGAGCCGAGCTTTTTCTGGAAGATAAGCGTGCCCAGGCGCGGGCGGAAATCTTCCAGCTTATGTTTCAGGTCTGCGCGTACGAAGAAGTTGGCATCCGCAAAGCGGGCGCGCACCACGTGTTCGTTGCCCTGCCTGACCAGCTCAATCCCCTCTTTATCGCCGTTACGGATGACCACAAAATTCGGCAGCAGGGGCTGGGCTTGCGAAGGGCCAGAATTGGCGCCCCGCCCCTGGACGGCCGTGCGCTTCGCCCCAACCGAGCGGATGGGGAAATAGCGCTGGTGCTTCTTCATCACCGAGATGAGCACATCTTCGGGCAGGTCCAGGGATTCTTTTCGAAACTCCCCAAAAGGGGCGTGGGCATTTCCACCAGGTTGGCCACTTCTGCCAGCAATTCATCCGGCATAATCGCCTCACCGCCGACTGAGGCCGCCAGGTTGCGTACACCTTCTGCGATCAGCGCTTTGCGCTTTTCAACATCCAGCAGGATACCGTTCGCCTGGATGATCTCGAAATACTTACCAGCACTCGGGATGATAATCTCCGGAGAATTGTACGGGCGCAGGCCGCGTGTAACACCGCCGGCAATCAGCCCGGCGTACTCGAACGGGATGACCATCTCACCCAACAAGGCCACGAACCAGCGCAGCGGTCGCGAAAAGGCCACATTCGCCGCCTTGCCGGCTGCACGCGACGCAGGCAGCCAGCGCATGGACTTGTCAAACTTGATCCCGGCCACCAAGACCGGCAGGGACTCGGCCAGCACCTGGGCAGCCGGACGCCCGGCCTGTTTCAGGTGGGCGAAAACATAGCTGCCGCCTTCCACTTCACGCACTTCGAGGTCTTTGGGCGTCAGACCTTTGCCTTTGGCAAAGCCGATCGCGGCCGGCGTGGGGACGCCCTGCGGGCCGAAAGCACGCTCGGCAGACGGGCCTTTGACCAGCTCTTCACGGTCGGGCTGGCGTGCAGCCAGCGACTCCACGTAGATTGCCAGCCGGCGCGGGGTTCCAGAAACGGTGACATTACCATGTTCCAGGTGCAGTTCTTGATCCAGCCACCTGGGGACATTGACCTTTAGCTGCGCGATGGCCGAGTCCAGATCGCCCGCCGGCAGCTCTTCCACGCCAATCTCAAGGACAAAGGATTCAGGTCCAAGATCAATGGTTGAAAGTCCGCGGCTGGCAACCTTCTGGTTTTCGACTTTAGATGTTTGACTTTCTTTCAATAGCGGATATTCAAGTTCCTTGCGCTGTTCAAGGTACCGCTCGGCGACGCGACGGGCCATCTCACGCATCTGGCCGTAGAAGACCTGGCGCTCGGTAACACCGATGGCGCCGCGGCAGTCCAGGGCGTTAAAGGTATGCGAACATTTCAGCACGTAATCATGCGCCGGAAGCACCAGCCCGGCATCCAGGCAGGCCTCGGCTTCAGCCTTGTAAAGGTCGTACATCTGGCGCAGCCGGTCGACGTTGCCGATCTCGAAATAGTATTTGCTGTGTTCGAACTCTTCCTGGCGGCGCACTTCACCGTATTTGACGGTGTCGTTCCAGGGCTCGTCCCAAATGGATTTGGCGTTGTTGATGGCGATCAGGATACGGTCCAGGCCGTAAGTGATCTCGACCGAGACCGGGTCCAGGCTCTGGCCGCCAACCTGCTGGAAGTAAGTGAACTGGGTGATCTCCTGGCCATCCAGCCAGATCTCCCAGCCCAGGCCCCAGGCCGAGATGGCGGGTTGTTCCCAGTTGTCTTCGACCAGGCGGATATCGTGCTGGCGTGGGTCGATGCCGATGGCTGCCAGCGACTGCATGTAGAGCTCGACCGGGTTGCCGGGATCCGGCTTGAGGATGACCTGGAACTGGTAGTGCAGTTGGAAGCGGTTGGGATTTTCGCCGTAGCGTCCATCGTCCGGGCGGACGGAGGGCTCCACATAGGCTACGTTCCAGGGCTCGGGACCGAGCACACGCAGGAAGGTGGCCGGGTTCATCGTCCCGGCGCCGACCTGGGTGTAATAGGGCTGGCCGATCAGGCAGCCTTTTTCGGCCCAGAATTGTTGAAGTTGCAGGATAATATTTTGGAGGGAGGAGGACATTTTCGATTTTAGATTGACGATTTGAGATTATGGATTGATGAAGCGAGGGGATTATACCGTAAAGCGGGACCTGACAGGTTTCAGCGGTTGATATGCCTGTCCTAAGACGAGAAGTCCAGGCAATTTGCTTCGGCATTTGCCCTTCCGAAACCTGTCAGGTCTGGAACTAAAACTTTTAGGGTTTCAGCCGCAAGCATCTAAGGCAGGCTGAGGTTCCCAATTCCTCGAGAGCAAGCTGAACCATTCGCCTGAACAATCCACTGATAATTGCCAGGCGGTAAAGTTGCAGTAAAACTGGTAGTGGGTAAGAAAAACGCACCAATATTTTGGCCAGTTACATCAAAATAATATGAGGTTGCTCCCGGGTAAGCTTTCCAGGAAAAAGTAACCGAATTCCCTTTTATACTCGGGGCAAATAAAACCAGATCAACTTTGCAAATAGCAACAGGATCCAAATGGGTCAGTTGCCCAGCCGATACTGTGATAACCAATGGCAATCCAGCCTGTCCATTCGAAGAATTCTGTAATCTTGTCTCATCGTTTTGACCAGGATACTTTGTGATCACCTGATACTTACCCGGCGAGATCCCTGGTATGGTGAATTCTCCATCAGCATTGGTGAGACCGGAAAATTCAATTCCAGTGCAGGTATAAAGCCACTGTGTACACAACTTGACGACCACGCCAGCAAAGGGTTTATTGTTCCACCCGATCGAACCACTGACTGTTCCTGTGGCAGGATCCATGGTAGGCGCAGGAGTGAATGTCGGACTGGGCAGCTGCGTCGGGGTTGGCGCAGAGGTGGAGCTAGGACTGGGTCTGGGGGTGGCGGTAAGCGTGTGTGTGGCTGTGGCGGTCGGAGTAGGGCTGGGTGCCAAGCGGGCGGCCAGCGCAGGCATTCCCCAGATCCCAAATGCAACCACCCCTGCCAACCCCAGCAGGGCAGTCATTAACACCGGTACGATTTTGGTCTTTCGGCCAGGCGGAACACTCATTTTCATTTCCGGTTCAACCGGATAAGAAAGTTGCATTTGACTCTGGTTGGCAGGTCGGATCGAGGGAACAGCAACGGGCAGTTTGTTTACCTTTGCCTTATCCACCGTTTTGACGCCCATGGCCTTCAGGATGATCCCGAAATGACCAGCGTAGTTACTACCCTGCACATCGATGAAATGCAGGTTGATAAACCACATTGGGGTTTCACAAGGTTGGTAGAGCAGAGGAATGATCTTCCGCTTCAGGCTGTTGGCATACATGAACTCTTTTTCCACCCATTCAGAGTCGATCGAATTCGGCGACAGGACCACGACAAAGATCTGGCTTTGCTGGATGGCGCTCTGGATCTCCCGACCCCAGCGCGTGCCCCCATCCAATCCTGATAGGTCGTACCAGACCTCCAAGCCGGCGGCTTGTAAGTCTGCTGCCAGGCGTTCTACGAAGGAAAGATCTTTGCGGGAATAAGAGATAAATACTTGAGGCATTCTATAAGCCCAACCTCGCTCGGGTTCATTTTACAACAGAATTCCCCCAAAAAGGCTGGCATGTTGAGTTACTGGAGAGGAGCGGGCGCAACGAAAACCGATACTGAGGTCCGAAAACGCAGGATCGCGCCAGTAACGGAAGTCTACGTTAATATGTGCCCCATTGCTGAACCACGCACCGCCTCGCAACACTCGATATGTACCACTGCTTGGACCCGCTGGATTGGAAACCGGCGAACTGGCATAATAATTTGAATCAAACCAGTCGTTCACCCACTCCCAAACATTACCAGCCATATCGAGCGCACCATACGGGCTGGCTCCTGAAGGATAACTACCCACAGCCGTTGTGTCACCTACATAACTATCGAAGTTCAGCAAATCATTACTGGGACCGATATTCCAATTCCCGGGGTTCCATGGATATGACCTGCCATCCGTACCACGCGCGGCTTTCTCCCATTCTGCTTCCGTTGGCAGACGCGCCTCCGCCCATTTGCAATACGAATAGGCATCCTCCCAATTTACCCAAATGACCGGGTAATTATCATACTGCGGGTTGCGGTAGTAATTGGTGCGCGTTGCTGAATTTGAATGGACGGGCAGCTGGCAGCTTCCGGCTTGCTCACATTTTGCATACATGGCGTTGGTCACTTCTGTGTTATCAATCCAGTAAGCATTCAGGTTAGCTGTATGACTGGGCCGTTCTTCAGCATAAAAAGAGCCTCCCATGATGAAATTGCCTTCCGGCACATACACCATCGCCATCCCATCCGCCGGGCGTGTCAAGATGGAGCCAATGCCAAGAATAGCTGTGGGAACAATAGTAATTGTTGGCGTCAGGCTAGGTTCAAGCGTGCGAGTCGAGGTGGATACTTGCGTTGGCTCGCGTGTCGCCGTGACAGTCGGAGTAGGGCTGGGTGCAAACCTGGCAGCCATGGCAGGCATTTCCCAGACTGCAAAAGCAAGCAACGCTGCCAAACCAATCAAGGCAATGATCAAGGCCGGTAAAATTTTAATATTGCGACGAGCCGGTATTACCTTTTGCAATTCCGGTGCAACCTGTTGAGCGGGCAGAACCTGACTCTCGGAGCTTTCTTGGGCTAAGGGAACCTCAGCAGCCGGTTTGCACCGCCTTTTTCATATCCACCGTTTTGACACCCATCGCCTTCAGGATGATCCAAAAATGACTGTCATAGTTGGTCCCCTGCACATCGATGAAATGCAGGTTGATGAACCACATGGGTGTTTCGCAAGGTTGATAGAGCAGAGGAATGATCTTCCGTTTCAGACTATTGGCATACATGAACTCTTTTTCCACCCATTCCGAGTCGATCGAATTCGGCGACAGGACCACGACAAAGATCTGGCTTTGCTGGATGGCGTTCTGGATCTCCCGGCCCCAGCGTGTGCCCCCATCCAGCCCGGAGAGGTCGTACCAGACCTCCAGGCCGGCAGCTTGTAAGTCTGCTGCCAGGCGTTCGACGAAGGAAAGATCTTTGCGGGAATAAGAAATAAAAACTTGAGTCATTACCCTAGCCATCACAACCTTAAACTAATTGTATAACAAGTACCTGCCGAGAACGGCGGCGGGGACGCCGTCTTGAGCGAGATTTTGTTAGGGGTGTCTAAAGCAACCCGGCCCCCCGGGAGGCCTGGCAAATATAAATCTCGGGATGCAGCCCGGTCCGGCGCTCATATTCCGGGGCGAGGGCCAGGGCGAAGGCTTCAGCCCGGTCACGCACAACCAAATTGACCGTGCAACCGCCAAACCCGGCCCCGGTAAGACGCGCGCCCAGGCAACCCGGCAATGTCTGTGCGATCTCCACCATCGCATCCAGCTCGGGAGTGGACACTTCATAATAATCCCTCAGGCTGATGTGGCAGGTATTCATCAACTGGCCAAACGCGCGCGTCCGGCCCTGCTCCAGCAGTGGGATGGCCTGGCGGGTTCGCTCGATTTCTTCCACGATGTGACGGGCGCGCTTCTCCACTAAAGCCGGCAACTGGTAACTCAAGCGGTTGAACGACTCCACGCTGATATCCCTGAGCGCCTTGATCCCCGGCAGGTCTTTTGATAATAAACGCACGGCCTCTTCACAGGCCGCCCGGCGTTCGTTATACCCACCCGAGGATAATTTCCGCCGCACCGAGGTATCCGCTACCACGATGAGCGTGTCTTCAGGCAGTGGCAGGCTGCGGTATTCCAGCGAGCGACAGTCCAGCAACAGCAATCTGTCCAATTCCCCGCAGGCGGAAGCAAACTGGTCCATGATGCCACAGTTCACGCCCACGTAGCGGTTTTCCGCCTTTTGTCCCAAAAGCGCCAGCTGCATGGGTGGCAGGTTCCAGCCGCCCAGGGTGCTCCATGCCACGCCAAATGCCAGCTCGATGGATGCCGAGGAACTCAGACCCGATCCACGCGGAATATCGGAAGAGAAGGCCGCCTGCATCGCCGGAGTCGAGAGGTCTGCCGCCCCCAACGACCAGGCCACCCCGGCCGGGTAGAGTGCCCACTCGGGCAAAAGCGAGCCATCCGGCTGAACTTTACCAGGCAGAGTCTCCGGAGTAAATTGGGCTTCTTCGGAAAAATCCGCCGCTATGAGCGTGGTTAAATCGGTCGAGGTCGGGGAAAAAGCAACATAGGTGGCACGGTCAATGGCGGCCGGCAGTACGAAGCCATCGTTATAATCCACGTGTTCCCCAAGCAGGTTAACGCGCCCGGGAGCACGCGCCACATAACGCGGCAGCTCTGAAAAGCGCTTCAAATAAGCCTGGATGGCGGTTTCGCGGGCGTTCATGAGCGCCCTCGCAGTTTGTAATGCACCCCGGGCAATCCCTGCAGGCGTTCGGCCGCGCTCTCGGGAGTGATGTCGCGTTGAGGCATGGCCAGCATTTCATAGCCAACCATGAATTTGCGCACCGTTGCCGAGCGCAATAAAGGCGGGTAGAAATGAGCATGCAATACCCATTCGGGGTGGGCCTGCCCATCGCTGGGAGCCTGGTGAAAACCCATCGAGTAGGGAAAGGATATCTCGAATAGATTATCGTAGCGTGTGGTAACCTGCCTGAGTGCTTCTGCCAGGTCGGTGACCTCAGCCGGGGTCAAGTCTGACAGAAAGGCTGCCGGACGGTGCAGCACCAACAAGATTTCGAATGGCCAAACCGCCCAAAACGGTACCAGCGCTGAAAAGTGGTCATTCTCGAAAACAATGCGCTCCGAACGGCGGTGTTCCTCGGCCAGGTAATCGGCCAGCATCGGCGTGTGATGCTGCTCGAAGTAAGCGGTCTGGGAGGCAAGCTCTTTGGCGATCTCATTAGGCAGCTGCGACTGCGCCCAGATTTGACTGTGCGGATGTGGGTTCGAACAACCCATCAGCGCGCCCTTGTTCTCGAAGACCTGCACGTAACGGATAAAATCCATTGCGCCCAGGTCGGAGGTTTCGCGCGCCCAGGCTGTCAGCACATTCTCGATGGCAATTTCGTCCAACTCGGGCAGGGTCAGATCATGGCGAGGCGAGAAACATACCACCCGGCACATTCCGCGCTCGGGGCTGGAGGTCAGCAACGGATGGGCTGGGGAGGAACTCTCCTGCGCCGCATCCGGCAGCAACGCCGCGAAATCATTGTCGAAGACAAACGTGCCGGTGTAGGGGAGATTCTTAACCCCACCGGCACGCTCGTTCCCGGGGCAAAGATAACAGGTCGGGTCATACTGCGGTAGGTTTTCGGTGGGAGTCTTCTCGACCTGACCCAGCCAGGGACGCCGGGCACGGTGCGGGGAGACAAGCACCCAGTCACGGGTCAGAGGATTGAATCGGCGGTGAGGGCTATCGATCATTGGTATTTTTCTGGCGGGTCTAAATATGGCAACAGGATAACGCCCATTATAGCATTCCGGTTGATTTGCAAAAAGAAAGGAACCGGATACATGAAATCTCCACACTTTACCTGCTTTTCTCCACAATTTCTTCACAACTATGAGGTATCTTATTATTCTAATCTTCAGAAGAAGGAGTCGAGAAATGAGTAAAACACAAAAGGGTTGGATCATGCCGGGGTTGCAGTAGTGGTCATCATTGCATTGGGGCTTCTTATCATCAGCATCCGCGCTCAGGCAAGCGGTAACTCCAGTGGCACATCCGCTTACCAGACGACAACCGTCCAGCATGGTACGCTTACATCCACCGTGGAAGGCACAGGCACGGTTGCCTCGCTGCTCTCGGCAAATCTTAACTGGTCAACCGGCGGGCAGGTGGACAAGGTGAATGCCCTGATCGGCGACCAGGTCAAAGCCGGCGACGTCCTGGCGACCCTGCTGCAAGACTCCACCCAGAGTACCTTGGAATCCAACCTGGTCACTGCCCAGCAGAACCTGGCCCAGTTGACTTCTCCTGAAGCGATCGCAAATGCCAAACTAGCCGTCACCACGGCCGAAACAGATGTGATCAATGCTCAAGCTGCCGTCAACAACCAGCAGTATTGGAAAAATGATGCACTCATTCAAAATTATTATGCCAGTTATGTAATAGCCAAGGCCAATTTGGATGCGGCGCAGACAAGATATGATAATGCCCATGTAGGGCAATACATCAATAACACCGAATGATGCCGCGGCTCTACCAGGCGCTCTATAATGCCCAGCAAGCCTACAATACTGCCCAGTATTATTACAGCCTGTATTCGCAAGCGCCCACCCAGCGACAAACCGATGAGGCCCAGGCGAATCTGGACCTGGCCAATGCCACGTTGACAAGCGCCAAAACCTATCTGGCAGCCCTGACCGGCGGGAACGTTCCCGCAGACGCGACCGGGGCAGATCTGCTCAAGCTCAACCAGGCCAGGCTGGCAGTCCAGGTCGCCCAGGAAAACCTGGATGCACTCAAGGTCACCGCTCCGTTCAATGGGACGATCACCCAGGCAAATGCAATCCCTAATGCAGTTGTCTCGACAGGAACACAGGCTTTTCGAATAGATGACCTGTCCAACCTGGTCATCGCTGTCCAGGTAGTTGAGATCGATATCGATCATGTCAAGGTCGGGCAAACCGCCACGATCACATTTGATGCCATCCCCAATAAGACTTACACAGGCAAGGTGATCAAGACAGACCTGGCCGGTACAGTCTCTCAAAGCAGCACCAACTTCACAGTCACAGTCCAACTTACCGATGCGAATGCCTCGGTCAGGCCGGGCATGGCAGCTAATGTCACGATCGTCACCAACCAGGTCGAGAATGCCTTGATCGTCCCCAGCACCTCCATCTTCAGCGATAACAACGGCCAAACGTATGTCAACCTGGTTCAAAATGATGGCTCGATTACCCAGGTGCCGGTTACGGTGGGAGCTGTCTCGGATTCCACCACGCAGATCACCAGCCCAACCATCAAGGCCGGCGATACAATCGTGCTCAGCTTCAGCTCATCCACCAGCAGCACCGGTGGCAATGGGGTTGGCTTCCGGTTGGGCGGCGGAGGCGGTGGTGGCGGTAATGGTGCCAACACGGTTGTAAATGGCCAAGCCTGTGACTACCCCATAGACAGGTGATTGAAATGGATGATATCGTAATCCGGGCGGAAGCCCTGACAAAAGTCTACCGCATGGGTGAAGTGGAGGTCCAGGCGCTGCGCGGCATCTCCCTGGAGATCAAACGCGGCGAGGTGGTGGCAATCACGGGTCCTTCCGGGTCCGGGAAATCCACCTTGATGAGCATCCTGGGCTGTCTGGACCGGCCGACCAGCGGCGATTATATACTGGATGGCGAAGAAGTGGCCGGCCTGAACGATGATCAACTGGCCAGCATCCGCAACCGTAAGATCGGCTTCGTATTCCAGTCTTTTAATCTCTTGCAGCGGGTTTCTGCGCTCACCAACGTTGAACTTCCTCTGGGATACGCCAACCGGGCGGACGAAGGCAGGGGCCGGGCCGAAGCAGCCTTGCGGGCGGTCGGCCTGGAAAGCCGCATGAAGCACCGGCCGGCGGAACTCTCGGGCGGCGAGCAGCAGCGCGTGGCGGTTGCCCGGGCGCTGGTCAACGAACCGGCCATGCTGCTGGCCGACGAACCCACCGGCAACCTGGACTCCAAAGTCGGGCCAGGAGATCATGGATCTATTGCTCAAGCTTAACCACGACCGCAATACCACCCTGCTCATCATCACCCATGACCCCAGGATTGCTTCCCAGGCCCAACGCACGATTATGATCCGGGATGGCCTGGTCGAGAGGAATAACTAATGAAAATCAAACGAGTCCTTCTGGGGACGCTGGCTGTCCTGACGGGCAATAAATTGCGCAGTGGTTTGACCATCCTGGGCATCGTGATCGGCGTGGCGGCAGTCATCGCCATGCTTTCGGTCGGGCAGGGCGCCCAGAATTCCATCACCTCCGCCATCAGTTCCATCGGCACAAACCTGCTGTTCGTTTCTGCCGGATCCGGAGCAAGGTTCGCAGGTGGCGGTGGTGCAGTTTCAGTGCAGGTGCGAAATATACGGCCTTTGACAATGGCGGATGCCCAGGCGATGCTGGATCCCTTCCAGGCGCCGGCCGTCCAGGCGGTTGCCCCGATCATACAGGGAGGCAACATCACGGCTGCGGCCAACGGGCAAACCACCACGACCACCATCTATGGCGTGACCACCAATTACTTTTCCATGCGTGATGAAACGGTCACGGAGGGCGCCATTTTCAGCGACCAGGAATTGAACCTGCATGCGCGTGTGGTCGATATCGGTCCGGACCTGGCAACAACCCTTTTCGGCCGGACGACGAACCTGACCGGGCAGACGATCCGCATCAACAGCCAGACTTTTACGATCATCGGCGTGTTGAAATCGAAAGGCGGTTCAGCCCTGGGAAGCTCGGATAACCAGGCCATCATCCCGCTCACCACCGCCCGGGACCGCGTCATCCAACGCAAGGCCAATTATGTGGATACGATCTATGTTCAGGCTACCAGCGCTAATACCGTGACGGATGCGAGCACGCAGATCTCCAATATCATGCGCCAGCGCCACCATGTGGCAGTCGGCGCGGAAGATTTTTCCATCTTCAACCAACAGGACCTGGCGCAAACCGCCTCCTCGATCATCGGCGTCCTGACCATCTTCCTGGGTGGGATTGCAGCCATTTCCCTGCTGGTGGGCGGGATTGGCATTATGAACATCATGCTGGTCTCGGTGACCGAGCGGACGCGTGAGATCGGCCTGCGCAAGGCCGTCGGCGCCCGCAACCGGGATATCATGATCCAATTCCTGATGGAGTCTTTGTTCCTGAGCCTGCTGGGTGGGATCATGGGGATTTTGCTGGGTTGGTTGATCGCCCTGCTCATCGGACAGATTGCCTCCGCCAGTGGAACAGCCCTGACCCCGGCAGTCAGCTTGAACGCCGTTCTTTTGGCCACATTATTCTCGGCCGCAGTGGGCCTGTTCTTTGGCATCTATCCGGCCCGGCGCGCCGCCCGGCTTGAGCCGGTGGAAGCATTACGATACGAATAAATCTTGAAGAGGTCATATGTCCACAATCGATCCAAAACCAGTTAAGACTAAAAAATTGCTCAATCCTAAATTATTGCCCATTGCGGCTCTCGTTCTGGTCGTCCTGGCCCTGCTGTTCATGGCTACGCCGCTCCTGCGGACGAGTGGCGGTCTCCAGAGAAATGGCAATTTCGTCACACAAGGCAATGGGCAAACCCCTCCGCGAAATGCTATCCCAGGCGGGGGCGGAGTTCAGAGGTTCTTCGGCGGCGGTAGTGGAACCACCCCAAGCCGGATTAGCATAGGAGGCGGCCTGCTCGGCGGCGTCGCCGGAGCGATCTTCTATTTCGTATTACTGCTGGTCTCACTGGCCGCGGCCGTTGGCATGTTCATTACCAAACGCTGGGGACAGGTGCTGGGGATCATCATGGGCGTTTTCTATGGCTTGTTGGGGCTGGTTTCCCTGCTCCCGCTGTTGCTCGTGAGTTTTTTGGGCAGACTTAACATCTCAAGCCTGATCTTAAGTGTTGTTCATTTGTTACTGGCAGTGGCGGTCATTGTCCTGGCCTCCATCCCGGCGAAGAATGGTTCAACTCCGGTTATTGCCAGTCCGCCGCCGGCTGCCAGCGCATAATTCCAGAACAGGCCGCTCTTTCTTGCATAAATCATTCATCTGCACCATAATCCAGCCATGGCCAAGAAAATTCTCGTCATAGATGACGAACCCAAGATCGTCGAGATTTGCAGCGACTATTTGCGCGCCGCCGGCTTTGAGATCCTCACCGCCGGGGATGGGCCGCAAGGGCTGGCATTGGCTCGCTCGCAACAGGCCCGACCTGATCGTGCTGGATCTGATGCTGCCCGGCATGGATGGGCTTGACCTTTGTCGTTCCCTGCGGCGCGAAAGCAATGTACCCATCATCATGTTGACGGCCCGCATCGATGAAACGGACAAGTTGATCGGCCTGGAGCTGGGGGCGGATGATTACATTACCAAACCATTCAGCCCGCGCGAACTGGTGGTGCGTGTCCGCACGGTGTTGAGACGTGCCAGCGGGGATTCATCCAGCGAAGTGATCCGGGTGGGCGACTTGACGCTGGACCGCTCACGCTATCAGGTCAACCTGCCGGACCGCAGCGTTGTGCTAACCACAACCGAGTTCGAACTCCTGGCAACCATGATGAGCCAGCCCGGACGTATCTTTAACCGCTCCCAACTGCTCAATGCCGTACGCGGCGTGGCGTTCGAAAGCTACGAGCGCGCCATCGACTCGCATATTCGCAACCTGCGCCGGAAACTCGAGCCGGGAGAATACATCGTTACCGTTCATGGTGTTGGATACAAATTCGGAGGCTGAAGGCATGCCGCATTCCTCCAGCGTCCGATCGATTCGAAACCGGCTGTTCCTGCTGCTGCTGCGCGCTTTTATCATCTCGGTCGCCTTCCTGATCCTGTTTACGTTACTCGCCGCCGGACTGGTCGTGGCCAAATCCATCCCAATCCAACCCGCTCAACCGGCTTCCGACAATTGCCCGCCTTGAAACTTACTATATCGTCCGTGGCAGTTGGGATGGTGTCGACAGCATTTTTACAAATCCGGTTGACATAGAAGCCTTACAGTGGAAGTCCTCCATTCTGCTGAATGCTCAGGATCACATTGTTGTCGTGGATGGTCAGCCGGTAAATCCGATCACATCGCCGGTCTACCAGGCTTCCGGCCGTACGGCTGGCCTCCCCATTACTGTAAACGGCAAGTTGGTCGGAACACTGATCGTCAGTCACAACACCCGGCCGACGGTGCTGCTCACTTTCCGTTTCCTCCAGCCTCTCCTCCTGGCATCGCTCTTTCTGGCTGTATTTGCAACCTTGATCGGATTACTGCTCACACGCCGCGTGGTTTCTCCACTGGCGGAAGTCATCGCGGCTGCCGAGGAAATTGCGGGAGGCCGTTTGCAGACCCGCATCCGTGCCAAGGGCCCGGATGACCTGCGTGATTTGAGTAACAGCTTTAACAAGATGGCAGACGCCCTGGAGCGCAATGATCGCGAACGGCGTGACATGCTGGCCGACATTGCCCACGAACTGCGCACACCTTTGACGGTTATGCGCGGCCGCCTGGAAGGGGTCATGGATGGGGTTTACCCGGCAGATGAGAATTCCGTTGGCCCGGCCCTGGAGGAGGCTTACCTGCTCGAACGGCTGGTGGAGGATCTGCGCCTGCTTACCATGGCCGAGAGCCACCAGTTGGCTTTTGAGAAACATGAATTGGATTTGATTGAGATCGCCCGCCGTTCGATCAGTATGTTCCAGGCCGAGGCCGATGAGAAGAAGATCACTCTGGAGCTGAAAACATCCCTGGAAAATGCCCTGATCGTTGCTGATCCGCTGCGCACCGAACAGGTGATTGGCAACCTGCTCGCCAATGCCCTGCGATATGTCCCCGAAGGCGGAAGCGTTTGGGTGGAGATAACGCGCTCTCAAGCCGGAACTTCCCCATTGGCAGAAGAGATAACGGTTAGTATTAGTGACAACGGTCCCGGCATCCCAGAAATAGACCTGCCTTATATTTTCAATCGCTTCTGGCGCGGCGAGAAATCACGGGCACGCGTTTCGGGCGGAGCTGGCTTGGGATTGGCAATCACCAAGCTCCTGGTGGAAGGACAGGGGGGTCAGATCGTTGCCCGAAGCCTGCCCGGCAGTGGTTTGCAAATATCATTTTCCTTCCCGACCTCCGGTTAAGGCATCCAGCCCGGGGGAAAAGTTTAACTCATCAGGAGGCGCCAGGTCAGGTTTATCGATCAGCCAAGCTTCTGAATATAAGTCTCGGCCCGCTCAACGAGATCCCGGCTGCCCACAAAGAATGGGGTGCGTTGGTGCAGGCTTTGCGGCGGAACATCGAGGATGTTTTGGGTGCCATCTGATCCACGGCCGCCGGCCTGTTCGGCCAGAAAAGCCAGCGGGATGGCCTCGTATAACAAACGAAGTTTCCCGTGCGAGATTGCCGGCTCACGGGTGTCAGCCGGATAGTAAAACACACCTCCTGCCAGTAGATTGCGATGAAAATCCGCCACCAGGGAGCCAACATAACGAGCCGATAGATTGGGAGAATCGGGCTCGCGGCCCTGCAGCCAGCCAGTATATGCTCGTACACCCTCGCTCCAATAGCGCTCATTACCCTGATTGACACTGTAGTAATGGGAGGATTTCGGGATACGAATGGACGGGTGTGATAATAGGAATTCCCCCACTGCCGGATCAAGCGTAAACCCATTCACTCCACGTCCGGTGCTGTAAACCAGCATGGTGCTCGTCCCATAAAGCAAATAACCGGCTGCTACAACCTGCCGGCCCTTCTGAAGGCAATCCTCCAGGCTGCCGCGTCCAGCGCTGATCTTGCGATAGATGGAGAAGATCGTACCCAGGCAAATGTTGTAATCGATGTTGGAGGAGCCATCCAGCGGATCGAAGAGCAGGATATATTTCCCAGTTGGATACTTTTCAGGGATGGGGAGGATATCGGCGTGTTCTTCGGAGGCCATCAGCGCCACGCGGCCGGTATGGTCGTTCATGCGGTAGAAGGTCGCATCGGCGAACCGGTCAAGCTTTTGAACCTCTTCGCCCTGGATATTTGTATCCCCGGTTCGCCCCAGGATCTCGACCAGGCCAGCACGGTTGGTCTTGCTGGCAATGATCTTGCCGGCCAGGGCTATGTCATACAGCAAGTTGGTCAGGGTACCCGTCGCTTCGGGGAAGGAGCTCTGCTCCTCGAGGATATGCCTTTCGATGGTGATGATCTGTCCTTGTAGATCGCTGGCTGCCATCATCGCTACCTCCTTGAAGAAAGTTTTATTATTAGGATCGGACTGTGCAGTGCCTAAGCAAAAAAAACTTGCGCGTTGTCATCGTGAATCTCCCTAAGCAGAATCAGCCAAATCCGTGATCATGTTATCGAGGAAATCAAAACCGCCTTGCCAAAAAGCGGCGGTATCAATCTCAAGACCAGCTTCGCGCAGGATCTTCGCGGGTGCTTCAGATCCACCATAGGAGAGGATCTTCAGGTATCTGGGAATAAAAGGGGCACCCTCAAGTTGGTATTGTTGATATAACGCCAGAACTAATAATTGCCCGAAGCTATAGGCATAAGTATAAAATGGAGCGTTGTAGATATGAGGAATGGTAATCCATTCCCACTTGAACTCGTCTTCCAATTCGACAGAATCTCCGAATTGTTCGAGCAGGTTGGACATGTAGGCGGCAGCGACTTCCTCGAAGGATTTGCCCTCGACGATCATGCGGTGAGCCTCCTGCTCAAAGAGCGTGAAATAAGCTTGGCGGAGTACGGTCACGTAAGCGTCGTCAATGGCATGGGCCAGCAGGTCACGGCGAACAGCAGGCTCCTGTTCCTGCTTGAGAAGCCTCTGGGTCAACTGCATCTCGGCAAAAACAGAGGCGGTCTCAGCCAAAGGCAGAGAGGCATGGAAAGTGCTGACAGAATGATCTGCCGCCAGCATGGCGTGAATGGCATGACCCAACTCATGTGCCAGCGTGGCAACATCGCGCGGCCGCCCGTCGTAATTGATCAATACCCAAGGGGTCAGTCCAGGCAGAGCGGAATAACAGAACGCGCCGCCGCGTTTCCCGGGGCGAGCCTGCGAATCGAGGTGATTATCAGCGAAGACCCGCATAGCCAGGTCAGCCATCTGTGGGGAGAAGGCCCTGAAACTATCCAATACCATTTCCCTGGCTTGAGCATAATCGTATTGCTTGTCTGACTCAGCCAGGGGTGCATAGATATCGTAACGGCGCATTTTCCCAAGACCCAGCCAGCCGGCCTTCAGTCGGAAATATCGCTGAAAGATGCCAGCATTCTTCCGGCTGACTGCAAGCAGGGTATCCACTACCGTGTCGGGCAGATCGTTGCCTAGATTGCGAGCAGCGATCGGGGTGGGATAACCGCGCAGTTCCAGTCCTTCCGCGTGCCAATCCCGTACCCGGTGGCTGTAAATCTGCGCAAGGATGGTTGAATTGGCGCTATAGACCCGGTAGAGTTCCTGGTAAGCCGCGCGGCGAATATCGGCTGAAGCATGGAAGAAATAAGTACTCAACTGATCTCGGGTGAGAACTTTTTTCTCGCCATCCACTTCCAATGTAAAAGTAAAATGGTTGGTGATCATTTCGTAAAGACTGACAAGCGCGTCAATCCCGTTCACATCTTTGATGTTAAGGAGTTTTTCCTCCGTTTCGCTGAGGGTATAGGGCTTGAAGCGCCGGATAGATTCGAGCGAGTATTTCAAGTCACCGCTCTGGGCTATCAGTTTTTTGGCAACCTCCTCCGGCAGATCTTTAAACCAAATCTCGAAGAACAAAACCCGGTTACCGAAGGCGGTTAAGGAGCGGTCCAGGCGGTCGCGCAAGTTCAGGGCGGCTTCGTTCTGGGTATTTTCCGCGAACCACAGGGATGAGTAAGCCTGCAACCTTCTCATGAGGCTGTTTATGGTTTCGAGCGCGGCGAGGATTTTTATGAAGTCAGGCTCGGAGATTTGCGGAGTCATCACGGGGCGCAAGGCTTCTAAGTCGGAGACGCAGCCTTCAAGCGTACCCAGGTGCGCCTCCACAGCCTGCTCAACCGGGTCAGGAAGTAGATCCTTCAAACTCCAGTGTGATAGTGTCGCAGAGGTTGGCATTTTTCCCTTCGTTAGCTTTGCCTGCGCTATAAAGCAGACATATGAGTGTACTTTGAGTTTAAGGGCGATTTTACTCGTTTTACAGATTGGTCGAACAGGCCAAAAGTACCGTCTTGATTTTGAACTGGGGCAGAAAGCACGAATTTGGGATCCGTAAAATCCCCTTGGGCCAGAAGAGGCATCATTCAGGGTCAACACAAACCATCACTAATAGAGTGCTTGTTGCAAGCCTCCACTTGATGGTAAACTTATTAGCAGAGTGCCCAACAACGAGCTATAACAACCTCTCCCAAATCATGTCCTTCCAATCTGCTAAAGAATTAACAACGATCACCCACGTAATCGGAAGCATGCCTTACCGCATGGCACTGGCCGGCGGTTGGATTGACCAGCCCTTCGTGTCGCGTCTTAACCCGTCACCGCCCGGAGCCATGGTGGTGGTCTCTCTGCAGCCGGTCTTCCATTTTATGGATCGCGCCGGGATGGCCACCAGCACCCGCAAGGTGGCTCTGAAGCTCTGGGATAGACACCTGCCTGAACGGGCTCCGCAGGAACTGGTGCGGGAATTGTATCGAGCGGAGAATGGCGACCGCCCGGATCCCTCCGGATCGCAGGATATGGCCGGGATCGTTTACCCGGGCATCAGCCGACTGGATTACGATTTCAAAGTCGAAGGTGGCTTCTTTCCGGCCCATGTGGAAAGTTGCAATGACCCGCGCACCTTGGTGTGGCTGGAGAGAGTGCTCCATATCCTGCCGGTCTGCCCCCGTCCGGATGGTTATAACCCGCTGCTTCTTAAGAACCTGCTGCCAGATTGGATCGCGCGCCTCGGCCAGACCGGTCATGATTGTTATAAAGCCATCCTGCGGCATGACCCGCTCGCCCTCGGCGCGGCGCTGAACGCCAGCATGGAGTGCTGGAAGGTACTCCTGCCAGCCAATTTCGAGCACCCAAAACTGACCATGGAGCTGCTGCCATTGCTGCATTACTACCAGGAAAATTCCTGCGGAGCGGCTTATTCCAGTTGTGGCGGCGGTTACCTGTACGTGGTCTCGGAGCAGCCTGTCCCTGGGGCATTCCATCCCGTCATCCGGGCGGAGAGTAGCCCGCATGCCTGAGGTCTTCGTCAGCGGCGCTTTTGACGATATGCGCTCCCGGGATGTCCGTTTCCTGCAGGAAGCCTCCCACCTGGGCAATCTGACAGTTCTCTTGTGGTCGGATGAAAGGTTCAGACGGAAGGAGGGACGCTTACCGGAATTTCCCGCCGCCGAGCGGCGCTACATGCTCGAGGCGATCCGTTACGTCCAGCGGGTCTTTCTGTTGGATGGACCGGTCGAACAGGATTGCCTGCCGGTTCAAATGGACCTTCGACCGGATGTGTGGGCTGTGACCGATTTGGACGACACGCCTGCCAGGCGGAATCTATGCCTCTCCCAGGGGATCAGCTACAAAGTCATCCCGGCCTCACAACTTGTAGATTTCCCGCTGGCAGCCGACCCGGGCAAAGCTTCAGCAGGGAAGAAAGTCATCGTAACTGGTTGTTACGACTGGCTGCATTCCGGGCACATCCGTTTTTTCGAGCAGGCCTCGGCCTATGGCGATCTATATGTGTCGGTCGGCAACGATCTGAATATCCATGGGCTCAAAGGGAATGGTCATCCATTACTGCCACAGGATGAACGTACCTACATGGTGGGATCGATCCGCTTCGTCAGGCAGGCTTTCATCTCTGCCGGTTTCGGCTGGCTGGATGTGGAAACGGAGATCGACCGCATCCAGCCGGATATCTACCTGGTCAATGAAGACGGCGATCGGCCGGAGAAGCAGGCGTTCTGCATCCGGCTTGGCTTGCAATACGTAGTCTTGCATCGCTTACCCAAGGATGGCCTGCCCAGCCGGCAAAGCACACAGTTGAGAGGCTTCTAAGAGGCACAAAATGCTCAAGACCGGGATCTTGAACCCACAGATTCTTTCTCTGCTGGCCCGTGTCAGGCATACCAACCTGCTTGTGATCGCTGACCGGGGCTTTCCCTTCTGGCCCGCAATCGAAACGGTGGACATTTCTCTGGTGGATGGCATCCCGAGCGTCCTGCAGGTGCTTCAGGCCATCCTGCCGAATTTCGACTGCGGAAGTATCTGGATGGCGCAGGAATTCCTTGACAACAATCTCAAAGATACGCAGGCAGTGTTCAGGCAGGCTGCCGGGAGCATTCCTCTGAACTTCGAACCTCACGTGAAATTCAAACAGCGTGTACCCCAAGCCATTGGCCTGATCCGTACGGGAGATGGTCTCCAATATGCCAACATGATCCTGATGTCAGGACCGGTTTTATAAAACGCCTGTGATTTAATTCGCAGGCGTTTTCGTTATCAAAAATCGATCACTTGAATCACCGAGATTGAAGAAGCGAGAAACGAATATGAACAAGCTGACCAAACCTGATCAAGCCGAACTTACCCGCCAGAGGCTGGAGCATGCAAATATCCAGAAACGTGGCCAAAGCCTGCCGCGCCATTTGGACCTGACCCTCTCGGAGGCGCTGGTGTTGGGACTTTTGCGACAGGAGGTGCAGACCTTCTTCACCGTCTTCGGACATGGGTCGACCGAACTGGGCGAGGTGCTGCGCATCTACCAGCAGGCCGGGTTGGTGAAAGTCTACGGGCTGCGCAGCGAGATCGAAGCCTCGCATGCTGCCACTGCCCTGCGCTGGGTAACAGGCGAAAAAGCAGCCGTAGTGACCTCCATTGGGCCAGGTGCGCTGCAGGCCCTGTCTGCCTCACTGGCACCCGCCTCGGATGGCATCGGCGTATGGTACTTGTTCGGCGACGAGACCAGTGAAGACGAGGGCTTCAACATGCAGCAGGTGCCCAAACACGAGCAGGGACTGTTCCTGCAGTTGGCTGCCACCATGGGCCGTGCCTATTCCCTGCACACACCCTTGGCGCTCCCCAGCGCCCTGCAACGCGGCGCCGCCACGGTCGATCACCCCTATCGGGCGGGTCCGTTCTACCTGCTGATGCCAATGAACACCCAGGCCGCCTGGCTCCCGGATTTCAACCTGGATGAACTGCCGGAAGCCTGCCCGGTTGCCCTAGGCCCTGCGCAAGGGGATTATGCCCGGGCCGCTCAATGGATCCGGGAGGCTGAACGGATCGTCATCAAGGTTGGCGGCGGCGGCCGGAACGCTGGTCCGGAATTGACAGACCTACTCGAACGCTCAGGCGCGGTCCTGGTGCATACACCGATTGCCAGCGGCTGTGTTCCTTACCATCACCCACAGAATATGAGCATCGGCGGATCGAAAGGCTCCCTGCCTGGCAATTACGCCATGGACAACGCCGACCTGCTGGTCGCAGTCGGGACGCGCCAGGTCTGCCAGTCGGACTGTTCGCGCACCGGTTACCCGCAGGTTAAGCGTGTCATTAACCTCAACGCGGATGTGGATGACGCAAGCCACTATCGTCACACCCTGGCGTTGGTCGGGGATGTACGCTGCACGTTGGAAAAATTGATCCAGGCCATCCCTCCCGCAGGCGCTAATAAAGCCGGATGGCTGGCAAATTGTACGGTCAGGAAAACCGAGTGGCAAGCCTTTAAGGCAGAACGGGAAAACCATCCCGTTCTGAAGGATGACTATTGGGGCGGTCCCGTTCTGACCCAGCCGGCTGCCATCAAAATTGCCACCGATTGGGCCAGGGCGCAGGCGGCGGTTTGTTTCTTCGATGCCGGCGATGTGCAGGCCAATGGCTTCCAGGTCACCGAGGATGAGCGCCCAGGCCAGACTTTCACCGAAACAGGCGCTTCGTATATGGGCTTCGCTGTCTCGGCCCTTCTGGCTACGGGCGTGGCTTCCAAACCCTTCTATGGCCTGGCCTTGACCGGCGATGGATCCTTCACCATGAACCCGCAAATCCTGATCGACGGCGAACAGCATGCCGCCCGCGGCAGCATTCTGCTGCTCGATAATGGCCGTATGGGGGCCATCACCGGCCTGCAGGAGGCCCAGTACGGGGCTGGGTTCGCAACCTGGAATACTCTCCAGGTGGACTACCTGGCTTGGGCACACGCCGTCCCAGGGTTGCTGGCCTTGGACGGCGGGCGTACACCCGCCGCGCTAAGGGCTGCTCTGGAAAAAGCCGGGGAGCACCCGGGGCTGACGCTGATCCACGTGCCGGTCTACTACGGGCCTGACCCGCTGGGCAGTATGGGCGTCTATGGGCGTTGGAACGTGGGCAATTGGTCTGACGATGTGCAAAAATTGCGGCACGCGATTGGGCTGTGAAGATGACAGGATCTGGCATCTTTGAAGGTCTGCATGGAGCTTACCCGCGTGCCTTATACAGGGCCATGGGGGTTCAGGACTCTGATTTCAGCAAGCCGCTGATCGGGATCGTTAATTCATGGAGTGAAGTTAATCCCGGACATTTTCATCTGCGCCAACTCGCCGATTGGGTTAAGCAGGGCGTCAAGGAGGCCGGCGGAGCTCCCGCCGAGTTCAATACGATCGCTCCCTGTGACGGGATCGCCCAGGGCCGGGGCATGCATTCCATCCTGCCCATGCGGGACGTGATTGCAGCTTCCATAGAATTAATGGTGAGCGCCAACCGCTTCGACGGGCTGGTAATGTTGTGCAACTGTGACAAGATCGTTCCGGGAATGTTGATGGCTGCTGCCCGTTTGGATCTTCCCACCTTGTTCGTAACCGGAGGGCCAATGGCTTCCGGCAGGATTGGGGAGCGGGAAGTCATGACCAGTGATGTAAAAGAGGCGATGGGCAGGCTCCATTCAAATAAGATTTCCGGCGAAGAATTTTATGCAATCGAAAGCCATGCCTGCCCGGGTCCAGGTGCCTGCAATTTCATGGGCACCGCCAGCACTATGAACTGCGTGACCGAAACCTTGGGACTGACGTTGCCTGGCTGTGCAACCCTGCCAGCTCTCCATCCGGATCGCCAGGAGCTATGCCTGGCCAGCGGCCGGCAAATTGTCCAACTTGTGGCACAAAATCTGACCGCCCGTCAGATGCTTACGCCTGCCAGCCTGGAAAATGCCATCCGCGTGGTCCTGGCACTCGGGGGCTCCACCAATGCCACTCTGCACATCCCGGCCATCGCACAGGCAGCCGGGCTCAGCCTGGAACTGGATATTTTCGATACTCTCAGCCGCCGGACTCCGCTGATTGGAAAGTTCCGTCCAGCCAGCCCCTATACCATCATCGACTTGCACCAGGCCGGGGGTGTGCCGGCCGTGCTAAACATCCTGTCGCCGTTGTTGCAACTGGAGCTCCCCACCGTAACCGGTGAAAGCCTGCGTGAACGGGCGGACGGGGCAAGGCCTGTGCGCCCGGAAGTGCTCCATCCGCTCGCATCTCCCCTGGCTCAAGAAGGCGGCCTGGCAATCCTGCGCGGCAACCTGGCGCCGGATGGCGCCGTGGTCAAACAAAGCGCAGTGGTGACCGGCATGCTGCGCCATATCGGCCCGGCGCGCGTGTTTGAATGTGAAGAAGAATTGGAAAATTCCCTTGATCTAAAGACGATCAAACCCGGGGACGTACTGGTCATCCGCAATGAGGGGCCGCGCGGCGGACCAGGCATGCGCGAGTTGTCCATCCCTGCAGCCATGTTATCCGGGATGGGGTTAAACGATTCAGTAGCCATGCTCACAGATGGGCGCTTTTCAGGTGCCACGCGCGGGCCCTGCATAGGGCATGTCGCACCCGAGGCCTCCATTGGCGGGATGATCGCTTTCGTCAGGGATGGCGACCTGATCGAAATCGACATCCCGAATCGCCGCCTGGAATTGTTGGTCCCCGAAGAGGAACTTGCCCGTCGCCGGGTTGGATGGCAGCCGCGTGCGCCAGCCATCCGCAGCGGTTTCCTGGAGTTATACAGCCGAATCGTCACCCAGGCCAACCAGGGTGCCATCCTGAAAGCCTGAAACTTCCAATGCCAGGATTATGAAGCAACTGTCCTGACTTGTGAAAATCAAAAACGTCTGGAGGAAAAACAATGAACCCGCTCCGTGTTGCCATTGTCGGCTGCGGCCGAATCTCCGACCTGCATCAACTGGGCTATCGCGGCCGGCAGGACGCACAAATTGTGGCCGTCTGTGATACCAACAAAGCCCATGCCCGCCAGAAGGCCAAAGAGTGGGGCATACAGAAAATCTATGGTGATTACCAGCAGGTGCTCGAGGACCGGGAAGTGGATGCAGTCGAACTGCTTACCCCGCACCACCTGCACTGCCCGATGACCATCCAGGCCTGTCAAGCTGGCAAGCATGTCTCGGTGCAGAAACCCATGGCGCTTTCCGCCGCCGAAGCCGACGAGATGATCACAGCAGCCGGCAAAGCCGGGGTCACGCTGCGAGTGTACGAGACCTTTGTCTTTTACGCTCCTGCCATACGCGCCAGGGAAATGATCGAAGCTGGCGAGATTGGCGATATCCGCGCCATCCGCATGCACGTTTCCACCGGGACCAGCGACACTTCCTGGAAAGTGCCGCTCTCGGCCTGGCTGTGGCGCTTCAACGAGAAGCAGTGCGGCGGCGGCCCGCTGGTCTTCGACCACGGCTACCATCTGTTCTCGCTGGGCTATTACCTGGGCGGACCAGTCGAAAAAGTCTTCGCCTGGATCGATGAGACCCCGGTCAGGGAAGCCGGCGGGATCGTCAAGATCGATGCCCCGGCCATGATCATGTTCCAGTACAAAGCCTCGCACTGCTACGGCCAGTTGGATATCGAGCACACTCCCAGGATGCGCATCTTCTCGGATTACTACGCCGATGACGACCGGATCGAGATCATCGGCGAGAAAGGCATGCTGTTCATTAACCGTTACACTGCCCGGACGGTCGACTTGCCCGAACTGCTGCTCTTCAAGGATGGCAAGACCACCCCAATCCCAATCGAAGGTGTCGAGTGGCATGACAGTTTTACTGCATGTACACAGGATTTTATCGAGAAGTTGAAGACCGGCGGCCAGCCGCGCCTGGATGGTCCAACCGGAAAAGCAGTGCTGCAGTTCACCCTGGCGGCCCTGCAATCGGCTGCCACCGGCCGGGAAGTCCGCCCGGACGAAGTTAAATAGTTCCAGAAAGGAACCTCAGATGATTGAAAAGATTTCCCGCAAGACCAAGCTCGGGTTCGGCGCGGGGGAGTTCAGCAGCAGCATTTTCTTCACCCTCACTTCCTTCTGGTTGTTAAATTTCCTGACAGACGAGGTACGCTTGAGCGCCGCCCTGGCTGGATCGGCCCTGCTGGTCGGCAAAATCTGGGATGCTGCCATCGACCCGTTCATCGGCTATTTGTCTGACCACACCCGCTCGCGTTGGGGCCGCCGGCGGCCATATATCCTGTTTTTCACCATCCCGTTCGGTATCGCATTCGTACTGATGTTCCGCAACCCGGGGATCGCCTCCCAGCCCGGCAAGTTCTGGTGGGCGATGCTGACTTATATCTTTTTCTGCACTGTTTACTCTTTCACTAACATCCCCTATAACTCCATCCTGCCGGAGATCAGCAAGGATTACAACGAACGCACCAACATTTCCGGTTACAAACAGGCCTTCGCGGTCATCGGCACCATCCTCGGGGCGGGCGCGGCATTGCCGATCATGGCGCTCTTCGCATCCCGCACAGCCGGTTATGTCGGCATGGCAGCTATCTTTGGATTTCTGACTATTCTCTCCTTGCTGGCTACATTTTTCAGTGTGCGAGAACCTAAGCTGCTTGAGCAACCCAAAGGTGAGAGCATCCCCAGATCATTGAAAGATGTTTTCACCAACAAGCCCTTCGTGTTACTGCTGACCGCCTGGTTTACCAACAGCACGGCCGTGGCTATCATGGAGGCCATGCTGATCTATTACTACAAATACATTTTCCGGGCGGAAGGTTCCGTGACCATGGCAATGATCATCCTGCTGGTGGTCACGATTGTCACCATCCCATTCTGGGTCTGGTTCGCCCGCAAGGTTAGCAAAAAAGTCGCCTATGTGATCGGGATGGCGCTCACGGCGCTGGCCGTGATCCTGTTCGCCTTTACTGCCGACCGGCTGGGGCAGACTTTCGCGCTGGTCTATATGGTATTGGCCGGGTTTGGGTTTTCTTCACATTACGTCTTGCCATGGTCAATGGCCCCCGATACAATCGAATACGGTTATTCCCGCACGGGTGTGCGCCGCGAGGGGGTCTATTACAGTGTCTGGACTTTCATGATTGCCACGGGTGGCGCCTTCGCCGGCTTCCTGGTCGGGCAAAGTCTAGGCCTGTTCGGTTATGTCCCGGACGCAGTCCAGTCTGCCGCCTCCATCCTGAGCATGCGGCTGTTGATTGGTCCCCTGCCGGCTCTACTGATCCTGCTGGGCAACCTGGCGCTCATCTTCTACCCGCTCAACCAGAAACGCTATGAGCAGGTTCAGGCTGCCATCCGGGAGATGGAAGCGCAAAAACACGCCTGAGGGAATCACACCCCTAACTAGGCCTGGCCGTACTCAAATTTCCCGAATACCGGGAAAGAAATTGAGGGTATTCGGCTTGCAGCAAGCCCAATAGCTACAAACAAAATGGCTATGTTCTCATTTGAGCAGCCGCAGTGATTAATTAAGGAAAAAGGACACGTCTGCGGGCATGCCGGGTTTAACCTTTCCAGTGACATCATTCAGTTTAAGCTGGATGGCGTAGATAGTAGAATTACTACCTGGAACAGTCTTTGTGGTGCGGGGAATGAATTGTGGCTGTTTGGAAATATAGACAACTGCGGCATTAAACGTCTCACCGGGGAAAAAATCAAAGGTAACAGCAGCTGTTTGTCCCAGTTTGATCTCTTCATAACTATCTTCAGGTATTAAGACGGTAATGGTCAAATCATTCAGACGTGCCAGGGATAGAAGTTCGGTCCCGGGACTAACCACATTGCCGGGGTCAACGCTGCGCGTCATCACCACGCCATCCACCGGCGCAGTAATGGTCATTTTGGCGATCTGGGTATCCAACAGGTCGAGATTAGCCTGCGCCACCTGGACATTGATCCTGGCTTGTTGCAGGGCTACGATCCCTGCCCCGCTGGCATTGTCGGGGATCGCCCCTCCGTTTAGTGCATCCAGGAGCGTCTGATCCTCTGCCAGTCTGGCGTTGGCCAGTTCAAGCGTAGCCGCCTTTAGATCGACCTGTTCCGGATTTGGTACTCCGGTCATTATATTTACTAAAGACAGAGCATTGTTATAAGCTTGAATGTACCCGTACAATTGTTGGTAAGCCGCCGCCTTGACGCTTTCATCCAAATAGTTGTTGTACTTGATTTTGTCGTAAGCAGTCTGGGCTTTGTCCAGGGCAGCCTTGGCCAGGAACAGTTTCGATTGGGCGCTCTGAACAGCATCGGTATTGTTAATGAAGTATTTCTGGGTATCCAGCGCCTGCTGTGCATCATCAATAGCCTGATTATCCAGGGCAATTGTTTTTTGCAAATTGGCAATTACCATCGGTGAGGCCAGTTTCTGCAGCGATAACTGAGCCGTTTCAAGGTTGGCGGCAGCAATCGTACGCTGGATTTTGAGAGTGCTATCATCCAGGTGAACCAGGACCGCGCCGGCTTTGACCACGTCACCTTCCTGGAAGTCCACTTCGAGCACCTTCCCAGGCAGCTCGGGTGCAATGGATAGCACTGTAGTTTCCACGGTACCCGAAGCATTCAGGGCTCCCGACGAAACGGTCGCCGCCGGATTGACCATGGAATTCCAGGCAGATGTTAGACCTGTAGACAAGGAACCGGACGGGCGTACCAGAAAATACCAGCCGGCTGCCAAAATCACGGCGATAGCCAGAATGACCCCAATCCAGACCGCAAGTTTTCGAAATGTCTTCATAATCTTGTTCCTCTTAGTTTTAAGGAGCTTACTCTTCCCGTCGGTTGCGCCCAGAATAGTGCACCCGCAGGTTGTGTCTTTGGTATGCTGCTCATCCGCCTCAACTCAGCGGTCCACCAGGGAGGCCTTGCCGCGATGGGCCAGCAGGGTAAATACATCCTCCAGCGAAGACTCGACTGTTTCGATCGACTGGATTTCAAAGTTTTTCTCGGACAGGGCTCGGGTCAGCTGCTTCGGGGTCCAGCGTGTAGGGTCGATAATCACGTGGGCACGATCCCCGTGCAGGCTGGCCTGGGCAATCCCTTCCACCCCGCTCAAGTATTCGACGGTTTCCAGAAGCGGACTGGCGGCCAGATCCCAGGCGGCGCCCGACAGATAAGTAGATTTAAGCACACGCGGCGAATCGAATGCCAGCAGCTTGCTGCGGTACATAAACCCCACGCGGCTGCAGTGCTCGGCTTCATCCATGTAATGCGTGGTGATCAGGACAGTTGTTCCTTCGGATGCAAACTGATAGATGAGGTCCCAGAACTCACGACGTGCCACCGGGTCCACGCCGCTGGTCGGCTCATCCAGGAACAGGACTGGCGGGCGATGCAGCATGGCACAGCCCAGGGCCAGGCGTTGGCGTGAGCCGCCCGCCAGGCTGCCCGTTATTATCTTGGCACGCGCTTCCAGCCCGGCAGTTTGCAGGATCTCCTGGATGCGCGCTTTTTCAGTCGCCCGGGGGATTTCGTAAATTCCGGCATAGAATTGCAGGTTTTCTAGAACAGTCAGCTCATCGTAGAGAGAGAATTTTTGTGACATATAGCCAATGTGCGGTTTGATCTTCTCGGCATCCTTGATCACATCCAGACCCAGGATCCTGGCCGTTCCTTCCGTGGGGGTTAGCAGGCCGCACAACATGCGGATAGTGGTGGTCTTGCCGCTGCCATTCGGGCCCAAGTAGCCGATCACTTCGCCCGGTTGGACTGTAAAAGAAACATGGTCAACCGCAGTGAAATGACCGAAGGTTTTGGTCAGTCCCATTACTTCCAGGGAGGGAGTTTCATTTGCCATTGTTTTTTTCTTCCATCTCCAGTAGTTGGATGAAGACATCTTCAAGGGAAGGAGATACTGGATTAAGATGAGTAAGATGAATACCTGCGGCTGACAGGCGGTCGGGCAAGCGCGCCAGCGGCCCTTCGGGCGTACGCACACGCAGGTGCAGGTACTCGCCAAAGGTATGGACATCCTCCACATCCGGATCTTCCATGGCAATCTTGCGGGCAGCCATGCTTTGCTCGCTGGCCAGCTCCAGGATCCGGCCGGCCAGGCCTTTCATAAGGTCACGCGGCGCACCCTGTGTCAGGGCGTGTCCGTGGTTCATAAAAATAACCCGATTGAAGCGCATGGCTTCATCCATATAAGGAGTGCTAACCAACACCGCTGAGCCTGCCCTCAGCAGGCCGATCAAGAGATGCCAGAACTCCTGGCGCGCAACCGGATCGACCCCGCCGGTCGGCTCGTCCAACAGGAGAACCTTCGGACGATGGACGAGGGCTGTCGCCAATCCCAGTTTTTTCTGCATGCCGCCCGAAAGGGCCACCGCCGGGCGGTTGGCAAATTCCTCCAGACCGGCAAAACGCAGCAGTTCCTGGGAACGTTGCCTGCGTTCGGTCATCGGGACATTGAAGACCTCTCCGAAGAATTCCAGGTTTTCCCGGACGGTCAGGTCACCGTAAAGGCTAAAACGCTGTGCCAGGTAGCCCAGTTCTTCGTGAGCTTTTTCCACTTGGTCAGGCAGTTCGTAACCCGCGACACGGATCTGACCGCTGGTAGGCTCAAGCGCTCCCACCATCAGGCGGATCGCCGTTGTCTTTCCGGCTCCATCCGGCCCAACCAGGCCGACCATTTCGCCTGCCCGTACCTGCAAATCTAACCCGTCTACGGCGCGCAGGCTGCCAAACGTCTTGACCAGGTCTTTGGTTTCAAGCAGGATCTCTGGTTCCATGGTTATTTCGCCAGGAAGGTAACGTCGGCGGGCATGCCGGGTTTCAATTTCTCACTCTTATCGTTCAGTTTGAGCTTGATGGCAAAGACCGTGTTCTTTCGGCCCGATACCGTTTGGACATTGCGCGGGGTGAACTCTGCTTGGTCTGAGATATAACTAACAGCGGCGGTAAATACGACGCCCGGGAAGGAGTCGACGCTTACGTTGGCGGTCTGTCCAAGGCTGACTTCACCGACGCGATCTTCAGGCACATAAACGGTGATGGTCAATTCATCCAGACGGGCAAGCGTGAGCAATGCCGCCCCGGCATTGACCACGCTGCCAGGTTCAGCATTACGTGTCATCACCACCCCATCCACCGGAGCGAAAACGGTTGTCTTGGCGATCTGGTCATCCAGTAGGTTCAGGTTGGCCTGCGCCAATTGAACGGCGATCCTGGCCTGCTGCAGCTGTACGATGCCTGCTCCAGTGGCATTATTGGGGATCGGGCCTCCATTCAGCACATCCAGCAAAGCCTGGTCCTCCGGCAGCTTGGCTTTAGCCACCGCTAGAGCAGCCGCCTTTATGTCGAGCTGCTGCGAATCGACTTTACCAGTCCATAAAGCATACTGATAACTGGCGCTGTTGTAATCTTGCTGCGCCGCATACAGCTTTTGATATGCGTTTGCCTTGGCCGTATTGTAATTTGGGTCGCCTGGGACTTTATCGTAATCACTCTGAGCGTCATCCAGGTTTTGCTGGGCCAGGACCAGGCTGGCATGGGCGTTCTGAACGGCATCTTGATTGGTGGTGAAATATTTCTGGTTATCGTAAGCCTGCTGGGCATTATCGATGTCCTGTTTATCCTGGGCAATGGATTTTTGGACATTGGCAATGGTTGCCGGCGAGGTCAATTGCACCAGGGCTATTTTTGCCGTTTCCAGGTTGGCAGACGCAATGGTTCGCTGGTCTTTGAGAATGGAGTCGTCGAAGTGAACCAGCGCATCCCCGACACGAACGGTATCACCTTCCTGGACATCCACAGCCATGATCTTTCCAGCTACTTCAGGAGCAACATTGATCTCGGTCGTTTCCACGGTGCCGGAGGCGGTCAGCGCGCCCAGCGAAGCAGAGGCCGGATTGACCAGGGAGTTCCAGGCTGTCGCCAGGGAACCGGACGGGCGCACCCAGAAATACCAAAGCGCCGCCAATAGTAAAATAACCGGGATGATGCTTCTCAAAATGCGTTTCATAAAGTCATTTCCTTTCTTATTCTATTGATAATGATGTTAGTCAAGTTTCTTGCGGAAGCGCAGTGCGGCTGCTCCCAGCAAGACGATGGCAAAGGCGATCAAAGCGATGGTTTGTGGGATGATCATCTCGATGCCGACCCCTTTAATGACGATACTACGCAGCATATAAATAAAATAGGTCAGCGGGAATAGGTTACCTACAAACTGCAAAAATACTGGCAGCGAGGCCACTGGGAAGATAAAGCCTGAAAGCATCATAGCCGGCAGCAGGATCGGCATCGTCATCAATTGTGCTTGTTGCTGGGTGCGGGCGAAGGTGGAGATCAGCAGCCCGAGTCCCAGAGTGGGCAGCAGGTAGAGACCGGTCATGGCAAACAAGAGCCACAGGCTGCCTCTGATTGGAACTCCAAACCACAACGTGCCGATCAACAAGATCAGGAGCATATCTGCAAATGACACTAGAATGTAGGGAATGATCTTTGCCAGGATCAATTCCCAATTGCGGATTGGAGTCACGATCAGTTGTTCGATGGTGCCGCGTTCGCGTTCCCTCACGATGGATAGAGCGGTCAGGCTGGTAGCAGTCTGGAACAGGATCATTGCGATTAAGCCGGGGACGATGTTGTAGGCACCGAGCAAATCCGGGTTGTATAGCACGCGTGTGCGAACGTCCACCGGGGAGGCCGCAGAACTTCCCGATGCTCCCACCAGTGCCAGTTGCTGGAGGCGCATGCTGATTCCTTGTGACTGGCCAGTAAGTGTTGCCGCGGAAAGAACTGCACCTGCCGTGGTTGGGTCCGAACCATCGATCACGACTGACACTTGCGCCGGAGTCCCAGAAAGCAGGTCGCCGGTATAACTGGATGGGATAATGATGCCCACCTTAGCCTTCCCGGAACCGATCAGGTCATTGACCTGTGTATCCGTGGAGGCAACGTAATCGAACGAGAAATAACCGGTCACATTAAAAGCATCCAGCAAGGCCCGGCTGGCCTGACTGTTGCTTTGGTCAAAAATGACCGTGGGGACGTTTTTTATGTCTGTGTTGTTGGCATATCCCAGCAGCAGAAGTTGCAATACTGGCATGATAAAGATAAAGATCAGCGTGCGCGGATCGCGCACCATATGCAGGATTTCCTTCTTGATCATCGCTCGAAATCTTCTCATAGATAACTCCTGGTCAGTTAGCTCTAAATACCTTGTTGGTCATTTGTCTTGATTTAGTAGTCTTTTCAACTCGCAAGGGCGGGGGGATACAAGGACAACTCACTGTGCATCTTCGAAGGCGTTCAATACTTTGTTGAGAAGCAAAAGGAATTGGTCTCGCTCGGCAGGTGTCAACTGGCTCAATGCCTGTTCAACCTTCTCAAACATGAATGTGCTGATCGCCTGGTAGGTTTTGTCTCCCCTTTCGGTCAACTCCACCCGCACAACCCGCCTGTCGTTTGGATCGGGCAGTCGCTGGGTATAACCGTTATTGACCAGCCAATCCATGGTGCGTGTCGCGGTACTTAGCGGCACTTCCAGGTCGTGGCTGAGCTCACCCATCGTGATCGGACCTTCATAACGGGATAAAACATTGGCCACGTTGTAGAACAGGCCGGCATCATTGATCCCCGCGCCTTTGCCTGACAGGGTGAACTCGCGGATCTGTTTTCTGAGCAGGCTGATATTTTCCGGCATAATCACTTTGAAGCGGCTCCTTAAGCGAATGATTCGCTGCAGCAATTTAACCTCTTCAGGCGAGCTTGCGGACTGGGGTAGGTTGAGCATAAATTTCCTTCCTGGTATATTTGCAATTAAAAATATTTCCAAATCGGAAGCATTTTACATGCGACTTATCCCCCTGTCAAGGCGGCCTTTGATAACGCTAATGTATCGCTAAGAAAAGTCCATCTATCTCACCCCAAGTTGACAACTTCCCCTTTATTAAAATGGTCACACATAAGTGATCTCAGAAAAAATATGAAATCTGTATCTACTATGGCTCTCTCTCCAAAATAAGACCTTCATATGCCCGCAGTGTCAGTCCATTAAAAGTCTCATTTCGAATGCGCTCCCCTGGGCGGTCCATATAGGTTGATAAGAGGATTTTTCCACGCATGCCCCCCGGCAGGGTCAGCTGACTTGCTTCAGCTGAGAAATTTAGCAGGATGATACGGCCTGAGCCTTCAAATTCACGTAAATAGGCAAAGCAATCGCTGGCATCGGCATTCAGCGCCTCATAGCGGCCTAGATATAATGCAGGGGTTCCCCTGCGAAGATGCAGCAATTGCCGGTAGAGATTGAGCATTGACTTTGCATCCTCGGTCTGGGAGGCCACGTTGCGCGTGGCATAATCCTTTGACACCGGCAGCCAGGGTTCCACGCTGGAAAAACCGGCAAAGGGTTCGCTGCTCCACTGCATAGGGGTCCGCTCCACATCCCGCGTAAGTACGGGTCCCAGGTTTTTGCCCTTCGGGTCCTGGATTTTTTCTGGGGAAATGATCCCGTTTTCCAGCCCGAGTTCGTCCCCATAATAAAGAGTGGGTGTGCCGCGTAGCGTCAGCAACAGCATGGCAGCCAGGCGCGCCTGCGCCTGTCCACCCAGCCGGGAGGCCAGGCGGGGTTGATCATGGTTGCCCAGCACATAATTAGGCCAGGCAAAACCGGGCAGGGCGGCTTCCATTTTATCCACCGAGCGACGGATGGCTTCGGCCTGCCAGGGCTTATAGATCAAGCGGAAGTTGAAGGGCAGCTGCAGTTCATCACCCCGTTCCCCATAGTAGCGCACCCAGCGTGGCAGTCTGCCAAACAGTTCGCCGATGCCACAGCGGTCATCGAATTCATCCAACACCTTGCGGATCTCCCGGATGACCGCATGCACTTCATCCTGATCGCCATTGTATATATGCAATTGCCGGTCAAAAAGATCGTTGGCGGGCAGATCTGCGCTGGCATGTAGGTCGGGTGGATTATCCCGTAATTGTTCGTCTTTGATGATCAACCCGATTACATCCATCCTGAAGCCATCCACTCCACGTTTCAGCCAGAAACGCAGCGTATCCAGCATGGCTGCCCGCAGCCCGGGATTGCGCCAGTTCAGTTCGGGTTGTTCTCTTACAAATTGATGCAGGTAGTATTGACCGGTCAACCGGTCGAGTGTCCAGGCTGGTCCGCCGAAGTAACTGCCCCAATTGTTGGGTTCAGAGCCATCCGGTTTAGGATCGCGCCAGATATACCAATCCCGCTTCGGGTTATCCCGGCTGGAACGCGCCTCCATGAACCAGGGATGCTGGTCGGAGGTATGGTTCGGCACCCAGTCGATGATCACCTTGATATTGCACTGGTGAGCCGCCTGCAGCAGTGCATCGAAGGTTGCCAGGTCTCCAAAGAGCGGGTTAACCTCACAATAATCGGAAACATCGTAGCCGAAATCGGCCATCGGTGAAGGGTAGAACGGACTGAGCCAGATGGCCTGGATGCCCAGTTCCTCCAGATAACCCAGTTTCTCAAGGACACCCTTCAGATCGCCAACGCCATTGCCATTGGTATCTTTGAAGCTGCGCGGGTAGATCTGATAGATAGTCGCCCGCTGCCACCAGGGGATTGAATTTTCAGGATTCGTCATGAGCAAGCCTAGCCTTGTAATATCTGACGTGCCACCTTCTGTGCGCCCACCATTACGTTCAATATCCCACCGGTGCTCTCGCTTTGCGCGCCGATAAACCACAGACCTTCGATGGGCGTCTTGTGGGCAGGCGGCTTGTTACCAATCACCGGCGGTATCCCGCCAAATGAATGATGTTTCTGGTGCGTACGCTTGCGGTAATCCTCGGGAGAAAGCACCAGGCGCGTCAGTGTGTGCTGGCGCAAACCAGGGATGTGGGCTTCGGCTTCCGCCACCAGCTTGTCAGCCATTTGCTCCTTACACTCAGACCAGCCGCCTCCAGCCAGGGTATCCGGCGCAACGGTGTAGATCGTCACGGCGTATTTTCCGGCAGGGGCGAGCTCGGGTGAGTGCAGGGATGGCACGTAGATCAGGAAGCCGTCCTTGCCTTCATGGTAGTCGCCGGTGCGCAAGCGCCGTACTGCGCCTTCCAGGTCCTGGGTCTTGTAGTAGTAGCACAACGCCGCTGGCTGGTAGGGAGTGGGATCCATATCAATGCCCAGCTGCACCATCAGGACCGATTCCATCAGACGGTTGGCTTCTATCTGACTGGTAAGTTCAGCCGGGAGTTGCTCACGCCCGACCAGGTCGAAGAAAACTTCCTTCATCCCACCCGAGGCCAGCACCAGGTCAGCACTTTCTAAGCGTCCATCCGCCAGTTCCACGCCGGTGGCACGCTTATTCTCGATCAGGATGCGTTTGACCGGCGTGTCCGTCAGCACCTGGCCGCCGTTCGCCTTCACTACCCCCATGACCGCCTCCACCAGCTTCTGGCATCCACCCATGATATAGGTGTAAGCCGTCTGTGCGCTCTGTGTCCCGGGATAGGTCGGGATGCGCTTGTCGAAAGCTGTCTCAAGGTGGATGGATGGAACGCCCAGGGCCGGGAACTCGCTCGGTGCGGTGACAAAGTCGGCTACGATGCCCAGGAAGAAGGTCTTGAGAACCGGGGACTTGAAATAGGCGTCCATCAACTGGCCGCCGTTCCAGTTGAGATACTTTTTGACCGGCTGGAAGGCCACTAGCATGCGCAGTTTAAGCCACAAGGCCACAAGACCGTCGGCGGTTTCCGCCCGGCGTCCCATCGACATCAGTCTGATCATGCGCTCATAGAAGCGGTAATAGTGCTCCAGCGCCTGGCTTTCATCCGGGAAGAGCTGCTTCAGGCGCTCGCGCCGCCAGAAGGGACCCTCATAAGCCTGTGGAGGCTGCAAGGTGAAATCAGGCATGGAGAGCAGGCGGTCAGCCTGAACGGATGGGACAAGTTCGCTGACCCCCAGTTCCTCCAGGATAACCCGGCCCTTGTCGCCCGGAGCGAAGCCTTCCAATAGGAGCGGTCCGATATCCCAACCGAAGCCATCCTGCTTGACAGTGGCGGTCACCCCGCCCGGGGTCGGGAACTGCTCGAAGATGGTGACAGAATGCCCGGCTTTGGCCAGGTAGGCCCCCGCGGTCAGACCCGACATCCCGGAACCGATGATGATAACCTTCATATGGCCTCCTGACTTTTAATGAAAAACTCCCCCCACCCTTTTATTTTTCCAGGTAAAAAACTTGCCAACGCCCATCCAGTGATTTCCTAGCTTTTTACTGCTTTCTCTAAGAATCCGGCAATATTCTGGTATGTCTCCGCTGAGAGCCGTGGTCCGGCGATCGGTACATGCTTCCTAAGTTTACCGGCCATGTAGACCGGAACCGGCCCATCCGGCTGCAGGTCCAGCTCGACGCTTGGATGTGTAAAAGTAATCAAGGGTTTAACGGGGATCGTTTCGCCGGTCAGATCTTGCAGCCTGCCGGCCAGGTAATCCTGGACTGCCAGGGCGGAGCGGGTCGGATCACCCAGGCGTTCCTCGACCACCGACCGGAAGGCGCGTCCCATGGTCATGCGTTCGGTCCAGCGTCCATCTTTATAAGTGAAGAAGCCGGGCAGGTTGATTGTTTCCAGGTTCACCACCCCTTCCGGGGTAAGTAGCACATGCTCGCAAGGCAAAGCCGCCGGGTAGTGATAGAGCACATATTTATCATCCAGACCCTTGAGCGCCTTGCTTAGTTGTTCCTCCGGACGCGGCTTACGCACCCAACGGTTGGCCTGGTAGATGCCCACCATTGCAATAATAATGCCGGCCAGGATGATGATGAGTGGGACAACCTGCCCGAGCACCTGGAGAACCAGTGGCAGGATCACACCCGCCAATAGCAATACCATGCCGCTGATACTGGCAATGTTGGCATTCTGCGCCCTTTTGGCGAGTTTTACCTTATTAATGACGACTTTCATGGCACCTCGTATAGACGACGGTGGATGGGGACAAGGACGGTATACAGGTCACGGTAAATCCGGTAAAGGTCATTATATCTCTGCCGGTTGGAATTATCCGGCTGGATGACCTGCTTGATCTCGATCAGTTCATCCACGGCATCCATATTCGGGTGGATGCCCAGGCCGACTGCCACCGTCAGGGCCGCCCCGGCCGCTCCGGCCTCCAGGTGGTTCTTGACCACGCTGATTGGTTTCCCGGTAATATCCGCGATGATCTGAATCCAAACCGGACTGTTGCATCCGCCCCCAATCCCGTTGAAACCGTTGATGACAAAACCAGTTTTCTCCATCGCCTCGCAGATCCAACGGATGTGATAGGCTACTCCTTCCATGACTGCGCGGGTCATATGCGCCTTGGTATGGCTCATGGTCAGGCCGATAAAGCCGCCGCGCGCATAGTGGTCCAGTACCGGAGCGCGTTCGCCCGAAAGCCAGGGCAGGAAGATCAGCTTATCCGAGCCAGGCGGGACCGAACCGGCCATCCTGGAAAGCAGGTCATAGGAGGATTTACCTTCCTCCAGACGCCTGGCGTCCCTCTTCCTGGCAAAGCACATCCCGGAACCACATCAATGCTCCGCCGCCGGTCTCCATCTCACCGGAAATAATGTATTTGTTTGGATCGATATGGTTGAGACCCCAGAAGGGCTTCTCCGGGTCATTCCGGAAAGTAGCCGTCGAAATACCCACCCAGGTGGCCGTGCCAATGCACAGGTGGACTTTACCCTCCTGGTTGGCCCCCGCCCCGGATTGAGCCACGGCTACATCGCCGGCGCAGATCACCACCGGGGTACCGGCCTTTAGTCCTGTTTCAAGGGCGGCTTCCGGGGTGATCTCGCCGATAACCTCCGTGCACGGATAAGCTGGCGGCAGTTTCTCGATCGGGATGCCCAACGCTTGGCAGACTTCCTCCGACCATTTCTTGGTATAGGGGTTGAACAGGAAATAGACCGAGGCCCCCACCCAGTCGATGGCGATCTTGCCGGTCAGTTTGAACAGGATGTATTCCTTGCAATCCAGCAGGTAAGCCGTCTTCTCCCAGATCTCAGGACGCTCTTCCTTCAACCACAGGATCTTCGGAATGCTGTCCTTCGCCGTTGGAATATTGCCGGTGTGCTTGAATATGAAGGCCGGCATGTCCCCGCTCAAGATGCGGTCTGCCTGGCGGACGCTGCGCAGATCCAGCCAGGACAACATCGGGGTCAGCGGCTTGCCATTCTTGTCGACCGGCAGGGTGTTCCACATCTGGGCCGAAACGCCCACACCGATCACGTCCGCCGGGTCGATCCCGGCTTCCTTTAATACCTGGCGCGAGCTGGCCGCCACCGCCCGCCAGAGCTCATCCGGGTCCTGTTCGACCCAGCCGGCCTGCGGATAATTGAGCCCGTAGGGCTGGTAGGCGGAAAACAAGACCTTGCCGTTCAGGTCGCACAGTACGGCTTTATCACCGCCGGTGCCGGTATCGTGTGCCAGGATATATTTCGACTTGCTCAAGTCTTTCCTCCGGGTTTATTTTTCGCGTGTCTCGCGGATGTATTGCTTGAAGGTCTGAATGAACAGACTGTTCTGCTCGGGCGTACCGACCGTGATGCGGATGAAACCCACCGGCATATTGTGGCCGGACATCGGGCGGATATAGATGCCCTTCTCGGCCATCCGGTCGCGGATGGAAAGCGAGTTTTCTCCCAAAGCGCTGGCATCGATCAAAACGAAATTTCCTTCAGACGGAAGCGCCTTGAAACCGGGGATCTTGTTGATTTCAGCGGCGATGGTCTCGCGCCCAAGGATGACATTCTGGCGTTTACGCTCCTGGTCGGCTTTATCATCCAGCGCGGCCAGGGCAGCCGCGTATCGCGATCTGGCTGACATTCCAAGGGAAGCGTACCCGGTTGAAGTAACTGGCCAGTGCCGGGTCGCATAGTACGTAACCGATGCGTAGTCCGGCCAACCCGAAGGCCTTCGAGAAGGTCCGGTTGACCATCATGTGCGGGTACTCCCGGATCATGAGGGCACGCGTCTTCAACTTCATTCTCCAGCTCGTAATAGGCTTCGTCAAAAAAAGTTGGAATACCCAATGCCAGGATCTGTTTCAGGTCCTCCAGTGGGAATTGGTTGCCGGTTGGGTTATTGGGAGAGCACGTAAAGATCAGTTTGGTCCTGGGTGTGACTGCCTTGAGGATCGTCTCAATATCCCAGGTGAAATCCGGCTTCATCGGCACCTGGACAACTGTCCCGCCGGCCACCTTAACGCGTGCCTCGTACATCGGGAAGGTCGGCACCGGGATGATCACCTCCGCCCCCGGGGAAACAAAGGTATGCACCACGAAGTTGATCACGTCCGTCGAACCGTTTCCCAGAACCACGTGCTCGCCGGTCAGGCCGGCAGCCTCGCCCAGTTTTTTACGCAGTTCAGGCCCGGAGCCCGGGTAGAGGTTGCCCAGCCTGGCAGCCTCCACGATCGCCTGCAGAACGTTTTCTGAGGGCGTCAGCAGGTTTTCGTTGGACATCATCCGGATGATCTCGGGGTTGGCCCAGGCAATATCCATGTGTTTATCGCTGTATGGTTCCGCGCTTTTGACCCACGGAACGACAAAGTCCGTTATGTTATTCATTTCTATTCTCCACAAAGAATTTAGTGTGGTTCAGCCAGGTTGCTTTAAGCCCCTACCTGGACAGCTCTTCCACATCTTTATACCATTTCACTTTTTCACCAATTCTGGCGCGCACCTTCCAGCCCAGGCTCTTGGGGGCGGCCTCGATCTTCTGCAGCAAGGCATTGATCTTTTCGTGGACGATGCTGCGGTCCTCGTCGGTCAGGGCGCTGTATTCCCCCAGCTTGCCATCCACCAGATTTAAATTACCCGTCACCGTGCGCCAGAACCCCCAGTCGTTCGAGAGCGTCCGGGTCAGGATGGTCGTATTGATTGTCTCCGCATCATTATCCCCTAACGGGTGCTCGCGTAGCAGCATGATCGTATCGATCACATCCTTCTCATTGATCTGGACGATCTGCATCTTTTCGAGCAGCAGTTCAGCCAATGGCAGCGTGTACTGCTCAACCTCCAGCCGGCCAACAAAAGACAGCTTGTGGCAGTAATCCAGGGCATTAAAGAAAACGTCAATATGCCGCCCAAATGCCGGGTCATGGAAGATCATGCGCCGGTCGCCAAACAACTGCGTAACCTGTTTATCTTCCTGATAACCCAATTCGGTCAGCACCCGGATGATATCCTTGAAAAAGCGCGGGTAGGAGGCGAAGTCGAAATCCGTGAATACACGTCCAAGCTTGTCCTGGATATAACCATACTGCTGGCAATGCGTGCGGAAGGCCAACGCCCCGATCAGGCGCATGACCATGTGCCGGTTCTCCGGCGCGCTCGAAGGCCTCCAGGATACGCGTTCGTTCCGAGTAAAAATCTTCAATGATCTCGCCATATTTACCCATACCAACCTCGTTTCTTTATGCCTTACCCGGAAATCAGGATATGGCCCTTTACCTTGCCATTTTCCAGGTTGATGATGGCAGCTTTCAGGATCGCTTCGGCGTACTCACTTCCGGCGTTGATGCTGAGCGTGCGGCCGAAATGGAAATGACCCGGGGATTTATGGATGTGGCCGTGCAGGGACAGCATCGGCTGGACCTTATCGATAAAAGCTTTAACGGCCGTCGAACCGGCTGATTTCATCACCACCTGTCCCCCCTGCGTGATGATCTTCAGGTTCTTGTCGAGCTCCGGGCAGGTATCCAGGCCCGAACCGTAAGGTGGAACGTGCAGGACTGCGATCGTCCGCTCGGGGTGTTGGATCATACCGGTCAGAGTGTTCAACTTCTGTTCGAGTACTTCTTCTTCCACATCCCGGGCGCACAGCCAGGGAGTCAGATTGGCATTCGAGAGTCCGACCACTTCGTAACCGCCCTCGATTTCGGAGTGATTCATATCCGGGTTGCGGATGGACTTGAACTCGGCTACCGTCGCGTCGATCGATGCCAGGTCGTCGTTACCGGCCATGAAATAGAGCAGGATGTTCTTGGGGGTGAGTTTTTCCTCAGCCAGGATCATCCACTCGCGCACACGCTGGCACATTTCAGCTTCGAAACGGGCCGACATCTTGGCGGGCTGGCTCTCGAGTTCCTCGGCTTCATCCTTCTCCAGCACGATCGGATAAAACCCGACACCGCTGATTTCCTTCTTCATTTTTTCAAGTTCTTCGGCAGTCGTGGCAACCGCCTTATGGCCGAACCAACTGGCCTCATACTGGTTTTTCCCGCCATGGATCACCGGGACCATGGCTTTCCCGGTTACATCCCCACCTACGATCAGCACATCCGCCTTGTACTGCAGGCCTGAGGAGATGAACTTGCGGAAGACCGTGTCCGAACCGTGAAAATCCGAACCGTAAAGAATGCGGGTCAGCTTGCTTGATTGAAAAATATTCTTAAACATTATAGGATTACTCCATGTATAAAAATAATTGCTTTTGCAAGCGTGTCGGCAGGCTGACCCGCCGGCACGCTTGCGATTCCCTGGCCGTTCAAAAGCTGGCCAGGCAGGCAAAGATTTTAGATGGGAGGGATCGACTGGAAGGTCCAGTTGATATCAATGCCCTCTTGCTTCAAGCGATATGCCCGGGCAACATAGAACACAACGATGCCGCTGATGACAAATGCCGCCAGGGTGCCAATCGTGCCGGCGCCGATCCGGCCGCCAACCGCCGGATACAGGAACGAGGCGATGATCATCCAGAGTAAATAGGCCATCGTGATGCTGCCAATAATGGTGATCACAGGCACTTTACCGATTTTACGTTTGACAAAGGCGCTGGCATTCTCGAACAATTCCGGCTTGGTGAACGGGAACAGGGTGATCGCCAGGACCGGGATGAGCTGGGTGCAGACGGCGAAGAACACGAAGTTCAGCTGCGCGCCCATGACGCTGCCAGGCCAGAACAAGCCGGATGCATCCAAAACACCGACAAACGCAATCACGGTAATGATTGCGATGGCGACGATCGGGCTGTGCAGGGTCGGGTGAATGTAGCATACCTTCTCGGGTACGAGCCGGTCAAACGACCAGGCGAAGATGATGCGGCTGCAGTAGAAGAAGTAGGTCTGAGCCAGGTTGATCAGCGTGTAGAACCAGGCAATCGCCACGATCCAGAGCAGGATGATGTTTGGCTTCAAGATGGCCGCGTAGAAGGTGATCCACGGCATGGGGTTGGCAGAGCTTACCCCGGCATTACTGAGGTAAGAACTTGGCCGCGATCCATTCCAGTGGCACCAGGCGCTGCAAGAGAATGGCAGCCACTACGAAGATCGCCCAGGTTACCAGCAGGGAAGCCCAGGAACCGGCAATCAGGGTATTTTCAGCCTGCTTGACCTCACCGGCAAAGAAGGTCGGGATGTAGTAACCGTAGAAAATCCAGAAGCCCATGATCAGGCCGGCCAGCGTCATCATGGCCACGTTCGGATTAACTACCATCCCGTTGTCTTTGGCCAGTTGGATGCGGGCGGCATAACTGCCTGCCCCCATGAATTTATCCCAGGCAGCCGGGAAGGCGCCCTGGGCAGCCGTGCCGAGCTGGAAGTACAGCACAACCCAGGCCAGCAAGCCCAGGAAGAAACCGATTTCCAGTGTGCGCAGGATGATGCGGGTCGGCATGATCATCAAGACGAAAGTGATGATTGTGCAGATCGTTCCGATCAGGGCAATCCCAACCGGAGTGGCAGACCAGGTGGCGAAATTGATGAATCCCTGATTAGCCATCACGATGCCCATGGTGCGGAACAGCACCGGGAAAGCCGTCTTCGGGATCCAGGCAATCAGCGACCCGGCTACCATGGCGCTGAAGATGACCAGGGTCCAGCTGGCGGCAAAAGCCAGCGGGGCGCTCAAAGTCCGGCTGGCCATGGTGTAATCAGCCGCCGAGCGAGGCATCGTTGCGCCGATGACAGAATAGGTGTAGGCATGGAACAGGCAGAAGAACATGGCGACCGAGAGCACACCGATGATGCTGCTGCCCGGCCAGACGCCTGCCACCCATGAGAAGGGGATCAAGCCCGACGACGAAAGGCTGATGCAGTGGACGCCGAAGACCATGGCGCCAAAGATGCCGATCGTGCGGACCAGCCCCGAGCTTTTGCGGGCGTACAGCTTTTTATCGCCAACTCCCGCAGGTACAGCCATTTCAGCCATAGTAAATTCTCCTCTTAGATGATTTGAGCGAAACAGGGTTGATGTTTTTGGGCCGGAATGATTGATCGTTTTATGGGGGCAGCCTCCTTTCCTGGCTAAGGGTTATTGGGTTTGCCAATATCTTGAAGTTGGATATCAAAATGAACGTGTGCGTAATCGCTGCGCAGGAAATCTTGCGAGTATACGATCGGTTGGTCGGTGCCTTCACTATGCATAATGCGCGAAAGCAGGAGCAGCGGGAAGCCTTCCTCCACTCTTAGTTGCTGTGCCACCGTGTCGGTGGCCACCACTGCCTCAACCGTCTGGGAGATCCGGCTGGGCGTCACTTTGTAAACACTGGTCAACAAGTCGTACACGGAGGTCTTCTCGAGGTCCCACTCCTCCATTTTCGGCCAACGGTCGCGTGGAAAAAAACCGCGCTCCAAAATCACTGGAACGCGGTTCGCAAAACGCAGCACTGAAACGTGGTAAAGCGGGTTTCCAATCTGGATCCCCAACAACTCGGCCAGTCGCCGGCTGGCAGCCATTTCCTCGAATTCCAATAACTGGCTGGTTGTGGCAATATTGCGCGCGTTCATCGCCTGGATGTAATTCACCATTTCACGCGCTTCATAGGTTACTTTGGGCTGGGCCACATAGGTCCCCGACCCGTGCCGGCGCACCAATAAACCTACATTGACCAGTTCGGTGATGGCCCGCCGCACGGTCATCCGGCTAACGCCCAACTCTTCACTGAATTCGCGCTCGGATTGGATCTTTGCATCCGGCGCGAGCTTTCCCGAGAGGATCAACTCGGTGATGTATTCCTGGATCTGGTTATAGAGAGGTTTACTGAGTTCTTCGCTCATAATCACTTTCGATTATTCAGCAATTATTCTCAATTTTTCCAGAAGTGGTTCCTGGTATCTACAACCGCTGCTTTTATGCCTGAAATGCAGCTGTTTCGAGCTAAAACCGGCACATTTAAGCTATATTCTAAGGGTTTTTTACGAAATTACAAGTGATAAATGACACTTCTTAAGACCAATTGAAAGAAAAATGGTCGATTTTTCAAAGTGGTATAGTGGTATTTTACCACCTGGATTAGCTCCCCATCTACAAAAATAGCCGGTGAAACTACCACCGGCCAAGGAGCCTGACCAAACCTGCATCCAGGCAGCCTGACTTATGCCCGGAGTTCGAAGTCTCTGACTTCGGTCTTCCTACGTCAGTAGACGTTGAACTCCGCACACAGGATCTTTTTCCTTCAACAGAAGCTCTCTCAGGGCGGTATCCTTCGGGCAGCACGTCTAAGTCTCCGCCTCCTTCCGCAGCTTCAGCTCCTGCACCAGTGCGGCATGTTTCTGGCGCGTGATCGGATACCAGATCAGGAACGGCAGGCTGATCAGGATCACCACCGCCGGGACGATCGCAAAGAACAGCCGAATGCCGAACAGAGCTCGCGTGGTTTGTTCGACGTTCGGCACGTAGCCGAACAGGTTCAGCGCCCAGCCGCTGACCGCCACCCCCAGCGCCCCGGTGAACTTGCTCAGGAAGGCCCACAGCCCGTAATAGACGCCCTCCCGCCGTTCGCCGGTCATCTTTTCGTCGTATTCGACCACGTCCGGCAGCATGCTCCAGGGGAAAACCCACTGGGCCGAGAAGCCCATCCCGGCCACCGCCGCAATCACGTAGATCAGGGGCGTGGCGCCGCGCGGCAGGAAGAAGCTGGTAATGACTGCCAGTGAGGCGATCGCCAGGCCCAGAGCGTATGCCGGACCCTTGTTGATCTTGTCCGAGATCAGCTTGGCGGGGATCAGGAAGGCGCCAATCGTCACCAGCATGACCAGCAGCACGAAGGAAACCTGGTCTTTCATATCCAGCTGGTACGTAATGAAGTAGGGCACCAAGGCGGTCAGCACGGTGAAGCTGAAACTGCTCAGGATAAAAGCCACCATCAAAATAACAAAGGGCTTGTTCTTGAAAGAGGTCAGGAAGGCGCGTGCGGGCGGCATGCTGGAGGGTTCCCCGGCCAGCGCCGGGTTTTCCTTGACCGTTAGGGTGGTTACCAGGGTGGTGATGATGACGATCACCCCAAAAACAGCTCCGGTGACACTCCAGGCTTGCTGCAGATTCAGGCCTGCGCCCTGGAAGATACCCGCCAGGATGGTAGTCAGGGCTGCCCCCAGGATGTAACCGAACACGCTGAAGACCATCCGGATGGAGGTCAGGCTGGCGCGCTCGCCGTAGTCGCGTGTCATCTCCGGGGTCAGGGCATAATAGGGCACGGTGGTCATGGTGTGGAAAGTGTCCACCAGCCAAAAGGACAGCAACACGGCGAAGAAAGCCGCCGCGCCCGTCAGGCCTTTGGGCAGCGAGAACATGATGCAGGCCGCGATCCCCAGCGGCACCGCCCCGATCAGCATATAGATGCGACGGCGGCCGAAGCGCGAGCGTGTCCGGTCGGACCAGTAGCCGAAGAGCGGGTCGTTGGCCGCGTCCCAGGTCAGCTTGCCGACCAGCAAGGCCAGCCCGGCCAGAGCCGGGTTGATGCCGGCCACATCCGTGTAATAAAAGAGCAGGAAGAACTGCATGGCCGAAGTGATCAGGGCAAAGCCCAGGTCAGCCAAACCGTAGCGGAACTTGCTGCCGAGCGTGAGTTTATGTTCCATTGTCTGCCTCGAGGGGTTAGGGGATGGGATTAGGAGGAAACTTACAAGAATTATATTTGAATTTTAGAACACCGCCATAGCTAAAAGGATATTTACCCCACGGTTTTCATAAAGTCGGAAAATGTCATTGCCTGCACAAGCACTGCAGGTACTCATGCGAGCAGGGCATTCTGCCTGCCCTGTGCCGCAGGTACATGTGACCGTTCTTGTCAGGGTGTACTTTCAGGGTACCACGCCTGCCTGTCCCGCTTACTCTGCGGGGCAGCACGTCGCGGCAAAGTGACATCCCCTGGCTGTGGAGGAGATTGCTTCCGGTTGCTGCAGATATTACCGGACCTGAAGCCCGCAATCCGATTTCCGGATTAAGTTAGTGACTTTTCGTATATGCCGCTTCCGTCTTTGCCGCCATGATGAAATCGTTCCGGTGAAGGTTTTTTATCCTGTGAGTCCACCAGGTCACCGTCACACTCCCCCATTCAGTCAGGAGTGCCGGGTGGTGGTTCTCTACCTCAGCCAGTTGACCCAATTGATTGGTGAACTCCAGGGCCTGTTTGAAATCTGCAAATTTATAGCTTTTTTCCAAACGGGGTTCATTCTCTTTACGATAGATCTTCCAGCCGTTTAATTCAGCCAGAAGATTACCGGCCTCAGCTTCATTCAACGGGAGGCTGGAGGCATTGATCGAAACGCAATGTTCTTGAGCAAGATTAGCCATAGAATCTACCTTTAAGTAAGAAGCAATTCTCTAAATTGTGGAATAGCGGCTTCATTTTCACAGGATACTATCAGCCTGTCCATAGGGAAAAAGGGGCAGGACGGGGCCTATTCAAAGTCAGGATTTGGGATGTTATTCTTCAACTCACTTTTGGGATGAATTCCAAATTAAAATTCCAGGTATCGTCTCCGGGGATTTGCTCGGCCTTCCACGCGCCGGCGGGCGGCAGAGGATTTGGACCGTCAAACAATTTTCTGTGCGAGGCCAGTTCATCCGGATCGATGCCGAGCGCCTGCAATAAGGCTGCCACGGGCCCGCCATGGGAGACCAGCCCAATCGGGCCAATTTCCACGCTTTCCTGTGCGGCCCGCTCAAATATGGATAACATCCGTTCACGCACCTGGGTTTCGCGCTCGTCGATCGAGCGCCATTCCGATAACCTTTTATCTTCGATACAGTCGATTCCATTCAGGGTAGATATGACCCTGGCGGTCCGGGTACTACGTTCGAATGGGCTGTAATATAACTTAACCACACCCTGCGCCTTCAGGAAAGCCGCCAATACTTCGGCCTCTTTTTCTCCCTTCAGGGAAAGCGGCGGGCCTGGCGGAATATCATAAGGAATGTCGGTACGCTCCCATTCCGGGCTGGCATGTCGTAGTAGTAATATTTTCATTTTTTTATTACCACTTCCCCTCACCCGCAGGCGCTGATGTAAGATTCCAGCACAGAATTGATCTTATCCAGAATGAGCGCTTGCGATGAATTTTCGATCTGGCCGCTAAGGATCCTTTCCAATTGGAATGGAAGGAACTGGCTGAGTAACGCGCGCGGGAGTGGTTTTTCTCCAAGGTTTTGGAGCAACCTGGCGAGTGCGGATTGTACCTGCAGATCGCCCCAGTAATAGCGGCTACGATCGCTCAGGCTGTATTTGCGGGCAAAAGCCTGTTGTTGAGGTGTGCCGTGATAGTGTGCCTGCCAGTCGGCCGGGTTGCGCAACATGGCCGCTTCCAATGTCTCGACCAGGTGGGAAGACTGCGACGGCAGCAGTTCGTTCTCCATGCTGGCTAAGGCAAAGACAGCTTCCCGGAAAGCATAGGTCAGGGCCGGGCCGACTTTCAGGATAGCAAAATGATCTCGCACCAGGCTGCGCAAGGCCTGGCCGGTCTGATAATCAGTGGAGTGGGCCTCGTAGACATAGGGGATGGTTTCGGCAAATTGAGTCAATGGACGCGCGGCGGCGGGGTCGTAGTCGAGGACGAAATCATCGCCGAACTCGACCCCCGGCTGGACCACCAGGGCGATGACCCGCTCCCAGGCAAATTCCATCCCTTCGGCGGCAAAGGCGGCTTGCGTGAGCTCGAGCGTACGGCGGGCATCTGCCACTTCGGTCACGTGCAGACCATCTTCGTGGAAGGTTGCGCCTCCCGGAATGGGGACCTCAGTGCCAATCACATAGCGCAGCCCCTGGAACCCTTGCGAAGGTTCTGAAACTTTTGCGAGGGTTTCTTCGGCCACCCGGGCCAGAAAGGCGCTCCGGCGGGCTGACAATTCCACATCCAGCGGGCGGGTTGGGTCATCGTCGGCCAGGCGCATGCTGGCATCCAGGTGGAGCTTGGAGTAGCCGGCTTGCACGTAAGCCCGCAGCATATCGGCAGCTTTTTGCATGGCGCTCTGGGCGGGCTCTTTCTGCCAGGGACCCGGCCCCAGGTGGTCGCCGCCCAAGACCAACCGGTCGAGCGGAAAACCATTTTCAAGGGCCAGGCCATGCACGTAAGCAACGAAATCCGCAGGGGTCATACCGGTGTAGCCGCCAAACTGGTTAACCTGGTTGCAGGTGGACTTGATCAACAAGACCCTGGAGGTCTTGGAGGTCTTTGGGGTCTCTTGAAGGGCAGCTTTTAAAACCCAGGGATGGGAAGAACAGATCGATGGCAGGCCGCGTGCTTCTCCGCGCTTTTGGGCCAGGAGGATTTCATCAATAAAATTTGGGGACATGGCTAATATTGGCAGGCATGCAGGCAGGCACGAGGCCTGCCCCTACAAGGTTATTTCATCCATAAGAGGAGACGTAGCGCACGGCCTCATCCAGGTCGGGCTGAGCGGAAGTGCCACCGGCGGAACGGGTGGAGAGCGACCCGCAGGCGGAGGCCAGCCCAAGGGCTCTTACCAGGCTCCAGTCATTCAGCCAGCCGTACAGGAATCCGGCATCGAAATTGTCGCCAGCCCCGACGGTATCCGCCACCTGGACCATCAGCGCTTTGACTCGGGCGGTCTCACCGCCCCGTCCGGCGACCGCTCCACTGCGCCCGCATTTGATAGCCACCACCCGGTTCTTCTGTTTCAATATTTCCAGGGCAGCTTCAGCGTTGGAGGCGCCGCTGATGGCGAGGGCCTCGTTCTCATTTGGCAGGAAGACATCCACCCCGTCAAGCAACTCGTCAAAGCCGCGCCAGGTCTCGGACGGGTCCCAGTTGGTATCCAGGGAGGTGGTCAGGCCAAGGGCGTGGGCGCGCTGGAAAAGGTCCGGCAACCCTGGCTGAAGGGCGGTCTGCAGGAAATAGCTGGTCACATGCAAGTGACGGGCTTTTTGGAGCAGTTCCTGGGTGATCTGCCCGGCAACCAGGCGGTCGATGGAACCCAGGTGGGTCAGGATGGCACGTTCACCCGTAACGCCATCCCGCGGGCGGCTGAGGATCACACTCAAGCCGGTTTGACAGAGCGGGTCGATGATCACGTTCGAGATATCCACGCCGCGTTGCGAGAGTTCGTCCAGCATGAAGCGGCCGAATATATCCGGGCCGCAGACGCCCACGAAGACCACTTTCAGACCCAGGCGGGCGGCTGCGCAGGCAAAAATGGCCGAGGAGGAACCGACCGTCAGGTCAGCCATGTCAACCAGCTTTTCCACCTGGCCAAAGGAGGGCGTGACTTCCCCGGAGAGGATCAGGTCGGGGTAAAGCTCGCCGGCGATGAGGATATCAAAGGAAGGATTCATCAGTCAAATTAGGAGAGAGAAAAAGAATTAAACACAAAGGCCACAAAGGTAACGAAGGAAAACAAAAGCGAAGAGCTTGGATTCCATGCCCAAGAGGTCAATAGGTTTTGTACCAATCTGGTGAAATGGGGCCGGAGGAGTAGAAATCCGTCCAGGGGCGGCCAAGGTCACTGCACAAGCGGGTGAGGGATTCCAGGCGCGGGCGGGCGACTTGCTCCAGGAAGGTCTTGCGGGCCTGGCCGGTCAAAGGAACGGCATCCTGCCAGACAGCCCGCCCGACTGCACAGCCGGAGGCGCCCGCCTGGCAGGCCACTTTGACCTGGCGCAGATAGGTATCGTAATCGACGGCAGCCGAGAGCAGGATCCAGGGCGCCCGGCTGAGGCGGGAGATCTCGCCACAAGCCTTGGCCCATTCGGATTCGAGCGGATCAGAGCCGGGATCGAGCGGAAACTCGGCTTTGAGCACATCCACGCCGAGGACGGTCAGGCGGCGGGCGGTCTCGGTGACCACGTAATGCTTTTCAGCAGAAGTGAGCCTTTTATCCGCTGCGAGCGAGTAGGAGAGCGGCTCAAGCATCAGGCCGAGATCAGAACGAAGGCATTCTTCCGCCACCTGCTGCACAAAGGCCTCGATCTCAGCAGCGAGGGGAGAATCGGGGTGGTAGTAGACCAGCAGCTTGATCATGCTGGCGCCCATGCGTTTAGCCTTTTCGACGCTCCAGCCCGGCAGGATCTGACTCTGGCGGGCGGTCGGCTCGCCAGAGTAGCCGGTTGATTCAACCGCCACTACGAAAGAAGTGTTTGCAGGCAGTGCTCCACCGGCAATCGCCTGGGCGGCGCTGAATTGCGGGTCGAGCAGGACACATGTGGCTGTATCCGCCAGGGCAGAAGTGACGTCCAGCTTAAAGCGGGTCAGGTCGAGATCGCTGACGGAACCAGGGTTGGATGGGTTGAGAGCCCGACGCAGGTTTTGGCGATGGTCGAGGGCCAGGCAGGTGAAGGTTGCGCTTGGGGAGCTGCATTGTTGCAGGCCACGTAGTTTACCGATGGTAGATTATCAGGGTCTTCGTCCGATAAGCCATTCTAAGGGCAAGTGATACGGAACGCGGTCAGGATGCGGTGTTTTTGGATAAAGTTAACGTTGTGGAGGCGTCCCCAGGTGCATGCGGCTTGGAAATCCACACCCGTATCGGTGTACTCGGCAGCGAAAACAGGCTTTCCAGCCGCGATGAACGGCAGCACCTGGCTGCACCAACCCTGGACAAAGCAATCCTCGGTGATGACAAAATCAAAGAATGGCAGGGAATCGGCTACCATATCGGCGGCATTCTTCAGGCCAATTGCCAGGCCGCGAGCGTGGGCCTCGTCGGCCAACCAATGGGCATAAGCAAGCTGGTCGGCATAGGTGATGGGGAAGCCAGTGTCATTGTCGTAAATCTGGAGGTTGTCCGGTTCGACCGCGTCAAATCCTTTCGCCTTGCACAAATCCAGGCGGAGGCGCATGATCGGAGCCAGCAGATCGACCCGGCGGATATCCAGCCACTTCTCACCCGGCCAACCGTCATAGTCTTTGCCAAGTACATTGGGCGGGAAATGGTTCGCGTCGGGCCTCCAATCCTCGCGCGAGCCGACAGAGATATAGCAGATGACTTTGCGGTCCTGATCGTGCAGGGTTTCCACGACTGAGGCATCATTGTCGAAAAGATCGATATCGTAGACCTCGGCCTCCACGGAGGTGTCCACCGGCGGCTCGGACAGGTGCCACTGCCAGGTCAGGCCGGGAGCGGGGTGCCACCAATCAGCGGCAAAGGGGAAAGGAGAGGAGTTTGATGTCATAGGGATAGTAGGGGCACGATGTATTCCCTTCGGTAAGGATCGTGCGCCCCTACACCTTATGGATTTTGAACTGCGGCAGGTAGGCCTGGTTTTGAGCAAACATATCGTTGACCATATTGCGAATTTCGGCCAGCGAGAGCACGGCCGCCGTGAGGGGATCGTTGCAGATGGCCCGGTAAAGCATCACCGGATCGCCGGTCAGGGCGGCCGTTATGGCCATCTCCTCAATCCCGCTGGAGAGCTGGGTCAACAGGGCGCACTCGGGCGGCAGCGCCCCAACATGGATGGGGTGGAAACCGGCCTTGTCAACATAAACCGGCAGCTCGACACAGGCACCCTGGGGCAGGTTGGTTATGAGACCGGTGTTGGGAACGTTGCCGTTGAATTTGAAGGGGTCGCCGCCTTTGAGCGAATTGATGATGTAAGCCGCATATTCCAGGCCGCGCGCCAGGTCGCCGCGCGTGACCTCTTTGGCAAGCTCGACACGAACGCCGTCCTTCCAGGTGGCTTCGGTGAGCTGGTATTCCTTGAGGATGTAGGCATACTCACCGGGGTTCCAACCGGTGCCGTGCGTGCAATATTTCTCGATCAGATCGGGGCGCTTGCGGAACCACCAGTTATATTCGGAATTGTGGCCGCTCGACTCGGTCACGTAATAACCGAGCGCCAGGTACATCTCGTTGCGGACCTGCTCTTCATTATAAATATCCGGGTTTTCGGTGATGGCCTTGTAGATCTGCGGGTAGGCATCCTGGCCATTGACCTCGTATTTGAGGTACCAGGCCTGGTGGTTGATCCCGGCACACAGGTAGTTGACCTCGGGGTAGAGGGCGCCGATCCAGATTGCCAGCATCATGGCTGTGCCCTGAACCGAGTGGCACAATCCCGTGACCGGGATGTGGGTCTGGCGCTGGAGGGCGCCGCACAACATGGCCATCGGGTTAGTATAGTTGAGCAGAACGGCATTTGGGCAGTATTTTTCCATGTCGCGCAGGATGTCCATCATCGGCGGGAGGGTGCGCAGAAAGCGGAAGATGCCGGAAGGGCCACGCGTGTCGCCGACGTTAATATCCACGCCATAGCGTTTGGGGATCTCGATGTCGTATTTCCAGACATCCGTTTCGCCAGTCAGGATGGTGGTCAGAACCACATCCGCGTTCTTGAGCGCCTCAACCCGGTCGAGGGTGGCAGTCGCTTTGGCAGGATACTTACCGGCTGCGATGATCTTGGACACTTTCTGATAAGCGAAATCCAATCGTTCGGCATCGATGTCCATCAGGGCAATGTGGGCATCTTCCAGCAGCGGGAAGGTCAGGATGTCACGCACGAGCCCTTCGGTAAAGCCCAGACTGCCAGCGCCGATGAAAGCAATTTTGGTCATGGAGTTGTCCTCTCTTTTTTGTTTTTCAGCCTAAATACCCTGCGGCTATGCAGTGAATACACATGGATTCTACATCAGTCCACCTGGTTTTTGGCAATCACCTGCGCATACCACTTAGCGCTGTCCTTGAGGATACGCACGAGGGTGTCGTAATCCACCCGGACCAGCCCGAAGCGTTTGGTGTTGCCTTCCGCCCATTCAAAGTTATCCAGCAAAGACCAGGCAAAATAGCCGCGTACATCCACGCCATCCTGCATGGCAAGCCGCAGTTGTTGGAGGTGCTGCCGCAGGTAATCGGTGCGGCGTTCGTCATGGATTTGTCCGTCCGGGGAGACGATATCGGGGTACGCCGCACCATTTTCGGTAATATAGATGGGGGGAAGGTCATAATCGGCATTGATCCGGTTCAACATGCGGCGGAATGACGGGGCGCAGACCTCCCAGCCCATGTCGGTATAGTCTGACCCCGGAACCGGGTTAACGATCCCATTCGCGCCTACCACAATACGTGAATATGAATTGATCCCCAGGAAATCCAGTTTTTGGGCGATAAGGGCCATGTCACCAGCCTGGATCTCCGGTACATCTTCACCCATGGCAGCCAGCATCAATGGATGGTAATAGCCGCGGAAGATTGGATGTGTAAAAGCAGTCTCATGGCTGCTCCAGCCTTGCTCTGCGGTGGTCCTGTCGGCAGGATCGTCGCTGGCGGGCTCCACATGCCATTGGCTTAAAACGATGCCCAATTCCAGCCCTGGCCGGACAGCGCGCATAGCCTGGATGGCCAGTCCGTGGGCGACCAATAAATTGTGGATTACCTGCCAGCCCACTTTCCAGCCTGCCTTTATCCCGGGGGCGTGTTCTCCATTGACATAGCCTGCCTCCGCAATAACAACCGGTTCGTTGAAGGTAGTCCAGTGCTGGACACGATCGCCGAGGAGTTTTACAAGAAGCACAGCGTAATCTGCAAAATAGGAAAGATTATCCCGCTTGAGCCAGCCACCTTTTTCGTAAAGAGCCTGGGGCAAATCCCAATGATGCAGGGTGACAAACGGTTGGATTTTGGCCTCCAGCAGGGTATCCACAAGCCGGTCGTAAAAATTCAGTCCGGCCGGGTTGACATTGCCAAAACCGGCAGGCAGCAGACGCGGCCAGGAAATCGAGAAGCGATAAGCGTGCAATCCAAGCGTGCGCATCAGGGCAACGTCTTCCTGGTAGCGGTGATAATGATCGCAGGCTACATCCCCGGTGGCAGCCTCCTTGATCTTCCCAGGGGTGTGGCTAAAGCGGTCCCAAATCGATTCGCCCTTGCCATCCGCATCCCAGGCGCCTTCGACCTGGTAGGAAGCGGTGGCAGCACCCCATTTAAAGCTGGCGGGGAAAGGCGGCAATGAAAGATTCGACATTAAGATTTCCTTCTTGAGAATGGGATAGGAAGCAATTTTACCGTTTCACACCGCTTAAAGCCACACCTTCGATGAACTGTTTCTGGGCCAGGAAGAAGATCAGCAGCAGCGGCAGGATGCTGATGAAGGCGCCCGACATCAGGACCGTAAACTTGCCACCGTGTGACATCTGCTGTTGAAAGAAGGCCAGGCCGACCGTCAAGGTGGTGTTTGGAGCAGCGGGCATATAGATAAGAGGGTGCAGTAGGTCGTTCCATGCACCCTGGAAAGTGAAGATGCCCAGCGCGGCCAGTGCAGGCCGGGCCATCGGCATATATATACTCCAGAAAATTTGCGGCAGAGAAGCGCCATCCACACGGGCGGCATCCAAAAGGTCACGCGGGATGGTCAGGAAATACTGGCGGATCAGGAACGTGCCGAAGGCGCCGCCCCAGAAGGCCGGCAGCCAGAGCGGTACGCTGGTCCCGATCAGGTTCAACCAGCTGAAAATGATGAAATTCGGGATCAGTGTGACATGGAAGGGGATCAGCATGGTCGCCAGGAGGGCCGTGAAGAGCAGCTCACGGCCTTTGAACTTGACCACTGCAAAGCAGAAAGCACCCATCGAACAGGTGACGAGCTGGCCAATCGTGATCATGGCCGAGATAAAGAAGCTGTTCATAAACAGTAGCCGGAAATCCAGGTCGATTGCGAAGAGTTCCCGGTAGTTATTCCAGGTGAACGGGTTCGGGATGAGAGTCTTGGTGAACTGGTCGGCCGGGAGCTTGAAGGAAGTGGAGATCATCCAGAAGAAAGGGATCACCATCAGGAGGGCACCGACGGTCAAGAGGGCATAGGTAACAATATCGAGTGTGCGGTTCTGTTTCATATCAGTCTCCCAGGCAGCTCATTCGTAGAACACGAAGCGCTTTTCCAACCAGAAGTAAAGCAGCATAAGTACAGCGACGATAACGGTCAGTTCGATGGCCTGGGCACTGGCCCCGCCGTAGTTCCCGAAATTCCAGGCGTTGCGGTAGATCGAGAAGACCACCACCGGGATGTTGCTGTCGCCCTGGCCCTGGCGGGTAAGCATGTAAATATAGTCGTAAGCCTGGAAGGCGTTGATAGTGGACAAAAGGACCTGGAAGAAGATGCTGGGAGTGATGAGGGGCAGCGTGATCTGGAAGAATTTGCGCAACCCGCCCGCTCCGTCCACGGTGGCAGCTTCATAATATTCATTAGGGATGGCCGTCAAGCCGGCCAGGAAGATGATCATACCTTCGCCAATCGCGCCCCAAATGTTGACAATAACCACAGAAAGCATGGCGTGACTGGTGCACAACCAGCAGACCGGGGCGAGGTGCATCAATTCCAGGATGTAGTTCAGGATGCCGGTGTCCTTGCCGTAGATCATGTTCCAGACCAGGGCGGTGGCGACGGCGGAGGTGACGGCCGGCAGGTAAAAAGCTGTCCGGAAAACCCCAATGCCGTGCAGTTTGCGGTTCAGCAGGACAGCCACCAGCAGGGAAATTATGACCACCCCTGGGACATATAAGACTGAAAAGACAGCTGTATTTGCCAGGGATTTTAGGAATTTGGCGTCTGTGAATAGGGCAATGTAATTCTCCACGCCAGCCCAGGCGGGAGAGCCTAATAGATCCCAATGTGTAAAGCTAAGGGCTATTGTTGCCAGTAGAGAGCCAAAGGCGCTGAAAACCAGGCCGAAGAGCGTCGGTACTAGCAGGAGCCACAGCCAGAGACGTTCACGTCCGAGCGGCTTGATGCCAAATTCCATATGGCCTCCGAGAAAGAATTCAAAACTTATCCGCCAATCCACGCGAATTCACGCTAATAATATTTAGAATTAGTGGAGATTGGCGAAAATTAGCGGATGAATACCATTCTAAGTAAATCCTACTGCTTCTTGCGCAAATAACCAAATCTTCCTTGATCCAGGCGTTCGAAAATAACAAGATTTTGGCTCGGTTATTTACGTAGTACTCTGTAATTAAAAAATGCAGAAAATTGGGTGCAGGAAAGAACCTCCTGCACCCACCGGAAGAGCAGATACTATTTGTTTTTCGCCAGAACGGCGTCGGCTGCCACCACGACCTCGTCGAGGGTCTTGTTCAGATCGGCTTCGCCGCTCCAGACCGGGGCCATGCCATCGCCCACGGCCGAAGCCCATTCGTCATAGCCCTTGAAGACCGGCTTGATGTTGGCGTACTGCAGCGCATCCAGGAAGACCTGTTGGTTAATGGCGATCTTCTGGTTCAGGAAGGTCGGGCTTTCGGCGATCGACTTGAGCACCGGGCAGGCAAAGCCCAATTCTGCCAGGCGGGTTTGCCCGGCAGTGCTAAGCACGAACTTGAGGAATGTAAAGGCTTGAGCCGGATGTTTGCTGCCCTTGGCAATCACGAACCCGGCGCTGTTGACGCTGGTGAAACGACCGGCCGGACCTTTGGGCATGGGCGCGGCGTCAAAGTTTAGATTCGCATCCGCGTAACCCGGAACAACCCAGTGGCCAAGCGGGGTCATCGCCGAAACCCCCGCCAGGAAGGTGTCGCCACCGTACTGGCCGGAGGCAGTTGAATCCGGGACGGATTTATCGACGAAGGTCATATCATAGAGCATCTGCCAGGCCTGGCGGGCCGCAGGTTCACCGAGCAGGGTCTTGGTGTGGTCGGCGTTAAGGATGCTGCCGCCGTACGACCAGATGGCCTCGCTGTAGCCGGGTTCCATGTCCCACATGTCGAAGCTGAAGCCATACTGGGTGATTTTGCCGTCGCTTCCGGTCAGGGTCAATTTCTTGGCAGCTGCGCGCAGGTCATCCCAGGTCCAGTCGGCAGTCGGGTAAGCCATCCCAGCCTTATCGAACATGGTCTTGTTGTAGAACAGGACGATGGTCTGGAAATCGCGCGGCAAGCCGAAGTAGCCCTGCGGAGTTTGGTAGGCCTGCAGGGTCTGCGGGTACAGGCCATCCAGCATCCCAGGGTTCTTATCGAGATAGGGCTGCAGGTTCAAGAGCACACCTTTGCTCTGGTAGTCCAGGTAGAGCGGCGCGTCGATGGCGAACATATCGGGCGGGGTCTTGGCTGCCAGCAGTGTCTTGAGCTTGGTCCAATACGAATCCCAGTCCGAGACCTCCACGCTGACGGTGATATTGGGATTGGCCGCTTCGAAATCCTTGACAATCTGATTCCAGACTGTCAGCTCGGCCGGGTCGCCCCACATCATAAAGCTGAGTTGGGTCGGACCCCCGCTGGCAGTTTTTGCGCCACAGGCGGTCAACAGCAGGACGGCGACCAAAATGAGAGAAAACGTGATCTTTTTCATTCCTTCCTCCTTATGAATGTTGGACAAAGGTGTCCAGATTGGTGGACGAACTCAAGTTCGCCCTACAAACGGTTGATAAGCGCGTCCAGACCGGTTAAGCAAATAGAAACTCGCTTTACAAGAGTTTGACAACAGTATCCAGATTGGTAGGCCGATCTGGGTCCAAGCCTTTGGATAACGAGCGCTCGAAGGCAATCAGTTGACCGACAGGCAGATAAAGCACGTTGCGGGCGGCCTCATCGATCCCTGAGGCAAATTGGACCGTTCGAGCTGAACCTTGGGGCAATATATCAAACCCAGCCTCAGCCAGATCAAGAATCCTGCCACCAAGCGCTTGCACATCCTTTAAAACGGCGGATTCCTGCGGGCCGTTAAGTGTGGAGCGCAGCCCGATGACAAGGGCCTGCGAAGTCACCATCGATTTGGGACCATGGCGGAATTCCATGAAGTGGAACGGTTCGCTGTGAGTCAAGGACATTTCTTTCATTTTTAGACTGAGCTCACATGCCAGTCCCTGGCGTGGGCCTGAGCCCAGCCAATAGAAACGATCCAGGGAGGAGTCACAGCCGAGTTCGGCAGCCAGGGAAGCATACATACAAAGGATGTGTTGACCTGCATCAGGAAGGCGATTGAGTGCGTCGAACAGATCCAGGCGACCAGACCACAGGCAGGCCAGCGCGACCGTCCCGAGGTATAGAGTGGAGAAGGCGCGTGTCTGCGCCACCGACTGCTCCTGCCCGGAGGGGAAAACCAGGTTGAGCGCGCCCAGCTTCGCCAGCGGCATATCGCCGTAGCAGGAGAGTGTCAGCAGAGACCCGCGCCAGTCGGAGAGGAAGGCCTGGCATGCCCGCAGAGTCTCAGTAGTCTCGCCTGAACGACTGACCGCAACGAGCAGCGTTTTCCTGGCAGTGTAGGATGACTGCGGATACAGCCAGAGCTCCGAGGCCGGGAAAGCCCGGGCGGGAAGGCCGGTGAGGGCCTGGGTTAGAGAAGCAGCCGCCAGGGCCAGGTAATAGGTCGAGCCACAACCGGTATAAACAATCTGGTCGAAATTCCTTGCCCCCAGATCCAGGACAGACTGGCGTCCGGCATTCAGAACTTGCAGCGCGACATACCAGGCTTCAGGTTGTGAAAGTATCTCCTGGCGGGTATAAAAACCTTTAGTAATACTCATGTGGGTTCATCCATGGTTGCATAGGATACGTTCGGCGTTGCGGAAATAGATCTTCTCCAGTACATCCTCAGGCAGGTACAGACCGTGGATGTGCCAGCGGCCCTGCATTGGGTAAGGAGCAGGGTAATAGTTGAAATATTCGTCGTCGGTCTCCAGGAATCGATAAATGATCTGGTAGGCCTCGGGGTATGGACCCATATCCGAGCCAAAAAGGATGCGGTCAGGATACTTGAGGAAAAACCGCCGGGCGGAGTAGGGCTGGCGGCCCAATTCGCCGATGCGGGCGGATATGTCGACGAAGAAGTTCGGGCAACGGTCAAGCAGCGCGCCGACCCAACCCAAGTCCTCGGCGTAGCAGCCGACATGAGCACCGATGAAAGTTGTTTTTGGGTGGCGGGCTACCAGGTTCGCCAAACCCCCGACTACGTGAAGGAAAGGCGGGAAAGGCGGGCTGGTGAAAGCCCAATCCGGATGGTCACGAAGTTCCTCCCAGCGTTCGTTGGTCTCGTCGAGCGGGTCGAAGAAGGCGACTGGGTCGGCTACGTGGATGACAACCGGCAAGCCCAGTTCACCGGCGGTCTCCCAGAGCGGGATCAGGCGGGAGTCATCCACATCAACCAGTTTGTCCTGATGGTCGCGGACACTCAAGCCGAGGCCTTTCCAGATCTTCAAGCCCTGGGCGCCGCGCTCCTTCTGGATCCGCAGCCGTCCGGCCGCCCATTTGGGAAAAGCGTCCCCTTTTTCCCGCCATTGCGACCAGTCCACCCCGCCAAAGACCAGGAAACGCTCCGGGGCAGGTGCCTTGAAGTAATCGAGATGGGCATTGAGCAGATGCTCGCCCCAGCCACCGTCAAGGTCCACGTAACAGTGGATGCCGGCCTGGTCGAGCAGATCGAGCAATTGAGAGAGAGGTTTTCGATCCCAGCCACCGCCGAAGTCTTCACCGAGGTGATTATGGGCATCGAAAGCCTGGAAACGCGGCTTCCCGACCAGTGTGGTTTTAGTGATGAGTTTGGATTGAGGGCGGAAGTTTTCGAGTTCCATATTCTTCAAAAGAGACCAGGGAGCCAAAGGATTCAAATGTACCCGAGGTTTAGGAGAGAACAACGCGGAGACCACGGGCCTGAACGGCTTTGATGAAATCCTGCGGGGTTTGTTTGTCGGTCACCAGGGTATGGATGCTTTCAAGCGGGGCCAGTAGGACGGTAGCCGCGCGGCCAAACTTGGTATGGTCGGCCAGCACGATGATCTCTGTCCCAGCTTTTAAGATGGCGCGATCGGTCATTGTCTCGGGCAGGTATTCGTGGGTAAGACCATGTTCCAGGCTGATGGCACGTGTACCGATAAATACCTTGTCGGCGCGCACCTCGGTCAGAGCTTGTTCGGTGATGTGACCGATAAAAGAGAATTCGCTTGTGCGCAACATGCCGCCCAAACAGATGACCGTGATTTCTCCAGCTCCAGCCAGGGCATTGACGACAGGCAGGGAATTTGTGATTACAGTAAGGTCGCTACGCCCGCGCAGGGCGCGGGCGGCTTCGAGGACGGTTGTGCCCGAGCCAAGGAAAACGGTCTCTCCGGTCTGCACGAGCGCGGCGGCGGCCTGGCCAATGCGAATCTTATCCTCTGCTTGTTCGTTCTGCCGTTGAAGGATGGGCTGTTCGGGCGGGGCCAGGGCTATAACAATTGCGCCGCCATGGACGCGCTGAAGCTTGCCCTGATTGGCGAGGGTTTCCAGATCGCGGCGGGCAGTGGCCTCACTGATATCGAATGTGGAGCAAATGTCCGCTACACTGATACGCTGCTGACGCTCCAACAATTGCCGGATCTGGAGTTGACGGTCAGTGCCTGAAACGAAATTGGTGTCCATACTCACTCATATTCAATCTAAATCAATCATTATCAATCATAGATTATGATTTTTTATGACGGTTTACAAGTGACAAATGTCATGAACTCCACTACAAATGGAAAAACGCCGGAAAATAGACCAGCGGGTCTTATTGCACCCCAAATGCTATAAATAATTGGAAGTGGATCCCTTTGGAATAAGCCGGGAATCGGAAGAGAATAAAGAATGGTTAACTAGGTAACCCAGATCCAGATAGAATTTAGAATCGTTACAAATTGTCCCAGAATACGGGTGTACAATAAATTATGAAAGGCCCATCTTGCGAAGGAGGTGCTTCCCCATGGATGACCAGGAGTTGCGAGAACTGATCGAAAAGTTACATACTGAAATCCAAAACACTCACAGCGTTGATGAGAAGGGGCAGGAGCTGCTGCTTCACCTCGAGTCCGACATACGCGAGCTGCGCAACCGGACCGGTAAGATCGGTACAACAGTACACCCATCCACCATCCGGCGATTGGAAGAAGGACTCGACCAATTCGAGGTGACCCACCCAGCCTTGACACTCCTGCTCTCCAAACTGCTCGAATCACTTAGTAATGTTGGGATCTAAAGGAGCAAGGCGGATTCGAAAAGCAAACCCTGAAAGCGCCAGGGCAAGTTCTTGTTACCAGCCCGATAGTGTCATAAAGTACTTCTATGGAACCAAAAAAGTCCGGCCCAGAAATGGCCAGACTCTTTTGGTTTCAATGGTCGGTATTTGCATCAAAAATTGGATGCAAAGACACAGGGTGGCATCCAGCCTAGTTTGGAATACCCTCACGAACTTTCGCAGCAATCTGGCGATTGGTCAGCTTGTCCACGGTGTCAATGGATAAGATGCATGCTTTCAACCCTTCATGCTCGAGACGTTTTGCGAGTTCGCCTTTGGCCTCCCCCGGACCAAAGATCTGGATGGAGTCTGCCTGCCGGATAATGGTAATTACCTGATCGTAAAAGCTATTCAGGTGATTGCCAAACTGCCGGTCGCGTACATCTTCGGTCGAGCCATCATCGGAGGCGGTTCCACCGGTAAAGCGCACGTGTTTCTCCATGTCAGAAGTTATTTCCTTGATTTCCTCCCCAGCTTCTGAAATCATCACGATCACGGCCTTGCGATGGTCGATCCAAAGGCCGGCCTGTTTTTTCATAACATATCTCCTTTGCCCAATCTTAGCGGGCAGCTAGAATACTGATCTTAATGTTTTGAGGAACCTATTTTTTTGAAATCGATAAATCCCGCCTGAACGTTGGTATCGATCAACTGAACGCGAACCCGATGGCCGACATCCAGCCCTTCAAACCCACGGACCAGCTTGCCTTCCACGGGCAGAGATAACAATCGAACCCAGGTGCCTTTATCAGAAGCACCTGTCACAATCGAATCAAACTGTTCTCCGATCCTTGATTCGAGCAGAAGCGCGGCGGCGGATTTGCCTACCTGGCGTTCGACTTTGTTGGCTGCATCTTCGGCCGAGGTGCAATGGGCTGCCAGAAAAGCTAATTCATCTTGACGGTAAGGCACAGAGCGATTGTCAATGGCCGCTTTCAATAAGCGCTGGGTAAGCAGATCGGGATAACGGCGGTTAGGAGCGGTAGAGTGGGCATAATCCTTCACTGCGAGGCCAAAATGACCGGGGACATTCCCATCCGGAAGCTCAGCAACATATTCGCCGGAACCCAGGAGCTTGATCACAGCCAGGGATAAATCCGGGAAGCGCACGGGGTCAGCCTCTTTTTCCTTGACGAGAAATTCCTCGAGCGCCTTTAAATCCGGGTTATCCGGCAATCCAAATTTATGTTCACCGGCAATTTCGACAATCCGATCCCAACGCTTTGGCGTACGGACGACGCGGCGGATGGAAGGGAATTTGTGGGCCGAGAGATAGCGAGCGGTAACGCCATTGGCCGCTACCATGAAATCTTCAATGATCTCCTTGGCCCGGTTCTTTTCCTCGATTTCAAGAGACTGGATCTGATCACCATCGAATACCGGTTTCGTTTCAATCGTTTCCAGGCTGAGTGCCCCATGGGAATGACGGAGATTTTTCAGTTTTTGAGCCGTTAGATCTTGAAGGCGCAGATTCTCTTCCAATCCAGTGACTGCTGCGATGGCATCCGGCCGGCTGCCGCTCTCATCCAGCCAGGCCGCAACACTGTTGTAAGCAAGCTTGGCATGATTGGTGACACGCGCCTGGTATACATCAGAGTCACGAAGAGTCCCATCCGCATCAAAGCTCATTTCGACAATAATGGCCAGCCGGTCTTCATTGAAGTTAAGTGAAGTGAGGCCGGTGGAAAGTTTTTCAGGAAGCATCGGAAAGGTTTCGGCCGCCGTGTATACCGAGGTGGTATTATGGCGGGCATGTTCATCTATAGCCGAACCATTATTGACGAGCGAGTCGACATCCGCCACGGCGACCAGGATCTTTACCTTGTCCCCGGGCAGCGTTTCGGCCACCGTAAGCTGGTCCAGGTCGCGGGAGTCGTCATTGTCGATTGAGGCCCAAAGGAGACCTCGCAAGTCGCGAACTGCCGCGCTGTCTGTCGCCGCCGGACCTTGAAATCGAGAGAGCTCAGCGAGGGCTGCGGCGGAAAAATCGGGCAGCAGCCCGCGTTCAAGCATAACCCGGTGGGCAATATTCTTTAATATGTCGCGATGGTTGTGATCATTTGCGCTCATAAGAATACCTTCCTGGATTTCCGTTTACTTCTTCTGGAATCTCTTCGTCAGGATTATAACTGACATATAGCAGCGCAACTAAACAGTGCGAATGAATACCGGGGTTCGCAAAGACGATCGCAAGATGGAACCAACGAAGGATCCGTGAATAGATGATTATTGAATCATCTCAATACACTGAGGGTACGAGTTTCCAGGCGGCTGCGCAAGAGGCATTAGCTTCCTTATTCAAGCCACCCGGTGAGTACCGGTCTCTATTTTGAGGCTGGTGTCATACTTCTCCACGCGCTGGCGATCCCGTCGCCGACAAGCCGGCGGCCTGATCCAGATCATCCTCGATATATTTGCCCCCATTACCACAGCGGTTCACAGAGAGCCAAAACCTTATCCGTCCACACTTTCGTTTGAATCCGTACTTCTCCCATTCCGATATTGGTCGACTTCCTCTTCCAGTTTCGCCAGCCGGGTGAAATAATCCGGAAATTCTTGCATGTGGGTCAGAACAACCTGCCCGGTAAGAAGCACGCCAGGGTAGATCGATGGCGGTTCAGGGTCCTGGGCGCCTTCCTTGCGATCTTTCATTAAACCCTGACGAAATTGTTCCAGATCGACCTGATCCCAATCAATGTGCAGAGATTCTCCGATGAGTCTGGCTTCCTCTGCGCTGATCTGTTTACGTTTTTTCATACAGCAGTTCCTCCATATTCCTATAAACAAAGGTGATTGGCACGAAACCTTACAACCAATCTATGGAAAAGATGCCCCAGTTTACGCCGGCGCTCAGGGCAGCTAAATACGCCGGTTCTTCAAACCACCTGCCCGCCTTGAAACTTAGCCACTAAAATCTAAATGCGCAGGCTCTCCGCCGCGGCCTTGATGCGTTCGGCCACACGTTCAGGAGTCTCGCCTTTGCTGATAAAGGCATCCGCACCGGCGGAAAGGGCGGCCTGATGGCGGGCGTCCAGGTGGCTGATGAGGACAACCACAATCGCATTTGGACAGGCCAGGCGCAGTTCTGCCAGGGACTGCACTCCCAGTCCAGCAGGCAGCAAGTCCCAGTCAATTAAGAGCATATCCAGGCAGGTCGCCGGGGCCTGTGCCAATGTGGTAGGCCAATCGGCGGCTTCACCGACCACTTGCATGCTAAGATCCAACAGTACCAGACGAAGTGCGGAGCGCTCTTCGCGTTGGGCATCGGCTAAATATACACGGGTCATGGTCCCATGATACAACAAACACTCCCCGGCCACATCCAACGGCTGGGGAGTGTTTGCCTCCGCCACTTGGGGGAGGACATTTTGAGAACAGAGCTTAGCTGTGAGCCGGGGTAGTGCCGGCCGTCTTGCGGGCTTCCTGCTTCATCCGCCGGACATGCGTACGCATACTCTTGGAGGCGCGTTTGGGTTTTTCTACGCCCAACTTGACTGTCTCGGTAGTCTTGTCTTTCTTGGTTGCCATTATTAGTTACTCCTTTACTTCCATTTATCCACCGGTGAATATACCGGCAGATTCATAATCATACTACCACACTTCCCTTCCGGCTGTATCCACCGACCAAGGGAGGTTTTATCTCTCATTATGGAGCCGATCAGTTTTTTCAATGCTCTTCCGGGCGAGAAATCAAAGAGATCAAAACATACGCCCACCAATCCCCTCTACGAATATCGCTCAGGTCTTCTTCGGATCCGGTCGTAAGCGTGGAAAAGCGCGCCAGGTGGGGTTGACAGGCAAAACCTCAGCCAACTTCTGCGACAGGGCAATCGAACCGGCGCGTGCTCCCAGAATTTGCGCAATCATGCGGGTTGCATCCGGCCGGGCGGCCCGTCGGCAATTTTCGATTACCGCCTGGCGTGCATACGGTTGGTAAATCCAGGATCGTAAGGTACTTATCAGCATGGCCGGATCGGGTGCCCAGGCTCCCACCTTTTCGTTGGTGACGAAATCGACATTGCCGTTCTCCTGCCCATCCAGCTTGGCATACAGGATGATCGGCAAACCGGCGATGAGTGCCTCGGCGATCGTACCGGGGCCAGCTTTTGTGACGATAACATCGGCCACGCGCATGAAATCGGGCATTTCGTTGATGAAACCATAAACGTAAGTGGGGTTCTCCCAGGCCACTGCTTTCAGCTGCGCTTCGAGCCGGGTGTTCCGCCCTGCGATGATTACCTGGGCTACTTCCAGATCCGATTCATCAATTGCGTGAGCAATCCCAGCCAATGGTCCCATACCTTCTCCACCGCCAACCAGCAGAACGGTGAACTTGTCCTGTGGCCAACCCAACTTCTCTCGCAAGAACCGTTTATCACCGGGCGGGTTACTAAAGCGAATGGAGACGGGCTGCCCTGCTACGTACACTTTTTCGGATGGCATACCATACTCCAAGGCACGCCGGCGGGCCATCTCGGTGGGGACTAAGATCATGTCAGAGCGGCGGTCGAACCACATGGCGTGGGTTGAGACAAGGTCTGTTACTACGGTAATGTACGGCAGCCGGTGTTCACCGAGTGCATTTAAAGCAAAGGAGTTGACCACCGGATGCACGCTGACCAGCACTTCATTTTGGTGCTCGTCTGCCAGGCGGCGAGCAGCATTGGAAACGTAAGGCCAGAAAGCGGAAGTGATAAAGCGGGCCTGGGAACGGCCGTCGCTAAGGTCAAAGAAGGCTCCCCACAGCTTGGGTATTTTCACCATATGCGGGTAGAGGTCTGGGAGATAATTTAAAGGCGGCGGTGCATATTCCTTGAAGAAATCCACCATTTTCGTCACCAACGTATCCCCATACTCGGCATGAATGGCCTCAATGATCGCTTCTGCGGCCAGCGCGGTGCCCGCCTCCGGTATCAGAAAAGAGGAAAGTGATGGCGGGTTTTCTGGAAGCATGGTTATTCATAGGTTGCAACATAATCCAAGCAGTGCATGAATAAGTCAGGGATGAGTAGTCTATTGTAAGCATCCATCGACAAATCCACAATGGGGTTCCCGTGTGGCTTAATCGATTAGTCCCTGGCCTGTCCCATGACCATTGAGGCGCTTGCGTAACAAGGTGCGTCCCATCCAAAGCAGGAAAAGAAGGAAAACCAGCGACAAGCCTAAAATAAAATATTCCACTCCTTGTTGGATACGCTTGATCGCCTCGGTCGCGTAATATCCGATCAACACCAGCGATCCGGTCCATATCATTTCACCTGCGAACAAAGCCGGGAACCAACGCCGCCAGGAGACTTTCACCAACCCGGCGGCAATTAAGGATGGGATCATGAAGCTGACCGTGAGTTTTGCAACGAACAATATCCTGGAAGCGTTTTCCTGCATGCCTTGTTCCAATCGTTCCAGCAGTTCAGGCTGCAAGCCCAGCCTGCGCCCGAAGCGCAAGGCCCATTCGAGTTTTCCGGCATAGCCCAAGGTGTACCAAAGCGAGTCGGCGGTGAGGTTGCCGGTCGCGGCAGCGATGAACACCAGAACCGGACGCATCCATCCAGCGGAGGCTGCCGCGGCTCCCAGGAGGGTAGCAATTGGGCCTTCCACTGCCACCAGCAACGAAAGCAGCAAATAGCTCCAAAAGCCCTGCTGGAGATTTTGGCCGGTGAGCAGAGAAGAACTGAAGTGTTGCAAGAATACCATTTAGGTGCCCATCCCATCTTTCTTAATGGGCAGCGTACGTCAAAGCCAGCCTATCGTCGCCCCGTATGAAAGGGGCGGTTGTCGGTCTTGAAACCCCGCATGGCTGCTTCAACATAAAGCGGCAATTTCACGATTTGAGTTGCCAGGGAAGAAATTCGTTTTTGGTTATCGATGATCTCCGAACAGGTGCGTTCATCGTCCGCATTATAGGGAATTGCATCCTTCCATTCCGGATCGACATCTTCTGCTTTTCTGGCAACGCATTCGAAAATGTCAAAATCCGCCCGGGTGGCAGCCGCGCAGGCATCCGAGGCATTTTCTGCCATAACGTACAAAACAACTTTTACGCGATAAAGTTTCTTTTCCATACTTCCTCCTTCCGATGACTAACAGACGAAAAGGGAGAATATTCGAAGCGGTTCAGTCAGGATGGGGTGCTCTCTGAAAATGGCTCTCAAAGATCGGCCCTGCTAGGCGGATGAGGTAGTTTCTGGTTTGAGAACTGACAGCGCTGATGGCAGGTTTTTCTGGTGCAATGAGCGGCAAGCCGGCAGGGTGAAGAAAAACAGACTGCCCTCACTCAATTCGCTCTCGACCCCCACCTTACCGCCCAACTTTTCGACAATCTGGAGCACAATTGACAGGCCCACACCGTGTCCCGGATTCCGGACGTGAGTGACCTGGCAGAACGGCTTAAACAGGCGCGCCTGGGTCTTAGGCGGGATACCGGGACCGTTGTCGCGTATCCAGAAACGCGCCATGCCATCCGGCTGAATCAATCCACCCAATTCAACATGCGGTGGCTTGCCCCCATGTTTGATGGCGTTGCTGAGGTAGTTGGCCCAAACCTCTTCTATCCAGGGTGCGTAGCCAATGGCCTCCGGCCAGCTTTCCGGCAGGTCGATCTGAGCTTGATATTCCTTGATCAGATAACTCAAACGATCCCGAACTTTGGATACGACCCCGGCCATGTTAACAGGTCCCACTGGCGCGTCCGCTTTGCTCACTTCAGCGAAGAGCAACAGATTGTTGATGATTCTATTCATTTCATACGCGGTGGCCTTGATTTGCTGGAGGTACTCCTTCATTTCCTGGCCAGACAAGTCGGGGATATCGGTGATCAAGTCTGAAGTGACGATCAGGGCGGTCAACGGGTCCTTCAGGTCGTGGGCGACCATGTGAGTGTAGGCTTCCAATTCCATATTTTGAGCTTGCAGGGCAGTTGCGCGCGCAAACAGTTGTTCCTGTGTGAGTTGATGGTCATCTTGAGCAGCCTTTCGCACGCTTTCCGGGATGCGCGCAGATTTGTCCAGCCCCGGTACGTTCAACCCGGTTTGCCTGTACCGCGGTCCAAGCAGCGACCAGTTACGTTCATTTGTAATCATAGGTTTAACCCTTTATTCACAAACGAAATATGAACAGAGCATTCACTCTGCTTATCATTTTACAGAGAAAATGTCCAAGTGATATTGGAGATACTTTGAATTTATTTGCAAATCCTTGGAAATCACCCACCTAAGAACGAACACACCCCGCTCTCATCCTGGAAAGTGTTTTCCTCTCCACCTTGATGGAGGAATCAAAGCTTCATTGATCCAACCAGGATATCTTCTTGGGCTTGCCCGATCTGGATCTGGCTTTCCTCCCGGTTTAGTGTCCAGGAAACGAGCCAGGCTTGAGTGGATGCGCCCTTCAGCTTCATGCTTGGTCTAAATCCGCACTTAGAAGTTATTCCTTCGCTTCACGGTCAAGGGCTGCGTGGCTTTCGGCCAGAGGTAAGTCTTCCAGAGATTGGGCTACGCGCTGTTGAAGACCTTTTTGGCCCGGCTTGCGTTTTCCGAGACTTTTCAGGGTACTGAGCAGGTAAGTGGTAACCTCCTGGGTGAGCTTTTTGAGCGCATCGGCTGAAAGCTTTTGGCCTTTATCAAACCAGCGCACGGCCGCATCCAAAAAACGGTAGAGAATTGGTCTCCGCCAATTCGGGAATATCTTCCTAAATATCTGGGATTTGCATGAACATATCCACCACGTGCGGGTCAAAGTGTGTACCTGATAAGCTGCGGATATGTTCGCGTACATTTTCATCTTTCCAGGCCAGGCGGTAAGGGCGGTCTGTATTTAATGCGTCCCACACATCCACCACTGCAAAAATGCGCGCAACCAATGGGATCTGAGTGCCCTTTAATCCGCGCGGATAGCCGCTGCCGTCCCATTTTTCGTGGTGGCAGTAGGGAATATCCAGAGCCAACCGCAGATAATGAATGGGCGAGAGCATGTCATAGGCAAAAATTGGGTGTTTCTTCATCTCCTCGGTTTCTTCCTCCGTCAGAGGCGCAGGTTTATGCAGGATCTCATCCGGTATACCCATCTTGCCAATATCGTGCAATAACGCTCCCCAGCGTATCTGCACCAGGTCGGCTTCGCTAAAGCCGAAGAGGCGCGCAAGTTTCAGCGTCATCTCTGTTACGCGCTGGGTGTGACCTTCGGTCTCCCTGTCACGCAGGTCGAGGGCACAAGACCAGCCTTCAATTGTGGCGTCATATGCCATCGTAAGCTCCGAGTTGGAACGTTGCAAGCTTTCAAATAGTGTGGCATTATCGATCGCAATTGCTGTTTGCCCTGCCAGGGATTTGAGGAAATCGCACCATTCTTCATCGGGGTCAAATGCGCTGCGATTAAAAACTTCCAATACACCTTTAACCTGTCCTTTGGCAATTAAAGGTTCACCAAAGTAACAAATGAAATTCTCTCCCTCCAAATGAGATGGCAAGGATAAATTATCCGGCCCATCCTTCAAGTTTTGGATCTCCACGAGTTGGCGTTCCAAGGCGGCACGGCCAGCATAACTCTCGCCGACACGGATTTGCGCATTTCTAACGGCCGCAGTAACGAAACCGCGCTCGGCGCCGAATTCCAACATTTGTGAATTTTGATTTAATATGAAAATGTCGGCCGCGTCGACGCCAAGTTCCACGGTGACATGAGTAAGAATTTCTGAAAGGCTGAGTTTTAAATCAAAATTACTTGCAATGACCCGGTCGATCGCGCTCAAGGCGGTAAGATGCTCAAGCTGCCGTTGTATCCGTTCTTCGGCCTGTTTGCGAGCAGTGATATCCTGCTTGATGACAATAAAATGGCTGATCTTTCCATCGGAGTTTAGTAACGGATTGATCACCTCTTCCTCGATATAAAGACTGCCATCTTTGCGTTGATTAACAAGTTCGCTGCGCCAGACCTCACCAGCCAGGACTGTGTCCCACAGCTTCTTATAAAAGGCTTGATCCTGTTTGTCCGACTTGACCAAATCGCCCGGTCACCTGCCAATGGATTCGATGGAACTAAAGCCGGTGAGTTTGGTGAAGGCGTGGTTTACCCATTCAATAATCCCATCGGGATTTGTGATCATGATGGCATTGGCGGCTGCGTTCAATGCAGAGCGTTGGAGATGTAACGACTCTTCGGCGTGCTTGTGCGCGGTGATGTCGCGGATATTGCATTGGATCACTTTTTCTTCGCCTACGTGATAAGCGTTGCTGATGAATTCCACCTGTACCAGCCGTCCATCTTTCGCTTTTAGCGGCAAATCTTCGTAGCGAATAAATTCATTCTCCTGCAATGCTTCGAAGTCAGCCTGGCTGGTCTCAATATCCTGAAATACGTTGACCTCCCAAAGTTTCTTTTCCACAAACTCAGAGCGAGAATACCCAAGTAATTTTATTAAAAACGGGTTGACGTCTGTAATCATTCCTGACCTGGCATCCAGGATCAAAATCCCATCCCGGGCCGCTTCAAACAGGCGGCGATAACGAAGTTCTGGATCTCTCATGGATGATTTCATTCGATTTTTCTGGTATCTTGTCTATGCTCTTCATGATTATCGTACGCCTCTTTAACCTTTAAGTCAGGAGTATATAAAACGCTAAATCTAAATCCTATAGCCAACATCTCCCAACCGCCTCCATCGAATGGGCATAGTGGATTTCCAAAAATTGGGGGAAGTCCGGGTGGGTTTCAGGGAACGATGCGGTTGCGCAACGCCAGGCTGACGGCTTCCGTGCGACTGGCAACCCCTAATTTGGACAGGACGTTACTGACGTGGGACTTGACCGTGGAGGGGCTGATGGTCAGCCTTGCGGCGATCTGGGTGTTGTTCAGCCCTTCGATCATGAGCGGATAGAACTTCACGTTCGCGTTCGGTCAGGTCGAGGCCGGGCGCGGGAGGCTGGGAGGCGGCATGCACAAGCGCCTGGGCAGCCTCAGGAGAGAGGGTGGCCCGGCCGGCATGCGCGGCGCGGATGGCCTCGGCCAGTTCGTCAGCAGACACATCTTTGAGCAAATAGCCGATGGCTCCAGCCTGCAGTGCGCTTTGAACCAGAATTTCTTCTTTGAAACTCGTCAGTGCAAGCACCTGGATCGAGGATGATTGTTTGCGGATGAGGCGTGTGGCGGTAGCCCCATCCATGTCGGGCATGACCATATCCATCAGGACTACATCCGGCGGTTGCAAGGCGCAGAGTTGAATGGCGGCCTGCCCGCTGGCGGCTTCCCCTACCAGTTCCAAGTCATCAAAAACCTTCAGGAAGGTCGCCAAACCTCGGCGGACCATTGTATGGTCATCCACTACCATTACACGGATACGTGAGGAGGAAGTTGTCATCAGCAAGCCTCCTATCTCGGGGCTCCAGGCCAAAGGAGTGTCAGTTCAGTCCCATGGCCTGGCTGGCTGGTATCCTGGCTTACGTCCAAAACATGTGTATCGAATCGTCACACCAGAATAAAAAACCCGGAGGAATTTACTGAACACGTGTTGCCTGTCTGGGTGAATGAATATCTTTGGGAGCTGCCCGATGAATTCTGCCCGGGTGCAGCCGTGCATGGCACAGGCTGCCGGGTTAGCCTCAAGCACGCGGCAGGTCTTCAGATCGGTAATGATCAACCCGTCGATGGCGGCATCAAAAATGTCGCTGTATGGATCGCCTTTCTCTTGCATAAGGGTTGGTCTGGATCTTTGTTCACTTCGTTCCCTTTGGCCGAGTTCGATGACTTGAAGGCGATGGATTTCAGCCAATACATCTTCCGGCCTGGTTTCCATTTCAAGGTCTGCCAGATCACTGTTCGCATGATCTATGATACCCAGCTTGTCTTGTATGGCATCCAGCATCTGTAACACGCGCGTCAATTCATGTTCGGTCAACAGCCCAATATGTAAATCCAGATCGGCGCGGCGTTCGGTCTCTTCGCTCAGGCGGTTTTGGCTGATGAGCACAAAGGTTGAAAGAAAAATTGCTTCCAGGGAAACGACCATGGTCAGGAGTCCATAAGGGAATGGGTCAAAAGCATGCACACCGAACCGTCCGGTGTTAGCAGGATCCATACCCAAACCAGACGATATGCACATAAGCGAAAATCATCCGCCCCGAAAAGGAGGTGATGGCATCGGCGATGCGGCCTTGCAGGCCGCGTTCATGCGCAGCCTTGGTCCGGAGATGGATGATCGTGCGAATGTTTTTCTCGATCACTTTACTCAGAGCCGGGTTTCTTTTTCCTGCTCTCCTTTTCCTTCCGGTCCTGTTGGCTCTTTTGCATAGAAAAATCCTTCCGCTTTGATTTTCCGAAAAACCTTCCCGAGTCAATTCATATTCGATTCCATTGTAGAAAGACAATAATATTCATCCCATGACGACCACGCACAATCGTGTCGGCTCGGCCATCCTCCACCAAGGGGATCAGGCTGCCGGCCATCGGATTTCCATCCAGCAGAATCTGCGGACGCCGCGATTGACGCCCTCCGGGTTCTCCACGCTGATCTTGTAATGGCTGGTTCCAAAGCGGTAATCCACTTTAAATCCCGGCCAATTCCCGGGGATGCAGGGGTTGATCTTGAGCGTCTTACCCACCCGGGTGATGCCCAGGATGGCTTCGATCCCCAGCCGGTACATCCAGCCGGCTGAACCGGTGTACCCGGTCCAGCCGCCGATTCCGGTTGTGGGGGTTGGCTGTAGATATCCGCGGCAATCCCGTAAGGCTCCACCATGTAGAGGCGCATTTTTTCGGGCGTATCGGCATGATTGACGGGGTTCAGCAAACGGAACAGCCCCCCGGCGCGCTCGCCCTGCCCGAGCTCTGGCAAAAGCCCAGGCTGTCCAGATGGCGGCATGGGTGTACTGCCCGCCGTTTTCGCGCACGCCCGGCGGATAGCCCTGGATGTAGCCGGGTCGTGCGCCGTTTTATCAAAAGGCGGTGTAAGCAGCAGGATCAATTGGTCGGCTTCCCGGACCAGCAGGCGGTTGACGGATTCCATGGCCTGGGCCGCCCGCAGCGGGTCGGCGGCCTGCGATAATACCGCCCAGGATTGCGCGATCGAATCGATCCGGCATTCGTTATTCTCGCTCGAACCCAGGCGGCTGCCATCATCATAAAAGGCGCGCAGGTACCAGTCCCCATCCCAGGCTGCAGCTCGAGCGCCTTGGCCAGGCGTTCGGCCTGTTGGCGGTAGGGTTCGGGGTCATCCTTCATCAGCGCAGCACAGCGTGCTAAAACGCTGTCAGGTAGCGTGCAGGAACCAGCCCAGCCAGATGCTCTCGCCGCGCCCTGCCATCGCCCACCCGGTTCATCCCATCGTTCCAATCCCCGCTACCCATCAGCGGCAGCCCGTGCACGCCCGGAAGTGGACCCTTTTTCAGTGCCCGGCGGCAATGTTCATAAAGCGTGATAGACCTCCGCGGTTGGTTCGTATTGGGCATAGCGTTCGGCTTCCTCCGGCTTGAGCGGTTCCGCTTTCAGGAAGGGGATTTTCTCATCCAGGATGGACACATCGCCGCTGGCGGTAACGTATTCGGCGGTGACGTAAGGGCAGCCAGAGCAGGTCATCCGAAAAGCGGGTGCGCACCCCGCGCCCGGAAGGCGGGTGCCACCAGTGCAGCACATCGCCCGCTTCGAATTGATGCCGCGCCGCTTCCAGGATCTGCGCGCGCGCCAGGCCCGGGCGGGTGTGCAGTAGCGCCAGCACATCCTGGAGCTGGTCCCGGAACCCAAAGGCTCCGCTGGATTGGTACAGGGCCGTGCGTCCCCATAAGCGGCAGCTGAGCGTCTGGTAGAGCAGCCAGCGGTTGAGCATCAGGTCCATGCCGGGGTCGGGCGTTTCGACCGTTATGGTGTTCAGGATGTCATCCCACTGCTGCTGGACAGCCTGCCAGATGGCATCAATCTGACCTGCCCCTGCGCCTCTGGACTTGCCCGATCAGCGCCAGGCTTTCGGCCCGGTTGGCGCCTTCGCCGATCAGGAAAAAGACTTCCTCTGTCGCACCGGGTGCCAGGTCAACGTGCAGTTGGATGGCCGCGCATGGGTCCAGCCCGGCATTCACCGCGCTCGCCAATCCGATCCGCCCGAGCGCAGCCGGGGCTTGCAGGCTGCCCAGGCGCCCCAGGAACTCTGTCCGGTCGGTGGTCACGCCGTGCGGCTTTTTACTGGCAGCCAGAAATGCCACGCGCTCGCCGAACTCGCTGTTGTAATGGTTGGTGGCCAGCAAGGCATGCTGATCCGGGTCGAACTCCGGCATGATATGGGCTTGATAGCGTATCGCGTGTTGTGCCGAGCACCCATTCGGCATAATAGGTGACGGTGATGCGGCGCGGCCGGTCCCAGAGATTCTGCAGGCGCAGGTGTGCAATTTTGACCGGCGCATCGGGCGCAGCGAACAGGCGCAGGTTCTGGTTCAGGCCATGACTCTGGCTCTCGAAGATCGAATAGCCGGCCCCGTGACGGATCACGTGCAGCGTTTCTGCTCCGGCAGGCATGGGCGTGGGGCTCCAGACCAGCCCGGTTTCCTCATCGCGCAGGTAGAGCGCTTCGCCCGGCAGGTCAGTGACCGGGTCGTTGCGCCAGGGGGTCAGGCGGTTTTCGCCGCTGTTCTCTGCCCAGGTGCAGCCGGAACCAGCTTCGGAGACCATGAAGCCGAATTGCGGGTTGGCGATGACGTTGACCCATGGATGCGGCGTATGCTGACCCGGCTGGAGATGGATGATGTATTCCCGCCATCGCGGCTGAAACCGCCGAGACCGTTATCCATCATCAAGTCGCCCGGAAGGGGAAGAGGCGGCGTCGGTTCGGGGTCACGGGCAGGAGAGATGGACGGGGTGAACATCCGGCAGGCGGGTGGGCTGGGCGGTTAGCCGCAGGGCATGTTCAGCCAGTGTCCCGCTATTTTCATCCAAAATAACGCCCGCCACTGTTTCGAGCAGGATCCTATCGGCTGGCTGAAGCTGGTCGGTGCGCAGCACAAAAATGCCGTCACGCTGGTTCAGGCAGTCTCCGCGCCCATGCGCCGAATCTGGCGCTGGATGGTGTTGTGCAGATCGAGGGCGTAACCGGTATCCTGGTCGTTCAGGATGACCAGGTTGATCGTGACATGATGGTTGCGCCAGTAGTTGAAGGCCTGCAGGGCTTCGGAGAGCAAGGGCGATTTCACCGTCGCGGATGTGCACCAATAAAATGGGGTAATCACCGGAGATGCCGAACGCCCACAAGCCGGACTGCCCTTCACATTTTGCGCCAGGATATGCGGTGCGGCGCGCAATGTCCCGACCGGGTAGAGCAGGGCGGATAAAAGGCGTTGGATGTTTTCCACGGCGTTGGCGTTCAGTCCCAGTTCGATCAGTTCCTCTTCGCTGTGGGCGTTGGCTTCCTCAAAGGCATGGTAGATGGCATGCCCGGATCTGGTAATGGGAGAGCTTTTCCAACGCTTCGAGGCGGGAAGGAGCTGCCAGAGTCAGGAAAGTGACCCTGGTTTTCGCATGCGGCTTCAGGTCAATTTCCTGCGCCAGCGACAAGATTGGGTCGAGCGTGTCCCGCCGGTGCTGCCTGGTAAGGGAGACCGGCATTGGCATCTTGCAGCGCCAGCGGGGTGCGCGGCGTTTGCGACCTGCCCAGAAAATCGCGCACGGTCGCTCTCATGCTCGCCGGTCACTTTACGTCCGGCTTCGATGAGCATCGCATGGACCAGCACAACCGGTTTTTCGTCCGCAGAGCGCGGGCGGCGCTGGAACAGGAGTGCATTTTCCTGGGGGAGATATTCACTCTCGATAAAAAGTTTGTTGAACGCCGGATGCCGCCGGTCGACGGCCTGTGCCGCCAGCACCACTTCGCCGTAACTGGTCAATTTAAGCCGCCGGGGGCGGTCGCCATCGTTCAGGATGTTCACCCGCCGGATTTCGACGCCATCTGGGCTGACCGTGATCCCGGTGCGCAGGGAAATGCCATTGTCCGAACGCTGGAACTCCACCTTGTGGGGATAAAAAAACACTTCCTGGTGTTCCGGGTGCACAGCCGATGGGCTGGCAGGTGGCCGACCAGAGCGCGCCGCTCTCGCGGTCCTGGATATAAATCCACGTGCCCCATTGGTCCAGGGTGGTGTCAGCCTGCCAGCGCGTCAGCGCAAACTCGCGCCACTGGCTGTATCCACCTCCGGCGTTGGTGATCATTACGCTCATATCGCCCTGTGAAAGAACATGCACCTGTGGGATGGGACTGTCGACAGGCACACGCCACGGCGCACTGTTGACCGAGTGCAGCCGCTCCGGGCAAATCCGCCGGTTCATCCGGATGGGGATATTCGATGGGTGGGTTTTGCGGGATCTTTTCCTGGAGCAGCAGTTCCACGCTCTGGATGTGCTCATCGGCGTGGAAACGCCGCACCATCACATCGCCCAACAGGTAGTTACAGGCTGCCAGAAGGATCATACCCTGGTGATGTGCCATATAAGATTGCACCACGGCATGGGCCTGGCCGGCTGGCAGGCGCGTTTTGGTGTAATCGAGCGCCTCGTAAAAACCAAAACGCCCGAGCATGTTCAGCTGCTCCAGATGGGCCATGTTCTCCAGCACTGCCTGGGGTTGCAGCGAAAGCCCGAGCAGCGACGCATAGGGAGCGATAACCAGATCATCGGACAGATCGCGTTTGTAGCCCAGGTCAGGCACGCCAAAAGCCCGGTACTGGTAGTTCAGGTTGGCATCGAAGGCAAAGAAGCCGGATTCCGAGATGCCCCAGGGCATTTGCTGCTCCCGCCCGTATCTCACTTGTGCATCGAGCGCGGCATAGCAACTATCCGAGAGGAATGTCCCGGCATAGTTTTTGGTAAAAAGAGCCGGCATGAGATACTCGAACATGGTGCCGCTCCACGAAAGCAGTACCTGCTTGCCGTTTACTTTCGTCACCGGTCGCCCCAGATGCTGCCAGTGGCTTTGCGGCACATCCCCTTTGGCAATCGCGATCAGGCTGGCGATCCGGGCTTCGGAGGCCAGCAAATCGTAGTAATTTGGGTCGAGCTGTTCGATGCTGGCGTTGTAGCCGATATGGAATACCTGGCGGCGCTCATCGAACAAAAAGCGGAAATCCATGCCGGTCACGGCAACGTTCGCCCGCTCTGCCAGATCCTGAAAACCAATCAAAAGCGGCGCTGACCGTCATAAGAGCCGCTGATAAACCTTCCTCCAGTTTTTGACACCATGCCAGCGCCGTCCTGCATCCCGCAACTGCGGCTTGAAATCGTTCAATGCCGTAAGGATGCGTTCGTACACCGTTTCTGCCTGTCCCAGCGTGGGCAGGTCAGCGGGCAGGCTGTCACGAAAGACCTGCCAGGCGGGTGTGTCCATAAAAGACACCGGCGGCGCATCCAGCAGGCTGAGCCAGGGAGCAAACAAATCCAGGCTGCGCTGCATGTCTTGCAGGTGGTGTTGCATCAAATTGAGATAGAGTTGGAGCTCGGTCAGGGATTCGGGATTGAGATTGGGATGACTCTCGAGCAGTTCCATCAAGCGGTGTGAAACTCTTTCCCAGCCTTCGCCTGAGAGCCAGGCGAGAGTCTTTGTCCAGGCTGCGGGCTGGTTTTGGTTGAGGCTGACGCGCTCATAAATGCTGGTCAATTCGGCTTCTATCGTTTCGATCAGGTTCCCCCGTCCAGATAGGGACGGTTGAGATTTAGATGAAACCGCCCCCAAGGCACTTGTTTTGTTTTTTTCAAGTTTGCGCAGTATTTCTGACAGAATATCCAGGATATCGAGCAAACCCTGCCATTGTTTATCGCCCAGAACCGGCGCATCCTTCAAGGCCAGGCAGCCCTGTTTGAGCGTATCAGGCAGGCTGCCAGGTTGCCACTATCCACAGTGGAGATGTAGCGGGGCGGGAGCGCAGTCAGCGTCTGGGAGTCGTACCAATTCAGCAGGTGTCCGCGGTAATGTTCCAGCTTGTCCATACTCTCAAAGGTCGAGCGTAAACGGACTGCAAGTTCAACCAGGCCCACATATCCGAAATCGTAAGCCGCCAACGTGGATGTCAGGAAAAGACCAATATTGGTTGGGGTGGTGTAATGCGCCACGCTGCCACGCGGCGACTCTTGAAAATGGTCGGGGGGCAGCCAGTGGTCATCGGGGCCGGCGAACTGCTCAAAAAAAGCCCAGGTGCGGCGCGCCAGCCGGCGGACTTGCCTGCGCTGAGTCTCCGTAAGTGGAGTGGTCAGGTGGGTTACAGGCTGGCTGATCCAATAAGCGATCTGCGGAGAGATGAACCAGCTAATCAGCAGAGGGGCCGCAACCACCAGCGCGGATGGGTTAATTATCCGAATTGCAATCCCCAGGAAGGCGGAAAAAGTCAGGGAGGCTGCCATCTCCAACCAGGTTCTATTTTGGGTATTTCGAAATGAGCGCGCCAGGTGTGCCGCAGTAGTCCACTGCAGCATGTGCTTGCGCACGATAAATAAGCGGGTAATGGTTATCCCGATGGCGCTCAGCATGAGAAATGCTTCATAGGGCAGAAAAAGAACAGCAAGGACCCAGCGTATGAGCGGGAGCCAGGTTGGTTCGAAAAGTTGTTTGAGCGTCAGACGCCCGAGATTGAACCATACATGCCGGACAGTTTGCACCACAAATGGCAGGGCGGAAGGCAACAGCACCAACAAAGTCCAGACCAGAGGCGAACCGGGCAGGAACAGCCAGCCTGCCACGAGCAGCGCCAGCAAGGTGGGCGGCAGCAGGCTGCGTCGCAGGTTGTCGAAAACCTTCCAGAGATTGATGAGCGATAACCGGTTGCGAGCCACCCCGTTTTCGAGTGCGGACGAAGGGGAACAACCAGGGCAGTAATTGCCAATCGCCGCGGATCCAGCGGCGCAGGCGGCGGGCATACACCAGATAGCGCGACGGATATTCCTCGTAAAGGACGATGTCCGTGACCAGTGCCGCGCGTCCGTAAATCCCTTCAAACAGGTCGTGGCTGAGCAGGGTATTCTGGCGCACCTGACCCGCCAGGCTGCGCTCGAAGGCCGCGACATCATAAATCCCTTTGCCAACATAACTGCCTTCACCAAACAAATCCTGATATACATCCGAGACGGCAAAGGAGTACAGGTCAAACCCGGCGTTCCCGGAAAAGATTTGCGAAAAGAGCGAACGGTTTGCACTGGTAGGCTTGATTGAACACGCGTGGTTGCAGTACGGTATACCCGGCGACAACCGAACATCCGTCTGCAGCAAATTCGGCATGGTTCAGCGGGTGCGCCAGGGTGGCAATCAGCCGGTTGGCGCTGCCCTGGGGCAGGATGGTATCAGCGTCCAGCGTGATCACATATTTAATAACAGACTCTGTGCCCTCAGCTGGAGCCGGTTCTCCTTCAGCCTGTGCAGATACCTGGCCGGCCTCGCCAGAACCGGGACTAATTCCCAATATGCCTATATTCCCAACCTGGGTTGTGTAGGGGGTTTCACCCAGATTGAGCAGCAGGCGATTGAAATCTGCCAATTTGCCGCGCTTGCGTTCCCAGCCCATCCAAACTCCTTCGGACGGATTCCATTGGCGTTGGCGGTGGAATAAATAAAAAGGCGCCCCATTCGCATATTTTTGATTGAGATTTTCAATGCCGGCCCTTGCCAGCGCGAGCAAGGCTTCGTCCTCCGGCATGTCCTGTGTTGGAGCATCACCGAAGTCGGTCAAAAGGGCATAAGTCAGTTGCGGATCCGGATTGGTTAGATAAGAGAGTTCCAACTCTTGCAAGAGATGGTTGAGTTCGCCGGCGCTTTCCAGCAGGGTTGGGACGACCACCATGGTGCGGTTGCCCGGTGGGATGCCTTCCGAAAAATCCATGCGCGGCAGGCTTTGGGGCTTGATATTGTTGGTCACAATCGAGTTCACAATGATGATGGCAGCCTCCAGTAGCCAACCCAAACCCAAGCAAACCGGCTACGAGCTGTTGGAAAGGCGAGCCGCCTGAAAACCTGGCATAAGCGAGCAGTCCCAAAACAAATAACACAGACAGGCTGGCGATACTCCCCAGATAAGTGAAGGTGGGGTGCACGAGCAGTGCACGTCGTACGCGTAACCTAAATCCTGGCTGGTAATGCAGGCTGTGTTCGAGCGTCGCGCGCCCCGCATCCCGTAGAAAATAGCCAACGTGTGCCTCCCGTCCGGGGGTTTTATCCTCTGCACTGCGCCCCATCCCGGGAAGATTTTTCGAGCTTTTATCCTGTACAGGAACTGGGACTGCTTCGCTGGAACCAGGATTGCTTCGCCCTGTACCAGTACCATCCACGAGCGAATTCGATCGCCATTTGGGCGACTTGCTCTTCGCTAAAGGCTGAGTGGAGCGCCAGTTCCTCGATGACCGTTCGATAACTGTTGCGGGTGTCAAAATCCATGCCCGAATAAACCTGAGCGGGATCGCTGCGCAAAATCTGTTCCACCCGGCTGATCTGCTCAAAGAAATCTTTCCAATCTGTGGCGGAGAGCAGACGCAGGCTGAGAAAACAGGCTGCAACAATGGTCTCGAAGGGAAGGGTTGGGGAAGCCCCTGGTTCGGGATCTTTCGCGGAGGTAGTCCCGGTTCCTGCACGGGACGGGATAGTCCCGGTTCTCGGATGGCAGTCCCGGTACCGGTAAGTTTCCGAACGTACCTACCGGGACGGAGAGAGGCGGCACATCCATCCTGGTCAATTCGGCAGCAGCAAAGACAAGCTGCTCCAGAATCCCAATTCGCAGCATGATCGGCAGCGCCCACAATTCCCCAATCGTTAGCGGCGTGACCTGCTGATAGTCCTGCACAAATGCGGTGACTTGTGTCAGGTCAATCTGACTCTGGCTGTATCCGATCCATTCCCATGCCAGCGCAAAAATGCGCGGGTGGTTCTTTAGCGGTGTCCCATCCAGTTTTGGTAACTGCTTGACAAATCTGGATGGCAGGCCCTCTTCAATCTGGCGGAAAGTCTGTTCGACGATGTAAAAATTATCCAGCATCCATTCGCCCGCACGTGAGAAAGCCGGGTCATTCAAAGATGTAACCCTGAAATGCTGGTAGGCTTCCTGTAGAGTTAGCTCCCACATGTGCAGGTGCTTTGCCAGCAGAACCCATGCTTTTGGGCTCTTATGTACGCCGGTATGAATTTCCGCCAGCTGGTGTGCGAGTTCATCCAGCCGCCCGCCGGATTCAGGATTGGCTCGTTCGGTATTTTGGATTGACGTTACCTGCATGGATTAATGCTCTGCGTGTTCGCGTGGGATCATATCGAGCACGACCGGCTCATCCTTGGCAGGCAGGTCCTGTACGATCAGCAGCGGCACCTTGCTGTACAGTATAAAATTATTGACCATGCTTCCATAGGGCCATTGGTTATATCCCGAATACCCGTGCGCGCTGAGCGCGACCATGTCGATGTTTTCCTTGTCTGCCAACTCATGTAGGGCTGCGGCCGCGTTATCGCTCGTCAATAAGCGGGTTTGTACTTCGATGCCCTCCAAAGGCGATTGCAGGCGGACTTGATCAAGATAGCGGATGGCTTCCTCCCGATTGCGGGCTACAATCCGATTGGATAGCTCCAGGTCTTCGTGTGCCAGCGGCATCTGGCGCGCCATTTCCGGTGTTTTCACTACATGTACAATGGAAACCCGGGATTGGTGAAAACGGGCCAAAAGCGTGACCATGGGTAGAACATATTCCGCCCGACGGGACCCATCCAGCGGAACCATCAAGCGCGTGTATTGCTGTTCGATCAACTCACTGGTTGCCGGTTGGTGGGCCCGGATGATGAGCACGGAAGTGGGCGCGCTAAAAATTATTTTTTGCGTGACACTGCTTATTCCCCATTGACTCAATCCACTGCGTCCATGGCTGCTCAGGATGATCAATTTGACCCCCCGCTTGAGCGCGTATTCAGTGATCGATTCTGCCACCAATCCTTCCAGAACGGCAGTCTCGATCCGCAGGCCGGATTTTTGAAGGCGGGTACTGATCTTTTCCAGGTACAACTTCGCGCCGGTCTTATTGATCTGCCAGTTGACCAGATCAAATAATTGTGCCTTCTCGCTGGCTTGTTTCTTATCTAGCACACGCAGCAAAATCACTTTTGCATCAAAAGCGCGGGCGATTGCAACCACGTGCTGCAGGACGCACTCTGCGAGCAGAGAACCATCCAATGGAACCATAACAGGATCGAACATGGTTCATCCCTTCGATTCTATAAAATAGATATATATCTTATTAATATCAGTATACTCCAATTTATCCTGGAGGGATGATCGCTTGCTGGATTGGGACTGCATGCGGCCGGGATGGGGAGCTGCTGGACTGGAGGGCGCAAATGCAGGGACGAATCCGTTCAATCCATAATGGTTTTTCTGTGAACGCGCGAATTTCAGACAATGCTTACCGAGAAATTCGTTCCTTCCCAAGTATTGGAGGCTGACCAGTAAAAAGTGAATACCAGGGTTGTACCGGCTGGTAGCGTATCCACAGGCAAGTCGAGCAGGTGGACATCCAGGCCAATTTCGTGAGTTTGGGTGTCATTAGCCGTCTGCCAGTTGTCAGAACTCCAGTGGACAGTAGCCATAGCCAAAAGCTCCAGGCGCAGGATCTTCCCGGCTGGGATGGTCTGACATTTATTATTGAAGCGCCAGCTAACGCGATTGGATTCAGTTTTGTTATTGATATAGCGCTGGACAGTTTGGGGCGGCATATCGAAAATACGTCCATCACTCAAAGAGCGCAGCAGCTTTACATATTCCGCGTGCGCCCAGACAAGCGGCATGGCTGAACCGGATGGCTTGCCAAAGAAAAGTTCTTTCTCGGGGATGTCGTGTGTATCCCAGATCTGCTCAGGCAACAAATTGCCCGCGCCGGCGCTGGCTTCAAGGATGTGGAGCAAACGTATGGCTTCATCCACGTGACCAGCCGCCAGTTCGTAATGGGCGCGTTCACCTGCCAATAAAGGCCAAACGCGACCCACTCCGGTCCCGTCGAACGGATCGCCATCCGGATGCTCCCCATAGCCGTCATCGTTGTAGCGATGCCAGCCAGGCCCATAAGGCAATTCTGCTTTTAACAGCGTGTCAATCACTTTGATCGTGTTTACAACGCGCGGATCATTCGCCGGGCGCAGTCCAAAACGCACCAGCGCAAGCGCATCCGGGCTGATAATATGCGCGGCCTGTTCAGTATTTTCGCCAGGTGGGCGGTTCTTGATCGGTACAAAGCCTTTGGAGGGAGAAGCAGCATCGGCTATGCTCGGAGATGAGATGCGCACATAATATCCATCCACGCCCAGCTGGTGAGCCAGGTCCGTATCGGTCGCATAGGTCCAATGTTCAATATTGGAATTCCACGTGTCGGCGGTTTCGCGTAGAAAGGTAGCAATCTGTGATTCTTTGTTTAAATCAGCAATATCGGCTGCAGCCAATAAGGCGGAAATCTCGGCAGCCAGGGTAAAAGGCGAATAGCCAGGGTCTTCCTCCCAACGGTCCTGCGGAGTAACCGGGCCATTTTTCACCAGAAAGCCGGCAGCCTTCTTGGCCATGGGCCATAAACGCGTGAGGTCGTCTGGTTTAAGTGCTTTTTCCCGGTAGGCCAGTTCAACCAGCAGGATCGGGAAAGCAGTCTCGTCCATTTGAATGCCGCTCCAATAAGGATTGCCGTCCAGCCACATGTTTTGAGGCCAATGGCCATCGGCCTCCTGGGTAACTTGCAGATAGTACAAGACCCGGCGGGCGTCGCCATGCGCCCCGGCGGCCAGCAACCCGCCTGCCGATTCCACCAAATCACGCGGCCAGGAGAGATGATATCCGCCCAGATCATCATCCCCCTTGGAAAAACCCCAGGGGATGGATAAACTGGCGATCAGGGCACCCGGGAAACGTTTAAATTCATGGGTCCGCAAGGCTGCCGCGCTGACCAGATAAAGCTCCCGGGTTGCTTTAAGTTTGTTCTGGGAACTCAAGGGCAACAAGGTCTGCAACCAGTTTTGCCATTCATGAATGTATATCGAGCGGGCGCTATCGAACCCATCCAGCAGACTGGAAAGTGCACGCTGGCCAGCTTCAAATGTGTTCGCTCCAAAGCCCAGGGCCAGCAAGAAATTCCCGCCAGACTGCCGGATATCCACTTCTCCGGTAAGGGCCACATTACCATTTTCAGCACGATCAAACGTACGGGTTATTTGCTTGTTCTGGTTCAGGTCCTGCCAGCCATCCGAAACCCCGACAAACCCGGCGGAACGGTTCAGCCAACCTGCGGAACAAGCCAGCGCCAGAGCAATTCCCTGTCGTTCGGCAAAGAGCATCGGCACACCCTTATAGTCACCGATCCAGGCGGTGTTATTGGCACCCGCATTGCCCAGGTGAGGAGCCAATTCAACGTAAACGTGGTAATCTTCCAGCTTGCCCTGCAGGGGAAAGAAATGGGTGTTTTGGAGCACCACGTCCCGCCTGGGGTCAGCCAGTATCTCCTTCTCTATACGGTATCTGCCTTCCAGGCAAGTGTTGGTCAGTTTGTAGGCAGGTACGCCCGGCGCAAGCGCTTCAATTTGTTGCCCGGTACTGCGTTTCTCTTCCGAGAAAAAATCGGCCCCGGAGCAGATGATCAGGCCCATATCACGTATGCAAGCCTGATCCTCCCTTGGATAATAAATTTCGTCAAAAATGCCATGGCTGAGTGTAAACCAGATCCGGCTGGTTTGATTAAGGGCTGTTCCAACTCCGGTTTTCGCGCTGGAGGTCCAGCGTGGAGGAATTCCAGGCCAACCCGTGGCCAGAGATTTGCTTAACATAAACCACCTCCTGACACAACTAAAGGGAACCCCATTCAATCACGGCTTTGATTTCATCGGCGGTATGCTGGTGCAGGGCAGTGTCAAAGTCAGAATACGGGTAATGGTTAGTGATCAATTGCGTAACGTGGTCGCCCCACAGCAGGCGGGCATGGAGAAGATCATCGACCGCCATTTGATAATGATCCCGGGCGGCATTAACGCTGCCCAGCATAACCTGGTTCTTCAAGACCAGCCCGCGGATCAATTCCGCGCCCGGGAGGTCCAGGGGCCGGTCGCCGCCTGGGATTCCGGTGAGTACATAGACCCCATTGGGCGCCAGGGCATCCAACAAATTAAACTCGAGCGAGGCAACCCCGGTCGCTTCAAAAATCAAATCGAGCCTTCCCAAGCGATCATCCACCTGGTCAGCCGGTACCTGGCGGCCATCGATATACTGCCCGCCGATATGTTCCAACCACTTTGGGCGCGCCGAATCGGCGTCCACCACGTCGAGGCCATATACCTGTGCACCTCGTAAGCGCAGGATCAGAGCCGCCAACAGACCTACCGGACCCAGGCCGGCCACCAGGCAAGGCCGCCCGTACAGCCAATCCAGGGTTGCAGAGGCATCCGGGAGGCGGGCCACCTGCAGGCGTACAGATTCATCAATTGCTTTTTCTGCCACTGAGAGCGGCTCGGTCAATACGCCAACCGGTTCCAGTTCAGGAGGTACGCGTACGATATACTGTTCTTTATCCAGCGCATACTCGGTCTGGTATCCATCCAGGCCCCAAATCCCCCGTTCTGCATATTCACCGGTCTGGCACATGTCCGAGCGGTTCATCAGGCAGGGCAAACATTTGCCACAACCGCGCCGGACGGTGAAGACCGCCAGATCGCCAAGGGCCACCCGGGTGACTGATTTACCAATTTCGACCACCCGGCCGAACATTTCGTGGCCAATTACCAGTTCATTTTGACCTGCAGGCGGCCTGGAGCGACCACCGGCGGCTTCTTCCCGGTCAGTTCCGCAAATCCCCACCCGCAGGATCTCTAATTTGACCTCATCGTCCGCTGAAAGGGTGGGTTCCGGGTGGTCCAGCAAGAGTAAAGTGGATGTGCCGGTCAGGTTAGCGATTGCTTTCATAATTAATTAGTCTCCTTATTTTTTACTGACAACATCTTTTTATCGACCAAAAGGCTGAGCCCCAGGCCCAAGGCCACGCCTATGAGAGCAAGCGCCACAATCGAACCGTAGCCCCAGACCCCGGCCGCCCAGCCTGCAAGGAGCGCCCCGATTATGCCAGCCGCTGCAGTGATCGCATTGAAAATTCCAAGCCCCTGGCCCTCTCCCGCCGGCGAAAGACGTGCTGCCAGAGCGGTGCCACTCACGCTCATCAGGGACCAGGCCCAAACCACGAAGGCAAACGCCATCAAGGCCAGCAGGCCGATGGCTCCACTGGCCGGCGTGAAAACCAACCAGAACATTCCAACAAATGCAATCAAGCGCAATCCCAATGAGATCCGTAAAATGCGACCCGGACCGCGACGATCGGACCAATTACCAGCCGGGGTATAAAGGGTCAGGCCCAGCGCAGCGATGATGGCAAATGCAACCGAGGAAGTCGCGGGAGTGACCCCATAGACCTTCTGCATCAAAAGGGGATATTGAGAAAAGACCGCTGCCGGTCCTGCGAAGGCCAGCAACCATGCAGCTAGAAAAACTCCAAAAGGAGAGCGTAAAGTGCGCCCAAGGTTTCCAATTCCCCCCCATTTCGGGGCATGAAAAAGACGCTGCGGCGAAATCAACGTCGATTTAGCATGTCTTACCGGGTGAATAAGAAGAGGTTCCAACCCGGGCTGCGCCGGCGGCGTCTTGGTAGTAAACCAACCTAATATGGCAGCGAAAGCGCCCAGGCCTGCCGCCACCCACAGCCCGATTCGAAAATCAGTTTGGGTCAACACCCCCGCCAACAGCAACCCGGTAACCTGGCCAATGCCATAAAAAGTCTGCAGCCAGCCGATGCGCTGATCCCATTCCACCTGCGGGTGGGCCTCCACCACAAACAGATTGGCGATCGTGGCGGCGCTGGCAGTTCCGAGCCCCTCGATAACTGCCAGCGGAATCCAGATGGCCGGTTGTGTCGTAAACGCAAATGCTGCCAAAGCAATGCTTGCAAAGAGCATGCCAACCGCCAGCAAGAGGCGGTGGGCGCGGTAACGATCGGCCAGGCTGCCCCAGAGAGGCGAGGTCAAGCCACCCAGGCTGACCGCAGCCACAACAACCCCCACCAGCGGGGCGTTGCCTGTCTCGTTTACAACCAGGGGAATCAAGACTGGCACCAGGCCTGCCACAATCAATCCCATTAAGGCATACACCAGGTACCAGGGCTCAATCCACTTCCGCCAATGCGGCCGTTCTGGCTGCATCTTATCTCCCGGTGGAACACTCCACCATACCTATAAAAGAAGGCACCGGAATGCTGGCAGCTCCCAGGCCGGGGATAACTCCAGCAGACCGCCTTGTGAATAATGAAAGCGCAGAGAAAAATCGTGAAATCCTGTGTTTTCAATCCTGCACAGGATTTGCGCAAGCAACCCACCCATATTACATCAAATTAATCCCGGTTGCAATTGCCCAAGGCGTTTATTCGAATGGGCCGTTTGGGGGATATTTTGAGGGCTTTAAAAGTCGCTTATTGTTCTTTACCCGACGGTTCTGCATGCTCCAGCGCCGCCTGGATGATTTGTTGAAGGCGTGGAACCATGCTGGAGGGGTCCGGGTGCAAGCCTTCGATCAACAAAGCGCTGTCGAAAATCTGTTCAATCACCAGGGTCTGCAGCTCCGAGCCAGGCTCAAGCTTGAGCAGATTCTTCAGGATGGTATGAGATGGGTTCAACTCTAGGATCTTTTTGGGGAGATCGAGGTCCTTTCCGAGATACTTATAGACACGCTGCAGTTCCGGGTTAAGTGTTCCTTCCGGATCAACCAGGCGCGCCACGGATTGCGAAAGGCGGCTGCTGGCGCGCACATCCGTAACGCGCTCACCAAGCACCTGCTTGAAACGTTCGACCAGGGCTTTGAAATCATCATCGGGAATCTGCTGTTCCGGCTTCGCATCCGCAGGCTTTTCGGGTAAATCTGCCTGGGCAACATTCTTAAGCTCAAAGTCCTTGTATTTATGCAAACCCATCAACATGAACGAATCCATCGGCTCAGTCAGCAGCAACACTTCTGTGCCCTGCGACTGGAAGTAGTCCAGGTGTGGGCTGCGCAGGACCGACTTGGGGTCTTCGCCGACAATATAGTAGAGGTCTTTTTGGTCCGGCTTCATCCGTCCAACGTAATCCTCCAGGGAAGACCAGGCTTCGGGATGCAAGTTCGTCTTGAAGCGGAGCAAGGGTTGGAGCGGGTCAGCCTCCAGCGGGGCCATTGCCACACCTTGCTTTAGATACCCTCCAAATTCCTTCCAGAACTCCTGATATTTATCCGGATCTTTCCCGGCCAGGGTTTCCAGATCCTTGATAACCTGGTTGGTAAGCACCTTTTTCAGGCGGGCCATCAAGCCGGTGGCCTGGATTGTCTCACGGGAGACATTGAGGGGTAAATCTTCCGAATCCACCACGCCCTGCACAAAACGCAAGTATTCGGGGAGCAAATCCTTGTTGTACTCATCGATCAGGATGTTGCGCGAATATAACTTCAGCCCATCCTCTTTGCGCTGGGCGAGAATACCGCGTTCGGCCTTGCGCGGGATGAACAAGAGCGCGTACAACTGCACGGGCACATCCGTGATCATATGGATGTGCATCAACGGCTCCTCGAAGTCCAGTGTTACCTGGCGATAAAAATCCTTGTACTGGTCTTCGGTCACATCCTGTTTGGGGGTCCTCCAAAGCGAGGTCTGCTTGTTGAGCGGCTCCTTGCCGTCGCCCAGGTAAATCGGAAAACCAATGTAATCAGAATGCTTGTGGATAATCTCCTTCAGGCGATATTCCTCGGCGAACTCTGTGGCGTCTTCTTTGAGCTTAACCTCGACCCGGGTGCCGCGCGCATTCATTTCGGCGGCGCTTACTTCGAAATTATCCTCACCGGTGGCAGTCCAGCTGACTGCCCTGGCACGCGGTTTATAGGAGCGGGAGGTGACCCGCACCCATTCGGCGACCATAAAAACCGAGTAAAAGCCCACCCCGAACTGGCCGATGACCTGGGAAAAGTCCACCTTTTTATCCTGGGTGGCTTCCACGAATCTGCGCGCTCCGGACTGCGCAATCGTCCCCAGGTTTTCGATGATCTCATCGCGGGTCATACCGATGCCGGTATCCTGAATGGTGAGCAGGCGCTTTTCCTTGTCCACGGTGAGGCGGATGCACAGGTCGACGCCCGAATCAAGGATTTGGTGGTCGGTGAGCATCTCGAAGCGGACACGGTTGAGGGCGTCAGAGGCGTTCGAGAGCAGCTCGCGCAAAAAGACTTCCCGGTCTTTATAAAGGGAATGGATCAAGATGTTCAAGAGCTGCCTGGTTTCGGCCTTGAAGGAAAAGCTTTCGGCCTCATTCTGGCCGGTCGTGGGAGTTGGTTCGGACATATTTGCCTCCTAGATTGAAATATAAGTGCCCCGGTCTTCCCGGGCCAGGGCTTCTTGCGACTCGATGGCGGCTTTCACAGCCTGAAGTGCGTCAGGAAATGCCACGCATAAGGCATCCCCAACCGTCTTGAACAGATAGCCTTCATTGCGCTGGATGGCTGCGCGCAACAGGATTGCATGCCGCGCCTGGCTGGACTTCATCTGCTCAGGATATTCCTGCCAGAGGCGCGTGCTGCCTTCGATGTCCGTGAAAAGAAAGGTGACGGTACCGGTGGGTGGAATGGACATGGTAGCTCTCAAACCAATGTAAATAGGACAATAGTTATGGGAATACTATACCCCAAATATTTTTTTTATTCAATATCCGGCCGGTAAACAGTCCCCGCTATTCGGCCTGGCTCAGATAACAAAGCCTCAGGATCTTCAACTCGTCATAATCCAGGGCGCCGTTGAGCCGGTCGAAGACCGGCTTGAGCAGGTCGGTCCCCAATTCGGCAAAGGCAGCAAAAGCGGCGGCCTGCTGGTCAGGAGAGGCGGATGAGAGCGCCAGGAGTTCCGCAGCGCGGCGGAGGGTGTGCCCGGCGGCAAGGTAACGGTTAAGGTGCTCCAGGATCGTAGCGGTAGTGACATTGTAGCGAGCCACCAGGTCCGTCAGGCTTTCCCCGGCATTGAAGGCCTCGGCCACCATAACGTAGCGCCGGCCAGAGTCATCTTTAGTGCGGCGAGTTGCTTTGGTCTTCTCGGGGAGGTTATGCTTCCGGCAGTAATCCTGCAAGACTTCCAGGAAGGCCGGCCCATACTGGCGAGCTTTGACCTGGCCCACGCCCGAGATGTCCAGCAGGCGCTCAGGCGACTGGGGAGCATAGGCAGCCATCTCCACCAGGGTACGGTCGGCAAAGATGACATAGGGCGGAAGTCCGGCTGCGTCGGCCAGCTGCTTGCGCCTGGCGCGCAGGAGGGCGAACAGGGCATGGTTGTATTCCAATTCCTGCTTGTTGGCCTTTTTGGGCGCACGTTCTTCGACTTCCTGCAATTGACCCAGAATGGGCGTGCGATCCTTGAGGGCCTGGATGGCCTTGGGAGACAGGCTGAGGGTGCGGTATTCACTCTCCTGGATAAGGTAACCCATCTGCACGAACTGGCGGGCCAGGTGCATCCACTGCTTTTTGTTCAACTCTTTGCCGATGCCATAGGTGGAAAGACGGTCGTGGCCGAAGCGCAGGATGCGTTCGCCTTGCGAGCCGAGCAGAACATCGGTCACGTGGGCGGCGCCAAAACGTTCGCCGGTGCGTTTGACACAGGAGAGGAACTTCTGCGCCGGGAGGGTAATATCGGTCAGGGAAGGGGCTTCGGCGTTGCAGTTATCGCAGTTTTTGCAATTCTGGACGGTATAGGGTTCCCCAAAGTAGGTCAACAGCGGCTTGCGGCGACAGTTGAGCTCATCCTCGGCGAAGCGGACGATGGCATCCAACTGCTGCGCGGCGGCCTGGCGTTCAACCCCTTCCTTCTGGTCGATAAAGTATTTCAGTTTGGCAACATCCGAATAGCTATACAGGAGCAGGCAATGGGCAGGCAGGCCATCGCGGCCGGCGCGGCCGATCTCCTGGTAATAGCCCTCGATGCTTTTGGGAAGGTCGTAATGCAGAACGAAGCGCACATCCGGCTTGTTGATGCCCATCCCGAAGGCAATGGTGGCGACGATGATCTGGGCATCGTCCCGGATGAAAGCTTCCTGGTTGCGGCGGCGTTCGTCATCCTCCAGCCCGGCGTGGTAGGGGCGGACCGAGTGGCCGCGGTGCTCGAGATGGGCGGCCAGTTCATCCACCTGCCGGCGCGAGAAACAGTAGATAATGCCGGACTGGTCTTTGAAGCGTTCCAGGAAACGGGTGGCCTGGATGGCAGCCTCACGTTTGGGCTGAACTTCGATATACAGGTTCTCCCGGTTGAAACTGGCCAGGAACTCGTTCGACCGGGAAAACCCGAGGCTGGACTGGATGTCGGCGCGCACGCGCGGGGTGGCGGTGGCTGTCAGGGCCAGGCAGACCGCAGATGGGAAGCGCTTGCGCACGTCGGCCAACTGGCGGTACTCGGGGCGGAAGTCGTGGCCCCATTCGGAGATGCAATGGGCTTCGTCGATGGTCAACAGGGCAACCTTCACGCTGGAAAGCAGGGTAAACAGGCGCGGGGTCAGGAGAGTTTCAGGGGCTACGTAGAGCAGGCGCACGCGGCCATCCCGCACACGCGCCATATTCTCCTGGTACTGCTCCGGATCGAGCGTGCTGTTCAGGAACAAGGCCGGGACGCCGGCAGTCCGCAATTGCTCGACCTGGTCTTTCATCAAGGCGATGAGCGGCGAGACGACGACCGTGAGACCGTCGAACAGGAGGGACGGGATCTGGTAACACAGCGACTTGCCGCCGCCGGTGGGCATGATCGCCAGGGTATCGCGCCCGGCCAGGATGTTCTCGATCACTTCGCGCTGCAGCGGGCGGAAGGTGTCATAGCCGAAGGTGTCTTTGAGGATGGAGGCGGGTGTGGGCATGGGTTGGGCCCCTGTGGAGAGGCAAGGTATTATATGCCCTTTTGGGGTGGAAAACCCGTTTTTTGGGGTTGCGCGGGATCGTTTTTACAAAACAACGAGGGACAATTCGGGGGAAATAGAGAAAAGAGAGCAGAGAGTTGAGAGCAGGAGTAGAAAAACCTGATCTATTGCAGGTTTTGAGGTTTTTTAGGGTTTTCGTGTAATGTGCTGCCAAATCTATGCGCATGAGGAGACGAATTGATCCGCGTGGAATGGGGGTTAAATGGGCAGTTTTGGGTTGTTTTTGGGCAAAATATGCGATTGTTTGCAGCGTGGCGGGCTGGGTTAATTAAGCCGGCAGCTTGTAAAGCGCGTATCCCAAAAACTGACGCCTTGCGCTTTCCACTTTGGGTGACCCGTCCTCGGTGTGGTTCTGAACGCCTTCGCCATGATGGGTTGCGGGGTATTCTCACCCACCGGGCAAGAGAGGGCTGGCGTGGCAGCACCTTCATTTCATGATTTCCGTAGAGCATTCGCTCTTGTCAATGCTCCGAAATGGCACGGATATCTTCACCCTGGCAAAATTGATGGGACACGAAGGGATCACTGTTTTGCAGCGCTACCTTAAGCAAACCAATCTGGATACCGAAGAAGCACACTGGCGAGTTGGCCCAGTGGATAATGCCATATTCTAAAGGTACTTTTTTTGTAGACTTTGATGTTAGAAGCGTTGATCGATACCAAAATAGAGAAATTCATGTTGTGTTAATTAAGCCGGAGCTTGTAAATTGCGTATCCAAAAAACTGACGCCTTGCGCTTTCCACTTTGGGTGACCCGTCCTCGGTGTGGTTCTGAACGCCTTCAGGATGATATGTTGCGGGGTATTCTCACCCACCGGGCAGGAGAGGCGGGTGTGGAGGCGCCTTCATTGGATGATTTCCGTCGGGCATTCGCTCTTGCCATGCTCCGAAACGGAACGGATATATTCACCCTGGCAAAATTGATGGGGCACGAAGGGATCACTGTTTTGCAACGCTACTTGAAGCAAACCAATCTGGATACCGAAGAAGAACACCAGCGAGTTGGCCCAGTGGATAATGCCAGATTTTGACTTGTTTCTTTTTTTGAAGACTCTGAGTTAGGAGATTTGATCCATACCAAAATAGAGAAATTCGTGCTGGGTATATCTCCAAAAATTGGTGGCATATAGAATTGTCGTTTATTTCTCTCCAATTTTGAACATTACTCCGAAGAAGCAATAATGGTTGATTTACTGCTCACCCGTATCAGGTAAATCCGTGGGGATTGGTTGGTGTAGGTTTGCAAAAAGCAGGTGTATCTTAGTTCTTCAACATCAACGGCAGGTAGATCATTTGTGGAGGAATTAATGGTGCCACCAATGGAGGAGGATTAGGATTATTGGCAGCATTTGGGTTTGTTTGTCTCACATATTCAACCAGCATAGGTCCCCATTCAATCAGCGTTTAAGGTCATGATCGATGATCCAGTAATATCCCATGTTGTTCCAGCTGCAAAATCGAGCCACCCGTCTTTGTAGAAACTTCTAGAGTAAGAAGGGAAAAATATTGAGACCCCGTGACTATTGCTATGGAACCAGGTATGCCTTCCTCCCATCCCTATCAAATGTCCCACTCCATCCATGTTGATACACAATGAAGTTATCGAGAGAGGTTTTCAACGGGTAGAGCAGCAGTTTGGATATCCGCTTGATGGATTAGGATACTACCAAAGTTGAAAAGTTATACAGGTCGACATACTCATCGGTATCTGTGATTTCAAAATCCCCGTTCATTTCAAAATGTTGTAAAACAGAAGCTGATCGAATGGTTTGTAAGGCTTCATGTAGACTACTCATTTGGTTTTTAAGCAAGCCAGCGAGCGTGCTAGTTTTACTGACAACATCATCTACGTTGGATAACCTGACAACCCAGATAGTACTAGGTTTTTGGGTTATATACTCCACTAAGCTTAGCGTAGCTCTTCGCCATCGCTATTGCTAATTGTTCTGGAGTAGTGCTACTTCCAATTGATGGGATATTGATCTGCCACCCATTTCCATTTTCGTCGTATCCAAGAGTGAACCAGTCTGGACGGATGAATTCCCCATGTTTTTGATTCAACTTCCTACGTAATAGTCAGCAACCCCGACAATTGGTACATGCTCTCAATTGTGCCCATAAGACACGCATCCATATAAACAACCTCTGGTTTTATAACGTTTGAAAGTGCCTGCCGGATTTCGGCTGGCGTGAGCTTGTCCTCCCCGCTTGTTGGTATATGGATATCATAAGCAACCCCACTGACACCAGTCCCGTGATCCGAGATAATTAGAGCGTAGTGACTTGCTGGATAATTATCTTGAGCCCATTTTACAAATTGCTCAAGAGTTGTAGGATCTCCAGTATCTAACTCGCCTTTCATTATTATCGTTGAACCGCTAGGAGAGAATGAAACATCCGAGCTTCTGATGTTAAGCCGTCCCAGAATGCCAGGATATTAGCGTTAGCATTTTTGCTTGCCTGACTGTAAAGAGAATGAATCTGTTCAGTTAGCGAGTTTCTTGGTCAACATCATTATCCGCAGCAAAGTAATACATCAAGGTCCATGGTTTGGGGATATTCATACCAAACACTCCCCCTCCCGCTGTCCCCGCATAAACCGTGGTGGGAGACCTCGGGTCAATCGCTAAAGCATTAACAAATGTTGTTGTAAGGCCATTGTTGATTGCATTCCAGACACCGCCGCCATTTGTGCTCTTCGAACACCCCATCACTTGTCCCCGCATAGAGCGTGCTGGGGCTTGCAGGATTGATCACAAGGGCATGAACATAGGAATTCGTCATGCTTGTGGTGATCCCAATCCATGTGATGCCGCTGTTCGTGCTCTTCAACGCACCGGCCTCGGCTCCCATATAGAGCGTGCTGGAAGTCGTCGGATCAATTACAAGGGTGTAAATATAGAAAACCAAGCCGGTTTAACCGCAATCCACGTTTGGCCGCTGTTCGTACTCTTGAACACGCCGCTACCATATATCCCTGCATAGAGCGTGCTCGGATTATTTGGATCAATCGCCAGGGCAGATACCCAGGTATAGGGCAATCCGATGTTGATAGAGCTCCAAGTATCACCACCGTTCGTGCTCTTGAATACGCCACCACTTTTTGTTCCTGCATAGAGCGTGCTAGGTGTTGTCTGATTAATTGCCAGGGAGCTAACATCAGTACTGGTGAGACCAGTGTTTACCACCTTCCAGCTATCGCCGCTGTTCGAACTCTTGAATACGCCGCCGCTATAAGTTCCCGCATACAGCGTGCTAGGACTCGTCTGAACAATGGCCAGGGTTCGAATATCAGTACTAGTTAGGTCACTATTGACTGCCTCCCAACTTCCGCCGCTGGTCGAGCTCTTGAACACACCACCGCCATAGGTCCCAGCATAGAGTGTGCTGGAGGTATCGGGTCAATAGCCAGGGCTTGAACCCTGCGCCTTCGGGTCCAAGGCTTGTCCAAACATTAGTATCTGCAGTGGGCTCGTCTGAAAGGCCGCCGAAGAGCTTTGACCCGCTCGCGAATATGTTTCGCTAGTACCCACCGAAAAAAGCGTCATATCGCCCGCGGCGGTCATTGCCGAGGTACCCACCATAGATAATAAAATCAGGCTGCTACCGAGACCAGTAAGGAATTTGGTATACCGCCGATTATTCATACTTCCCTCCCAATGAGAACAAGGCTTCGACGGATCTGCGATGAATTAGATAATTTATTATACGTCTAAATAAACACTGGGAGGTGCATTATTCTCTGATATATATCGCGCTTGATCTGCAAATTGTAAAATCCTCTTTATAATATTATCCTTCCTCGGGATATCTCCCCGGGCACCTACATCCTTTCACTCCTCTCTAGCCTCCGCCGCTTAGGCGCGCACGCCGCCCGCACCAGCCTCTCCCTCTTCATTTTCTTCGAAACTGGGGAGGGCGGCCTGAGGCCGGGTGGGGTTTCAACTATGGCCACGGTTCCGCCATTTGGAACAATACAGGCGATTGCGCTTACTTGAGAGACAGCACATCGACACAAAAGTCTTTCTCTTCCTATTGATTTTGACAAACCACTCTTGAATTATTCCCTCCCCGTGCCATTACAAACATGGCATAATCGCGTCCGATTACCCAAACAAGTCGGGCAAAGTTGATATCTATAGCCATGACATCTTGGACATAGTTCATATCCATGTCCGTCACATCTTTTGCAAAGTATTCTTTCAACGTGGGAATACCATTCGCCTCCTTCCCAACCATAACCTCTGCAAGCAGGACATCTTAAAGCACCAGTGCCTCTGCAAATTTCACAAGGTATATTACCAATAGCTCGGCATGTAGGACACGCTTCTGTTTTATATCCACCACAATTTCGACAGATAGCCATTTTCTCTCCCTAATTCAATAATTCTTACTTTATCGGCCAGGCCGGGATCGTCTTATCTATTTCCTTCATCAACCGAATTGTTTCCTTCAACGCCACCACCACGCGCTGGTAATAATTTAATATCTTCCCCACCTAGCACGCGCCCCTTGCGGTCCTTCAACCATTTCTCGCTGACCTGGTATCCGCCCACCTTGAATTCCCACACATCCTCCGGCACACCTCCGAAATATTGGACGCCGTTGATCCAGACTTTCCCATTGGCATACTGGACTTTCTCGACTCTGTTGTTCCCAGCCACCGGATAGGATGTGATGAAATCATCCACCTTGGAGCTTTTCAGCAAATGCAACCCAACCAGTTCTTCGCCTTTCGCGACCAGCTTCGCAAACAGTTTCTTTTCGCTGGTGAGCGGCAGCCTCGGGAAGTCTATTTTCAGGAACTCGGCGTATCGCTCGCGATAGGTTGGCGAAAGGAAGACCGCATATGCGTAATAAAACACATCTTCCGGCCCGAAGGTGGCTTTCAAATCCCCCTTCCCTTCCTGGATAAACTTCAAGCCTAGTTTTTCGCTGAATGTCTCGATGAACTTCGGCGCCAGGTTGGGTCTGCGCGTGGTTTCGCTTTGCGCAAACAGGGTACCTGCCGTTTCCTCTGGTGTGGTGTAAAGATATAAAGGAAAAATGCTGCTTCCATCGTATGGCGTAGCAATTTTATGTTGACCGCAAACTTGACTCGTAGCAAATATCGAAAATGGTTCTCTAGTCTGTCTTGTGGTAGCAAAAGAGATGTTTTCTCCAGCAATCATATGCTGGTTAATTCCAGTTCTTGGGCGAGTTAGAAAATCCGAACTATAAAACAACCATCTAAAATCGAATGGCCGATAGAGGCATGAGATAATTTTTGAACGCCAGTTTTTATCATTCCTGAGTTTTTGCCGTGCGGCGTGTAATTCCCATCCGCCCACATCAATAACATCAAATTGCAAGCGGATCTCATCATCAGAAACGTTATTTGACTGTAAAGAAGTAATTCGGTTCAGTAGATCTTGTTTTTCGAACGCTATCACTAATGCGTCGTGATGCGTGTTCATCCCAAGATTATTTATTGGGAAAACATCTATCACCGACCAGCCAAATTTATAATCATCAACTAGATCTAAATTCTGTGGTACGAATAAATAAAATGGTTTATCTGGTTGGAGTTCCTTCCATTCAACCTGCTCTACATCATTTCCCTTTAAGAATGCATATTTCCCTTCACGCAGGCCCCAAAGCGAAGCATGTCTTACAATTGTTGACTCTGAATGTTTTTGGAGACCTTGAGGATCTTTCACCGCCAAAATGATCCCGACTCCCTGTTGAATATCAAACACGTTTTCATCCTTGTCTCCATCGGGTGTTCTTTCCTTCTTCTTGCTATTACCGTGTAAATCCAGTACATAGATTTCATCAAAGGTGCTCATCAAATGTTGGCGCATGCCCCTGAAGGTGGGGTTATCGAGGTAACCATTGTTGGTAATAAAAGCTAAAATGCCGAACCCGGTCTGCTGGACGCGCCATTCACCGAAACGGATAAATTTGACGTAATCGTCTTGCAGCCACTTTGGATTGCGCTCACCGAGCGGCGCGCCATCCACAAAGTAATATTCACGCAGTAGTTTTCCGATAAAATTCGGGTTTCCCTGAGCATCTACGCTCGCATTTGCGGAATTACCGGAATACGGCGGATTGCCAAGCACCACCATGATATCTTCCCGCTTCTTTATATGTGCCGCCAGGCTGGCTTCTTCCGCGATGTAATAATCCAGTCCTTCCAAGGTCTCGGCCCGCGTCATACCTTCTTCCAGCGTGTTTGTCAGGAAGACTTGCAGGCGCTCGTTCTTGGTCAGCGGGGTCTCCAGTTCCTGCATCAGCAGGCCCAATTTCAGGTGCGAGACCACGTAAGGCGCCATCAGCAGTTCGAACCCAAAGACTCGCCGAAGCATTTCCTTGCTCTTTTCGAGCCACGTCCCACCTTGGCCCTCTTTATCACTTCTTCGTGAATGGATTGGATCACATAGTACAGAAAAGTTGCCGTACCGGTTGCCGGATCCAGGATCTTGACATTCGAGTCGGCCAACCCCCAGGCTCGCCCAAAGCAGTTTTTCAATAGCCAGTCCACCGAATGGACGATGAATTGAACCACCGGCTCAGGCGTGTAATAAACCCCCCGGCTTTCGCGGAATTTGGGGTCATACACCGCAAGAAATGTTTCGTAAAAATGCACTACCGGGTCTTCGCTGCGCGTCCGTTTGAATAAATCCGCTTGTATCTTTGACAGATCGGCATGTGCGAGTAGGGATGCGATGTCGTCCAGGAACGGGGCAATAATAGTTCCGTCCAATTCCTCGCCCACATCCAGGAACAGCCGGCGCAGAAATTTGTTGGCGGTCAGGTATTGGTAAGCGGCGGCTCGACTGAAGGCGCGTTCTCCGGTGCAGAAAGCTTGGCTGCAAACAGACCGTAGGCCATTGTCTGGGCGTACAGATCTGCGAATTCCTCAGGCTTTAGCTCTGGCAGCAAAAACTCACGAAACGTCTTGTATTGCTTTTCCAGTGCAGCGTGTTCGGCTTCATCGCCTGATTTCAGGGCATTGACGATCAAATCTCGGACCAGGTGGGTCTGTTCGGCCAGTCGGGTTGCCAGTTCCTTGGCCGAAGTCACTGTCGGCGTTTCGGTCTGGAAGAATTGGGTGAACATCTGTTGAACCAGGACTTAGACCTTTTTCATCTGGGCGCAGCCGGATGCCGGCTCCTGCTTCAGCGATCCGGCCTTTCAAGCGTAGTTCACCCCGCACGTACCAGCGGAATTCCAGATAGTCAGTCAGGATGAGATTATTGAGTGCCTTAAAGTATCGCTTCAATTGATCAGACTTTTCAATCTTATCCAGAGGTTCCCCCACATCTTTCGTTTCCACATAACCTAGTGGGACCTTATGCCGTTCCACCACAAAATCTGGCGCGCCGCAAGCTATATGTTTCGGATCATTGGAAGCCTCCACGCCTGGAGAAAGTGCTTCGATCAATGTTTCAAGCGCCAAGCGAAAGGTATGCTCGGTCGCAATGCCGCGGCGATAATCGGTTTCGACTTTTGACAGATATTCTTGAAAGTCTGGACGAGTCATAAAAAGCCCCTGATTGAACGGTTGGATACAACAATCATACAGTAAAATCCACCTCCCCGCAGCTAGCATTTGACCTAGTACGTATCCGAAAATTGATTGATCGTGAAGAATACTGGCACATGCAAAGTAAACAAAGGAAAGCCAATTTTGTGACTTCTTGCACCAGCTAGTACGAAGGCTGCGTCGTTTTGAGAGCCAACCCAGAGTGCGTTCGACTACCCAGCGTCTAGCCGGGTACTGTGCTTCGCCGAGGGATCGGACATGGATCTGGCAGTGGTTCACCTCGTCTGCGGCGGTGTTTGATATGCTCGGTATAACCTTGTTCAATATCGAATTGATAAACATCCGGAAAATCATAGCCTTTGTCTGCACACATATGTTGATCCGAAGTAGGTCCGCCGTACCGGTTGCAGCGGCCACTACACCGATAGGTATTGCCCGAAGGCAAAAGAGATTGGATTTCTGGATTAACCCAGTGTGGTCGATAACTTCGGTTAGAGAAAAAACAGCCGGCGAAATGGAACCCTCTCGGGCTGTTTCCTGCAGGTCGTTAGATTTTAATTTCAATTCCCATTTTATCTCTTGGCATTGAGGTAAATTGGTAGGCCGCTATGATTTAATTCATACCATGACAGGTTTTGACCTCTATTATTTCAAGAAACTTCACCTGAAGTTATCGCATTATCAATGGTAGCATCACCGAAAAGAGGAAGACACCGACTGGGATAAGCTTCCAAGGTGTGTTACTGAGGCCTAGTTGCCCATACCCATCTGAACCCCAGCATTTTATCGTTCCCCCACTCAGCAGCGCACACGTGTGGTTACCTCCTGCGTCAATCGATTGACGTCCATTTAGGCCAAATACACTTACCGGACCGAACTGCCATTAATTGTATTATTGCCTAATTGTCCAGATACATTGTAGCCCCAACATTGCGCCCCGCCGTTGCTTAGCAAGGCGCAACTATGATAAGCACCAACTGCGATTTTGGTGACCTCGCTAGCAAGATCGCTGACATTCACAGGAGAACTCTGGTTTGTATGTGTACCATCTCCAAGTTCGCCGTCTGAATTCGACCCCCAACATTTCACACCTCCAAGAGAAGTGAGGGCACAAGTATGGTCCACACCTAAAGAAATAGCGCTAGCATTGGTCAATGAAAGAACTTCAACAGGAACGAGACTTGAATTTGTTGTTCCATCGCCAAGCTGACCTATCCCGTTGTTCCCCCAGCATTTGACGTGACCGCTGCTGAAATCGCACAAGTGTGATTATATCCGCTAGCCACATCGATGACACCTGTGCTTAGGCCAGTAACATCCACAGGGGTAGCGGACCAATCTGTTGTGTTGTTTCCAAGTTGGCCGACATTATTTTCACCCCAACACTTCACGGCACCAAGGCTCGTTAGGGCACACGTATAAAACCAACCTGAGCTAATCTTGAGAACCCCGCTAGTGAGCCCGGTAACATCACCGGGAGTAGGCTGCATTTCCCATGTTCCGTTTCCAAGTTGGCCTGCCCAACCAAATCCCCAGCATTTTACCCCTCCTGTTGAAAGAAGTGCCAAGAGTGTTCGCCGCCGTTCGAAATTATTGACACTCCTGTCAGATCACTAACCTGACAAGGGTCTGAGCGGTCAATCCTAGTATTATCCCCAATTTGGTACCAATTGTTCACTCCCCAACAATATGCCTTCCCGTCGTTTCCGATAATGCACGAGTTATTGAAACCTACTGAAAGGCTTATTGCAGGACTTGGAGAATTCACCACGCTTTCGGGTTTGAGCAAGCGTGATACGGTATTGTCCCCTGCTTGTCCAGAATCATTCATGCCCCAGCATTTTACCGATCTTCCAGTTAGCATTGCACACGAGCTTTGCCCATTGGAAGCTATTGATATGGCTCCGCCCGTCAGTCCTTGAGTTAACACTGGATATAGACGATCAGTTCGAGTGCCATCCCCAAGTTGTCCTTCGCTATTTCGTCCCCAACACTTGATATTACCTTGATCATTTAGCGCACATGTGAAATCGTACCCAGCCGAGATTGAGAGTATCGTGTCGGAAAGTGACCCAACATTTACTGGAACAGAACTGTTTGTTTGTGTGCCATCTCCAAGTTGATTTTCCCAGTTACGCCCCCAGCATTTAACCCCCGTACCTGTAGAGGCGCAAGTATGGGCTGCTCCAACTACTAGTACGGTAGCCCCACTTGACAGTCCTGAAACTGTAACAGGAGTCAGGCTGTCATTGAATGTGCCATCACCAAGTTGTCCCGCCCAATTACGCCCCCAGCACTTCACGGCGCCACCAGAAATAAGCGCACATGTATGCTCAATACCAGCCGCAATGGCAATTGCCCCGCTTGACAAACCAACCACGTTTACAGGTGTGTTACTGCTTGTCGTTGTGCCATCCCCTAACTGCCCTGTGCTATTTCTTCCCCAACACTCAACCCCACCTAGATTGTTGATAGCGCAAGTATGGTGGAATCCAGCCGCGAGAGCAATCACGCCGCTCGAAAGACCTATCGTATCCACAGGTGTGGGACTGGCCCAATTTGTTGTACCATCACCTAACTCTCCTTCTCCATTTATTCCCCAACACTTGACTCCCCAGTCACCGTCAGAGCACATGTATGATCCTCGCCGGATACAATTTTTGAAACCCCATGAGCCCAACAACTCTCGTTGGAATGAGACTTCAGACCATGATCCGTTGCCAAGTTGTGCAGCCCAATTCGCTCCCCAACACTTTACTCCACCGTCGGCTGTAATTGCGCAAGCATGATAATAGCCAACACTGACGGTCATGGCAACCGCTGATGAAGTCACTTGATGTCTTTTGGATGGGCATCATTTAAGGCGGATGCCTTTGGACTTTCCCCCGGGATAATGAGTGCAAAATCAAGATGAATAGAATTGTAAGTGAAGCTAGAGTTTTCATTGTTTCCTCCTGGTATTTATGTACTGATTATCGCCTTCGAACCGGCTTAATTGGTTTTATACGACCCGCCTAGGCACCATAAAATTCGCCGTAAATAAAGATTGAAATTCATGAGGTGTGTTTATCTACTAAATACTATACAACAAACAGAATGTGTTTTCAAGCTATAATTTTCCCTTGCCAATCGCCTAGCCTTGAATATGCGTTTCCTAGTAATCCATGAGATGTTCATTCTGCTCGAAGTGACTGGCTTCCAGTAACCATTTATCCACGCATTATTTATCTACAGCTCCCGCTTCCGCCGCCAGCCTCGTTCACTCCCCTCCCTCGGAGGTGGGGTATTCCTCCTCCGTTTCTCCCACTTTTTCTACCACCTCTACGCCGAGATTTTTCACGCGTTCTCCACGTAGACCGTCACCCGAGGCCGCTTCCCCCGGTCCCCTGCCTCCGCCCCCGCCTGCCCAACCCAAGCGCTTCCACGGCACCGTCACCTTGAACAGCACGCGTGTTGGGCGCGATGCCAGTGTTATTGCCGAGGAAGTGATTGCTCATCTTTCCGGCCTGGTAGGTTCGACTGTTACAGTTACCCTCGAAATTGAAGCCGATATTCCCTCCGGCGCACCTGATCAGGTAGTGCGGACGGTCACCGAGAACAGCCGCTCGCTCAAATTCATCAGCCAGGGCTTTGAGAAAGAGTAGAATTATTGCTAATGCCAATAACCTTTTTGGCCAATCCGATGAGATTTGTGTAGGACAGGCCGAATACCAGGCTAGCTACAAAAACCTGCTACCACCTGTATCCCGGCGGCGGGGACGCCGCCGAGAGCGGGAATTATCGGGGGAGTTTATAAAGGTAGCAGGATTATTTTGCGATATGAGTGGTGGCGGAATCAGCTTACTTTTGGACAGGCGGAATGCCATTCCGCCCTACTTTTGAATACCCCATTGAACGAGGTTTTGGTAAACGTTGAGGGTGGAGCTAGCCGTTTTCCCCAGCCATGCGGGCGATCTGGAGGAGACAGGTGCGGATGACGTCCTGCTTTTCGGGAGGCAGGGCGCTCTCTTCGATCTGGGCAATGCGCTCGACATCGTTCATGGCGCGGATGATACTGACCGGCACCTCGATATTGCCGTCCGTGAACGAACTCAGGTACTCGATGGCATCGCTCAGGAAAGTGCGCATTTCGTCGTCAGCGCGGGCGGTGCGAAAGAACCCGGTCAGGGCCGGAGACAGCCGGGCGCCGCGTGCGGCCAGCGGTGAAGCCGCATAAGAACGTGAGGCCGAGAAAGAATACAAGGCAGTGGCGAGCTCGGAAAAACTCTGTACACGCTGGTAAATGGATTCGCCCATGACCTCCCAGATGATCGAGCGCCAGTGTCGAATGTGGTCCGGCAATTGGAGCAACTGCGTGACCTGGGCACGCCAGCCGTCATCGATCCTGCCGGTGACAGGCTCCAGCAGGCGATCGACGTCGGTGTTGAACAGGTCTTTCTGCAACAAAACGGCCAAATCGGGGCGAAGCGTGGGGAGGAGTTCCGGAAGGAAGACGCCGTTGTCGAAGAAATCGGTGACGTTGACGCCATGGCGGCGCAAGAGTTCCTGCTGGAATAACGGCAAATAGTCCTGCATGGCATGGTTGTCTTCCCGCAGCGCCATAAAAGCGGAATTACCGGCGGGAAAGGCGGTTTCGATGCGCTGGAGGAATTCGCCCGGGCGGTCCTGATAAATGCGCAGGGTGCTGAGAATTTCATAAACCGGCAGGTGCGGTAAAAGATGTTCGGCGAGCATGCGCTGGCGTTCGGCCTCCACGCTGGCTTTTTGGGCGAAGCGCTCGAGGGCGCGGAACAGGCCGGTGGTGAGCTGATTGATGCCGAGCACGACGGTCTGGGCTTGATTATGAGCAATGGCGCGCAACAAGCTGCCTTGTTTCTCGAGAGGGATAATCTTGGCGATATTTGCCAGAATCTGCTGGCCACGGCCGGCATCCGAGTCGGGTGTGCGGCGGGAGGTGGGACGGTCGCGCAGCTGCGGGGTGGACCTGCCGATGAAATAGGAAATGATGTGAATGCCAACCACATCTTCGGGGCGACCATACAGGATGTGACGGAAATTATCGGTCAGCTCGGCCAGGAAGCCCTCGTAGAGGGCTTCATTCGTCCCGATCGTCAGCCGTTCCAATTCCTGGACATTGCGGCTCTGGATGCTAAGGCGGCTCTCGGCAATGGTCTCGGCGGCGCGGATCAGGTCGCTGCGATGGTCGCGCTGGGAGGCGCGCACATGATAGAGCAGGCTGACAAAATCACGCGCCGGCAGGTAGCGGAGCTGCTCGGACAAGTTGCTCTGGAATGTCCGTAAATCTCCGCCCAGGAAAACGCCCTGTAAAGGCGTGACCGCATAGGCGGTGCTCTTGCGGACCGCGGCGGGTAGTTGGCTGGCAAACCGGCGCCGGCTGTCTTCAGAAGTTAGAAAAGCCGGGCGACCGGCGACCTGCGAGTAATATCCGCCCTGGCGCTGCATCGGCTCGCCGCTGCCTAATTTAATGCGCAGGCCTTCCGAGACGGCGTGTTCGGCCAGCCAGGCCTGCATATCATACTTGGCCTTGAGGTAAAGGTAGGCGCCCGCCGACTGGCTGGCCTGTTGACTCAGATCAGAACCGGCGATAAAAACTTCCGGCAGGATCTCTGCAAAGCGATCCTGGGGCGATTGCGCCGTCTGGCGGCTTTGGGTGGCGTAGTCCCAGACCTGGTCGAGATAGGAGCGGATGTTCCTGACCGAGTCGACATCTTCAACCAGCGGGATCAACCAGATCGAGGGAAGTTCAACCGAGGGGTATTCCCGGCGGGTCTGCCCGGCCTGGTTGCGCATCTTCCGGTCAAGTGAAATCAACGCTTCCGGCCTGGATGAATAGCTGACCTGGAGCGCAAGCGCCACGCCCGGATTACCATATTTTCCGGTGATGGCATTGATCTCATACAGGTTGTAAACGGTAGTGTCAATTGCAAATTGATCACGGGCGGTAAGCATGCCCTGGTGGATGCGCGGGGTGATGACGGTACGCTGCAGAATGTCCCGATATCCGACCACCTGGCGAAGAAGCTGCTCCGAAGAGCGGTTGGATTGAATGGCCGGGATCAAAGTATGGAGCTGCTTGCGGAGCTGCTTGTTCAGGCTGCAGTAATACTCCAGCATGCCCCGGCGCGACTGGCGGAGCTCCAACATTTTCTGTTCATAGCGATCATTATGCTGCCACAAGATGCGGGCGGCGTCACGCCGCAAGTGCAAGCGGGTTGCCAGGCGCTGGAGGGAGGAGGTGTCGATGGAGAACGGCAGGAGGCCGCGATAGCGCTGTTCCAACTGGTGCGTCAGGAGGGTGATGTCATTCAGCAGCCGGGTAAAGCGCTGGTTGCGCTGGGGCAGGCGATCGAGTTCAGATACCAGTTCCGGGCTGACCGGGAGGTGCGGATCGGCCTGGCGCAAGAGATCGAGGATGCGATTCAAGCGCTGCACGTTTTCAATCACAACGGAGGCAACCAGGCGGTGGCCCTGGCCGGAGGGGCGGTTGCTGCCATCCCAATCGCTCCAAAACGACAGGAAGGAGGATTGGGGCGTGTCGGTCAACTGCCCGGCATATTCCTCGCCAGTGATCAAAGTGGCCAGATCCAGCAAGATTTCATCAGCTTCCTGCTGCGAGTTGATGCTTACATTCCGGCCGAGATATTCCTGCCACAATTCCCGGGAGGCTGTCTTGATTTGAGAAGCCAATACGGGTTGATGAGACACCAAAGCTGTGACAAGGACATCGAGGGCCAGCTCGGTCTGCAATGAATACATCTGGGTAGGATGAACAGTGCGGTCATAAGAGCGCAATTTGAAACTTTCCAGACGGCGCGGCAGGGAATCTTTCATGAATTCCCGGTCCAGGCGTTCGGTAAGCCATTCGCCATTATCGCTCAAGGCCTGGCGCATCAATTCGTCACCCATAAGCGCCCGTTCCAGCAAGCGGGTCCGGAAAATATCCAAGCGCTCGGGCGCATAGCACTGAATAAAATCGCCGCGCAGCTTCTGACTGTCCAAGGGGGGCAGTGGCAGCATTTGGCGGGAGGACGCAATGATTTCGCCTTGCTGTAGAATTTGCTTCGAAACGACTTCCCAGGCACGCGTTAGTTCAATCGAGCGGCTGCTGCGGCTTTCGAGAGGCCGGAATGATAGTGATTTGCGGTTGTAGTGGGCCTGTTCTTCCCCGATGAGACGATTCAAGTCGATCAGCAAATGGCGGGTTTTTGCGAGCAGGACCTCGGCGCCATCCACTCCGCCCAACGTCAGGCGGAAAGTGGTCCGGCCGGTTTCAAAACCGGCTTCGGTGCGCGCAAAGGTGGCCAACGGCAGCAAGCCGATGCCACGCCGCGCCAGGGAGGAGGCCAGCCAATCGAGGGACAGGCCAGCCGGCAGGCGCCCGATGCGCAATAAAGGATACATGCTGCCCGTAGGCGGCAAGATCTCCAACTCAAACGGATTGCGGTCCGGCGGGAGATTCTCAACGGCAGCCAGCAGGGCGCGGGTCCTTTCGCCAAACAGGGCGTTACGCAAGTGCCAGTACGTGCGGGCTGCCTGAGTCGGGCTGCGGTAGAACAAATAACAAATAAAAATGGCAACCAGGTTGGGTTGAATGATGGAATTCAACTGTTGGTAGCATTCCTTCAATTGCTGATCGCGGATCTCGATGACTGCCAGCCTGGCTCCGGCAAGACAATCGGTCTTGGACATGGAATGAACCGTAATGACCCGGTTGCCTTGTTCCTCGCTAATATCACCCAGGCGAACCAGTTGGGCAGCAATTTGACGGACAGTTAGGATTTCAGGCAGGTCGTCAACCGGGACTACATTCTGGTAGGCAAGATCATCGATAACGTAAAGCTGGTGCTGGAGGCAGTAGCGGATCAGTTCCCGGACAGCTTCATAATCAAGGATCCTGCCGGTGGCGTTATGGGGATTGTTAATTACCACGGCGGCGCGCCTGGTCCAGGACGGATCCTGCCGGCGGAGCTGCTCCACTTTCTCAAGCATGGCATGCACGTCAAGTCCCAGGGAGGGCGTCAACGGGACTGCATGAACTGTAGGGAAGCACTGTTCGTAGGACCAACTCAAGTCCGGAATTACCACTTCGGTTATCCCACAATGAAAGCCCAGGATTCCGAGCGCCGTGCGGTTTGAACCGCTTACCACCAGGCAGTCCGCGGCCCGATATTGCGGCTGGTGCTTTACAAAGGCGCTTAGAAAACTACGCTGAAGCGACTGACACCAATCCGGTATGTGAATGTTTTCGACCAACAGGTCGAGCAGCTGCCTGGCATCGAAAGTGGAAAATTCGTCGAGGATGCCATCCTTCCAGGAAGCCTGGATCCGATTGGCAAGCACGCCAGTGCGCTCTTCAAAGGCGGACATGGAAAGCGCAAGCTGGCCGGCATGCGCGTCCAACAAGCGGGAGAGGTGCGCTTCGAGGCGCTCGGCCAGCTGCGGCAAAATGGATTCGGCGCCGATGCCGGACGCCAGGCCATCAAAGGAAGGTTTAACTTGAGGAACTTCGGCGGGGAGATCTGCCGGAAGATCGAGGAGTTTTTGCTCCAACAAGTAGATCAGGAACTCGACTTCAGAGGCAGAGGGCGTGCCTTTCATGTTGAAATGGACATTCTCGAGCACGTTCAGAAAATCGGCGTTGCCGACGATGAAGACCGTCGAAAGGTTGTGCAGGCGGGGCGCAAACAGCGCCGGGGACAGCAAGCGAATGACCCGCTGCACGAGTTTCGCCTCACGGGCGAGCGAAAGGTGATTGGGGGCGTCGTTCAGCTCGATAAAGTAAAGTGGGTGCTCGATGCCAAGCAGGCGTAATTTGCGGCGGGTCTCTTCCCCAAGGGGTCCGCCAACCAATAAAAATGTAGGCAGCTGGGGAGTATGGGCCAGGAATTGCTCAACCTGTGCGCGGGCCACACGCTCATCGGCTGACAGGTCTTCAAAAAGCAGGTCAGGGATGGCTTTGAGAGGCGGCGGAAGCTCACAACGATAGCTCAGGATGCGCGCGGGAGTGATCTCCAGGTAGGAGGATAAGGCAAACAACAAGATACGCAGAGTCTCGGTTATCCCGCCCGAGGCGAGAATGATCTCACGCCGCCCGGATTCCACCCCGGTATCATAGTGCAAGGGTTCCTGTTGGTGCTCCAACCAGGCGCAAAAGGCAGTAACCAGGGCATTGGGGTTTTTGCGCGAATAGCCGCCGCGCGGCAGGTAGGGCGAACTCTTTTGAATTGTGCGGGTAATGAAATCGAGTTTAGGCCGGTCGGAGTTTTCCCAGCCCAAATATTCCAGGATCGCGGCGGGTTCCGTATCGCGCAGGTTTTCCTGGTGGACATCTATGCCGAGAGCGATCCTCAGAAATGACGAGGAGAGCCTACCATCCTGCAGCGGGTTGCCGATATGAAAATTTACCCGTTCTTCGGGCGGAACCGGCGCGGCGGAGGTGGTTTCACTGATTTCGGAAACCCGGGCCACCCGGATCGGTTTCAGGCGAAAAAACGTCAGGGGATCAGGCTGGGACGGCATCGGTTGCACGCTCAAAGGGTGTCAGGATATCAAGGGAGCCGATTCAGGCTGTGCTAGCCGGCGGCTTTTTTGGCTTCCAGAGCTTTCTGCAGCAATTCCTGGAACAAGTTGAGAAGTTCGGAGCCGTGCGCGGCGTCTTGAGGGGTTAAGAAATGACCGTGCGAGCGTTTTTCAAGTTTTGACTGGCTTCGGCCAGGCGGGCAGCCTGGGGGGTCAACATCAGCAATTCCGGGCTATTCTTTAGAACCTGCAACTCTTCGATTTCGAAGGCGAGCCGCATGCGATTCCGAGCCAGTTCATCTGTAAGGCTTTGCTGGGATAAGGCCGATTCCTTTTCGAGCAGGAGCTTCTTTAATTCGGCTTTTTTCAAATCCAGCGTATGTTCCATCTGTGCAATTTCTTCATCGGCCTGGGACTTGGCTTTGGCAGTTGCAACACGCGCCTGTTGGTTCAGGTGCTCGGTCTGTTCGAGCAGGCGGGCCTGTTCCTGCTGGCGGAGAGCATCGGCAATCTCAGGGTCGGTGGGGTCGAGGGATTGGATGGCCAATGAGATCAATTCAACCCCAAATTTCTCCTGTATAACGGTCGAGCGTTCATTCAAGAAGTTCAGAATATTGGCCGATGAAAGCGTGCCAATGCCGGAGCGTTCCGTGTATTCTTTGACCAGGCCCTGCAACAGAACCTGGACTTCATCGGTGGCACGCAGGACAGCGTCACGGTTCCAGCCGCCGACACGGATCAAGGAGGTAATGTGATCCAGGCTCGGCGCGACGGAGCCAACCAGCTTGACACGCACCCCAAGATTCCCGGCGGCGGTGGCTTCGACGGTCAACTGGATCGGGCAGGTGGTGCGTGGGAGGGAGAGGCTGAAATGGCGTGGATAGACCAGGCCTTTTCGAAGGCTTATGCCGCCTTTGGCCTCGTGGAGTACCAGGAAATCCGGTTGGCGAACTCGATACTCAAAAAAAGCCAAAAAGATGAGGGCGACAACGACTACACCAATGACACCCAAGACGATGTTCATAATCCGTACCTCCTCGGAATTATTCCGGTCCCCGGGTAAATTTCGCTGAATTATACCCAGTTTGGATGTGGAATACGGAAGGAGAAATAAAATCCGTATATACGGGGCCCTAGAGAGGGTAACGCATATACGGATAATAGTAGATTGAGAAGAAGGAATTAGCGGGTTTTGCTACGCTAATGGCGAGCTGACATTTCAGGGCGTGACCAGGAACCAGACCCCGCCCAGCCCCTGCCCATTGGTGTCGCCCGGTTTGACGTCATTGTAATAGGTGTAGAGAGGCGCTCCCAGGTAGGTAACCTGGTGTGCCCCGCTCTGAAGCAGAATTACTCCCAGGTTGGACTGTGTGACACCGCTGCCGGCTATGATTTTGCCGCTAACCAAAAGGGGTCTCCAGGTCGTCAGGCATTGCGGGGAACAGTTGCTCTTGCCAGGATTGTCCTGCAGGGAAATATACAGGCTTTTGCCATCGCCATCCACAAGGTAAGAAACAGAATTCGAAGCCTTTTGAACGTTTATGGTGACATCCTGTGAAAGCCCGGTCACGTTAAATTTAGGGGCGACCATCTGGTTATTCACCATTACCGGGACATCCGGACCAGGAAATTCCAAAACCCCGATGACGCCATGGTCCTCGTGCAACATGGCATACAGTACCGGTGTGGCCAGGCTCACATTTATCGGAACGGATACATTGGTATTGATTCCATTTTTGATCAGGGTTTCTCCGATGTATTCGCCCATGGTCCCATCCGGATTCTGGCGGTGAATCACCAGCCACCAATTCCCATTGCTGACGATCTGTTGAACAGTAACGGTTCCATTCTGGATGGCCTGGTCAGCGACAGTGACGGAGGGTTGAAGAATACCAGGGCCGGCAGGGGCGGGTGTTGAAGAAGTGGAGGCGGATTGCCCGCTGGTGATCTTGAATGTGCCTGCAATCATCTGGACCCCCACCATTACCGGGGCATCCACGCTGGAGCCTTCAAATGTGCCAACAGTCCCTTTATCAGCCTGGAGCTGAGCGTAGAGGGTGCCCTGGGCTTTGGACGGATCCACCTGCACCATCACCATCTGGTTGTCGCCATCCTTTACGGCGGCATGCCCAATGGCTTCGGCCGGTTGTCCATAGCTATCCGTGGTGTAAATGACAATCCAGCCCGGTCCATTGCTAACGACTTCATCCACCATCACAGAATTGCCAGACAATGGCTGATCTGAAACTTTAACCAACGGAGTTGAACCGCCTGCAGAAGGAGTGGTCATGGCCATACTACCGGCTGCCGGCGTAGAGGTAGCAGCTGCGGCGGATTGAACAGTCGCCTTGAAGCCAGGCGAAAGCATTTGACCGTTGAGCATGACAGGAACATCCGGGCCAGGGAATTCATATTTCCCGACGGTCCCGGCATCCACGTGCAACATGGCATACAAGACCGGCGTGGCCTTGGTGGGATCAATTTTGACGACAATATTCTTATTATCGCCAGGATTGAGCTGGGTCTCACCGATGGGATCACCAATATTCCCATTCGCTTGTGCATGGATCACCATCCATCCAGGACCCACACTGAAGGCATCTGCCACGACGACGGAAGTGCCATCGTATTGCTGGTCATTGACAGTCACTGACGGATTCCCACCCGTGACCGGCACGACCGGGGGAACCTGTGACTGAGGGGTTGCCAGGCCGAGCGCCTGACCGATGGTAGTGCAGGCTGCCAGGGCAATCAAGGGGGGTATTACCAATATCCTTAAAGCAGAGATGATCGTGTTTTTATTCATTTTTATTACTCTCCCGAAAAGCCTCTCCCAAAAAAACAACACGTTTAACAATTGATACCGCTATCAACCTGCAACCAGGGCCTCTGGTTGGCCCGAACAACAACACTTATGGCAGGTGATCATTAAATTATAATAATTCAGATATAAATTGTCAATAATCATAAATAGGCCATTCGGACTATGAAATTCAACCCTTATTTGGAAATATCCGCACGGTTTGGACCCAGCCTGGCGGCGCAATTATCAATGACAGCAAGCGCTTCCCCTGCCTAACGGATCAATAAAACGCACGGCAAGGCATTATTTCCACCTTACCATGCGTATTTTCCCGCCAATCCCGTGTAAGAAAAGGTTTCCAGTCCTTGGTTATTTTGTGGGAAATTTATCCATGCGCCTGTGCAAGCAAGCTGTCGACGAATTCCTCGGCTGAACCAGGCAAGGCGCTTTCCTGAAAGGACATAACTTTGACAAGCGGCATATCCATCAAAAAGCCCAGCATATCCATCCCGATGGAGTTGTGCTGCGTGTTTTCTGTGCCCATGCTTGCAGCCATTTGTTCAGACATGTGTTTGAAAATAGGGCCAAGAATATTTTCCCCGTGAGGATCTTCCAACCACTCCCGGACGGTTGATTCCCGATCCAATATGCAAGGTAATTCCAGCGTTGATTTAACAGAGACAGTCAGACTGCAGCGAATATCAACAGAAGAAGAACCGATCAGAACATCAAAATCGCCATCTTCCGTAATCCATTGATCTAGATGGCGTCACGCAGAATCGGACAGGTCATACAATGACCGCCGCCCCGGCCTTTGCCCAGCTCGAAGCCGGGAATGGTGATGACTTCCACTCCGGCTGCCCGCATTTTGGAAATTGTGTGAGTATTACGCTCATAGGCAACAACCACACCGGGCTCCAGTGCAATGGTGTTATTGGCATCGTCCCATTGTTCCCGCTCCATTTCATATTGATCCCCGCCCGTTTCGACAACATTCAGCTGCTTAACCTTCGAGCGCGTCCGCTACGGCAGAGAGGAAATCCTTCTCGACTGTGACCTTAAAATCTCCAGCCTTTTTTCCGGGGCGCAGGCTGATCGCGCGGATCTGGTTGACCACCTGCGGGAACATGGTGACTTTATCGCGGTCCAGCATGGTAAAGACCGTATCGAGGTGCATGTGAGCGCGATCGCGGGACATGCTGCAGGCAATTACCCGTTCAGCGCTGCCTGTCGTAAACATGGCATCGGCAATCTGCTCGATCATGCTGCCCTTGGTTCGTTCAGACATCCCAATAAGAACCGTCCCATTCCCAATAGGCATCACATCGCCGCCTTCGAGTGAGGAACGGCTGAGGTTTTGCATGTTGAACTCACCCTCGGTGGCATTCGGATACCAAAAGGGGAAACCCGCCTGCCTAAACATGGGGTGGTAATTGTAGATGGCGAACATATTAAGCGATTCTCTGCGGCGCGCCGGCCAATACATGGGGTTGACGGAGAGGCCGTTGAAGATCCAGCAGGAGGAGTCACGCGTAAAGAGCGTGTTCGGCAATGGAGGCAGGATGAAGGCATTCATGTCCTCCAGCCCGGCGGCATGCAGAGAGATGCGGCCAAACTTCTTCCAGTCCAGGTTGGTCTCCCCGGCTGTCAGACCGCCGATCAGATGCCTGGCAAGGACGTCCGGTGCGAGACTCCACAGGAAGGTGCGGATCTCGTCCACGAGCGCCCAGCCAACCGTGTATTCAGTGGCAACCTGCTCGATGATCAGGCGCCGGGCAGCCTCGCTGGAGGCCAGGGTCTCGCCGAGCAAATCCAGGACATAAAAAACTTCCACGCCGCGCGCGCGCATGACCTGCGTGAATTGGTCGTGCTCCCACTCCGCCCGCTCCACCCAGAGCACATCGTCAAAAAGCAGTTCGTCGTGGTTGGAAGGGGTAAGCCGTTTCAGGCTCAAATCTGGTTTGTGAACGATTACTTTGCGAAGCTTGCCGACTTCCGAGTGAACGCCAAAGTTGGTCATTTTTTAAGCCTCTTTGCTGCTGATTCATAAGAGATTCGGTTGGTCCGGCCGGACGGGAAGGTTGGAGGATTTTTCTTTCAGCCAAGCTTCCAATCTGATAGGAGCCTCCTGGAACGGGTGAGGAAATGGCAAAGCACCTTTTTGCAGCAGTGCCCTATTCCCCTCGGGCATTTGCTCGTGTTCCAAAACAAAAATTGGAACCCAGCCGTTTTTTAACGTCTCGGTCGCGCCTGCCCAGGTACCGCCTGTCTCAGCATCACTTGCGACGATGATGGCATAATCTGCCAGCGTGTAAATAAGACGGTTGCGCCCCATTGCGGCTCCTACTGAAAACCCGGCGTTCGGGCTATAGGGTGTAACCAGGCAAAGATCGCCGCGACGCAGAGCATCCTGGCGCGTCCGGATGACTTTTTCGAGGGAGTCAGCCAGAACACCTACGGCGGTCCCACGCGCTTCGAGCGCAGAATCCATACTGAGGGTATCCACCCCTTTCGCGCCGCCCGAATACAACACCAATCCTGATAATCCGCAAGAATTGCCCACGAATTTTGCGCACTCCTGTCCGGCCTCATCCAGGTGACGCGAGCCGACAACCGCAATACCGGGCTGTCCGAGCAGGGCCTTTTCTCCGGCGTAGAATAAAACGGTGGGAGCAGAATCCTTCAGGCGCTGACGATAGCGGTCGGGATAATCCGGATCGATACGCGTAACTGGATAAATACCGTGCGATTCCAGGCGATCCAGCTCACGTTGAACATCACGCGATGTTAGTATTGATATTCGGGCACGATCTTCCAGAGTAAGCTCAAGAGAGAGGCTAACCGACGAAGGGGAGAGCAGATCCGAAGGTCGAAGAGAGGCAGCTCGCAGCCTGCGGGCCAGTGGATTCCATTCACGGAGAGTCAATGGTTTGGGAGAGTCATCTTCCAAACCCAATTGGGAACAAAGTAAAAGGACAGCCAGGGAGTCTTGTGAAAGTGTCATGTTCGTCACGCGTCAGAATGAATGGTGCGGGTCAAAGTCAGAACGTTCACGAAAGATGCACCGTGTTTTAGTAGCAAACGGGTGATTTCGGCAAGTGTGGCACCTGAATCAAATAAATCATCCACAAGAAGAATGCTCTTTCCTATGACGTCACCACGCAGGCTGAATGCATTTGCAACGTTGGCACGTTTTTGCGCAAGGGTCTTCATCTCTTTTTGCGGCTGGGTTTGCCGAGTTTTGGTAACCAGTTTTTGCATGGACAGGTCTATTTTACCCGCCAGAGCTTCGCAAAATAGATAAACTGGATTTATTTTTCGCTCGGTTGAAGATGGAACCGGGATAACGAAATCAGCGTGATTTATTTCAGGGTGTGCGTGTAACAGATCAAGTGCTTGCTGAACTAACGCTGGCAAAACAGATGTGTCTGATTCGTATTTCAAACGATAAGTCAGGTCACCAACATCACTGCGGGACCAATCGCCTCCTGAAATACGGCTGTGAAAACCCAATGCCCATCCCGTTTGCCAGGGACCGGTGAGAGGACGGGGGTGGGATTTGGTGAGGAAAGCGTCAATATCGTCAGTTGGCAAAGTTGGCGAGGCGCAATGTGAATTCTGAACAGTGTTAGCAGATGGATGGGCAGATTCTGTGGAAAACATAATGGTTCTACAAAGACGGTTGAGTGCGATTTTTGCAGAGGCACGTGTATAGTACATTTCATCTTCACTTCCAGAGATTTGAAGTAAAGCTTTTTCAGCGTGTTTGTCACCAATTGCTCCCAACGCTTTTACAGCGTATTGTCGCACCTGGGGTTTGCTCTCTCGCTCAAGTAATTTTAGCAAAGGCTCAACGGCTCTTGCATCCCGAATTTTTCCAAGAGCGGATGCGGCCAACCTACGAACATTGCCGTTATCGCTTTCAAGCGCTTGGATTAATTCCGGAATGACAGTAGAAGACTTTGATTTTCCGAGTTTAACTATGTGATCAATAGTTAAATTTGAAGAGCTTGAGGCTTGCATAGTTTTGGAAACTTCGAAAGTCGGATTTTCATGACTATCTACAACACAACGAATCATCTCATAAGTTATATATTCAGGCAGCAATGTTTTTATGGGGAACAGGTATTCGATGCTACCCAACCTTTTGTATCGCTAATTCAATTTCTTGCCGAATGTTTTTCGAAATTACTTTATCGATATTGATTTTTCCGGCTTTGATAAGTTTAGAGCAGTGACCATAGATTGTGATTAATGTGAGACCACGTTGGTTTGCAATTTGCTCAGGCGTGAGACCTTCGTCGAAAAGTCTGGCTGTGTATTCCACTGTCCCGCCAGCCTCGAGTTTGGCTTTGGCGCGCCTTAACTCTGTCGGCCTCAAAGATTTCGGCAATTTTAGTACGATCGTCTCTTTTTGCGTGATGGCATTTTCCCCATGAGGGGTCAGACTCAAAGTCGGATACTCGCCGCCTATAACCTTGATGTATCCCTTCTCGATCAATTGTCCGACCAACTCTTCGATATCACATTGACTGATGACTGCCAATTTGCCGTAATATCTATTTTTATCGTGATGGAATTTCTGAATATCTTGTGCCTTCGATCCATGCAAAATTTGCGCCAGTTTATTGCGCCCAACTTTTATAGTGATTTTACGGATGCAGTCGAGGATAACAAGGGGGGCACGTTCCCCATCCGTCATCTCAATCGTATCTTTTCTTGGCATCTCGTCTGATTTAGCGTTTCGACAATTATCACAGCAATCAACTGATTTTGCTTCTCCGGTATCCCCGAAATAATCCAGGATGATTTTACGCCGGCAAGAATTGGATTCCGCATAATTGACAATTCCATTCAGTTGAGTTTGGCGATGTTGGATATGCTCCTTGCTGTGAAGAATAGCCTTCTCGATTTCGCTTTCATTCCATTCCCCACGCCGAACCAACATTCGGATAGCCTTCATCACCAAGGTGCTCCAATGCGCCTGCAGATTCCAGTTCAGATAGTACCAACTTTGATTTGAACCGGATGCAAGCCTGTGACACGCGAGAGTTCATCCAGTGGTTATCCATATCTGTTCACCATTGCGAATGCATTATGAATGGCACGTAAATCTTTGGCGCAAGTTCACTGCTGGCGATAAAGAATTCTTGTAGAGCCCGGTCTTTCGGATCGTAAAGTAAGGTCACTCTGGCTTGATGCCCATCACGTCCGGCACGACCAGCCTCCTGGTAATAGGCTTCAAGCGATCCCGGCAAAGAAAAGTGGATCACCTGGCGCACATCAGCGCGGTCAATGCCCATGCCAAAAGCATTGGTGGCAACGATGGTATTCAATTTACCCGTGATGAATTCATTTTGAATGCGGGTGCGCTCTTCAGGGGTTCGTCCGGCATGGTAAAACTCGGCGGGGCATTTGGCAACCTCTTGAGCGAACTCAGTGACTTCCTCGGCATCGTGGCGTGTGCCCGTGTAGACAATGGTCGCGCCAGCGTGTCCATCTGATAAAAGTTCCTTGAGGGCGCACAGTTTCGAAGGCAGCCCGGATGTATATCTCACATCGAGGCTCAGGTTGGGACGGTTGAATCCAGTCACGATGCAGGTCGGGTCGTCCAATCCAAGGAGTCTAATAATATCTTTTTGGACTTGAGGGGTGGCGGTGGCGGTCAGAGCAGTTGTGAGCGGGTTCCCCAACGCCGCCCGAGCTTGTGCAATATACAAGTAATCCGGACGAAAATCGTGACCCCACTCCGAGATGCAATGGGCTTCATCCACGGCGAGCAGACTGACGGGCAACGACCGGAGAGCATTCAAAAATGGGACATTGCGTAATCGTTCAGGCGCGATGTAAACAAGGCGATATTCCCCCTGGGCGAGTTTTCGGAGCCGGAGGTTTTGCTCGGCGGATGGCAAGGCGCTGTTGATGTACGTAGCAGGAATGCTGCGTCGAGTGAGGCTATCGACCTGGTCTTTCATCAATGCGATCAGTGGCGATATCACCAGGGTAAGACCTTCAAACTGCAACGCAGTCAATTGAAAGATAAGCGATTTGCCGGCACCGGTAGGCATAACGACAAGCGTGTGATGCCCTGCAATGAGCGATTTAATCGCTTGCTCTTGGCCGGGGAGAAAGGATGAGAAACCAAAGTGTGAATTAAGGCTGGCAGCGAGGTTGCCTGGCATCGTTTTCTTTCTCAAGTGAGAATTTCTATATGCGAAGTCAAGAGTGAGTCAAGTAGCATTGGTTGCAGTTGCCACGTAGAATAACTAATTATAGGAGGGTAACCTTTTCGCTTGGATGAAAAATTCAAAACAAGTCGGGCTGTCCCGCCATCCCCGTTATAAATGAGAAAATTGCAATCAAGCGATAGGCGCCGAGAGTTGCGAGGTGGACATTTTCTCTGAGATCGCAATTCAATTATTCCAAGTTGAAATTGGTGTTGGAAAAATAAAATTATACTTGTTTCGATAGAACCAATAATTATGATATGGTATCAATTATTTTCCATGAAAAAAGAAAGGCATACTTATCTTTTTCATGGTAAAATCAACCAGTGATCCAACGCGATTCCCTTCTTACAACCATCAATACCGCCCTTAGGCGCAGCCGGGTCGTGGCATTGATCGGTCCCCGCCAGGCAGGCAAGACCACCCTGGCCCGACAACTGGTTCCGCCCAATTCGCTCAACTATTTTGACCTTGAAGACTTGACCAGCCAGCACCGGCTGGAAGAGCCAATGATCGCCTTGAGAGATTTATCCGGATTGGTTGTCATCGACGAAATCCAGCGTCGACCAGACCTGTTTCCAGTTCTGCGCGTGCTCAGCGACCGTGTACCTTTGCCAGCGCGTTTTCTGATCCTGGGCAGTGCTTCCCCCGATTTAATACAGCGCATCCTCAAAATCACTGGCAGGTAGAATAGAAACGGTTCCAATCAGTGGTTTCAGCCTGGAAGAGATTGGTATCGAAAACCTCCAAAAGCACTGGCTGAGAGGTGGATTCCCGTTATCGTACCTGGCGTCCAGCGAGGAGGACAGCCTGGCATGGAGGAAGAATTTCATCCAAATGTTCCTGGAGCGGGATTTGCCCGCCTGGGGAGTACGCATCCCGCCTGCCACGCTGCTGCGGTTCTGGAACATGCTCGCCCACTATCACGGTCAAATCTGGAATTCTGCCGAACCAGCCCGTTCCCTGGGTGTCAGCGAACCGACCATCCGGCATTACCTGGATATCCTGGAGGGGGTATATATGGTGCGAGTGCTCCAGCCCTGGTACGCAAACCTTAAAAAACGTCAGGTCAAGGCTCCCAAGGTCTATTTCCGGGATTCCGGGTTGTTGCATTACCTGCTCGGAGTCCGTTCCGACCTGGATCTATTCAACCACCCGAAAGGCGGGGCATCCTGGGAAGGGTATGCGATCGAAGAAGTGCTAAAGTCAGTCAAGCCGGATGAAGCCTACTATTGGGCCACCCATAATGGCGCCGAACTGGATTTGCTCCTGCTCAAGAATGGAAGACGCATCGGTGTAGAATGCAAGCGTGTGGATGGACCCCGGTTGACTTCCTCCATGAGTACTGCCCTGCAAGACCTGGAGCTTGACCGCATCTTTGTCATTTATCCGGGTCTTCATCCCTATCCGCTGACTGACCGGATCCAGGCATTACCGCTCAGCGATTTAGGAAAGCCGGGCGCAGAAAACCTGTTTGCCTTATAATCCATACCTGCTCCGAGCAGATTATCCTCCAAATAATCAAATATCAACACGCGAATTATCATCGAGACAAAACGTGCCGGTTTCCATCCTTTCCACCAAGCTCTATGTTCCACATCCACAGCCAAATTGCGTCTTGCGCCCGCAACTGACCGCCAGACTTTTGGCGGGCATTGAACGCCCGAATACCTGGGCGCTGGTCTCGGGGCCGGCAGGATTTGGAAAAACCACGCTGCTGAGCGAGTTCATTGAACAATACCGCCAGCCGGTGGCATGGTTGGGATTGGACGGGGCCGATAATGACCCGATCCGGTTCTGGACGCATTTGATTGCCGCCTGCCAAACCCTGGAGAGCGGAGTAGGAGAGGCCGCCCTGGGACTTTTCCGCTCGCCGCAGCCGGCGCCGGAAGACGCAGTCCCGACGATCCTGATCAATGACCTGGTGGGGAGAGAACACAAGCTGGTCCTGGTGCTGGACGATTATCACGTCATCCAGAATCCAGCCATTCATTCGGCAATTTCCTTCCTGCTCGATCACATCCCAGACAACCTGCATATCATCTTTTCCACGCGGGTTGATCCTCCCTGGCCTCTGGCCCGTTTCCGGGCACGCGGACAACTGATCGAGATACGCGCCGCCGATTTGCGCTTTACGGAGGCAGAAGCCGCGGATTTCCTCAGCCGGACGATGGAGCTGAACCTATCCCGAATGGAAATTGCATCCATCTCAACCCGCACAGAGGGCTGGATTGCCGGGCTGCTGCTGGCGGCGCTTTCGATGCGCGGGCGCAAGGATGTCGCCGGTTTCGTCAAGTCGTTTACCGGCAGCCATGCGTACGTGGCAGATTACCTGGTGGAGGAAGTGCTGCAGCACCAGTCTGAGGAAATGCAGAAATTCCTACTACGGACCTCGATCCTGGAGCGCTTGAATGCCGGCCTGTGCGAAACGCTCAGCGGGTGCCAGGACGGGCAAGCGGCGCTGATGGAACTCCAGCGGGCGAACCTGTTTGTCCTGCCATTGGATGATGAAGGTCATTGGTTCCGCTACCATGCCCTGTTCGCCGATCTACTGCAGGCTCATCTCCAACAATCCCTGTCACCAGATCTCATCAAGGAACTGCACGTGCGCGCGGCAGCCTGGTTCGAACAGAATGGATACGCGATCGAAGCGGTCAACCATGCGCTGGCAGCCAGTGATTTTGACCTGGCAGCGCGGCTGGTCGAGCAGAACACGTACCCGCTGGTGACGCGCGGCGAGTTGGCCACCCTGATCGGCTGGATCAATGCGCTGCCGGATAAGGTAAACAACCGCCCGCAATTCCTTTTGGCAAAGGCCTGGGCGCTGCTTTTTGCAGGCAATGCTGAAAAGATCGAAGAGTTGTTGAGACAGATCGAGATGCTAACCGGATCCGGCAACAGCGCGTCTGAGGCTGCCGTATTACAAGGAAGTGCGGCGGCGATACGGGCATTCTTTACCATGATGGCCGGGGAGCATGCACTGGCTTTGCAGTTTGCCGAGCAAGCTGACAAGCTCCTGCCAGCGCTGGGGTCCAAAGCGGACCAATCCAACCCGTTCCTGTACGCAGCTCACAGCGTGCTCCCTTATACACTCGGCATGGCTTATCGCAGCCAGGGGCAGTATGAGCAAGCCGCGCAGGCTTTCGGACAGGAAGTCAAGATGTTCTCTGCTACAGAAGATATCCTGGGATGGACGATTGCCACGACCGAAGTGGCCGTTATCCGCCGCATGCAAGGGCAGTTGCATGAGTCCGAAGCCATTTGCCGCAAGGCGCTGCAGAGGATCTCCGACCAAAAAGTCTATCCTTCCGGTTCGCTGGCCCGGGTGGATGCCACCTTAAGCGAAGTGCTGCGTGAGTACAATGAGTTGGAAGAAGCCGGGCAGCGTGTGAACGGCGCTCTCGAGCGGATGCGCAACTGGAACATGCCGACCGATCGCCTGGCGACTTTATTGTGCCTGGGACGTCTCCAACTGTGCCAGGAGAACTTTACTGCTACCCATGAAACCGTGCAACAGGCAAAAGAGCTGAGGGCAAGCCAGCCCGTTTTTCTGGACCTGTCGCGCTCCCTGGATATGCTCGAGATTCGGCTGGCCCTGGCAGAAAGGGACATCCCAACTGCCGCTCATCTGATGGACGGCCTGCAGCCCGGTACCAGCCGGATCGTTTTTTTGCGCGAGCAGGAACTGGTCCTGCTGGCGCGCCTGCGATTGGCAGAGGGCCGGCCCGACGAGGCGCTCGACAGCCTCATAGCGCTGGCCAAGGAAGCCGAGGCGGGTGGACGATACTTCGCCTGGCTCGAGATCCTGGTCCAGCAAGCCCTGGCGCTGGAAGCAAAGGGAGAGCGGGAGGCCGCCCTGGAAGTGCTGAGGCGGGCGCTTGTTTTTGCCAAAACGGAAGGCTTCGTGCGCGTTTTCGTCGACGAGGGAGCCAAGATGCAGCAACTGTTAGCAGCCATGACCCATACAGGATCGGGCGCCGCGAGTGACTACGCTGCGAAACTTCTGGAAGCTTTCCCTGCCGGTCAAGAACCTCAGACGGCACCACTGGCGCCCAAGACGGCGGACGGCCTGATCGAGCCGCTGACAAAGCGTGAACAGGAAGTCCTGCGATTGATTGCTGCCGGCGATTCGAACCAGGTGATCGCACAAAAACTGGTAATTACCGTGAGTGCGGTGAAGAAGCACAGCGGAAATATCTTTGGCAAGCTGAACGTCAACAGCCGCACCCAGGCGGTGAGGCGCGCCAACCAGCTCGACTTGCTGCCTCCAGACAAATAAATCCTATCTCCATTGATATTAAGCTCAGGACGAGGTGTACTTTCGTACAGCTCGTCCTTTTAATTTCGAGGCAAAAGACACCCCTTTGGTACAGTGACCTATTTCCATGAGAGATTTATATTGGTACAAACCAAAAGGAGAATGAAAAATCAAATGACTAACAACCAAATGACAGATAACAAATGGAAAAGTCTCTACAAAGCCGGTGGAGCAGGTGCACTCATTGTCGGACTGTTCTTCATCATCGAAATGGGCGTCTACATCGCCTCTTCGGCGCCCAGTCTCGCGGATGCCGCCGGTTGGTTTGCACTGTTTCAGAATAACCGGTTGGTCGGACTGGTCGACTTTGGCATCCTGGAACTTTATGGCCTGGTGCTCTTTATACCAATGTACCTTTCCCTCTACGCCGTCCTGAGGCGCGCCAGCGAAAGCTATATGGCAATCGCAGCAATCCTGGCTTTTGTTGGGATCGCGGCCAACTTCGCCACGAGTAAACTCTTCAGTTTACTTACCCTTAGCGATTTGTACGCGGCGGCCGCCACTGCAGCACTGAAATCCCAATTCCTGGCAGCCGGGCAGGCCGCGCTGGCCGTGAGCGCGCTGGGCGGGATTGGCGGGAGCGTGGAAGGCGGCATCCCGCTGGCTGTGGCTGGCCTGATCATCTCCACCATCATGTTGCGCAGCAACATCCTGGGCAGAGCGGCCGGTTACGTGGGAATCCTGGCAAACGGAATGGGACTGGTTATGTACATCAGCGCCGCGGCGGGACCAAAGCTGGCTGGTTCCCCATTCTTCGGCGCCTTCTTCCTGCTGTCCGTGATCTGGTTTGTAATGGTCGGCCTAAAGCTGCTCCGATCAGGCAGACCAGCCTGAACGATACCCAATATAAAAAGGAGAACAGCATGAATTCAGAAATCAAAACTGCTCTTGCAACAACAAACTCTGCGAGGAAGGGACTATACCAGCTTGGATTCTGGTCGGCAATTCTGACCGCAATCCTGGCTGGCACGGCTTTCGTGATGGGTGTCGCAACCCCTCCGAGGTCAGGGCCATTTTGCACCAGTGAGTGCATACCCTACCCTTACACCAATGTCTCAGCTTTCATTCCGGGTGATTACACATGGCTGTATCCGGGAATTCTCCTGGCTTTGATATTTGTTGTGTTGATGGCATGCCTCCAATCCTATGCATCCGAAGATAAGAAGATATTCGCTCAGATCGGTCTGTCATTCGCCTTGTTCTATGCAATTGTGATCATTACTGACTACTTCACTCAGTTCACGGTAGTCATCCCCAGCCTTTTAAGCGGCGAGACAAGCGGTCTCTCCCTGTTCACGCAATACAACCCGCATGGAATCTTCATTGCTCTCGAAGGAATTGGGTACTTAATGATGAGTTTTTCCTTCCTCTCCATTGCGGCTGTTTTTTCCAGAGGAAGGCTTGAACGGGCAGTAAAATGGCTTTTTATCGCGGGGTTCATCCTGGCGATTGGGTTCTTGCCAGGTCTCGCGTGGCTGAAATATGACATTGTCGCATTTGAGGTAGCCATTCTGACAATAAACTGGATCGTGCTGATCATCTCGGGAATATTGTTGAGCATTTTGTTCAAACGGGCTGAGCGACTGAGTCCAATCCAATCGTAAAAAACTGCAAGGAGTAATAACGCAATGAACAACAAAATCTTGGTAACCTATGCCAGCCGGGCCGGGTCGACTGCCGGCGTGGCCGAAGCAATTGGTCAAACCCTGGCTGAGAAGGGCATGCAGGTGGATGTACTTCCGATGCAAGACGTCAAGGACCTTTCGCCATACCAGGCTGTGGTGGCCGGCAGCGCCATCCGGGGACAGAAATGGCTGCCGGAAGCCATGACGTTCGTGAACGAACACCGGTCCGAACTGTCGCACAAACCCTTCGCATCTTTCATGGTATGCATCACCCTTTCCATGGCGAATGCCGGGCAATATCTGGAAGGCCTGAAGAGCTGGATGAGCCCGGTGCGCGCCCTGCTGCAGCCGGTCAGCGAAGGCTATTTTGCCGGCGCCCTGGATTTCTCCAAACTGCCTTTCTCGCTGAATATACTGGCGATGCGCTTCGTGGTTTTGATCGGCATCTGGAAGCAAGGCGACCACCGGGACTGGAAAGCCATCCATGCCTGGGCAGAGAATCTTTCCTCACGGTTAATCCGGTAATAATTATGCACACCGCTTGCATTTATGAGATCCGTGTGGAAGGCATCCTGGCAGAGCGCTGGTCGGATTGGTTCGAAGGGCTGGAGGTTTGTTCAGAACAGAATGGAGAGACCACTTTGAGAGGGCTGTTGATCGATCAGGCGGCCCTGTTCAGTGTGCTTACCCGGATCCATTCGCTCAATTTGGAGTTGGTCTCCGTGGTCAGGTGTGCAAAAGTATAAGAACCTCCGAAAATTAACCACGACGGACACAACGGACACAACGGAAAAGAAAAAGATGGCAAAGAATTATAAAAAAGATCAGTTGCATTTATATTTCAGGAAGACTCTAAATACAACTATCTGGACAGTGTATAAAAACTCCCCCTTGAAGGGGGAGTTTGAGATGATCCCAATAAAAAGTTATGCGGGCTTTGAGCCGGGCATTAATAGCTTCGGTACAAACCAGGCGCATAGGGCACCGAAGATCCCGGTGGAAATTGAGACTTCGACAAAATGATAAAAGCTGACCGTGGGGGGCATGAGCGGATTGGCAAAGGCCAGCTGCATGGTCGGCAGGAGCGCAAGCGCCAGTGCGGAAAGGACCACCAGCTCGATGCGTTTGCCGGAAAAGCCCTTGAATAATGGGATCAGGCAAACGATCCACAAAATGCCGCGGAAGTATTGGAAAACCAGGAGCTCGGGACGGTTCATCAAGCTTTGACCCCACTGGTTGAAGAAGGAATTTAATTCGGCCGGGCCGCCGTAGAACAAACGCAGTACTTGAGATTGCCAGGCGACGAAGTAGCCAAAAAGCATGTAGAGCAGGATGTAGACAAACGACAACCACCAGCCTGATCTGACCGTACCATCATTGGTGACAACAAACTGTGCCTGCGGGCGCGCCTTTTTCGAAAAACCGCCAACCATCCAGGTAACCAGCAGCGTAACCAGGGCGGAGGTCAGCAAGCCGCGGAGGATGAGCCCGTAGACTTCGAAATTGCCATGTAAAAGTGGGAAGGCGGATAAGAAATAAGCTGTTTCAATCTGAGTCATAAAGACTTGCGCACCAAAAGACAAAACCAGCAGTTGTCCCCACAGAGCCAGCCCTTTGTAAGTTGAGCGGCGTCCTGCCCAGACCAGTATCACGGCATTGACCAGTCCGTTGAGTAATAATGCCAAAGTTCCGGAGACGAAGCCACTGGCGGGGGTTGCATCCAGCATTGCCTTGGGCATCGGAATGAGCAGGCTGGGGATTGTCAGGCTGATCAAAAAGCCAATCGTCACACACAGGATTTGCAGGAATATACCGAAAATGGACTTGGCTTTCATATCGTTTCTCCTCTTAAGCCTTCGATGAATTCGACCTAAACCATTAACACCCAGGTCGCGGATTTGGTGCAACAGTCCCAATAATGCTGGCTGGTCGGGCAGTGTTCCTGACAATTGGTAACACCTGGATTTCTCTCCGACAGATAAGCCTCCCGGAACCCGATCATGAAGTCGGACAGCCTGTTTCTCACGCGCCCGGCAATGCTGTTGGGGCAAATTGATGGGATGAGGGTACACCCAACAAGGATAAAACTACCCAGCCGAGGGGAAAGTATTTACTAGCCAGATGGATAGGTTTTCGCAGACCGGACTACTTTCCTCGCAAAGTTTTTTTATTTCCCGCCGCTTTCCTTATCATTATATCTTGCTCCCAGGATTAGCACATCAGGCGAAAGGATTAATTTGTGAAACGAAAAGCCCCGGCACACTATGCCGGGATGAGTGAAGGATTTTTGGATAAGAATCCGGGTACCCTTGGGGCGCTGGAGGAAGGCCAGTAAAATGGAAAAGCAGGAGAATTGAGACTACTCATCGATGATAGCAATTCGCGAAGGGTGAAGAGTTTTATAATAGAAAGAAGACTTATAAACAGGTGCCACATGGATTTTAAAGATTATTACGAAACACTAGGAGTTTCACCGGATGCCGACGCGAAAGCGATCAGGCAGGCCTTCCGCCAATTGGCTCGCAAGGTTCACCCGGATGTGAACCCGGGGAATAAAGAAGCCGAAGAGAAATTCAAGACGATTAATGAGGCTTACCAGGTTCTATCGGATAAGGAACAGCGCAAGAAGTATGATGAGTTGCGTGCGCAATACCTGCAATGGCAGAAGACGGGGGAAAGCAAACAGGATTTCGACTGGAATAATTGGTCGGCTCCCCATGCTGAAACCGGGACACCCTCGCAGCCTGACGAGGGGGTGCACTTCCAATATGCGAATGCCGAAGATTTGGAAGACCTCTTCGGAAGCGCATCGCCGTATTCCGACTTCTTCACTAATATATTCGGCCAGGCTCGCAGGGGCGGCAAGGGCAGTGGACGGGCTGCTCCATCCGGCCCGCGCCGAGGGCGGGATGTCGAGTACGAGGTTGATCTAACCCTGGAAGATGCTTTTCATGGCACACAACGCCTATTGGAACTGGATGGGCACCGCTTCAAAGCCGGTATTCCGCCTGGCGTACGCACCGGATCGCGCGTTCGCCTGGCAGGGCAGGGAGAGCCAGGCCAGGACAGCGGGTCCGCCGGAGATTTGTATTTGATCGTACACATCCTGCCCAATGAAACCTTCGAGCGCGAAGGAGATGATTTGCATATGGATGTACCGGTCGATATGTTTACTGCCATTGCCGGCGGTGAAATCCGCATCCCCACCCTGGAGCGGCCTCTGATCCTGAAGATCCCGCCCCGGACGAATGCGGGACGGAGTTTCCGCCTGCGCGGAAAAGGCATGCCCCACCTGGGCGATCCAAAAACGCGCGGTGACCTGTATGCCATGGTCAGGCTGGTGCTGCCCGAACCATTGACCGACCAGGAAGTCAATAGCATCCGCGCGTTGGCCGACTCCCGGCCGGGTCGTTCTGAACCGCAGAAAAAATGAGGTAAGTGTATGACTCCCAAAAAATTCATCCAAAAATCAGTACAGGTATGCTCCATCCGAAGGCTATGAGTCGCGCACCCGGCGCCGTCTAAAGGATGACCTGGGAATCGATGAGTCCGCGGCCGAGGCGATCCTGCACCTGCGCAGCCAGGTTGTTGAACTACAGTCTCATATTCGCCAGTTGGAAGCCGAGTTGGCCACTCAGGCTGTCAAGCAGCAAATGCGCCTGGCTCGTTACCGGGAAAGCTATTACGAAGCTACCTGGATTGAAGTGGAATTTCAGGAATGATGCCAACCTGCCGGCATCAGCAAGGATAAGCACATGCAACAGCCCCCTACCCCCGCTACGTTCGCAGTGAGCGTGAGCGCATCGACAAGGCCGGGAACAGCCTGGCTGGACTGCGGCAAACCATTTCAGAGCTGCGTGCGACGCAGCCAGACAGTAGTGACCAAATAGCCTGATATTTGCGAAGAAGGATGTCAAAGTCTTCCAACTGTATATTTTATGGAGGTTCCCATGAACCTGGATAAGTACACACAAAAATCCCAGGAGGCCTTACTCGCCGCCCAGAACCTGGCGCAGGATTACCAGCATCAACTCGTCGAGCCCATCCACTTGCTGCTGGCGCTCATTCAACAGCAGGATGGGATCGTCCGGGCAATCATCACCAAGGTATCCGGGGGGACACAAGCCTTCCAAGAAGAATTGAGCAACGAGCTTGATAAAAGACCAAAGATCCAGGGTACCAACCTGGAGGTCAGTTTATCGCCCCAGACGGCGGAAGTCCTGTCTGCCGCCGAACGCTACGCCAAGGGCATGCAGGATGACTACGTCTCCACCGAGCATATCCTACTGGGTCTGGCGGATAGCAGTGAAAGCAAACGCCTGGGCCAGTTCGGTCTGACCAAGGATGCCATCCTGGCTGCCTTAAAACAGGTGCGCGGTTCCCAGCGTGTCACCTCGCAGAATCCCGAAGGTACCTTCCAATCGCTGGAAAAATATGGCCGGGATCTGACCGCCATGGCCCGCCAGGGCAAGCTCGACCCGGTCATCGGGCGCGATGAGGAGATCCGCCGCACGATACAGATCCTGTCCCGCCGTACCAAGAACAACCCAGCCCTGATCGGCGAACCGGGTGTCGGCAAGACTGCCATCGTCGAGGGACTGGCCCAGCGTATCGTTAAAGGGGATGTCCCGGAGGGGCTCAAACATAAACGCCTGGTCCAGCTGGATATGGGCGCGCTGGTGGCAGGAGCCAAGTACCGCGGCGAGTTCGAAGAACGCTTGAAAGCCGTATTGAAAGAGATTACAGGGTCTGAAGGGGAAATTATCCTGTTTCTGGATGAAATGCATACGGTCGTTGGCGCCGGCGCGGCCGAGGGTGCCATGGACGCCAGCAACATGCTAAAGCCCATGCTGGCGCGCGGTGAACTGCACCTGATCGGTGCAACCACGCTGAACGAGTATCACAAATACATTGAGAAAGATCCTGCGTTGGAGCGTCGTTTCCAGCCAGTGGTGGTGGAAGAGCCGTCCGTGGAGGATACCATCAGCATCCTGCGCGGTCTCAAGGAACGCTATGAAGTTCACCACGGCGTACGTATTACCGATGCGGCAGTTCTGGCCGCCGCGACACTTTCGCAGCGTTACATCAGCTGATCGCTTCCTGCCCGATAAGGCCATCGACCTGATCGACGAGGCAGCCGCACGGCTGCGCACCGAGATCGATTCCAAGCCGCAGGCGCTGGATGAGGTTGACAGGCAGGTGATGCAGCTTCGAGATCGAACGCCAGGCGCTAAAAAAGGAGCAAGACAAGGCCTCAAAGGAAAGGTTGGAGAACATCGAAAAAGATCTGGCCAACCTGAAGGAAAAGTCACACGAACTCCAGGCGCGCTGGCAGACCGAAAAACAGGCCATTGCAGAACTGCGCACAACCAAAGAGCAGATCGAACAGACTCGCCAGGAGATTGAACGCGCGGAAGGGCAGGCGGAGCTGGAAAAAGTTGCCCGTCTGCGCTATGGAACTCTTCCGGAGTTGGAAAAGAAACTGGCCGATGGGGAAGGCCATATGCAGGAATTGCAGGCCCAGGGAGGCGCCTTGCTTAAAGAGGAAGTGGATGCCGAGGAGATCGCCCAAATCGTTTCCCGCTGGACCCACATCCCGGTCTCGAAACTCATGGAAGGCGAGACCCAGAAACTCCTGCATATGGAAGATCGGCTGCGCGAAAGGGTGGTCGGGCAGGAGGATGCCCTGCGAGCTGTTTCGAATGCACTGCGCCGGGCCCGGGCCGGCCTGCAAGACTCGAACCGGCCGCTGGGCTCATTCATATTCCTGGGCCCGACCGGCGTGGGCAAGACCGAACTGGCACGTGCACTGGCCGAATTCATGTTTGACGATGAACGGGCCATGATCCGGATCGATATGAGTGAATACCAGGAGAAACACACCGTCAGCCGCTTGATCGGAGCCCCTCCAGGGTACGTCGGCTACGAGGAAGGCGGCCAGTTGACCGAAACGGTGCGCCGGCGCCCATACAGCGTGGTCCTGTTCGATGAAATCGAGAAGGCCCACCCGGATGTATTCAATGTGCTGTTGCAATTGCTGGATGACGGTCGTCTGACGGATGGTCAGGGCCGCACGGTGGATTTTCGCAATACATTAGTCATAATGACCTCCAACCTTGGTAGTGAGCTATGGCTGGGTGGAAAGGGCGGCAGTGTAAGCCGCGACGCGATCACGCAAGTCTTGCAGGCGCATTTCCGCCCCGAGTTCCTGAACCGCATCGATGAGATCATCATTTTCCATTCGCTCAGCCGCACCGACCTGGTTAAGGTCGTGGACATCCAGCTCCGGCATGTTTCCAAACTACTGGCGGAGCGCGGCTATCAATTGGTAATCAGCCCGCAGGCGCGCGCCTACCTGGCCGAGGTTGGATATGATGCCGATTATGGCGCCCGCCCGCTCAAACGGGCCATCCAGCGCGAACTGCAGGACCCGCTGGCGGTCAAGATCCTGGGTGGTGAGTTTCATGAAGGTGAAACCATCCGCGTGGAACGCGGAAATGAAAAACTGGAATTCTACACTCCCCGAAAGTAAGCTCCGGGGAGTGCAGATTTACACAAGAGGCCGTCAGTCGCTGGCATTCTGGAGGGCAAACTCCCAGTTAATCAGCTTGTCGAGCACAGCATTAACATAGTCTGCACGACAATTCTGATAATCCAGGTAATAAGCATGCTCCCAGACATCAATGGCAAGCAACGGCTTCACACCCATCGTCAATGGCAGGCCGGCATTGGCGGTCTTAACCAGCTTGAGCTGGCTGCCATCCAGGACCAGCCAGGCCCAACCACTCCCGAACTGTGACACGGCCAAACTGGCAAATTCCTTCTTGCAGGCATCGACAGTGCCATAGGCGGCCTCGATCATCTGCTTGAGGGCTGCCGGCGGTTCGCCGCCGCCATTCGGCAGCAGGCTTTTCCAATAGAAGGTGTGGTTCCAGGTTTGGGCGGCGTTGTTGAAGATGGCGAGCGCTTCCGCCTTTCCTGCAGTACTGGAAATAATCTGCTCCAGGGGCTGGGTGGAATATTCCGTCCCTGCAATCAGCTTGTTCAGGTTGTCCACATAGGTTTTATGATGTTTCCCGTAGTGAAAACCGAGCGTGTTGGCAGACAGGATCGGTTCCAACGCGTTTTCGGCATAGGGAAGCGTGGGTAACATGAAGGGCGTGGCTGTTCCAGGCATTGTCGGGGGATTACTTAATGCATTTTTATTCATAGCGTTCTCCTTTCGATTAGTGAAAATAAAATAACGGCTTATGTTATGAGCCTTTTGTGATCAACTTCGACAGGCCAAAGGCTGCTGCTGCAGCCAGGCTGCCGATCAACGCGGTCTGGAGTGCGCTGCGGACGGGATGCCCGCCAGTGAAGCGGGCTTTGACATACCCAAAGACAAGCAGCGCCGCAAGCGTAAAAATAATTGAGAATAAAAGCGCTGAGCTGGTATTGGAAATCAGCATATAAGGGGAAAGCGGAATCATCCCACTGGCGATATATGATAGCGCAATCGTTATAGCGCTTTTAAGAGCACGTTTGGGGGCGGGCTTTTCGAGGCCCAACTCAAAGCGCATCATAAAATCGATCCAGGCCTCCGGGCGCTTGCTCAAAGCTTTGGCGATGAGTGCGCTGTGCTCTTTCTCCAGGCCATAAGATAAGAACACATCTTCCACTTCTTCGACCTCTTTGTCCGGGATCATTTCGACCTCACGACGTTCGGTCTCGCGCTCGCTGGCGTAGTGTTCCGCATCACTTCGGGCGGCGAGATAGCCTCCCAGCCCCATTGAAATTGCGCCGGCTGCAATCTCAGCCAGCCCGCCCGTGATGACGATGGCTGTCGAACTGGCAATCCCGGAGAGCCCGGCTGCGAGGGCAAAGGGCACTGTCAGCCCATCCGACATGCCGATCACAATATCCCGGATGACCTCCGAGCCAGTAAAGTGTTTCTCAATATGGGGTGTTTGTGGCATATCCCTCCCTATTTTTTAATTTGTATGACTATGCTGAGGGCGGCGGAATTCGCTCATGGTATGTAGAAAATTGATGACATCATCCCGTCCAAGTATGCCTTGAATTTGATCTCCCAGCATGACCGGTAACTGGTTGACACCGTCCCGGTCCATTTCTCCAAGAGCATCCACCAGATCGGCTTCAGGCCGGATCCATTTCACTTTTTCGATGGGTATCATCACCTGGGAAGCGGTTGTGGACGACCAGGCAGTGGATGGAATGGCTTTCACATTATGCAAGGTCAGCAAGCCTAGGACCTGGTCTGCCTGTTTGACCACCAGGCTGCGCCGGCCGCCACCCAGGATGTGTTTATCAATCAGCTGCTCGAGGGTGGTATCAGGCAAAATCCAGGTGTAGTCGCGGCGCATTGCATCTGCCACATGATGACCAGCCAACAAATCATGGATGGTTTGCTGTTGAATCTGTGAGGAGGCTGCCGATTCCAGGAACCAACCGATAAAGGCAATCCACAAGCCATTGCCAAAATTTCCCGTGAATATCTGCCAGACACCCACAAGTATGAATACGAACGCGATTAATCGCCCCACATTTCCAGCAATGAGGGTGGCCCTGCGCAGGTTATGCGTGATTCCCCAAAGGACGGCTCGAAAGACCCGGCCGCCATCCAGGGGGAAACCCGGGATCAGGTTGAATAGGCCCAATGCTCCATTGATATAGGCCAGGTATTTAGCAACAGCCAAAAGCGGAGCGAGGGCGCCCAGCAAGGATTGCAGCACGCCGAAGATTAATGCCAGGCCAAAGCTTACTATCGGGCCGGCAATGGCTATCCAGAACTCGGACATGGCACTGGGCGGTTCAGCCGCGATCTGGGCAACACCGCCAAATATGAAGAGTGTGATGCTTCGCACCGGAATTTTATAGCGCAAAGCCACGACCGAATGTCCCAGCTCATGCAACAGCACACTGCCAAACATAAAAATAACCGTTACCGCGCCGACAATCCAATACTGTGCTACGGGCCAGTTCGCAAATTCCACCGGAAAATAGCTTGTAGCCAGCGACCAGGTGAGCAGCGCAAAGATCAGGAACCAGGAATAATCCACTCCAATGGGGATGCCGAGAATGCGACCCAGGGAAATTGCGCTTCGGTTCATATTCAACATGCCTCCTTTCCTGACACTTTTTCGTCAACCTCAACGTTGACAGGCGATATCGGAAGTAATTATTGCAATTTTCATCTTCTAGACAGGCGATCTTGGGTTGTTGAATTTTGCCAATTCTCCGGCCATTTTCACCAACCGCTGGTTAACCCGTGTAAAAACTCCCTGCAAGTCAAAGCTGCCATCCGGCTTTTTTCCAGCCGGCATACCGGTTAACACTTCAATTCCTTCATCAATCGTAGCCACGGACCAGAGATGGAACTGCTCCGCTTGCACCGCCTCCACGACCTCCTGCTTCAACATCAGGTTGGTAACGTTACTGGCCGGGATCATCACGCCCTGCTCTCCGGTCAATCCTTTGGCTTTGCACACCGCGAAATAACCTTCGATCTTCTCATTTACGCCGCCGATCGCCTGCACCTCGCCCATCTGGTTGACCGAGCCGGTCACGGCGATGCCCTGTTTGATGGGCACTTCAGCCAGGGCAGAAAGGATGGCATATAGTTCCGTGCTGGAAGCGCTGTCCCCGTCCACTCCACCGTAATTTTGCTCAAAAACGAGCCGTGCATTTAGACTGAGGGGTTTGTCCCTGGCAAATTGCTGGGAAAGATACCCGGTCAAAATCAACACACCCTTGGTATGGATCGGACCGCTCATTTCAGCCTCCCGCTCCACATTGACCACACCGCTCTCTCCCAATCCAATACTGGCGGTAATCCGGCTGGGCTGGCCGAAAGATATATCTCCCATTTGCAGCACCGAAAGGCCGTTCACCTGCCCAACCACCTGACTGGATAAGTCAATTTTGATCATATCCTTGGAAATCATCTCCTGGAGGCGCTCCTGTGTAAGGCTGGATCTGTAAAAGCGCTCTTCAATGGCGCGTTCGATGTGGCTGGCCGTGATGAACTCGGCTTTCGACTGGACGGCGTAATAGTTGGCTTCCCGGATCACATCTGAAATCTCACCAAAGCGGGTGGAAAGCTTGGCCTGATCCTCGGCAAGCCGCGAACCATGTTCAACCACGCGTGCCAGTCCCGACGGATCCAGATTTATCAGATTCTGTGTCTGGCATAGGATGGAAACAAAATTGGCATAATCCTGGATATGATCATCGGTACGGTCCATTTGCGTATCGAAATCGGCCTTAACCTTGAACAATTCGGTGAAGTGGTCATCATACGCTAAAAGCAATTGGTAGATGGTCCCACGGCCAATTAAAATGACCTTTACGTCCAACGGAATAGGCTCAGGGCGCAAACTCTTGGCGGTAAATACCGGCTGTTCGAAGGGCTCTTCAATAGCAATTTCATTATTGCGCAGGCAGCGTTTCAAACTCTCCCAGGTGAAAGGATTACGGATGACGTCCTCGGCGGGCAGGACCAGATAACCGCCATTGGCGCGCTGCAGCGATCCGCCTCGGATCAGGGTGAAATTTGTGATCAACGCACCCATAAAGGCTTCCTGCTCGATGCGGCCAAATAAATTGCTGTACGTGGGATTCATCTCCAACACTACCGGTGCGCCCTCTAATTTGCTGTTGTCAACCACTACATTGACACGGTATTTATCGGTGGGATTCCGTTTTGGATCTTGCGCCGGCTTCTCCCTGTCTTCAGCTTCCGGCTTGAACTGGGCGATATTTTCCAGGATGTTGTTTTCAACCGCTTTCAGATGCGCGAGCACGTCAGGCAACTGTTGATATTTATCCAGCAGGGCCGCGATCAGATGGTCAAGGACAAAGTGGACTACTTGCTGGTCCAACTGCTCCTGTGCCTCGCGGGCGGAGTTATCCAGCGCCCGGGTCTGGCGCATGACGGCCTCGATCAATTCCTGGATTTTCCCTTCGGTTTGCTTTAAATTCTCGCGGTCTTTTTCGCTCAGGTTGTCAAAATCCTTTTCGGTCAGGGGTTTCCCAGCCTTCATTGGGACAGGAATGATGCCCATCGGGGTAGCCTGCAGCCCGAAGCCGTTTTGCCGTGCAAATTCGCCCATCTTTTCGATGATCTGTTCCTTCTGTTCCTGGAAGGATTTCAGGGTATTTTCCTGCTGGGCGGCATATTGCTCACCTTCAAAGGCCTCCCGGATTCCATGAGCGGCCGATTTGATAAACCCTTCCATATCCTTCTGTAATTCACGGGCGCGCCCGGCCGGCAGACGCAGGGCGCGCGGGCGATAGTTGTCATCAAAATTGTGGACGTAGCACCAATCCATTGGGACAGGTTTGTTGACCGCTATTTCTTGAAGAAACCGCTCGATGGCCGTGGTACGCCCAGTCCCAGGCGAACCCGCCACATAAATGTTAAAGCCTTTATCGCGGATATCAAGACCAAAGCGCAAGGCCCGCACTGCCCGCTCCTGGCCAATCAGGATGCCATGTGGAACAATTTTTTCATTGCGATTGAAATTGAATGTCTTCGGATCACAGGCCAGGCGCGTTTCATTGGCAGAAATTTTGTAAATCATTATTTTCTCCTATTATTTGAAACCAATTCCAGCTGACAGCTGCGATAAACGGATTGAATTGCCCCCGCCGTATTTTTCCCCTGGATAGTCCATTTCTGATTGCCATGCAGGCCTCGCCTACTCCATCTACCTGTGCCAATCCAACGACCTACTTATCCGCATTATTACATAATTTTTCGGATTGCACTACAATTGCTAAAAATTTTAATATAAATTTAATTCAATTACCCTGGCAGCCTACTACGGACAGACTGGTTGTCGACCTTCCTGCTCAAGTATCGGCAGGCAGATTGCGATCTTTTCCTTGATATAAATACCTCGGCTTGGTCATGTTCTCAGGGGAGAGAATATCATCCAGTTCGGCCTGGCTCAGATAACCTTTCTCAAGCACGATCTCATAAACCGACCGGTCACCTTTCAGGGCTTCGTCGGCCAACTGGCTGGATTTTTCGTAGCCAATGTACGGGTTGAGGGCGGTCACCAGTCCAATGCTGTGCTCCACCATCTGGCGGCACACTTCGCGGTTGGCGCTGATACCGGCTACACAGCGGTCCGCCAGGGTACGGCAGGCGCGGCCTAGCATGTCAAGCGAGGTGAACAGGTTATAAGCGATGATCGGTTCCATCACGTTCAATTCCAATTGGCCGGCCTCGGCCGCCAGCGTGACCGTTATGTCGTTCCCGATCACCTCGAAAGCCACCTGGTTGACCACCTCCGGGATGATCGGGTTGACTTTGCCGGGCATGATGGAAGAACCGGGTGCCATGGCGGGCAGGTTGATTTCGTGCAGTCCAGCGCGCGGCCCGGAGGACAGCAGGCGCAGGTCGTTGCAGATCTTGGACAGTTTGGTTGCCACCCGTTTGAGCACCCCGGAGAGCTGGACATAGGCCCCGGCATCCTGCGTCGCTTCGACCAGGTCTTCAGAGCCGACGACCGGGATGCCGGTCAGGAGGCGTAATCTTTCGGTCACCAGCCGGGCGTAATCGGGATGGGCATTCAAGCCTGTGCCGATGGCGGTGGCTCCCATATTGATTTCGCGGATCAGGGATTGGGCCTCCTGCACCCGCTGGATATCTTCAGTCACCATGACGGCCCAGGCCCCGAACTCCTGCCCCAGCGTCATCGGGACGGCATCCTGCAATTGGGTGCGGCCCATTTTGATCACATCGGCGAACTCGCCTGACTTGTGGGTAAAAGCATCCCGCAAGTGGGCCATTTCCTTCATCAGATCATCCAACTTCTGGCTGAGAGTCAGGCGCAGGGCGGTCGGGTAGACGTCATTGGTGGACTGTGACATGTTGACGTGATTGAGCGGGTGCAGGATATCATACCGGCCTTTTTCGTATCCAAGCAGTTCCAAGCCCCGGTTGGCAATCACCTCATTGGCGTTCATGTTGGTCGAGGTCCCAGCTCCGCCCTGGACCACATCCACGACGAATTCTTCGAGCAGGTCCCCGGTCAGCAGGTCGTCACAGGCGCGGGCGATGGCATCCGCCAGCGTGACGGTCCAGCAAACCAAGTTCCAAATTGACCAGGGCGGCGGCTTTCTTGATATAGGCCAGGGATCTGATCAGGCTCGGGTAATGCGAGATCGGGATGCCAGAAATGTTGAAGTTCTCAGTGGCGCGCAGGGTCTGGATCCCGAAATAACGGTCAGCAGGAACCTCGCGTTCACCAAGCAGGTCATGTTCAATTCGAGTTTTCTTCATTAAAGCACCTCCGGAGGGATGTCACTTTTTACAAAAATAGCCGGGCCAAAAAGCTCAACCAACCACAGTTCAGCCGCGACCAGACGCAGGATGATACGGAAAAATTCAAAAGCATCGGCTCAATTCCGTTTGGAAGGCCAATTTCAGGCGTATTCTAGCACGAATACCCTGGCCAGGATTCCTTCCTTGCGTGCGCGCTATATACCTTGACCCAGCCTATATTTGGGTTCGATGGTTACCCTTCAACCTCGATGCGCTCCACCCGGATCTGCGAGCCGTTGTAGTCAGGCACATTGCTAAATAATGTGCCATAGAGATGAACGATCTTGCCGCTGTCGCGCAGAGCCTCGATCCGGGACTTTACCGCCGGGTCGATTGAATCGATCCCAAAGTAGATGATCTGCCCCAGGTCCTGCCGCTCGAAGTAGTCATCATACTGTGCGCCGGGTTCGGTACTCTTGATGACGCCCCACCAGTCCGCCAGCTCCTCCGTGGTACCGGCTGGCATGTAACCGCCCGATGGGTTTCCTTGTGCGCCGCCGCTGCCTCCCGGGCCGCCGCCGCTGGCTGGTGGGGTTGCATCAACGGTCACGGCAGGTTTCGGGCTTATTTGGGCTGGGAGGCCGCACTCTCCCCGGTAATAGGCCCACTCGTCACAGGTGCTGCCATCCGGAAAAACACACACTCCGTTTTGGCTGCCATCCGCAGCCGTGCGAATTTCGAGTTTGTTGCCGTTCTGCTCGCAGTAGACCGAGGCGGGATTTGGCATATTGGCCTGAGGTTGTCCGTCGCGGCCGGTTCAGGCACCCGGACCTGCGGCGCCGTAGCAGGCTGCCAGTGCCAACAAAATAATCGTGAATCGTAATGATTCTTTTCATTTTTTCCTTCTTTCTGGTTGTAGAGAGAATTCCACCAGTTTCGGGTGGTTTATGGAGACAGTTTATTTTGTGCAGTATTTCACACATAGACGATGAATAATTTAAATTTGTTCCTTTTTGCATGCGCTCGCCCTCCCTTTGCTGCAAGACTTCGAGCAGCAGAACCGCGATCCGCCATTCGGCAGAGATATCGACTTATGCGGGTGGGCTGTCAGCTGCCATTATGCTCGACAGTGATGACAACATTTCCTTTTTTGTGTCCTTTTTCGACATAGCGATGCGCCTCGGCGATCTGTTCAAGCGGATAACATCGATCAATGACCGCTTTTATCTTCCCCGCCTCAATCAACTCTGTGAGAAAGGTAAGATCCTTGATCTTCTCACTGGCTGGCCTCAAACCCGTAGCCGCAAACTTCACCTTTTTGCCGCTGCTATTTGCAGGCCATAACGCTTGAAGCATAACTACCGGCGTAGGAACCGTAGCAAGATAGATACCATCATCTGACAGTGAGCCTTTGCACTCTGAAAACGAACGCTTGCCGACTGTGTCAAAAATAATGTCATAGGTCTTGCCGTTTTCGGTAAAATCCTCCCGGGTGTAATCGATCACCTGATCGGCTCCCAAGGATTTGACCCATTCCAAATTCGGGGTACTGCATACCCCGGTCACATCCGCCCCAAAGTACCTGGCCAGCTGTACCGCCGCCGCGCCGACCGATCCGGAAGCGCCATAGACCAGCACGGTTTGTCCACTCTGGATATTGCCTTTATCTCTCAGGAAAGGCAGCGCGGTTAATGCCCCATTCGGGATGCTGGCGGCTTCTTCGTAGCTCAGATTGATCGGCTTGATGGCCAGCGCCCCATTTTCAGGCATGCATTTGTATTCTGCATACGCGCCGAACATGTCAAAACCAAATACCTGGTCGCCGGGTTTGAAGCGGGTCACATCTTTACCGATCGCTTCAATCTCCCCGGCCAACTCTTGCCCCAGGATCGGATTTCTGGGTTTCAGAAATCCATTAAAACCTGGGGAAGCCCGCATGTCCGGGTCTTCTTTTACGACGGTGGTTGCATGTATTTTTATCAGGACCTCATTCGCTTTAGGGGTGGGCTTTTCCACCTCTTGAAGATGAAGAACCTCGGGCGGACCAAATTTTGTGTATACAATCGCTTTCATGGATATTTCCCTTTTTAGTGGAAAACGAAATTTATATTGAAAGAAAAGATCTCACGACAACCCACAAGTCAGTCGGTTTTGCATTAAACCTATCGCTAAACAAGATCGCTGTCGTTATAACAAACGCGAAAAATCCAATAACAACACCAATTTGCAGTAACGAAGTTTTCTGGATCGCTTGTTTTGCCTTGACATCACAAATTCCACCGGGACAGTATTGAGTTTTTTCTTTATGGAACAGTGGATAAAATTTGCATCCCAAACAAATGCCGAACACAGCTTCAAAGAATAAGAATATCAGGCAGATCTGACAGATGATCCCGGTGATGAAGCTGGTTGAATTCATTACAACCAACAGCAGGAATATGATCGATGATAAAACCAGGCCAATTGTCCAGGCAAACTTTTTTTGAGCCGCGCCAACATATTCGGGAGTTTGACCGCCTACGATCAACCTCCCGATAACTAATGAAGGAGAATACCTGGGACTGATCAATACCCGTATGATGAAATCTGTCAGGAAGACCGTGTTAACAAACTTGATCAGAAAATAATTCTCATTAAATATGACCAGCATCCAGGCCAGGAACATAAAAAAATATAGTATCCCTGCCGAAGCTCTTATTTCCCGCTCGTTTAAAACCGGGATGTTATATCCTTCCACGGTTTCTCCGAATTGTTTAACTTTTTTCATTTTTCTCTCCTTGTTCTGATCCATTTTTGGTTTAAACAAGCTGCCTACGTCTGTTTATGATTTGACTGAGAGAGGGAGGGCCGAAGACCCTGCCTCTCCCCGGATGCAAATCTATGCCGCGCTCAAAAGCTCGTTTGTCGCTTTCTTGCCCGGATTTCTGCGCAGCATGACAATCCCCAGCCAGATGAACCACCCAATCTGACCCAGCGCAAAAATGGTAATAAATATCACGGCGAGAGCCGGGACAACCGAGAGGATGCCCGCTGCACCAACCACTACGCCAAGATAGTTCAGCACCTTGGAAAGCGCTCCTGTCCGCAATGCTGCCAAACTTAACAGTAGCATCCATATCCCGCCTATGGTTTCATTACTGCCGGCTAATCCTTTCAACACAGAGTCAATCGTCAACCAGATCGTCCCGGCTTGAGCCGGGTCTTTGGAATAGAGAGCGACGACAGTTTGCATGCCGGCGTTTTGGATCATGCCGCTAACAATGATCACGCAGCCCCAGAATATTCCGAAGGTGGTCGCTACTTGCACTAGCGCCGGTGAGCCGGCCTTAAACCGCTCGTGGAGCGCCAGTGACAGGACAACCATAAAGATGCCCCATACTACATAAACGATCAGGTACATTACGTACAGGAAGGCCAGGTTGTCCGCCATTAAAGCCACCTGCTGGACAGGGTCAGCAACACCAGAAACGTTCACTACCATGAGAAAACCGATCATACCCACCAGGTATGCTGCTGCCAGGTACAGCGCGGCCAAGCCGCCAAATTTTTGTAAAGTTTTCATTCTTGTCTCCTTTTTTGAACGAAATTGTGTTTTGTTTCATTGGTATTTTGCCCAATCTGGTGTTTTGAAAAGCCAACAAAGTGGCTTAGAAGTTAATGAAATAGAATATACAGCGAGACCGATTGAGGTCAGGATAAATGACCAGATTGCAAAGGGTCCGACAATCTGTTGCATTACGTAGAAATCACCTCTAATGCCAGAAAGAAACCCAATCGGTTCAAATACAAAGTCCGATGCAGGCCTGAGGCACAAAAGCATGAAAGCCAGGCCAATATAAAAAGGATTTCTAGAAAAATCTCGCCTAAAGACAAATGTCGCTGCAACAAAACAGACAATGTCCAGCAGATATGGGAAGGCGGAAATCGTTAGTTGTTGCCAACTATGAGTAATTCCAATTGGTGTGATCCATGCACCTCCGAATTCGCCCAACCAGAAGCTTGGAATGAGCTTGTACTCTATGACTTTGCCTCCAACCAAATAAACGCCAACGGCATGACTCAACTCATGGAAGGGTGCATAAGTAAAATACCAAAGGATGGGGACGATCACGAGAGCTGAAATAACCTTGCGCAATGGCCAGTTTCCCTTGAGGTATAAGATAAGCAAAGGCATGACGAGGACAAGTAAGATTTCAAACGTGGCTAGTGGATAGTTTTGAATGGGTTGATAGTGTTGCATGGTTAGTCTCCTATGAATAGCGAATGGTTTGCCTATTTGCGGCCCACCAGCTTCATCTGCCGGTCTACCCTTCAGGGTCAGACCACTTCCAGGCATACCCGACAATGAGTAAAGTAAGCGTGATTTCTACAACAACAAAGGAGATATAGAAAATCCAGGAGGTCTCCCCAATCAAATTACTAATATTGACAAACGTAAACAGTACACCCAGGATGATGTTTGCCCAGCGATTTACTTTAGCCTTCAGTGGCTAAGGATAGAAAAACCATGATTGCCGGGATGATCATCAATATTGTGGCTGATAACAACGAACCTTGAGTCACTGGAAAAGGACCCATAAATCCTTCCATCATTTTCTTTATCACACCTGGTTTAAAATATGAAAGTATGTCAGCATATATGTACACTAACATCAAAGCTATCCATAATGCTGAAAGCTTCATCTTCACATTTATCTTCACATCTTGCTTTTCGGTGATCGTATTGATTGTGTTCATTTTTGTCTCCTTTTTTGAACGATATGGATGAGTTTCATTAAATTGGACTTGCATAAAATCGGGGTCGCCAGCGGTTAGCGGGGGGTGAAATGGGCAGGAAGTATCACCTAAGGCAAATCTCCTCTCTTCGTAGCTTATATCCATTTACGATTTGACGTCAGACTGATCCGCCTGTCTGTGGTCGAGAGGACTGACCGAGACCAACGACAAACCCAGATCCGCACATTTTTTAGCAAGCCATGCAAGGCGGCCTGATCGATCACCGGGCCGGTTAAAAGCGTATCGCCATCCTCTTCCAGCGTGACGGTCAGGCCCTCAAACCGCTTGGCCCAGTGGGCATCCAGGTGTCCCCTGAGGCGGATTTCGTAAAGTTCAGGCTCGGGATGAGCTTTATTGATCCAGGGGTTTCACCCATTCTGTGCCTCTTGAGCGGTAGATGGTATTCAAAGCCCTGGCTTCGTTTTTTGCTTCGGCCCAAGGATACAAGCGAATGTGATGAGATGTCATCACAGCATGTGGTGATTGAGGTGGTGATTTATTATCTGGAACCTGTGAGGAAAATAAAAAGCCCTGACAGATGGTTTAATTCACCTGTCAGGGCTGGGTAGGTTCATTTTCGTTTTTTTAGATCAAACCGAGTTTCTCGGCGCGCTGGATGGCCCCCCGGCGGTTGTTCACACCCAGCTTGTTGAAAATGTTTTTGGTGTGGGTGCGCAGGGTGTTAGGATACCACCAGCTCGCGGGCAATTTCCGGGCCGCTCAATTCGGTCCCGGGAAGCTTAAGCACTTCCAGTTCGCGCCGGCTCAATGGCTCAATCATTGTAGATTTTTGATTGTTGACTGTTGAATGAATATCTGCTGATCGGACAAAAGCTGCCAAGAGTCGATCAACGTAACCGATCAGGTTCTGATCTTGGTCGCGCTTTCGCTTTTCAATCCGTAATCTAAAATCCGAAATCAGCAATCGCATTGGCTCGCCTTCGTCGACAAAGAGACGGATGTAAGCCGCCGTGTTCGGCCAGCGCCAGCGACTCGGCCCAACGCTGCAGAGCATTTGTCTTTGCCCCGTGCGCATGCATCGCGAGCGCCTGCAAGATCCCGATCTTGATCTCTTCCTGAACCCAGCCGGCCTGCGCCGCAGCAGCCTGAAGACGACCCAACAGCGTCAGGGCCTCGCCCAGCCACGGTCCCGACGTATCTGCGGCACCCCGCGCAACGAGCACTCGCGCCAGGTTGATGTGGTGCAGATCATAGTGGTAGCTTAGCTCTCCGTCGGTTGTGAGGCCGCTGTCTCTTGCCCAGCGCATAGCGGCGTCCAAGTCGCCCCCTGCCAGCAGCGATCGCACGCGGCAGTCCTCCAGCCAACAGACGATGAACGGATCGATGCTGCTGCGCCTCACCAGGTCGTCAGCTTTCCGAAGCCGTCTCCCAGACCTCGTCGAGCGCTCCCTGGGCGAGGTGAAGCCTGGCCAATGCCACGTAGGCGTCGGTGAGCACGTCGGCCTGCCCAAGCCGTGCGGACTGCTCAACCCCTTTGACCAGGAGCGGGCTGGCGCCCGGCAGGTCATTCCACTCCCGCAATAGGTCGCCCATCTTTATATTTGGGAAGCCGGCCACCGGTACCTCGCGCCCGTCCGGAGCGACGGCCAGATCCCTCGCCTGGGAGTAGGTCTCGTACGCCTCATGGAGCAGCCCTCGCTTGGTCTGCTGCATGCCCACATAGCAGGCGGACGGTACCGACGAGTAGCGATAGCCTCCCTTCAGGGCATTCGCCCTGGCCGTCTCGAAGGCATCTTGCGCGGCCAACACATTGCCCTGGCCCCAGTAGGCGCCGCCTAGCGCGATGGCGAGGGTAGTACGCACGTATTCGCCCTCGGACAGGAGGGCCAGGGCCCGTGGCGCCAGCTCCATGACGCCAGGCAGATCGCCACTGGTGAGCATATTGTAGGCCCGGATGGCGGTAATGTGCCCGAGCAACGACCTTCGTTCATTTGGAGTCATGCTGGCCGGCAGTTTCTGACGACCCAGGCCGCTCGGGCGCTGAAGGAAGTCCGGCGAGAGCGGTCTCGGCTAACACGAGCCACTCCTCTACCTGTTCCCGCAAGCCTACCCAATGATGGGTCCATGCATGATACAGGCACAGCCAGGGACGGGCTCGCAACACGTTCTCCGGCAGTGCATCGATCCAGCGGGAGAGTGTGGTTGGTCTTTCTTCCACGAACATGTTTATGGCGATCTGTTCAACCAGCTGGGCGGCCCGCTCCATCTCACCGGCTGCCAGAGTATGCGCGATGGCTTCCTCCAGGAGCCCGCAGCCTTCGAACCAGGCGCTGGCACGCAGATGCAGGGCAGCGGCTTGATCCGGCAGCCTCTGGGCGAGCCGGCCACGCAGCAGGTCCGCAAAGAGATGGTGATAGCGGTACCAGCGCGCGCTCGTCGTCCAGTGCCACCACGAAGAGATTGGCTCTCTCCAAGTAGTCCAGCCGGGCGGCGGAGTCGGAGACTCTGCTTGCCGGAGTCCCCCATCACAGCGTCGCAAAGCGGGGCGTTCATACGATCGAGAATCGAAGTCTTCAGCAGGAACTCCTGGATCTCGGGCTCCTGCCGCTGCAGGACTTCTTCGGCCAGGTAATCCAGGACGAAGCGGTTGCTGCCGCTGAAGGAGTGCACGAAGCGGAGCGTCCGGGTGTCCCTGCGGTGACCCTGCAGAGACAGGGCGGCCAATTGCAGCCCGGCGATCCAGCCTTCGGTGCGGGTCTCCAATGCGGCGATGTTTTCCTCTGAGAGGTTCAGTCCCATCACCTGGTTGAGAAACTCGGCGGCTTCGGCGGGGGTGAAGCGCAGGTCGGCGGCGCGCAGTTCGGTCAATTGGCCCGGGCGCGCAACCGGGCCAGGGGTAGATGCGGATCCTCACGGGTGGCGATAACCAGGTGCATCTGCGGCGGCAGGTGCTCGAGCAGAAAGGTGAGGGCTTGTCAACCGGTTTGGAATCAATCACATGATAATCGTCAAGGACAAGGATGAAATTATCCGGGATGGTGGTGATTTCATTGAGCAGGGCTGTCAGAATCGATTCGATTGGCGGTGGCTGAGGGGATTGGAGCACGCCCAACAGCCCCGCTCCAATATTCGCTAGTAATCGTCTGCAAAGCCGCGACGAGATAGGTCAGAAAGCGGGTGGGATCATTATCGCCTTCATCCAGCGACAGCCAGGCGACCGGTTGCCCGCAACTGGCGACCCATTCGCTGACCAGCGTGGTCTTACCAAAGCCGGCAGGGGCCGAGATGAGGGTCAACTTGCGGCTGCGAGACCCTCGTTCAACCGCTCGATCAGGCGGGGGCGGAGGACAATGCCAGGCCGGGGCTGGGGGATATAAAGTTTCGTGGCTAAAATCGGAGCAGACATGGATTAAGTATACAGCACATCCCCAAAATTCAAATAGAATTCCCTCGCAGGCTTTGTCAGGTTTCGTTTGAGGTTTCAGCGGTATGACCACATTTCCCTTTTTTCCCAAGCGTCAATGTTTACACCCCTGATCAAAAGCCACAAGTAAAATAACGCTTCTCCGATGAACGCAAACAAGCCAAATATCGTCGCATCGAAGTTGGGAAAAAGAAGGAATAAAACGGCCGATACTGTATAGCATAAACCTGCAAGCATCAACAAGATTCCCAGAATTCTGGGAAGGAAACCCGACTTGAAAACCAAATAACCAAGGAGAAGTACCCAAAAGGAAAAAAACTGGGCGATAAATGTTCCATATTTGCGCAAATCAAGAAAGAACATCACCAGGGCATTCAATTGATCTGCTTCGAATGCTGTTAAATAACCCGCGCCCTCGAGAGCAGCAGGACAGCCAGATGATTAAGCTCATTGAGCATTGAGACAGGCACACAGACCAGATAGAATATAACCATAAGCGCTGCAATGGGGTTGTCAACCGGTTTGAATAATTTGTATAAAATCAGCGTCAATAGCATCAATAGCGCCTGGCGGATCAGATCGCTCACCAGGGAGAGACGGAAGAGCGCTTCGGAAGCCGCAATATTCCCGACGGTTGCCGCGGCGTCTCCCGGCACAATCATACCCGGGCGAATAAAGAGTTCAGTGGACATCCCCAGAAAAAATATGATTAGAAACACGAATGCTGCAACTCTTGCGGTCTTTTGGGGCGAATTCATCTTCATATCTTCCTCCAATACTGCCTTTACTGCTTATTGAATAAATGTCTAAACCGGCTTGTTCCAAAATCGGGGCAAAATTGATGCTTCTGGTTTAGATAATTACGAATTACTCTGTAATTTGTTGCTCAGGCGTTGCACTCCAACATTTGTTATGCGGCCATGGATTAATTCAATGCCTTGTCTTCAACATACCGATTCTGCCTGTCAAACATAGGTCTATCCCACGAGTATTACCATCCAGATGAGCGCGGGAGGGTTTCAGGGAGGGTCTTCAGCCCTCCCTTTCCCCGATATAGCAAATCTATGCCGCGCTCAAAAGCTCTTTCGTCGCTGTTTTTGCAGCCCCGGAAGTGATTGCAGATGGATTGAATCCTTTAGCGATCAGCCATACCGCCATAACCATTTCTTGCAAGAGAATCGGGAGATTCATCACGGAATTTGCCGTCGAAGCAGGGCTTTGGAGATGGAACAGGATCAAAATGTTGGTGGAGAAACTCAATAGGATGGCGATGAAACCCCAAAGCGATATCCACCTTGGAATGAGTTTCGATTGGTAGAACACGTAATACAGCATCAGGGCGCCCAGGCCGAAAACGATCCCCCCCATAGCATTAATCGGATCAGCACCTTTCAGGAATACAGCTCCCAAGGCTTTAAAATTGGAAGCATCCGTAGCGCCCGCTGCTACATATTCCCGGCTCAGGATTAACAGGAATAGCCAGCTGACTACCAGGGCAATGGAGCTAACGGTCTCAAGCGCCCCCCTGAAAACAACATACCCGAGGGCCAGGGTTTCATTATGCTTTTTAAGGACTGGAAAAATTGCAAATGGAACCATGGCAAGCACAAGGCCCATCGTTAACACAAAGAGTGCTGCCGTTACGATTTGGTTTTGATTTTCAGAAACTTTGATAAGGTAATTTGGATCACTTAGAATGGGTCCTGTAAAAACGCTGCTTAGGATACCCGCAAGCGTCCCAATGATGAACAGCACGCCCACGATTATTGCGGTCTTTCTGTTTGTCCCACGGGGACTTTCTTTCATCTTATACATTTTTATCTCCTTTTTTTGAACGATATGGATGAGTTTCATTAGATTAGACTTGAATAAAATTGCGGCCGCCACCTGCTTACCGGGGGTTGAAATGGGCTGGAAATGGCATCAAAGGCAAACCTCCTTTCCAAGGTGCTTATCCATTTATTAATTAACGTCTGATATATCTGGCTGGTCGGGTTCGACAGGACTGACCGAGACCAATGGCATGCCCAGATCGCGCACTTTTTTGAGCAAGCCATGCAGCGCGGCCTGATCGATCACCGGGCCGGTTAAAAGCGTATCGCCGTCCTCTTCCAGCGTGATGGTCAAGCTGTCAAACCAGTCTGTCCAATGACTATCCAGATGGCCCTTGAGCCTGATCTGATAGACCACGGGTTGACCTGGATCCGTTTTTGGGTTGAGTTCGTTTGACATCTCCATTATCCTTTTGTGGCGGTCATTACAGTCTGTGCCACTTGTTAATGTACAGGTAATATAAATGCACCAGAGTGTCAGCGATAGACACTTTGGTGTGGTTCGGAGTGTTGTTTTTAGTTGTTGAGTGGAATGTGGGCGAGGCTGGCGTTTACAATAAACCCAGCTCACCTGCGCGGGCGATGGCTTCGGTGCGCCGCTGCACCTGCAGTTTGTCAAAGATCCGCCGGTTGTGGCCTTTGATGGTGTCCAGGGCCAGGAAAAGTCGTTCGCCGATTTCTTGATTCGATAGGCCCTGGGCGATCAGCTTTAGTATTTCTAACTCGCGTTGGCTCAATGACTGAACCATTGTTGATTTTCGACTAAGGTCCCGGACGTAGCGGAGTGGGATAGTCCCCGGAGCGTAGCGGAGTGGGATTGCTGAATTCTGATTGTGGCACTGGCACTATTTGCGCAAAGGCCGCCAAGAGTCTGTCCACATACTCGGTCGACCTGCAACCTTCACGCGCCTGCTCTTCAATCTGCAATCTAAAATCTAAAATCAACAATCGCATTGGCTCCCCTTCGTCCACAAAGATGCGGACGTAGCCCTGCGGCTCAGCCAGCGTCAGAGCACGCTCCAGGGACACGCGAGCCAGGGGCATTTCGCCTTGTGCCGCATGCGCAAGCGCCAGCAACGCCAAAATCTCGATCACGCTGCCTATCCGTCCACCTTCTTCCGCTGCTTGCAGTAGGCGCTCCAGCAGTCCGATTGCCTCGTGAATGGAGCCATCTGCCGGGTCATTCTTATACCGGGCAATGAGCACTCGAGCCAGCGTCACATGCTCGAACTCACGCAGGTAGCTGGGCGCATCGTCAACGGATAGGCCCCGCTCACGTGCCCAGCCCTGAGCTTCGATCAACCTGCCCTGCGCAACCCAGATCCGGGCTTTCAGAGCAGATATGGGAAAGAATCGGGCAAGGGTGATCTGATATACAGGCGTTCCGCTTCATCCAAAAGTGCGAGAGCCCCATCCATGTCACCCTGTGTTTCATTGAGCCGAGCCTGGGCAATACACAAACGGTATCGCCAAACAGGTAATTGCGCTTTTTCCCCCAGTTCCTTGCTTCTCTGCAAGTGTTGCGCGGCAGCCTCCAGATCCCCTGTTCAAGATACAGCTCACCAATTCCCTGTGCAGGTCAGCGGTATCGGGATGAATTGGCTCGCCCTGGTCCATCACAAACTGCAAAAACTGCTCGAGTGTGCTGATTGCCTCGTGGAGACGACCCAGTGCCAGCCTGATATCGGCCAGAACAAAGGTTGTGCTGATTGCGTCAGGGATGTTGCCGGCTGTCCGCAGTTTCATGGTGTAATCGGCAAAGACCCGGTCGGCGGATTCCAGGTCCCCACTTGCCCAGTGGGTAATCCCCAGGAGCATGGATGCCTGTCCGCGCCTGAGATGGTCTCCTTCAGGCACGAGCTCGAGTACCCGCCTGGCGTACCTGACCGTGTCTGGAATATTGCCGAGTGCCTGGGCATATAGGCGCGGCCAACGGCAATTGCCGCCGGTAGAGATTGAAATTGTTCTTCGTCTGCAACGACCATCTCAGCGGATGGGGCTTCCTGTTGCGCTTTCATCATATCTGCGGGTTCTAGCCATCGTTCGGCGTCCTTCAATCGGGCCTCTGCGGCTTCCAACTCGCCACTACCCAATAATGCATAGGCATACCAAACACTGAGCACAGGCCGGGCGCGGACCAGCTCGTCCGGCAGCGCCTTCACCCAGCCAAGCCATGTGGCGGGCTGGATACTCCCTCCTCTGCTGCCGGCCATGCCAGTTCGATCAGGCCTGCCGCCCGCCCGAAATCTTCGGCGGCCAGCGTGTGGCGGATGGCATCCGAAGGCAGACCGTTCTGCTCGTACCACTTGCTCGCCCGCCGATGGAGCGTGGACACGCGCTCGGGTTGCGCCTCCCGCAAGTGCGCTTGGAGAACTTCGGCAAAGAGGTGGTGATAGCGATACCACTGGCGCATGTCATCCAGCGGAATGACGAACAGGTTGCTGCGCTCCAGGACTATCCAGCATTCCTCTGCCATCTTCCCGCTCGGTGACGGCATCGCACAGCGGAGCTACTTAACCGGTCGAGAATGGCGGTTTGCAGTAAGAAGTTGCGCACATGTTCAGGCTGGCGTTGCAGAACCTCTTCGACCAGATAGTCCAGGATGAAACGGTGGCTGCCGGTGAAAGATTTGGATGAAACTGGCGGTGTCTGATCGCCCCTGCAATGGAAAGCGCAGCCAATTGCAGACCGGCGATCCAGCCTTCGGTGCGGGTTTCCAGTGCGGCGATGTCTTCCGCTGAGAGGTTCAGGCCCATCACCTGGTTGAGAAACTCGGCGGCTTCGGCGGGGGTAAAACGCAAGTCGGCGGCGCGCAGCTCGGTCAATTGGCCGCGGGCGCGCAACCGGGCCAGGGGCAGGTCAGGATCCTCGCGGGTGGCGATGACCAGGTGCATCTGCGGCGGCAGGTGCTCGAGCAGAAAGGTGAGGGCATCGTCAACCGGTTTGGCATCAATCACGTGGTAGTCGTCCAGGACAAGGACGAAATGGATCCGGGATGGCCGGTGATTTCATTGAGCAGGGCTGTCAGGATCGATTCGACTGGACGGCGGCTGAGGGGATTGGAGCGCACCCAGCAGCCCCTCTCCAATATTCGCCGCTAATCGTCTGCAAAGCCGCAACGAGGTAAGTCAGAAAGCGTGTGGGGTCGTTATCCCCTTCATCCAGCGACAGCCAGGCGACCGGTCGTTCCACAAACCTGCGACCCATTCGCTGACCAGCGTGGTTTTGCCAAAGCCGGCGGAGGCGGAGATGAGCGTCAGCTTGCGGCTCGCAGAGAGACCCTCGTTCAGCCGCTCGATCAGGCGGGGGCGGCAGGACAATTTTAGACCGAGGTGGGGGGATATAAAGTTTGGTGGCTAAAATAGGCGCGGGCATGAGTTAATTATAAGGCTCAACTCCAATTCCACGCATACCAGATCGTGACCACATTGAACCCCATGCTGACCGCCAGCAGGAATTTGTCATATAACGATGCGTAGGTGGGCAGGCCAACCAGGTTGAACAGGAAAAAGAAGGCGGCCACGATGATATTCACCCAGCGACTCACAGACTGGGGCAATACCAGGTTCAGGAAAACCATCAGGATGGGCGTCAACATCAGAACCGCGATCCCCAGCCAAACGAACTGGTTAAAATTCTTGTCGGCCATCGGTTTTTTTGCCAGGTCGCCGCTGCAGATGCGCAAGACATCGCCATAAAGATAAATTAGCACGACGACCACCCAGGTTGCGGAAAGAATGATTTTTGTATCCATTGTTTGATTACTCCTGTGCCGCGATTGTGATGACCACTTTGCCTCGGGCGTGGCCTTTTTCAAAATACCGAAAAGCTTCAGCAGTTTTGCTTAACGGGTAGCATTCATCAATAACCGGTCTGATCTTTCCGTCTTCCAAAAGATCTCGATGAAAAGCAAATCTTTTTGATTTGCTTTTTTCATTACGCTTGTCATCTTCCTGCCATGCGCTTTTTGACATTAAGGGTCCCAGGAGCAGTGACTGGAAGATTTGCGCTGGCAAGCCACCCACGAAGACGTAAATGCCCTGGGGAGTTAAAGCACGCTTGTACGCGGAAAGCGGATGATAGCCATTCACCGCAAGGATGAGATCATACTGCCGTCCATTTTGGGTGAAATCCTCTTTGGTGTAGTCAATGACGTGGTCTGCGCCGATCGAGCGCGCCATCTCCAAATTCCGCGGGCTGCACACGGCAGTCACTTCCGCTCCAAACGCCTTGGCAATCTGCACCGCAAAGGTTCCCACCCCGCCAGACGCCCCGTTGATCAGAACTTTTTGCCCGGGCTGAATATGCCCTTGATCGCGCAAGCCTTGCAGGGCAGTGACGGCTGCCACGGGTACAGCCGCAGCTTCCTCAAACGAAACATTGGACGGCTTTAGCGCCAAAGCGCTTTCAGGAACAGAAACATATTCGGCAAAACTGCCACTGCCAAGCCCAAAAACATCTCCAAAGACCGCATCCCCTGGCCGAAACTGTTTGACGTTTCTACCAACTGCTTCAACGCACCCCGCAATGTCAGCGCCGAGGATCGTGTTTTTAGGTTTGAAAAGCCCAATGCCCATCAGACGCATGTGGGAAGGGGTCAGCAGTCAGCAAATGCCAGTCCCCCGCATTGATGGAGGCTGCATGGACTTTTACCAGCACTTTATCTTCATTGAGGGCAGGCTTTTTCACCTCTTCGAGATGAAGAACATCTGGCGGTCCATATTTTGTGTATACAATCGCTTTCATGGTTTTTCTCCTTGAGTAACCAATTCCTTGAACCTTCTGACCGAGGCATGTGTCATAAGATTTATTTTCAGGGCTAACCTTCAGGGTTAGTCCATTTCCAAGCGTACCAAACAACCAGTAAGGCACAACACAAGTTGTGCTGTCGCCCAAACTATCTTATAGCTAGAGGAGTCGCGATGCGATAGCAGTGACACCAATAAAGCTAAGAATAATCACTGCATAGAATATGCCTATGATGCGGTTTGCCCAACGACTTACGCGAAGACTTCAATATCAGGGTCAAGACACTCATAAAAATCGAGACTCCATCAAATATCATGCCGCCACCGACAATAATTCGGGGGTTCATTACGAAAGATCCGCTATTCGCAAGTGATTAGACTTTAGCAATCGGATCACTTAAGCGGTACGTATCTCCGATGAAATCTGCTTAACAGGCTACCATAACACTGCAAGATTATCTCATAGTGCTCGCAGGATTATATTGCTGTCTTTTGATTTCTCGACGGACTTCTTCTGTTCGTATTCATTTTTATCTCCTTTTTTTGAACGATATGGATGAGTTTCATTAATTGGACTTGAATAAAATTGTGGTCGCCACCCGGTTACCGGGGGTTGAAATGGGCTGGAAATGTTATCAAAGGCAAACCTCCTTTCCAAGGTGCTAATATCCATTTACTATTTGACATCTGACTGATCCGCCTGGTCCCGATCCCGAGCGTAGTCGGAGGTCCGGGTTCGACAGGACTGACCGAGACCAATGGCATTCCCAAATCACGCACTTTTTTCAGCAAGCCATGCAACGCGGCCTGGTCGATCACCGGACCGGTTAAAAGCGTATCGCCGTCCTCTTCCAGCGTGATGGTCAGGCCCTCAAACCAGTCTGTCCACTGCCTGACCTAGATGACCTTTGAGCCGGATTTCGATAAAGACCAGGCTGTATTGATCTTTGGTTGTTGTCATGTGTCTTACACATTGTGCACCTCGTTATTTCTTATGGATAGTCTCCACTCTTGCATTCAGTCTTATCTTCGCCGAATGTACAAGTAATATCCGGAGTATGTCATCACCATGTGTTGGGATTATGTGGTGATGTTTTTGGGGATACTTGGGAGATTGCATGGGAAACAAAAGCCTCGAGGCCTGCATTAAATCTAGTTTACTGGCAGCGCTGATGGATGTCTGCGGTGCAAGGCTTTCGCAGTTATAACAAATGAGTTCTTCGGCTCGTGCTGACAGCTTCCGGGCGATTATTGACCGTCGAGCTTATCTGAAGATGTTCTTGGTATGTGTACGGATCGTGTTCAAGGCGATAAGGAGTTCACGCGGCGATTTCGGGTCCGAGAGTTCGGTTCGCGAGCACCGTGAGCACTTCCAGCTCACGCTCGCTGAAACGGCTCGATTGGGTAGTGAGATTTTGGCGGGCATTGCGATAGAAATTTGCCAGCGATTCTCAGTTCGCATCCAGCTTCAAACGCTGCCAGTAGCTGTGTCTGTATAGTCTGCGCATGATTTCGAAAATCGGAAACTTCGAGATCAGCAGTTGCGCATGGCTTGCGCCTTCATCTACGAAGATGCGAATGATAGCCCTCTGGCTCGGCCAGGGATAGGGCACGTTTGAGCGCGGCGAGAGCCTGGGGGCGATTGCCCTGCGCCTCGTGGGCCAGCGCCTGCACCAGCAGGATGTCGAGCGCGCTGCCAAGCCGCTTTTGCGCTTCGGCGGCTTGCAACAGGCGTGCGAGCAGGGCGTTGACCTGCGGGTTGGCGATTTCCAGCCGGGCCAGGGTGAGGTGCTCGAACTCATGCAAGTAGCTGACTTCATCTGCCAGCGAAAGCCCGCGTTCTGCCGCCCACGCCCGGGCTTTATCGGGCCGCCCCTGTTTGAGATGGATGCGCGCTTTCAGGGCCGCAATGGGGCACAGGTCAGGCACGAGGCTTTGGATATAGACCCGTTTGGCCTCGTCGAGCAGGGCCAGGGCGGTTTCCAGATCGCCTGCGGCCTCTTTCAGTTGGGCCTGGGCCACATGCCAGCGGTACAGCCAATCCACCAGGGTGGTTTGCAGACCCAATTCGGCGGCTCGTTTCAAGTGATGAGCGGCGAGGGTGTCATCTCCCCGCTGACGGTAGATCATGGACAGGCCGAGATGATGGTGGGCAGTGATGTGTTCAGCCTCCGGGCCGTGTTGGGCGGCCAGCTGCAAGGCATCCTGATAGGTCCGCTCGGCCTCGCTCAGGCGCCCCAGGCCCACCAGCATGTCGGCTACAGCAAAGGCGCTGGCAACCACGAAGACGTGATTACCCAGCTGGGTCATGCTCTCCATCCAATCACCAATCCCCCGGATGGCCGACTCCAGGTTGCCGCTGGCCCAGTGGGTGACCTCCAATATATTGATGGCCCGGGCGCGCCGGTCAAAGTCATCTTCGGGGATGAGTTGGAGCGCCAGTTCGGCGTATTTCACCGTTGCAGCGGGATCGCCCTGCACCTGGGCGTTGTAGGCGCGGGTCAAAGCGATCATCGCTGGCAGGGGCTTAAGCTGCGCTTCGTTCGCTAATTCCGAACCATCCAGGCATCGTTCAGCGTCCTGCAGGCGCAACTCGCTGGCCTCCAGCTCGCCGGTATCCGTAAATGCCTGGGCAATCTGGGTACAGAGCACAGGTCTGGTGCGAATCAGCTTGTCTGGCAGCTTCTTCACCCAACCCAGCCAGGTGGCAGACTGGAAACTTTCATTCATGCCCTGCCAGGCCGCTTCAGCCAACCCCGCCGCCCGGACAAAATCCCCGGCTGCGATGGCGTGCTGAAACGCCGCGCCCAGGTCTCCGTTCTCTTCATGCCATTGACTGGCGCGCAGGTGGAATTCAACGAATTCTTTGGGTTTTCCCAGGCGCTGGCGCAGCAAATCGCCAAAGAGATGGTGATAGCGGTACCAACGTCGCTCGTTATCCAACGGGACAATGAACAGGTTGGCCGTTCGAGATATTCCAGGGTTTCCTGCCCGGAAGCAGAAGAAGAACCCAAGACAGCGTCACAAAGCGGTCCGCATAGACGGTCAAGGATCGATGTGCACAGCAGGAAGGTCTGGATGCTTTCGGACTGCTGTTGCAAGACTTCTTCAAGCAGGTAATCCAACACAAAATGGTGGCTTCCGGTGAAAGATTGGATAAAGCTGGTGACGTCTTGATGTCCCTGCATGGAAAGCGCAGCCAATTGCAGTCCAGCAATCCAACCCTCGGTGCGGGTTTCCAGCGCAGTGATGTTTTCCTCGGAGAGGTTCAGGCCCATCATCTGGTTAAGAAACTCGGCGGCTTCGGCGGGGGTAAAGCGCAAGTCGCTGACGCGCAGCTCGGTCAATTGGCCACGGGCGCGCAAGCGGGCCAGGGGCAGGTCAGGATCCTCACGGGTGGTGATGACCAGGTGCATCTGCGGCGGCAGGTGCTCGAGTAGAAAGGTGAGGACTTTGTCAACCGGTTTTGAAATCAATCGCATGATAGTCGTCCAGGACAAGCACGAAATGGTCCGGGACTGCGGTGATTTCATTGATCAAGGCTATCAGGATCGATTCGATTGGCGGCGGCTGAGGGGATTGGAGCACACCCAGCAGCCCCTCTCCAATATTCGCCCTTATCGTCTGTAAAGCCGCGACGAGGTAAGTCAGAAAGCGTGCGGGATCGTTATCCCCTTCATCCAACGAGAGCCAGGCGACCGGTTGTCCGCAACTTGTAACCCATTCGCTGACCAGCGTGGTTTTGCCAAACCCGGCGGAGGCGGAGATGAGCGTCAGTTTGCGACCCGTCGCCAGACCTTCGTTCAGCCGCTCGATCAGGCGCGGGCGCAGGACGACCCCGGAGCGGGGCGGGGGGATATACAGCTTGGTAGCTAAAATTGGCGCGGGCATAAATAAAGTATACAATATTAAGCTGTACTTTAATTAAACGAATAATTGCAACTGACACGCATCTGGCCAGAAGTAGCGCGATAATAATCCTGGCTTCTTGTTTGTCCCACCGCTGTACCTGAGCCAATCCGTTGGACTGTGTAAAAAGGGATGATGAAAATATGGATAATGACCTACAGTATTTTATTCATTTCTTCAATGACCAAGAGCACCTTTTCAAGACGATCACCATGGCAGGTATTTCCCAGATGGATGAAATTTGCAACATAATGTCATCCCAAAAAAGGTGGTTTTGGGGAAGATACTCACAAAGCGAGCGTAATGCTTATTTGAAAAGAAGACAGTTCGTCGAAAAGGAATTGTATGAGGGCTACACTCAAGAATACGGGAGCTTGAAGGAAAAGATCCCTGTGTACTTTTATCTTTACCCCAACATTACAAAGCAAAAAGCCATAGAATTAGGACAACAAAGAACGCGGCAGGATGAAATAGAGCCTCAAATACTGATGGTTAAGATACAGGATGTCGAGGACACAAAGAACATAACATTTACCCTGAACGACAGTTTCGCTGCATATTGGAAAAAGGCGGTGGAATCTGGAATAGAGTGCCGGGGAGATGTAAATGATCATGTTGTTCTACACGACCATAATAAGGTTTTCCCATTTTCGATGATAGAACAAATTCATCGAAAGTATAAGGCGCTAAAGATTAGTTACGAAATACAGATATGGGATTATCAGTTGCTTGAGAAAATAAGATATACGATTTTAGGGAAAGAAGAACCGTAAACACAGCCCAATACCGCATGCACCGGATAAGTGCGGGCATTCCGCCGCGCTTTCGGGTAAGCGGCTCCTACCCCGCCAAGTACGCAGGCGGACGGCGGTTTCGGCGTCTGGCGGATTGCAGACAGGCGACATGCCCGTTCAGGCAGACTTCGGTATTCCCGTATCCAGGATCGGGTACAAGAACAGAGGTCATAGGTTACTGTATCCTTCTTGTAACTTATAATGTATTTACATTTTGGACTGCTTTATAAGAGATATGGTTGGGTAACCTGGCAAGGACGAATAAATCGTGATATCTGCATATGCATCGATTGTTTTTGCAGCCCTTTTCCTCATCATACTGCTCCTGCTTCATTTTCTCAAACGGGAACTCGATCCAGCTTGGCGCATGATCAGTGAATATGAGATCGGACGTTTCGGTTGGATGATGAGATTGGCATTTTTTTGTTGGGGCGCAAGCGTTCTTGCCCTCCTGATCACCATTTGGTCTTATTTACAGCCAATTAGTGGAACGATCAGCCGATGGTGGTTCGTTTTGATCGTGACGGCTCTGTTTGGCGCCGGGGTCTTTAAGACCGATCCGATTACTGAGCAAACAAAGAATTGGATCAATATCATTCATACGATCTGCGGAACGATTGTCATTCTCACTTTCCCGATTGCCGCGACGTTGGCGGTCCGCAGTTTGCTCCACAATCCGCTGTGGTCAGCGTATCAGGGTTCATTGATATTCGGAATAGTCTTGGCCTGGATTGGGGTGGTTAGCTATTTTGCAACCATCATCATCTCCAGGACTAAAGATCCCAAGGTCGGCGAGGCCGGTCACCCTCCTGTCTACATGGGTTGGCCAAATAGATTCAATGTGGTCACTTATATCGTTTGGATCATTATCGTCGCAGTGATTGCGCAGCTACAGTTGCTTTGAGTTCAGTTTTAATTTAACGGTTGTGTATTGGCCCAGCGCCATTGCCCGGCTGCAAATGCCAAACCCTGAAAAGGTTTGGCGCTGCTGTAGACTATGAATGTTTTTTGCGGATTGTTTATATCTCAACATGAGCAGTTGAGCCAATCTATTAAGCCCTTCCCTTTTGTGTTTCCGCCGCTGGATTGTAGTGGGATTACGTGAACACAGAATGGGCAAACTTATAGCAGGAGGTGCGACAATGACTGAAAGCCAGGAATCGAAAGGCATCCCACCCATGTTTAACGATGAATGGGTGCTGGCATGGATGGAGGAGCACGTGACGGAGCTGAGGCAGTCCGTCTCAGGGCAGCGCATTCTGTACGAGAGCCTGGTGATTGGCTTTGTGGTCGGTCTGGTCGCTCATGTAGGTGGGTACTTTCTTCTATCGTCGGCGCCGGGCGGATTTCTTGGACTCTTGGCTGACCTGCTCCACGCGCTCGGTTGGTCGCTCTGGACCGGTGTAGTCGTGGCCGTGTTCGTCCAGATCATACCGGAGGCGAAACGACGTCAAATCAGGCAGACACTCGAAGCTTACGAGGCATTGCAACGTGAGAAGCCCCAGGCCGGTGGCAATCGCAATGGAGCAGTCTTGGAAAAACCATATACCGGGCAGGCAAAGCGCGCGCAAGGCCAAAAGCAACGCCGAAATCGCACTCGAAAAAGTGGCTAAGTCAACGTAACTACCATGATATCAAGACCAGACCAGATCAAAAAAATAGCGTATCTGGTTCCTTTCGTCGCCGTTAGCATTGGATTACTCATCGCCAACAATGCCTGGATGGCAATTATTCTGTATCACCTGGGGATAGGAGTATTCCTAATTCTAGGGAAGCAAGGCTACAGAGCCAGGGAATTAATTATGGGTGGAAAATTACTACCCATACTACTCGCAATCATTTCCGGACTTGCTACTGGTGTCATATTACTGGCATCTGCCAATAGCATTGGTTTACCCAATAACCTGGCAGCTTTGCTGGCTCGACAAGGTTTACAAGGTTGGGGATGGACTCTCTTTATTCCCTATTACTCAATTGTCAACCCTTTTCTGGAAGAATATTACTGGCGCGGCTATCTTGCTGAATCTACAAAAGGAATAACTCTTAGCGACATTTGTTATGCCGGATATCATCCAATTGTCTTATCGCGTTATCTATCCTGGCCATTGTTGATTCTTGAATTTCTTATCCTCCTGGGAGTTGCATGGGCATGGCGTCAAATCGCGCAGAGATATGCAGGGCTAATAATTCCCGTCCTAATGCATTTAGCAGCAGATCTGAGCTTGATCATCGCAATATATGTCCTTATTCAAAAATGAATGCTCGACTGAACCTATCGCACCAAAAGCGACCCACAGGCTCCAGCGATGAGCGGATGCACCCGCCTATAGATACGCTGCTAGCAACCTTGATTGTGAAATCACGTCACTTTTGTCGAGCTGCCCGTCCTTAGCAAAAACCAAACAATTAGGCCGCTGGAAAGATTCAATCCACGAATTCTATAACGGATATAATAAGGTTATGACCAAGAAAATAAGAAGTTCATCAAGAAGTATTCAACCTGTCGTAAAAATCTCCTCGCTTCACAATCAAAAGAGTGATTTTGATTATTGGCAATCCCAATCCTTTAGTGATCGTCTCTCTGCTCTTGAAGAGATTCGGGCGGAATATAACCGGTGGAGGAGTAATGCTCAATCAAGACTTCAAAGAGTTTATTCAATTACTAAACGATAATCAGGTTCATTACTTGGTGGTAGGGGGATATGCTGTCGCTCTACATGGGTACCCGCGATATACGAAAGATATCGACATCTGGATCGAATTAACACAGGAAAACGCAAATCACATAGTAGAAACATTGGCACAATTCGGTTTCGCAGCATTGGGATTGAAGGAAAGCGATTTCCTTGTAGAAGATCAAGTCATTCAATTAGGCTATGCTCCAAACCGGATTGACATTATTACCACCTTGTCAGGAATCACATTCCACGAATGTTACGATAAGCGATTGTCGGTAGAAATTGACGGGGTTAATGTTAACTTCATTGATCGCGAAAATCTTCGAAAGAATAAGAAAGCGACAGGCAGATTACAAGATTTAGCAGACCTGGAGAAGTTGGAATAAGTTTCAACCAAAAGCCGCCCAACACCGGCTCCAAGCGGACGGGGGGTTGAGAGCGCCCCGCAATCAAAACCCGCCTGGTTCGGCGGGAATTTGGTCCCCCCAAGGAGTTGCTGGTTATACGGATAATACAAAGGCGAGAGGGTATGCTTTTACTTGAGTTGGAGAACGAGGTCGGGAATTTTTTGCAGCGACAAGACTGAGATCTGCTTATCAACCTGGTACGCTTCTGACCCAGGATAGATCACCCACAAGTATGAAAGTTTCAAATCATGTAATGTGGTTTGCATGGAACGGGTGATTTCAGGCGCCTCATTGAACTTGACTTCCATGCCGTAGCGTTTCCCTTTATGGAAGAAAAGCAAATCCAATTCAGCTCCGCTGTGTGTGGCCCAGAAGTAGGCTTCTGATGGGCGGATGATTTGAAGGATTTGTTCGATCGCATATCCTTCCCAGGAAGCCCCAACCTTGGGATGCCCGTAAAGGCTGTTCATATCCTGAATATTGAGCAGGCTGTGAAGAAGACCGCTATCCTGAAGGTAAATTTTAGGAGCGCGAACCTGACGCTTGCTGGTAGTCTCGTACCAGGGCTGGAGTTGTCTGACCATAAATGCCCCGGTGAGAATATCCAGATAGCTGCGCACTGTTTTATCGGATAACCCCATTGCGCGCCCGAGTTCGGATGCATTCCAGGTTTGAGCGTGGGTGTGGGCTAGCATGGTCCAGAACCGCCGCATTGCAGTAGCGGGGATTTGAATGCCAAGTTGCGGAATATCGCGTTCCAAAAAAGTGCGGATAAACCCTTCCCGCCAGGTCAGGCTGTCCAATTCGGATTCGGCCAAATAGGAACGCGGGAATCCGCCTCGCAACCAAAGCGATTGCCAGTTGGAACTCCCAACTTCAGATAAATCAAATCCGGCCAAATCCACAAATTCTATCCGCCCGGCCAGGGTTTCTGAGGCATTTCGAATGATGTCCGGCGAGGCGCTGCCCAGGATAATAAAGCGTGCCTTTTGTCCTGGACGATCCACCAATACTCGCAGAGTGCCGAACAATTCAGGCATAAGTTGGATTTCATCCAGGATTACCAGACCTTCCAGGTTGCCAAGAACAAGTTCTGGATTTTGCAACTGGCGCTGAGCCGGAACGGATTCCAAATCAAAAAACGTAGCCGATTGATTTCCGGCAAATAAATGGGCGAGGGTCGTTTTTCCAACCTGACGTGGCCCGAGCAAAGCTGTGACAGGGGCGCGGCGAGTCGCTGCTTTAAGATATTCCAGATATTTTGGGCGCTTAATCATGTCACTATTTTAACACGAAATCTCGGAGTTAAACTCCGAGATTTCGTAAGTTCCTCATGTATTTTGCACCCCGGTAGGGGCAAGCGGACTCGAACCGTACAATTAGGCCGGTAGGAAAACCCTGGCTAACAAAGCCCTCCTTAAGTTGACCGGCAATTTGTCATTCCGATTAAGTCAAGCAGATCGATAAATAACAGGCAGACGTGGCACAATTCTTGCACACACCAGATAGCCTCAATGGCTGGGGCGTTGAGCGATTTCCCATAAATTGCCATCTGGATCCTCAAAGTGCGCCGTTCGCCATCCACCCTCCTGCGATTTCGGCGGATTGATGAAATGGACTCCTTTGTGTAGAAGGTCATTGTATTCGGCGTCCAAGTCGGTCACGAAAACTACGCAATGATTCGTCTTGACACTTTCCTGTCGTGGTCTTATCCGCTCCTGAGAGATTTGCTCTGCAACCAGGTCCATGGATTTGAGAGCGAGTACGATTCCACCCCTCGACCCTAAGGTCAGGTAGGCTTCATCCCGTTCCAACTGATCTAACCTGAAACCCAACTTGTCCCGGTAGAAAAGAGCACACTCCTCGACGTTATGCACTGCGAAGACGATTGCATTTATTGTATCAATCATAACAACACCGCACCTCCGAATTTTTCGCCATTTTATCACCCACGTTAGTATAGATAAAAGTCCGCCGTTGGTACCGTCCATTGAGCCGCCAGTAAGTAAACCGTCGTGTGATAGCTGGTACTTAAAATCCGCCTTTATGGCGGATTTCTTCTTGGTGCCCCCAAGGGGATGCCGTATTAGGGAGAACGGGAAGTTGAGAGGGGGCCGATAGCCTGAACCGCCCAGTGGTGAACGCTGTTCATGATCGGAGGCGTGCTCGTGGGTATCGACGGCCCCATCCCCGTCAATACGCTCTTTACGGAGCCCCAGGCACTCTTTGCGGATCCCCTCCACGCGCCCGCCTCGGCCTCGAAATTGGCGACCACCGGCGTGAACCACGATACGCTCATGACGGGTGGCGTACTCGATCTCTCCAAAGGACCGCAAGTCCTGCACGTGCCGGATATGGCCGGCCGCTACTACAGCGTGCAGTTCACGGATCCGTCGAAAAACACCGTTTTTGCCTACGTCGGCAAACGCACCACGGGAACCAAGGCCGGCGATTACCTGATCAGCGGTCCAGGCTGGCAAGGAGCTGTGCCGCAGGGAATGACACAGATTTCTTCGCCGAAAAATTCGGTGCTTGTTTTCGGCCGCACACTGGTCGAAAACGACAGCGACGTGGCAACTGCCTATGCTCTTTCGATGCAGATCCAGGTTACGCCGTTAAGCGGCTGGCAACCCAGCCAGTCTGTGCCACCTGTGCCACCTGTGCCCTGAAAGGGTATGAAAGGGTATGAAAGGGTATGGCGCGTAAATACTGAATGGAACCTATGTATGATCAGACTACAAAATTATTGGTCGACTTGCGTGATCTGGCATTTTACCAGGGTCGCCTTCCCGAATTTCAAGATAGATTAGCTGAGCTTAAAAATAAAGCTGCCAACCGTCCGGCTTTACTGGGAAGGGTCGAAAAGGCTGGATTGTGAGTCGTTCTGTTGAAATAGACTTAATTTCCCGTCTTCCAATTTTCCAAAACCCCATCAATCTTACTTTTCACACGTGCACGCGCCAGCCAGCGATCCAATCCTTGCATAAGAAATTCATCGTAATCGGTTTCCCTATGTCGAATATGAGCAACTACCGCCAGTAAAATGGTACTATCGTCCAATCTCTGGGCCTCAGCAGACCGACCAACTTTTCCGCTGTATTTCTGACAGGCATGCTCAGCGATAATCTGTTCACGTTTGGCAGGACAATGCGGATATAGCTCCCGCACGCGTTTCGCGAAACGCGCAATAAACTCCTGGTCCTGTTCGCCCCGGCGCTCGGCTTCACGTTCCTGACGACGAGTGCGCACATCGGCATCCTGCAGGCATTCCTGCTCGGCCTGTTGAAGCCCGGCTTCTTCCACAAGAATACCCTGACGCTCATAGCGCTTTCGGGCACGACTCCATTTCAGCACAACTGCTGATAATGTTGAATACTTTCCTGAACGCCGGGTCAGTGCCGAATCGCCCGATGGAAGGAAAACCAGATGATCAAGATCGGCACAAGGGAGACATAGCGCCCCTTTTCCTTCGATCAGTGTGACCCAGGCATGAGATCCAAGTTGTTCACCGCATTCGCTGCATACGGCTTCGCGGTTGGTGATGAATACTTTTAAGTCCATGTGATCGCCTCCGCTTTACTTGCTAATCACTCTACTAACTCAAGCATCTCCTTACCTATCGGCGTCAAGCGGATTGTAGCTATTTTCTTAAAACCAGAGCTGCCTATTATTTTTGTGGAATAGCTGCATTCCAATACGCCAAATCCAACCAGGGGATTTATCACCATGCGCTCAATCGCCGAATGCAGAATGTCCCTGGCAGAGACCTGATTTTCAATCGGCCAGATCAGGCCACTTTGTTTGATTAAGTCATCGGCAAAGACGTCATACGGGTTGGTTTTTCCAGCCGGCATGTTAAGGAGGCAAGAAAGGGTAATTTGGCCAAAATCAATCGGTAACCCCGCCTTGAACCCTGAAAATGGGAAGCCCATTGTCCAATCGGCAAGATTCCACCAGCGATCCAACAAGAGAAGGGTTTGAATGGATGGCAATAGTTGAGAATATTTTTCTCCTTCCTCAGTAACCTTCCAGACGCGACCAGAGCCTACTGTTACCAGCCCGCTTACCTCTGCCAGGATATGGATATAGAAGAGTAGCCTTACATCATCTTCGCTGCGCAACTTATAGATATGCTCACCGATGGTTTCATCCAGCGCCGGAGGAACTACGAAACGAGAGCATATGGCGCGCACTGCCTTGAGCGGTAAGTTGCCGGTCGATTGCGTGCCAACGGTTCGGTTCTCAAGCAGATAGTCTATGAACGTCTGCATGTCATGTAACAACGCCAGGGATATAAATCCATCAGTCTGCTCCTGGGTGAGGTTTTGCGCCCAGGCAATAACCCTATCCTCGTATTTGGCTCTAATCCTTGCAGAAATAGGTTCCGTCGCTTCTCCAGCTTCTCTTAGTCGAGCGCGCTTCAAGTGACTCAAGCTCTCATTCACCTTATTCATGTCAAATGCTTCGGGATTGAATTTGCCCCCGATCCAATCGAGAAGCTCGCGGTTTTCCTTATTACCTGGATCGGCTATAGCTCCAAGCAGCTCTTCATAACCCCAGATACCGCCCACGTCTTCGGGTGGACAGGCGCGTTTGCCGGCTAGGCAAACCGGATAACGTTTTCCTTTTTCGGCAGGCAGGATTTTCTCCACCAGAAGAGCATGCTCCCAACTGTCACCAAAGTCATACTCATACCGAAATCTGAAGCCACCTTCAGGGGCGATTTGCTCCAGCCGATAGCGTTTTTCGCTTTTGGTTCCATATTCGATATCTTCATCATATTCCTGATCACTATAAATCTGTTCCCCAACTTTGAACAAATGCAGGTGACTGTTGCTCCAGCCCATCGTGATTTGTAAAATGTTATGCAACTGGCTCAGCGTTGTCGTACCCGCTATCAGGATTCTGCGCCAGATGGGCGGTTTTGAACCAACCAATGTCACCTTGATTTGATAGATGGCTTTAATATCGGTCATATTTTTTAATGCGCCAGGAATATTGACACGGGCTATCTACATAAAAAGACAGATTATATCTTTGCCCGGCCTGAGCACCGTAAACAGCGGTCAATCACCATTAGCGTGCGCATGGCGACGTTTCCTATGCCTTGAAAAAGATCCGCTTGCCGGTGTCACAGGGATGGGTTCCCGAAAGTGATTTGATTCCACGTTCGCCTTAAAAATCTGATAATGATGTTTGAGCCGTTCCAGGTACGCCTGATCATTTAGCGTCCACCGCACCACTTCCAGAATCGCAGGCGCCAATTCGGATTGTTGGCTGCCCAAATTGAGAGAAATTCCGTGCATTTCTTTTACAGCTAAACTGGCTAATGAGCGATCCGAACCGCCGAACCATTTATAGTAATATGCCTCGCTTTCCCAGCCGTAAGCAACCACAGCAACGAGTTTATTTTTTTTCTCAGAGATAACATCAAACATAACTCGCTGACAATCGCATTTTTTGTCATTACAGTATAGTTCCAATAAGGTATATTTATCGGCGGCCAAATTGAAACCGTTCGGCTCAAGTATTGTTAGGCTTCGTGTTTCAGTCGCTGCCAACTCTTGAAATCGTTCATAAAATGGCTCGAAAGACATTATAAAATCCTTCCTGGATATTCCATTGATAAGCGGATTATACATCGTCCCCGTCGGCGATCGCATCCCCTTTGGGGACCGCTGAGCGCAGCCTACCCTGTGAGTTTGAGCCTGGGTCTCCTGAATGGAGATGAGAGCGCCCGTGAATCAAAACCCGCCTTTTCGGCGGGAGGTAGTGCCCCCAAGGGGCTGCTTTATATACGGATAATAGAAAGTTGGGAGAGGGGTGTTCATCGCAATTGAATTGAAGAGATTTTGATTTGTTTGTTACTTATGACTTTTCGAGTTTCTTGCGTTCCTGCTCCCATATTTTTGCATAGTTTTCAAAGAAGCCCGAGATCAATTGCAGTTCATCTTCTGAGTAATTCGAAATGAGCTGTTCTTGTGCTTTTCCCACTGGCGCATACCACGGGGCCACTCTGTCATTTCCTGATTTCGCGAGAGCGATGAGTGTTCCGCGGCGATCATCCGGATTGGGCCGGCGTTCGATAAACTCCTCCTTTTCGAGCCGGTCGAGCATCGCGGTCGTCGCACCGGAACTGAGGCCAGTATATTTGGCAAGCTCGGTGGGGGTGGAAATGCGTTTGGATAATAAATACCCAAGACATTCCATGTCGGTGCCATTGACGCCCAGTTTTTCGAAAATCATGTTGCGATACAACCTCAACTGAATGCCATACTCCCTGGCCGCCACATTGGTGCGGATCATCAGGTCTATCTTTTTTGGGTCTGCCATATCCATGCCTCTTGACATTATCTTTATTTTAGAGTATCTTTATTATATAACTAATTGGTAAAATTTACAAGTATAGGAGATTCATATGAACAAAGGTGTCAAAACAATCATCTATCCTGTCAAGGATATGGCTCGGGCGAAGATGCAATTCCGCACGCTCCTGGGCGTGGATCCATATGGGGATCAGCCATATTACATTGGCTTCAAGGTTGGAGACCAGGATATTGGATTGGTTCCGAACAGCCCCGAAGCCGGAATGACGGCTTTTTACCATGTCGATGACATCCAGCAGAGTCTGCAATCTCTCCTGGAGGCCGGCTCACAAACCTTGCGGAAGATAACAGATGTCGGTGGCGGAAGGTTGATTGCAAGTGTAAGAGATGCCGACGGAAACATCATCGGGCTCATTCAGGACGCCTGAGCCCTCCAGTAACAAATCTTATTTCACTTGCACGCACTCTATGGACATGCAAGGATTTTACCGGAAACATTAGCCATAAGGAGATTCTCATGAACACAGGTACCAGCACCACAAAGAAGACCACAGGATTCACAAACCAGGAAAAAGCTGCGGTGAAGGCGCGTGCCCAGGAGCTGAAGGCAGAAGCGCGCGTCTCCAAGGATAGGCAGGAAGGCGAAAAGGCCGTGCTTGCGGCGATCGCCGCGTTGAAGGAACCGGACCGCTCCATGGCCGAGCGGCTGCATGCGATCATAAAAGCCAGCGCACCGGCCCTCATGCCGAAAACCTGGTACGGCTTCCCCGCCTACGCCAAGGACGGCAAGATCGTCTGTTTTTTCCAATACGCGGAGAAGTTCAACACGCGGTACGCAGAGCTCGGCTTCAATGATGCGGCGAACCTCGATGAAGGCGCCATGTGGCCGACCCGTTACGCCTTGAAGGAGTTGACTGCCACCGAGGAGGCAAGGATTGCCGCACTCGTGAAGAAAGCGGTAGGTTGAGTCTCCCTAGCGCCTAAGCGATTACGAGTTTGAACAACATATAGCCCCTCCCTGCCATCCCCAAAGATGCCTATTAGCGAATTTGGGGATTGGCAAGTCCATAGATATTAAAAGGTGGGGAGGCGGATGGTGGCGACTTTCTTCATCACCCATGTTTCCGTTGGGAGTATCCCGGGGAGGTGGGTGTATTCCCAGGTTAAAACAAAACGGGTCGTTTGCATGGTCATCCGGTTCATTCAACCGTGATAGCCCTGCTAACACCCGTATATGAGCGTGCCCATCGCGTTCTTTGCACCCCGTCAGGGGCAAGCGGACTCGCCTGCCTGTCCTGAGTACTATCAGGGCACCCGGCCTGCACCACGAAGTGGCGAACGGGCGAACCGCTGAGCGCAGCGTACCCAGTGGGTTTGGGCCTAGGTCTCCTAATGGAGGTGAGAGTGCCCCCAAGGGGATACTGTATATACGGATAATAGAATGGCGAGAGGGTACGCAATTCTGTTGCAGAGACAAGTTATGTGAACTACTTACCTCTACTAACTCGACTTGCCAGCCTTCAGGCGTTCAAGCTTCTCTGCAACATTGAACCGTCGCATTTCAACATCGTCAAACGGGTATTTCGAATCGCGTTTGGCCAGCACTTTATAGGTCATGAAATTGAGAATAAATCCAGCAATGAATGCCATATAGACAATAGCCAGGATCCAATCTGTTCCCTGCACCAGTCCATTGGAAATGATGTAATAGATGTAATATATTCCAATCGGGAAATGCAAGAATACCACGGCACCGAGGCCGGGATTATAGATCGACTTCAGCTTAATGTTCGTAACAACGCCATGAACTATAAACTGCGAAAGGCCCATTAACATCGGCCCCAGCCCAAGCCAGATAAGATGGGGAAAAAACAATGGCAGCAAATAGATTATCCATCCACTGATTGCATTGGTAATCATGGCAGAATTCTGGTTCAATGGATAGCGGTCAGGAATATTACTTCCTCCTAATGCCATATTTAAGATTGCCGGTTCTCCTCCTGGAAAACCGTATTCCTCATATTGATGCACCAGGAAGGCAATAAAGCTCATGAGTAACAAGCGAACCAGCATATCCATCTGGTTCCAAAAGATGACCAGATAGGCAATCGCACCAAGCGCCATAATCCCGCCGATGTCATACCAATGCCTTCTAAAGAATTTCATAGTAAACCACCTTTTATTATGTGAATTTTCGGAGTGAAACGTGTAGCACCGGTTTTTTCACAGGAAATCCGTACTCGCCTTTGTTACTGATTATCCAACATGCCGTCGGATAATAAAAGTATAATCCAGTGATAACCGAATATCAACAGACAATCAGCCTCGCATTGTCGGAAAATTACTGCGAGCAGAAGACAAAGAGTATGAAAAAGCAACCCGAAATTACGGCGCAAACGAGAGAGAAATTAATCCAAGCCTTCTGGAGTCTGTATCGCCAGAGAAAAAACGAACACATCACCATCAAAGATATCACCGCCCAGGCGGGATACAATCGGAGTACATTCTACGAGTACTTTGTGGATATTTATGACGTATTGAACCAATTGGAAGAGTTTCTCTTGGAATACCTGAAAGGGCAGATCTTGAACAGCTTGGAAGATGGACTAAACGATGACATCATCCAAAAGCTGGCAGATGTGTACGAAGCAAAGGGGGAATATTTAGGCGTTCTCTTGGGAGAAAATGGTGACCCTTATTTTGCTCAAAAGATGAAAGCTGTTATGCGTTCCGCCATACAGGGGGCTTTTGGATTGCCAGAAAATGATATTCACACCTCGTACATTTTTGAATTCGGAATATCTGCCATCCTTGGAACTATCATCCACTGGTATCACAGTAACAAAGACATTCCTTCAAAAGAAATTGTAAGCATGATCCGTTCCATGCTTGCAACAGGGGTTGTGCCAGAGCTTCAAAAATATTCAAATAGGGCATTCAATATATTGGGATAATTATCTATCGATACAGCACATGCAAAAAATTCGCCCTGACGAGAGAGCGTATTAAAACATGAAAGTACCGTATGGAATCTATGTTCCAGTGCCCCCAAGGGGCTACCTTATATAGGTATAATACAAAGTTGAGAGGGGATGGTTGAAAGAAGCAGTTGTCCATCTCTTGGCAACTATATCTCAATTCACTATTATTCAGGTGATGAATAGCTTTTATTCACCGTCGTAGCGTTCGCACCTCCGCAGTTAAGATCTCTTCCTCTATTTGGAGCCGTTCACGCAGCGTTTTAAGCGCAAGGTATTCAATAGTATCCTGGGTTGGGTAGTATTCAGGATCATCGAGCACGGAATCAATCACTTCTACCAGGCATTCAATATCCCAACGCCATAAACCGATGGGCCGCGTACCCTTGTAATTGTCAATGCGGCGATCCAAACCGAAGCTTTCTGCCATCATCCAGACAAAACGCTGGAGTTCCTCCAGTTCCAGGCCAGTGATCAAGATACTGGCTTTGCGATCTTTGCTGCCAGGTTTTACCATTCTGTATTCTCCTGTGATAATACTCTCAATGGTTGGCAAACCAGACAGCATAATCATCCGTCAATGGAAAATTTGCCGACCTCTCGTTAGCCGCTTTCAAATCACACAGGGGAAAAACATAGGCATTGCCCCCGGCTTTGATATTTACCAACACTCCATAGAGATCTTCCAAACCTTCGAAGCCAATGACTTTCACCATATCGCCAGCTTGCAGGGGGCCGCGTTCCTGGAATTCTGACACTACCGCATCAAATGGCAGCTTGAGATGTGCTTCGAGGTATTCTTGCCAGGTTTTAAATGTTCCCAGCTCGTCATCCTCGCCAACATTTTGTAATACCTTATGAATCCGCCGGCCCTGCTTGCCCAAGTAATCCCAATTGTGCACTGCTGAGAGCTCTTCGATAATCTTGTCTACATCAGTTTGCGTGTCACGAGGCTCGGCCTTCCCTATTTCTTCCAGGTACAATCCCATGATTGTCCAATCCAATCCATCTTCCTCGCTGCGACGGATTGCAGAGGCCGGCATGTGTTTGAGCGAGAGGCTATCCCACTGAAACATAATAGTCACCTGGCCCGGCTGGTAGGTTTCGATCTCAGTAATTCGTCCTTGCCAGCCGCCGATATCGAAACCGTAGTTAGGGTCTTTGACGCCCGGCTTGACCACAATAGAATCTCCGACTTCCAGGGTTGTAACCGGGTTCTGAGAGGTGGCTGATGTTTTCTTAGAATGACGGTGTCGGTTCCTCATAAGTTTACAAGTGCCTCTAAGAATCCTTTTTCAACGGCGTTTCTTCTTTTTCGTTGTTGGTTTGTGCTCTCTACCCAAGCGATAAATCTGTCCGATAAAAGCAGCCAGGATGAATTTATTCTCTTCGTATTGATCGCCATCCAAATAGTCAAGTTCAAACTTGAGCATGGCGCCCCATTTCTGGCGTGCTTGCAACCAGTTGGTTGCCGTCTTTTCCATATCCTCGCGAAAACGACAAAAACGCTCCGGGGTCATGATCTCGATAATAGCCTGCCGAATGGCCTCAATAATGCGCCCGCTCATTTCTTCAGATGGCTGCACCTGCGCGAAGGGCTTACCCAGCTCTTTTTCAATACGCTGGAAGGGCAGCGTCAGCTCCTCTTCGGAGAATAAGCTTAATTCCACTTCACCTTGCCCTACTGCATCCTCAAATGCCTTCTCCATTTCCAATGCCTGTTTTTCGGCGCGCTGGCGTAAGCCTGGTTGCTCCTCCAATATTTTTTTACCAACCTGTTCCAGCTTGTCGGGATGCTTGAGGATGGTAAAGACATCAATATTTTCTTCCCCTTCTGCTTTTAACGCTTCTGAAACGGCATCGAAAACACCCTGGTCTTCATCATTCTCCCGAATGAATCGCTGCATCGTTCGGTTGTAAATCTCCAGGATCAATCCGCACAGTCCCCAAGGGATGCCCTTCATTTCTAGCGCGGGAATGAGCATCATCACCATTTCCAGCTTTTTGATATCTTTGCCCTTCATCAACCGATCCATCAGAGCTTGCAGCCTTCGAGCCACCTCTTTGCGAAATAAAGGGGCTGCCAGCTCTTCAACGATCTCAATCCTCATTTCATCGGCAGTTTCATGATATTCATCCGCACTTTTTTTCTCGGCTTCTGCCAAGCGTTTGTCATACTTTTTCAACCAGCGCTCGGTTATCTGCGCTGCTTTCCTTCCATCCATATACAGATCCCTGAATTCGGGCTCATTGGCCAGTCTGACCGAATCGGTCATCACCCGGATAAGGTTTTGCTTCAGGTATTCTTCGCCGCCGTTGGCCATGCGCTGTGCAATAACCTGCGCGGCTGGGTAAAATTCGCGCGATTGCTTTTGGTGTGCAGGAGCAATCATTTTTATTTGGCGTTTCTGGCGTCGTTTTCGCGGCATATTCGTAAAATCCTGGTTGATTAAGTGATAATCCCACATCCTTCACGAAGAAGAAGGTTTTGATGTAGTAGAAATCCAAGACAAATTATAGCGCCCGTAGAACTTTTTGTGTTATTCATACCAAGGTGGGTGTAAACTTGCAGATGGACTGGACTTGCTTAATTTTTGTGGTCCGTGAATTAAAAGACTACCCCGGACTGAATCCAGGGTAGCCTCTCACAAAGTATTAGCCGTTCGAACTGGTGCCCCCAAGCGCGGACTCGAACCGCTGTTTGGGCCTTGAGAGGGCCCCGTCCTGGGCCACTAGACGATGGGGGCAGCTTGTGCGGGCGTGATTTTATCAGACGCCTTCGGAATAGTCAATCAATTGCACTTTTCATCAATTGCACTTTTATCTCTGGATAAATGCCTGTCAACCAAATCCTTGACATCCCAGAACAAATGTGCTAGGTTTAATAAAGTTTTACTGTTTGTCGATTAATTTTTTACCAGGATTACGGCATGTCTCCGCTGACCACAACTCAAACCCCTTCACTCGTCTCTCCCCTGTTTTTCGACATGGAAAATCCTCAATTCCCTATTTGTTTTCCAAAAACGAATACCCTCTTTTTCCACCAAATGTATCCATTGTTTGGCAAGATGACAGGAAAACCACCAGCCATGGCGGTGGAAAGTATTCGTTTTTTTTTCGATACGCGGAACGAATAATGTACCCGTAGGGGATACCCCTCTCCCCTTTCGCCCTCTACCGAAAATAAGCGCATTGTGCTAAAAATGAAGCCAACCGGAGGCGCAATGTTCCAGACTTTCGAACAAGCCCAGAAATACGTGCTCGACAATCAGATCGAGATGGTGGATTTGAAATTCTGCGACCTGTGGGGCCGCTGGCACCATCTGACCATCCCCTCCAGCCAGTTCGTGCCGGAGTTGATGGAAAAAGGCATCGGCTTCGATGGCTCGGCAGTCGGGCTGAAATCCGTCAAGGCCGGGGACATGGTGCTCGTGCCCGATCTGGGGACAGCCTTCGTCGATCCCTTCTGGGACGGGCCGACCCTGTCCTTCATCTGCATCACCCTGGAGGCCGACACCCACGCCATTTTCGAGAACGATCCGCGTAACATCGCCATCCGCGCGGAAGAATATATGCAGTCCACCGGGGTGGCGGATGGAAGAATGTATACTACGCTGCCAGCGGCTACGGTTGCCTGTCGCAGGCGGCGCTCTACTACAGGGGGGGTGTTGACGCACGGCGCGGCCCTGCTGGCGGGGAAAACGGGCTAAAAGGCTGCATTTCAATTGTATGATATTTGGCCCGGACTGGCCTGATTCTTTGGTATGATTGTCGACTTGGAGAAATGATTATGCCGAATTTTCGCACGAAATCCCCCAACCATTTCGACCTGCCAAGGCGCATCAACCGGCTGGGCGAACTGGCCTATAACCTGTGGTGGACATGGAACCCTTCCGCCCAGCGTTTGTTCTACCGCATTGATTACGCTCTCTGGGAGCGTCTGAACCATAACCCATTGCTTTTCTTACGCTCGGTCGGCCGCTCCGAAGTTAACGCCGCCGCGCAAAATCCCTTCTACCTGGAAATATATGACCGGGTCTTCGCCAATTTCGATGCCTACATGAATGCCAAAGAGACCTGGTGCAGCCAAAGATATGATGAAAAGTGTAATCAGCAATCGGCTTACTTCTCGATGGAATTCGGCCTGCACGAGACCCTGCCTATCTATTCCGGGGGCATGGGCATGCTGGCCGGCGACTACCTGAAAGAATCCTCCGACCTGGGCCTGCCGCTGGTGGGCGTGGGGCTGATGTATGCCGAGGGCTACTTCTCCCAGCGCATCTCTGAGGACGGCTGGCAGGAGTCGGTCAACAACCTGCTCAATTTTGAGGATCTGCCGGTTGTGCAGGTGCTGAACGATGCCGATGAACCGCTCGCCATCACAGTCAACTTCCCCGACCGCGTGGTCACTGCCAATATCTGGGAGCTGCGGGTCGGACGGGTGCCGCTCTACCTGCTCGATACCGACCTGGATGAGAATACTCCGGCAGACCGCAACCTGACCTTGCGCCTGTATTACAGCGACCTGGACCTGCGCATCGCCCAGGAAATCCTGCTGGGAGTGGGCGGCGTACGCGCTCTGCGGGCGCTGGGTTATGATCCGGACGTCTGGCACATGAACGAAGGTCACGCAGCTTTCCTGACCCTCGAACGGGCGCATGAACTGGTTGCCAAGGGCCTGACCTTCGAGGAAGCGATTGCCAAAACCCGTCACGGCAACGTCTTCACCACCCATACTCCTGTTCCGGCCGGGAACGATGAATTTCCGCTCTGGCTGTTGGACAAAAACCTTTCCAACTACTGGCCCGAACTCGGCCTGACCCGCGACCAGTTCGTGGAACTGGCCTGCAGCCACCAGCCCTGGGGAGAGACCTTCAGCATGCCCATCCTGGCGCTGCGCCTGTCGGATGGCCGCAACGCGGTCTCTGAGCTGCACGGGCGTGTAGCCCGCCGCATGTGGAAATTCCTTTGGCCCACCGTCCAGAACGAAGAAGACGTTCCGATCAACTACGTAACCAACGGTGTCCACCCCGCCACCTGGCTGGCCCGCCGGATGCGGGTCTTATTGGGCAGATACCTGGGTGAAGGCTGGCTGGAGCATCTCGATGACCCGGAGATCTGGGTGAAGGTGGATGCTATCCCGGATATCGAATTATGGAATGTCCGGCTGCACCTTAAACGCAAGCTGGTTTTCTATGCACTCGAGCGCACCCGCCAGCGGTGGATGAGTGGCGGCTACCACCCGGTCCAGGCCATCGCCTCCGGCATCATGCTCGATCCCTACGTACTGACCATCGGCTTTGCCCGGCGCTTTGCCACCTACAAGCGTGCCGACCTGGTCTTCCGTGACCTTGAGCGCCTGTTGGAAATCATCAACCGCCCCAACCGCGCAGTCCAGATCATTTTTGCCGGGAAAGCTCATCCGGCAGACGACCCGGGCAAACATATCATCCAGGATGTGTACCGCATCATTAAGAAAGCCGAAAACGGCGGAAGATTGGTCTTCCTGGAGGATTACGATATGAACCTGGCCCGTTACCTGGTCCAGGGCGTGGATGTATGGATGAATAACCCGCGCCGCCCGAACGAGGCCTCCGGGACCTCCGGCATGAAAGCCGCATTGAACGGCGTGCTCAACTTCTCAGTGTTGGACGGTTGGTGGCGCGAGGGCTATAACGGTTCCAACGGTTGGGCCATCGGCCAGGATCCGGGCCTCGATTCCGAAGTCGAGGATGAAGATGATGCCTTGAGCCTTTACGACGTTTTGGAGAACCAGATCGTCCCGCTTTATTACACCGAGCGCAATGCCGATAACATCCCGTTGGAGTGGTTGGTGATGATGAAGAAATCCATGCAGACCATTATCCCGCAGTTCAGCACCCGCCGGATGCTTAAAGAGTATATTGAAAGGTTGTACCTTCCCGCCAGAGATTAGAAGCGGACCGAATCGATCCCGAGGATTTCTGGAACCTGCTGCTTAAAATCAAATGCTCCCCTTGCGGGGAGCATTTTTTTGAATCATCCCAATGCTAAACCTTCTTCAACACAGGCAAACCATTTGCCGTTTCAGCCACTTTGTAGCCTTGGGGTACCGCATCGAGAACGCCTGCTTTCGCCTCTTTGGCGAAGAAGAAAAGCGTCTGGGTCTTGCCGGTCTTCGTTGTGGTCACCTTGGAGTGCAGGAAATAGGTGACACCGCGCGTGTTTTTAAAACTGAATGCCATGGAAACCTCCTTATCACAATTGGTTGTGCCGTAAATCAGCACAATGGGCCAGACAAACTAATTATACAGCATTTGAGTCGCCAAAAACGCCCTTCGCCAGCGCCGAAAAACGGCGCATCAGGTGCGGTATAATCACGCCCGTGACCAACCCGAAGCGCCCCGAAGATCTTTCGGAACAGGAATTGCGCCGCCTGTTGCTCGACAAGCGCCACGACGCACGTCAGAAGCGCCTGGAGCGTTTCCGGCGCAGCGGGCGGGCTGTCTCGCTCTCCCCGGACCTGCCGCCGGCGGCGCTGGAGGAGTGGCGCACTCAGCCGCTGGTCAAAGGGCAGGATTCGGATCCTGTAAGCGCCGCGCCGGTTTCGAGAAGAAGACGCTGGTATGACGCCATATTGTTGACCGTCGAAATCCTGGCCGTGCTTGGACTGGCGGGTCTGATGCTCAACTGGTTCGGCCTGTTGCAAACATTGAACCAGGAAGTGGTGGTTGCCCTGCGCCAGGATACATTGACGCCTACCGCGCTGATTACGGCAATTGTCCTGCCGGGCGGCCATACGCCGCCGACCGCACCGGGAGGCGCCCAGCCGAATGAGGCCGAAATTCCGGAACACCTGCGGCCGCTGGTGCAATCCATCGCCAACCTGCCCATCCCCACACCCGGACCGGCCCAGGCGATACGCGTTCAGATCCAGGCCATCAGCGTGGATGCACCGATCGTACAGGGCGATAGCTGGGAGCAGTTGAAGAAAGGCGTCGGACAGCACGTAGGTTCGGCCGACCCCGGCCAACCCGGTAACCTGGTCCTTTCGGCGCACGACGATGTTTTTGGCGAGATATTTCGTAATCTCGACCGTCTCCAACCCGGTGACCAGCTATTGGTTTTCACGGCGCAACAGCAATACGTTTATATCGTGACCGGCAGCCAGATTGTTGCTCCGACGCAGGTGGACGTGATGAACTCCACCGCCGACGCGACCGTTACACTGATCAGTTGTTATCCTTACATGGTCGATAACAAACGCATCGTAGTGTTCGCAAAACTTGTAGCCTCTCAATAGCCTGGGGCCTTCCCCACTGGTTGAGAAATTACCAAAACTTCAATACTTTTAGGAGAATTATGAGCAAGAAGATTAAGCGTCAGGTTTCCCGTCAGTATGTCCGCCCGGCTACTACCGTAGTGACGAAAACGACCGAATTCAATCCAGATTACAGCAACACCAAGCGTGAATTACGCCGGATCGGCATCCTGGCCGGTTCATTTGTGGTTGTTCTGGTTATATTGGCAATCTTCCAGAACCAACTGCTGGGCGTCTTTCTAAAATAACCTCAAGTGGGGGCAACGAAGTTGCACTTTTGCCCCATTTCAAGCGGGCGCTATGAGCAAAGACGCTTTTGAGGTCATCTTGCTGATTGGCCGGCCGGCCTCCGGCAAGAGTGAGATTTTGGATTTCCTCAAACATACCAGCGCAGTCGACCGGCAGAAGCGTTTTCATGTCGGCGAACTGGATGTGCTGGATGATTTCCCCATGCTGTGGACCTGGTTCGAAGAAGATGATCTCCTCAGCCGGAGGCTCGGCATGGCGCGCCTGCACACCGATCCTGAGGGTTATTTCGATCCGCCCGGATTATGGCAGCTGCTGATCGAACGGCTCAGTCTCGATTACCACAAGCGCCTGCGCGACCCGTCTTACCACGAAAACACCACCGCCTTGATCGAATTCTCGCGCGGCTGCGAACACGGCGGGTACCGGGAAGCTTTCCAGCACTTATCGGAAGAAATCTTGGGCCGGGCCGCAGTGGTCTACGTCAGGGTTTCGTTTGCAGAGTCACTGCGCAAGAACCGCCGGCGTTTCAACCCGCAGCGTCCCGACAGTATCCTCGAGCACGGTTTGTCGGACGATAAACTCGAACGACTCTACCGGGAAGATGATTGGGCGGAACTCGCTCCCGCTGAAAACGGTTTCCTGGAACTCCAAAACCAGCGTATCCCGTTTGTAGTTTTCGAGAATGAGGATGATGTGACCACCGGTAATACGGACCGGCTGGCTGCGCGCCTCGAAACCACGCTGGGTCAGCTCTGGGACTTGCGCATGCATCCATGACTATTCAGCCGGAGCCTCAAGGCGATGACTCAGACCTGCTGACCATCAGGTTGGAGAAACTGGTTTACGGCGGCGATGCCCTTGGGCGGATTTCAGAAGGGCGCGCCGTTTTTGTCCCTTTTGGACTGCCGGGAGAATTAGTCAGGGTACGGATTGTAGATGAGAAGCGCGGTCACGTGCGCGCCGAGTTGGTCGAAGTGCTGGAAGCCTCGCCGGAGCGCATACCGCCAAAATGCAAACATTTCGGGTTGTGCGGGGGCTGCGCTTATCAGCATCTTCCCTATCCGGCCCAGCTCCGCTATAAAACCGACATTTTACGCGACCAGTTGGTGCGCATCGGGAAAATTCCCAACCCACCGGTCGAGCCGATGCTGGCTTCGCCGTCCGAATGGAATTATCGTAACCATGTTCAGTTCCATTTGACACATGCAGGGAAATTGGGATACTTCCGTGCGAACGGCCGGGGTGTGTTTCCCATAACGGAATGCCACCTTCCCGAAGCCGCACTGAACGAACTCTGGCCCAGCCTGGAATTCGATCCTGACCTGGGGCTGGAACGCATCGCCTTACGTTTGGGTCTGAATGATGAATCCATGCTGGTGCTGGAGTCCGATAATCCCGAAGTGCCTGAACTCGAGTTGGAAACCGGTCTGTCGGTAGTGCATCAGACGGGTGATGACCTGGTCGTGATGGCAGGTGAGGCTGCCATGACCCTATCCGTAAAAGAGCGGGCGTTCCGCGTCTCGGCTGCCTCATTTTTCCAGGTCAACACCGCCATGGCCGAAAAAATGGTGGACCACCTGCTGGAGCATTTGCCGGTTTCATCCAGGACGACCCTGCTGGATGTTTATTGCGGCGTTGGATTGTTCAGCGCATTTTTCGCCGGGCGAGCCGGTCGCTTGATCGGCATTGAGGCTTCCCCATCGGCTTGCGAGGATTTCGCGGTCAATCTGGACGAATTCGAGAATGTCGAACTCTACGAGGCGCCGGCAGAAATTGTTTTGCCATCCCTGGATGTTACTCCCGATATCGCCATCCTGGACCCACCGCGTGCCGGCCTGGACAAACGCGCCCTGCAGGCGCTGCTGGCCCTGAGTCCGAGGCGCATCGCTTACGTTTCATGTGACCCCTCCACGCTGGGACGCGACCTGGCGCATTTCATCGCGGCAGGCTACCGGCTGGTGCAGGTCACTCCATTCGACCTGTTCCCGCAAACCTATTCCATCGAAAGTATTTCCATTTTAGAGAAAGAACCGCTCACCTAGAAAACCATGATCAGGGTGTAAACATGGGGGTGTGGGCGGGCTTCGCCCACCCACCCCCACTTTCCTCCTGTTCATGGATATTCCAAAAATCAGAAAGGATAATACCTATGCGTTGGGAAGAATTGACCGGCGACCTGTTTCCACAGGCCGTCAAACAGGCAGAAGGCGTTTGCCTGCTGCCGCTCTCGTGCATCGAACGGCATGGACATCATATGCCGCTCGGCACGGATATGTACATCGGCCACGAGCTGTGCAGCCGCGCCGCCGAGCTTGAACCGGTGGTGATATTCCCGGATTTCATTTATACCCAGATCCTGGAAGCGCGCCACATGCCGGGCTGCATCGGTATCCAACCGGACCTGACCATCCGTCTTCTGGAGAATGTTTGTAGTGAGATCGCCCGCAACGGGTTGAAAAAAATTGTGATCGTCAACTCCCACGGCGGCAACGACAACCTGATCCACTACTTCGCCCAGATCCAGCTTGCCAGCCCGCGCGATTATGTCGTTTATGTCGCCGAACCGTCTTATCATTCTGAAGAAACCTCCACCGCCGCCCAGTGGGAGACGAGCGTTGACGGTCACGCCGGAGAACGTGAAACCAGCATGGTGCTGGCCATCCGGCCTGAGCTGGTCAAAACTGAGACCTTGCCGGCGGATGGGGAAGGTATGCCCATGCAGCGCCTCAAAGCTCTGCGCGACCTGGGCACAGACATGGGCATCTGGTGGTACGCGGATCACCCGACCCATTATTGTGGTGACGGCCGGCCGGCCACGGCCGAAAAGGGTGAACGCTGGTTCGCCGATCGTTCCCAGGCCCTGGCGAAAATCATCCGGGCGGTCAAGAGTGATACGGAAACGAAGCGGCTGCAGGACGAATTTTTCGGAAAGACGCTGCAGCACTAGAGAAGAGGCCCGGATGAAAAACCATCCAAGCTATTTCATCCAACCCGGTCTTATAACGGACCCGGGGGAGTATGCCAAATTTCTGGATGAACTGCCAGGCGCTGTGGGCGAACTCTGCAGGATCGTGCAGGGCACTACCATCCACATTTTCTGGGCCGAGCGCTATGGGATAAAACTGTCAGCAGAACGCCAGTCTGAAGTCCAGCTGCGCAGCCTCCAGCGCAGACTGCGGCGCACCCTGGAACTGGACCCGCGTCCATTGACGGAAGCCCGTCCACTCGAAAAAAAGATCGTTGGGAACTGCCGGGATTTCTCGGTGCTTTTGGTTGCCATTTTGCGGCACCAGGGCATCCCGGCGCGTGCCCGCTGCGGGTTTGGGGCTTACTTTTTCCCCAAGCACTACGAGGACCACTGGGTGGCTGAATACTGGAACGCCAGGCAGGAACGCTGGATCCTGGTGGATGCCCAGCTGGATGCATTCCAGTGCGAGGCGCTGAAGATCCCCTTCGACCCGTTGGATGTGCCGCGCGACCAGTTCATTGTAGGCGGTCGGGCCTGGCAGATGTGCCGGAGCGGGCAGGCCGACCCCGACAGTTTCGGCATTTTCGACATGCATGGGTTGGGGTTCGTGCGCGGGGATTTTGTACGGGATGTGGCTGCGCTCAACAAGCTTGAGCTTTTGCCGTGGGATTGCTGGGGAATTATCGAGAAACCGGTTGAAAACGACCCGGATGACTTGAAATTCCTGGATGAACTTGCGGAAATGACCTGCGCTGACGTGCCGGATTTTGAGGCTGTACGGACTCTTTACGAGACCGACTCGCGCCTGCAGATGAGCGGGACGCATCCATAGTTATATCAGCACCGGCATGGAGACGATTGAGATGCCCCTTGCATAAAACCAGGCCGGGCATAAGTGTGGTACAATCTTAACTGGAGTAAAACTGGATTTGCGTGGTAACTCTGCCGCCGACCCTTTTATTTGGGCGGCGGCTTTTTTTATTCACCGGCAGCCTGCCGGAGAGAGAGAAGTAAAAAATGGAAGTTAGACTGTATGTAGGAAACATGGCCAAATCGACCACCGCAGACGAACTGCGGGGGCTGTTTGCACAGGCCGGCACCGTCACCGCCGTGGACATCATCAAGGACCGCGACACTGGCCAGTCCAAAGGTTTTGGCTTTGTCACAATGACCGATCAAGCCGAGTCGGAAAAGGCCATCAGCATGTACAATGCTTATTCGCTGGCCGAGCATGATTTGAAAGTCAACGTCGCCAAGCCGCGCGTATAATGCCGGGCCCCAACTAGCAAATCCGAGGAAATCCTCGGTGAATAAAAAACAGACCGGCATTTGCGTGCCGGCCTGTTTTTTTATTTATAGCGGGGCAGCCGCCAGTTTCGGGCGAAGGATGCGATGTTCACTTTCCTGAGCCAGTAAGCGAATTTGGTGCATGATCTGCTCGGATACACGCCGGACATTTTGCCGGTCTTCGACATCTCCATCAAACTGCATCGACTGTCCAACCGTCATCGCGTAAGGCCCGCGCAAGTACCAATGCGCCTGGGCCAGCGAGCCGTTGATCTTTGATTTGATGCAGATATTGAGTTCGCGCCTCAGGAATATTCCAACCGGGATAACCGCTGCCCCGCTCTGCAAGGCAAGCCGCGCCGCCCCCGTCCGCGGCGGTAAAAAGCTGCCATCCAGGGGGCTGATCTTCCCTTCAATAAAGATGGCGACTGATTTGCCTTCCCGGAGATACTGGCAGGCATGCTCCAGGGCAGTGCTGCCTTGTTCCAAGGGAACCGGGATCTCCCGGATCGTACGCAGAAACCAGCCGAAGACCGGCACACTGAACGCCTTGGCCGTGATGAGAACATTCAGCCGTTCCCGGGCAATGATATGGATCATGAAGGGATCTGTGGCGCTGGGATGGTTGCAAACGAAAATCTTCGGTCCAGCCGGCAACTTCCCATGCCGCTGAATGGTCAGCTTGAGCATTACGGCTGCAAACAGCAGGAGAATTATACGTCCCAATGTATAAAGCGTATTATTTAGCATGAGTTACTTCCCAATGCATATTTTTGTTTCTTGATTTTTGTTTCTCAAATGGACGATGGTATTGGATATTTAAACCTAGAAGCCCTGGTAAATAAAAGGAATTGTCGTATCCGAAAAAGCCATCATTAAAACGCCAAAGATAATGATTACATATAACACAACTTGTATCCAATCCGGCCATTTTAAGAAAACCAATTCATCTTTTCTGCGGTTTTGCGCCAGGTCCAGTAAAACTGCTGGTATAAGCACGAGAATAATACGCGGGTCAGGGATATTAAATACATATATATTTTTTAATGATAGATGTCCAACTAAAACTTCATGTAACCACAACCAATCCGGTGCTGCCCAATGCGAGGGCAGGATGAGTCCTGCGAAATAACGCTTCGCCGTTATAAGGTCCATGCGAAACGGAATCCAGGCCAGCAAAACCAACAAGAAAACGATTATTGTGCCGAAGATTTGCCGGTACCTGGGTTGCTCGTCTGGAGGCACATTCAACCGCTCTAATTTAAAAATTTGCTCAAGCGAAAGATATGTTCCGTGCATTGCTCCCCATAGGAGTAAATTCCAGGAAGCCCCGTGCCAAAGACCGCTGACAAGCATGGTGACTATTGGAGGAACAGTGAGGTTGAATATGCGATACCGGTTGGCCCACTTTACACGTAAAGCTCGGGAAATTGGAAAAAATATGTAGTCGCGCAACCAGTTCGAAAGGCTGATATGCCAGCGATTTCCAAAACTCTGAAAAATTCCGGGATAAATATGGAATATTGAAATTATTGGCTAGCTCTATCCCAAATAAACTGCTTACCCCTCTCACCATGCTTGAGTAGCCAGCAAAATCGTTATAAATAGCGAATGCATAAGCCAGGAGCCATGTGAAAAGTATAGTTGCAGAGTAATTAAGCGGGTGAACAAATGCGTCTGCCGGTATCAATGCATTTAGTGCATCCGCAAATATTATTTTTCTTACCATCCCAATTAATATCAGTGCTACGGCATTTACAATCTGATCTTTGGTCAGGGTTACCGGCCCGCTCAAGTTTTGGGATGAAGGTTTTCGCTCGTTCAATAGGGCCGGACAAGAATTTGGGGAAATATAGTACATAGGTATTGAATTCAAGCCATCTTTTTTCTGCGACCAGCTGATTCTTGAAAACATCAATTAAATAGGAAATCATCTGGACAGTGATAAATGAAAGACCAATTGGTACAAGGAATTGCAAACCACCGGCTCCGGTCCGGATGCCTATCCGGTTTAGCAAATGAGCAAGGGCTGCGACATAAAAACCACTATATTTGAGTGCCGCCAGAACCAGGATGTTAAACCAATTCCTATCCACAACAACACGCGTCGCTTGTCTTTTGCGGCCCCGAGCCAACTCCCCAGATAAAAATTAACGGTTGCTATGACTAGCAGGATGGCAGCCAATTCCCACGACCATGTGATGATAAATGCCGTTGAAACAGTAAACAGCCAGATGATTCGATGGCGCTGTGGTAAACGCCAGTAGATCAAGATGGTGATGACACAAAAAACGGCAAAAACGAGAGACGTGATGGTCATCTCGGTATACCCGTTGTTAATAAGTTTATGTGCTGTTGGTTTATAAAGATTACCAATTGCTCACCCAGACAGGTGCTGAAATACGGCGCGCCGATGTAATTCAAGTGCCAGCGATTGGAGCGCCCATTCAGAGGAATGGAATTTACACAGGTCTCGGCAGGAAGAAAGGATCCACCCTCCGCGCTTATAAACGAAGAAATTGTCTGCTGAAATTGCTGGTGGACTTTCTCTCCTCCAAAATAAACATAGAATGTCGGGTGAACAGGCATTTCTACCACCCAAACGGCCGTTCCTTGGTTTTTGCTAAAATCGAGGATGGTCTTTAAATTACCCAGGTTCGCAGCGGCAATCCGGTAGTTGCGGTACGCATTAAAGTATTCGGCTTCTGCAGGTTGATTAGGGTCGGGCGGAACGTCAAGGTTAGCCCCTATCATGCTGTCCGGCTCATACCCACTGGCAGAAGTCTCCTGATATCGTTTGATGTATACAGCCATTGTCTCAGGGAAATCAGAGCGCAACCAATTTCGGAATGGCAAATAGTGTTGCAGGGCAGTTGAATGCTCTGCCAACCAACCAAAAAGATTGAATTTGCCGATTTGGTTTTGCACCCAGGGGTCATTGAAGAATGGCGTTTCAAACTCGAGACCACTTCCGGCTAAATAACTGCGCATGTCGTTGACATAGATCAGCAAGCCTGGGTGGTATCGCTGCACCAGGAGTTTTGCAAGCACTGCGGTTGGACCAATCGGCATACCTTCCACACCAAAGTTAAAACGCGTGGGTGAACGCCGGTTTGCTTATAGTAGGTTTGCGCAACAATATCCGGATCAACGCCTGTATTAACCAGTGAATTCCCAAGGATGATAATATCCACGCCCCCATGCTGTTTCACATAATCCTGCAAACGGAACCATTTTATTTCAAACTGATTGTCAAAGCTGCCGACTGACCGGTAAGGAGATACTTCGGCAAACCACGGAGTACGAGCAAACAGCTCCAGGATCACCAGGAGCGCAAATGAAAAAATCACTGCAAGGATCAAGAGCGACCAGAAAGGCTTTTTGTGAGGGGAGACGCGAGTGATTAAAAGAGTACCTAATACGGAATATCAGATTACGAACTTAACCCCAACTGGAAGATTATATCTTGTATTTCAATATCGAACAGACCGGCAGGCTGTGATCTTTATCAAAGCCTAAACTGGGGCGACCCGGCGGGTCGCCCCAGTTCCTACCTGCTTAGCAGATTTCTTATGACCGTTTGTAAAATGCCCCCGTTCCGATAATAGTTCACTTCGACTGTCGTGTTCAACTGCGCAATGGTCTTGAATGTTACCACCGAACCATCCGCGCGCGTTGCCTTGACAGTCAGCTCGCATTTGGGCTGCATGGCATCGCTCAGCCCTTCGAAATTGTAGACCTCGCTGCCATCCAGGCCCAGGCTTTCGGCATTCTGGCCTGTCATGAAGCGCAACGGCAGGATGCCCATGCCCACCAGGTTCGAGCGGTGGATGCGTTCGAATGACTCGGCAATGGCTGCACGCACGCCCAACAATAGTGGACCCTTGGCAGCCCAGTCGCGGCTTGAGCCGGTCCCGTATTCTTTGCCGGCGATGATTATGGTGGGAATCCCATGCGCCTGATATTGCGTGGCTGCATCGAAAATGGTGGTTTCAGTATCTGGTGACTTCTGGCCGTCCGGACCCAGGTAGCGTGTGTACCAGCCTTCCTTGCCGCCAACCATAAGGTTCTTCAGGCGGATATTGGCAAATGTGCCGCGCGTCATGACCAGGTCATTGCCGCGCCGCGAGCCATAGGAATTGAAATCGCGTGGCTGAACATCCCGTTGCTGCAGGTAATGGCCGGCCGGGCTATCGATTGCAATATTGCCAGCCGGGGAAATATGATCGGTCGTGATCGAATCACCCAGCAGGGCCAGCACGCGTGCATTCTTGATGTTCTGGATGGACGGGACATCCAGGGTCAGGCTCTGGAAGAAGGGCGGATGGTGGATATAGGTGGAAGCCTCGTCCCACTCGAATAAGTCACCTCCGGATACCTTTATATCTTTCCACATATTGGAACCTTCGAACACGCTGGCATAGCGCTCTTCGAACATGCCTTTATCCAGGCTGGTCTCCACCAATTCGGCCACTTCCTGCGTGGTCGGCCAGATGTCTTTCAGGTAGACCGGTCCGTCCTTGCCAACCCCGATTGGCTCGCTGGTCATATCAATGTTGACCGTGCCTGCCAGGGCATAAGCAACAACCAGAGGCGGCGAGGCCAGGAAATTGGCCTTAACCAGCGGATGGATGCGTCCCTCGAAATTTCGATTGCCCGAGATAACGTCTGCCACCACAAGTTCGGACCCGGTAACGGCTTTGGCGACCTCACCCGGAAGCGGACCGCTGTTGCCAATACAGGTGGTGCAACCATAACCGACCACATTGAAACCCAGTTTTGCGAGCGGCTCGATCAGATTCGCCTTTTTAAGATATTCCGTGACCACGCGTGAACCGGGGGCCAGGCTCGTTTTGACGTAAGGTTTTACCTTCAGACCTTTTTCGGCTGCCTTCCTGGCCAGCAATCCCGCCGCCACCATCACGGATGGGTTGGAGGTGTTGGTGCAGGAAGTAATGGCAGCGATTACGACCGCACCATGACCAATTTCATAGGATCCACCGTTGGTGCCAATCCTGCCCTTGCGATCCACGGCTTCGGGCTTGAGCGCATAACCGCGTTCTTTAACCGGTGCTAGCAGCGCCTTCTGAAAAACGGATTTCATATCATCCAGTGCGACGCGGTCCTGTGGCCGTTTTGGCCCGGCCAGGGAGGGCACCACTGAACCAAGATCCAGTTCGAGCGTCTGGGTATATTCCGGGTCGGGAGAGGCGGCAGTGCGGAACAAGCCCTGGGCACGGTAGTAAGCTTCGGCACGCGCGATGGTCTCTTCCGGCCGGCCGGACAGGCGCATGTAGCGCAACGTTTCAGCATCCACCGGGAAAAAGCCAATGGTTGCGCCGTATTCAGGGGACATGTTGGCAACCAGCGCGCGGTCGGGCAGGGACATGTTATCCAGGCCGGGGCCCAGGAACTCAACGAACTTATCCACTACACCGTATTTGCGCAGGATCTGGGTGACCGTCAGGACCAGGTCGGTGGCAGTCACGCCTTCTTTGAGCTTGCCGTAAAGTTTGAAGCCTATCACGTCCGGCAAAAGCATGTCCATTGGCTGGCCCAACATAACCGCTTCGGCCTCGATGCCGCCCACCCCCCAACCGACCACACCCAGGCCGTTGATCATCGTTGTATGCGAATCGGTGCCGACCAGGGTATCTGGGAAGGCAACTATTTCACCCGCATCTTCCCTGGTTGCAACCACCTGGGCCAGGTATTCAAGATTGATCTGATGAACGATGCCGGTCATGGGCGGAACGACCCGGAAGTTCGAGAATACCTTCTGGCCCCACTTGAGGAACGCATAGCGCTCATGGTTGCGTTGGAATTCCATCTCAACGTTCCGCTGCAAGGCATCCGCATTTGCGAAGAAATCCACCTGCACCGAATGGTCAATGACCAGGTCCACCGGTACAAGCGGGTTGATCGACTTCGGGTCGCCGCCCAGGCGGGCTATTGCCGTCCGCATGGCTGCCAGATCGACCACCGCCGGGATTCCGGTAAAATCCTGCATAATCACGCGTGCCGGCAGGAACGGGATACCAAAACGGTCACCGGAGGGTGTCCAACTGGCGATATGCTGCACATCCAGCTGCGTGATTTCCTTCCCGTTGCACTGGCGCAAGGCCGCCTCCAGCAGGACGCGCACGGAATATGGCAGCTTGTCCAGCCGGGTCAGGCCGGCCTTCTCGAGCGCCTGCAGGCTGTAAATACCATATTGCTTTTTTCCAACATTTAGAATAGCGTGGGATTTAAAGAGATCCTGGTACATATAAACTCCTAGTTATTAATCAATTCCAACTTAAGTTCATCAACCAGCGCTTCCCGTTCCAGGTCAGGCAGGAAGGCGGCTTTCGCAGCCGCCAGGACGCGTTCCTTGAGTTTTGTCTGTGACAAATCCATATCCTCACAGACACGGTGGTATTCATCCGTCAGAGTGATCTGGGAAATGGACGGATCGTCAGCGTCGAGGGTGACGTTAATACCTGCATCCAACATCTTGATTAAAGGGTGTTCAGTGGAGACAGGAATAACCCCGGTCTGGTAATTACTGGTAACACACACCTCGAAAGCAGTCCCGCACTCACACGCCAACGCCACAGTAAAAGGATCCTCGAGCACCCGGACGCCGTGCCCGATCCGATCCGTCTTGAATAGCTCCAAAGCCTCACGCACGTTGGCTGCCCCGCCCCATTCTCCGGCATGGATGGTCAATTTAAGCCCGGATTGTTTGGCCTCCTGGAAGATCCCTGCAAATGGCTTGGCGGGGAATTCAGCTTCATTGCCTGCCAGGTCCAACCCTACCAGACCCTGGCCCATGCGGGCGACGGCCAACCAGGCCACCTGCTCGGCCAGCTCCACGCTTTCATGGCGGTTGACACTTACGATCAGGCCGACGCGCATGCCAAATTCAATGGCCGCGTTCCTGGCGCTCTCGCACACCCAATCCATCACGTCGCCCATTGGGAAACGTTCGGCCCGGCTCAATGCCACCGGGGTGAAGCGCAGCTCCATGTAACGGACGTTGTCTTTGGCCGCATCTTCAACGGCCTCCCGGGTGATGCGGTAGATGACTTCCGGCGAGCGGTAGAACAAGCGCAAGGTGGAAAATTTCGCCAGGAAGTTCTGGTAGGTGGAAGGTTCGCTTTTCTGCACCTGTACAAGGTTGCTCAGTGCCCCGGTGCTGGTTGGAACGGTGATACCCTGCGCCCGGGCAATCTCCAGCATGGTCCTGAGGCGCAGAGAGCCTTCAAGATGACGGTGTAATTCCACCTTCGGAAATGCGTAATAAAAATCTTTCAGGTTGTCCACTGGACTAATGCCTGTGTCGCTTGCGCTTCTTGCTGAAATTTTGCGCTTGCTCGGCCTGCGCCGGGCTGGCGGAGGCTTCCACGAGTTTGCCTGCTTCGGCCGGCTCCGGGCGGCGCGCTGAACTTGCCTCCGTTTCGGCTTGCGCAGCGGCAGCACGTGGTTGATACAGAAAGATTCGCCCGATGACGGCCGCGCGGATATCGCCCAACAAGCTTTGGAACATCTCCGAAGCCTGGCTTTTATATTTTACCAGCGGATCTGCCTGGGCATAAGCCTCCAGACCAACCGAGACACGCAGAGCTTCCACGCGCGTCAGGTAATCCACCCAAAGTTCCGTAATGGCTCCGAGCAGCACCTGGCGGTATATCTGCGTCTGAATGCTGTGGCCCATTTCCTCAACCGGGATTGCCGGGGCGTTTTCTCCCAGCCGGACGCGTTCGCTTTCGCCCCAGGCACCCCGTTGTGCCTGCTGGGCCTTTTGCAGGTGGTCCAGTACATCCTCTTCCAGTAACTGGTTATCGGAGTTACGCAGCATATCCCCCGCCAGGTAGACATAATGCAAGCGGGTAAAGACCTGGCGCACCTGGCGATGAGTCCTGGTATCAAAGGAAGTGCTGGTGCCCTGACTCATCAACCCGAGCAGGCGCAGTTTGGTCTGGTCATCCTGATCGGTAATGCGCTCCAAGGCGGAATCTAGATCGTGTAAGATCTGCCCATCCGTGCCAAGCAGCTTTTCCTGGCGCACAGCCAGCGCCTGGCGGACACGCTCCTGCACCTGGCTTTCCACGTCGCTCCAGTCCAGCTCCTGCAGCTCCACCGGGTTCAAACCGAGCGGCTCGCCCAGGCGGAACTCGATCGTATTGGCCAGGCGCGTGATGGTCGTAAAAGTGACATAGGCCTCCACCTGGGCGCGCAGTTCGTCTGCCAGCTCTTTCGGCTCGTTGACCAGTTGGGTCAACTGGGTCGAGTCCAGTTTGAAGGGAATTCGTACCAGCCCGGAGAGTTCTTCCAAAATAACGTTCGGGCGGCGGGTTTCTTCTTCGGTATTATCTGCCAGTCCATCCAGGGCTGTGTCGAGGGAATCGGTCCGGTCGTCGATCTGAGTTTTCAGATCCAGGCCGGCATGCTCGATCTGGTCGAGGGTGGCCGTCAGGAAATGCTCCTGATCGGCCTGGATGGCACGCGCTGCCAGATCGAGTAGGGCGGTACGCAAATCCGACGCGGAGGCATTGAGCGCATCCAATAGGAGCTTATAAGTGAAAGGCGGAAAGATACCCTGCGGAGAATTGAACGGCGGCTGGACCTGTTCCAGCCAGGCCAGTAACCGCCAGTACTCCTCAGTCTCATGGCCTTCCTTGACCCGCCGGGTAACTTCCTGCGCCAGCAGTTCGTTTACATCTTCGACCAGGTCTTCCTTTTCGAAGATGCGATCACGCTGTGAATAAATGCGTTGGCGTTGTGCATTGAGAACGTCGTCATATTCCAGGGTGTGTTTGCGGATATCAAAGTTGGCGCCTTCCACCCGGTGCTGGGATTGTTCGATCATGTTGCTGACCAGGCGTGCCTGGAGTGGATAATCGTCGTCGATGCTGAAGCGTTCCATCACGCCCTTGACCTGGTCGCCGCCAAACATGCGCATCAGGTCATCTTCGAGCGAAAGATAGAAACGTGAAGAACCCGGGTCGCCCTGGCGGGCGGCGCGGCCGCGCAACTGGTTATCAATGCGCCGGGCTTCATGGCGCTCGGAGCCGATGATGTGCAGGCCGCCGAGTTCGCGCACGCGTTCCATCTCGTCAAAAAAGTTCAGGAAATATTTTGCTTCGGTCTCGTAGATACCATAGAGCGACGGGTCCACTTTTTGCAGGGCCTCACGCCGCTCCTGCAGGGGCATATCATATGGGTCCTGGATGCCGGCTTTTCGCAGAACACGGTTGACGCCGCTCAGGATTTCCTCAGCCAGGTCGCCGCCGAGCTTGATATCCACACCACGGCCGGCCATATTGGTGGCAATGGTGACCGCCCCAAAAGCACCCGCCCCGGCGATGATCATGGATTCTTCAGTGTGTTTGCGGGCGTTCAATACCTGGTGCGGCACTCCCCCCTGTAGTACCGACTTCAGTCGGTCTCCATCCGGTTCATGCAGATTTAAGATATCCAGCAGGCGCTTCAGGTTGGAGGCGTCTTCCGGGTTGAGCGAAAGGCCCAGCTCCTTGGCCATCGGGCGCAGGTCCTCGGGACGCAGCTGCTCGAGCGGTGCATTGAGCGGTTGGAGTTCCGGGATGAGCCGGCCGTCTTCGAAACGGTCGTTCTTTTCCATCCAGGCGCTGCGGATGAGCAGGATTTGCAGCAAGCGCCGGATGGGTTCGGCGCGCAAGCGGGTTGACAGGCGCTCCGAGCCTTCGACGGAAGTTGTACCCACCAGCATCGGGCGACCCTGGACGTGGTAGGTGGTGATTTCACGAACGATGGAGCGCAGTTTGGCCTCTGCCGTTCGATAGATTACGTCCGGGTAATCCTTGCGGCGCCATAAATAGACCTGCTTCTGCGGGTCATCCGCCCGGGCGAAATAGGTGTAATCAAAGCCATCTTCGTCCTTGGCCTTCACCTCCACCAGCGGGGCATCCGACCCGAAAGCCTGGTATTCCAGGTTGGTCGGGACAGGCAGGACGGGCAATTTATAGATTTTGTCGAACTCTTCCGCTTCGGTCAGGGCCGTACCGGTCATGCCGGCCAGTTTTTTGTACATGCGGAAATAGTTCTGCAGGGTGATGGTGGCATAGGTGACGTTCTCAGGCTCCACCTTCACGCCTTCCTTGGCCTCCACCGCCTGGTGCAAGCCGTCCGACCAGCGCCGTCCGGGCATCAACCGGCCGGTGAACTCATCCACAATAATGACCTTGCCACCCTGTACCAGGTAATCCTTATTGCGCTTGAACAGGTGCTGGGCGCGCAGGGCTTGTTCCAGAAAACCGAGCAGATGCGCCTGTTCGGGGGTCACATCTTCGGGGCGGTCGGGGTCACGCAGGGGTTGGCCGAGCAACTGTTCGACATGCACGGTGCCGATTTCGGTCAGGGATACGCTGTGGTCTTTCTCGCTGACCTCGTAATCTTCCGCCTTCAGTTGGCGCACCAGCACAGCCATTTTGGCGTACCATTCCACGTCGCCGGAAGCCGGGCCGGAAATGATCAGCGGGGTACGGGCCTCATCGATCAGAACGTTATCGACCTCATCCACGATGGCGTAATAATGGCCGCGCTGCACCTTTTCTTCCGCACGCATGACCATGTTATCGCGCAGGTAATCAAAACCGAACTCGCTGTTGGTACCGTAGGTAATATCAGCCTGGTACGCCTCCACACGCTCCACCAGGCGCATGCCTTCCTGGTCTTCGCGCGGGGATTCACGGGTTGGGTCAAACAGGAAAGCTTTCTTGCCGTTTTCTGTGGCGGCGGCCATCTGCAGGATGCCGACCGAAAGACCCAGGAAGTGGTAAATGGCGCCCATCCAGCGGGCGTCACGGCGGGCCAGGTAATCGTTAACCGTCACCAGATGGACTCCGCGTCCGGTCAGTGCATTCAGGTAGAGCGGCAGCGTCGCAACCAGCGTCTTGCCTTCACCGGTGCGCATCTCGGCAATCTTGCCCTGGTGCAGGACAATGCCCCCGATCAACTGCACATCATAGGGGCGCTGCCCGATGGTCCGCTTGGCGGCTTCGCGCACGACTGCGTAAGCTTCGGGCAGGAGTCCATCCAGCAGCTCCTGCTCCACCTGGCGGCGTTCATCCTCATCCTCGATGCCTTCCAACTCCTGGACCAGGTGCTTACGGAATTCGTCCGTCTTGAGGCGCAAGTCCTCATCGCTGAGGGCTTCGAACTGCGCCTCCAGGTCGTTTATTTGGTCCACAATGTCGGTGGTTTTTTCTATTTCACGTTTATTGGGGTCGCCCCCGAAGACTTTAACAAATTTCTGGAGCATGTAAAGTACCTTTCGGGGGGATTATAGCATGTGCAGGAAGGGCTGGCTATTAGAGCGATATAAGAAAAAGGCGCTCCGCTGGAGATCAGAGCGCCAGATCCCAGCGATATCAATCATTTCATCAGGTTGGTATTCAAAAAATCCAGGATGGTCTGGCTTATCTCTGCCTGTGATGGCACAGTCGGATCCCCGTTCAAACTTATCAGCCCGTGCTCGCCGTTCTTGACGATCACCAGTTTGGAAGAAACCCCCGCGGCTTTCAATTTGGCATCCAGCCCCTGCGCCTGTTCCAGCGGAGCGAAACCGTCCTTTTCACCATGGATGATCAGGAAGGGCGGATCGTCGGGTGTTATGTAGCTGACCGGGCTGGCCGCGCTGAGGGTCGGGGTATGGGTACCGGGCAGTTCTCCCAGAGCGAAATAGATCGCCATACTGATACTGTTCGGCATCGGTTGGGTAAAATCGGAGAAGACTGCTTCCGCCACCACCGCCTGGAGGCGGCTGGATTGGTTGAGGTATTCGCCCACATCCCAGCCGGCGTTCTGGTCGGAAGTGCCCAGCAGCGCCACCAGGTGCCCGCCCGCGCTGGCGCCCAGCGCCCCAATGCGCTGCGGGTCCAGGTTATATTCGGCGGCATGCGCTCGCAGGGAACGCACGGAGCATTTCACATCCTGGATCATGGCGGGAAATTTGACGTTATAAGCCGCCAGCCGGTAATTGACCGAGACCACCAGGTAGCCTTTTTCATTTAGATATTTCCAGCCCGCTCCTTCAGCTTTATCACCTTTATCCCACCCGCCACCGTGCACATATAAAAACACCGGCCAGGGTCCGCCTGAGGCCGGGAAATAAATATCCATTTTCTGCGCCAGTCCATCCGGACTGCAGTAGGTCACATCCGTCAGCGTCTGCCCATACTTCTCAAAGGGCCTTGCCGCACACCCCGGAATCAACATAGCCAGTAAAGTCAGGATGATAAGGAAAGGGTTTTTTGGTTTCATCAGGTTCTTTTGTATTTTTGTTTTTGCTTTCAGCTTTCAGCTTAAAGCTTTCAGCCTTTTATATTCCTTCGTGCCATAGTGTCCTTTGTGTTTAATATCTCCATGTCAATTACCGCTATGCTTTCCGCACCGGGTTGCTCAGTTTCCCCAGACCTTCGATCTCGACCGAGACCTCGTCGCCATCCGTGAGCGGACCGACCCCCGCCGGCGTGCCGGTATAGATCAGGTCGCCCGGTTCGAGCGTCATCACAGAAGTGATGAATGCAATCAGCATGCTCACATTAAAAATCATATCGCGCGTGGAAGCCATCTGGCGCGGCTGGCCATTGACCCGGCAGGTGATGATCGCATCCGATGGATCAAAGTCGGTGTCCACCCACGGGCCGAAGGGGCAGAACGTGTCGAAGCCTTTGGCACGCGTCCATTGGCCGTCGCTGTGCTGCAGGTCGCGTGCCGTAACGTCATTCCCGATCGTATACCCGAAGACATGGTCCTGGGCGACTTCAACAGTCACGTTGCGTCCCCGTTTTCCGATGACTACCACGAGTTCCCCCTCATGTTCCACCTGCTGGCTCTGCGGAGGCAGGATGATCGCCTCGCCCGGGTTGTTGATCGAGGAAGGCGGCTTCATGAAAAGCAGCGGGACCTTGGGGACCTCGACATTGTGTTCCTTGGCATGTTCCGCATAGTTGCGCCCGATGCAGATGATCTTGGAGGGCTGGATGGGCGCCAGCAGGCGCACCGACGCCAGGGGCAGTCCCACTTCCTGGCGGCGATATTCGCCAAAAATGCTCCCGACAATTGGGCCAACCTTATCTTCCAACAGCCAGCCCTGGCAGGCAGCTTCATCTTTATATTTATAACGGATAATGCGCATATAATCCTCCAGGTTTATGTGTCATTGCGAGCCGTTCTTCGGCGAAGCAATCTTATCCACGGCGGCAAAAGTGTAACACAATTGGATAATTCTCGGTATAATAGCCTCGCCGGGCGCATAGCTCAGTTGGTTAGAGCGTCTCTCTTACACAGAGAAGGTCAGGGGTTCGAGTCCCTTTGCGCCCACAAGACCTCCGTAAGGCGGTTTTTTCTTTGGGGTCAGGATCTCGTATAAGGGGAAGTTATTCGAGTCCTTTGCACAGCACCCTTTAGGGTTTGTGCTTACTATTTATCACCGTTTTTCGAAGACGGGTTTCTGAGCATTGCGTTGCCCAAGGCTGAAGTGGTCAAACCTAAAATCATTCAGTCAAAACCAAATACTGAATCCGTTCTTCCGAAAACAAGACCTGTCTTAAGTCTGAGAGCAGGCAATGTTTTTCTTATTATCACAGGTCCCTGCAATCGAAACGATTGCAGGGACCTGTCGTGATGGATTGGCTTTCTTGAGGGGAACTACTTGTCGATTGTATTATTTCAAGAAAGTCGAGATTGTTGTATAATTAGGACTACTTTGAGCTATATAATTGTGTTTATGCAATATTGCCAAACACATTTGTTCGTTAAATTCATTGCTTCGATAATCCTCTGCTGCAATTACCAAGATTATTCAATCTTGAAATTATAGGTAGCTGTAACTTGCATGCAGGAGGTAAAAAACATGAAAGATATTTATATTGTAGATTTGTTGAGGACTCCGTTTGGCTCTTTTGGCGGAGCGTTGTCGGATGTCGAATCTCCGCAATTGGGGGGAACAGTTATAAAAACTCTCATGGAAAAAACTGACCTTGAGCCGGCGGCAATTAACGAAGTGATCATAGGGCAAGTTCTGAGCGGGGGAGTCGGCCAGGCTCCGGCACGGCAGGCCATGCGTTATGCCGGCCTTTCGGATAGCGTCCACGCCATGACCATCAATAAAGTGTGCGGCAGCGGACTGAAAGCGATCATGTTAGGAGCCGGGTCTATTGCCCTGGGGGATGCCGATACGGTGATTGCCGGCGGGATGGAGAATATGTCGCTCGCTCCATATTTACTAAAAAAAGCCCGCTATGGCTACCGCATGGGACATGATGAACTCCTTGACCTGATGGTTTATGATGGTTTACAGGATCCGTACACTGGCAAGCATATGGGCGAAATAGCGGACCATGCTGCAGTGCGTTGCGGCTTCACTCGTGCAGCCCAAGACGAATATGCCATCCGCTCTTATACGCTCGCACAGAAGGCGATCAAGGAGCGGATATTCGAAGATGAAATTGTTCCTGTGATCAAAAAGACCAGGAAGGGCGAGGAAACCGTCAGTGGGGATGAAGAACCATTCAAGGTTGATTTTGAAAAACTGAAGCAACTCCGACCTGCATTCACAAAGGACGGCACCATTACCGCGGGGAACGCATCAACCATCAATGATGGCGCTGCGTTGTCTTTGTTGGCTGGCGAGACGGCGCTGGTGAAGTACAGCCTCAAACCACGCGCCCGGCTGGTTGCCTACTCGACCTTGAGTCTTTCCCCCGACTTGTTTCCAGATGCCCCTGTTGGAGCGATCGAGTCAGTCTGTGACAGAGCCGGAATGAAGATTTCCGATATCGACCTATTTGAGATCAACGAAGCGTTTTCTGTTGTCGTGCTGATCGCAATAAAACAATTGGAACTTGATTTGGAAAAGGTGAATGTAAATGGGGGAGCAGTGGCCCTCGGCCACCCCATCGGTGCCAGCGGCGGCCGGTTGGTGGCAACGTTGATCAGGGAATTACACCGCCGCCAGTTGCGCTTTGGATTGGCCACCCTTTGCATTGGTGGTGGCGAGGCAGTGGCGGCTATCTTCGAAAGGGTTTAGTTTCTAAATCATGAGTGGATTCCAATATATGACATCCACACTGTGCTAAATTTCTCTTCGCAAGGAAGGAGCTTGCATGGTCGAGATCGTCGGTGTTTTGGGTGCTGGTCAAATGGGGAATGGGATCGCTCATACCTTTGCGTATCATGATTATGAGGTCCGCCTGTATGATATTTTTGCTGCCCAGGTGGAAAAGGCGCTGAAGACGATTGAAAAGAATCTGGGACGACAGGCCGAAAAAGGACTTTTCCCTGCCGATCACATCCCGGCCATCCTTGGACGGATCACGGTGGTCAAGGAATTGAACGGGTTCTCCGACTGTAACCTAATAGTTGAAGCCGCGTCTGAAAATGAGGCTCTCAAACTGGATCTTTTTCACCAACTCGACAAAGTCGTGAACACGGATGCCATCCTGGCGACCAATACCTCCTCCATTTCCATCACGAGGATCGCTGCGGCCACCCAGCGGCCGGATAAAGTCATCGGTATGCATTTCATGAACCCGGTCCCGGTTATGCAATTGGTGGAGGTAATCCGTGGGTTGGCGACCAGCCAGGAAACCTTCGAGCAGATTGCCGGTCTGTGTGTAAAACTTGAAAAGACGATGGCGGTATCCGAGGACTATCCTGGGTTTATTGTCAACCGGGTTCTGATGCCTTTAATAAACGAGGCTATTTTTGTCCTCTATGAGGGTGTAGCTACTACAGCCGAGGATATTGACAAGGCAATGAAGCTTGGCACCAATTTCCCGATGGGACCGTTGGCATTGGCGGACCTGATTGGACTCGACACAACTCTGGCAATTATCTCTGTCCTGTATGAAGGCTTCAAGGATCCCAAGTTCCGGCCATGTCCATTACTCGTCAAAATGGTGAATGCCGGTTATCTGGGGAAGAAGTCAGGCCGCGGTTTTTATTCTTATTAACCTGGCAGGCAGCTGCCCACCAGCAGGTTCATATACCCCCGAGGAACCGAACGTGGAAAAAACCAACATTTTGATCGAAGTTACCGACGAAATCGGCTGGTTGAAGATCAACCGTCCCGAAAGCTTGAATGCCTTGAATTCCGAAGTTATCGCATCATTGGATTATTCCCTGCACATTCTCGATCAGGATCTGACCGTGAAAGTGATTGTGATCACTGGCGCGGGCGAAAAGGCCTTTGTGGCCGGGGGGGATATCAAGGAAATGGCAACCATGTCCCCCCAGGAAGCGCGAGCTTTTGCCCATAAAGGACAGCAGATGATCATGTTCATCGAAAAAATGAACAAACCGGTTATCGCGGCCGTAAATGGCTATGCCCTGGGGGGCGGGTTTGAACTGGCCCTGGCATGCGACTTTATCTATGCTTCGGAAAAGGCTAAACTCGGCTTGACGGAAGTGACCCTGGGGGTGATCCCGGGTTTCGGCGGTACGCAAAATCTGGCCCGGTTGATCGGCCCCAATAAAGCCAGAGAATTGATCTTCAGCGGGAGGATGATATCGGCACAGCAGGCAAAAGAGTGGGGGATTGTCAATGAAGTCTTCCCGGCAGACGAACTTCATGCCGGGGTGATGGAGGTAGCCAGGTCGATTGCACGTAATGGGACTATTGCTGTGGGAAGCGCTAAAGAAGCCATTGTCAATGGATTGAATATGGGAAAAGAAGAGGGCCTCCGTTACGAGAGTTCCCTTTTTGCCACACTATTTGCCACGCATGAACAAAAAGAAGGCATGCAAGCGTTCATTACGAAACGGAAACCGGAGTTCAACGGGAAATAAGCCGAATTAAGAGTTTTCAAATATAATTTGGGACAATACTGAAGGAGCATTTCATGGATTTTGAACTCAGCCAGGACCACAAGATCTTGCAGGACAGTGTGCGCGATTTCGTGGAAAAGGAGGTCAAACCGCTTGCCATCCAGATCGATGCAGAGCATATGATCCCGGATGAGTTGATCCAGCAGATGAGCGCGATGGGCTTGCTTGGCAGCTACCTGCCGGAGGCCTACGGCGGAGCGGGGCTGGATGTTCTTTCCTATGCCATCGTCGTGGAGGAGATCTCAAAAGCCTGCGCTTCGAGCGGGGTCCTGGTTTCCGCGCATACTTCCCTGGCCTGTGATCCAATCCTGCAATTTGGCAGCGAGGATCAGAAGAAGAGGTTCCTTCCTTCGCTGGCTGTTGGGGAGAAAATTGGTTGTTTCCTGCTCACAGAACCAGAGGCAGGTAGCGATGTGGCGGGGCTGGCTACACTCTATCGTAAAGATAGTGACAATTACATTATCAATGGAAATAAGATCTTCGTCACAAACGGAGGCTTTCTAGGCACCGGGATCCTGTTCGCCTCGATGGACAGGAGTTTGAAACACAAGGGCATCTCCGCCTTCATTGTTGATTTGGCCTCAGAAGGCGTGGAACTTTTAAGAAATGAAACGAAACTGGGAATCCGGGGAAGTTACACGACCGCTTTCGCTTTTAATAACCTGCGCGTGCCCGCAGGGAATCTCCTGGGGAGCGAAGGACAGGGGTTCAAGATCGCCATGGAAACGTTGAACGGAGGCCGCATCGGTATTGCAGCCCAGGCGTTGGGAATTGCGGAGGGGGCCTTCAGACGGGCGCTGGATTATTCCAAGGAACGGAAGCAGTTTGGCCACCCCATCAGTGAATTACAGGCTATCCAGTTCAAACTGGCGGATATGTACACACGTATCGAGACCAGCAAACTCCTGGTTTACCGTTCTGCCTGGTTGAAAGGTAGCAAAAAACCTTATGCTGCAGATTCAGCCATGTGTAAACTCCACGCCTCGGAGACCGCCACATATGTCACCAAGGAAGCCATCCAGATCCACGGTGGATACGGTTATATAACCGAGTATGAGGTGGAACGCATGTATCGCGATGCCAAGATCACTGAGATCTATGAAGGGACGAGCGAAGTCCAACGGCTGATCATCTCCAGGGCATTATTGTCCTGATCCCGAACTGACGGGCAGGTTGGTTTTCTATCTTATTTTGAAACGTTTTAGGTAAAAACAAGATGACTTTCACTCGGGAAATCTACTGGAACGTTGGACTAGGGGTTGTGCTACCGATGTACCTGTTCGCCGCCCTTGCCGTGGCAATCATGGTCTATGGCTTTTCCAAGCGTATCCGGATATACCGCCAGGGGAAACCTCTGATGCGTCTTGATCACCTATTCACTCGTATCATTCGGGCATTAAAAGAGGACTCGGCCAAATCAGGGTGATGGTGGTCAAGCTGCCGGGGATCACCCACGCGCTCATGTTTTGGGGGATATTCCTGCTTTTTATCGGGACCGTACTAATCTTTATCCAGGTTGATTTTACCAAGCCACTCTTTGACATCAACTTTCTCAAGGGAACTTTTTACCTGGCTTTTTCGCTGATCCTAGACATTGCCGGTTTGGTGGCGATAATCATGCTTTGCGGTTTCATCGTGCGCAGGTATTTCTACAAACCCAAAGGCCTTGTCACAACCAAAGACGACACCCTTATAGCCAGTCTTCTGATCGCCATTTTGCTGATTGGCTTTTTGATCGAAGGCGCACGGATGGCTGTCACTGAACTCAATAAGAACCCAACCCTGGCTCTCTTTTCTCCCGTTGGCCTGCTGGTGGCCCGTGTTCTATCCGGATTGAGTGAAGGCTCCTTGCGGGAAATGCACAAAATCCTTTGGTGGGTACACTTCTTTATGGCAATGACCTTCATTGGGATCATCCCCTATACCAAGCTTCGCCATCTTATAACCACCCCGATCAACTATCTATTTGCCGACTTGAGGGAGAAAGGCAGCCTCGAAACTATCAACCTGGAGGCCGCGAATGTCGACCACTTCGGTGTGTCTACGGTAGCGGAACTGACTTGGAAGGATATCTACGACGCAGATGCCTGCACAAGTTGCAAACGCTGCCAGGACCGCTGTCCAGCCTGGGCAACCGACAAGCCCCTCTCGCCAATGAAGATCGTCCAGCAGATCGGGGAAGTCGCATTCAATGATCCCACGGCCAACCTGATCGCAACCGTGACAGTAGATGCTCTCTGGGCCTGCACCACCTGCTATGCCTGCCAGGAAATTTGCCCGGCGGATATTGAGCAGGTGAACAAGATCTTGGAAATGAGAAGGCACCTGGTTCTAATGCAAGGAGAGTTCTCTGGTAGTGAGGTAATGACAGCACTCAATAATACGGATGTCAATGGCAATCCCTTTGGGCTGGCCCCCGCAGGCCGGGGTGATTGGGCCAATGGTCTTGATATACATGAATTGATAGAGGGAAGTACTGTGGATATCCTGTATTTTGCCGGTTGTTACGCTTCCTTTGACAAGAGGAACCAGACGGTCGCCCGAAACTTCGTAACGATCTGCAACTCGGCCGGGATAAAAGTAGGCATCCTTGGCAAAGAGGAAAAATGTTGTGGTGAACCCGAGCGGAAATTGGGCAATGAATATCTTTACCAGACCCTGGCAGCTGAGAATATCAAGAAAATCAACGCCTACGGTATCAAGCGAATTGTTACCACGTGTCCCCATTGTTTCAACACACTCAGCAGGGATTACAGGGATTTAGGCCTGGATGTCGAAGTGGAACACTATTTGACATTCATCAACCGGCTTATCGAGCAGGGCTCACTCCATATTGACAAGCAGGCTATGGAGTCCTTCGATTGTACTTATCATGACTCCTGCTATATCGGCAGATATAAGGGCATCTTCCAGGAACCGCGCAATATTTTGCGCATGGCGGGCGGGAGAATCCAGGAAATGGATAGACGAGGACCGGAGGCTTTTTGCTGCGGGGGAGGTGGCGGTCGTGTACTGGCTGAGGAAAAGCTGGGGCGGCGGATCAATGTTGAAAGGGTGAAGATGGCCCAGGCTACCGGTGCACCACTCCTGGTCTCCAATTGTCCCTTCTGCCTGACCATGTTCGAAGATGGCATAAAAACGGGCGGTCTTGAAGGAATAATCCAGGTCCGTGACATGACGGAGATCATTGTTGAAAGGATTTCAAAATAACAATGCAACTTTACAGCATTCCCAGCAATGTTTACAAACTCGACGGCGGTGCCATGTTTGGCAACGCTCCCAAAGTGGTTTGGGAGCGCTGGTTGCATGCGGACGAACAAAATCGCCTGCGCCTGGCCACACGCACATTATTGGTACGCACACAGAAAGAAACCATCCTGTTTGAAACCGGGATTGGGGCATATATGGAGCCAAAGTTGCGTGACCGGTATGGCGTGGATGAACCGGAGCACATGCTCCTGGTTTCCCTGGCTCAAAAGGGGATTTCCCAGCAGGATGTGACCCGCATCTTTATCTCGCACCTCCACTTTGACCATGCCGGCGGCTTGCTCAGTGCCTGGCAGGCCGACAGGGAACCAGAACTGCTTTTCCCCAATGCAAAGTATTATGTGGGAGAAGAAGCTTGGGATCGCGCCAACCATCCCCATCCGCGTGACCGGGCTTCGTTCATTCCCCTTCTCCAGAGTTTACTGGAACAAAGCCAGCGCCTCGTATTGATCAAAAAAGGGGATGTTTTACCTTTTGAGGAATTCGAGCTTCATTTCTTCCACAGCGACGGTCACACCCCCGGGCTTTTATGCGCTGACCTCCGTTTTGGCAGGGAGCGCCTGGTTTATGCCTCGGACCTCATCCCGGGAAGATTTTGGGTCCATTTGCCCATCAGCATGGGATATGACCGGTTCCCTGAATTGCTTATCGATGAGAAGAAAATTCTATTGGATTCCATGGCAAAGGAAAATGCCTGGATCTTTTACGTGCACGACCCGGATATTGCTGCTTCCAAAGTACAGTTTGACAGCGAGCACAAGACCTACTCGGCATTCAAACCACAGGAAAACCTGGTGATTGAAACGGGCGGCATATCCTTTGAGGAGTAATTTATATGGTTGATGAGAAAAGCAAACAATTGAACGAGGAGCTGACCCGCTGGGAGAAATCCACGCTGGCAGATACCCTTCAGCAGGCGCCCGAACGATTGGAGGAATTCATTACTGCCTCCTCGGAAGCGGTGAATCGTCTCTATACCCCACTGGACCTGCCGAATTTCGATTACCTTGAAGAATTGGGCCTGCCCGGAGAATTTCCATTTACACGCGCAATCCACGCCACCGGACAGCGTGGCCGCTTGTGGACCATGCGCCAGTTTGCCGGTTTCGGTTCGGCAGAAGAATCCAATGCCCGCTTTAAATACCTGCTCGGGCAGGGAGGCGGCGGGCTCTCGATCGCTTTTGATCTGCCCACCCTGATGGGCTACGATACCGATGCCCCGCAGGCGGTCGGTGAGTTTGGGACATGTGGCGTGGCGGTAAGTTCGCTCAAGGACATGGAAATCCTCCTGGCAGATATACCCCTCGGGAAAGTCTCCTGTTCAATGACAATCAACTCTCCGGCGGCCATCCTGTGGGCAATGTACATCGCTGTGGCTGAAAAGCAAGGCGTCTCGCCGGATCTGCTGCGTGGCACAACCCAGAATGATATTCTCAAAGAATACATTGCCCAAAAAGAGTACATCTTTCCTCCGGAACCATCCATGCGGTTGGTGGTGGATACAATGGAGTTCGGATCAAAACATGTGCAGCAGTGGAACACCATCTCCATTTCCGGCTACCATATCCGCGAAGCTGGAAGTACAGCCGCTCAGGAGTTGGCCTTCACCCTGGCTGACGGGATGGAATATGTGCGCTGGGGTATCGCCCGGGGGATGGATGTGGACGAATTCGCCCCGCGCCTCTCGTTTTTCTTTAATGCCCACAATGACTTTTTTGAAGAGATCGCCAAGTACCGTGCCGCCCGCCGGATATGGGCCAGGGTGATGCGTGGGACCTTCAACGCCAGGGACCCGCGTTCGTGGCTTTTGCGTTTCCATACCCAGACTGCCGGAATGACCCTTACCGCCCAGCAGCCTGAAAATAATGTCATCCGGGTCGCCATCCAGGCTCTGGCTGCCGTGATCGGTGGAACGCAATCCCTCCACACGAATTCGATGGACGAAGCGTTGGCAGTCCCATCAGAAAAGGCGGTGACCATCGCACTGCGCACCCAACAGGTGATCGCGGCTGAATCCGGGGTGGCAAATACGATTGATCCAATTGGCGGCTCGTATTTCGTCGAAACCCTTACCAACCGCCTGGAAGCCCAGGCTGGCGCGTACTTCAGCCGCATTGAAGACCTGGGAGGGGTCCTGCCTGCGATTAACAAGGGTTTCTTCCAGAGAGAGATTGCCGATGCAGCCTATACGTACCAACGTGAAATTGACGAACATGTGCGTACTATTGTTGGCGTGAATGATTTCGTGGAACAAAAGAGCGTTTCCATTCCGCTTCTGGAACTGGACCCCATTGGGTATTCCCGGCAAGTGACACGCCTGCAGAGTCTTCGCCAGGAACGGGATAATGGACGCGTAGGTCAGGTCCTTGACCATCTGCGTCTTGCCTGCCAGGGGACGGAGAACACCATGCCGCATATTCTGGATTGCGTCCGGGCGTATGCCACCCTCGGCGAGATTGTGGATGTGATGAAGGCTGTCTTCGGAACTTACACCGAGCCAACCTGGATCTAATGGGAGAAAAAATGAAGATGCTGGTCTGCGTAAAACAAGTGGCAGATATGGAATCCAGGCTCAAGGTGAATAACGCCGGCACCTGGATCGATGAACAGGATCTGGCGTTCAAGATGAACGAATACGATGAATTTGCCGTTGAACAGGCGGTCCGAGTCAAGGAGCAGCTTAACGGCGCGGCTGACATCACGATTCTATCCATTGGCCCTGGCCGGGTTGTGGAGGTCATCAAGAAAGGATTGGCCATAGGTGGCGACCGGGGGGTCCACATCCAGGATGATCAACCCAACCAGAAGGATCCCTGGCAAGTGGCTTCCATAATCGCCGCGTTCGCCCGCGGCAAGGGTTTTGACCTGATTTTCACCGGGCTGCAATCCCAGGATCGCGGTTCGGCGCAGGTTGGTTGTTTTGTGGCGGAAATGATCGGATATGCCTGCGTCACCACTCTGGTGGGCTTTGAATTATCCGGAGATGTTCTTACAGCCACACGGGAGTTTGAAGGAGGCATGCGGGCCAAATTGAAATTAAAGCTTCCGGCTGTGGTGACCTGCCAACTCGGGTTAAATACCCCGCGCTATCCGACCCTTCCCAACATCATGAAAGCCAGGCAAAAAGAGTTGCTTACTTTTCCAGTCACGGAATTTCTGGGTGAGGAGAGCCTCATCACCACCGAGAGAATGTATCTGCCTACGAAAAAAGGGCGCAGCGAGGTGCTTGAAGGGGATATAAATCAAGCCGTCGATCGTTTGGTGGCCATTCTGAAAGAGAAAACGGGGGTATTAAGGTGATGACTATGGGAGAACATGCCAAGAAAGCAATACTCGTTTGTGAGGTCCGGCAGGGGAAACTGCTCGAATTCCACTTATGAACTGCTGGCCTTTGCTGACCGGCTTGGTGTTGAAAAGGCCATGCTGCTGATTGGCTCCGAAGCACAGCTACCGAATTTCGACGGCAAGGTCTATCTGGCCGATTCCGGCAAGGTGGGTGAATATAACCCGGATCTGCACAAGCAAGTCGTTTTGGATCTGGCAAAGAAGGAACAACCCGACTATATTGTCTTTCTCCACTCCTCTTTTGGGTGGGATCTTGCGCCACGCGTGGCGGCGGCGTTGAAGATAGCCCAGATCTCTGAAATTGTTGGTATTGAAGAAGGCATGTTTGAAGTCCCGGCATTTAATGCCAAGATGCGCCGTCTCCTGTCACCCAAGACAGCGCATGCGGTTCTGACCATCCAGGCGGGCGCCTTCAGCTACCAGGGACAGGCCGCAAGTGCAGCCCAACTGGAAACCATAAACTTATCCTTACTGCCTTCAACCATTGAATTCCTCGGCTACGAAGCCGCAGAAAAAAAGGATGTGGAGTTGGACAAGGCCGAGGTCATCGTCAGTGCAGGGCGCGGCATCGGCAAAAAGGAGAATCTGGAGAAAATCGCAGCCCTGGCAAGAGCGCTTGGAGGCGAACTGGGCGCCACCCGGCCTCTGGTGGATGCTGGCTGGGTGGAACACGCCCGCCAGGTAGGCAGCAGCGGCCAGACCGTCGCCCCAAAACTGTATATTGCATGCGGCATCTCCGGGGCGATCCAACATATTGCCGGGATGAAGAGATCAGACTTCATCGTGGCCATTAACAAAGACAAGGACGCGCCTATCGGCGAAGTGGCGAATGTCTTGGTTGTTGCCGATGTGATGCAGTTTGTCCCGGCGCTTACCGCCCGTTTGCAAAGTAGATGAGGTGTAATGTACCTTGAATTGAATGAAGAACAAAAACTGATCCAGGAAACTGCCCGGGAATTTGCCCGGGTCGAGCTTGAACCGGTTGCCGCCCGGCTTGACCAGGAGGACGACCGGGAAGCCTTCCTGGGCAACTTGAAAAAGCTCGCCAAAATGGGTTTCATGGGGCTGAATATCAAGGATGAATACGGGGGTGCCCAGGCTGGCATGGTGGCTTTCAGTGTGGCGATCACTGAGATCGCCCGGGCGTGTGCCTCCACCGCGGTGACAGTTTCGGTCAATAACCTGGTCTGTGAGGTTATCCAGGCGGTCGGCTCGGAATCCCAGAAGAGGAAATTTATACCCAAAATTTGTTCCGGAGAATTTGCCGCCGGGAGTTTCGCCCTCACGGAACCGGAGGCAGGTTCCGATCCGGCTTCCATGACTACTTCGGCAGTCCTCGACGGGAACGAATGGGTTTTAAATGGGAAGAAGCGATTCATCTCCAGTGCGCCGTATGCAGGTGTTTTCGTGGTTTGGGCGGTAACCAATACATCCGTACCGAAAGGAAAAGGGATAAGCTGTTTTTTGGTGGAAGCGGGAACAAAAGGATTGATCATCGGCAGACCGGAGAGGAAGATGGGCCAGCATGCCTCTGCTACGAGCGAGGTCCTATTCGATCAGTGCCACATCTCTCAGGATGCCCTGCTCGGGAATCTCAATACCGGCTACCAGGTAGCAGTCTCTGAACTGACTGGGGGACGGGTCGGCATCGGTTCACTGGCGCTCGGAGTTGGGCTGTCTGCCATGGATTATGCCACCCGTTATGCGCAGGACCGGGTCCAGTTTGGCCAAAAGATCACCCAATTCCAGGCCATCCAATGGATGATTGCCAATGCTTATACCGAGCTTGAGGCCGCCCGCTTGCTTTTAATGCAGGCCGCCTTCAGGGCGGAGCGGGGGCAGCCTTTTACCAAGGAAGCAGCCATGGCAAAAATGTATGCCTCAGAGGCTGCCAACCGGGCCTGTTATACGGCCCTGCAGATGGCTGGGGGCTGCGGTTATTCGCAGGAGTTCCCTTTGGAACGTTATGCCCGGGATGTCCGGGTTACTTCGATTTATGAGGGTACCAACGAGATACAGAGAACCATTATTGCCCGCGAGATCCTAAAGAATATTGGTGGCTGATAAGCTCTTGAATGTGATTTTCAAAAAAGCCCATCCAGCCAATACCTTGCATGAGGATAAAGGAGGTACGTTTATGAGACCAGTCTATGTTGTTTCGGGGGGAGTCTCGAAATTTGTCAAGGCCCGTCCCGATAAAACATTCCAGGGATTGGTGAAGGAGGCCTACGATTATGCCCTCGCTGACCTGGGGATCGATCACCCCAAATTTGTCGAATTGGTGGATGGCAGCGTGGCTTCGTACTTCTCCGACCATTTCAGCCGCCAGTTGATGGCCGGCATAATGGCGCATGATTATCTGGGGTTGTGTCCCAAGCCTTCCCACCGCGTGGAGGGAGGTGGTGCGACCGGCGGAATCTGTTTCCAGGAGGGTTGGAAAGCGGTTGCCTCCGGTTACATGGATATCTGCCTGGCATTTGGTTTTGAAACGATGAGCCACGTGGAAACCTGGAAAGGGAATGAGTTCATCGCCCTGGCCTCGGATATTTCCTTTGATTACCCTGTAGGCGGTTTTTATTCCGGTTATTATGCCATGATGGTCACCCGTCACATGGCGGAGTTTGGGACGACGGTGGAACAATTAGCCCATGTATCGGTGAAGAATCACATCAATGCCTACCACAACCCATACGCCCAGAAACGCCAGCGCCTGACGATAAAAGATGTCCGCTCTTCTCCGATGGTTGCCTGGCCGCTCACGCGGAACGATATTTGCGTGATGAGTGATGGAGCCGCTGCCGTCATCTTCTGCTCAGAGGAAGGCCTGGAGAAACTGGAGCAGGCTTCCGGTCGTCGCCTGCCACGCGTAAAGGTTGCCGGAATTGGACGGGGTACGGATGCCATGCGCATGGCTGACCGCCCCCACCAGTCCTTTGAAGATTTTTATAAATATAATGCCCTGCCGAACGAGTTGAATGCTGATGCCCGGGCATATTACGGAGAATTATGGAAAAAAGGATTTCGCTATCCGGGTGTACATTCCTTCCGGGCTGGGCGAATGGCTTCGCGTGAAGCCTACCGGAACGCCGGCATCACCGATCCGCTGCATGAGATCGACTTTGTCGAACTGCATGATGCCTATACATCGTCGGAAGTTCAGACATATGAGGATATGGGCTTGTGCCGGTATGGCGAAGGCGGCCCCTTTGCCGCCAGCGGCCAGACCTTCATGCCGGGTATCGATTACGGGCTTACACTGCCCGAAAAGCCTGTCTGTCCGGTTAATCCCTCTGGGGGACTGATCGCCTGTGGGCATCCTGTCGGCGCCACCGGGCTGATGCAAGGCGTTTTTGCGCTCTGGCAACTCCAGGGGACGATAGAGAAGCATTTTGGCGATCCTGCCCTCCAGGTTCCTAACGCACGGCGTGGCGCCATTCACTCCCATGCTGGAACCGGCACTTACGTGACGGTCAGCATACTGGAACAGGAAAAATAGGAGCAGCCTCCATGGCCAAGAAAACTTTTCCCAAGAAAATGGAAGATAACCTGGAAGGAACGATCGTTTTCAGCGTTCCGTTCCCCACCGGAGACGATCTCTCGGTTCTGAAGCAGATGTCGCCTATTGTACTGAAGCAGCCTTACTCAATCGACTACAACTTCTCTTATGGGCAGGATTCCCCTTTCTTTGCTGCCCTCGCCAATGGACGTTTTATCGTCTCTCGTGAACCGCAGAGCGGTTACACCTATGCCAACCCGCGCGCCCATGACATGTACTCCGGCCGCGAGACCGAGTGGGTGGAAATCAAACCGGAGGGTAAGATCCATGCCTTCACCACCTGCTATTTTGGATCGGAAGCCTTTTTACCAGAATGCCCGTTCGTGTTGATCTTGGTCGAATTCGAAGAGTGTGACACCCTCTTCCTGGGACGACTGCTCGGCGTCGACCCGGACGCAGCCAACATTAACTGGATCGGTAAAAAGGTCAAAGGGCGGTTCCTGCGTAATGCCAAGCTCAAACCGACCGATATTTACTTTAATTTGGCAGAGTAACGGCCGGCACCCATACCTTCTCCCAATCCCATGCCTGGGTTCAGTACAAGTTTCGGAGAGAGACGCACATCAGAAGCGGAGATCAGATGCCATCAGAAAATTTGTGCCGGATGGGAGTCTGGTAGCTGTGGGAGGCTTCGGACATATTCGCATCCCAATGGCGTTGATTTATGAAATGGTTCGCCAGCGTAAACAGAATCTGACGGTGATCGGCAAGACCGCCGTGCATGACATTGATATTCTTATCGGCGGAGGCTGCGTCAGCCGGTGGAAGTAGCTTATGCGTTTGCACACGAATTGCGCGGCCTGTCGCCCTGCGGCCGTCGGGCCGTTGAGAGTGGCCAGGTACGGGTGATCGGCGAGATCAGCAATGCCAGCTACCAATGGCGCTTTCTGGCAGCCGCCATGTGATCATCACGACCGAAAAGATCGTTGAACATGAGGAGATCCAGCGCGAGCCATGGCGTACCGTCATCCCATTCTATCTGGTCGTCGCTGTGATTGAAGTGCCCTACGGGGCGCATCCGACCGAAATGCCGGTCACATATTACTTTGACGAGGAGCATATCGCACACTGGCTGGAGGTTTCCAAAACCGCTGAAGGTACCGCCAGGTATTTTGATGAGTATGTATTTGGCGTGCCGGATTTCGAAGCCTACCTGGAGAAAGTGGGTGGTCCCCGCAGGCTCGAGCATCTGAAAAAGGTTATGAAGATGCAGCCAGAACTCGAGCTTTTCCTCATAAGGTGCATCATGAACAGTGAGCATCCTTACAATTTGACGGAACTCCTGGCTTGTGTGGCTGCCAGCCTCCTCGAGGCTGGCAGCTCGGTGTTTGTCGGGACAGGGCTTCCCCTCGTGGCAGGCATGTTGGCGCAACGTACCCATGCTCCCGGGTTGCTGATCATATTCGAGGCGGCCTCCAGCATGCATGATGTGATGTCAGCCTGTCAGGCAGGATACGTGGATTACGGCTTCCTGGGTGGTGCAGCCATGGATTGTTATGGCAACGTCAACACAACTGTCATCGGCGATTGGAGTCACCCCAAAGTGCGCCTGCCCGGCAGTGGCGGAGCCAACGATGTGGCATCCTTTTGTTGGCGCACCATTTACTTGATGCGTCAACAGTCTCCTCGTACCTTTGTCAAGCAACTGGATTTCATCACCACCCCGGGTTTTCTAACCGGCACCGGAGCTCGCGAGCAGGCGGGACTCTCAGCCGGCAATGGCCCCTATCGCGTGATAACACAATTGGGAGTATATGGTTTTGATGATGCAACCAAGCGCCTGCAGTTACTGGCTCTCCATCCCGGGGTGACCGTGGAGCAAGCACAAGAGGCCAGCGAGTTCGAGATCCTCATCACGGGGAAGGTCACCATCAGTGATGAGCCTACCCCCGAGCAGTTTTGCGTTCTGCGGGAGATCGATCCGGGCGGAATGGTAATTGGTAAATAATTAGAATCTAAAAAATTACAAAGAGGTGTTGCGTGGATTTCCAATTTACTGATGAACAGCGCATGATCAAGGAAATGGTTCGGGATTTCGCCGAAAAGGAAATTGCCCCGCGTGCCGCGGAGATTGACATCACCGATGAATTTCCTCACGATATCTTCAAGCGCATGGGTGAACTCGGTTTGCTGGGGATCCCGTTTGCAGAAGCTTATGGAGGCGCTGGAGGTGACTATCTAAGCCTGCTGATCGCCATGGAAGAGATTGCGCGCGTATCTGGCTCGGTTGCCATCATCCTGGATGCCCACACCTCGCTGTGCTGCGAGCCGATTTATCTATTCGGCTCGGAAGAGCAAAAGAAGAAATACCTGCCTTCATTGCTAAACGGCGAAAAGATCGGCGCATTTGGGCTGACCGAGCCGCAAGCCGGGTCTGACGCTGGAGCCACCCGCACGCGTGCCGTTTGTGATGGAGACCAATGGGTGATCAATGGCGAGAAGATATTTATCACCAATGGTTCTCTTGCCGATGTACTGGTTGTCACTGCCAGGACGGATCCGGACCTGGGCACACACGGAATATCCTCGTTCATCATCGAAAAAGGCACCCCCGGCTTCCAACCGGGACGGGATGAAAAGAAGATGGGGTTGAGAGGCTCGGTGACATCCCAGCTCTTCTTTGCGAACTGCCGCATCCCCCTGGCCAACTTGCTGGGGCAGGAGAATAAGGGCTTTAACCAATTCCTAACCACTTTGGATGCTGGACGGCTGGCAATCTCTGCAATGGCCGTAGGCCTGGCTCAGGGCGCCATGGATAAGGCAGTGGCATATGCCAAGGAACGGGTCCAATTTAATCAACCGATCGCGAAATTCGAAGCAGTCCAGTGGATGATTGCTGAAATGGGGACTGAGATCGAAGCTGCCCGAATGATGGTACAACGTGCTGCCTGGCTGAAGGGACAGGGTATGCCTTTTACAAAGGAGGCAGCCATGGCCAAATTGCTTTCCACCGAAGTCTCGGAACGTGCCTGTTATAAGGCCATCCAGATCCACGGGGGTTACGGGTATGTGCGTGAATATGCGGTCGAGCGCATGTACCGAGACCAGCGTTTGTGCGCGATTGGCGAAGGTACGAATGAGATCCAACACTTGGTTATTGCCAGGCAGATACTGGGCTCGTGAAAGTACCCGCCCGGCAGCAAAAGACGACCTGCGGGAGCGGGTCGTCTTTGATGAAGTGATTGTTATTTGGGGATGAAATAGTTGTTCCTGTTATTCCAAAAGTGCCTTCACTGCCTCCCAGGGTGAGAGCGTACGCTGGACCAATCGGTCAACCAGCTCGTTATAAAGATGATCAGGGATCCTGGCGTGAAACTGTGCAACGATTGTTTCCGTTAGCAATGTTTCGAGCTCAGCCTCCAGGCGGAACCTCTCACGCCGGTCCCTTTCCCCACTCTGGCGCAGATGTTCCGCATGCTGTCCTATGGCCGTCACCAATTCTGCCACCCCTGTGCCGTCTGTAGAGATCGTACATAGGATGGGCGGCACCCACTGATCTGTGGGCGCCTGTTCGCTGTCAGGTATTACCATGCCCTCCCCATGGTGGCGGAATATCTTTTCCACCGGGTGGGCCAGCCCAAGCATGCTCTTCAGGGCGCGCTCGGTATTTTCCGCACCGGGGAGATCCGCCTTGTTGACCACCAGGATATCGGCAATTTCCAGGATACCGGCCTTGATGGCCTGGATCTCATCGCCCAGGCCCGGGGCTTCCACCACCAGGGTGGTATGCGCCAGCCGTGCAATATCCACTTCCGTTTGGCCTGCGCCAACGGTTTCGATTAAACCACATCAAAACAGGCCGCGTCGAATACCTGTACCATGGCTGCGGTCGCCCGCGCCAACCCACCCAACGACCCGCGCGAGGCCATGGACCGGATGAATACACCCGGATCACCGGCCAGGTCGCGCATGCGTACCCGGTCCCCGAGCACCGCGCCACCCGTGAACGGGCTGGAGGGATCCACTGCCACGATTGCCACCCGTTTCGGGTCCGCGGCTGCGCGGTACTGGCGCGTCATCTGGTTGACCAGCGTGGATTTCCCCGTCCCGGGTGAGCCGGTTATCCCGATGATGTGTGCTTTCCCGGTGTGGTGGAAAAGCTCATCCAGTATGAGCCGGCTTTGAGGGGAATTGTTTTCCACCTCGGTAAGAAAGTGCGCCAACGCCAGGCGCTCGCCGGACAGGATTAATTCAGCGATGGATTTGCCCATTAATTATTTATTGGAAGCAAGGGAGAGACGGATATCCTCAATGATCGCACTGGTTGGCGCGCCGGGCCCGTCAATTCCTGCCACCCCTATTTCCTTCAATTTCGGAGCGTCTTCATCCGGGATGATGCCACCCACGAAGATTCTGACGTGTTCCTGGCCGTTGGCTTTCAGCAGCTCGAGGATCCTCGGAATTAGCGCCATATGTGCGCCCGAAAGGATGGAAAGGCCCACCACATCCACATCCTCCTGCAGGGCTGCTTCGGCGATCATTTCAGGGGTCTGGCGCAGGCCGGTGTAGATAACCTCCATGCCGGCATCTCGAAGTGCGCGCGCAACCACCTTTGCACCCCGGTCGTGACCGTCCAGTCCTGGTTTAGCGACTAATACGCGTATCCTTCGTCCGCTCATGGCAACTCCTATTATCTCTAATTATTATACTTCACGGTAGTACCACTCTTGTACGACCTCTTAGTTCTTTTCGCGTTATTCAATTATAATCAGAGGAATATTATCAAACATGTTTGTTATTTTAAGGAGACAGACATGGCCAATATTGAGATGACGCCGGTCCTGCCCCTTGCGGTCCATGACATCCTCGAAGATTATCGTTTGGCCTACCGGTCACGCCAGGCATCCATTATTGCTCGCCGTGAAGTATTGAGCGGTAAAGCCAAATTCGGTATATTTGGGGACGGCAAGGAAGTAATTCAACTTGCGATGGCGCGATATTTTCAGAAAGGAGACTGGCGTTCAGGTTACTACCGGGACCAGACCTGGATGTTTGCCCTGGGAGTACTGAGCTATCAGGAGTTCTTTGCTCAACTCTATGCGGATGCAGATGTATCCCGCGAACCGGCGACTGCCGGACGGTCAATGAATTCCCATTTTGCCAGCCGCTATCTTACCCCTGAAGGGGATTGGAAAAATCAGACCGAAATGTATAATGTCGCCGCGGATGTCTCCCCTACCGGCACACAAATGCCCCGTACCGTTGGATTGGCATACGCATCGGTCCTCTATCGCAGCCTCGAAGAACTAAAATCAAATGATCTTTTCTCGCATGGAGGAAATGAAGTCGCCTGGGCGTCCATAGGCAATGCCTCCACGGCAGAAGGTTTGTTTTGGGAATCGGTCAATGCCATTGGGGTTCTACATGCCCCGGCTGTGCTGACCGTCTTTGATGACGGCTATGGCATATCGGTACCGAACCAGTTTCAGATGGTAAAAGAAAATATCTATGCCATTTTGAAAGGTTTTGAGCGCCTGCCTTGCCCGGCGGAAGAATGCGACCGTGGTTTCGACCTTTACAGTGTATCCGCCTGGGACTATCCCGCCTTGTTAGCCTGCTTCTCCAAAGCCGGAGCGATAGCCCGAAAATATCATATCCCGGCCTTGGTGCACGCGACAGATCTTACCCAGCCGCTGGGGCATAGTACCTCCGGTTCGCAGGAACGCTATAAGTCGCCCGAGAGATTGCAATGGGAGGCCGAATACGACTGCTTGCGCAAATTCCGCGAATGGATTCTAACGAACGGTGTTGCTGGTGAGACCGATTTGACTGCTTGGGAAGCCGAAGATTACCAGTTTGTTGAAGCAGCCCGCAAGCAGGCCTGGGAAGCATACCAGGCGCCAATCCTGAAGGAGAAAAACCAAGCTCTATCCTTACTGGAAGCGCTAACTAAGACTTCTTCCCACCCGGATGAATTGAAGCAGGCTGCAGCCCGCCTGGAAAAAGCCTCACCCATGCTCCGCCGGGACATCGCCGCTGTTTTCCACGATACTCTGGTGCATACACGCGCTGAAAATAATCCGGAACGCAAGAAAATTGCAGCGCTAAAGTCGGAGATGGACTCTGAGAATGCAACCCGTTATGGCTCCCATCTCTATTCTCAATCTCAAAAATCAACACTCCTGGTTCAGGAAATAAAACCTGTCTATTCCGAGAAATCCCCCTTGCTGATGGGGTTTGAGATTATCAATAAAGCCTTCGACGCTGCACTGGCACGCGAGCCACGTTTGATTGCCTTTGGCGAAGATGTGGGCATGCTGGGGGATGTCAACCAGGGATTCCGAGGTTTGCAGGAGAAATACGGTAAATTGCGTGTGTCGGATACTGGCATACGGGAGGCCACGATTTTAGGACAAGCCATCGGCATGGCCATGCGAGGCCTGCGCCCGGTTGCCGAAATCCAGTACCTCGATTATGTACTTTACGCCTTGCAACTCATGGCCGATGACCTGGCAAACCTGCATTGGCGTACTGCAGGGGGACAGAAAGCACCTGTGATCGTGAGGACGCGTGGTCACCGGTTGGAGGGAATCTGGCACTCCGGCTCGCCCATGGCAGGAATTATTCATCTCGTGCGCGGCATGCAGGTGTTGGTACCGCGGGATATGACGCGTGCGGCAGGTTTTTACAATACACTGCTCCGGTCCGATGAACCCGCGCTCGTGGTGGAAGACTTGAATGGTTACCGCCTGAAGGAACGTATGCCGGATAACCTCGCAGAGTTCACCGTACCTTTGGGCATCCCCGAAATCCTGCGTTCAGGCAAGGACGCAACCATTGTCACTTATGGAGCGTGTTGCCGTATCGCAATTAAATCAGCCGAAAAATTAGCTGGAATTGGGATTGATACTGAAGTGATTGATGTGCAATCGCTGCTCCCATTTGATATAAATGGAAAAATCGTTGAGTCGCTCAAAAAAACCAACCGGATTCTTTTCCTGGACGAGGATGTCCCGGGCGGGACGACTGCATATATGCTGCAAGAGACCCTGGAAAAACAAGGCGGCTACTATTGGCTTGATTCTGCTCCCCGCACCCTATCTGGTACCCCTCACCGCCCGGCTTATGGTTCAGACGGTGATTACTGGTCCAAACCGAACGCCGAGACGGTATTCGATGCAATCTATGCCATGCTGCATGAAGTGAATCCGGCTGCCTACCCAGCGATTATATAGACAAGGAGTATCCTATGGCCACAAAAGTACTGGCTCCCAGCCTTGGTGAGGGGGTAAATGAGCTGACAGTCGTTAAGTGGCTCAAGCATGAGGGCGAAAAGGTGACGGAACTGGAGTCATTACTGGAAGTCGAGACCGATAAGGTGGTAACAGAGATACCCAGCCCGGCAACCGGCACGCTCCTAAAACGTATTATTCCTGAAAATGAAAAGGCCATCGTGGGTACAGTGATTGCCTGGATTGGACAAGCGGGAGAGAGCGTCCCGCTGCCAGATGCCCTGGTATCCGCCGAACAAGGTTCAGGCGAAACGAATATTGCCATTCCGGATAAGAAAGTTCCAGCGGATATCGCAGGTGAGGCCTCCTACGCCTCAAATTACAAAGGTTTTATCTCCCCGGTTGTAGGTAAGATTGCCAGCGAGAAAAATGTGGACCTCAACCAGGTCAAAGGTACCGGTCTTGGGGGACGGATCACGAAGAATGATGTAATGAATTTCATCGAGGCTGGTCAGGAGCAAAATGCTCAGGAGCCAATCTCCGGCGACCGCCTTCTTCCTCACAATGTGATCCGCAAAGCCATTGCCGAGCATATGTTGCTTTCCAAGCAAACCTCTCCGCATGTATTGACAGTCATGGAAGCGGATCTCAGCCGTGTGACAGCCCATCGGTCCACCAACAAAGATATTTTCGCCCGCGACGGTGTTAACCTGACCTACTCAGCCTATTTCATCTCGGCAGCTTTGAATAGTTTGAAGGCCTTTCCGATGGTGAATTCATCCTGGAGCGAAGCAGGACTACTACTTCATGCTGCATTTAATATTGGTGTGGCTACCTCGCTTGGTGAAGAAGGTCTCATTGTCCCGGTTATCAAAGACGCTGACCGCTTGTCTCTGCTGGGGATTGCCCGCTCCGTGAATGACCTGGCTGGACGAGCACGTGCTAAAAAGCTCCATCCGGAGGAGGTCAAGGGAGGAACTTTCACAGTGACCAACCACGGCATCTTTGGATCGCTGTTCGCCATGCCAATCATCAACCAGCCGCAATGCGGAATTTTAGGTGTCGGGGTAATTCAGAAACGCGTCGTCGTGGTCACCGATGCCGATGGTAACGATTCGATCGCAATTCGTCCGATGGTTTATCTTTCGTTCGTCTTCGATCATCGGATTTTGGATGGCGCTCTTGCGGACCGGTTCTTATCCAAAGTGGTAGAAGCGCTTGAAAATTGGAATCAATAAAGAGTGGAATTATCAGCCAATACACTTATGCCGAACCAGTTCGATATCCTTGGAAAAGTTCTTGTCAATTATGGTGTCATCAAAAATAATGAAACCATATGGCGTGGGCACCACTTGATCTTTGACATTCTCCCACGCAATGTGTGGCCGAATTTCGTCGCCTGCCAAATATCGGTTCGCTGAATCGTGGCTGAACTTCTCGGCATGTTATGCAAAATTCGTCAGCGTAAAATTCATCATTCCATTATTAAAGGATCAGGATGCTAGGAGAAAAATCGTATGAAAACAATTACACTTGAAGAACATTTCGTCAGTCCGGCATATTTGATGGGGCCGGGGAGAGATATGAAAGAGCAAGCTAAAAACCCGGAAAGCTATATCGGCAGGTTATTCGACCAGTTGCAAGATCTCGGCGACAAACGGATTGCAGAAATGGATGCTGCCGGGATCGATATGCAAGTCTTATCGTTAAACTCGCCCGGTGTGGAACAACTCGAGACGGAAGAGGCGGTTAGAATCGCAAAAGAAACCAATGATTTTCTTGCTGCCTCAATTAAAAGCCATCCGCAACGCTTTGCGGGGTTTGCCACCCTTCCTACGCCCGACCCTCTAAAAGCTGCTCTTGAGTTTGACCATGCGGTTAGTGATTATGGCTTCAAGGGCGCGGTTATAAACGGCCACACCCATGGGCAGTACTTGGACAACAAATCTTTCTGGCCAATCCTCGAACAAGCCACGCGGCTTGAAGTTCCAATTTATATCCACCCAACACCCCCTCCACAGCCGGTAATCGATGCTTACTATTCGGGCTTTAGCCCGGCAATCACCGGAATGCTGGCCGGTGCAGGTTGGGGTTGGCATATTGAGACCGCCGTTCATGTGATCCGCCTGATCCTAGCTGGCGTGTTCGACAGGTATCCAACACTGCAGATCATCATCGGTCATATGGGCGAAGTATTGCCGTTTATGCTGCAGCGCCTTGACCGCATCATGCCCGTGGAGCGCACCAACCTGAACCACCCGTTCAGCACGTACCTGAGGGAGAATATTTATTACACTTTCAGTGGCTTCAACTTTGCCTCGACTTTCCAGATCATGTTGTCAGAGGTCGGCGTCGATCGTATCATGTTTTCTACCGATTATCCTTATGCCTCTATGGCGGAAGGGCGGGCCTTCCTGGAGCATCTTCCCCTGCCTGCCGTGGATCGGGAGCGGATCGCCCATGGGAATGCAGAAAAACTGCTAAAACTATAACGGATCCGCCCAACCAACCCCCCCGTATTCTCACACCTTGCCAACTCCGAACTGGACTTGCTCCCTTGCTTCACACCAGCTTCAACCGGCTGCAATGCCGGTAGCGTAGTATAGGAAAAAAGCCTGGGGGTTCGAGTCCCTTCGTGAAGCGCTCTTCAGGGTTGTGCTCACAAACTACAAAAAAACAAGGCCGGGCAGCGCTTTGCGCTAGCTCGGTCTTGTTTTCCACTTGACCAGCCTCCCATCGGGCACTACAATTCATTTCTCACTAAAAGAAATTTTACTTTCAACTTTCAACTTTCAACTTTGACTTTTGACTTTGACTTTTGACTTTTGACTTTTGACCCGTCCCCCAGGAGAATTCTTATGTCCGATTACCTTGTGCGCGGTACCCTCGCCGAGCTTGACCCCGAAGTATACGAACTGACCCAGATCGAATCCGAACGGCAGGCCCGCAAATTGATCCTGATCCCATCCGAAAGCCAGGCGCCCCTGGCGGTGCGGGAAGCGATGGGCTCTTCCTTTCAGAATATTTATGCCGAAGGCTATCCCGACGAAGACTCCCGCTGGATGAGCGAAGCCGAGATCCTGGATTACCCCCAGCGCCTGGCCAACTTCCGCCGCAACGCCGATCCGCGCTATTACAAGGGTACCGAATATGCCGATGCAATCGAAGCCCTGGCCCGCCGGCGCTGCGCCGAAGCCTTCGCCGCCAACGGCGTAAGCGCCGACCAGATCTACGTCAACGTGCAGGCGCTCTCGGGCGGACCCGCCAATAACGCCGTTTACCACGCCCTGGTGGAACCCGGCTCGGTCGTCATGGGTATGAACCTGCTGCACGGCGGGCATCTCTCGCACGGCTCCTCCGCCAACCGCTCCGGCAAGCTCTATAAGATCGTCCATTACACGGTCGACCCCGAGACCGAACAGATCGATTACGATGCCGTCATGGAACTGGCCAAACAGAGCCAGCCCAAGATGATCATCTGCGGTTACTCGTCCTACTCGTGGATCCCCAACTGGAAGGCCTTCCGGCGCATTGCCGACAGCGTGGGCGCCTACCTGCTGGCCGATATTTCCCACATCGGCGGGCTGGTGGCGGCCGGGGTCGTTCCCTCCCCGCTGGGCTACGCGCACGTTATCACCTCCACCACCCATAAGACCCTGCACGGGCCACGCGGCGCAGTTATCCTGACCACCGACCCGGCCCTCGCCAAAAAGCTCGACAAAGCCGTCTTTCCCGGCGAACAGGGCGGGCCGCACGTTCACATTTTCGCCGCGTTGGCGCTTACTTTCAAGCTGGCCCAGACCAAACAGTTCGAGAAACTCCAGAAACAGACCATCAAGAACGCCCAGGCCATGTCGGAACGCTTCAAGGAACGCGGCCTGCGCGTGCCCTTCGGCGGCACCAACTGCCACATGCTCAATGTTGATTGTCGTACCATTAAGGGACCGGACGGCACCAGTCTTTCCGGCGACCAGGCCGCCCGCATCCTGGACCTGGCCGGCATAGTCGTCAACCGCAATACCATCCCGGGTGATAAATCCGCCTTTGACCCGTCCGGCATCCGTCTCGGCACACCCTGGATCACCCAGCGCGGCTTCGACGAGCAGAAATCCCGCCAACTGGCTGATATTATCGCGGACGTCTTGCTGGCCTCGGCTCCGCACTGCGTTCCATCCAAAGGCAAGCTCCAGCGCCGCGCCAAATTGGATTTCAACGTCCTGGAAGAGGCCAAACTGCAGGTGCGCAAGCTGGCGCAGGAAGCCGGAATTGATTTTGAACCCGCCCAACATGGCTATCCCCACTTCTATTACATCGATGATAAAGCCACCACCGGCGTTTTCGACCTGAGCGGTCGCAGAGTGCGCCAGTTCCTGGACTATGTCCTTTCCAGCGACCTGTCGGCGCTCAAGCCGGGGCAATCCCAGGCCACCAAACTGATGACACCCAGGGGTGAGATCGCCGGCGCGCTGACCTGCCTCGACGATGAATCCTACCGCCTGTCGCTCCCGGTCGAGCATGCCAGCCTGGCTGCCGCCTGGCTGCGTGACCTCTCGGATGGTTACGTTTCGTTCAACCTGGATGGGAAACCGGACTACACCCCGAAGCGCATGCCTGGTCCGATCGTGATCCTCGGATATCAGGCCGGCAAGAAATATCAGGATACAGGCAGGAAAATCGAAAAAGGCGGCAAGGGTAAAGCAATTCTTACCCCTGGAGTGGAATTTGGGTATACCCCAACCCATGCGGAAACCCTGGATGGCTGGGCTCACAGCATTCCAGCCTCAAAGTCTGGGAAAGACTTGCCCGATTTCAAATGGAAAGAGCAGGAATCACCCCTGCGCAGAACCCCGCTCTATGATCTTCACAAAGCGCTCGGGGCCAAAATGGTGCCCTTCGCCGGCTGGGAAATGCCGGTCTGGTACAGCTCGGTGATGGAAGAACACCTGGCCACCCGCCAGGCTGCCGGTCTCTTCGACGTTGCCCATATGGGCGTCTATCAAATAGAAGGCTGCGATGCGGCCTCGTTCCTCGAACTCGGTCTGCTCCAATTCAGTCGGTGGGTTGCTGCCGGGTGGGTCGCTCTACACGCATTTCCTCGACCCGGATGCCAACGTCATCGACGATACGCTCGTTTACCGGCGCACGTCCGACAAGTTCCTGATGGTGGTCAACGCCTCCAATGACGACAAGGACCGCACCTGGCTGGAGGCCGTCCGGGATGGCAAAGTCAAGATCGACAACCAGCGTCCCCGGGCGCGCACGCTCGGCTACGAAGCCCTCATCCGCAACCTGCGCGACCCGCAGGCCGGCGCCGAGATGCGCGTCGACATCGCCCTGCAGGGGCCCAGGAGCCTGGAGATCCTGCTGAAAATGGGTGTCAGCGCCGAGACCCGCAAGCGCCTGCTGGCGCTCCAGCGCACCGACCTGTGCGATGCCAAAGTGGGCGGTTTCGACCTGATCGTGTCCCGCACTGGCTACACCGGTGAGAAGCTGGCCTTCGAGCTGTTCGTCCACCCGCAGCGCGCCGCCGATTTCTGGACCGCAGTCCTCAAAGCCGGCGAGAAGTTCGGCGTTAAGCCGGTTGGGTTGGGAGCGCGCGACTCGCTGCGCACCGAGGCCGGCTTGCCGCTTTACGGTCACGAGATGGGGCTCGGCTCCGGCCGGGGCGTTCAGCCCGACCTGGGCGTCGCAGAGGCCGGGTTCGGCACCTACGTCAAGACCAGCAAGCCCTGGTTCATCGGCCGCCAGGCCTATATCGCCCGTGAACAAACTCGCAAGGGTGTCGTCTGCCGCTTCCAGTTCCCCGAAAAGGGCGTGCGCATGGCCCACAACGGCGACCCCGTGCTGGACCGGCGCGGCAGGGTCATCGGCTGGGTGACCAGCTGCGCCGCCGATATGGGCGGCACGCTCACCGGTCAGGCCTACGTGGACCTGAAATACGCCGTGGAAGGCACGCAAATCTTCGTTTACCAGAGCGCCCAAAAGGAAGCCGGCCCCGCCCCGTCCGAGTTGAAGCTCGGCGACAAGGGCCTCGTGCCCACCGAGGCAGTCGTGCTGGCCAGGTTCCCGAAGCTGTAAAATATTGTAAAATGAATGGGACGGCAGTTGGATGCCGTCCCAAGTTTTTTAGACTGGGGAAGGTGATGGAAAATATGGAAAAAGAATCTGTCCAGGTCATCACTGACCACTATCAAAAAACATTCGAAGTAACCGACGAGCTCTGGAAGGAAAGGAACCGCTTATTTGTGTTCCTCGCCCTCACTTCCGGGATCGGGCTGCTCCTGCTCCTTCCGGTGCCTGAGGTGAGTAAATTATTGGTGGATGCCATTGCAAAACTCCTTGGAATCACCGATCCTGCCAGGGTCAGCCAACTCTATCAGGATTTCCCCCTGGATATATTACTCAGCATCCTGCTTGTAATCGTGTTCTACCTGATGCAAAAACTTAACTCCACCAACCTATCCGTGATGAGGAATTATCTGTATTTGGGCGCCATGGAAAGTGAAATCAGGCAAGATCTCGGCTTGCCGAAGGAAAGTGTCTCCTTTACCAGGGAAGGCAGTTTTTACTGGGGCAAGCGTTCGATGATGCAAGCCATGTCCAAATGGTATTACATCCTGGTGGTTATGATTGTCTTGCTGCCATTTCTGATCCTCAAGCTGGTCAGCGATTTTTCCTCACGAAATATCCTCATGATCATCGTGGACATGATTGTTACCCTCTTGACCCTCTTATACTTTATCGATTACGCCCGTTCGGCCGTCAAACTGGATGCTCCCAAGATGTCCCGTTAAAATCCCGGGTAGTTTCCTGGAAATAACACTAACCACTTCGACAATGTTGAATTATGAATTACTATGATCTGAACTCGAAAATGCACAAGAAACAAATATTTTTTCTTGGTGCTCCTTGGTGCTCCGCTTTGCCCCCGCTATGGGGGTTGTGCCCTTTGTGCTGAGATTTTTTCCTCTTGCTGAAAAGTGACATTGATGCGCAACCTCTCTTCCCGCACGCTCGCCTTCCTGGATACCGAAACCACCGGTCTCTCGCCCTGGTTCGGCGACCGCATCTGCGAGATCGCCATCCTGCGCTGCCAGGGGGAGGCGATCCTCGACACCTTTGAAACGCTGGTCAACCCCCAAAGGCCCATCTCGCCCGGCGCGGCCCGCGTGAATGGGCTGACCGGGTTGGACCTGGTGGATGCGCCCCTTTTCGCCGAAATCGCTCCGCAAGTGAAACTGTGGCTGGATGATGCGGTCATCGTCTGCCACAATGCCCCCTTTGATTTGAGTTTCATCAGCAGCGAGTTTAACCGTCTCGGTCAGAGCCTTGCCCCCCTCGAGGTGATTGACACACTTCTTCTGGCGCGTGAACATTTCAGTTTTGCCTCGAACGGCCTGCAGGCCATTGCCGATCCTTGAGTATCGATCGCTCCGATGCCCATCGCGCCCTGGCTGACATCCTGACCACCCGCCTGGTGCTGGAGCACTTTCTCATCAAATTAAAGCACTTGCCGCCGGACTGAACTTGCATTCGATCTATACTCCTCCGATGCAGGAGCCTGCTGTTCCTGACCTGCCGCCGCAGCTCGCCGAGGCCTTTGCCGGTAAAAAGCGCCTTTTCATCCGTTACGTGGACCAAAAAAGGCAATGAAACCCAGCGCTGGATCACCCCCAAACAGATCCTGACACTGAAAGATTATATTTACGTTGCAGCCCACTGCCACCTGCGCGATGAGGACCGCTCTTTCAGGCTGGACAGGATCTCGGATATGCGTCTGGAGGATGAAATTCCACCTCTTGACAAAACTGAACATTAGTTCTATGTTTATAGCTGTCCAATGCTCGTTCTTCTCTTTCCTTCGTGAAACTTTGTGTGATTTCGTGGATAATCTTTTCTCCTTCCCCATTTTCCCTGTTCCCAATTACCTTACCGGCCCCTATTCGTTTTTTTTTCGATACGCGGAACGAATACCCTACCCGCCTGCTCCCCGCCTGCCTGCCCTGTGCCCTTTACAGGGTACCCGAAGGGTGAAGGGGCGAAGGGTATACCGGTAGTGGAAAAGGTATGACCACTTCATGAACAAAATTGCCCGGAAATGGCTCGTCCGGACGCTTGTGTTTGCCATCCTGGTCCTGCTGTTGTGGTGGGCCTTCCGCAAAGCGCCTTTGGCCGAGATCTGGGCCGCCATCCTGCAGCTGCGCTGGTGGCAGATTGTCATCATCCTGGTTCTCAATGTCATCTTCTATATCATCGCCACCCTGCGCTGGTGGATCATTGTGCGAGCAGAGAACAAACAGGTGCCCTATTTCCCGCTGCTGGGCGTGCGCGTTTCGGTCTTCGGGGTCAGTTACTTCACGCTCGGTCCGCAGGTGGGCGGGGAACCGCTGCAGATCCTGGCGCTCCAGCGCCGCTACGGCCTGACCTATACGCATGCCACCGCCACCGTCCTGATGGATAAACTGCTCGAATTCCTGGTGGACTTTTTCTTGCTGGCCATCGGGCTGACAGCCATCCTGCGGGTCGGCGTCCTGGCGGAAAGCAGCCTGCAATTTTCGGGGGATCTGCTCCTGCTGGCCTTCCTGATCTTTTGGCCGCCCATCCATTTGACCCTGCTTTACAACCAGCATTACCCGTTGAGCGGCCTGGTTCGCCGCCTGCCTTTCATCAACAAGAAATCCAAACCGGTGCGGTTCTTGCGCGCCGCCGAACGCCTGGCCGGCCGGTTCTGCCAGCGCCACCCGCGCCGCCTGCTGGCTGCAATCGGATGCTCCATCCTGGCCGGGGCCGGCATGCTGCTGGATTACGCCCTGATGACCACCTTCCTCAACATCCCCCTGCCGTTCTGGCATATGACCGCCGGCTGGATGATGGGTTGGGTCTCGCTTGTCATGCCGCTGCCGGGCGGACTGGGCGCGCTGGAGGCCAGCCAGGTGTTCACGCTTGGCAAGTTCGGCTTCACCGCCGCGGCTGCGCTCAGCCTGACGCTCTTCATGCGTGGTCGCGATATGCTGATCGGTGGCGTGGGCCTTCTGCTGGCCGGCGCCGGCTGGAATCGCAGGGCCTGAGCATTTTCTGAAAGCCTTTTGAAGAATTCGGCGATCATTAAAAGGAGCACCCATGCCCGCTTCGGATTATTTCTTGCCCCGGCCGCCGGTTGAAGACTCACCTGAGAGGCAGGCTTCCTTTGAACACTTATTCCAAACCAGCCCGGTGGGGGCAATAATCGATTATCAACTGACTTATCCTAAATGGCAGTACCTCTCCTGGCTGTGCGAGACCCAAGAACTGGTTCTGCACGGCTCGCAAAACACCGGAATTGACCAGGTGAAACCTCGTCAGGCTGAGGATATCAAAGCCTTCAGCAACCAGAAGGCCATTTATGCCACTACGGACGGCATCTGGGTCATATATTTTGCCATCCTCGATCGGAAAAAATTCAACGATCTCAGTCTGTTCAATACCTGTCTGCAAACCCGGGTAGCTCAAGACCCCTGGAGCGACCCGCTATATTTCTTCTCGGTCACTCATTCCGCTCTGGTTCAAAAGCCCTGGTGCGCAGGGATGATCTATATCCTGCCGCGCCGCAGCTTCAAGCAGGAAGCTCCTCAGCAGACTCAGGGGCTGGAAATTGTTTTTCCGCACTGGATCAGCCATGTCGCGGCCGTGCCGCTTGGCAGGTTGCGCGTGGAACCGCAGGATTTTCCATTCCTGGCCCAGGTCCACGGTCACGATAATGAGAAACTGGTCAATCTTGCCATGGCCGACCCAAACGGTTTCCCCTGGCCGGAGGCATTAATAAGTGAGAAATAATTATAAACTGTCCATATGGCCAGTACCATACTCCCCCTCCGACAGGGGAGTTTTCATTCGGTCGGGAGTATCATGGAAACGGAAAAGACTGCAGACTCTCAGGGCTCTTATGCCCGCTGGTTAGCGGACGAATAGGTTGAAGTCGGAACACAGGAGTAAGATTGAAATATGAAATTATTTTGCTTTTGACCCGTATATAGACTACAAACGCGATTTTAAGGAGAGTGGATTATGAAAAGAAATGTATCAAGTATCTTCTGGGGGCTGCTGTTCCTCCTGGCCGGCGCGGCCCTGCTGGCCAATCAAATGGGCTGGATCAACTTCAGCCTGTTCTCGCCGAATATCTGGGTCTACGTATTCGCGGGTGCCGGCCTGGTCTTCTTATTGGGCTATTTCGTGAGCGGCTTCCGGAATTGGGGGCTGCTTTTCCCGGCCTGTATCTTCGCCGCCGTCGGCCTGACCATCTGGATGAGCGATCGAGGCCTGAATGGCTCCTACGTTGGCATGCCGGTCCTGCTCGGCGTAGCCATCCCCTTCTATGTAGGGTTTATCTTTAACCGCAAGGCCTGGGGCCTGCTGATCCCGGCCTGGGTCATGACCGTGCTGGCCTTCGTCACCCTGACCGCTGACCGGGTCAATGGCAACCTGATCGGTGCCCTGTTCCTGTACGCGGTTGCCGCCCCGTTCCTGGTCGTCTACCTGATGAACCGCAGCCGCTGGTGGGCGCTCATCCCGGCCTGGGCCACCTTCATCCTCGGCACGATCGTCCTGCTCTCGGACCATGTCGATGGCAACCTGATCGGGGCATTGTTCCTGTACGCCGTGGCCCTGCCCTTCCTGGTGGTTTATATCACGGACCGGGCCAGGCGCTGGGCGCTCATCCCGGCTGCCGCAATTGCACTGGTCGGGACCATCCCGCTGCTCGCCACGGTTGTCGGCGGGGATTGGGTGGGCGCGGCCATCATGTTCCTGTTCTCGGCCGCCTTCTTCCTCGTCTATTTCCGCTGGCAGGAGAACTGGTGGGCGTTCATCCCGGCGGGCGTCTTTGCCTCCATCGGCGTTGTGGTTATCCTTGGAATGCTCATTCCACAGAACCAGCCCATATTCGAAGGCCTTCTGAGCGGCGTTCTATTGCTCGGCTTTGGCCTGACCTTCGGCGGTTTGTGGCTGCTGCGGGGTACCCGGCCGACCGCCTGGGCGCGTTATCCGGCCATCGGCCTGCTGGTTGCGGCCGTGGTGGCCGGTTTCTCCGGCGGGAATCCCAACCTGTTCTGGGCCGCCGCCCTGCTGGCTGCCGGGATCGCTCTGGTGGCCTACAGCCTGCTGCGGAAAAAATCCGATACCCAGATATAATCGCCCGGATTTTTGCAGAATGATATACTCTCCTTTGCCGGTCATTCCGGCAAAGGAGTCCTTATGGCGTATGACGAATTGTTAGGCGTGCGGATGCGGGCTGCCCTGGGTCCCTTGCCCGGGCTGGAAGAGAAGAAAATGTTTGGCGGGATCGGGTTCCTGGTCAATGGGAACATGGCCTGCGGCGTTCACAAAAATAACATGATCGTGCGGGTCGGACCTGAAAATTACAGCGCGGCCCTGGCGCGTGCCCATACCCGCCCGTTCGACATGACCGGTCGCCCGATGGCCGGCTGGGTCATGGTCGAGCCGCAGGGCTGCGCGACCGAAAGCGAACTGAAAGCCTGGGTGGAGCAGGGATTGGCGTTTGCTACATCTCTGCCGGGGAAATAAGCCCGCAACTGGATTCGGCCGCCCCCGAAAACCGGTGGCCAGGTCAAAAAGAGCCTTTTACCGGTTTTCTTGAACCTTGACAGCCGTGCTGTCATCGGTTATTGTTCTTTATAATAATCGCATTAGTTCAGCAGTCGCTGCTGTTGTACGTTTGAGCTCCGCTCTTTCCCCCAACGCTTGTCTGACTTCTGAAGAAAAGGAATCTTAGTGAACTTCAACCAGTTCAACCTTGACCCACGCCTGCAGGCGGGGATCAACCGTCTCGGCTATATCGAGGCAACCCCTATTCAAGTGGCAGCCTTACCCCCGGCCCTGGCCGGGAACGATCTGATCGGCACCGCCCAAACCGGTACCGGTAAAACGGCTGCATATGTTCTGCCAATTTTAAATAAACTGCTGACCGGCCCCCGTCACCAGACCCGTGCCCTGATCGTCACCCCCACCCGCGAACTCGCCGAACAGATCCACGAAGCCGTCAAGGACCTGGGGACCGGCACCAAGCTGCGCTGCGCCACCATCTACGGCGGTGTTGGCGCGGCCTCCCAGACCTCCGCCCTGCGCGACGGCGTCGAGATCCTGGTCGCCTGCCCCGGTCGCCTTTTGGACCACATCCAACAGGGTCATGCCCGGCTGGATAACATTGAAATTCTCGTCCTGGACGAGGCCGATCGCATGCTCGACATGGGCTTTCTGCCGGACGTGAAGCGCATCCTCCAGCACATCCCCGCCAAACGACAGACCATGCTCTTTTCGGCTACTTTCCCGCAGGAAATCGAAAAGCTGGCTGGCCAGACGCTGCGCCACCCCCAGCGGATCGCAATTGGCCTTAGCCGGCCCGCTCATACGGTCACGCACGCCCTTTACCCGGTACCCCAGCATTTAAAGCCTTCCCTGTTGCTGGAGCTGCTCAAGCGGACTGACACCGAGTTGGTGCTGATCTTTACCCGTACCAAGCACCGCGCCCACCGCCTGTCCCAGCAGATCGAACGGGCCGGTTTCAAAGTCACCAGCCTGCACAGTGATCGCACGCAGGGTCAACGACAGAGCGCGTTGGGCGGGTTCAAGAGTGGCCTGTATCAGATCATGGTTGCCACCGATATCGCCGCGCGCGGCCTGGATGTGGAAAGCATCTCGCATGTGATCAACTTTGATATGCCCGCCACCGCCGACGATTACATCCACCGCATCGGGCGCACCGGCCGTGCCGAACGCAGCGGGGACGCCTTCACCCTGGTCACACCCGACGATAAGGATGTGATCCGTGACCTGGAAAAGATCATGGGGAAGCCGCTTCACCGCCAGACGCTGGAAGGGTTCGACTATGATATCCCGGCCCCGGAAATCACCTACTCAAAGACGAGACCCGCCTACACAGCCCGTGAGCCGCGTCGTTCCCAGCCTGCTCACATCCCGGCCCGTGCTCCGAAAGGCAGGCCGGTAAGCCGCCTGCGGCCAAGGTTTGCAGGAAAGTCAGCCCGCTAATCTTTTCACTCCCAAATTAAAAGCATTTGTCCGGCAGGTATCTGCCGGACAAATTTTATTATTCCTCTTCTTCTTCTTTCTTTTTCTTCGGCATGCCCCACAGGAAGATGGCCGCACCAAATCCCAGGCCAAAGGCGCCCAGGGCGCCCGGGGCCAGGAAGACCGCCATGGCGATCACCAGGCCAGCCAGTCCCAGGAAAAGGACGGCTTGCATCAACCACTCCTGGGCTTTGTGGAATAGATCCACAACCAGGTAGCCAATGCCGACACCCAGGGCTGCCACACCGAGCAAGCGCAGCAATGAGGCGATTATGTTAATGATATCGAAGACGATCGCAGGCATAAAATCCTCCTTTCAAAATATGGAATGATCTATACCGTAGCCCAAATGAGCCACAGGCCAATCATGACTATCCCAATTATAAACCGGATTGCAAATGCCCAGCCCCAGCCGATCAACATCCCTTTTATGGAAATCAGGGCTTTTTTCCAATCCTTGCGGCGGATCCATTCAATCGCAAATAGGGTCACCAATGCCGCCAGGATCCCGCCGATAATGGGAATCGGAATGACGAAAGTACCGACAATGGCCGCCAACGTTGCCAGCAGGACCGCCCACCAGGGCGCGCCTTCCTTGTGCGCCTGGGTTCCCATCAGGACATTATCAATGATCGAACCACCCAGCATGAGCACCGTAAGGATGGCCAGGACGACCCAGCCAAACGTACTGACCCCCAGGGCCAGCCCATAGCCAAGTGCCGCCACCCAGATGATAACCAGGCCCGGCAGAAGGGGCAAAACCACCAGGCCCACCAGCATGGCGGTCAGGGTGATAGCTTTGACCAACAGGTCGACGTAGAAATAGGAGCCGATTGGCATGCGGCTATCCTGTTCGGATCAAGGACGGATGACTTCCACTCCGCCCATCCATGGGCGCAGGACTTCCGGCACTTTTATGGACCCGTCCGCCTGCTGGTTATTTTCAAGCACGGCGATCAAGGTGCGCGGCATGCCCAGTCCCGAACCGTTCAAGGTGTGGACGAAGCGCGTTTTGCTGCCATCCGCGGGACGGTACTTGATATTGGCCCGGCGTGCCTGGAAATCGGTATCATTCGATACAGACGAGACCTCCAGCCACTCCTCCAGTCCGGGCGCCCAGACTTCGACATCGTACGTCATGGTTGCGCCAAAGCCAATGTCGCCGGTGCACAAGCGCTTGATGCGGTAGGTCAAACCCAGACCGGCGCAGGTGGCCTCGGCATCCGCGCACATTTTGTCGAGATTCGCATCCGACTCTTCCGGCTTGCTGAAGATGTACATCTCGACCTTGTCGAACTGGTGGCCGCGCTTGATGCCGCGCACATCCCGCCCGGCGCTCATCTTCTCACGTCGAAAACAGGGCGTATAGGCGGTGTAGCGCAGGGGGAGTTTAGCCTCGTCAAGGATTTCATCCATATGCAGGCCGGTGATGGGCACTTCGGCAGTCGGGACCATCCACAGGTCTTCTTCCGCGTCGTGGTACAGGTTTTCGGCAAACTTCGGCAGTTGGCCTGCGCCGAAAAGCGTAGCCGCCTTGACCATGAAGGGTGTGTACTGTTCGGTGTAGCCCTGGCGGATGTGCAGGTCGAGCATATAAGCGATCAACGCCCGCTGCAGACGCGCCCCCGCGCCGGTCAGTACATAAAAGCGTGAACCGGTAATCTTGACGCCGCGCTCGAAGTCAATGATTCCGAGCTCAGGTCCGAGGTCCCAGTGCGGTTTTGGCTTGAAATCGAATTCCGGCAGTGTCCCGACCGTCCGGATGACGACATTCTCGCTTTCGTCCTTGCCATAGGGCGTGCGTCCATCCGGGATATTGGGGATCCCGGCCGCGATGGATTTAAGCTCCGCCTCAAGTTCGGAAACGTCTTTATCCAGAGCTGCGATCTTGTCTCCGACCAGGCGCATCGCCTCGATCTTCGACTGGCGTGAGGCTGCATCTTTCATTTGACCGATTTCCTTGGAGACCGTGTTGCGTTCGGCTTTAAGCGCCTCCACTTCGGTCAGCATGCCCCGCCGGCGCTCATCCAACTTAAGGATGGCATCCACCGGAGAGGGATCCATCTGGCGATCCAGCAAGTCTTTGCGAACCAGGTCGGGGTGTTCGCGGATGAGGGTCATGTCCAACATATAGCACCTCCTGGAAAAATAATACGCCCCGGTCCGTTTGCAGGACGAGGGGGCGTCTCGTGGTACCACCTGCTTTCACCCCTGCCGCTCCAGAGGAGCCCTCCGCCATTTCTTGGAATGGGGGAGGCTGGGTGGGGGTCTCGGCTACGCGCTAACGGGCGCACCCGGCTCTCTTACGGCAGCGCCAAAGTGTGGCGCACCCCTGCGAGAGCGATGGTCCTGGGTTTTTTGCCCGGGACACCGGAGTGGATTTCGCCGCCTGGTTGCCTGCCTTGCACCGGTCGGCAGGTCGCTGAACAACTGGACGGGTACTTGTATCCGGGTACATCCTTAATTGTGATGATTATATTCTCCATCCATTGGGTGTCAAGGTAATCCGGCTGGGTTGCTGCGGCATTTCTTACCCTTAACGTTTAATCGCCGGAATATTGCCTGTCGTGCCAATTCATCCAAATAAATTCAAATTTTTTAGGATATATGGAAATGCTAAAATTTTATCAGCCTGATTAGATCAGGAAATAAAAAATTATTTACTTTTAGCATGATTATCTGTTTTCTATTTTTAAGGAGCAAATTCTGATGTTTCGATCATCAACACACGGCCAGGGAATGGTCGAATGTGGACTGATCCTGCTTCTGGCGGCCATGGTCATCATCGCGGTTCTGTGGCTCCTGGGACCCAACATTGGCAATGTCTTCGCCAGTTTTATAGCAGATTAGCAGCGCCGGGAGCTGGCAACGGCGGGGGAATAATCCTCAAGAAAGGGCTCTGGACTTATTGGATGAGTTCGGATTTTTTAGCTAAAGTACTTTGCCGGTAAATTCAACTTTGATTGCCGAATCGCGATATACGATAAACTTGGTATAATTCACGCCCTATGCAGTCCTGCATTTTACAGCTCGCTTGCAGGATAATTGCTCAAGGAGCAGGATGAAAAAGTATTCGGTCTGGACCGAAGGCTGCCAGATGAACGTGGCCGATTCCCAGCGCGTCGGATCGGCATTGGAACGCCTCGGCTACTCATTTACCGGTAAACCTGAAGATGCAGATGTGATCGTCCTCAACACCTGCGTTGTTCGCCAGTCTGCAGAGGACAAGGCATACGGCCGCCTGAGCTCGCTCAAGCCGCTCAAGGCGAAGAACCCCGCACTGGTCATTAACCTGATGGGCTGCCTGGTTGGGATCCGGGATAACCAGCAGCTGCGGACCCGCTTCCCGTATGTGGATGTATTCTCTCCGCCTTCGGACCCTGGTCCGCTGGTCTCATTTTTGACCGAAGGCGATGCACGCACGCTTGAAACAACCGAGACCATGCAGCGCTTTGCCGAAATGGATGGCGAGCCTGCGACGCTGTTCCCGGGCGCTGGCCGGGACGAATGAAACCAGCCTGGTATTGCCGGAACGTGAGCGCGGCAAAGTGGTCGCGGCGCACGTACCGGTGGTCCTGGGCTGTTCGCACGCCTGTACATTTTGCATCATCCCGTCCCGGCGCGGCGGCGAACGCTCCCGCCCTGTGGCGGATGTGCTCGCCGAAGTGCGCAGCCTGGTGGCACAGGGCGTTAAGGAAATCACCCTGCTTGGCCAAATCGTTGACCGCTATGGGAAAGACCTGCCTGAAGGCCCGAACCTGGCGGCGCTGCTGCGCATCCTGCACGAGGTGGACGGCCTGGAACGCATCCGCTTCCTTACCTCGCACCCAAATTATTTTGGCGAAGATATCATGGAAGCGGTAGCCGAACTTCCCAAGGTCATGCCGCACATTGAAATCCCGATCCAGGCCGGGAATGATGAGGTGCTGAAAAATATGCGGCGCGGCTATACCCAGGCAGAATACCGGGAAATCGTTCAGAAAATCCGGGAGCGCATCCCTGGCAGTTCGATCGCCACCGATATAATCGTAGGTTTTCCAGGCGAGAGCGAGACACAATTTATGGAAACCTACCACCTTCTGGAAGATTTACGTCTGGATGTGGCCCACCTGGCGCGTTACTCAACGCGTCCGGGCACAGTAGCCCAACGCCGGTTCCCCGACGATGTGCCGGAAGAAGAAAAAATGCGTCGCTTCCGGATGCTGGAAGAGATGCAGGAAAAGATCGTCGCTGAGATAAACAGCCAGTACCTGGGCAGGAAGGTCGAAGTATTATTTGAAGATAAGGTCAAGGGACGCTGGCGCGGCCGCACGCCCACCAACAAACTGGTCTTCGCAGAGTCCGACCAGGAATTGCTCGGTAAAATCCTTCCAGCAGCTATAACATGGACCGGACCGTGGTCCATGCAGGCCAGGATTTGACGGCAGATCCAAGTCTTTTACCATCGGAAACGAAAATGTGTGCAGAAAAAATCCGCCCAATTGCTATCTGTCTATGCCGGGATGGCGATCGAATTTTGGTGACCGAATTTTGTGAAAAAGGGCGTCTGTACTACCGCCCTCTCGGTGGGACGATTGAATTCGGTGAGCGCGGCGAGGAAACGGTCCGGCGCGAATTTCGCGAGGAAATCGCCGCAGACTTGACGGATGTGCATTACATGGCCACGCTGGAAAATATTTACACCGTTGAGGAACAGCGCGCCCACGAGATTGTATTGGTCTACGATGGACGCTTTATGGATAATAACTATTATAAAAAAGAAGTTATCCAAGGAGATGAGCTTGGAGTGCCATTTAAAGCGGTCTGGAAACGGATCGATGAATTTGGCCCGAAAAAGCCGCCCTTATACCCGGATGGGCTGATCATGATGTTCAAGAATTAAGACAATCTCTCGCCGCAACTGGCGAGAGATTGTTGTTAATAACTGACCATACTGCTGTTTAGTTTTGTGAAAACGTTGCCAATGACTGGACCGAGAACAAATAGAACGAGAATAACGACCAACGTAATTAAAACGAGTAATAAAGCATATTCGACCAGTCCCTGGCCCTTTACACGGGCCGTGCACAACATTATCCTCACCTCCTCTCTACTATAGAACCTCTATGTTAACTCTAATACAAAATTGACTAATTTTCAAGTGCCTTTGCATAATTGCAAAGGCTACGCAAAGGGCAGCGCTCACAGGCGGGTTTGCGCGCCGCGCAAATTTCACGCCCCAGCCGGATGATATTCAGGTGAGCGGCATAATAAGTTTCAGGGGAAAATAGTTTCTCGAGATGGGTGTGGGCATCCTCGACTGTCATTTTTTCCGGGCGCAAGCCTATTCGACCCGTAACCCGATAAATATGCGTATCCACTGGAAAGGCCGGGCGGCCCAGCGAAAAAAGCAGGACAATCGCAGCCGTCTTCGGGCCAACACCCTTGAATTTCATCAGCCAGTCACGCGCTTCTTCAAGTGGCAGCTCTTTAAGGAAAGCCAGGTCAAGCGAGCCCCGTTCACTCGTGATTTCTCGCAAAACCTGCTGGATACGCGGACCTTTCTGGTTGGCCAACCCGGCCGGGCGGATGGCTGCCACTACAGAGGCGGGGTCTGCAGCGCGGACTGCCTCCCAGGTTGGAAAACGCAGTCGCAGCGACTCAAAGGCCCGGTCACGGTTGGAATCATTGGTATTCTGCGAAAGGATCGTCGAGACCAACTCATCTACTGGCGGCAGGGGGTTACGCCAGGTGGGCTGCCCATAGAAATCCATGAGACGGCGCAGGACTTCACTGGCAAGTTCCGATACGGGCATATCCATCAGAAGCCAGCCTCCGTAATAATTTCCATGGTCCGGTTTACAATTTCAGCGTCTTTGGGCAGAAGGATCTCCTGCAGGAGACCGGCAGTCTCGCAGTATAGACGCAAGCCGGCTTTCCCATACCCCACAAAAGCAGGCTCTCCCAGCTTAAGCGGGTCAAGCCCGATCGCCAGCCGAAATTGGCGTGTCCATTCGGAAGTACAACCGGCGGCAGCCTGCGCAAGATCGATGAATGCATTTTCAGTCGGGATAAGAACTCCACGCTGAACCAGCAGGGTAGTGGCCAATCCTTGTGTCAAACCCCAGGTGGCGTAAAGCGTCCTGGACTCATCCTGCTGGATCAGGCCTGCAAGGATCTTAAAGACCTCTTCGGCAAAACCGGAGAAATTCCACGAAACATACAGGTTGGCATCCGTCCGAATTGTCTCCCAGGTAAATTTTGTGGCGGATTCTTTAAGGGTACCGATCGAACCGTCTTTATCAAGGAGAATGCGAATTTGGCGCAGCCCCGGAACCGCCCAAATGGCTTTCTGCGGAGTACGCAGGCTGGCATACTCATCCTCCAGCGTGGTCAGGTAGCAACTGACCAAATAACCATCCAGGTATTGCATGGTAAAGATTTCGGCCGGGTTCACTGGCGGCTGCCGGACGTAGCATCTGATATCTACATCGCTAAAACGCCCGCCTTCCGCCCGGGCGAAACTGCCCAGCAATGCCACGCCGATGGTATTCTCATTGTCCAATCGGGCAACCAGGGAGTGTAAAAACGAATCGCTGAGTACACACATATGCAATCCAAAAGGGCGGACCGTTGTCCGCCCCTGCCTGGCTTATGCTTGTTTGAGAGTAAATGCCGGATGGGATTCCCCCACCACAATTCTACGTGCATTGGTGACCGGTCTGACCGGTCCGAACTCGGCCAATGCCTCCAATTCTTTTTCGGAAACGTAGCCGAGTTGTTTGAGGATTTCAAGCGCCATGGCCGGACGGACACGGTTGTGGAAACCTCCTTCCGGGTCGCGTACTGACAGGTCGCCATCCGATACCTTGAATACGATCCCAATCCCCGGCGATTCGGCGCCCAGGGCGCCAGCCATGATCCCCAGAGCCAGGTAACCTTCCGCGCCGCCCTTCGCCACAATTCGCTTGGAGCAAACTTCCATCACGCGCGTATCGAAGCGCCCGATTCCACTGACCATGACCGGGTTGGCCATCATGGACGAGGTGATCCGGCGGCAAGCCGTGGCGCGTTCCTGCGAAAGATTGTGCGGGTCGCACAAGCGGGCAAAGCCCAGGGCAGCATTGGAAAGCGGGATCGCAAAATTGGGGGCCGAACAACCATCCGTGCCAATCTGCACCCGTTCAGGTTCGATCCCACACATTTCAGAGAAAGTTGCCAAAATGGTTTTCTGGATGGGGTGTTCGGGGCTGATATAGTCTGCAATCGGCAGACCACGCATGCGGGCATATGCCAGCATGCCGGTGTGCTTGCCGGAGCAGTTATTCCGGTTCGGGGACAGCGGCTCAGCACGGAGCGCGCATCGCATCGACGGTCGGAAGGTGTGAGAGCAGGTGCGTGCCGCACAACAGGTCACTCTCCTGCACGCCAACCTTGGCCTGGATGCCCTTGATCACTTCAACGTGTTCATCGGTGCCTTCGTGCGAGGCGCACAGGATGGCAGTTTCCTTGGATGTAAGATGGAAGGCCTGGTCACCGCCGTGTTCAATAAATGACAATGCCTGGAGCGGCTTGGCGCTGGAGCGCATGAAAGTCACTGTTTTGGGATCACCATACCAGGCCAGCAAGCGGCCGTTCGAATCGACGACCGCCACTGCTCCATAATGGATGGATTCGACAATGTTTCCCCGGGTCACTTCAAAAACGGGTTGGTATTCACCTGTCACAGTCAATTTCATTCCTCCCCGGCAATATTGCTGGCCGGATGATAATGCCGGCCATAATAATGATACAAGCCATACCGCAGCCGTTGCGTATATTTTTGATGGCGGTTGGCAGGGATCTTGAAAGGATTTCAGTAGTGGCGCGATCAGGTTCTCCACGGCTTCGGGTGGGCTTTTCTTCTGCGCCAGCTTTCCGACTTTGTTCAGTACCTGTTCCAGGTAATCCTTTTGTGCGCGGATGACATCTGCGTTCACCAACCCACCCCGTCCACTGACCACCAGCCAGCCGCGATAAGCCGGAGAAAGCAGCAGCTTCAGCGTCTCGATCCAGGCAGGCAAATCTGCCCCGGCCAGGAAAGGAGGCTGGTTTCGCAGGACAGCGTCGCCGACAAAGACGACTTTTTCCTCGGGCAGGATAACCCAGGTGGCCCCGGCAGAAGGTCCGGGGTGATGTTCCAGTTCGATGGGAACATTTTCATCCCAATGCAGGGCCATCTGGTGGCTGAAAGTAATCTCAGGCAATATCCAGCGGACGTTACCCAGGCCAGGAATACCTTCCCAGTCTGCACCGGTATCTTCCCCTTGAGCCTTGAAGGTATTGGGGCGGCTGCGGAACACTTGAGCCGTCTTCTCATGGGCGACGATTGTGCAATCCATCGCGCGTGCGCCCAGGGTGCGGTCCGGATGTGCATCCAGGTTGACAAGCAGCCGTTCGGAGCCACCCCCCAGGCTGAGCAAGGCCGCCCGCCAGGTGCGCGCGTCCTCCGGAGACGGGGGTGCGTCAATCTGGAGCAGTCCGTGGGACAGAGAAATGACTCCCAATGTCACCCCCGGATACTCATCTTCAATATAAACATCCTTGGCAATCGCCTGCATATTTTCTCCTGAGAGGTTTATTGCTCTTTTGCAAGAGGTAAAGTGAGAATGAATTTGGAGCCTTGACCGATACGGCTTTCGACCCAGATTTTGCCGCCGTGTCCCTCAACGGCCAACCGGCAAAAGGCCAGGCCGACTCCCAGGCCGTTGGGGGAGCCGGCTTCCTTCAATCGGGTAAATTTATCGAAGATGCGTTCCTGGTCAGCCAATGGGATTCCCGGGCCGTTATCCTCAACCCACATTTGCAGCCATTCGCCTTCACGGTTGGCCCCGAGTTCAATCTTGCCTCCAGGTGGAGTGTACTTGGAAGCATTTTCCATTAGGTTAATGAGGACCCGGCGAATCATATCCACATCCACCCAAACGGATGTCAATTCCTTCGGAAAGCGGTTGATCAGCGTTTGATGCCTGCTATCCGCCATTGGGTGAACTGCATCGATCACATACTCGGCCAATACGGCAGCCTCAACAGACTGCTGGGAGACAATGGCTTGCCCATTTTCCAGGCGGTTTATGTCCAGCAGCGAGCTCACCAGGCGTTGAATGCGGTCCGTGGAACGGCGGGCAATTTTAATCACGGATTGGACGGCTTCATTATTCTTGCCGGCCCCCATTCCAGTGATCACATCCAGGCTGGATACGATATTGGCGAGCGGAGAGCGCAAATCGTGATAGATCATGGAGAGCATATCTTCGCGTAAAATATCCAGATCCTTGCGCTCGGTAATATCACGCATGAGCCATTGCAGCGATTCGGCTTCTTCAAAAACCACCCGCCGCACTTGCACCTGGATGGGAATCGCACGTCCGGTACTCGTCTTCAGTACCGCCTCATAACTAATGGTCTCCCCGGCTTTGAGTTTTTCAACATTAACAGTCTTGTCGCCACGCGTGACGTCATGTAACTTATCGATCTTCATCCCCTGGAGTTGATCGGAGGTGTAATCGCTGATGAGGGCAGCCTGCCGGTTGGCTTCATGGATTTTCCCGTCCCAACCGGTGACAAAAATGGGATCAACGCTGTCGTCAAACAACTCACGATAGCGTCTATGGGCAGCCTGCAAGCGCTCGAACAACTGGGCATGTTGGATGGTGGTGCCGGCCAGGTTTCCAATTCCGGCCAGGACCAGCAAGGCATCCGGGTCGAATGCGCCCGAGCGAGGGTTGATAGCCTGCAAAACGCCGATAACGCGCTCCTGGGCATAAATCGGCGCGACAGCCATTGCGTGGAATTTCAGAGCCTCGAACTGTTCCACGCCTGGACTGAAACGCTCGTCTTCCTCAACCACCGGGATGACAACCCCCTCACCTTCGTGTGCTACCCAACCGACGATACCCTGTCCGGCCGGGATGCATTTGCCAACAATACCGTCCGTGTTTTCGCCGGTGGCAGCGTGGAAAACCAAATCCCAGTTTGGCTCAACGAGCGCCAGCGTCACCGTCTCCACTTCCAGGGCCTGGATGGTTTCGTTCAGGATGCGCTGGAGCACCTCATCCAGCTGAAGAGAAGCATTGATGGCGGCAGCACTGGCTGCCAGGGCGGTCATAACCCGCGCCTGGCGCTGGCTTTCAGCATACAGGCGGGCATTCAATACCGCAATCCCGGCCTGATCAGAAATGGTCTGCATCAGGCTGAAATGTTCCTGGTTGTAAGCCCCCGGTACCGGGTGAACCAGTGTCAGCACCCCCACCAGTTGTTGGCGCGTTAAGAGCGGCACACATAGTGCGGCTTTGGCCCCGGATTGATTGGCGGCATCGTCCGGACGGCGCAGCCAGCGTTCATCTTTACTGGTATCCGGTACCCAGACTGGCTGGCGTGTGCGGATAACCCAGCCTGCCAGGCCGCGTTCGGTGGTCTCACGCAGTTGCTGGGTGGAATGATCGTGGATCTCGCGTCCAAAGACAATGGCAGAATCCATGGCTTTGCCATGTTCGTCCATGACCACGATACTACCGCGCTCGCCGCCGACATATTTCAGCGATTGGAAGAGGATGCGTTGTAACACTGTGCGCAAGTCCAGATCCGAGGCGAGTTCACGGCTGACGTTATATAGTAATTCAAGGGAGGCGCGGGTTTCTGCATCCGTCATAGGGTTTGCTTTACACTGCAGTGTGCGGCGATCAATCTAAATATACCTTAAAACCATTTTACATAGTACTGCGTAATTATCTAAACCAGAAGCGTCAATTTTGCCGTGGTTTTGGCACAATCCAGTTTAGATATTTATGCAATGAGCAGTAGGTGGATTTTTATCCCAAGCAAGTATAGCACAATTGAATATGGGGCAACTAAATAACGCCCAGAACCCGGGATTCTCTGTATAATAGGCCTGTGATTGACCCCAAGCGTATTGTTTTCATCCACGGTTCCGACAGCAGCGGCCAGACCTATAAGGCCACCCTTCTGCGCGAAATCTTTCCCGGCATGCTAACCCCCGACTTCACCGGCGGCCTGCCGGAGCGTATGGCGCAACTGGAAACAGTCCTGGGAACTGAAACCGGCTGGACGCTGGTCGGTTCCAGCCTGGGCGGACTGATGGCTGCGCTCTTTGCGCTGCAGCATCCGAACCAGGTGCGCAAACTGGTGCTTCTCGCCCCGGCGCTGACCCTGCCCGGTTTCGCTATGAACCTGGCTTCCCCAATCGCAATCCCAACAACCATTATCCAGGGTACACAGGATGCGTTTATCCCGCTCGAGCCGACCCGAAGATTAGCCGAAAAGGTCTTCATAAATCTAAATTACATTGTTGTGGATGACGACCACCGCTTGCACAAAACCGCACAAGAGCTGGACTGGAAGAACGTTCTCTCGTAAACGTAGGGGCGAAATGGCATTTCGCCCAATTTATTTCAGCCGCCAGCCAGGTGCAGCAAGGCTGGGGGCACCCATAACACCCCATACCCTCTAAAGACCAGAACAAAGCCCGCCACCAGCATCACTACTCCGAAAGCAATCAGCACAATATCGCGGACATGGTAACGGAGATGCTCCAGCCAGGTGCGCGGCCCGATGCCAAAAGCGCGCAGATCCATCGCGTCGATGATATCTTCGCTGCCCAGGATGGCATGGATGGTGACCGGGACGAAAATAGGCCCAAGCTTGCGGACCTGGGCGAAAAGACCGCCGGAGATCTTCTCCAGCTCATAGCCGCGCGCCCGCTGGGCATCCATGGTCAGTTGGAAATCGCGGCCGAAGGTGGGGATGAAGCGCATGGTCAGATCCATGGCATAGGCAATCTTGTCGGGCAGGCCGATGCCGCGGAAAGTCACCCCATAGAAAGTAGGATTTAGTGAATATGGGATCAGGAGGGTCATGATGCCAATCCCAAAAACCCGCCCAAATTGAGCCACCGCAAAGACAGCCCGTTCCACCGTGACTTTGATGGTGGGAGTCCAACCCAGGATCGAGAAAGGCGCCTTGAAGGCGCGGATGAGATGTTCCTGCTTATAGACTTCCGAGCCGCCCCGCCCGGTCAGGAAGGTCAGGAATGTAAAAATGAAAATAAAACCGATGATGAAAAGGAAAGCACGGCGGATCTCTTGCCACTTCAGCCCGGAGGTCAGCAGCACGATGACAGAAATGGCTACCACTGGCAGGAGGAAGCGGACGTCCCACGATAAAAGGGATGTGAAGAGAAAACACCCGTAGAAGATGATCCAGGCGCGTGGGTCGAACCATTGGATGAGAGACTTGCGTTGGCGATATCGCCAGGAAACCAGCATAGTCAGCTTTCAGTATTAAGCTGACAGCCATCAGCTTTCAGCCATCAGCAGTTGGGGAGCAGGCTGTTAGCGGACAGGTGGGCTGCCCGCTAACAGCCAGATGCAAAAGGAATGGCTCAGCGACCGGACTGCCTCTGGACAGCCGCGTAGGCGACCACCAGGAGCGGGACCAGGATGGCAGCAAAGATCAGGTTCGGACCGGCGGCCGGCAGGAACTCGCCGACAATGGCAGCCGCCGGGCTGTAGCCGTTGATCCAGATGTCGGAGATGGCGGCAAAGGCGATGCCCAGGACGTTACCCAGCATCGCCCAGGTGACGGCTGTTGCGATGTCGATGTTCTTCCCGAAGACAAAGCGGACGATCAGCACCAGGATCAGGCCGATCAGGATGGCTCCGCCGCCCGCCAGGAGAGTGATCTGGGTGGTGCCAAAGCTATTGTCGGCCGGGTTGAAGTAGTTCAGGTTGGAGATGGTCGGGTTGAGGAAATACAGGCCGGCAGCCAGCACGGCCAAAACTCCACCAACAATCAGGACCAGGTTCAGGCTCTTCTTCTTATCGGCGAATAATGCCGGCAGCCCGGCGATAAAGCCGATCAGGCCGTTGGCAATGCTCCACTGCGGGCTCAGGCCAAAGCCGGTGAGAGCATCCCCGAACATGTTGCCAACCGCACCGCTGAAGAAGCCCACCACCGGGCCGAAAGCGTAGCCGAAGAACATCGGGATGGCGATGGCCGGACGGATTGCCACCTGGCTGATGGACGGGACAAGAAAGACGGTGCCATTGAACAGCCAGGAGAAGACCGCATACAGGGCTGCGCCGATGGCCATCCAAACCACCTGGCGGGTGCCGATCTCCCAGGCTTTGTTCTCACGCGTGGCCAGGTAGACGGCAAAGGCGATCAGGGCGCCCAGGACGACAAAGCCGAAGCGCAGCAAGACTGTGGCTTTATCGGTCTGGAAGCTGGACACGCCAAAAACGTTCCCGACCAGGAAGACGGCCAGGGCGAAGATGGCCAGTACAACCAGCAGGGTTAGCAGCATGTTGCCCAATTTTTTGTCCATGATTTTTCTCCTCGAAAGATATTTGCGTGTCGTCTCAATAATCCGAGGGGTGTGTATGTTCGGGATGCTCCGCATCCCGAACATACACAAACTCTCCTCTTATTGAGGAGCACAAAGTGTCTACTCGATATGCGCCAGGGCTTCGGCGCGCAGGAAGCGTCCGGTGCGCGGCCAACGCTCCAGGTTCAGGCTGAGCAGGCTGGTGGGCACGAGCCGGCATTTCTCCAGCCGCTGCACGTCGCCAAGAACTGCATGGGGCGAACCATCCGCAACAATCGTTCCGTCGGCAACCATCAGGACCCGGTTGGCATAAATGACTGCCAGGTCAACATCATGGGTAATAAACAAAATGGCTTCAAATCCGGGTAACTGCAGGATGGCATCCATGAAACTCATGTAGTTGTGGTAATCCTGGCCGGCGGTCGGCTCGTCCATCACCAGGATGCGCGAGTGCATGGCCAGGATGGCGGCAATGCTGACGCGTTTCTGCTGGCCGAAGGACAGCGCAAGGGGGGGATCTTTTTCCATTTCTGAAAGATTGACAATTTGCAGGGCTTCTTTCACCTCCTTTTCGATCTGGTCTTTGGGATGCAGCAGGTTTTTAGGCCCGAAGGCCAACTCCTCCCGCACGGTGGGTGCGAAGAGCATGTGGCTCGGGCTCTGGAACACATAACCGAGCGTGCTGGCAATTTGCGCGACGCTGGCCTCGCGGGTGTTGCGTCCATTCACCAACACGTTGCCGGATTTCGGTTTGAGCAGGCCGATGGCGTGCTTGACAAAGGTGGTCTTGCCGGCGCCGTTCGGCCCCAGGACGGCAATCACATCTCCGCGTTTGATCTCCAGGTTGATCCCGTGTAGTACTTCCGTCTCAGGCTGGTACGAAAAAGCAACATTCTCGAACTTGACCAGCGCGGCTTGTGGGGCATCCAGGCTGGATACACCCGGAAGGACATTCAGCACCGCCGGAGCTGGATCCCTGGCAGCGCGTTCGAGAATGGCCTTGGCAGGCAGTTTGACCTCGTGATAATCCACAACCTTCTCGAGCCCTTCGAGCGAGCCCAAATATTTGACCTGCCCTTCGGACATGAACATGACCCGTTCGGGCCGGATGCGCAGCACATCCTCGACGCGGTGCTCGATCATCAGGACGGTCATGCCCTCATCCGCCAGGCGGCGGACCATGTCGAGGGTCTCGTAGGCGGAGGCCGGGTCCAGGCTGGCCAGCGGTTCGTCCAAGCAGCAGGATGGAAGGGCGCATGGCCAGTACGCCAGCCAGCGCCACTTTCTGCTTCTCGCCGCCGGACAGGTTGAAGGTCTCACGGTCGCGCAGGTAGGAAATATTGAGATAGTTGAGCGACTCGTCCACCCGCGCGATGATCTCGGGACGCGGCATGGCCAGGTTCTCCAACCCGAAGGCGACCTCGTGCAAGACCTTGGTCCCCAGGATCTGGCGCTCGGGGTCCTGCAGGACCGTGCCGACGGTCTGCGAGATTTTGGCCAGAGCCCAACCGACAGTTTCCTGCCCATTTAATAAAATACGGCCGGAAGTCTCGCCTTTATAAGAGCGGGGAATCAGGCCGTTGATGCAGCGGATGAGGGTGGTCTTGCCGCAGCCGCTGGCGCCGGCAATCAACAAAATCTCGCCGGGACCGGCCGAAAACGAAATATCCCGGATGGCGGGGGTTTTCCGGTCCCGATACCGGAAGGTGAGCTTCTCGATAACCAGCGGAGTTCAGGAGTCATGGATGCTTATTCAATAACACCGGAGTTGACGAGCAGTTCTATTCTACATCTACTTCCACCACATCGCCAACCTGGGCGCCGGTGAATTGGGCGGCGCTGCCGTTGACGACGGCCAGCTCGAGCTGGTTCTCACTGTCGATCAGGGCGACCAGCTCACCGGAGGCTTTATGGCCGTAAGAAGCCACCAGGCCGCGCACTTCCTGCCCGCGCAGACGGAAGACCAGGTCGGGCATGGGCAGCCAGGGCAGCCGCGGGCAGATCGGTGGCCAGGTTGCCGAAGACATCCACGCCGGTGATATGGGCGCGCCAGCCGCTGGGGGTCTTTTCGGGCTGCGGCATGGACAAACGCACCGGATCCGAAATGGCCGGCCCAAAATCTGCTAGCGGGACGCCGTTCGCCAGGTGGGCAGCGACCGGGGCGAAGATATCCCGCCCGTGGAAGGTACGGCTGACCTGCGCCAGGAAGTAGTCTTTGTTCGTCAGGTGGACGATCTCGACCGGCCAGCCGTTCTTTTCCGCAGCCAGATAGCATGGGCGTGAACAGGCCGTTATCCGGACCGACAAAAAAATGGGCTCCCAGGCGGGCGGCCAGCGGGCGGCGGGGGGTGCCGACACCCGGGTCAACAACGGCCAGGTGGACCGTGCCGGGCGGGAAGTAAGGCCAGGCGCGTCCGAGCACGAAGGCGGCTTCGAGCACGTTCTGCGGGGCGATGGCGTGGCTGATATCGGCAATCTGGGCGGATGGGCAAATGCTCCAGATGACACCTTTCAGGGCGCCGACGAAGCCATCTTTGAGGCCGAAATCAGTGGTGAGGGAAATAACAGGCATGGGAGAGAGTCAAAAGTCGAAGGTCGAAGGTCAAAAGCTGATAGCTGATAGCTGAAAGCTGAAGGCTGAAGGCTGATAACTGATCGCTTTTCCATTATACAATGAGGTAAGCCAGGAACATGTATAATTATCCAGAAAAGACGGAGGAGTGCGCATGAAAGTGCTCGAAAGCTTCATCCTGGGTGTGCCGTACCTGTTCCTGAAGAAGATCCCGTATGTCTGGGTGGGGGTCGTATTCTTATGGGGCTGGCCGCCGGTGGTCTCGGGCATTCTTCTGGCGATCGTGCTGGTGGGCCTTTTGATGATGGTCTGGCAGGCGCGCGCCTGGGAGAGCAAGATCATGCGTGAAAATTCCGAGGGCGCAGCCAAAGCTTTCATCGACCGACCGCACGTCGCCCGCAAATTCCAGCTGCGCAACCTGGCGCTGGTGCTGGCAGGGAGCGGGCTGGTCGGCTGGGTGCTGAACGGAAAGATCGGGATCAGCGGGCTGCAGTGGTTCCTGCTGCTGGCGGGCTTCATGCTGCTCTACAAGGATGCGCTGCTGTTCGGGGCGGGCGCCACCTATATCATCACCGACCAGGGCATCGGCATCCGGCTGGTGCCCGGGCACGTGGATTACCGGCTGTTCTTCAAGTTCCACGAGATCTGGCAGGCGGTGCGGATGCAAGGTGCCGGAGCGCATCCCGCTGCGCTGGGATGTGCTGACGCCGCAGAAACAGCCGAAAGAAGGGGTATTGCTGAAATCGGCCCGGCGCGAGGGTTTCTCGAAGATGATCCAGAGCGAGCTGCTGGTGGTGCCGACCGACCGGGAGAGGTTCTTGGAACAACTGGAGGGGCATGTGGCGGTGGTGAGGGAGGGAGCTTTATCCACGAAGTAAAAGCTGAAAGCTAAAGGCGGTAGCCCCTGTCGCCCTTTCAGGGTGCAGGTGGGGACAAGTTTCGAACCTCGTATCGAAAAAAAATTCGAATACTTTCCGCCGCCAGATGTGGTCTCAGCAATCACGATCTTCCAAGAAGTTCGTCTTTTTTTCAAAACCCACCACCCATGTGACAGACACTTATCGTTTTTTTCCAGATCGATAATTTTTTCTCTGCCACAATAGGAAAACCTCCAAGTCCAATATGGATTCGGAGGCCTTAGGTCCTTGGACTGTTTCGTTATTTACCCGGCTTACTCCGATACTCGTCACCTTGCTCCCCCAGGTAAATTGACCGGGAACGTGCTCGTGAATATTCGCCAGGGCCACGGAAAGCACCTGTGCCGGCAGGATCTCGAGCATGGGCAGGGCCGCCAGCGGGACGGCAGGCAGATGGAAGACCTCCCTGCCCGGGGCGCTCTCGACCAGGGCCGCCAGGCCGCCGACTTTTTGGATGTCGGCCAGCAGGTTGCGGTTGAGCGCACGCGTGGGGTCCAGGCCTTCGTAGACCAGCACGAAGGTGCGCTTCGAGCACATGTCCAGCGGGCCATGCCGGAAGGCGGCCGAGCTCATGCCTTCGGCCGGGAAATGGGCGGCTTCCTTGATGATCAAGCCGCCGGTGCCGGCCGCCGCCAGCGAAACGCCGCGCCCGGCCAGCACCAGGTATTGGACGCCCTGCAGGCGCTGCTCCAGGTCTTCCAGATAATCCGAGAAGCCGGAAAGGTAGGCAGCCACCGCCTCGGGCAAAGCGGCCAGTCCGGAGAGCGCCGCAGCCGGGTCGCAGCCGCTCAGAACAGCTTCCAGGGTCACCTGGGCAGCCAGGGCGCTGATGTAGGTCTTGCAGGAGACGGTGGTTTCGGAGCCGGCGCGTGTGAGCAAGAGCGCCGTGGATCGCACCGCCAGCGGGCTGCCGGAGGTGTTGGTGACCCCGATCAGGGCGGCCTGCGGAGCAAGGCGCTCCAGCAACTGCACGATTTCGGCGCTGGCCCCGGATTGGGAGACTGCCACGACCAGTGCGTCCGGGGTGAGCAGGGCGGGCGCCTGGTGGACCAGCTCGGAGGTTTCGAGCATGAAGACCGGCAGACCCTGCCGGAGCAGCGCCAGGTTGAGCGGGTGCAGGCCGTGGAAGGAGGAGCCCATGCCGGTCAGAATGACCCGCCGCAGCTGCCCGGAACGCAGTTGAGCGGCAAAGCCGGAAAATGGAGCAAAATCCATTCCGGCAAAGGCCGTCAGCGTATCCTGCAAGGCCTGCGGTTGGTGCAGGATGTCGTTGATGTACGGAACTTCGAATAATGGATCAGTCATAGAATTGAGAGCCTTTTATCCAGACCTGGGCCGCGCCGGCCAGCGCAACCTCCGGGCCGAGTTGAGCGGGGACCAAGGCTGTTTTTTCGAAGGGAACCAGGCCGCAGTTTTCGCGCAGGGTAAGCTGGATCCGGTCCCAAAAGAGATGGCGACTGCGCATCACGCCTCCGCCCAGGGCGATGACGTCCGGGACGAAAAGGTTGATCAAATTGGCAAAGCCCAGGCCGAGGTACCAGCCTTCCAGCTCTACGGCACGCCGGGCGGACGGATCGCCGGCTTCAGCCGCCTGGCAGACTTCCAGGGCGCTGGAGCGCCGGCCGTGCTCCGCCAGCGCAGGACCGGAGGCCAGGGTCTCCCAGCAGCCGTGCGCGCCGCAAAAACAATGCGGGCCGGATGGGTCGATGACGTGGTGGCCGATCTCGGGGTGGGAACCGTCGACGCCGCGATAAAGGCGGCCATCGAAAACCAGCCCGCCCCCGATGCCGGTGCTGACGGTAACGTAGATAAAGCGTTTTGCATCCCTTCCGGCGCCCCAGGCCAATTCGCCCAGTGCGGCGGCGTCCGCATCGTTTTCGAGGAAAGCCGTCACAACGAATTCATTCTGGAGCTCGCTGGTCAGGCGGCAGCCCTGCCAGCCGGGCAGGAACTGGATGCGTCCGAGCGTGCCGGTGAGCGGATCGACCGGCCCCGTGCAGCCCACGCCGATACCTTCCAATTCGCCGCCGGCTTCATCCGCAGTTTCATGCAGCATCGAAAAGATGAGCGCCAGGCCGCGCTCAACCGGAAGTTCCGACCCGCTCAGGCACTCACGGCGCGCCAGGATCCTGCCGGAGCGGTCCAGCATGCCCACCGCGATTTTCGTACCGCCGATATCGACTGCGCCAATCATTCTTTTAACGCTCCGGCAGTCATGCCTTCGATGAACTGGCGCTGCATGAACAGGAAGACGATGATCATTGGCAAGGCTGTCAAAACCGTACCCGCCATGATCTGGGCTTCGTTGGAGGTGTTCTTCATCTGGAGTTGGGCCAGTCCGACCGGCAGGGTGAACAATTTCTCGCTGTTAATCACGATCCGCGGCCAGAGGAAATCATTCCAGCGGTCCATAAAGGTCAGGATGACCAGGGTGGCGATCCCGGGAATTGCCAGGGGCAGCGCAATCTGGCGGAAAACCTCGAATTCAGTGCAGCCGTCGATGCGGGCCGAGTCCAGCAGTTCACCGGGGATGGACATCATGAACTGGCGCATCATAAAGATGCCGAAGACGCTGGTCAGGTTGGGAATGATCAAAGCCAGGTAGGTATCCGTCCAGTGCAGAGTGTCATGATGCGGTACACGGGGATCAGGTTGACCTGGGAGGGCACCATCAGGACGATCAGGAACAGGAAGAAGATCTTGTCCCGGCCGGGGAATTTCAATTTGGCGAAGGCGTAGGCCGCCAGGGTATCAAAGAAAACATGCCCGAGGGTGGTGGCAACCGCCACGAAGAGACTGTTGGCGAAATAGTTAAGGAATGGAATGCGGGTGAGTATGTTGACGTAACTTTCCAACGAAAAAGGAGCTGGCCACCACTGCGGCGGGCTGGCAAAAACGAACTGTTCAAGTTTCAGCGAGGTGCCGACCGACCAGTAGAAAGGTATGATCATCAACAGGGAACTGACCACCAGCAGCAGGTAGAGCAGGCCGCGGCTGATATATTTTTTGGGGGATGTGCGCCGGGTTAGCATGGGCTGGCCTCCTAATTCTTCTCGGTGAAAAAGCGCCACTGGATAAATGAAAATATTACCAGGATGGCGAACAGGACATAAGCGATGGCCGAGGCATAGCCCAGGCGCAAGTCCATGAACTTGGTGAACAGGTAGTGTACGATGGTGGAGGTGCTGTAGACGGGGCCGCCTTATGTCATTACATAAACCTGGTCAAAGACCTGGTAACTGCCGATGATGCCGTAAATGTAAACAAACACGATGACAGGCCGCAAGGAAGGCAGGGTAATATACCAGAACCTCTGGGATGGATCGGCGCCATCCATCATGGCGGCTTCGTAAAGCTCGTGGGGGATGGATTGCATGGCAGCCAGAAAAATGACCGTTTCAAAGCCAAAGCCCTGCCAAACACTGGCCAGGGCTACCGAAACAAGCGCCACGCGGGGATCGGAAAGCCAGCCGACCTTGGTAAACCCCAGCCCGGTACCAGGCTGTTAACAAGCCATTGTGGTTGTAAAGCATGATCCAGATGGTGGAAACGACCACCAGCGAGGTCATGACCGGCAGGTAATAGGCGGTGCGGAAAACGGAGTGGTAGCGAACCTTCTGGTTGAGCATCAGGGCGGTCAGCATGCCGAGGCTGGGACCGATGCCCATGCCCATCAATACGAACAGGGTGGTATTGAGCAGTGTCTTAATGAAAATCGGGTCGGCGGTAAAAAGCTGGATGTAGTTTTTCAGACCCACGAAGGTGGCGGCCTGGATGCCGTTGAAATCGTTCAAAACTCCACCAAAAAGAAGCGACCATCGGGATGAACAGGAACACAATGATCGAGAGCACCGGCACGGCAATGAACAGATAGGCATGGAATATCTGCGCAAGAAGCGCCGGACGCGATTGGGATAGGGGGCACGGTCATAAGGTTCCCTGCCATGCTCCGGTTGAGAACACCGGGGATTTACGATTGCCTGGCGCTCTTCTCCATCCCCTATTCTATTTCATCATTGCGAGTGCGTCCACTGCCCGAAGCAATCTCACCTGTAATTTTAGAAGATTGCTTCGTTGCACGGTACAGTCTCGCACGTGCGAGTGCACAGTCCATGGCAATGACACATTTTTGGAAAAGAGCGCACAGGCTTAGGTCAATCTATTTCGGAGGGCAGTGTGCTGGTCTGGGCAGCTTCGTCGAGGGCATCCTTGACGGTTTTCTGCCCAAGGGCGATCTGCTGCATGGCGTTGGTGAAAGCGGCATCGATATCGGTCCACTGGCGTACATACGGGAAGTGGTGGGCGGTCTTCATCGTATCCAGGAAGACTGCAAAGGCTTTTTCGCCGCCGAAGTAGGGGTCGGCCACATTGACTTCCGGGCTTTGCAGGGCGGCGGTCAGGGCAGGCGCGGCGCCGGCATATTTGTATACCCGACCTCGTTCTCGACCTGCATGGCATACTGGATGAATTTCCAGGCGGCATGATTGTTCTTGGATGCGGCCGGGATAATCAAACCGGTCCCGCCCAGGTAAGAGCCGGGTTGTTTACCGTAGGGATGCGGGGCTACTTTCCATTGTCCGGCCATCTCAGGCGCGCCGCTCTTCAGGATGCCCATGTAATAGGGGCCATCCGAGAACATGGCAATGCGGCCATCCTTGACACCCTGGATGCGTTCGCCCTGGTCGGTGGTCCAGTTGATGGCCACGTCGGCCTTCAACAGGCTCTCGTAGGCTTCGATGCCCTCCACGGCCTCGGGAGAATTGAAGGTCACGGTCTTATTGTCGGCGCTCATCAGGGAACCGCCGTTTTCGTAGATCAATTGCGAGCCGTGGAAGGTATCCGCGTCGAATTCATACAGGTATTTGTCGCCTTCTGCAATTGCTTGGCGACAGCCAGGAGTTCATCCCAGGTGGTAGGAACCTGCATGCCTTTTTGCTGGAACAGGTCCGCCCGGTAATACAGGGCATAAATATCGAAGTCATACATGGCTGCCACGATCTTGCTGTCATAGGTCATGGCTTCCAGGGCGCCGGGGGTGTAGGCATCCGCCCAGTTCCGCCATTAGCTTGCCACCCGAGAGGGCCTTCAGGTCGGTGTAAGCGCCCAGGGCAGCCAACTTGGGCAGCCAGGTCATGTCGATGGTGACCACATCCGGAGGCGTCCCGCCGGTCAGTTCCACGTTGAGCTTCTCATTGGTGGTGTCCCAGTCCAGGACCTGGTAATCGATGGTGATGTTCGGGTTGGCCGCCATGAACGGGGCAACCAGGGGTTTGAGGGGGGTGGCTTCGCCGTAGTAATCCCAGACAGTGATGGTGACCTTCTGGTTGCTGGCGGCCTGGCCTCCGCACGCTGTCAGGGCCAACAGCAGGGCAAGGCCAAGGAACATGATGGAACGAAATGTCTTTTGCATATGCTTCTCCTTCTCTATTCTAGTGGCAAATGGGTCCAATCACAATTTCCATTCCACGACCGCACCGTCATAAGCGGGATGTCCATCCGCCAGGCGCGGCCCTGGAGCGATATGAGTTGCTTTCCTTGACTTGTAATCCGCTTCACCTCCTTCAGAGCCAGATTCGAGACGACAGTCACTTGCTTGCGTTCAGATTGGTGGTTGGCCAGGACGGCATAACCGCGCTGACCGGCTGACAGCCCGGCGACTTCCACACCGGGAACGTCTGTGGAAAACATCGGCTTAACTCCCGCCCATTCGGCCAAAGCGCGGTAAAGCAGGTGCATGCCTTCGGGGCCATCGAAAGCAGCCGGACGGACGGCGAGATAGGTTTCAAGCGGGTAGGCGCTTAAAAGGGTTTTACCCCGGCCAAACGTATTCGTCACCAGGGCAGGCCGTCCTGATCCGTCCACTGCGATCACCGTTCCGGAAGCCATGTCCAGGGTGGCGGGCCAGTGCTTGCCATTGGAAGGATCGGCCTGGAAGCGAAATTCGGTACCGGCAGGCAGATTGCCAAAGGGCTTGACGAGTTTCAAGACAACCTCATCAGCCGGGGCATGGTCGGAAAGAGAGGCCCCAAACAGCTCAGCCATGCCGGGGATGGCGGCATCCGCGCATAAGGAGGCATACAGCGTGCCGCCCTGGTCGACATAGGCGCGGGCGGTCTCCCAAAAAGTGGTGTGGATGTGGACAAGGTTACGCTCTGTGCTGGTCAGCGGGGAAGGCAGCAGCAGGAGCGGATGGGACTGCCAGGCAGTGTATTCACGCGGCATATCCACCTTCCAGCCTGCACGGCGAGCCAGGATAAAAGCGCTGAGCAGGGAACACGTCAACCACAGGTTGGCCTCCCCGCTCTCAAAGGTATCCTGTGTGGAACTGTACGGCAGGGCAGCGGGACCGCCAGGCCGGCACGTGACATGTCGCCATGCGGCTTGGCCCATTCGTGCGGGATGACCAGCGCAACCTCCCCGGAAGCCGGTTGCAGCCCGGTCAAGTCCAACTGGCTGAGCAGGCGGCTAAATTCACGCAGCACCTGGCCGCGCGGGCGGTCCTGGCGATCCCAGGTGGTCAGGCCGAACTGGGTCTCGTGCGGGGCAAGCAGGTAAGGGGCACGCCGGAAAAGTTCAGGAGCGGCGTCGGTGTAGCACCAGGGCAGGGAGCCGCAAGCCCCGGCTGCCAGCCCGGAGTAGAGAGTCAGGCGGTCGAAGGCAGCGATGCGTTCGGGTCATACTGGGCCGAGGAGGACCGAACTCATGGATCATGACCGGGCGTCCGGCGCCCAGCGAAAGGGTTGTCTCGAAGGCGCCGGCATATGTGCCGCGCTCGGAGAGCATCGGATCGGGGAATAGACCGGGAGTGTAGATCGAGTACGGGTGCACGAGAAGAAGTCCACCTCGGCAGCCAGGTTATCCGGGCGGAAGGGGCCGTGGCTGATGTCTTCCATGCTGGTGCCCACGCATAACAGGTGAGCAGGATCGTAGCGGCGCAGCGCACCCGCAACCAAACGGGTCCAGTTGATGGCCATGGCATCCGTGGTCTGGTCGCCGACGATCCAGAAGGTCGGCTCATCAGTCAGATCCCAGGCCAGGCAGGCGGGTGCGACGATAGCGCCGGGCGAATTCGGCGGCGTGGTCGGCCTGCAGGCGGAGCATCCGGGTCCGCATGCGGGTGGCGTCCCTGGCGCCAGGGCAGATCCCAGAAAGCTCGCCGCCTTCCCCTCCAATGAACAGGGTCGGGTGGAGGTAAAGGCCATATTGGTGCGCCAGGCGGATGAAGATATCCAGTTCACGGAAAGCTTCAGGGTTATAGTCGCCAGGGCGGGGTTGGACCAGGCCAGAAGTCGAAGCGCACAGTATTGAAGCCCAGGTCGGCCATCTTGGCAAAATCTGCTTCCAGGTCAGCTTCATCCCACTCCACGGGCCGGCCCACGCCGGTTTTGGCAGGCACCCAGTGGGCGCCGATGGGCAGGAAAGGTTGTCCATTCTTCACAAAATAATTGCCACTGATCGAAACCCAGGAATAGGGTCATGGAAGCTCCACTTGAACATCGAAAGCGATCTCGAACAGTCGTTGCCAGGGCAGGGAGATATTGCTGATGCGAATATCTTCGACCAGGCCGGCCTGGACGAAACTGCGCGCAACCCCCCGGCCGCGGCCGAAAGGCGAACCTTTAAACGCGCTCGACCTGCCCCAGTTTATCCGCTGGAAGGCGTTCCATACTGGGAGCCAGTCCGAGGGCGGGCAGATCATCGTACAGGAGCTGAGTCCGCTCGACAGCCTGGTAGAAATAATCGTCGAGATAGCGCCGGAACAGGAATGCCAGGTGGGCGGCAACTCGTTCCGGAACGGGCCCTGGCGCAGCATCAACAGGTGCAGGACGGCATGCGCCAGGACGGTGCCAAGCGTATTCCCGGCGGTATTCCAGCCGGCGTATGCCAGGAGCCGGGGGGCCAGGCCGGTCTGGATGAGCTGGCGGCCGAGGAACAGGTCGGCGCCGTTGACGAAAGCCACGTCCGCCAGCGCGATCGGCAATCCGGCATCCAGGGCGGCTTGTATTGCCCGGACGAAATCCTCGATGTTGCGGCACGGAGAGGTCGTCTCGCGGCGGGTGAGGCGGTAGTCAGTTGCTTCTCATCTTTGGCAATAGGAAATTGGTAGGTGGGATCGACCAGTTCGCGGGCAACCAATTCCTGAAGGTCGGCGGCGCCCTGAGATTCGGCCGGTGGGTTCAGGAAAAGCAGCAGGTCGGCCTGCTCGGGCGATCCGGCCAGGATGCCATTCAACGGCGCCAGGTGAGCCTTGATCAACTCGTGATCGGACGGTCTTGATTGGCGGTGACCGTCTGCGCACCCGGCAGGCTCGAGTAGCGCGGCCAGAGCGCGGTGCAAAGCCGGCCTGCTGCAGGCATAACGCGCCAGGAGCAAATTGGCAGTTTCATCCGCACCCGGATAGGTGATGGCCCGTCCGAATCCCCTGAGGCGGATAAGCCCTGCAGGGTACGCGCTTCGGCGATGTTCCAGCCGTAATCAGCGGTATCGTCCTGCGGACCAGCAGGTAGTCGAAAACGTCCTCGGCCAGCCAGTCCAGCATGGCCCGGTTGACGGCGTGGTTGCGCTGACGCCCAAGCAGATAATCATCATAAACGAGTCAGGTACCCGGGTACGCAGTGCAATGCGCTCAGCGATTTCGCCTTCACCGGCTTCGCTAAGAGTGGACTTATGTTCCAGATAGGAGAGGCGGAACATGCGGCTGCCGTAATCAGCCCAGTACGCCTTCTTCCTCCTCGGCCGAGTCTGGCCTGCGCCAAAGATGCGCAGGATGACATTGTAGGCCAGGATGCGCAGGCCGGGCTGCCTGGCCTTGAT
>CAVZMZ010000007.1:0-24411 GCA_963776475.1 uncultured Chloroflexia bacterium
AACCGGAAGAACAATCCAGAAGCTCCACAAAAGATGGTGCGGAGCAGGTGCGGTCATAAGGGCCATGGTATAGGCGCCAATGGCGAAAAATGCCACGTAGCCCAGGTCGAGCAAGCCCGCCAGGCCCACTACAATGTTCAAGCCCAATCCAAGCAGAACGTAAATGCCAACGGTCCCGATGGTGTAGTTCCAGTACTGTCCGGCACCAGTGGCACCAGGAAAACCAGCAGCAGAAGAAGACCATAAATCACATAGCGGGTGATCGGATTACCACGCACCTGGGTTATAAAAGAAAGCCGATTGAAACTTCCCCAGGTATTTTTCCAGGCGGCGCCACTGCGCCTCCTCCAACTGCCGCGGCCGATCCCACGGCTGAGAAGACCGCCCAGGAAACCGGTTGCCAGCATGAAGACAATGTAGAAAAGCCCGCCTGCCAGAGGGGCTTTGCCGAGCAGGAACAATTTAACCGCTGCAGGCAGGACCTGGGCCAGGTACACATTCATCCGAACACCCCGCAAATTCAGGGTCCCAACCAAAAGAACCAACCCGCAGACCAGCAGTCCATGCACAAGACCTGTAATCAGGCTGTCCAGCACAGCAATCCCCCAGGGATCATCGCTCCGGCTCTTTTCCTTGCGCGAACCGAATGCTCCTGCCCACAGGCCAACCAGGCCGAGGAAAATGAGCATATTAAGCATCTGGGGCGTCAGGCCCAGGAAAGGGGTGGCGGCCTTGTTGTGGAAAAGGTCAGCCAATATATCCGCCACGTACTTGTGAAACCCACCAGGAACAGGAAAATGGTGATGATGCCGAAGGTAATCCCGGCATTCAGCGAGAGTTTGATTTGTTTTCTCATCACACCTTCTCCTCGGTGAGAACCTCACCCACGATACCGGTTGGCCGGAAGATCAGAACCAAAACCAGGATGGCAAATGCGATCACGTCCTTAAGTTGGAAACTGATTCCCAGGATGGCCGGCCCGAGCGATTCAACCAGCCCCAGGAACAAGCCGCCCAACATCGCGCCGGGAATGCTGCCGATGCCGCCTAAAACGGCAGCAGTGAATGCTTTGATACCGGGCAGGAATCCGACATAGTAGTAAACCAGGCCAAGATGAATGCCCCACATGACACCTGCCGCTCCCGCCAACGCTCCACTTATAATGAAAGTACGGCTGATGATGCCGTCCACATCGATGCCCATTAGCGCGGCCACCTGCTTGTTCTCTGCGACTGCCCGCATGGAGCGACCCAAACGGGTGCGCATGACCAATAAATAGAGCCCAACCATGAGCAGGATGGAGACAACCAGTGTCAAAACACCTGTGTAGGGCAGGATGACCGTCGCGCCTCCGATCGGGAGATTCCAACCGTCACCGCGTGTCAGGATAAGCGGATTGGCATAATCCCGGCGCTGTGTGCCGAAGAGCAATTGCCCGGCATTTTCCAGGAAGATCGAGGCTCCGATGGCTGAGATCAATGGAACCAGCCGGGGAGCACCGCGTAGTGGCCGGTAGGCGATTTTCTCAAGAAAAAAGCCGCTCAAGGCAGCTATGGATGATCCAACGATAAAGGCCAGGAGAACAGCAATAATTGGATGTGCATCGGAAAAGGTAAACTTCGGATCTGTCAATGTTGGGGATGGGATGGCTTTGAGAGCTTCGAAAACAAAATAACCACCGAATGCGCCGATCATCATGATGTCGCCGTGGGCGAAATTGATCATGCGTAAAATCCCATAGACGAGAGTGTAGCCTATGGCGATCAATGCGTATACGCTACCCAGGATAACACCTGAGATGATGAAACGCGCCCAGGTATCCGACCCGTAAGCCGGGTTACCGATAAATACAACGTAAAGTCGCCAGAGCAAATATCCGGCGAATAAAATCCCAAGAACAGTTTGCACGATCTTATACGTACTGACCCGCCGGGCGGGCGATTTCGCACTGGGCATGGCCCTTCTCCTCAGAGATGGAGTGGTAACGCAAAAAACAGCGGGGCAAGCGAGGCTTGCCCCGCTGTTATTCAACTTATCTTACAGGTGTGGATTGAGAACCTGGATGAATTAAGGAACCACAATCCATCCGCCGTTCTTAACCTGGTTCAAGATCGGATTAGATGCTGAACATTCACCAGTTGGGTCGCAGGTAATGACACCTGAAATACCCTGGTAGTCCTTGGTTGCGCGGACTGCAGCAACCAAAGTAGCGCGCGGGATGTACAAGTTACCATCACCACCAAGAACAGCGACACTCTCGATGTCTTTGATCAGGACGGCTGCCGCATCATATGCGTTCCAAGTGTAAGTGGAAAGCTTGCCGGCTGCAGTACCGTAAGCGGCCAGGTAGGCGGCATCGAAGGTAGCCTTGGCAGGCGATTCGGGAGGTAAGGGGGCTGAGGTAGCATAAACTCCCTCGCCATTGGCTTTTGTGCGGTCGAGGAAGTCCTGCCCGTAAATACCATCATCACTGAAAAAGATTGCGGACCCAAGGCCCGCGGCTTTCATCTCGTTGACGAGAATGACGGCCTCGGCAGTGTAACCGCCATAGTAAATGGCGCCGGGTTTCTTAGAAGCGACATCGGCCAATACCGCGCTGTAGTCGGATTCACCGGGGGTGATAGCCTGGAAGGCGACCACATTCCCACCCAAGGCTTTGAATAAATCGTTGACTACCTGGGCAATCCCCTGACCATATGCCGAACCATCATGCATCACAGCCAGATCGGTGATTTTCAGGGTGTTATAAAGATATTCGGCATCGAATTTTCCCTGTTTGCCATCCGTGAATACGTTGCGGTTGAAGACCTTGGAGCCGGTAGTAGTCAGAGTTGGATTGGTGGCTGAGGGGGACATCATGGGGATGTTTTTAGGTTCGTAGATAGGTATGGCAGCCGCGGTTGCGCCGGAGAAAATGTGTCCCTCGATGGCGACTACTTGTGGATCAGCAACGAATTTGTTGGCAACCGCCGCGCCGCCTTCGCCGGTACCGCCGTCATCTTGAGCGTCCAGCTCGAATGAAAAACCTTGGAATGCGCCGGCATCGGTAACGGCAAGCTTGCCAGCTTGGGAAATATCCGTGCCAAAGGCCGCATTGTCACCGGTCATGGGCGCGCCCATGCCGATTTTGATCGTCTGACCGGGTTTGAATACGGCGCAGCCGCCTGCATCAGTTGAGCAAACGGCGGGTACTGCAGAAGCAGCGGGTGCCTGAGTTGCAGGCGCCTGAGTTACTGGGGCTGAAGCTGTCGGGGTGGCAGCAGTGCCGCAAGCAGCCAGAAGCATGCTGGCTACCAGGATTGCGGCGAAAACGAAGTATAGGCGTTTCATAAAATTTCTCCTCCAGAGAGTTGGTTTGAGTTGCGAGATGTTGATTACGACATTGTGCAATGGTATAAGCCGACCAGGCTTATTGTCTGTCTGGAACCACCTCCTTTAAGGTAAATTGTTATTATTGATGAAGAGAGCGGATCCTTCATCACGCTACCTGAATTAACTACTTTTACTTTTTGTGCTAATACAGGGGGAAAATCTTTTTAAAGAATACGGCGTATTAAACCGAGGATTATATTACAATAAACTCATCGGTCAAGGTTTTTCGATGGATGACTTTGAATTTCGGGATGGTTTCCATCCCAATATTTTTTTATCGAAACTGCAGGTTGGGGGAATTTGCCACCTGTTCGATGAGTTGCCCCCGGGTATTATTAACTAATTTCTTCTACCATATATTAGCGTTTCGCGGATCCGCAGGTCGGCATTGCGAATTTTCAATGCCAGGTCCGCCGCCAGGTTGTACATTAGACGATAACCCAACTGGGGATAAGTCTCGCACAGCAACATCACCCTGGCCCGTTCGATGATCAGGAGCCGGGTGTTCTTCTGAGCCGCGCGGACGGTCGCGGAGCGCAGCCCTTCATCCACCAGGGCTATCTCGCCAAAAGATTGGCCGCGTCGTAGGGTGGCAATCGTAACCATAGTATTCTGTCATTCTGCTCCACCGACAACAGCAGGATTAACCTGGATTTCCACCTCTCCGTGAGTGATCACATACAATTCCTTGGTACTGGCGCCTTCCTCCAGGATGATTTCTCCCATGGCATATGTACGTTCCTCGCACAGGTTGGCCACCATTTCCAATTGGGTAGAAGTAAATTGATAGAAAATATCAGCCTGTTTTAGAAAGTTGGTCAAGTCGCTCATGGTTTCCTCCTGGAACGAGTCAAGAAACATCTAGCTCGGAAGGGCTATATCTCAATTAATGCGGGAAGGCCGCATCCAGCCACTCGAGTGGGTTCACCTGGATTCCGTTCACCCAGACCTCGAAATGCAGGTGCGGGCCGGTGACACGTCCGGTGGCACCAATTTTTCCGATCAGCTGCCCGGCCTTGACATGATCCCCTATGGCAACATAGATCTCTTCCTGGTGATAATAGGCGCTGAAAACTCCCTGGCCATGATCGATGATCGTGGCATTCCCACGGACCGTCTTGAGCCCGGTAAAGACCACCACGCCATCCGCGGCGGCATAAATATCCAATGGATGGGCTTCCGAGCAAACTCCGAAATCGATGCCGGTATGGAAATTGTGCAGAGCCCCGCCGTTATAGGAGCGGCGATCGCCGTAACCCGAACGGATGCAATACTGGCTGCTGTCAACCGGAAACTGGAAGACACCGTTCCAATATTTTTCGGGCGTTACGATGGAGGTTAAAGATAGCAACCATTGATCTTCCGGACCAGTCACAGCCGGGTCAATCGTGGATGGGTCAACTTCCAGGGCCGGGTCGTTGGGAAAATTCCCCGACTTTATCAGTACCATCTGTTCGAACGACTGGACCGAGCCATCTGCCCTGGTGACGTCCAGCCGCAGCGGATACAGGCCCGGATCAAGCATGGCGTGAACACCCTGCAGAGCCACCTGGGTGTTGGCATCCGTTGTGAAAAAGTGTAAAGGCTGGTCAACCAACAGGCCCCCCAGGCTCACTGTTTGTGAAGTAACGATCTTGATCTGTGCGGTTGCCCCCTGGGAGAGCGGGAGTGGGTCAACTTCGGCGGAAACGATGGCAGAAGGTAGCCCGGACGCGGCGACGGTGGATGTGCCGGAGGGAAGATAGAGGATATCACCTGGCAGGCTAGTAACGAGCCCGCCCAGAGCGTTGTTCCCTGCAATCGTCCAGGGGTCACTGTCCGCTTTCACCGCCAGCTCCAGCATGGTCTCACCTGGCGCTAGACTTGTGCGGACATTCCAGGCCGGTTGGTTATCCTGCTGCAGCATAATGAGATCAGCGCCTGCATATAGCTGGGTTGGACTGATTATGTGATTGAGCCGGATTAGAACGGCCGGGTCAAACCGGTATTGGCGGCTGAGGCTTGTCAGAGTCTCGCCAAAAGGTACCGGTATGGTGACCAGCGTCCCGCTTAGACCCTCCAGCCCGGGAATAACCAGCCGGTCGCCAGGAAAAATATTTCCCCCGGTCAGGTTGTTAGCTGCCTGGAGGTCGGCAACGCTGACGTAAAACCGGATGGCAATATCATAAAGCGTATCACCTTCCTGGACAATGTAAACAGGACCTGCAGGAGGCGGGGTGGAGGTTTGGGCCGAGACCGGGATTGCTGAAAAACACAATAAGAACGCCAGGGCGAATGCGGCGATACGTCTATGCATTTGGGAACTCAACCTGATCCCCAATTTGGAATTCATTCAACCGAGCTGGGATGGATCTCCAGGATGAATTTTGCTGCCTGGCGTGGAGCATAAGCAGGACGCCAGGAGCGCGCCAGAACAGTATCCACAACCGAATATTTGGAATTGATCCAGATTACCGCCAGGTCCATAGGCACAAACAACATGTGAATGGCTGTGTCCAGACGGCTGTCGCGCGCTTCAACGAGCAACAGGCCTTCATCATTGGCGAGGCTCGACCGGAACATCAGGCCGCGCAATCGGCAAAGGAAACTATCACAATAAATTGCCTGCAGGGGTGCAGGCAAAGGGTGGGTCTTATTTACGAGGTGGATGATCTTCATAAAGAAATAAGGAAACGGGGCGAATGTTCGCCCCGTTTTGGATTGGTCTGGATCAGGCGTTCTTCTTGCCGGCGAGCACGTTATCTACGCTGTTCAAAAGTTCCTGTGGACTGAAAGGCTTTGCGATGTAATCATCCACTTTGGCGATATGCAGACCAAGAACTTTATCTATGCTTTGCGCTCTGGCGGTAACGACGATGACCGGGATATTTTTGGTTGCCTCGTCGGATTTCATATGCTGGTACACTTCCCAGCCATCCATATCAGGCATCATTAAGTCCAGCAATACAAGATCAGGGTGATCATTTTGAATAATCTTGAGTCCTTCTTCGCCGTTATTGGCTCCACGGACATCAAACCCACGCCGTCCGAGAATCAGACGGATAAGATCGATCATTTCTTGCTCATCTTCGATACACAGGATGACTTTTGCGTCTGAAGCAACCATGGCCTACCACCTGAACAAATCAAGTTTACCACATAAAATATGGCGGGGATGGAAATTATACTGGAGCTGTAATAAAAATATCCAACAGCAAGTTGCAAAGATACGAGGATATGAACAAAATAAGCTGAATGACTTGTCGGATTTACCGGATAAGTCGAATATATTAGAACTTTGTATAAGATATTGCCGGAATCTGGTATAGAGGTCTATAGGTTGGTATAATCTATTCTTACGGACAGGAGGTCCATGTGAAATCACGTAATCAATCCTATATTATCTATTTGCTGCTATTCATTGCAATAGTGGCAATGGTTTATTTTAATATTCAGAAGCAGCCTAGTTCCGGGGGACCATTGACCATCAGCCAGGTTGCCCAGCAGGTTGAATCCGGCCAGATCGCCCGAATTACTGTTAATAATGACAATAGCTTAACCATAGTTACAACCAGCGACAGCACGATCGAGCAGACGGCCCGCAAAGAACCTGAAACTACCTTGGTCTCACAGTTAATTGCCCTGGGTGTCACACCGGACAAGCTCGCGAAAGTCTCCATCGTAGTCAATCCACCCAGCCCCTGGGCTGGTTTGTTGACCCTGGCATCCTACCTCCTGCCTGTGATCTTGTTTGGCGTTCTATTCTGGTTCATTTTCCGCCAGGCTCAGGGCAGCAATAATGCAGCGATGGCTTTTGGCAAGTCGAAGGCGCGCATGTTCAGCGGCGAACATCCCACGGTCACTTTTGAAGATGTGGCCGGAATCGACGAATCCAAGGACGAGCTCAAGGAAGTGGTTGAGTTCTTGAAAGAGCCGCAGAAATTCATTCAACTGGGCGCGCGCATCCCGAAGGGCGTTTTACTGGTCGGCCCTCCCGGAACAGGCAAGACGTTACTCGCCAAGGCCGTCTCCGGCGAGGCGGGCGTGCCCTTCTTCTCGATCTCCGGCTCGGAATTTGTCGAGATGTTCGTCGGCGTGGGCGCCAGCCGCGTGCGCGACCTGTTCGATCAGGCCAAGCGTCATTCGCCCTGTATCGTCTTCGTGGATGAAATTGATGCAGTCGGCCGCCAACGTGGCGCCGGTTTGGGCGGCTCGCACGATGAGCGCGAACAGACCCTTAACCAGATGCTGGTCGAGATGGATGGTTTCGACACGGATACCAACGTTATCGTTGTGGCTGCCACCAACCGGCCAGACATCCTCGACCCGGCCCTGCTGCGCCCCGGACGTTTCGATCGCCGTATCACCCTCGACCGGCCTGACATGCACGGGCGCGAGGCCATCCTGAAAGTGCATGCGCGCGGCAAGCCCTTCGATCCAAGCGTGGATCTGGGTACCATCGCACGCGGCACGCCCGGTTTTGTGGGCGCTGACCTGGAGAACCTGATCAACGAAGGCGCCATCCTGGCGGCCCGCCGCAACAAAAAGGCCATCGGCCAGCCGGAATTGGAAGAAGCCATCGAACGGGTCGTGATGGGCCCGGAGCGCAAGTCGCGCCTGATCAGTGACGAAGAAAAGCGTATCATTGCTTATCACGAGGCCGGTCATGCCGTGGTGGTTACCGCCATCCCGGAAGCCGACCCGGTGCAGAAGATTTCCATTGTCGGGCGTGGTCAGGCAGGGGGTGTGACCTGGTTCCGCCCCGAGGATGACCGTGTCTTGACCTCGCGCAAGAAGCTGGTTGCCCAGCTGGCAGGCGCACTGGGCGGACGGGTTGCCGAGCAAATCGTCTTCGATGATATTACCTCGGGCGCCTCCAACGATCTGGAACAGGTTACCCGCATGGCACGCGCCATGGTCACCCGCCTGGGTATGAGCAACGAACTGGGTTCGATGGTCTATGGTCAGAAGGAAGAACTGATCTTCCTGGGCCGTGAGATTTCCGAACAACGCGACTACTCTGAAGCGATTGCCGAGCAGATCGACCGTGAAGTCCGCAAACTGGTGGATGAAGCTTATGAACAGGCGACCGGGATCTTGAAGAAATATCGCCAGCAACTGGATAACATTGCCACCAAGCTGCTGGAGGTCGAGTCGCTGAACCGTGAGGAATTCGAGAAGATCTTCCCGCCGCCATTCCCCAAGCGCAGCGGTACGCCGCAGCCGGCATAAAAGAACAAAGCGTAAAACGAAAAACGTAAAAAGAGCCTCCAGACCGGGGGCTCTTTTCTATATTACTGATAACTGATAATTTTACTTGTTACGTTTACTTCCCACCAACTCTCTTTTCAGGATTTTCCCGAGCGTGGATTTGGGCAAGGCGGAGCGGAACTCGATGTGGGTCGGGACTTTGAAGGGGGCCAGTCGTTCCCGGCACCAGGCCTGGATATCGGATTCATTGACTATTTCGCCGGGCTTGAGCACGATCCAGGCTTTGACCGTCTCGCCGCGGTAGGCATCCGGGATGCCTGCCACAGCTGCCTCCACCACGCCCGGATGGAGGCTGATGACTTCTTCGACCTCGCGCGGCCAGACCTCCATCCCGCCGGGTTTGATGAGTTCCTTCTTGCGGTCGACGATGTAGAAATAGCCCTGTGCGTCCATGCGGGCGATGTCTCCGGTGAAGAGCCAATCCTTTTTCAGGGCAAGGGCGGTTTCTTCGGGCATATTGTGGTAACCCAGCATCACTTGCGGACTCCGGATGATCAACTCGCCGGGCTGGCCGACCGGCATCTCGGTTACACCGTCTTCCAGGCTGACGATCCTGGCATCCACGTCCGGCAGCGGCAGGCCGATCGAACCGAAGCGGTTTTCGCCGAGCAATGGGTTGCAGTGGGTGGCGGTGGGCGCTTCCGAGAGGCCGTAGCCTTCGACAATGCGACCGCCGGTGAGAGCTTCGAACTTCTCTTTGGTCGGTTGCATCAACGCGGCGGAACCGGAAATGCAGGCCTTGATGCTGGTCAAGTCTACCTGCCCAGCGGCCACCTGGGCGGCGTTGTTGATGGCATTGTAGAGGGTGGGGGCGGCCGGAAAATAAGTCACATGCTGGCTTTGGATGGCTGCCAGCAGGTCGGGGATGTTGCGCGGATCCGGAATGATGACCAGGCTGGCGCGCAGGGCCATGCCCAGCAGCATCCCGCAGACCATTCCGTAGATGTGATAGACCGGCAGCGCCAGCAGGAAAGTCTCCTGCTCTTCCTTGAGCGTGGACATCCAGGCTTTGAACTGCAGCGCGTTGGCCACCAGGTTGCGGTGACGGGCCACGGCGGCCTTGGCAACGCCGGTGGTGCCGCCGGTATATTGGAAGAGGGCGATATCGTCAGGGGTGATTGAGGAGGTATCTGAGGAACCTGACGTGCCTGAGGTGCCAGAGGGGCCAGAAGTACCAGAGGATACCAGAGGAGAGGTTTTCCTGGATTGGTGCAGAAGCCTGTGGGTCGGACTGGTTGGCCGCCAAGAGAGAACTGAAAAGCAGGTCACCCGATTGGGGAATTGCAGCGCCAGTCACGATGATGCGGCGCAGGGCGGTCGCGGGTTGGGCAAGCTTGATCCGTTCGTAAAGATTTGCGGCGCAGAAGAGCGTGGTCAGGCCGGCATCGTTGACCTGGTGGACGATCTCGGGCGGGGTGTAGAGCGGGTTGGTGGCGACGACCACCGCGCCGGCTTTCAGGATGGCGAAATAGGCCAGCACGAACTCCGGGCAATTGGGCATGAAGATCCCGATGCGTTCCCCTTTGCGGATGCCGAGACGGCTCAGGGCGGCGGCGAGCCGGTCGGTCTGGTCGGCGACCTGGCGGTAGGTGAGGGATTCAGCTTTGAAGATGAGACAGGCCCTCTGCGGGCAGCGCCGGGCGGCTTCATCCAGGAAGTGGAAGACCGGCACGGCAGGGTAATCGAGGTGGGCGGGAACGCCGGGGTCGTAGTGAGCGAGCCAGGGACGGGAGGACATGCACGCAGTATAGCGGGTCGGGGCTTGTGTGTCAAAGACCTGGCGAGCCGGGAAACTTGTTAATACGGGATACACGCGGGCTTGGATGAAAACGATGAGGAACGAACTCAGCCGGGCTGCGGGTCCGGATATCACTTATTTCGGGGTTGCGCGATCGATTCAGATTGAAACGACGAGGAACAATAAATGTCAAAAGTCGAAGGTCAAAGGTCGAAAGGGAGTTTCAAGCAGATTTAGAGGGTTTAATGCAGGTTTCGTGCAGGATGGCCTCACCCCCGCCCCTCTCCAGATGTAAGTACACATCTGGAGAGGGGAGAAAAGAGGGCAGTGCAGGAATTGATCCTCCGGAATCGGGGCTGGAATGAGCGGTTTTAGGCTGTTTTTGGGCAAAAAATGCAGATTATGATATCGCAGCAACGATCAATTCCGTGGGGTCGGCATGTTTATGAGCAGGGAGTGGGTTCGAAACCCATTCCGAGAAAAAGTCTCAAAGCCGGGAAATTAGCCGGGGCGATCAGGTTTACGCTAATTGAAGAAAGGAGGCAAGCTGCATGGGTGCTGGGAGGAAATTCAAAATGAAAAGGGTGCTGAAGCGGCTGCAAGAATCAAAAATGATTGCATCGGACAGGGGTGAGTTCCCATGCCCCCAATACGTAAGTAACTATCCGGAAATTAAGGAGGAGTTCAAATTTTGAGTGTGTGCGGCGAAACCGCACACACTCAAAATTTGGTTTTTCTATAATTTTAGGATAAATTCTAAATCCTTCCCAACGTGAGGAAAACAACTGGAATTTAAATTTCTTCTTCGGTTTTTACTTCAATGCCAGCCTGTTTACACAGCTCTGCAAAAAGGCCGTTGCCGTCCACCAACCGGCCGGTAAAGCTGCCATCGTAAATTTTCCCGGAACCGCAGGAGGGCGACCTGGATTTGAGGAGGGCGGTTTTGGCTCCAACCAACCGGGCTATTTTTAAGGCTTCACGAGCGCCGCGAGTGAATTCTTCGGTCAGCTCAACGCCATCTCTGCGGAACACCTGGCTGCCGATGATTTCAGCCGGCTGCCTGGGGGTGGGCAGGCCGCCCAACTGCTCGGGACAGAGCGGGATGGCCTGACCCTCCGCCACCCACGAATGACTGCTTCGCATGGTTTTGCGGCGCCGTCATAACGACAGCCTATACCTGCCAAACAGGCGCTTACGATGATCATATTCTTTTCTCGATGTACCTGACCCCTTGTAACTCTTTGAAATGGGCAGCCTGTGTCCAAAGAATGGCGTCGTGGGCGTGGGCTGTCGCCAGGATGATACTGTCGGCCATCGGGATTTTTAATTCCCATGAAAGCTCGGCGGCGCTCAAGGCCAGATCCTCATCCAGGTCTATTACACGGCCTTCCTTCATCAGGGCAATGGCTTCGAGGGCATCATCCTGATTTTTCTCGATCAGTACGCGCTTGAAGATCTCGAATAGGCTGATGCTTGGACCAGAACCTCGGCAGCCGCTTTTTCAATGATGGGTGCAAAGAAGGCGGCATTCCGGCCGTTGGTAAAGTATTCGAGCCAACCGGAAGAATCCACCACATTCATATCCGGTCTGCTTCTTCGCGCTCGATATCAGTGCTCATGCCTTGTAGAAAGCCACGCGCTTTTTTGATATCGTGGACCGGGACTACTTCCAGGCGGTTGCCATAAATAATCAAGCGGACTTTTTGCCCGGGTTTTGCGTTCCACTTTTCCCGGATGGCACGCGGGATCACGATTTGATATTTAGATGAGATTGTAACGGTATCCATATCTTACATCTCCTTATCGAATTATATATAGTAAGATACTATAGCTCAGTTAATCTGTCTGGTCAATTTACTCTGGCGTGCAAGAAAGGGTGTCTTTAATGTCACCGGCGCATGTCATTGCCTGCACGAAGTACTGCAGGTACTCGTGCGAGCCGTTTTTTGGCGAGCAATCCCTCTATCCGGCAAGGAGATTGCTTCAGGCCGGAAGAACACCGGCCTTCGCAATGACACAATATAAGGTGTTTTCGACTTTAAGAACACCGTAGCCTGCAAGAAAGGGTTTAACATTCTGGAAAATGCCATTGACTGTATTGTGCGCACCTGCTTCTGCGGTCCTTAGGCGGGCAGGCATTCGTACCAAGGAACGCAGCGACTGAAGCAATCTTCGACCTGGAGGACTTTCCACTGGATAAAGTAATTTCCAAATCGAATAAGAGTGCTTCGTCGGGACCCCCAAAGAACGGGGGCAGGCGAACACCCTCCTCCTAATGACATCGTGTAGACGCTGAGCACGAGAGGAGATGCCACTTCGCCTGCACGGGACGCAGTCCAGTGCAGTCCAGGGTGGTACAGGTTGCTTCGTCGCCAAAGAACGGCTCCTCGCAATGACAAAATGTCAGTAAAGTTAGAAAAGTGCTGCGCGCTGTGGGTTTACTCCCAATGACACCGTTTAGATCAAGAAACCCCCAGCCACTCCAACGCGCCCAGCCCGGCGCGGCGCCCGCTGGCGAAGCAGGCGGTCAGCAGGTAACCGCCGGTGGGCGCCTCCCAATCCAGCATCTCCCCGGCGCAGAAGACGCCCGGCAGATTGCGCAGCATCAGGTTTTCATCCAAAGCATCGAAGCGTACTCCGCCGGCGCTGCTGATGGCTTCCTCCAAGGGGCGGGGGGCAACCAGCGGGATGGGCAGAGCCTTGATGACGGCAGCCAGCTTTTCGGGGAGGTTGAAATCGGCCCTGGGTACGAACTCCCACAACAGCCCGGCTTTGACACCCTTGAACCCGATCGATTTTTCGAGATGGCTGGCCATGGACTTCGAACCGCGCGGCCGGGAGAGACGCTCCACCAGCCGTTCGACTGTCCAGCCGGGTGCCAGGTCGAGCTGGATGACGGCACTTCCGCAGGCCTCGATCGCATCCCGCAGGAGCGCCGAGCAGGCGTAGATGAGACTGCCCTCCACGCCGGTGGCGGTGACGACGAACTCGCCCGGCTGGCTAAACAAATTCCCTTTTAAGTCTTTGAAGGACAAGCGCACGGATTTCAAGGGATGACCGGCGAAGCGGGTGCGGAAGTGTTCACTCCAGGCCACGTCAAAGCCGCAATTGGAGGGGCGCAGCGCGGCAACTGCCACGCCACGCTCAACCAGCAGCGGGATCCATGCACCGCTGGAACCGGTCTTTGGCCAGCTGCCGCCGCCAAGCGCCAGGATGACTGCCTGCGCACGGATGGATATTTCCCCGGCGGGTGTGTCGAAGCGCAGGGAGTTATCGGTATTCCAGCCGAGCCATTTGTGACGCTGGTGGAAGAGCACCCCGGCGGAACGCAGGCGGCTGAGCCAGGCGCGCAGGAGCGGGGCGGTCTTCATCCCGAGCGGGAAGACCCGGTTGGAGGTACCGACAAAGGTTTCAACACCCAAATCCCCGGCCCAGGCCCGTACCTGGTCGGGGCCAAAGTCACGCAGCCAGGGTTCGATCTGCAGGCGGCGCTCGCCATAGTGACCCACGAATTGCTCGAACGGTTCGGAATGGGTCAGGTTCAGGCCGCCCTTGCCGGCCAGCAGAAATTTGCGGCCCACGGATGGCATGGCATCGTAGAGATCCACCCGGGCGCCGGCCTGGACCAACACTTCGGCAGCCATCAGCCCGGCGGGTCCGCCGCCGATGACAGCCACAGCAGGAGATGGAGAGGAGATCTTCATGAAGAAGGATTATTCCTTGAAGAATCTTCCCCGAACAACGCCAGGATCTCCCCGAAATAGATCCGGTGGTAATCTTTGAGCGGGTAGTTCTTATCGATTTTGGGGTTGAGAAAATTCTGCGGATGGATATCATCCCAATACATTTTGCGGCATTCGATCACCAGACTGGCCTCGGCATAGCAAGGCGCGGCAATACTTGTGCAGGCCAGCGGGGTCAAGCCGGACTCGGCAATCTTATCCCCATCCCGCCCGGAGCGGGTGCCCAGCAATTGCAAGGCGGCGTGGTACTTCTTCGGAAAAGCGCACAGGCTGAAAGTGTCGAATTTTTCCATGAATTCATACGTGTAACGGACCGGGCGCACAACCACCTGGACGAACGGCCGCCGCCAGATGTAGCCGAGGCTGCCCCAACCGACCGTCATGGCGTTGTAATTTTTAAGGGCAAAATCTCCGGAAGTCAGCAGCAGAGTCTGGATATCCCACAGGTGGAAAGGTTTGGCAACGAAGGTTTTGATGGCAATGGGTTTGAGCGTCATTAGGAGTCTCTCTTAGAACCTATCAAAAGATTAACCACGACCCCCATAGCTGGGGGCAGGCTGGACACGACTCCCATGGCTGGGGGCAAGCTGGACACGATCCCCAAAGTTCGGGGACAGGCGGGAAAGAAAAAGATGGCAAACCAGTCACGGATGATCGAAGTCAAGGATGGCGCAGGCAGGCAGGCGGGTCGGTCAGGCGCCAAACCACCGGAGGCCTTTCCTTTTGACGGGCGGATTTAACGTGAGGACGGCCTGCACAACTTCTTCACAAAATTTCTGGGCGGCCAATTCCGGACCCAACTCCAGGTTGCCGCGCACATACTCTTTGGAATCGCCAATAAATGCGGATACTTCCAACTGCATGTATTGTGTACGCCGGGCGGTAAAGGCTTTGACTTGCAGGCCGATCAGCTTACATCCGCTGACGACTGTGCCGGTCCGATCTCCGCTGCGGGCCCAGATCAGCCAATCCGGCGTAAGAAGGGTGGCGAGACGGCCGGTCGTATCGGGATCGCCTTCCAGGAGGAAGGCAAGTTTGCCGGAGGCGCTTTTTTCGGAGAGGGTTTCACAACATTTGAGAGTCCCGGTCTCCGCATCTCCCAACTGGTGGGCCTGGAAAAATTCCAGGATGGGCTGGGATAAGCCGGGGTTCAATTGGCTGACCGAACAGGTCCGGGTTGTGCGGGTATAGTTGCTCATACTATTCTATTTCCAATTGCCAAGAAGGGGATGCCACTGCGTGGTATAAGGGGATTGCTTCGTCGGGCAAAGAACGCCGTCCTCGCAATGACAGATATCATGCAATCTGCTTGATGAAGACTCTGCGGCGTTTATGCTGGCGGGTTTCGAAATACTTCCACTGCCCCTGGACGAGGTGGTTAGTCTCCAGCTCGGGGTTGGTCTCGATCTTGCGGACGCCAAGTTTCCGGAAGACTTCATACATGCTGTTCATCAGGATGGCATTGGCCCCCGATCCGCGGTATTCTGATTTAACCGCCACCAGGTACAGGTCGGCGCGGTCGTTTTTCTTGAGAGCAGTCAACAGATGGATAAATCCGAAGGGGAAAAGACGCCCGTGACTTTTTTGCAGCGCACGCGAGAGCGACGGCAGGCCGACCCCAAAGGCGACCATCTCGTTCTTGTCGTTGTAGACCATCGGAACGAAATCGGGTGTGACAAAACCAAAATACTGTGAAATATAGGCATCCACCTGTTTGGGGGTCAGCGGTACGGTGCCGTACAGGTTTTTGTATTCGTCCTCGATCAATTTGAAAAGCTCTTTGGCATGCTCCATCAACGCTTGCTTATTGCGTAATTCCAAGAGCTTGAGTTTGTTGCGTTTCATGACGATGGCTGCCATGCGGGCGATGCGCTCATCCGGCTCGACGGGCATGCTAATCTCATATTCCACCCAGTCGATATCTTTGGTGTAGCCAAGCTTATCCAAATGGGCGGGATAATAGGGATGGTTGTAATAAGTGGCCATGGTGGCCAACTCTTCAAAGCCTTCGACGAGCATGCCCTCCCGGTCCATGTCGGTAAAGCCCAGCGGCCCGTGGACGGCCGTCATGCCGGTCTCTTTCGCCCAGGCTTCCACGGTCTGGAGCAGGGCGGTGGATACCTGCGGCTCATCAATGAAATCCAGCCAGCCGAAGCGCATGTAGCGCTGGCCCCATTTCTGGATGTGGGGGTGGTTTAGGATGGCAGCCACCCGGCCCACGATGGTCCCGGCGCGGATTGCCAGCCAGTAACGCGCCTCGCAGGTTTCGAAAGCCGGGTTCCTGTCACGGCGCAGGGTGTTCTGGTCATCCGAGACGAGGTTCGGCACCCAGTAGGGGTTATCGCGGTAGAGTTCGAAGGGAAATTGGATGAAGGCGTTCAAGTCTTTCCGGGTTGTGACTTCTTTGATCTGCACATCCATGAGGGGTTCCCTTTCGATCTGTTTTCAAACCCGAATATTATTATCCGCTAATCTGCGCTAATGCCACTTCGTGGAACGCATTACTTGTGCCACGGATGCCACTACGTGGTACGTGTGCCACTGCGTGGTACAAGTCTTCACTAATTTTTGGAGTTTGAGCAGAAAAATTTTATCCGCTAACTTTCGCTAATTCTAAAGATTAGCGTAAATTCGTGGAGATTAGCGGATAATCTTAAAGCTCGTTGTATGCCATTGACAAAGTATAGCATGGACTAGGCGTCTGCATTCAGGAAAGCGCGGATGGTTGCCTCGATCTCTTCCAGATCAACCTGGCCGGCCTCGAACCAGTGGATGGAAGGGTCGGTGAGCTTGAACCAGTTGGCCTGGCGGCGGATAAAAATGCGCGTCAGGCGGCGCATTTCGACCTTGGCCTGCTCCAGCTCCATCCGGCCGGCCAGCACGCGGACACATTCGCGGTAACCAATGGCAGACATGGTCGGCAGGTCGGGGAACAACCCGCATCCAGCAGGCGCTGCACTTCTTCGAGCAGCCCGGCGGCAAACATGGCTTCGATGCGGGCATCCACACGCGCATAGAGTTCCGGGCGCGGGCGCGTCAACCCGATGGTCAGCAGACGGTAGGGACTCTCGACCTGCCGGCGCTGTTCGGAAAACTTTTTCCCCGTCAGCCGGATGACCTCCAGAGCCCGGATCGTGCGGCGCAGGTTGCGCGGATCGATCTTTTCGGCAGCCAGCGGGTCGAGTTTTTGCAGGTCAGCATGCAACGCCTGATAGCCGCGCACGCCGGCCTCGGCTTCCAGCTCCGCCCGCAGTTGGGCATCCGGCGCGGTACCAGGGGGAGACCAGCCGTAGGTCACGGCGTGGATATATTGACCGGTACCGCCGACCAGCATGGGCAGATGCCCACGGGCATGGATGGAGGCGATGGCTCCGGCCGCGGCCTGCTGGAAGACGGCCAGGCTCCAGGTGGCGCATGGATCGGCGACATCGATGAGATGGTGCGGGACGTTGCGGCGTTCCGCCGGCGTGGGTTTGGCGGTGCCGATGTCCATGCCGCGATAGAAAAGGCGCGAGTCGGCCGAGACGATCTCGCCGTCCAGCCGTTCTGCCAGCCGGATGGAAATATCGGTCTTGCCAACTGCGGTTGGCCCGACGATGACGATCAGGGGACTGTTAGTACCTATCTGAGAATTAAACACGACGGACACGAAGGACACGACGGAAAAGAAAAAGACGGCAAAGATTTATAATAAAACCCGTTGTATTCATGTTTCATGATTCGCTTTCTAAATTTCGGATAGACTCCTAAGATATGGGTTCGATAAATTATTCAATTACATTCTCAAAATGAAAAATCTCGGGTTTGCCGCCGGGGATCCTTTCGATGGCAATTACATCAAACTGCCAGCTATCGCCGCCTTCGGGATGCGCCTGCAGGTAATCTTCAGCAGCCGAGAGCAGGTGGGCCTGTTTGCGGCGATTGACCGAATCTTCCGGGTAGGCGAAGATATGCGAACTGCGCGTTTTTACCTCCACAAACACCAGCCCGCCTTCCTTGCTGGCGACGATGTCGATCTCGCCGTGCGCGGTATGAAAGTTACGCGCCAGGATGGTATAGCCATTGTTTTCGAGGTAACGGGCAGCGGTGTCTTCGCCCCATTGGCCGGTGGCTTGTTTTTGAGTGGTCATGAACGCAGCTTTTCGAGCAGGTTGCGCAGGTTGTAGCCCAGCCCGCGGCGGTGGGGGGCGAACTCGAGCAGGAGTCTTTCGTAACGCTCGAGCATAACCTGGGTGGTGTGTTCGATGGCATATTTCCTGGAGACTTTGCGGGCGGCTGCGCCCATCTTTTCCCTGAGATCTGCATCCAGGCACAGGCGGGTCAGGAGGGCGGCAAACGCCGCCTGGTCCGGGCTGGAAAGGAAACCGGTAATGCCATCTTCGACGGTGTCGCCCACGCCAACCGACTGGATGCCCAGGACGGGCAGCCCGGTGGCCATGGCTTCGATCACGGAAAGAGGATGGACTTCGGTGACCGAAGCGGTCACGAAGAGATCCGCCATCGAAAGGTAACGCGGCAATTCATCGTAAGGCAGCATGCCGGTAAAATGGATGCGGGCGTGGGCGCCGGTCTGGCCGGCCAACTGCCTGAGAGCCTGTTCTTCGGGTCCGCCGCCGATGATCAGGAGGTGGATATTGTCGATGGCTTCGGCAGTCCCGGCAAAAGCGCGGATCAGGAAATCCAGGTTCTTCTCCGGCCCCAGCCGACCGGCATAGATGAGCAGGATATCATGTTCGCGGAAACCTAATTTGGGCCGGCAATCATCGCACCTGAGGCGGTAGAGCTGCAGGTCGACGCCATTGGGGATGATCTCGATGGGACAGGCAACGCCCAATTTCTTCAAAACTTCTCCCATTCCGGCGGAGGGGCTGATCACCAGATCGACAGCCTGGCAAAAAGGCGGCATGTAGGTCTGCAGGAAGGTATCGCTTAATTCTTCCGGCAGGAGCGGCAGGTAGGCCTGCGCGTACAGGTCATAACGGGTGTGGTTGGTGAAAACGATCGGGATGCGCAGCGGGCGACAGTAATTCAGAGCCAGGCGGCCGCTGAGAAAAGGATGATGGACATGCACCAGGTCCATGGTCTGGAGCAGGGCTTTCGCCTTACGGCTGTAACGGAAACTCAGGTAGTAGCCGGTATCGGTCAGGGGTAGCCCGGGAGAGCGCACCACGCGCTCTTCATCATCCACATATTCGAGATCCCCGAAGGTGAATATATAGACTTCGTGACCGGCCTTTTCAAGATATTCCTTATTCAGGGAGATGTAGTTGGTAATCCCGCTGACGTGGGGCTTGTACACATCTGTCATTATGCCGATCCGCATACACCACCTCCGACTCTTGCTGACAAATATCCGGCAGTTCCAAGAAAAAAAATTTAACGCGAAATTTCGCGAAGAATGCGAATAACACGAATAAAGAATGGTTATATTTGTGTAATTGGCTAATTCGTGTCACGTGTCCCCGTTCTTTGGGGATTCGCGTTGAGGTCTTCATGGCCGATGTAAAAGAATCAATTGATAGGATAAAAAAGTCTGGAGACATGGTAAGTCAAGGCAGAGGGCCTGTCAAGGTAGGGTATAATTATGTTCTTCGGAGGTTTTTTCCCGATGAATTACGTCCTTATGGGCAATCTAATATCAAGGCAGGCTATGGCTGGCGCTCCTCTAACTTTGTCTCCGGATTACTGGCAGACTTTTTCCCCCGACAAGAAAGACCTCGAATTCATCAGCACGCATCTTTTCGATAACGAGATCCCGCTCAATGAGGCGGAACTCGTTCCTATTTTGGTGGAAGAGCGCATTCGCAGCGAACGCGAAGCCCTGGTCAAGCAGCAAAAATCGGATGGCAGGGTCTATTTGCCGGGTGAACGTTATACGACCGGTGAAAGGCTGGTCCTGCCGGCGATGGATTGGAAGAAAGGCAAAGTAACGGGGATACGTCCGAGCGTGAACCCCAACCTGAGTCAGTTTGACGTCATCGAAGTGGAATTTGAAGATGGAAGCACGCGTATCTTTTGCGGCCGGGCTGGAAGATCACAAGCTGAACCGGCCGGTCGAAATCGACTCGGACGACCAACTGCTGAACCCGGGTAACGTGCTCAAAGCGCATGCCCCGGAGCTGGAACGAAAATTGGCGACGGCGTTGGAAGCAGACAACGGGCTGGTGCAGGTGGCCGGGCGCTGGTTCACGCGGGCGCTGCTGGTGGACGTCAACGTCGGTCACCTCAACCTGGCCGAGGCCGTATTGGATGAAGCCGGCGGAAAGCCACTCTCCACCACTACGCTGCTCGAACAGGTGGAATTACCCGGAAACGTCAACCCGAAACTGATCGAGTTTTCGATGAACTACGCCCTGCAGGAAGACGGCCGTTTTGACGAAGTGGGGCCGGCCGGCGAAGTACTGTGGTTCCTGAAGCGGCTCGAACCGGAGGACGTCCGGCAAATCCCGGCGCCCCTGCGCTATACCGCGATCCCTTACGAGCGTTCCCGCATGACACGCGAGATGTTAAAGCTCGAATTCGAACTGGATGACGAGCTGTCTGAGGCGGAGGCCCCGGCGGGAGAGCTGAATGAGGCTGTGATCAGCCTGAGCTACCCGCACTGGCGGGCAGGGACACTGCCGGTTTCGGCGCGCGTGCGCAGATTATTCCCGACTGCCAATTACACCCAGCGCGTCCGTTTTACACTCGTAGATGGAATTTCGAATGAAGAGATCCCGGCCTGGGTGGTGCGCCAACACGGTTACGTGGTGGGGCTGGGCAAGTTCTATCAGAAGTACGGCTTGATGCCGGGCAGCCTGATCTCCATCGCCAGAGGAAAAAAGCATGGGCAGGTGATCGTGACTGCCAAGACCCGCCGCCCGATGCGGGATTGGATCCGGACGGTATTGGTCGGCAGCGACGGCCGGATCGTATTTGCCATGCTGAAACAGAACATCAGCACCGATTTCAACGAGCGCATGGTGATCGCGGTGCCGGACGTGGCGGGTGTGGATGAAGCCAGCAGCCAGATTGCCAAACAGCGACTGCCGTTCGAAAGCCTGGTGGAAGACATGATGGGCGAGCTGGTCAAAATGAACGTGCAGGGACACGTGCATGCCCAGGAGTTATATTCAGCGTTGAACATCATCCGCCGCTGCCCGCCGGGGCCGCTTTTGACCTACCTGATGGGCGATCCAAAATTCAAGCACGTGGGCGACATGCACTTCCGCATGGCGGATACGGAGGGCGAGGATGAGTGAGATCAAGAAATTCTCCCTGGTCAAGCCAAATGCCCAGATGCCCTTCCACATCGATTTCGACTGGTGGCGTGAACACGACGAGAACTGGCATGTTGCGCTGGAAAGCATGTTGTGCCCCGAACACCAGCTGGCCTTCGCAGCTCTGCCGGAAGACCAGTTGATCGACTGGGTGGACCCGGAGACGGCCGAGGTGCGCCAGATGGACGGCCTGCAGAATACCCTGATCCAACATTGCGCCAAACAGCCGGGCTTCCTGGATGAACACACCGCAGTGGTGGAGGCAGTTTTCCGCCTGCTGCTGGCAAACGGCAACACGCCGATCTCGGCGGAGGAGATGGGTGCGCGGCTTAAACGACCGGCGGATATCGATCTTGAAGACGATTGCCGGGCCGAGGGTATATAAAGGGTTGAGGCCGTACGTAGGATAAAAGGAAGAGAAGGAAGATGTAAGAAGGAAGAAGATGGCCGTGGAGCTCAATGGACGGAGCGCCTGCCTTCCAAGTAGTAAAAAATTAAAGCCCCCGAAAATTCGAGGGCTTTTGTTTTCTCTGATTTTGAGTATGGTTCTAGCGATGGTCGCAGCGTCTTTCATATCGCCCAATGCGCGAGACCTATGCCGACAAATCATTACCCTGGCCATACTGGTTCTGACTGATTATTTACATGGGCTTGAGGGGTTGCCGGGAAGTAGTAAGAATACTAACAAATAAAAGCATAATGCCCTTATTCGGATTTTATCCCCTGACGGGGACATTCCCTTGACGGGGACAGGTACGATTCGTCTATAAGCTGTTACTTATGCTGCGCAGCGGGGTTTACATGCTTTTGGTCAGCTCGATCAATTCTTCCGGTAAACGGACAACATAGTCGGGCACAGCCCCAAGCAGTTTTGCCAGGCTTTGATGCCCCCAACTGACCGCAATGCTTTTGACACCCGCCTGGCGCGCGGCGCGGATATCACTCAAAGAATCCCCCACCATAAACACTGGTATCAGCCTGCGCGGCAAATTGACTCTTCGCCATCAAAATTTTCTCGACCTTCGACCCGGGCATATCCACCCCATAGACTGCGCGGACACAGCCCTCCAGCGCGTGTTGCTCCAAAAATGCACGGACATTTGCCTGCGTATTGCCCGTCACCACTGCAAGCACATGAACTCTCTGCCAATTTTCTCAGCACTGCCCCCAGCCCGTTAAATAGCGCGGGAGGCGACTGCTTCTGTGCGAACTTGCCGCGTGCACCTGCGGACGAACTCATCCACCAAACTCTTCGGGCATCCCGCACGCCCGTCCAAACGTCGCAAAGGACATCACTTCCAGCTCGCTTAAATCGGTTTGAACCACCGTATGGCTCACCCCCAACTCATCGCAAACTTCCTGCGCAAAGCGGAGCATATCCCCAAGCGTATCGGCAAGCACACCGTCAAAATCAAAGAGGAGCAGGGACATGGGGAGGATTATATTGCGTAACCTCCAAAAAGGTAGTAATCAAGTGAAAGTATAATAGTTTATGCAAATCTTGATGATCGGTCACAGCACAGTCCTGATCGAGACAGATGGGCAGCGAATTATCACTGACCCATATTTCGGCACATGGGGAAACCCAGCCTTCAGCCGTCTTACCCCACCCGCCAGAAGGCGTGAGGAATTACTACGATGTAAACCTGGTGCTGCTTTCACACAACCATTGGGACCACGTTGATAGCCGGTTCTTTCGTTCGTTATCCAATAACATACCTGTTATTGCGCCAAACCAGACCACATGGCTAACAAAGCGGCAAGGGGCACAGAATGTGGTGGGCCTCAAGGTATGGGAAAGCCGGCAGTTTGGTACGTTGAAAATAACGGCTGTGCCAGCGAGCCACATTGCCCTGACACTCGGCTTTGTACTTCAAAGTGAAAACAAGCAACTTTATTTCGCTGGGCGATACCTATTACGGCCCCTTTATGAAAGAAATCGGCAATCGCTTTCAACTCGATGCAGCCCTGATGCCGGTAACGACTTATCGCCTGCCGATGACAATGGGTGAGCAAGGAGCAGTACGTGCAGTACAAGCCCTTAAGCCCAAAACGGTCATTCCCATCCATCTCGGGATCAGGCCGCGCTTTCCATTCCTGCGCACGAACCAGACACCTGAAGGATTTGAGCAACGATTACGGGAAGCCAAATTGGGAACCAAGGTAGTCATCCTCAAAGATGGCGAAACATGGAATTGCTAACCAGCAGAACGCCGCCTGACACGTTGAAGGTTAGTCGTGCAAATATCTGTAGCAACCGCAGCCTTATACAAAACCATTTGTACAAGTGTTATTTGCTAAAAATTTCATCCATGTAATGTGAAATGGTGAGGAGGGGATGGTAAATCAGCATACGCGGACCGGCATAGCCCATAATGGTACGCGCCGTTTCCCGCATATCTTTTTTATAGCAATGAACAGGGCATTTTCTACAGGTGGGTTTGGTATCGTGAAAAGGACATTTCTCAATTCGCTGCAGTGCATAGGCGAGGAAGTTGTCACATTCCGCACATAAAGTTGCAGTCGAATGGTGATGCCCGTAACAATAAATTTCCAGCATGGCTTCCATAGTGCGGCGTTCACGAATTAAGCGGCTCGATGAAGTAGGCATGTGTTCGTTCAGTATAATCCAAAAGGTTGTAGACATTCACAGGGGGCCGGATAGTCGGGGCGTTCTAAAATCAATCCCGCCTGTCATCTGCACATGCAGCAGCAGTACTGCAGGTACTCGTGCGAGCCGCACTTTGGCGAAGCAATCCCCTCATTTGGCGAGCAGATTGCTTCAACCGGAAAGAGCGCCGGTTTCGCAATGACACAAATAGCGGGTGTGCGACTTTGCAAATATCCTGCCAGACAGGGTAGCAAAACTTCGGAGGCTTTTCATTAAATTAATTCGTATTCGTGCCATGCAACCAAGTATTATGCTCAAAGGGTGGTTTTTACCCGGCAGAAATGGAATATAATGGACAGGGTCAAAGATGCCCCTGTAGCTCAATGGACAGAGCACCTGCCTTCTAAGCAGTAGGTTCCGGGTTCGAATCCCGGTAGG
>CAVZMZ010000008.1:0-33940 GCA_963776475.1 uncultured Chloroflexia bacterium
CCAAACCTGTGGGGTGGCCGACCCTTCCCAGTGGATGAAGGTATTCGGGGTGGATATCAACGCACGCGATACGACCATGCTGCTTGAAACTGCCAAGGCAGTCAGCGCGCAGGAACTGGCCAAGGTCCGGTCTGCAGTCCAGCCGCTTTTCTCAGTACCCATCCCGGAAGGCGAGGTGGCAGATCGCTCGCTGCGGTTGTATGCGGCGATCAAAAAGATATTAAATCAGGAAAATTGGGATTTCTACACCATCCAGTCCTTCCCTGGTCTAAGCGATGACTACAGCGCCACCTGCCTGGCCCAGAGCCTGATGCTGGATGAGCATGTCGGTAGCTCGACACTTAGCGATTTCAACACCCTGATGACAGTTAAACTCCTGACAGACCTGAGTGTAGAGCCGGTCTATTACGGCGATCTCCAGCACATCGACAAGTCCACTCATGAAATCAAGATCATCGGCGATGGCGCCTGCCCGCCTTCGCTGGCGGGCCAGGTCGGGCCGGCCAGGTTTGCCGAGCATGGCATTCCCACCGAAGGGGAGGCGGGGGGCATCTCCGTCGATCTGGTATGCAAGCCCGGGGAAGGTGTGCTGGCACGTTTGGGTAGGAATGACGGTCAATTTGAACTGGTAATCACCCGCTGCACAGTATTTGAACCGCCTATGGAACAGCTGGAGCAACGCCGCCTGGAGTGCGGCATCCCGCGCTGGCCGCATGCGTTCATCACTGCCCACTGCGATATGGAGCAACTGCTGGAGGCCTGGAATAATGAGTACGCTGTTCTGGGCTACGGCGTGGGCCTTTACGAGGACCTGCTCGCATTCTGCGAGCTGACCGGCATCCGTGCCCTGGCCTTATAAACCCGCAGTCAAAGTCACCGGCAGGCATTCAGAAAGGAACCCATGCCCCATCTTTATCAGCGTGACTGGAGCCGTGAGCAGCTTATTCGCTATACCGGTACGATAAATCAACTGGCAGGCATCCAGCCGCTGGAAGCCAGCGACGGACCCGAGCGAGGCAGCCGGGTCATGCAGGTCTGGACCGGCAGCGGCCTGACTTTCAACGTACTTCCGGACCGGGCACTGGATATTGCCGCCTGCCAATATAAGGGTATGGCGCTTGCCTGGCGGTCGGCCACCGGCGATACCCATCCTGCCTATTATGAACCCTCCGGCTCTGGCTGGCTGCGCAGCTTTCAAGGAGGTCTGCTGGTCACCTGCGGCCTGGATACCTTCGGCCCGCCGGTACGTGAGGGCGACCAGGAGCTTGGCCAGCATGGCCGGGTGAGCAACCTGCCTGCCCGGGAGGTTGGTTACCATGCAGGATGGGTGGACGGCACTTACCAGCTGGAGCTAACCGGCCAGGTGCGCCAGACGAAAGTCTTTGGGGAAAATATCCTCCTGCGCAGGCGAATTTCAACCTGCCTGGGTTCCAATACAATCCGCCTGGAGGATAGCGTCTCCAACGAAGGCTTCAACCCGCAAGCGCATATGATCATGTATCATATCAACATAGGTTTCCCCCTGCTCAGTGAGATGGCACGCCTGAAGTTCGAGGCCAGCGCGAGCGTACCTGAAGATGAGGCTTCAGCACAAGGCCTGGCGGATTGGCGGGTTTTCCAGGCGCCTACTGCGGGCTTTGTGGAGCAAAACTTCGTACACACCCCGATGGCGGATCAGGATGGCTGGGCTCTGGCTGAAGTGGAGAATCCCAGCCTGAATCTGGGACTGCGGCTCAGGTTTGATACCCGCAACCTGCCTTACCTTAACGAATGGAAGATGATGGGGGAAGGAATGTACGTTCTGGCGATCGAGCCGATGAACTGCAACCCGCTGCCGGGACGTGCGGCGATGCGCTCACAAAAGACACTACCCTATCTGGAGCCCGGGGAATGCCGCAATTATGCCCTGGAGCTTGAAATTGTCGAATATCCCCGGGCTGGCCAAATTTCTGATCAGGCTTCCTAAAATAAAATCCGATTGGATAAAAAATTATGGCTGATTTTTCCCTTCAAGAACTCTATGCCTGGTGTAAAGTCCCTTCCGATGAATTGGTGAAGCATCCGCACTTAAAAATTCCTTTCCGCCTTTGCCAGGATTCAAAAGAAATGGGAACGCTCATGGCGCGCGAACTGGTGGATGAGATCCAGATCCACAACCGCCGGGGTGAACCCACCCGGGCCATCATCCCGTGCGGACCGGCTTGCTGGTACAAACCCTTCACAGACCTGGTTAATCATGAAAAAGTGAACTTGAAAAACCTGTTTGTCTTTCATATGGACGAATGCCTGGACTGGCAAAACCGGGAACTGCCGCGCGAGCACCCGTACAGTTTTCGCGGATTTATGGAGCGCTATTTCTATGAACCCGTCGATGCGCTGCTGTCCGTGCAACCAGAAAATCGTTTCTGGCTGAATGCTCATAACGTCGAGGAGATCACGGAGCAGATCTGGGCCGCTCCAATCGATATTACTTACGGCGGCTGGGGCCAGGACGGTCATATTGCTTATAACCAGACGCGACGGCATCCCTACAGCCGCATCAGCCTGGACGAACTGCGCAACTCCACTGTCAGGGTACAGGAGAATAACCTGGATACCATTATGGCCCTGGCCCAGCGTACTTTTGGGGCGGCCTACCAGTTTGTGCCGCCCATGTCAGTCACGCTGGGTGTCAAGGAATGTCTCTCGGCCAGGAAGGTGCGCCTGTTCAGCGACACGGGCGCCTGGAAACAGACTGCTTTGCGGGTAGCCCTGTTGGGCCCTTTGACTACCGAATACCCGATCACCCTGCTGCAGGAACATCCGGACGCCCGGATCACAGCCACAATCGAGACTGCCTCTCACCCGATCAGTCTGCACCCGGAATGGGACCTGGGAATTGTCGATGGTTAAAACCAATCCACTGGAAACATTGCCTGGAGACATCCCAGCCCGCCCGGCCCGGGCAATGCTGGGGGTGGGAGGGATCGGCAGCGGGAGCTTTTTCCTCCTGAATGGGGAGCACAGCCTGGGTCGTGAGGAAAGCCGCAGCGGTCACTTCATCGACCGCCGGGATTACTGCAAGCTGCATATTATTTCCCATTACGTAAAAGTATTGCTGGGCGAAGATATTGCTGTCCTGCCGATCGGTAAAGTGGGGGACGACGAAGTCGGGCAGAGCTTGATAAAAGAAATGGCTGCAGCCGGACTGGACATGCGTTATATCCAAAGTATGCCAGGGACGCAAACGTTGTATTCTTTTTGCTTCCTTTATCCGGATGGCAGCGGCGGTAACCTGACCACGGACAATTCAGCCTGTGATCTTGTAGAAGCGGTGGATGTTACCCATGCCGAAGCCGATTTTGCCGCCTATCGATCGCACGGGATTGCCCTGGCGGCTCCGGAAGTACCTTTGGCTGCGCGCCAAAAATTGCTCCAGATGGGATCTAAGTACGGCTTCCGGCGGGTGGCCGCCTTCACCTCGGCTGAGATTGTTCCGGCCATTGAGATGGGCCTGCTGGCCGAAATCGACTTGCTGGGCTTGAACCGGGATGAGGCTGCCGCTGCGGCCGGGATCCGGTCCCAGGCGGGCGATGGGCCGCCGCAACCGGTCGTGGATGCGGCTCTCGATGCTCTAAGAGAGATCAATCCAAAATTGCAGGTGACAATCACTGCCGGAGGCTGGGGCAGTTGGAGCTGGGATGGAGAAAATATTATCCATATGCCGGCATTTCCCACCGAAGTGGTCAGTACTGCCGGCGCCGGCGATGCCTTTCTGGCAGGAGTAATCGCCGGGCAAGGCGCCGGGCTGAACCTGCGAGAGGCCCAGGAGCTCGGGATGCTGGTTGCGGCCCATTCTGTGACCTCCCCGCATACCATCGATCCACGCATTAGCCGGAAATCCTTAAGCTTATTCGCAACCCAGGCAAAACTCGCACTATCGGCGCGGGTCAACCAATTCCTTACAGACAATTAACCTTTTTCTTTTCAAGGGAAAAGAACCAAACAACCCCAGGTGAAACCCAATGACAATCCGACTTGATATCAACCATAATGAGATTGAACGCCGAAAAGACTTCTACCGGCGTGTCTTCGATTACAAGCCGGTTGACCACCTGCCCGTCTTCATCTGGCTGCAAGGCGCGACCCGTCCCGAACACACCATTCGCTGGGAGCTGGAGAGCGGTGAGAACCAGCTGGAGGCCAACCTGGCCTGGATCGAGCGTTCGCTGCGCCTGCTTCCGGATGACTACATCCCGGTTGTGCGGATTACACAGGGATATCTGACAATCGCGACCATGTTCGGCTGCCAGGTCCATTGGAGTGAGGATCCCAACCAGCCGCCGGGAGTGCTGGAGCATCCGATCAAAGATTTGCAACAGGTTTACCAGTTGAAACGCCCCGGGATCCGGGATGGGATGATGCCTGAGAACTTGCGCCGCATGCGTCTGTTCGCTGAAAACCTTCCGGCGGATGTATCCCTGACCGGTATCGATATTGGCGGGCCGCTCAACAATCTAAAGGACTTGCTGGATACCAACCTTTTCTACACCGGGTTCATCGACGAACCCCAGGCTGTGCACGCCTTGCTCGATCTGCTAACCAGTGTTCAGCTCGAGATGATGCAGGCCCTGGTGACCGCAGCCGGCGGCGACCTGAAACGCTTCGGCTGTCTGGATTTTGATCCGGTCTGGCACCCTGAGAAGTATGTCAGCTTCAGCAGTGACGACGTCAGCGCCACGATCGGCCCAAAGATCTTTGAGAAATTCAGCCTGCCTTACAACGACCGGCTTTATGCTCCCTGGGGCAGCGGGGGTCTGCATAACTGCGGACCGCATCCTTGCCGTGAGATGTACGTGCGTCACAAAAACCCGGTAAAGTACCTCAATTGCTCGCACCACTATACTCACAAGGAATATCCACTCCTGAAGCAGGTCTTTGCCGGCTGGGGCGTGATCGAACCAATGTTTGACCAGAACGAGAGCGCCGGGCAGATGTTAGCCGGTTACCGTGAGATGCTGGAAGGCCTGGCTCCGGATACACTTGCCATCCCGATCTGTATCCTCGATAAAACCTGGAGCGACAACGATATCACAGACTTTTATCAAGAAATGCGCAAAATATCCGAGGAGTACGCCAGGGCCATGCGCTGGGTGCGCTAAGACCAGAAACGAAAACTCTTTCTAAAATACTAATTCTGTCGTTTTTCTTGCATAAAAATAAGGCAATTTATCAAATTGATTGACAACATTTTCATATTACCCTATAATTTTGTTTGAAAGGGCGATATGCCTATGTTATCTTCCTCTCGCAAGCGGATCGAACGTACCACGGCTTTGTTGGGTATTCTACAAAAGGATAACTCGGTTCCGATCGATGAGCTGGCAGGCGAGTTGGAGATCAGCAGCTCGACCCTGCGCCGTGAACTGCGCGACCTGGTCAACCAAAGCCTCGTCACAGTAGCAATCGGCAAGGTCTCCCTGTCAACAACCTCCAGTGAAGAACGGCCGTTTGCATTACGGACCCTGTTGAACAACGAAAATAAAGTACGTATCGGGCGGAAGGCGTTGGAGCTGGTCCATAACGGCGATACGATCTTTATCGCCGGGGGAACGACCACGCTCGAATTCGCCAGGCTGCTCCCGGGACAACGCCGGGTCACCGTGATCACCAATGCGCTGCGGGTGGTCGATTTACTGGTGGACCAGCCTGGCATTGACCTGATCGCCCTGGGCGGCGCGGTACGGCCCGGTGAACAAACCCTGCACGGTCATTTGACCGATTGGGGTGTGGCTCAATTTCGGGCTGACAAACTCTTTTATGGCATCGAGGCGATCAGCCTGCAGCATGGTTTGACTCACAGTCAAATCGTAGAGGTCAGTACGGACCGGGCGTTAGCCAGCGCCGCTACGCAGACGATCATCCTGGCCGATCACACCAAGTTTGGAAAGGTAGCCCCGGCCCTGGTCATGCCGCTGGAAAAGGTGCACGTGATCGTGACTGACCGGGATCTGGCGGCCGACATCGTTGAAAGTTTGTGCGCCAAGGGCATTCAGGTCATCCTGGCATAAAGCCAAAGGAATCCATGCCTATTCCCCACCAGGAACTCTACAGCGAATTTTCGGCTTATATCGACAGCCGGCCCAAGATCAACACCCATTGCCATCAGCTGCCTGGGCGCGAGCTGCGGCAATTTGACCTGGAGTCTTTGCTGCGCAACAGTTATGTCAACTGGTGCGGGGTTGCCTGGGACGATTCGCCAGGTTCGCACGCGGCCTTGATCGAAAAGATCGGATTTAATTCCTTTTTCATCTGGCTGCAGAAAAGTCTGCAGCAGCTTTACGGAGAGAACAGTCCGCTGAGCGCCTCCAGCTGGCAGAGTTGGAGCGACCGCCTCCAGGCTGCCTATCAAAACCCACTCCACTCCGCGGATATCCTGATCAAAAAGTGCGGCTACCGGCGCATGCTCCTGGATGCCTATTGGGAGCCAGGCAGCGACAATGGATCGCCAGAGCTTTATGCGCCAGCTTACCGGATCAACTCCTTTTTCTTCGGCTATTCGACTGCTGCGGCAGACCATGATGGCAATAATCCCTACATCCTTTCTCCACACGCTTTTATCTCCGACCTGGATGAGTATATTGGCTGGGTGCGCGCTAACCTGCTTGCTCACCGGGCTGCCGGTTGCGTTGCGCTAAAGATCCCGATCGCCTACGACCGTGGATTGGATTTCGACCCGGTCAGCGACGACCTGGCCCAGCAGGCATTCGCCCGCCTGACGGCCGATTCAGCCCATCAGCCGGAACGCGTCGTCCCTGAATGTCGGGGAACGGGCGCTGCCTTCCAACACTCCCAGCAACAGCGTTCCGGTCAAGCAAGACAATGCAGACGCCCTGGACGTTAAAACCTTTCAAGATTACCTGTTTTTCCAGATCTGCCAGATGGCGGCCGACCTGGAGCTCCCGATCCAGATCCATACCGGGATGGGGCAGGGGCGCAGGACGAACGCGGCTCACTTGCAGACTGCCATCCGAAATTTCCCCGGGACGCGCTTTGTGCTGCTGCACTGCAGCTACCCCTGGATCCAGGATGTGAGCATGCTGGTGGACAAATACCCGAATGTTTTCCCGGACTTTAGCCATGCTCCCGTTAGTCTCCACCCGCTCCAGCCTCAGCATGCTGCACGAATTGATCGAACGCGGCAGCCTTGACCGGATCTTCTGGGGTTGTGATACCTGGACGGCGGAGGAAAGTTTTGGCGCTTTGTTGGCATTCCGGCATGTATTGGCGTTGACGCTCGCGGAAAAAGTCAGTGAAGGTTATTTCAGCCGCGCGGACGCCCTTCTGATCATCGACAGCATTTTTCTCAAGAATCCTCAACGCTTTTACAAACTGGCATCAGCCGGATGAACCCGGCAGGAGGTGAAACTACTCTACTAAATTCTTCGATCCTGGCGTGTATATCCAACCCTATGACATTCGAGAGGAGTAAAAGAAAATGAAAACTAGCCTGCGCGTGATCACCTTGCTGGTGGTCCTTTCCATGGCCCTGGCTGCCTGCGGTACACCCAAAGCAGGGTCTTCGAACGCAAAAGTTGACTTAACCTTCTGGTACTGGGCTGAATCAGATGCCCCTGGTGCAGATGCCTGGATGACCGAAACTGTAGCCGCCTATAAAACGGTCAAACCCAATGTTACGATCAACATCGTGCCTCAGTCCACGGATACCTTGATCAGCGCTTTCCAGTCCGCCGTAACTGCCAAGAGCGGTCCTGACATTGCCTCGCAGTGGGCCACCGGCCCGGTACTGGGCTTTGTCTGGCAGGATGCAGTGGCTCCGATCAGCGATTATGTGCCCGCCGCTGAAATGTCGAACTGGCTGAACACCAATGAAAACACTTACAACGGAAAAGTGTGGGGCGCCCCGATGTACTTGATCGGGATCGAGATGATGTACAACAAGACAATGTTCAGCCAGGCGGGTGTGACTCCACCCGCCAGTGGACGTTGGACATGGGATGAATTCCTGTCTGCCTGTGATAAGCTCAAAGCTGCCGGGATCACCCCCTTCGTTATGGGCGACAAGGATGGCTATGGCGGCGCCTGGTGGTTTGCCCACCTGGGCATGCAGTTCCTCGACTCGACCGACGATCTGCGCCAGGCCATTATTGGGAACAAGGATTTCACTGACCCGCACTACACCGGTTGGTACTCTGCCCTGGACAATTTGGTCAAGAAGGGCTACATCAACCAGGATGTGATGTCACTCGACCTTTCGCAGGGCGCCCAGGCGTTTTCGCAAGGCAAAGGCGCCATGTCCTGGGGAACCGACGGGATGATCAAACAGTCCCTGACCGATCTTGGCGCAGACAAGGTCGGCGTAATGCGCACGCCCTCGTTGGGAACCGGGAAGCTGGCTGACACCGGCAATGCAACCCAATCCATCACCTTCTTCCTTACCAAATGGAGCAAACATCCCCAGGAAGCTGCAGATTTCCTGACTTATCTGCATACCCCCGATCGCCTTGCCTCCTGGTACAAACATACCGGCGTAGTGGCTGCCGACAAGCGCTTCGACACCAGTCTGGTCACCGACCCCGTGCTCAAACAGATGTTGACGTGGGAGACAACCGGCCCACAGATCTGGCTTGAGAATTATCTTCCGGGACAGTTGGACAGTGACGCGGACCTGACCGCCGGCCAGATGATCTTATCCCAGAGCGGCACCGTGGCTGATGCGGCCAACTTGTGGCAGCGGGCTGCCTCCACCTGGCGCGACCAGCATCCGGACGAACTTACAAACTGGAAAAACTGGCAACAATAAAGTTTGTTTAACCCAGGCTCTCCCGGATTGTTCCGGGAGAGCCTGAATTCTCAAGGACGGGCACCCCATGCCTCAAAAAATACCTGTACCTGCGGCAGTGGCGCAGGCAAAGGCAACGAAAAGCTCCTTCAGTAGAATGGAGCCCTATCTCTACCTTGCCCCGGCGACGATCCTGATCATCCTCGTTTTCATTTACCCGATCATTGAGATTTTCCACACCAGCCTGTTGCAGAATACCGCCAGCGGGATTAAGACGATTGGTATGACCAATTACCAGCTGGTATTCCAGGACCCGGTATTCTGGGAGTCTCTCGCAAATAACGGGAAGCTTTTGTTTAGCGTCCCGATAATGACTGTCATTTCCCTTTTTATTGCAATTGTTTTATTCGAACATGTGCGCGGCTGGATGTTCTACCGCGGGGTTATCTTCCTGCCTTACATCCTGGCCATCCCGGTGGTCGGCATGACCTTCGTTTATTTGCTCGGGCTGAATGGGATCGTCAATACCCTGCTCAGGGATATTGGCTTGAATTTTCTGACCCAGGATTGGCTCGGCAGCGCGAGATGGGTGATCCCATCCATCAGCGTCGTAATCATCTATCGCGAGATGGGTTTCGGCGTGGTCCTGTTCCTGGCGCGCCTGATGTCCATGGAAAAAGAGATCCTGGAGGCGGCTGCCATCGACGGGGCTAATTTTTGGCAAAAGCACTTCTTCGTCACCCTGCCTCAAATGTCGGGCGTGATCGAGTTCTTTATCGTTGTTGAGTTGATCACGATGCTTTCGTGGGTGTTTGCGTATGTGTTTACCATGACCGGCGGGGGGCCGGGCTTCGCCTCCACGGTGATGGAGTTTTACATTTGGAAGCATGCTTTTGCCTTCCGTTCGCCCGGCATCGCCTCCGCCCTGGCTGTGGTGCTTTTGCTGGTAACCACCGTACTGATTGTTTTGCAGTTGCGCATGCGCCGGCGCTCCCTCGAGGAGGTCGCATGAAGAACCGCTTATTCCGATCACGCCTGTGGACTTTCCTGGCTGCCATCCCCAAGCAGGTGATCCTGCTGATATTTAGTCTGGTGGCCATTTACCCGATCTATTACATGATCGTGACCGCCTTCAAGACGCGCCCGGACTGGCTGCGCAACCAGTTTGGCCTGCCTAGTCCATTTACGTTCCAAAACATCATCGATGCCCTGAACAAGGGTAATATCCCGCTCTGGTTCATGAACAGCTTGATCGTAACAATTGCCAGCCTGATCGTCTCCACGGTTGTTTCGGCCCTGGCTGCTTATGCCCTCGCCCGCTTCCGATTCGCCGGGCGGAACATTTATTTCAACTCCATGATCGCCCTGATGGTCATCCCCCCGGCCGTCCTGATCCTGCCGCTCTTTGTACTGATGGTAAACATCGGCCTGATCAATACGCTGCCCTCGGTGATCATCATCTACAGCGGCTTGCTTATCCCGTTCTCGGTCTACCTGCTGGTCAGCTTCTTCCGCAGCCTGCCGCCTGAGCTGTTTGATGCGGCCGCCATCGACGGCTGTACGAACCTGGACACCTTCTGGCGCATCACCCTGCCGTTATCCACCCCGGCCATGGTAACCCTGATCGTGGTGAATGCGCTCTTCGTCTGGAATGAGCTCTTCATCGCCCTGGTCTTCCTGCAAGACGAGACAGTGAAGACGCTGATGCCCGGCCTGACGCTCTTCAAAGGCCATTTCACGGTCAATGAGCCGTTGATCATGGCCGGTACGTTGATTGCCACGATCCCGATGATCCTGCTCTATCTTTTTGGCCAGCGTCTGTTTGTGGAAGGCCTGGTTGCCGGAGCCGTCAAATGATCCCAAGGAGAATTCCTGCATGAATTCACGCGAACGCATTCTGTCCGCCATCGAAAACAAACCAATCGACTATGTGCCGTGCTCATTCATGCTCTTTTACAACCTTTACGACACCTGCAAGTCCGAGCTGGAATACATCACACGCGAAGTTGATCTGGGCCTCGATGCGCATGTCCATGTGGGCCATCTCAACCACAGCATGCACCTGACCGGCACGCTGGACCCAGAGGCGAAATATTCTGAATGGACCGAGGAAACCGGCGGGACAAAGTATTTCTGTCGCCGGATCGACACTCCCAAGGGTCCACTTACCAGCCGCATCCGGCAGTGGGATGGCTGGCCGACTGAAGGAGATTTTCCGATTTTCAAGGATTGGATCGTCCCGCGCGCCCAGGAATTCCTGGTCAAGCCCGAGCAGGATCTGGAAAAGCTGCCTTACATATTCGGTCCTTTCAAAGACAACGATATTGAAAAGCTGAGGGAAGAAGCCCGGGCGGCGCAAGCGATCGCCGACCAATATCAGCTGGTCCAGGTGGGGGGCTGGAAGGGCAACGTCGATCCCACCCTGCAGGTCGATCCGGGTGTGATGGGCTGCGATGCCATGGCCTGGCTTTCCGGTTATGAGAAAATCATGGAGCTCTCACTGCTCCAGCCGGAACTTATAAAAGAGTACGCCGCCATCATCCATGCCTGGAATATGAAACAGATCGAGATTTACCTGGATGTCACCTCGGCAGACATCCTCATCCGGCGGGCCTGGTACGAAACCACCGAGTTCTGGACGCCAAAAGCCTATCGTGCGATCATTGCCCCCTTCCTAAAAAAAGAGGTTGAGCTGGTCCACCAGGCCGGGAAGAAGTATGCCTATATCATCACCAGCGCTTTCATGCCGATACTCGACGACATCCTGGACACAGGTATCGATATCCTGATCGGGCTCGACCCACGGGAAGGAAAGGGTACCGATCTACACAAGGTCAAACAGAAATTCTCGGCCAAATCCAAATGCGTGTGGGGAGGCGTGAGCGGCGCCCTGACCGTTGAACAGGGCAGTGAAGTTGAGACCGAAGCCGCGGTGCTGGAAGCCCTGCAAGTGTTGGGGACGGGCGGCGGTTTCATCCTTTCGCCGGTCGACAATGTGCGCGAAGACACGCCCAACGCCTGGAAGAACACCTATAAATTTATCGATACCTGGAAAAAACACCGCCAGGATTTCCTATAGAAACCTGTGGAATATCCTTCCAGCATTAAGACGCTGGAGATACCCCAAAATAAAAAATCAGTTCAAAGGATCGTCCCATGCCAATCGAAGAATTCATCCCGCAAGAAATCGAAGATATCCCGGCCGCTATCCAGGCCACGCTGCTAGCGACCCAACCGGCCGCCCATGACACCGCGCGTGCACTGCGAAAATCCAAACCGCGCCGAATTTTTATTATCGGGAACGGCACATCCCTGTATACCAGTATGGCTGCTTCCTACACTGCCCGCATGCTCGCCGGCGCCGGAGACCCTTTTGTTCAGGCAGTCCCGGCCGGCGAGTTCCGCTACTTCATGCCGGCCATCGGAAGCCGAGGATGTTGTGGTGGGAATGTCGGCTTCAGGTGAATTCCGCGACGTGATCGCCGTTTTCGAACAGCTGCGCGGCAAATGCCCTCTGGTCGGGATTACGCATGTGCCAGGTTCATCGATTTCAAAACTTGCAGATCATCTGCTGGTCAGCGCGGGCGGCCCGAGCAACGTCCCGGTTATGACCAAGACCTATGCTTCCACCCTGACGGCCTTGCACCTGCTGCTCCTGGAGATTTTCTCCGCCGCGCCGGCTTATTTCGATGACCTGGCGGCTTCCGCTGACCGCTGCGAGCAAGCCCTGGCGCAGGCCAAAAAGCTCATGCCGGACCTGGTTCCGGTGTTGGCAAAATTCGAGCATGCCTTCTACTTCGGCGCCGGGAATGCCTTTGCAGCTTCGTTGGAGGGCGCGCTGAAAATGAAAGAAATGGCTCTGCTGCATGCAGAGGGCAGCGAAACCTGGGAAATGGCCTCCGGCCCGGCTACGGTCGTCTCGGAAAAGACCTTCTGCGCTGCCCTCTATACCGGCGACCCAAGCGATGCTTCGACCTTGATCACCTCCCGCCTGGCGCACCAATGGGGCGCACGCCTGCTGGATGTCGGGCCGCAGGCGGTGGCCGGTGACTTTCACCTCCAGGTGCCCAGCCCGACCTATCCGGCCTTCGCCTCGCTTTCGCTTGTCCCACCCCTGGCTTTGCTCGCTTATCGGGTTGCACGGGCGCGCGGTCAAAATCCGAACCAACCCGCCTGGCGCGAGCGCTACTACTCGCAGGGCATGACCCATATCCTCGGCGAGTGAAACCGTCCTGCCAATGCTGATCCCAAGTTTCAACGCTGTCGAGGCGCCTTTCTTTTGGTCCAAGCGGTACTTCGCATTGAAAGGGCCGGATGGAAAATAAGCTGAAATCCTTCGATATCCTCGTAGCTGGAGAAATTAACCCCGACCTCGTGCTGACTGGCAATGTCGTCCCGGCTTTTGGTCAGGCCGAGAAGCTGGTCAATTCGGCCTCGTTCTCGATCGGCTCCTCTTCCGCCATTTTTGCCTGCGGCGCGGCCCGATTGGGACTCAAGATGGGCTTTATCGGCATCTGCGGCGACGATCTTTTCGGTCGTTTCATGCTGGATGAAATGGCCCGCCGCCAGGTGGATACCACCCCGGTCATCGTCGATGCTTCCGTCCAGACCGGCATGTCGGTGATCCTCAGCGCGCCGGAAGATCGGGCCATCCTGACCCATGTCGGCAGTATGGATCGCCTGCGCGCCGATCAGGTCACAGATGATTTGCTCAGCCGCTCCCGCCACCTGCACGTTGCCAGCTACTTCCTGCAAACCGCGCTGCAACCGGGCTTGCCTGACCTGTTCCGGCGTGCACACGTTCTCGGCCTGACGACCTCCCTGGATCCCAATTGGGATCCGTCCGGCGAGTGGCGCGGTTTCGACGAATTGTTGCCTTTCGTAGATGTCTTCCTGCCCAATGAAAACGAGGCCCTGGCCATGACCGGTTCGCCGGATATCAGGCAGGCCCTCAACCGCCTGGCCCAAAAGTGTCCGTGGGTCGCGGTAAAACTGGGAGCGCGGGGTGCGATCGCCGGGCGGGGATCAGAAACGGCCAATTCTACCTGCCCTCAAAGTAAATGTGGTGGATACCACCGGAGCCGGGGATTCTTTTGATGGAGGCTTCCTTTACGGGTTCCTGAACGGTTGGAGTTCTGGAGCGCAGCTTGAAGCTGGGTGCGGCCTGCGGCTCGCTATCGACGCGCAAGTCCGGGGGTACCACCGCCCAGGCCACCCTGGAGGAAGCGCTGCAATATGGTGATTGAATTCCTGTCAGACCTCCAGGGTCTGGTAGATCTCGACGTACAATTCTACAAAGAATTGCACTTGTTGTTGAAATAATTCGGCATGCCGGGGGTCACGATTGAGAAGGTCCAAGGCCTCCTGAACCGCCTGCAACGAGGGAAACTCGCATTCCCAGATGAGTGTATTGGATGGCTCACGCCCCGCATAGGGCAGGTAGCGTTTCCCCTTAGGAAATTCCACGGCTGATTCTTCCAGCTGAATAAATTTTTTCTCCAATTCCAGGAATGCTGCCTGGTCATGTTCCTGGAATTTTTGAACGAAACGCAAAAGATAGGGCATATTTCCTCAACTTTTTATGAAAATTATAACGTAGATAATGTTTGAAACCTGAGATATATGCTGGAATAATTGCCAGTTACAAAAAACACCTGCCAATTTCCTCATCACCTCGGAGTGTAAAAGTGCCGGACTCAAAAGGCCGGAGTTTTCCTATTCCGGATGGAGCTACTTGGGAAGCAAGTTCCGATTATTAGTGGCGGCACAAGGTATTTAGCAGTTGAAAAAAACCGTGATTGAGATTAACATCCATCCCAATCAGGAGCATTGGAATGACGACAGAGTTGAAGGACAAAACTTATGTTTTGACGGGCGCCACTTCCGGGATCGGGCTGGCAGCCGCGCATATTCTGGCCGGGCAGGGAGCTTTCCTGATCGGAGTGGGGCGTTCCGCCGAGCGCTGCGCCCAGGCCGAAAGTGAACTGCAGTCCGCCCATCCCGAAGCGCAGGTGGAGTACTGCGTGGCAGACCTTTCCATGCAGGCGCAGGTGCGCAGGCTGGCAGCGGAGATCCGGGCAAAGCTGGCGGCACACCGGATCAACAACCTGGATGGGCTGATCAATAACGCCGGCACGTTCACCTACCGGATGGCGATCACACAGGAAGGCTTCGAGACGCAGTGGGCGGTCAACCACCTTGCGCCATTCCTGCTGACGTATGAACTCCTGGCGCTGCTCCAGGCGGGGCCGACCGGCCGGGTGGTGACGGTCAGTTCCGGCTCGCATTACAACACCCACCTGAAATGGAACGATTTGCAGTTGCGGCGTGGTTACAACGGCCTGCTGGCTTACAAACAGACCAAACTGGCCACCGTGCTCTTTACCGCTGAACTTAACCGGCGTTTGGGGAGCCATTCCAGTGTGCGGGCTTTTGCCGCGGATCCCGGCCTGGTCTTTACCGAGATGGGCTTCAAAGGCAATCCCCGGCTGGTACGCTGGATCTGGGATTTGCGCCGCCGCAGCGGAGTCACGCCGCAGGAGTCTGCCCGGGGGGTGGTCTACCTCGCGACGGAACCATCCATTCAAAACGCCACGCAGATCTATTGGAAGGACAGCCATCCCAAGGCTCCCAACCCTTATGCCCTGGATGAGGAAGCCGCCCGGCGCCTGTGGGAGCTGGCCGAGCGTGAATGCGGCATCCAACCCGGGAAGTATGGTAGCTTGCAGGGCTGAAGCACCCTGAACGAGTACAAGTACCCTGTAGGGGTAAATTGCCTCGAAGGTGTACGGATGCTCTGTAGGGGTACGGGTGCCCCGAAGGGGTAAAGTGCCCCGAAGGGGTATAATCACCGGTACAAAGGTAGAAAATGTCCGATTTGACCTATTTTGATTATGCCGCCACCACGCCTGTCGATCCGCGCGTGTTGGCAGTTATGTTGCCCTATTTCGATGCAACCTTCGGGAACCCGTCTTCAATCCACCGGCACGGACAACGCGCCGAAGCGGCGGTTGAAGCCGCCCGTGAGACGGTCGCGGCTGGCCCTGAACTGCCGTCCGGATGAGATCGTTTTTACCTCCTGCGGGAGCGAATCCGATAACCTGGCCTTGCGGGGTGTGGCGCTGGCGATGCGCGCAAAGACCGGGGCAGACTGGATCCTGACTTCACGCGCCGAACACCATGCAATCAGCAAAACGGCCGAACAACTCGAAAAATATTATGGCTTCAAGGTCGAGTGGCTGGACACGGACGAATTTGGCAGGCTGGCGCCGGAAACCGTTGAGAAAGCACTCTGCGGTGAGACGGCGTTGGTCTCGGTCATGTATGCCAACAACGAGGTCGGCACGCTCAACCCAATTGCGGAAATCGCGGAGATTTGCCATGCGCATGGGGTGCCTTTCCACAGCGATGCGGTCCAGGCGGCAGCCTATTTGCCGGTGGATGTCCAGTCCCTGAACGTGGATCTGCTTTCGCTGGGCGCCCATAAATTCTATGGACCGAAGGGCGTCGGGGCATTGTACGTCCGGAAAGGCACAGCTATCCTGCCAGCCCAAACCGGCGGCGGGCAGGAGTCTGGCCGGCGGGCCGGAACCCAGAACGTGCCCTATATTGTCGGCTTTGCCGAGGCCCTGCGTCTGACAGTCGCCGAGCGCGACCAGCGCGCGGCCCACGTCCGCCCGTTGCGGGATCAGATCATCGGTCGGGTCCTGGAGGAGATCCCGGAGTCGCGCCTGACAGGCCATCCCGGGTTGCGGCTGCCCAACCATGCCAGCTTTGCATTCAAAAACGTGGATGGCAACCTGCTCCTGACCCTGCTGGATGCGGCCGGCTTTGCCTGCTCGTCCGGCTCGGCTTGCAAGACCGGCAACCCCGAACCCAGTGAGGTGATGGCAGCTATCGGTCTGGAGCGTGAATGGGGCCTGGGTTCCTTGCGCATCACCCTTGGTTCTGCCAGTACTCCTGCCCAAGTGGAAGCATTCCTGAAAGTCTTGCCTGGGCTGGTACAGAAGGCAAGGGTGTTAAGGCGATAAATGCCTAAAGTCGTTGTTGCCATGTCCGGTGGGGTCAATTCCTCGGTTGCCGCGGCTCTGCTCAAGCAGCAGGGCTATGAAGTGACCGGGATGATGTTACGCCTATGGAGTGAGGCCGGGAAAGAAGAATCCAACCGCTGCTGTACTCCGGACTCGATGGCACAGGCGCGCCGGGTAGCCGCCATTCTTGACATTCCTTTTTATGCAATTGATGTGAAAGAAAAATTCCGTTCCACTGTTGTTCAGTCCTTCCTGGACGGTTACGCCCAGGGTCAGACGCCCAACCCCTGCCTGGTCTGCAACCGCCTGATCAAGTGGGGACTTTTGCTCGAGCATGCCCTGGCGTTCGGCGCGGATTACCTGGCAACCGGCCATTATGCGCGCACGCGCAAAACTGTCGATGGGCGGTTTGAACTCCTGCGGTCTGCAGACTCACTCCAAGGACCAGACCTATGTTTTGCACGTTCTGACCCAGGCACAACTGGCGCATGCGCTCTTCCCAGTGGGGGAATATCCCAAGCCGGAGATCCGCGAACTGGCCCGGAATTTTGGCCTGCCGACCGCCTCAAGCAGCGAAAGCCAGGACCTGTGCTTCCTGGGCGGGGAGGATTACCGCGACTTCATCCGGCGCAATGCGCCGCAGATCGCACACCCCGGTCCCATCCTGACGCGCGCCGGAAAGGTTATCGGTGAACACCAGGGCCTGGCCTATTACACCATCGGCCAGCGCAAGGGTCTGGGAGTGCCATCGACTGTCCCGCTGTATGTGCTGGGCAAAGAGGCCGCCACGAACACCCTGGTGGTCGGCGTCGAGGCGGAACTCGGCTCCAGCGAATTGGTCGCACGGGAAGTCAACTGGATTGCCGGGGAAACGCCAGCAGGAGCGCGGCGTGCCCAGGTCAAGACCCGCTATACTGCCAGGGAAGCCTGGGCAGTCCTGACGCCGCAGGGTGGGGAGCGGGTCGCGGTCCACTTTGATGCGCCCCAACGGGACATCACCCCCGGGCAGGCTGCGGTGTTTTATGACGGTGAAGTCCTGCTGGGGGGCGGATTGATCGATTGACCTGCGCATAGCCGGTTTATGATATAATCCTTATCATTGAGTTGCCCATGAACCTTCCCGCGATTCTCTTTGGTATTGTTCTCTCCAGCGCGTATGGCACTGCCTTTCACTTTTGGAAAGGCGGCAGCCTGAACAAATTGATCTATTATGTCATCCTGGCCTGGGTGGGATTCTGGATCGGCAACTACGTCGGTGGCTTGCTCGGATGGAGTTTTGCCTCCGTCGGCCCGATCAATACCGGGCTGGCGACACTCGGCAGCGCAGTCTTGCTGTTCTTCGGGGAATGGTTGGGCCGGGTGGAAGTCATCCGCAAGTGATCCCCGCCTTGAAAGACCAACGCAGATAAGAAAAATCCTCCCCTAAATGGGGAGGATTTTTTAGGTTCAATTTTAGGTATTACAGGGGTTTGACGTTCGCTGCCTGCAGGCCCTTGGGTCCCTGTTCGATTTCGAACTCGACCTGCTGGCCTTCCTGGAGGGTGCGGAAGCCCTCGGATACAATTGCGCTGTAATGCACGAAAACGTCCGGGCCGCCTTCGCGTGCGAGGAAGCCGAAGCCCTTCGACGCATTGAACCATTTGACCGTACCGGTCACACGCTCTGCCATTTTATTACTTCTCCTTACTTGAACTAAAAAAGAATAGGATGACGGTGTTTGGTATTCGGTGCGGTCGAGGTACTGCGGCGATGTTATCTTAAATAACACCGGCCCTTGTGGATTGCTCTTGGGCCGGCTTCCTGCGAGTTCCAGCACGAACACTTGCCACCACCATACACATTTTATATGGTGGGGGAAATTCCGTCAAGAGCTTAAAATCACATTAAAGCTTGCCAGTCATCCGCCAAAAATCTCCCAAAAATGCCTGTAATTCAATTGGCGGGAAGTGAAAATATCTATTTTTCCTTAACGGCCGAAACGATGACCCCAACTAACGCCACGATGGCGGCAGCCAGAAAACCCATATCGATGCCCTGGTAGAGCGACTGCGCTGTGCCTTGCGCCAGGTGCGTGGTGAAAATGGCCCCGGCAAGTCCTATCCCCAGCACCATGCCGACGTTGCGCCCGGCGGCCTGGACCCCGGAGGCGATCCCCTGGCGATGAGGCGGTGCAGCTCCCAGCAGAGCGCTAGTGTTTGGCGAAATGAACGTCCCGGTGCCGAACCCGGCTACCGCCAGGCCCACGGCGACCACCCAGAACGGTGTCTGCTCCCCAAGGCTCGACAGCAGGAATAACCCACCTGCCAGCCCGGCCATCCCGATCATCCCGGGCAGGCGCGACCCGGAGCGATCCGAGAGCGAACCGCTGATGGGCGCAGTGATCGCCATCAGGATCGGCTGGGCGGTCAAGAGCAGGCCGGCCTGGGCCGGGTTGAGTGAGCGCCCCTGGATAAGATAGAAGGGCATCAGGAAGAGCAGGCTGTAGACGCAGATGTAATTCAAGACTGCGCTGATGGTGGAAGCTGAGAACATGGGGTTTCGGAACAGGCTCAGGTCGAGCATGGGAGCAGGGGAGCGCTTTTCGATCAGGACGAATACGGTAAGCAGAACCACGGCAGCTACCGCCAGCCCCAAAATGGGATACGAAGACCAGCCCCACTCGGCGCCCTGGTTCAAGCACAAAATCAATGCCACCAATCCGGCCAGAAAGAGCGAGGCGCCCGCCAGGTCGAACCTGGTGTTTAATTCGGCGGGTTTGCCCTTCGGGATGAAGATCAAGCTGAATGTCAACGCCAATGCCCCGACCGGGACGTTTATGTAGAAAACGCTGCGCCAGCCGAGCGTCTGAGCCAGAAAACCGCCCAGCGACGGGCCGGCAGTCAGGCCGAGGTAGGTCATCATCGAGTTGAGGCCGATGGCCTGGCCGCGACTTTTGGCCGGGAAACTTCCGGTCAGGATGGCGGGAGAGTTGGAGGCCAGCATGGCCGACCCGATGGCCTGGATGCCGCGAAAGACGATCAGCATTAAGGTGGATGGCGCCGCACCGCACAAAGCCGAGCTAAGCACGAAGATACCGAAGCCCCAAACATAAATGGATTTGTGGCCGCGCAGATCACCGAGCCTGCCGAAGGTCAGCAGTAGTCCGCTCAGCACGAGCAGGTAGACCGTCACCACCCATTCGACGGCGGCGACATTGCTGTTGAAAGCATCCTTGATAACGGGCAGGATCGTATTGACCACGCTCCCGTCCAGAGCCGCCATAAACGATCCAATGCCTACCGACAGCAGTACCCACCACTTGCGTTCAATGGATTTGGTTGGCTTTATCAATGGAAATTCCATTCTTCCGCTTGGAGTTATTAGCGTTTTTTATCACTCAGAGCGTGATGACTTTTCCGGCCCTGGTTTGGGCTTCAAGAATATCCGGCATTCCTCCGACAATTCCTACGCGTACCTTTTCAGTCAAGCCAAAGTAGTTGAGACAGGTTGAGCAAATGACCAGACGGACTCCTGCTTGCTCAATTTGAGCGAGTCGCTTCAAAACCGGGGATCCTTCCACCACCAGCTTGACCCCCTCGGTATAGAAACAGATGGCTTCAGGCAATGCCCCATTCTCCACCAGTAGTCTTAAGTACGTATCCAGCAACTTGAGTTGTAATGTGGTATCGGAAGATCCCATGCCCTCCCTGGTGATCAGAATGACAGTATTGACAAGAGATGATTCGTTCGACATGGCATGCCTTTCTTGAGATTTATTGTCTCGTGCTTTTTTGTTATATTTTCTTCACGTTCGTCTGCCCCCCAGTTGGCGGGGTCCAAACTTCGCGGCGAGAAAATCCCTGCTTAGGTGACTTGTCAAAGTCCCTGCCTGGTTCAAGCGTCGACGGCTGTAATATTCTACACTCAATATATCCCTGGAATGATCTTCCATGGCACACGCCGGCAGTACTCCTCCCAGGCTGCGCCATACTTCTTGTGACAGCGCCGGTCGTCGCGGCTGGCGCGGTCCACCAGCAGGATGGTCAGGTAGACCACGTAAAAATAGGGCACGAAGTGGCTGAATCCGGCCGGCAGGCTCCAGGCCAGCGCCAGCGTGATCTCAGGCACATAGTGGAAATGGCGCGCCACGCCCCACCAGCCGGATGCGAGCAATAGGTTTTCGTGCTGCCTGCCATCCGCTGTGACGTAGCTGGCGCGGATCAGCTCGGGCGGCCGGCCCCACACGCTTGAGGCCCCCTCCGTGGCCCGCACCCGTTGGCGCTGGGCATCCGCGGCATAGTTGATGTAGATCGCGCCGGCCCCCAGCGCGAAGATCGCAGCTGCCAGAGGCCAGGGCAGGTCATTCGGGCGCAGCACCAGGTATTGTGCAGTCAGCGTATAGACCGCCGGCACCCAGGCTACCACGCCCCAGCAGATGTAGTAGCCGAAACGGTCATGCATGATGTCGAGTGAGGTGAAGTAACCGCTTTCCCACCAGAAGAACCGGAACAGGTACAGTACCATCAGGGCGACGCATACCAGCATGGAGTTGCTGAGATGCCCGCCGGGATCCAACTCGGCCTGCCTGGCGGCGAAGGAGCAGACGATCAGGCTCCAGCCCATCATGCTGAAGCGGCAGTTGGTAAGCTGCTTCAAATTGACGCCGAACAGCGTCGGATGCAGCTCGACGCCCCAGTAGTAGTCCCAGATGAAGTTGCCCGACAAACTGCGGTCCTCCGAAGTGGGCCAATAGCGCCCCTTGAAATACAGGAACAGGCAGAAGAGCATGGCGAAGAGCACCAGGGTGGCCAGGATCTCGCCGAAATGATCCCAGACGATCCCGGCCTTGAACAGGTGCAGGCCAAAGGTGCAGCCCAGGAAAAGCACGTGGGTGATGAACCAGGCAGCGATCCCATTGAGCTTGTAACGCGGGCGGTTGCCAGTGGGCGTGATCGGGCCTTCGTAAGTCTTCCCGGGCAGCCATTGCAGCAGGAGCGCTTCGAACACGGCGAAGATCAGCACGATCCCGGCCGCGCTCAGGCTCGGCCAGGGCCAATGTGCTGCCACGGAGCTCCAGCCCGCGGCGGTCAGCAGCGGCGAGAGCGAGCCGTTGAACGGTTCGAAGGTGCACACGATCCAGAAAATGATCGCTGCAGGCGGGGTAATGAGAATGAGCAGCAGCGGCCCCAGCGTCGTGCGCACGAACTGAACGACCGGGTTCGCGCTCCCGGCCGCCCAGCTGGTCAGCTTCTCAACGGAGGTGGGTTCAGACATGGTGGCTTTCCTTCAGCAAGCTGTTGCGCAGCGCCGCGCTGAGTCAATTTTACTGCCAATCGTCCCCTGCATTATGCCGCACTGCACGATTTGTTTGGTGGCGTTATTGGATTGCCGTGATCATAAAAATAATGATATTGCACAATAAACCAGTAGCAAGGCGAAAATTGGATTTACCATTTTTGCACGTTTGGATAAAATTTTACAGAACGCAGAGCCAAAAACAGACCAGGCTACTCCTTGGTTTTGAATAATCCTGGTGTTCCTGCCTTCCAATAACCTGCAGTTCGCTTACGCTCTCTTGCCAGTTAAGAAGATTACCCTGAAGAGCGTCATTTCGAGCTGAAATACTCCGCCACCTTGCGGAGATCGCCCATCTTCACCTCCATTTTGTCCTCGACTTCCAGAGAGATCGTTGCTTTTGGAACACGTTCTATTAGTGCGTCGTAGAACGGCTCGAAATCAATCGTTCCCCGCCCAAGCGACCAGTGATTATCCCCACTGCGGTCATTGTCGTGCAGGTGGATGTGGCGGAGGCGCTGATCCATCCTGCGCACCCACTCCACTGCATCCAGTTCGGAAAACACGTACTGGTGCCCGATGTCCAGGCATAGACCCAAAAAGGGGTTATCGACAGCATTTACAAGCCGGACCAGTAATTCCGGCGACTTATCGATATCGTTTTCAAGTACGATCTCTATCCCGGCTTCGGCCCAACGCTGGATCTCCTGTTGCCAGAATGCTATATTCCCTTTGAGCCAGGAGTTTTGCAGTTTGAAGAGCTCATTTTCCAGCTTGTAGCCGCCGTGCAAGACCACCCGGCTCGCTTTGAGTTTTACAGCCACTTCGAAGGTCATGTCCATCCGGTGATGAACGACTTCCCGGATCAAGTAGTCTATGTGGCCATACTCCATCCCGACGAAAGGGCCATGGATGGCAATCGTTCCCTGGAATTGGGCGCGGATCGCCTGGTGCAGCTTGAAACGTGTTTCCCAATTCCGCTCAGATTGAACGCCGACCAGGCCATAGCTGCCAAGTTCGATCCCAGTGCCCAGTGCGGCTATTGCAGGTAAGTAGGAGAGCATTTCCGGCTCTCCAGTCATACAGATCATCAGATTCATCTTATTATCCATGTTTGCACTTTGCCTGGATTTTACCCGTTGCTGAATTTTCCCCCCGCCTCAGCCGAACTGGACCTCCACATTCGGCGTTCCAAGAAAACGGCCAAGGTCTTGCGCTTCTTCACGAATGCCGTCGGAAACAGGCTCCGAAACTGGAACAAACGGTTTCACCGTTATTTGCAGAAGGTTCCCCACCTTTGCGTATTCCCAGATTGCGGCGGCTCGCCCGTCAACCAGCACCACCGGGGCAATCCAGCCCTGTGCTCGGTAGACTTTCGGTTGGTGCTCCAGGGCCATGAGATGCTCCCTCTGTCTATGACCAAGCAGAAACGAATCAAAGTACGGCAATAGCCGGACCAGTGGGCGTTCGAACCCGGCCTGCGCCAGTTCATCCAGATCCTCCCGCAGGACGGCCCCCGCCCGGCCTTCAACATCGACCGGTGCGAAATCCGCTTGTTGGCGCGCCCAGATCTCAGCCGCATCCGAGATCAGCATGCCGACCCACAATGCGAAGTCTTTGATTGTTGCCGGGCCAAAAGCCCACAGGTATTTGCGCAGGAGCATTTCTTCCGCCTGTTCCTTCCCCATATCCTGCCAGTGTGGGAGCCATGCGTCGGCCCGGACGAAAGTCGGCTCGTTCCCGCGCTGGGGTCCATAGCAGACCACCCCGCGTGCGGCTGCCAGGTTTAGCAGGTCCACGACTGGAAAGATCAGTTCACCGACCGGCACGGCCGCCACTTTCCTGCGGCTTCCCCAACCCCCGCCTCGTATGGCCTGCATTTGCACGCCCAGGCACGGCTCACCCGTTCGGCGATCTCCGGCCGCGTGAGAGGTTGGTCCAGCGCCTCCAGTGCCGCTTCGATCGCCGCCTCCACAACCTTTTTGGGCACGCCCTTTCCGAGCGTCCAGCGGATCTCCCGTTCCGCGCGCCGTGCGGAACCCCGCACAAAAAACGCCAGTTGCTCGGAAGGTACCAGGAACAGGGTGCGGCGCATGCAGGAAGCCTTGACCAGCAGCCGTTCGCTGAGAGCCCTTTCGATATCTGCAATCCGCAGATCGCGGAACTCTCGACCAAAGCGAAAGTTGCGCGGCCGAGAGCAGCTGCGCCTGGGCCCCGTTCATGTCGCCTGCCACCGCAACGAGCGCCTTGGCCGGCGCTCGCTCCGAGAGATGATGCCGCCTCAGCCGGAAGGCGGCCACCTGTTCCCAGGTCAGCGGGTATTGCGCTTCTTGGCGTATTACCACTTCGGCTCCTTCCTTGCGTAAGCTGAATGGCGACGGACGAAATCCTGCGCTGCAGGCGCCATCTATAGGTCGGTCAGCGGACGCAGGCGGGTGCTGTAGCCGGCGGCTAGTATGATTGCTTTCATCAGATATTTTTTCTCTTTTCAAGTTTTGAGGGAAGAAAAAGTTTTAGCTTTCAAAAATGCTGGCAATGAAAATTTATTTCTGCTTGCGGGAGTAAGATGTTATGTACTCAGGCACGGCGCTATCTTGTGGCATAAGTCTATCACGCTCAGGCGGCAGGGGCAGCTCCTGCAGGGGGATCACTCCCGCCCATATGGGCAGATCTTGATCCGCCTCATCATCTACTGGAGGGCCGCTGCGCACCTTGGCTGAGGCCTGGTCGATTTTAATGCAGACCACGCTGGTGGCGTTCAGCTCCTTGCGGTTGGGCAGGCGCGCTTCACGCCAGCGTCCGGGCAGGAAGTGTTCTGTAATTGCCTCCAATGCCGCCAGTTTTTCCAGGTTCCCTTCAACCGCCTGGCCCATCCCATACAGCACCACCGAACGATAATTGACCGAGTGGTTGAACACCGAGCGCGCCAGCACCAACCCATCCACCAGCGTAACTTCCACACACACCGGGTGTCCCGCCAGGATGTGTTTGATCAGGCGGCTGGAGTTGGCCCCATGCAGGAGGATCGTATCCCCAACCCTCGCAAAGTTGATCGGGATGACATACGGCTGTTCGTTCTCCACAAAACCGACGTGACAGATGAGCGCTTCATCGAGAATCTGGTAGATGGATTCGCGGTCGTACAGCCCGCGCTTGGGAGCGCGTTTGATCCGGTTACGGATGGTTTTTGGGAATTCGGTCATATTTCACTCCTTTGAAAAAGCTTTTAGTTGAACCGTTCAAACAGTGGATGGTTGGCATTGATCTGCAGCAAATCCCACAGGTTTCCATATAAATCTTCAAAGACAGCCACCAGTCCATACAATTCTTCTTTTGGAGCCCTCACAAATTTTATGCCTTTGGAGACCATTTCTTCATAATCTCTCCAAAAATCATCTGAGGTGAGAAATAGAAATACTCTTCCCCCGGTTTGATTCCCAACAAATGCTTGCTGTTCCGGCTTGGAAGCCTTTGCCAGCAGCAGGGTGGTTCCGCTGGAGCCGGGCGGAGAAACCACCACCCAGCGTTTATCCTGTTCGGGCTGGTAGGTATCTTCGATCAGCGTAAAATGCAGTTTCCCGGTATAAAAAGCAATGGCTTCGTCATAGTCTCTGACGACTAATGCAATGTGTACGATTGATTGTTTCACAATACTCTTCCTTTTAAGTTGTCAGGATACAATACTTCTGCAGGGACCTTCTATCCCCTTTTCCCTTCAAGGCTTCGGCAAAAACACTCTAATCCCATCCCGCTCATCTATTACCAGGGCTCTAGAAGGATTCCGAAGAACGACCATCGTCATCCACATATCTCCTATAGCTCCGCTTGCATTGACGGTTCCAACTATTCCCAATAAAGCTACCCACAAAGTTCCCTGCAATAACCACATTCCCAAAACAACCAGAATGGTCATGCAGACGAGTGGTGCAAGTACTATGACGATATAGTTGTTTCGAGGATAGGCATACCCGGGAGCTGTGGCATAGAACATCATCCCTTTCCACAGGATGCCATACCTGGGTCTGGCTCCAAATATTCGCATGAACAAACCGTGCGTTAATTCATGCACAACAAATGTCAGCAGAATTCCTGCGAAAGCCAGGCCAGTTTCTCTAAGACCGAATTCGACTTGCGACGGCAGCTTTCCCAATCGGATGGCTAAATTAAAAAGATAAACCCAAAGACGACAAAAAGGAGTACACCAAGGATATTTAAGCTGATAACTCGACTGCGTTTTTCCGTTACTTTCCAATTCAGGATTTCCTGATAATTGTCAGGCAACGATCCCGGAGTAAAAATTAGCTTGTTTGTTTTTCGCATGGATTTCCTAAATCATATTGGCTATAGGCGAACCGTGCTAACTATCTACACCTTCAATCAAAAATTCCTGAAGCGCCTGCACAATTTGATTTAATGCCCCCAGCGATTTTGAAATACTACCCGGGATTTCCAATCCATGGTTCGCACCTTCGATTACAAGAGTACGGCCCTTGGTTACGCTTTCAAGATGGCCAAGAAGGTCAGGCTGGTAGAGTTCATCCGCGCTTCCAATAATGAAAAGCGAGTGCGGATGGATTTGCTCGATGCGTGCACACAGCCATTCAAGGGATAATATGGGTGTTAACCACACGCAAGTTGCGCCTTGAAAGCGAGCATCCGCCAGGAGATGCCCCATCGCTCTCGTTCCAAGCGATTTTCCGACCAGGGTGATCCGATCGTAGACAGCGCTGAGAAAGCGCAGCATTGCAGGCTGCAATAACATCCCTTGAAATCCATTGTTCTTGCTCGCTTTCAGGCTGCTCCTTGAAATCGGTTTGATAGTAAGTGTACTCGACCCGCAGCAAATCTGCTCCTTGTTCGAGCAGTATGCCACCGGCATAATGTAAGACGGGCATATCTGCCGGGTAACGATAACCTGGCAGGATAATACCCAAATGCCGTGATGAGGTCGGTTGAATAATGAAAGTATTGGGGACTTGTTTATTTTTATAACCAATGATATTGAGCGAATTGGTTTCCATCAAAGGATCAGTCCTCCCGCCAGCGCCGGACGCGGGTTGGGAGATTCTCCTCTCCCAATTCCCGGCAGACTTTTTTCAAGCGCAGGGTTGCACCCTTCCATTCCAGGTCATCCAGCTTCTCCTTGAGCGGGACATCCTCCCGAAGTGTAGCGAGTTTCCGAAACAGCCGGGCCTCCTCGCGCCGGCCGGCCAGCGTTTCCGCCAGGCGCACGGCCCGCCCAGGACTCGCTGCGCCGGCTTCCCACCTGGCCGGATCATCCGGAATGGACTCGATGTGTTTATATATGGAAAGCACTGCCGTGGCAGTCTTTGCACCCCAGCCGGGAATGCCCGGGTAACCGTCGGCCGTGTCGCCTACCAACGCCAGCCAGTCCGGGATGGAGTCTGGCGCCACCCCGTACTTTGCCAGCACGCCGGCTTCGTCCAGCACGATCTCGCGCCGGCGGTCCCAGCACACTATATGGCTGCCTGCGACCAGTTGGGCCAGGTCCTTGTCCGGCGAACAGATGACGATCTGCTCGACCGCAGCCAGCTTCTCGAAGCGCCGTGTGGCTGCTGCCAGCGCGTCGTCGGCTTCGAACTCGACCATCGGCCAGACGACCATCCCCAGCGAGGCTGCCGCTGCTTCTGCCAACGGGAACTGCGCCAGCAAGGCCGGATCGACGCCCTGGCTGGTTTTATAGCCGCTATAGAGATCGTTGCGGAAAGACTCGATCACGTGGTCGAAAGCCACACCGATGTGGGTAATCCCCTCGGTAGTCGCCAGGGCGTACAGGCTGCGCAGCAACCCGACCGTCGCACCGACTTCACGGCCATCCGGCGCTTTCCGCGGGGGTGCGCCGAAGTGCTGTCGGAACAATTCATATGTGCCGTCTACCAGGTGGATTTTCATAGTAAGTTGATCACTTCCTGCTCCGTTTTATGGCCTTCTGCTCCTGCCCGGGATAGCCCTATTTTCTCACATTAACCGGACTCAACGTCCGGACAGTTATTTATTTCAGAGCCCCTGCAGGCGGCACGACGAACCATTTCCCGCCGGCCCCCTGGCCAAGCGTGTCCCCTGGGATGTTATCCTTGCTGTAGTAGTACAGCGGCATATCGTTGTAGGTGACCTGCATACCGCCATCCGGCCGGTTAATCCACCCCAGCTTGCCCTTGATGGAAGGGTCGCCCGCGCTGGGCGCTCCCGAGGTCATTAACCCTGGCCAGGTCTGCAGGCAGCCGCCGGTGCAGTGACTGGTTTTGGCGCTGTCATTCTTATAATAATAAAGGGTAAATCCGCTCTCGTCAGTCAGGTAGCTGCCCAGGGCGGCGTTTTTGGAAACATTAAGCCTGACCACTGGCGCGGTCGTCGCTCCTGGAACTGGGACAAAGGTCGTTATAGGGATTTCGGTGGCCTCCGGGATCCCCAAAGCGGCCGGGCTGCAACCCGCCAGGGTCAGGGCTACGATCATGCAAATACTGAACCAAAAAAGATGACGCGATTTATAAGCCAGGGTTTCCATGCCATTTTCTCCCAAAATTGTTAACACTACTGTCGCGGCGCAATCTGCGTGAAGACAAAAACGCGATCATCGTTGGTTTTATTCATAAGCGGCCTTTCTACACATAAAAGGTCGTAAAGCTCATAATATTATTTGTGAAAATGAAAGCTTTATTGCCATCTTTCTGAGTTGATTATCAGTTTGTACTGGGAGATTTACAATCGACCAAAAGTATGAATGATTGTTTCTGGTCGTGATCCCGCTGTGCTGCCGACTATTTCCCCCAGGCCGCAGTTGGCCGCAATCTTGCAGGCGGCCGGCTGCCAACCTGCAGCAACCTCCTGAAATCCAAAAGTCAAAAGCTTATCTCTGGATGAGTGGCAAAAAATTTTGGTACAACTCGTCAACCACGATCAATCGAACCTGTATCATAACGGACTGCACAGCGGAAGCGTCGATCGCCGAGACAGTGAGCGTTCCCAAATACACGCCATCCTGCAGGCCGGACTGATCCACACCCACCCTGAGCGTATCTCCGATCCTTTGCGCCTGCAGCCAGGAAGCATCCGAGCTGACCTGCCAATCGAAAGTCGAGCATTCCTGCGTAATGTTCAGTGTGGCTGAAGGGGGCAGGCTGCCGGCGTGGACCGCCAGGAAAGTCAAGGCCTCAGGATGGACGCTCAACGTGGGCGGGGTTGTGGAGGCCTCCGTGATTCCTGAGAAGCGGGTACCATTGGTGTAGCGAACCCAGAACTCCCTGCCCACGATAGTTACCACCCGGTACCGCCCACGTTAGGGGCGATGTGACCACTTGTGGTGCGCTGAAAATGGAGACCGCATCCACATAGACGTCCGCGCTCCCACTCTGCCAGAATTGGAAGATCAGGAAAGCATCGTCAGGGTTGGTATTAAATGTGAAATTAAGGGCGAACTCCTGATACTGATTGGAAGCGGTAAAATCGGTTCCCCGCAGGCTGAGTGGGCCGTACTCTGTTCCGCCGCCCTTGACCGAGATGCGCGCCACCTCGCTGGCTGAGCTGTTATTGTTGACCTTAAGTCTGAAATATGCCACCATTGGGGTATCTTTTATAAAGGTCGTATCGTAAACCCAGGCGAATGATTCCCCGTTGCCAGGATAGAGCCGGTAGGCGCTGCCTCCCCAGGCCGCCGGATCGCTGACGCTCTCGCCATTGCCCCACCATTTCTTGAATGTTCCAAAGCTGTCATCGGCCAGCCAACCCAGGCTGAACTGCACCTGCGGCAGTCCGTTCCCATTTAAATCGTAAAGGGTCACCTGTGATTGCGTGGTACTCAGTTGTTCAGAATCGAGCTCAGCCAGCGGAACACTCGCACCGAAATAAATATTGTCAGCGGCCGTCAGGGTCCGGTTGAAAATATCGCGCGTTTTAACATAGACCGAGTCCCAACCCGGCGTGCTGCTGAGGTTCCAGGCCTTATTGGCAGCGTATGGCTCCCAGGCTGAGTTGGCGAAACAAACATCGTTGCTGACCAGCATCTGCTGCGCGGCGCCCAGACCGGCAAAACCCCCATTTGTGGCCCGGTCGTAGATATACAGGTTTACATTGGGGCTTGTCGTGGAGATGGCCTCGTTTTCAATAATAACAGGCGCATAGACAGGATCACTGCCAAAATCCTGGGTGACGTAGCCACGACCGTCACTCTCACGGCGGTAGTAGCCCAGGCCAATCTCACGCGAATTCAGGATCCAGCAGGTTGGCGCGGTGACCGGAGCTGTTCATCCAGCCCTGGATGGCATCTTCGGGGGAAAGATAGCCGCAATAGGCATTTTCCGCTCCGGCGCCGCCCAGGTACCCAAAGGCGATGGCACGGTCACCGGGCCATTTCCCGTTGGTATCCTGGTGGCCGCAGAATCCTCCCGGACGGTTCTCGGTCGAATCCCATGAGAACCAACGCGCCGCAAAGGTCAACTGTCGGTTCCAGCGCAAGGGCGGGACGCCGTTAGCGCGGCGGGCCAGGTTGCCAAGATAGACCGTGCGCGCTTCGTCCTGCAGGAGCGCCAGGGTTTGAACGGTAGGATCATAGCCGGTCGCCGCCCGAACGGATGAAGCAGCCAGGATGACAATTAAAAGAAAACCCAATCCAATGCAAGCATACCCGGTAAGCCTGCCCCTTTTTTGTGCCAGTCCCTTTTGTTGCTCGCAGGCAGGATCATATTTTGGAGCTCCGAGGTATTTATGTTTCGTGAACATTGCCTTTCCTCTGTCATAATGAAACGATCAAACGAATTGCAGCCCCAGCGGCGGGACCGGCGCGACTTTTTCTTATATTATTCCAAATTTCTGTCTAATCGCGACAATGTAGGGTTACAAAACCGATACCAACAAATCTCACCCTGAAATAACTATACAACAATTCCACCCCGCGGGCAAGCGGTCTTCGCTCTCTCCCAATTTTTCAAAACGGGATTGACAAACCAGAACATTTGTTTTATGTTTATAACGCTGTGAAAGTGTTCCCTTGTGGACCTTCGCACCTTAAAATTCGAAAATTTCCTCGCCTCCGCCTCAGCCTCACCCTCTCCCTCGGGAGAGGGCAGGGTGAGGTCTCCCGGCTTCCCCCCAATAGGCACTCGTTCCTCTTTCGTTCCTAGTATACGAGTGCCCGGTTAACCCAAAGATTCCAGGTTTCCTTATCGGAGAGGATTCGAATTTTTTTCGACACGCGGTTCGAATAGCTGCTTTGAAAGAATTCTTCCGGAGATAAACTGAGTTAACAGGATTGCTAAACCTAAAAACACCTGTCTTGAAAGGTTCATCAAATCAAAGAAACGTTCATCAAGTTTACATCGTACCCGTAGCGTATCTCCGGTAGATTGTCTTTTTTAGATCACATGGTTCATTAATTGTTCTCTGAGATATCCGGGTCGTTTCCATCGTTTGGGTCAGCTCCCTTCCAATCCCGCACCTTTCAACCTTCATCTCATGATAATATTGAGTGGGCTGCAAACATCAACTGTAATGGACACGCAGACCTCAAATTCTAAATAATTAATCTTTTACCGTAGTGTCCTTTGTGTCCGCCTGTCCCTGCATTTTGGGGATTGTGTTTAATTATTTTTAGATTGAAAGCTATTCCCATGCAACCTCGAATTAAATCCTTCCTCTCCGCCCGCCTGCATCTCTCCCCTCAGATCGCCGGCGACCGCATCTACTTCATCAGCAGCCTCTCCGGGCGCCTGAGCCTGTACGCCATGTACTACGGCGGCTCCGTCCCCGAGCCGCTCCTGCCGCCGCACATCGCCCTGCCCAACCCGGAGCTGGTCGACGGGCGCTCGTTTTTTGTCTTCCCCCATTTGGAGAAGATCCTGGTCATGCTCGACCGGGACGGCGACGAGAATTACCAGCCCATGCTCATCCCCATCGAAGGCGGCTTCCCCGAACCGGCCTTCGACAATTTCTTCGAAAAGCACCGCGTTCATCTGGGCAATTGCGATATCGACCAGGGCATTATCTATCTGAATGCCGAACGCCGCGACCGGCCGCTCCTGGAAGCTTACCGTGGCGACCTGCGCACCAACAAGTTGGTAAAGCTGGCCGAATCCGAATGGAGTTCCATTCCTTCCGGGCTGCTCGAGGATCACTCGAAGGTTTTCATTACCGACGGCTACACGGTCGGCGACAGCGTGTTGTACCTGCTGGAAAACGGTCACAAGCGCCTGCTGCTGGGTAAACCGCTCGACCAGCGCCAGGCAGGCGAAACCGTTCCCCTGAACGGCCTGGGTTCCAGCGAGTTCACGCCTTCCGGCAGCGGCGCCCTGCTCACCACCGCCCTCTTCGATGATAAATACAGCCTGGGGGTCATCGATTTCGCCGCGCCCGGCCAGGTCCAGCCGGTCAAACTGGAAGGCCTGGTCCATACCGGCGTGGGCGAGCTGAAGGATTTCTCGCATTTCGCGGCGTGCATTACGCCGTTCACTTTAATATCGATGGCTGTTCCTGGCTCTACGAGGGCCTGTATAACGAGCAGAAGCGCCTGATGAGCCTGCGGCACGTCATCGTCGGGGATGGCGATCTCACGGATGGCGTGCTGCAGCATTACTACTATGATAAAACCGGCGACCGCTTCGTTCTGTCGTTTTCCACTGCCACCAGCCCCACCCAGATCTACACCGTCGAAGCCAAAGACCGCCTGACCATCGTCATGCACACCGAGGAGAAGCTCCTGGGCATCCCGGAGGAACAGCTTTCGAAAGGCGAGGATGCCTCTTTCGTCTCCTTCGATGGCACGCGTGTCTCGGCCCGCCTGTACCTGCCGGCCGAATCGCTTGGCTACCAGGGTGCGCGCCCGCTGGTCTATTACATCCACGGCGGGCCGCAGGGCCAGGAACGCCCGGATTTCGCCTGGTTCTCGATGCCGCTCATCCAGTTCCTGGCGTTGCGCGGTTTCGCCGTCTTCGTGCCGAATGTGCGCGGTTCCACCGGCTACGGCCTGAATTACACCAAGCAGGTCGATCAGGATTGGGGCGGGCAGGACCGCCTCGACCATGTGCATGCCATGACGAAGGTTCTCCCAAAAGATAAGCGCCTGGATGTGAAGCGCGCCGCAGTGGTGGGTCGTTCCTATGGCGGCTACATGACCCTCATGCAGGCCGGGCGCCACCCCGAGCTGTGGTCGGCCGCCTGTGACATGTTCGGTCCCTACGACCTGTTGACCTTCTCCAACCGCATCCCCGAGACCTGGAAACCCTATTTCAGGATCGCCCTCGGCGACCCGGATACCTCGGACGGCCGCCACTTGCTGATCGAGCGTTCCCCCAAGAATTACCTGGCTAAGCTTGCCTGTCCGATGCTGGTGATCCAGGGCCGCAACGACCCGCGTGTGGTTGCCAGGGAGTCCGAGGACCTGGTGGCCGACCTGCAGAAAAAAGGCAAGGATATCCGGCTGCTGGTCTTCGAAGATGAAGGCCACGATGTCCTCAAATACGCCAACCGCCTCACGTGCTACAATGCCATCACAGATTTCTTTGCGAAATACCTTAAACCCTAAAGATCTCAACACAAAGGACACGAAGGACACAACGTTTTTAAGACCATAAAAAACTCCTTCGTTTACTTTGTGACCTTTGTGTTTAGAAGGTTTTTATGCCCTGGAACCTGAATACCACTCACTCCCAGCCCGGTGACCTGGCCCTCCTGGTGGGCCTGCGTCACAAACATTTCATCATCCCGCTCATCCCGGGCGGCACTTTCCACACCCATCGCGGGATCGTCAACCATGATGAGCTGATCGGCAAGCCCTGGGGCAGCCAGGTCTTCAGCCACCAGGGCAGCCCCTTCTTCATGCTACAGCCTTCCCTGGCAGATTTGC
>CAVZMZ010000009.1:0-36075 GCA_963776475.1 uncultured Chloroflexia bacterium
CGTGAGGATTTCTTCCCGCCTGAAGGTGGTCTTGACCAGGTAGAAGACGATAACATCGATGACGGCCAAAACCGCCGCCATGATCAACATGTTGCCGGTTGTCAACGAGAACACTTTTAATTCCGATAGCAGATACACGGCGCCTAGGGGCAAAAGGATCAGCGTGCCGAGCTGTTGGGCCGTGCGGACGTCATTTACCCTCGAAGAGACCAGGACGTTATAACCAACGCTAAGGATGCAGGCGAGCGGGGCAAGCAGGAACAGGATGATGGCAAAATTCGAGTTGGGGAAATAATAGTAATTTAGCGTGCTGTGAGTGAACAGGTCCATCAGGACGGTAAAGATCAGGGCGCCGATATAGGTAGCGGCGATGGCCGGCAGGAAGGCAGCGATGCTCTTTCCGGCCAGGATTTCCTCGTCGGTCGTCGGGGTGGCCAGCAAAGGTTCCAGGCTTTTTTGGACTTTCTCACCAACCAGGCTGTAGGCAGCAATCCCCAGAGGCGCCAAGGCAGCGCCGATGACGTAGAGGAATGAGAAAGCATCCATCAAGCCCGGAAGGAAGGATGCGGCGGGTACCTTGTTGTTTCTGGTAGTGACGAACCGCATAAGGAAAGGGAGGCCGATCGAGACAATCAGTTCAAAATAGACGATCGTATAAAGGATGCTCTTCCTCTTCGTAAAAGTTTTAAAATCCTTGGAGGCGACAATCCACGCTTTTGATAGTCTCATTTTGTTTCCTGGATAACCTTGATATAAGTCTCTTCCAAACTGGGGTTGAGCTGTGTAATGTATTGGATGCGACCGCCGGCTGAAATAATCTGCTGGACAACATCGGGGTTTTGCTTCAATGGGTCGGCAAGGACCAGGATGATCTTATTGTCTTCGACGCCAAGTTCCTTGGGATCGAGCGTGCGGACTGCGGCGAGAATTTGGTCGTTGATCTGCTCCACCTGGAATACCGTTTTGCCGGCCCCCCAGGTGGAGGCCTCCAACTGCTCCGGCGTGTTGACAGCCAGCAGTTTTGTCTTCAATATGCCGATGCGGTCGCAAATCCGTTGGGCTTCGTCCAGGTTGTGCGTATTGATGAAGATCGTCTTGCCGTCCTTCTTGAGCTGCAGGATGATATCCCGAACCACCCGGGCAGATTCCGGGTCCAGGTTGGCGGTCGGCTCATCCAGGAAAAGCAGCTCGGGATCGTGGATCAGCGCCCGAGCGATGGCGACCTTCTGCTTCATGCCTTTGGAATAATCGCTGATATCCAGGTCTCGCTTCTCCCACAGGTCCATCATCTTCAGATAGTATTCAATGCGCTCTTTCCTCTGCGGCTGCGGGCATTCGTAGAGTTTTCCGTAATAGTCGAGGTTCTCATAAGCGGTCAACTCTTCGTACAGGCCGACATTGTCGGTGACCAGGCCGATCATTTTGCGGATGGCAAGCGAATCGGCGCTACCATCAATAGGGTAACCGGCGATTTGGGCCTCTCCACTGGTTTTGGAGATCAGGCAGCACAGCATGCGAATCGTAGTTGTTTTTCCGGCGCCATTTGGCCCGAGCAGGCCGAACACCTCGCCTTTCGCCACGTGAAAGGTCAGGCTGTCGACCGCGGTCGCCCCACCGAACTGTTTTGTCAGGTTCTTTACTTCGATCATATTCATTTGCGCTTGCCAATTCCTTTAAAGCCCAGCCAGGACCAGATGGTTATTGCAATGAGGATTACGGACACAATCGCCCAGATAATGAAAGGGATCATCGGGAGCGCGCCGGTATTCGAGCTGATCTTGATGAACGCAATAATACCCGTGACGACGACTGCGATGGTCAGCCCCAGAGGGATTCTCAGAGATAATCTCATCAGTTTCATTTTGGTTTCCTTTTTTATTCTGCTATCTGGCTTGTATAGTGACTAAATCGCGCCAGTAGTCATACTGTTTATACTGTATATGTATTATATTATCATCTATTTTCTGATAAGTAAAGAGGGGGATTGCAAATCGTTTTCATCCAAGCGCGCGTCCACTGCGCTTTTCTTCATCCCCTGTCTTAAGGGGGACTTGCCCTGCGTGCCGATTGTGTTTACATTGAAACGAGGAGAAACCCCTTACGCGGGGTTACAGCATTCAGATTAGCGAGGTCATTTTGCCAACAAAACAGCAGCCTGCCTCTGAACAATTTCTTCATTCCTACGGCCCCTGGGCGGTCGTCGCCGGCGCCTCCGAGGGACTGGGCGCGGCGTATGCCGAAGCCCTGGCGCAGCGCGGCCTGCACCTGCTGCTGGTGGCGCGCCGGTCCGAACTGCTGCAGGCACTGTCGGCCCGTCTGAGCGCTTCCTACGGCATCCAGGTGCGCAGCCTGCCGCTGGACCTGGCACTGCAAGATTCCGCCGCCCGCATCGCCGAGGCGACGCAGGATCTGCCGGTCGGCCTGCTGGTCTACAACGCGGCTTTCTCGGCGGTTGGCGCCTTTCTCGAGCACCCGCTGGAGGACCACCTGCGAGAAGTCGACACCAACGTGCGCACCCCGCTGGCGCTGCTGAACACCTTCGGCCCACGCATGCTCAAGGCCGGTCACGGCGGTATCATCCTGATGAGCTCCCTGAGCGCCTTCCAGGGTTCGGCCTACGTTGCAAATTACAGCGCCACCAAGGCCTATAACTTTGTGCTGGCAGAAGGACTGTGGGAGGAATGGCGGCGGGGCGGTGTGGATGTTTTGGCCTGCATCGCCGGTGCCATCCGCACCCCCAACTTCCTGGCAAGCTCGCCGCGCCCCACCGGGCGCATCTCGGACGCCACCATCGAAGCCGGAACGGTGGTGACCGAAGCCCTGGCTGCGCTTGGCCGCCAACCGACTGTCATCCCCGGGCGTCTCAACCGCGTGAGCAGTTTCGTCATGCGCCGCCTGCTTTCCCGCCGCCTCACGATTACCATCATGGGAAATGTCCTGCGCGCAAAGTATGGAAATCTGCATCCCAATCCCACGGAGGAAAAATCATGAACCGCACCCACATCCCCTTCCGCCAGCGCCGGTTGGACTGGCTGTTCGTATTCTTCTTCGTGATCAACTTCTTTTTCATCACCTACGTGGTCGACCTGGAGCAGCTGGTCATCCCGGATCCGACCCAATACCGCCAGCCGGCCTGGCCGCCGCCGGTGATGTTGAAGATCATCCACGCCTACGGTTCCACCTATGACCCGCTCCTGATGGCGCGCCCGCAGTGGTGGAAGCAGACCATCTGGCTGGATGTGCTCTTCTACGGACCGTTCTACTTCGTGGCCATCCTGGCCTTCCTGCGCGGCAGCGAGTGGATCCGGCTGCCGGCCATTTTCTACTCGGGCATGATGTTCGCGGATGTGTTCATCATCCTGGGCGAGGAGATCGCCGGTCCGCACGCCTCGCCCCACCTGGCGATCGTGACCGCCCTCAACCTGCCCTGGCTGCTGCTTCCGCTCCTGCTGACGGCCCGCCTGTGGAAGGAGCACCCTTTCACTAGACCGATCTCCGAGGTTGCAGCCACCAGCGCTCTCCCCGTCGAGAACGCGGCAGCCTCCGATTGAGTGCCCAGCCATTAGAGACCCTGTAGGAGCCTCTTTTATGTAATGCAATTGCATTACCAATGTAAAGGGATTCCTTTTGATGTGCACCTCCCCAACGAGGGTACTACAAAGGCGATTGAATCCGGACTGGCTGGCCACAGCCTGCATACGGCTGGCAAGTGGTGAAATGCAGGAGCAACGAAAGCATTACCAGCTTATTTGACACATTCTCCCAAGTTACTACGAAAAAATCGCCCTGCAAAGAAGAGCGATTTTTTCGTAAGGACAGACTGGACCAACTTATTTTGCGGTGCATGCGTAGATGGCTGCCACAGTGGCAGGCATAAGTTTCCACTGGCAAAGCGGCTGCGCTTCACAACTCTTTTCGTCGGTATACGTGGCGCAATCAATCACCAGGGTTGGAGTGGGTGGGGGCGGGGAGATCAAGACCCTCGCCGCGCGGATATCGCCTGTGGCAGTCCCCATATTCGCCGAAACCCAGCAGCCTTTGACCGGCATCAACATGATACGCAGCCAGGCTTTCCGGGTTCAATGCAGACTGCGCCCTATCCATCCAATCAACTATTCAACTAATCCACAAATCACGCATATAATAACCGGGCTATCCTTATTCAAGTCACCTGGTTTGCCGGAATAAAAAATGACCGAACCTGCCGTCCACCTGCACGAACTGTGTAAAACCTACCGGGTCCCGGAACGCAAATCCGGCATGGGCGCGGCCTTGCAGTCGCTCTTTCACCGCCGCATGCAGGATGTGAAAGCGGTCGATGGGCTGACCTTCGACCTGGCGCCGGGTGAGATCGTCGGCTTCCTGGGGCCGAACGGCGCCGGCAAGACCACTACGCTCAAGATGCTCTCCGGCCTGCTGCATCCCACCGGCGGCGAGGGACGTGTGCTCGGTTCGGTGCCGTGGAAGCGTGAACGCGCCTTCCTGCGCCAGATCACACTGGTGATGGGTCAGCGCAACCAGCTGGTCTGGGATATCCCGGCTGCCGATTCGTTCGAACTGAACCGGGTCATCTACCGCCTGCCAGATGCCGATTTCCGCCGGACTCTGAAAGAGTTGACCGAGCTGCTCGACCTCGGGCCGCTGCTCAAAAAACCCGTCCGCAACCTGTCGCTGGGGGAACGCATGAAGTGTGAGATCGCCGCAGCCCTGCTGCACCGTCCCCAGGTGGTCTTCCTGGACGAACCCACCATCGGCCTGGATGTGACCATGCAGCGCCGCATCCGGGCATTCATCGCCGAATACAACCATCGCAGCGGGGCCACCGTCCTGCTGACCAGCCATTACATGGCGGATGTGGAAGCTTTATGCAAACGCGTCATCGTCATCCATCACGGCCGCCTGCTGTTCGACGGCGATCTGTCCGACCTGGTCCAGCAGTTCACCGCTCATAAGACCATCGTGGTCCAATTGGAAGACTGCCTGGCCGATCTGCACTCTTACGGGGAAGTCGTCAACTGCGAAGACGGGCGCGTGACCCTGCGCGTCCCCAAAGCTAAAACCGCCAGCGTGACCGAACGCCTGCTGGCCGACCTGCCGGTGATCGACCTGCTGGTCGAAGACCCGCCCATTGAGGAGGTCATCGACCAGGTTTTCACCCAGGAGGCGGTATGAACCTGCTCCAGGAGCTGCGCGCCCTGCAGCGGCTTTACTCCCAGCAGTTCAAGACCACCTTCGCCAGCATGCTCCAGTACCGGGCCTCGCTTTTCATCTGGATGATCAGCTCCGTGCTGGAGCCGCTCATCTACCTGATCGTCTGGTCGACCGTGTCGAATGGATCGGGGGGCAGCGTGGGCGGCTACACCGCCGGTGGTTTCGCGGCTTACTATATTGCCTTTATGCTGGTCAACCAGGTCACCTATACCTGGATCATGTGGGAGTATGAATACCGCATCCGTCAAGGCTCGCTCTCCTTTGCCCTACTCAAGCCGGTCCACCCGATCCACTCGGATATCTCCGACAACCTGTCCTCCAAGCTGATCACCCTGCCGATCCTGTTGGTGATTGGCGTACTGCTGGCTTTGATCTTCAAGCCGGTCGCTTCGATAACCTGGTGGGCTGTGCTGGCATTTATTCCCGCCCTGCTGCTGGCCTTCCTGGTGCGCTTCCTGCTCGAATGGACCCTGGCGCTGGCAGCATTCTGGACCACGCGCGTAAGCGCCATTAACCAGGTTTATTTTGTGCTGATGCTGTTCCTGGCCGGCCAGATCGCCCCGTTAACGCTTTTCCCGCACTGGATCCAGATCGTGGCCGACATCCTGCCTTTCCGCTGGATGCTGGGCTTCCCGGTTGAGCTGGTGCTCGGTCGTTTGACGCCTGCCCAGGCCCTGCAAGGTCTGGCAGCCCAGGCCGTCTGGGTGGTGCTCAGCCTGATCGCAATCCGGGTTGTCTGGCGGGCAGGCGTGCGTGTCTACTCGGCGGTGGGAGCTTGATGCGGATATGAATACCTTGCGATTAATGTACATTTTCTTCCGGGTCAGCGTGCTCAATGAGACCGCTTACCGGGTTAAATTTTTTCATCCAGTTCTTTCAATCCCTGCTCGAGCTGGGCACTGCCTTAGCCGGACTGGCGGTCATCTTTTCTTACACGCATGCCCTGGGCGGTTGGCTTCCGGACGAAATGCTGGCGCTGGTGGGCGTCTACTTCCTGGTAGGCGGTATCATCAGCCTGGTGATCCAGCCCGGAATGTCGGCCTTGATCGAACTCAGTGCGGGACGGAACGCTGGATTTCACCCTGACCAAACCCGAGGATGCCCAACTGCTGGTCTCCATCCAACGGGTGGCCATCTGGAGCCTGCTCGACCTGCTGATGGGTACGGGGGTACTGGTGGCAGCCCTGGTACGGCTTGGGAATGCGATCGGGGTCGGCGAGGCGGCAGCCTTCATCGGCATGCTGCTGGCCGGGGCCGTGATCGTTTACAGTTTCTGGCTGATCCTGGCCAGCCTTTCGTTCTGGTTTGTGAGAGTGGAAAACCTGCTCGTGATCTTCCAGAGCGTCTACCAGGCCGGGCGCTGGCCGGTCAGCCTGTATCCGGGCTGGCTGCGCTTCGCCCTGACCTTTGTCATCCCGGTGGCTTTCGCCACCACCGTCCCAGCCGAAGCTCTCACCGGGCGTCTGGATGCATCCACCCTGCTTTGGGCGCTGGGGCTGGCGATTCTATTGGCCGCACTGGCCCGCCTGGTCTGGAAACTCGGACTGAGGCGTTATTCGGGCGCATCAGCATAGCATATACTTATCGAAGAATGAAGCCAGCAAAGGTTATCGCCTCTAAATTTCTAACTCAAGATACTGTAGTAACGGCTTTAGCCGTTTATCCCCTGGCAAGAAAAGACTGAAGCCGTTACTACGCGTCTAATAAATCATCAAGTTTATTTTTATGGAAAATTTGGAAAATGAACCGCCCCTTGCGTAAGCACCACCCAACGGTTTTATGGATTCTTTTGACAATAGCGCTGGCATTCAACCTGCTGGTATATTTCTTCCCGACCTTGACCGGCAACGATAATATCAACGGTCTCGGCGGCGTTTTCCTGGGGCTGTTCATCGCCGCCTTCCCAGCGGCCAATTTCCTGGATATGCTTTTGTTCGAGCTGGGGAGCCGGCGGTGGCGCTCCCTCCAGCGGGCGGATCTGCCATGGGTGGTCCTGAACTTAGTCGTGCTCCTGACCGGCATGTTTGTAGTAGTGGTTGGGACAAAACTGTTCTTCAAGCATTGGCAGCCCGGGTGATGGAGCCAGCCTCTCGATCAATTTACCGGGACTTGTACGTCGAAGGAAGTCTGTTCATGCAATTGTTCAACTGGCTGAGAAAAGGCCTGCTGACTTTAATAAGCCGCCTGCAAACCCAGGGGCTAAAGTCACCCTTATCTGGATATATGCGCGTGGGCTGCCAATTCTGACCGGCATCCCGGTCATGAAATACAGCCGGATCACCCCCAATATCTACGTAGGTCCGCAATTCCGTCAGACCGGGAAGCGCAGGTTGGAAGCCCTGGGGATCAAGGCCAGTCTCAACTTGAGGGCCGAGTTTGACGACCGGGTCCGGCAGCTGGAGTTTACACAGCACTGTTACCTACCGACTGAGGACGACCACGCCCCGACTTTGGCCCAATTGGAAGAGGGGATCCAATTCATTCAACAAATCATTGGCCAGGCTGGAAGTGTGTATATACACTGCCGCGGCGGGATTGGGCGCGCTCCAACCATGACTGCCGCTTACCTGATCGAACAAGGCGCCACATTGGATCAAGCCATCTGCCAGATAAAAAAGTCACGCCCGTTTATCAAGATCATGCCATTGCAGATGCAGCGTCTCAAACAGTTCGAGGCCATAAGAAGGAATGCGGCTTAAGCCTGTGTGAATTATTCTGGATGAGTTACAACGCTATTTTGATGGTTGGCGCTCCGTTCATCTCTTTTCGATTACGCACTGGTGTCTTCAAAATACGACTGGGAGGGACTGCAGACCGCGCAACTCGAAGGCGGGGCGCCACTCCAACTGTTCGACCGCAATCTCCAAATGGATGCCCGGCATGCGCTTTAATAAGGTTGTAAAGGCGATTTCGCCTTCCAGGCGCGCCAAAGGCGCGCCCAGACAGTAGTGAATCCCCTGGCTGAAAGCCACATGCCTGGCTTCCTCATGCGTGATATCCAATTTCTCCGGCTCGGCAAGATAAGCCGGGTCGTGATTGGCGGCAGCCAAAACCAACTGCAGATGGCTGCCACGCGGGATTTTTTGACCTGCAATTTCCAGGTCCTCGGCGGCATAGCGGTTAACGATCTGCACCGGGTTCACATATCGCAGGATTTCCTCCACCGCCGGCTTGATCAGAGCCGGGTTATTTTTAAGCAGTTCGAGCTGTTCGGGGTTCTGCATCAGGACCAGCATGCCGTTACCGATCAAATTCACCGTCGTTTCATGCCCGGCGATCAACAGCAGCACCAGGGTGCTCAGGAGTTCCTTATCCTTCAGGCGGTCGCCATCTTGCCTGGCGTCGATCAGTTGAGTGATGACATCCTGCCTGGGGTGTTTGCGATGGTCTGCAATCAATTTGCGGATGTAGTTCCCAAGCTGGAACAGCTCCGGCCCTACCTGTGGAGTTTCACTGCTGAGTGCACCGGATGCAATCATGGCGCTTGACCATGTACGGAATTGGCGCTGGTCCTGTGCGGGTACACCCAACATTTCACAAATAACGGTGATTGGCAGCGGAAATGCAAAATCAGCGATCAGGTCCATCTTGCAAATCACTTGCACCTTGTCCAGAAGGTCGTCGGCGATTTCCTGGATCCTGTCACGTAATTGGTTGATATATTTCGGCTTGAAGGCCTCATTGGCCAGGTTACGAAGGCGGGTATGCTCGGGAGGATCGGCACGCAGCATGTTGCTGTGGGTCAGGTCCTGGATGCCGAGCTTATCCAACAGCCGCCCTGGACGGGCATTACGGATATTTTTGACCAGCCGGGGATCCTTCAATCCAGTCTGGACATCCTGATAACGCGTGACCAGGTACACCTCAACTCCATTGGGCAGGACGGTTTTGTGCACAGGCGTTTCCCGGCGCAACTGGTCATAGATTGTATATGGATTCGCCTTATAAGCTGCCTGCGTGAACAGGCTGTCTGATTTATTTCCCATCGATACCAGCCTCCTTTCTTACCGACCTGGATAGGTCGAAATCGCAAGTTCAAGACTTCAAAAACCTGTTGATTGCTGTCGCGCATAGTGAAATTTATTATGCCCGCGATGAAAGTTTAGTCAAGTGGTTGGTTGGTAATGGGGATGTGACCATAAAGGGGGTCAACTGACCCATAGTAATTAGGGGCACCTGACACTGCAAATAAGAGTTAATTGGTCGTATATTAATTGCGTAAGCTAAATAATCCATCAACACATTATGTCCAAAGGAGACAAAATGGTTAACTCAGTTACAACCCGCAAGGGCCAAATCGTTCAGAACCCCTCGTTCATAACCAAGCTGCTCAATCACCCGCTGGCTGGCCTGATCTGGCTGCCGATCCGTGTCTGGCTGGGCTGGCAATGGCTGGAAGCTGGCCTGCATAAGGTCGAGAGCGCCGCCTGGATGCAAGGCGGAACTGCCTTGAAAGGCTTCTGGGTAAGTGCGATCAAGATCCCCGCCACCGGGACTGCGCCGATCCATTATGCCTGGTATCGATCGTTCCTTACATTCCTGCTCAATGCGCAAGCCTACACCTGGTTTGCAAAAGTAGTGTCTGTGGGCGAACTCCTGGTAGGCGTTGCCCTGATCCTGGGTATTTTCACCGGCTTCTCGGCTTTCATGGGCGGCCTGATGAACTGGAATTACATCATGGCCGGCTCCGCCAGCACCAACCCGATGTTATTGCTGCTCTCGGTCTTCCTGGTACTGGCCTGGAAAGTTGCAGGCTTCTTCGGTGCGGATTACTTCCTGATCTCCTGGGTCGGCTCGCTCTGGAATAAGAAATCAGAAAAGGCTGAGACATCTCCAGCCGGCTTGCCCAAGGGCGCCCAAGCTCGGTAAGTTTAGGATAAATACAACAGGACGGCGAGACAATCTCGCCGTCCTGTCTTTTTTTAAGTCATTCCCGTTTCATTCGCTCGGATAAATGATGCTTGATGGCATATGTCGCCAGTTCAATACGGTTGGTTAGTTGAAGCTTTTCCAGGATGGAACTGACGTAGTTTCGTGCGGTTTTTTCACCGATATTGAGGCTCTGCGCAATTTCAATATTGGTTTTTCCCAGGCTTACTTCGCTAAGTACATCCAATTCCCGCTCGGAAAGATCATGGAAGGCATCTTCTTCATCTTTCTGTTCGATCGCACGCATGCGCGCAAACATGCGCGTGGTGGTTGCCGCATCCATCACGGATTCGCCTTGAGCGGCAGCCCGAATACCACGCAAGACCTCTTCGGTCCCGACTTCCTTCAATAGATAACCAACGGCGCCTGCCCGGATGGCGCTCATTACCAGTTCCTCATCTGCGAAGGAAGTCAACATCACAACTTTGGTATCCGGAAAGCGCATCACGATCTGGCGCGTGGCTTCCAGGCCGCCTTCCCCGGGCAGGCGGATATCCATAAGCACAACCTTCGGGTGCAGGTTCGCCACCATCTGGATCGCTTCGGCTGCCGTTCCGGCCTCACCAATCACTTGCATATCCGGTTGATCATTGATCAGGGTTTTTAATCCCAAACGAACCAGGGCATGATCGTCAACCAACCCGACTGCAATCTTGTTCATGCTTCCGCCTTACAAGGGATATCCAGGCTTACGCGGGTGCCTTTCGCCAGCCTTTCGACGACGAGTTCCCCATGCAGCAACGCGGCGCGATCCCGCATGTTTCGCAGCCCATTTCCTTCAACGATATGCGCCGGAATACCGACCCCATCGTCTTTGACCATAATCTGCAAGCGGTCGTCGGGGTGGTGTGCAGCCACCAGGACATGCCGGGCTTTGGAATGCCGGACAATGTTGGAAAATGCCTCCTGGACAATTGCCAATACCTGCGTGGAACATTCGGGCGTGAGAGTATCCGAGTCGGATAAATCCATCTCCATGCTCACATTCACCAGCGAACTAAAACGCGGATCAGTGACCAGTTTTTCAAGCTTGAGCCTGAAGGGCTCACGGGGCTGGAGCGGCGCATGTAATTGACTCAGGTTCTGGCGCAAATCGCCGATGGCATCATCAAGGACGCCAACTGCGGTCGCCAGGCGGCCAGCCAGGGGCGTTTCCGTCTCTGCCAGGTTTTGCGCCGATTTGACCAGCAAGCCAGCCGTATACACTTTTTGGATGGTGCCGTCATGCAGCTCACGCGCGATCCGTTCGCGTTCGGCGGCCAGTAATTGCTGTTGCTTCATCTCTTCGATCTGGCGGGAGGTTTCAACGTCGAAGATCTCCAATGCCCGGATGGTAGTGCCCGCGATGATCAGCCCGATCAGCGCCCGGAAAAGCTGCGGAGGAATAACCAGGTAGCGCGTGAACGTTTCCGTATTCAACCAGTTTCCCGGGAAGAAATTTATCGGTGGTACGATCAGCCCGGTGGCTAGAGCGTACAACGCTATGTCAATACCGGCTACCTGCAAAGCCCGGACGATCCGGGGTACGTCCAATGGAGCAATCCTTTTTAGCGAATGCTGGCGCAGACCGTAGGCGGCCAGCAACCCACCTGGCAAGCCAATGAAATACCTTGCCAGGGCATTGGCTGTATTAAGCCAGGTTCCAAAGTCGGATATCCACATACGCAAAGGGAGGAAGACGAAAATGATCCAGGCGGCCAATAAGACTGCGATTGACATGTGCAGCCATTTTCGGCGGTCTCCCAACTCCAACAAGGCCGCCCCAAATTCAAACAGGCAGGTAAAAGAAGTCGCCAGGAGTAATAAATGGATGTAATGCAAAATCGGGATTAAAGCCGGAGACAGATATTGAGCCTGTAATGGGATAAAGAGATCGCCCCATTCATTAAAGCCATGCAAGAAACCGAAAGCAGCCAGCCAGGTCAGATCCCGGGCCAGGTCCAACCGGGAAGAATGCCGGGATTGAAGCGCAATTGCCAGCCCCAGAACGAAAAACACCAATCCATAGGTAAAATAGATGATCTCGTAGTTTACGCTAAAGAAATTCTGGATGAAGTTCATCTTTATTGCAAATTATAGCACTACAGCAACGGTCAGGTTTATTTTTTACCCGCCTGAATACGGACTTCGTCTGGATTGAGCTGTACTTCAAGCTTGTCCCCATATTTAATGCCCGGGATATACATGGAAATAACTTCAATAATGGAATCGCTTTCGAAATGGCGTTTCTTTGTCTCTGGATGGGGATAATACACAAAGCCGGCATATTCGCTGCTTTTGAACTTTAGGGTGCAGCGCGAAAACGAGAAATCCTCCGGCGGGTGCAGGTTGGTCCATGCGACCTGCCGGAAAGTGTATTCCGGTGCGGCCAGCTCGAAAGTAGCCGGCGCGATGGAAATGTTCAAAGTACCCAGGTAAAACTGCTCCAGGTTGAGGCCGCGTTCCTTGAATAATGGAATCTGTTTCTCAAGAGAACCGTAAGGATAGTCCTTCGACGGTCCTGAAGCAACCCGATAGCCTTCAACAACTACACCGCTGACAATTGTTTGCATGTTATCCGAGCCTCACTATCAAGCAGCATTAACTTCATCCAATAGCGCCAGCATTTCTAAATTGGAGGGTATGTCAGTCATATCCTGCCCATAATGGATGGAGCGGGCCTTCCCATGCATGTCCACCAGAACCTGGGCTGGCAGACGTCCAAATTTAAGCAGCTTAGTTTCCTGGCCATACAGGTTGAGGACAGTATGTTCAGGGTCCGGCAGACCGGTGAAGGGCAGATCGTGCTCCCGCCAATATCTTGCAAAAGCAGCTGCATCCTCCGGGCCAACTACCAGGATCACGGCGTTACGCTTCTCAAACTCTGAAAAATCCTGGCGCAACTGCGCCATATGCGCGCGGCAGAATGGTCACATAAATCCACGATTGAAGACCAGCAGGACATTCCGACCGCGGAAATCTGAAAGTCGGACAGGCTTACCGGTGAAGTCGGCCAGTTCGAAATCGGGTGCGAGTGCGTTGAGAGCAACTTTGGACATTTTACCTTTTGTAGGGCATATTTTTCGGGCAGACCTGCGTGTCCGTCCCAAATATGCAAGCCAGCTATGGAGTATTTTTTATAAATGAATCCAGTGCCTGAATAAACACAGCAGGTTGTTCCTCATGCGGAACGTGACCGGCCTGTGGGATGACTACCAGTTTCGCGCCTGGGAGGACCCCGGCCAATTTAATCGAGTCGGCAGTCGGCACTATCCGATCATCGTCGCCGGTGATGACCAGGATGGGCAGTTTGAAATCCTGAAGGTGTTGAAGCAGACCGGTGTCGTGGCTGGCCATGGTAAAGTCCCAGAGTGCCCGGTCCCAATTATCGGCCTTGAGCGGCCTGGTATAGCCGTCCCAGGTGGCCTGCGTGATCCTGGACGGATCATGCCATGCAGTCCGGATCAGGTCGAGCCCGCTCTTCTGGATCGAACGCACGAACAACGGACCAAGATGCTGCATTTCGGGAAGTCTTACCCAGGATGCGCACCCAGGCCGGACCGCCATTCTCATAAACTGCCGGGTCCACCAGGACTAGCGCTTCCACCCGCTGCGGATACTGCAAGGCGAACTGCATGGATAATGTCCCGCCGACCGAGTTGCCAACCAGTATCGCTTTCTGGACTCCAAAATGATCCATCAGGCCAAGCAGCAGGGCTATATTCCCCTCAGGACCATAGGGGTTCTGACCGGTCCACTGCAGCGGGCGCTCGGTCAGCCCGAATGCCGGACGGTCATAGGCAATTACCGTCCCATAGGCACTGAGCGGTTCCATCACAGCATGCCAGGAGAACAGGCTGGCCCCGAAACCATGCAGGAGAATAAAAACCGGTTGCCCGTTGCCCAGCATTTTGTAATGGACATTGAGACCGTTGATCTCGACGAAATGACTGTCAGGATCGGCCAATTGCTCTGGCGGTACTGTTCCCGAGGCAGGGGAGACAGGGATAAGGAAAGGCCCGATTAAAAGGGTAATGATTAATAGACTGAAAACGATTCCAATGGTTTTGAGGAAAGATCTTTTTTTCATTTGAGTTGTTTATATTATATTCCCGCTTTAATAAAGCAATCCCGCCATAAATTTGGCGGGAAGAGCAGGCTTTGCAAAATGGTTTCGCGATCAGGAAATAAAGGTATTAGCTTCCATTCAGTGTACAGCCAGGACCACCAAACGCTTTGATGTATTTGACTTTGAAAGAATAATTAGCAAATCCGTCGTATTGGCATGGAATGTGCCCAATTCCTGCGCAGATATTTCTTGCACAGATTGGAATCGATAGACAAGCACATCGTTATTGCTCATCTTAAGTTGAATCGGCTCATTAATCTTGTAAGCCCGAATTGTCTTTTCCAAATTCTTATTCCAAGGTAAAGACAACCAGCGGGGAACTTCGCTACCTGCAAGCCATTCAGCCGTATGTGGTGTCCAGGAACCATTTACAACATTTCCAACCTTCAAATTAAAAGATTGTCCATCTGGGAAAATGGCTAAAATGGGGATTGGAACAGACGGGTCCTGATATACAGCCGGGGCTAATCCGGTTTTTTGCGGCGACGGAGCTGATAAAAAGACAATCAAAAATATGGTCACTCCGAGAACAACAAGCGTGCCCAGAAGGATATCTACTTTCTGATTAACGGATAATCGATGAAACCACTTTTTCATGCGGGAAATGGCTGACCGGTCTATCCCGTGATCTTCCATAATATCAGGATCGTAATCTTTAAGAGCCATTGCACGTACTTGATCAAAATCAGGTTCTACAATTTTCAATTGTTCGGGTCGAGCAGCAATAAGATTGGAATTTGATTGCATCTTGGGTTCTGGTTGTGGCATCGCCTGCACTCGAGGCTGCTTTTCACTTTTTTCTTCAGGTGGAGAAATTGGAGTGAGTGCATCTTGATCCGCATCACCCGTCAACCTGTTATTCAGTTCTTCATCTTGAAGGTCTGTAGTTCCACTATCAACTGGTATTTGCCTTTTTTGATTTAGCCTTTTAGTGGCATACCCCGAAGTTGAGGTATGACTGGATGGATCAGACCTGCGTTCTTTCGTTGGTAAGCCATCTCCATCGTTGGGTAAAGGATCTTTGGATTCAGTGCCCTGGTCTTGGGGTTTCTGACCGGTTAAATAGGAACGAGCAAATTCCTCATCGGTTATTAAATCCAAGTGTGAGATCCAATCTTTGACATCTTTCAATTTGTTTTCATGGGGAATTTTCTCAGGCATAGGATTGTTCCACTACCTTTATGGATGGTTGGAAGGCAAAATTGGTTGATCGATCTTGAATTGCACTTCAACCAACCCGGTTTGAGGGAGAACCACATTCTTACTTCGATAGAGGTCTACCAAACTGACATTTTCAACCTCCCCGACAATCCTTCCAGTTAAGTTAAAGACCACATTACCTTGGTTATTCGTGGTCGCAGATCGGGACAAGCCATTCGAAAAAGTAATCTTGACAGTGACACCGCTCACTCCTTCGAGCGGATCGGGGGTATTGTTTCCGTTTTTGTCTACAAATACAATAACGCTCACAGAAGCAGTGGAGGCGGCCGGGGTGGGAGTAGCGATCGCGGTGGGATAGAGGAATGGCGTACCTTTTGGAATCAAACCAATACTTGCATTTTCAACCAAATCAGGAGCAATCACTTTACTGCCAAAAGTGGTCAACGAATTCCAGAAATTGTCCACATATTGCTTGGCTCCCTGGCATGCCAAATGTTTAGAAACATTTCCCCAATCAATACTTTCTCCAGCATCAGTGGTTGCACCAACAGCTACATCCAGGCAACCATAACCACTATGGTAGGCGGCAATCGTAAACTTCCAAAAGTCTTCATAACTCGGCGTAACATTGTTATGATCCATAATGTACCAACTCTCCCAACAGTTGGCGTGGATCACTTCTGCAATCGTGTAAACACTGGCATGTGCAATGTCTAAATCCAGCCCATTACTGCAGGTCGGGCACTCTGCATTCAATCGTTTTAACAACGCGCCACGCACCATTGCGCGTGACGGTTCCGGGAGCCGCGAAAAGGCTCCCTTGCAGCTTGATAGAACGCTTGAACAGAGATCCAGATATAAATTGTAATCCCAACGCAATGCCACATCGGCACCCAGATCATTGATCTGCGCCAGGCCATACTCATTCACGATATAGGCTGCATTTTCCGGCCAGAATTGAGATTCCTGTAAGAGTAAGGTTTTAAGGAGCTCAGGCGGAATACCGACTGCATAACTTGCCAGCCAAATATCAAGGTCAAATTTGTTTTGCCACTCAAGCATTGCCTGTTGAGCATGTTCAATTCCACAACCATTTGGGGCACCATTTGCCATCCCACCCGATGTGCAACTGCTAACATCCACCATTCCCTTTTGAATTAATCGAGTTGCCAGGTATTGTAGAGTTATATCCGTGTTCAAGTGGGACGGATTATTCGGCATTCCTGACCAACTCGGTATTTTGCCAGCCGGTGAATCCCAGATGGCAAAACAACTATCAGAAAAAATACTTTGAAGTGGGATAGTATTTATCTTCACCTGGTATTTGCCGAGAGTAGGGCTTGAAATGCGAGTTCTGAGTTGTTAATTCCTGGCTTGTATTTCCCCCAACAAAAGCATGGAAACGGATTATGGAATCAGTAGTGATTGGAAGTTTACAGGGAGTATTAAAGCATTTAAAACCGGTTATTCCGTCCACGTCCCCTTGAATCCCAATGGGTAAATTGTCAGGCAGATTGCCATATGCAAATAGAATAATATAAGGACTGTCCAAATCGCCAACAGGCGCCTCCGCAAAGGCAAACAAATCTCCTTTGGCTAATCCGGGCGCGGCCAAGGTAGGAGTAGGTGTACCGGGATTGGTTTGGTCGTTTTGTCTGGCAAGAACAGCTTTCCCCGTTGGGATTGAAAGGAGCACAATCCCAAGAACCATTAACGCCAAAATGGGAATTAAAGCCAAAATACGTTTTTTCCCGGCCATGTTATGTTTCCCTTTTATTTTTCAAGATTTAAGCGTTTGATGATATTTTTCCAAATGGAGGTCGGTGCATCAGGCGTGGGATTCGTATTCAAGCGCTTGGTGACATCCTTCCAGGTGCGAGAGGGGGTTGCCGGAGGGAGATTTTTTAGGTCATCACGACTCAGCTGATATGCAAGTTCCTCCACTCGCATGGAGATAGGCAACTCGGGGTTGGCGATCAGGAAGGGTTCGCCAGTATTAATCGAGCGGCTGACCTCTTGTGAAAAGGGGATTTCGAAATCAACATGCCGGCCAATTGATTGTTCAATTTGCTTAATCTTTATCCCAGCTACCGGGCTGTTATTATTTAAAATAATTTTTACTTTATCTTCGGGATAATCCAGGCGACTATAGGTTTTTAATGCACAAATAGCAGCCCGCAAAGAAGCCATCTCGGGGGCAAGCACGAGTAGAACGTAATCAGCTGCATCTAATGACATGACGGCTATATCTGAAAAATCATGAGGAGTATCCAAAATAATTAAATCGTGGTGACCGCGCAGCTCATTTAGAGTTTTAGGGAAAATATCGTTTAGCGATTCAAATGTGGCCGGGAGATTGGGGGATGCTATATATGAGATGCCATTCTTTTGCATATTGATCAAATTCATAATCATGGCACCATCAAGGTCATCTAGCGTTTGATTTGACAAATCCTTCCATGTGGTTTTTGGAGAAGCATTAAGAAATAAGGCCACCTGGCCAGAAGTAAACACAGCGTCAACCAACAATGTCGGCCTGAGCCATAGTTGACGGTAGGCTAGCGCCAGATTAACCGCCAGACTCGTACAGCCAACCCCACCGCGCAGGCTATGCAATGCGATAACATTGGCAATATTTTCGCTTTCTTTGGAACTACTTTCAAAGACTTTAATATATTCACGGCGGCGGGCAAGGACTTCGAGGCGGGCTAGAAGTTCTTCGGGTTTAAACGGCTTAGTTACATAATCTTCAGCCCCCAGGTTAAATGCTTTTAGCTTACTCTCCAACTCATCAAACCCAGTAACAAAAATAACCGGTACATTACTGAAATGCGGATCCTCGCGAAAGCGCTCCAAGAGGTCAAAGCCGGTCATATCATTCAATCGTATGTCCAGGATGATAACGTCTGGATTAAAACCTGCAACCTTCTCCAATCCTTCTTTCCCCGACGTCGCATTGCCAAGAATGTGACCGGCGTTTTTTAACACCGGGCTTAGTAATTTGTAATACATAATCTCATCATCAATAAGAAAAACGCGCATACTACCCTTCCTTCCCGTAATTGGAAATTTTTTTCAAGAGGTTTTTTGTGTGGAATGCCAGTTAGGAACCTGAGCTCCTAATATGGAAATCGCATTCGCGATCTCACGCATGATAGTAAATGCCTCTTGTTCTGTCCGTTCGCTTGATCTTGCCTCCAATTGGGATGCCAGGTTTGATACCTGCATGGCTCCCAAATTAGCTGAAATTCCTTTTAGTTTGTGGGCCTCATTGCCTAGTATCTCCCAATCCTTCGTATTTAATGCTTTTTCCATATTCTCAAGCCGCTTGGGAAGACCTTCCAAAAATTCCTTCAGGAATTTGTCATATTGGAATGTATCATTGGAAAAATAAGGCAATCCCATGGAAACATCCAGTAATGGCGCCTCCGCCGGAAGCGGAATTGTTTCTGGTGTTTTGGTTGGATTCCGCCTAGTTCTGTATTGTCCGTCGGCGCAAGCACTAATGATTTGATTAATACGCTTGTTTTCGAAGGGCTTCGATAAATACCCGTCCATGCCAGCTTCGAGACACAGTTGCCCGTATTTAGATTCAGAATGGGCGGACAATGCAATAATCGGAATATTCTTCTTGCTGGTATCCAAAGCGCGTATCCTGCGGGTGGCCTCTAGTCCACTCATCTCAGGCATTTGCACATCCATGAAAACCAAGTCATAGTCTCGAGTTTCCAGTACAGCCAGCGCTTGCGCACCGCTTGAGGCAACATCCACGTTGTGACCCAATTGGCTGAACAAAATGCGATCCATCTGTAAATTTAGGTCATCATCTTCTACGATCAGAATCTTAAGTTTATGGGTATACTCGGATTCAGGCGGCAAGGCCCCACCAGGATGGTTGTGCTCACGTGCATAATTTTGCCTGGAACCAAGAGCGGAATAGAGTACGACCCAAAGCTCAGATTTTCGAACTGGTTTGATCAGGTAATTGGAACGATCCAACTCAGAAATGCCATCCAATCTATTCCGTTGGCTGATTGACATCAGGAGAACCATCTTCGTATTCTGGGTTAGCTCGTCCTGATGAACTGCCTGTAAAACACTTGCAACATCGATACCCGGCATTTCCATATCCAATAATACGACCCGGAAGGGTGCGTTGGTCACCGATCCCCGCACCAAAGCGGGATGAACTTCGCCGCCACTGGCAACAACTTTCACCCGACAACCTAACGAATTTATCATTTTTGTCAAAGCATTTTGGCTGGCAAGGTTATCGTCGACGAGTAAAACACGGGAGCCGCTAAAATCGATTTCCAGATCGCTTGTCTTAGGTAGAGTATCACTCCTAAATCTAAGAGCAAAAGTGATCCTGGTTTCATTTTCCGAAGAATTAATCACCTGAAGCTGGTTACCTATTTGCTTTAATTGTTTCTGGGATAAAAACAATTCAAAATCCACCCCTTCAGGTTCAGCAATCTGGGAATCATCTGGATCCTCCAGCCTGGTTTGGATTGCCGGTTGACGATTGGTAAATGCAATACCGGGATTAAAGTTACAGAAAAAATAACACTTGAGTAAGATTTAGTTTCACCTTCTGCCTTGGCCTGGATGGAAATATTTCCGCGATCAGCACATTTGATTGCGTAACTGACCAGGTTCATCAAAAGCAGACGCAAATAATCGGGATCCCCTCTTGTAAAAACAAGCGTCGGTGGATCAATAAGGGAGATGAGCTCCAACTCCTTAATGGCGGCTTGAGAGGCTAGTGATTGGACGATCTCTTCAAGCACACATGGCAAATCAAAACGTACGCTATTCAAGTGTGGCGGGTCGGAATCAATACTAAACAAGTAAATACTCCATTTTCGAGATCCTAGGTATAAAGGCTTTGATTACTCCCATGCTTTATATATTCGAGGTTTTATGAAAAACCTCTTTCCTACCTATTTAAAAATCTATTTAACTCACATATTATATCAACTTGTCGATGCAAGTGAACAGGTAAATATCATTACAAAAGATGGTGATGCTCATTTTTTAACAATCCAATATGCTGGTGGAAGTCGGGTGAGGCAAAACCGGTACGAACCGGCTGATTCTTATCTCAAGCAGTATTCTTTTTAAAAAGAACGCCGTAACCAGGCTGGCGGCCACCAGTCCGAAAGTGGTCCAGGTGGCGAGGGTGACAACGCCTGCCTGCGGAAACTTGACCGCAATCCCGGCCAGCGCCCACAGGATCACGAGAGCATAGGCCGCGTCGCGACGCAGGAAATTCATCAACCCGGCAATGGCCAGCACCGCGGCCAGGATGATCACCATCCATACCTCCGAGCTAATACCAAACTGGTTCCACTTCACAAAGTCCAGCACATCCGTGACATTGGCCACTGTGGCAACAGTAATCCAACCCAGGTAGATGCTGAAGGGCACCCGCACCGCCCAGGTCTCGCCCGTTGAGACTTTCGCCTGGCGCGGGCCTAGTTGAAGATAAACGGCAATCAGGGATGCCAGCAGGATCAACATGGCACCCAGCGTCCCAACAAACTGCTGGTAATGCCAAAGAAAGATCCACATGCTGTTGGCCAGCCCACCCAGGATAACCCACCAGCCGGTAGCCTGCAAACGCGGGTTCTCCCGTTGAGCCGGCAGCGCCTGGAATATCGCGTAGGCGAGCATACCAATGTAGATGATGCCCCAGATAGCAAAGACATACCCGGCTGGGACGAAATAAACGTGGAAGGTGTCCGAGATCCGTCCGGTATTAAGGCCATTGATGGGCAGGGCATCGGCCAGGATATTGATGGTAATGGTAAGCAGGGTAACAAGAACGACAACAATTTGGCGAAGGTAGTTTTTCATATCAATCTCCTATTCGGCAATAATAATTTCCAGGATGGCATCCTGGGAACCGTCGTTCGAACGCCGGTTCAGAAACATCTTTTTTAGCAGGCCATATTTTTTGTCCAGCAAGCGATCCACAGTCGTGCTGATCCCGGCGTCGGTAACCTGGCGCGCTTGCGCTGGAACCCAGGTTCCCGGTGAGTTTCCCATCCATCCTGCAGGGCGCAATGTTGACCCGACCATTGTTGCGGATACGTTTGATCTTGCCCGAATTCGCCATGGTGAGAACATAGATGGTCTGGCCGGCCTGGGTGAACCAAACCGGCGTTTTCATGCTTTCGCCGCTCTTGCGGAAGGTTTCAAGGTTCAGATATTTTTGTTTTTCGAATTGATTTAATGATCCATTATTCAGCTCCATGGCAGGAATGACATCCGGAGTCCTGGCTCGAATAATGCGACGGTAGGCAAAGACTTTCGCCCAGAGCATGAGAGCCGCACTAACCACACCTGGCGCCCAGGCTCCCAATTTTGGAGCAGGAAGCCGCCCGCCGAAGGGGCAATTACACGCGGAACGCTCTCCAGGGAGGTGGAGATCCCCAGCGTACCGCCGATCTCAGCCCGAGTGACCGACTTAGAAATGGCGCTGTTGATGACTGTGTTCAGCATTCCACCACCCAGGGACAGGGGCAGCATGACCACCAGCAGGACCGGCAGGTTTGGGGTAATGGCCCAACTCGCAAGACCGAACAACATCAGCCACATGCTGGTGATAATGATGGCATTTTCCTTGAATTGTTCGGTTACCAGGCCTACGCCAACACCTTGAACCAGTACCGAAAGCACGCCCACATAAGCCAGCACATAACCAGTCGACTGCGAGCTGAGATGTAGTTTATAAGCCGCATATAACGAAAAGATGGATTGGAACATGGAAAACGCCAGCGCAAAGAAAAAACGCACGTGCAGCAGGGGCCCGACCTTGGGACGGTTCAGCGCCACGCCCAATGCTTTGAGTGTAAATGGAGGCCGCTTCTGGGTATGCATGACCTGGCGGCGTTCCTCCGTCAACGACTCGGGCAGGAAGAAGAAGATGGAAATCAGGTTCAGGAACGACAGCCCGGCTGCCAGCCAACGCCGGGACGCTGTAACCAAATTTACTCAACAGACCGCCCACCGCCGGTCCGATGATGAAGCCCAACCCGAAGGCTGCGCCGATCAATCCCAGTCCTTTGGCCCGGTTCTTTTCATCCGTAATATCGGAGATGTAAGCTTGCGCTACGGTAATATTGCCGCCTGTCAGCCCGTCCACGCTGCGGCTCAGGAACAAAACGCCCAACACGAAGACATTAATGGCCGTCGAAGCAGCCAGGCTGGCCAGGCTGTGCCCAATCGGTTCGGCAAAGGCCAGCAGCAGGAAACCTACAAACGTTCCAGCTACGCTGAGCAGCAGGATCAAACGACGACCAAACCGGTCTGAAAGACGGCCCATTAAAGGCGCACCGACCAGCGAAGCTGCCGCATAGGAGGCCGTCAACAATCCAATCACAGCCGGGGTCGCGCCGAATTTTTCCGCATAGTAAGGTAACAGCGGCAGGATCAGGCTGAAGCCGAGCAAGTCAACAAAAACAACGATAAAGATATTGATAAGACGAGCAGTTTTCATAATTTCCTTTTATTACATCCAATGACCCGAATTTCACGAATTTATTTCATTTGCCTTCGAACTGCTACAGGCTTTTTCGATCAATTCGTTTTATTCGAGGCTAATTCTTCCAACGGCTCAAAAGCCGAGGGGATGATTTTTACATTCATTTCAACCGGACGGACAGGCAGGTGGAACAGGTTGCGCAAGCCTTCGTGTAGGAAGCCCAGCAGGAAACTCAAGGTTGAACCTACGCTTACATCCAGGCCGGTCTTCCCATCCGTAGCCTCAGAGGCGCAGGCCAAAGTGCCTTAGTGGCAGCTACTTCCGGTTTTTTTCCGCCCGCGCGGATGAGGATCGGCATGAAGCCGGTCAGGCGTTTTTCATGTTCCTTGAAAGTAACCAGCTCGGTCAGCAGATCAGTATCCATCAGGCCGGGCTGGAGTGCGAACACGCCCACCCCACTGTCTTTGTATTCTTTTGCCAGCGCCAGGGTGAAAACCCGGATCCAGGCTTTGGTCGAACCATACGCGTTCTGGTTGGGAGCCGGTTTTCTCGATCCAGCCCCCAGGATGTTGATAAGTTTTCCGGATCTGCGTGGCAGAAAGTGACTCATGGCCAGCCTCGAACCGTAATAAACACCGAACATATTCGTCCTGAAAGGACTCCCAGAAATTGGTCCGGCGCCAGGTCGAAGGTGGCGCCGTATGGACCGGCTAACCCCCTGCATCATTAACCCAAATATCGAAGCGACCGTAGGTCTGGCACGGCAAAGTGTGCCAGTGCCTCAACCTGGGCCGGGGTCTGAAACGTCGCAGACGAAAGAGACGGCCTGGTGCCCGCCTGCGCGGAACTCTGCGGCATTCTGATCGATATCCTTCTGCGAACGGGCGGCTAGAACAACCTTTGCACCTTCGCGTGCAAAGAGCATGGCAATGGCCCGCCCCAGCCCCCGGCTGGCCCCGGTGATAACGGCGACTTTTCCTGAAAGTGTATTCATCATTATTATCCTTTTGCAATGCGATGAAAATAAAAGCCTCTCCCACTTGTGGGCAGGAGTATTATTAGCCATTCGTGATTTTCTGATTATAAGTTCTTTCCATCTGAAATCAATCGCAAGTGTTCGACTGCTTGCGGAAGCTCCCGGCAATCCAGAGTCCAGGGCAATCAGACCTGCCAGGACAAAAACCAGCAGGTATTCGATCACTGGGATGCGGATGATTTCATTTAACTGCATCCAACCCCAGCTACTATAGATCAACAATGCAGCCGCGACATAAAAACCCGCCACCAGCCAGCGTACCAGGCGGCTCCAGCCCAGCCCGTGCATCTGGGTCAGGATGAAGATCCCGCAAAGCCAAAGGCGAACATCGGCCATAATCCCAGGCCCTGAAAGATCGCCACCAGTGTGCCGTGCACTCCCACCGCGTTTTCCTGTGTCAGAGTCCACCATTTATTAAGGCGGATGCGGGTCAGGAACAGGCCGCCCTGCAGGATCAGCAGGAACATATACAAGAACCCCACCAGGTGACCGGGAGTATTTTCCATCGGGTGGTACCAGAAGGTGTAAACGGTCGCCCAGGCGAACAGGTATCCGTGGTACTTGCGGGCAAAGGAGCCGATCTGTTTGGCAAAGGAGACCTTCTTGCCCAGGAAAAGGCCGCGGCGCTGATTCTCCATTAACAGGATCGCCACCAGCATCAGGATCACCGAACCCTGCGAGCTAAAAATGGAGACATCCTGCGCCAAGCCGTCATACCAGAGCTGCGTCTGGACGAAGTGCAGCAGGATGAAGAAAGCGTTCACACCCAGCGCCCAGACATTGACCGGATGCAAGCCCTTGGAATAGGTCTTCACGTGTGTCTGGGCATAAAATATCAGGCTCCAGAAAGCGATCTGGTGCAGGGCATAGAACATCCAGGCTGTGAAATGCGACCAAAAGGTCGGCGTGGCCAATTTCCAGTAATACCAGGCTGGACCCTGGTCTGGCAGGTGGGGCACGGAAGCCAGATCGTTGTGCCCCCACCAGATCAAGACGGTAAATGCCAAACTGAATAGAAATGCCACCCCACAGCGCGTACCGGGCCGAGCGGGGAGATCCGGGCAGGTTGGATAATTCTTTTTGTTCCACTTTACACTCCTATTTGGATAATCTATATCTGCATTATATAGACATGTATACATTTTGTCAAGGTTTATGACAGGATATATTGACAAAATCGGTACAAGAAGGTAATATTGTAACGTTTATGGAAGGAAAAAATGGATAATCAACCCACCCCACCTTTGTCGGAAGCCATCTTCAACATCGGCGCAGTCACCCGCATGACCGGCATCCCGATCGCCAGCCTGCACGCCTGGGAACGGCGTTATGGGTTCCCGCATTCCTCGGCGCGCACGCTGGGCGGGCACCGCCTGTATTCCGAAAAAGATGTCATCTTGTTGCAATCTGTGAAAGCACAGATCGATCGGGGTATCACGGCGTGCCAGGCAGTCATCGCAGTCCAGAAAATGGACCAGGAAGGCCGCCTGCCGCCCGGTCGCTCCCTGGAAGCACCCCGCCCGATCGTTGTGCCGCCGTCCGCATCCCCGGCCGGGCACGCACAATTGTCCGAAGCGCTATTCCAGCATGACCTGGCGAGAGCAGATCAGTTGATGGGGGAAATGCTGGCATTTACCTCGCCCGAAGAGATCACCCTGAATGTGATCGGACCGCTGCTATCCGAGATCGGGGAAGCCTGGGCGGAAGGTCGCATTAGCATCTCCGACGAACACCTGGCCAGCAATTACCTGCGCCACCGCCTATTGATGTGGATGGTGACCGGACCGGTTGCGCGCCCGTTCGATCCGGTGGTGCTGGCGTGTGCACCCGGCGAATGGCACGAAGGCAGCCTGCTGATGCTGGGTGTGCTGCTGCGACGCCAGGGCTGGCCGGTGGCTTACCTGGGTCAGAATGTGCCTTTTGCAGACCTGGCGGCCTTTTTGGAGCAGGTCCGGCCGGCGGCGCTGGTGCTGGTGGGAATGCTCGAGGAACCTGCCCGTCTTCTGGCGGATTGGCCGAAATGGATCAAGCAGACTGCCGGCCGGCCGCTGGTTACGTTCGCCGGGCGGGCATTCGTTATCCGGCCGGAATTAAAGGAATTGGTGCCCGGGGTCTATCTGGGCGATAGCGTACAAGCAGGACTTACCAGATTGGAAGAAATATTGAGGTAAGCAAAACTCCCGCAGGCTTCGAAGCCTTCGGGAGCTTTTTATTTTACTATTCCTGATACTCGAGCTCGTACTCCCCGATATAAACCGTATCGCCTTCCTGCGCGCCGGCCTCCCGCAGGGCTTTGTCCACCCCCAGGCGTTCCATCAATTTCTGGAAGCGGCGCACCGAGCCGGTCTGGTCCCAGGGGGTCATCTCAGCGGCGCGTTCGATGGAGGTGGATTTGACGCGCCAGGCACCGTCCGCTTCACGCGCGACGGTAAACGCACGCGGGTCCTCGACCGGGCGATAGACCGGCATAGGTTCTTCGGTCGGCTCCGGTACGGGCGCCTCGGCCAATGTCTTTACCGCCTTTAACAACAACTCGTTCACGTTGGTACGCGCCAGGGCGGAGATCGCCATAAACTCGTAACCGCGCTTCTTGAGTTCTTTCTTGAGCTTGGGCCAGCGTTCCACGACTTCGGGTTGGTCGATCTTATTTATGGCCACAATCATGGGTTTCTTCGCCAGTCCGGGATCGAACAAAGCCAGCTCGCTATTGATCTGCGAAAAATCTGCCAGCGGGTCGGCAGATAGGCCATCCAGCAGGTGGATCAGCACCCGTGTCCGCTGGATATGCCGCAGGAAATCATGCCCCAATCCCACACCTTCCGCGGCGCCTTCCACCAGCCCGGGGATATCCGCCAGCACAACTGTCGTTTCCTCATCCACGTTCGCCACGCCCAGGTTCGGGTCGAGGGTCGTGAACGGATAAGGCGCGATCTTGGGCTTGGCATTGGTCAGGACAGAAAGCAGGGTGGATTTGCCGGCGTTCGGCACGCCCACGATGCCAATATCTGCGATCAGTTTAAGCTCGAGGCGCAGGCGTTTCTCTTCACCCGGTTCACCGTTCTCGGCCGTGCGCGGGATCTGGTTGATGGAACTCTTGAAGTGCGGGTTGCCACGCCCGCCGCGCCCGCCTTTGCACACCACCAACAATTGACCGGGAGAGGTCAGGTCACCGAGCAAATCGCCGCTGGCGGCATCGTAAACCAGGGTGCCGGGTGGCACCGGCACAACCAGGTTATCGGCGGATTTGCCAGACTTATTGTTCGTGCCGCCGCCTTTACCATCTTCGGCCGTAAAGCGGGTCGTGAAACGGAAAGATGCCAGCGAATTTAGCGTGGCACGGACTTCAAGGATCACGTCCCCACCCCGCCCGCCATCACCGCCATCCGGCCCGCCGCGTGGTACATATTTTTCGCGGTGGAAGTGCATCATGCCGTTGCCGCCTGTGCCGGACTGAACGAGTATTTCTGCTTTATCTATGAACATAAATTCTCCAATGGGATGATTATACCGTCTCTTCATCCGGGATGGCCTTGCGAGAGTTACTTTTGAAAAGAAGATAACTGGGATTGACAAAGCTACCTACCCAAGGTATTATATGACTAATATTATATATGACTTATCTTATATAAGGAGTGTCCCATATGAGCCTCGAATATGCCATTCTGGGTTTCCTAAACTACCTGCCGCTCTCGGGCTACGACCTGAAGAAGATGTTCGATATTTCCGTCCAACATTTTTGGCAGGCCGATCAAAGCCAGATCTACCGCACCCTGGCCCAACTGACCGAACAAGGTTTGGTCGAGAAGGAAGTCATCCACCAGGAGGACCGGCCGGACCGCAAGGTTTACTCGATCACGCCCTCCGGGCAGGAGCAACTCCAGGCCTGGCTGAAGAGCATGCCGCCCCCAAAACCTGACCACAGCGCCGCCCTTATCCAGGTTTTTTTCTGCGGCCAGTTGTCCAACGAAGAGATCCTGGCCAAGTTCGAGAGCATGGCTGCCATGATGAAAATCGTGTTGCAACGCTACCAGCAAGTCCCAAATCAGCTGGAGGAGTACACAAGCATGGTCAATTCCCAACGCGAGACTTTTTTCTGGCTGCTGACCCTCGACCTGGGCCTGCGCAGCATACGCGCCAACCTGGAGTGGGCCGAATTGATTATAGAAATGCTGAAGGACGGGAAAGTCCCAGCTAAATAAACTTTGAAATATCTTGGAAAGGAAAATAGCATGGATAAAATACTTGTCACGTACGCAACCAACTCCGGCAGCACCTCCGAGGTGGCCAAAGCTGTGATGGAAGAGCTACAGAAGTCCGGCGCACAGGTGGAACTGCTCCCCATCGCACAGGTTAGTGACATCTCCTCTTACTCGGCGGTTGTCGTCGGTGCGCCCATGATCATGGGCTGGCACCAGGCTGCCCTGGGATTTCTTCGGAAAAACAAAGCCGCTCTGGGAAAAATACCACTGGCAGTGTTCGTAACCTGCATGAGCCTGACCGCAACAAGCGAAACCAGCCTCCAGGGTGTGCCGGTCAGCGTGGATGAAAACCTGCCCAAGCCGCCGAAGATTGCCGGCCGCTTATCCTTCAAGGAACGCTACTCCCAGGTAACGAATTACCTGCGCCCGATCCTGCGAGCCAGCGCGCGTAAACCGGTTTCGGCGGGCGTCTTTGGCGGGCAGTTGAATTATTCCCGCATGCAATGGTGGGCGATGATATTCGTCGTGCTCATCCTGCAAGCCCCGGCTGGCGACAGGCGCAACTGGGATGCGATCCGTACCTGGGCCAGGAGCCTGCCAGTCTTGTTCAATGCCGAATTGGCCAAAAGCTGACCCATCATGAAAATCACCATTCTGAACGGAAATCCCGCACCGGCCGCATTCGACGCCTACCTGGCTCAGTTGAAGACTGCTTTGGAGGCGGGGGGTCACAAGGTCACCCAACTCGATTTGAGGGAAATGCCCCTGCGTTACTGCATCGGCTGTTGGGGCTGCTGGGTGAAAACTCCCGGCGAATGCGCCAGCCAGGATGCATCCATCGTGATGGACAGGGCAGTCATCAATTCTGATTTTGTCCTATGGGCGGCCCCGCTCAAAATGGGCTTCCCGTCCGAACTGCTCAAGCGCGCCAACGACAAGCACCTGCCGCTCATCCACCCCTACGCGGTGGTGGACCACAGCGAGGCGCACCACCTCAAGCGCTACCCGCGCTATCCGCGCCTGGGCCTGCTGCTGGAGAAGGAAGCGAGCACCGACGCGCGCGACCTGCAAATCGTGACGGATATCTACTGCCGGACGGCGCTTAATTTCAAGACCCGACTGGAATTCAGCCTGACCACCGAGACTCCCATAACAGAGCTGGCGGACCGCATCAATTCCAATGCCCACAGCCGGCTCCCACTGCCCAAACACCTGCCAGCCCTCCCTGGGATGAGCATCACACCCCCAGGCAGCCTGACACTCTTCAATGGCTCGCCGCGCGGACGCCGGGGAAACACGCCGATCTTCCTGCGGGAGATCGCCAGCGGGTTTGGCGGAGCGAGCGAGATCCATCATCTCGTCCGCCTCAAGGAGACCCAGGCCATGCTGCAGGCCTTTGCACAGGCGGAATGTGCTTTGATTGGCTTCCCGCTTTATACCGATTCGATGCCTGGCATTGTCAAGCATTTCATCGAAGCCCTCGAGCCGCTGGTTGGAAGTGCGCATAATCCACCGCTCGGTTTTGTAGTGCAGTCGGGTTTCCCGGAGGGATTGCACTCCCGATTTGTGGAACGCTACCTCGAAAAGCTGGCTGAGCGGCTGGGTTCGCCTTACCTGGGGACGGTTGTCAAAGGCAACGGAGAAGGTGTGCGCAGCATGCCGCCCGCCGCCACACAAAGCTTGTTCGCCAAATTGCAAGCGGTTGGTGCCAGCCTGTCTGCATGCGGCCGGTTTGATCCGGTCGCGTTGAAGGCCATTGCCCAACCTGAGAAGTACCCGGCCATCCTGGGACCAGTGTTCCAGATCTTCCTGCGGCAGCCGGTTGCGCATTCTTACTTTGACGAAATGTTGAAGAAGAACGGCGCTTACGAGAAGCGCTTTGCCCGGCCGTTCCTGGAAAGTCGATAAGTGCCGGGATGGAAAACACAACGCAAAATACTCATTACCCCAAAAACAGTTCTTCTTTTTGGTTCATGAACAAAATTGCCAATCCGTTCGTGCACCTGATCTTGAGCTCTCCGTTGAATGGATGGATGAGCAATTCGTTATTGCTGATCACCTACCAGGGCCGGAAAAGCGGAAAGAAGTTTATGATCCCGGTCCAATACGTTCAATCGGACGACTACTTGTATATCATTCCCGGAACGGCGGATCAGAAAATTTGGTGGCGAAACCTGCGCGGGGGAGTGCCGGTTGAGGTTACCTTGCGCGGCCATCACTTGCAGGCTTTCGCAGAGGTGCTGACCTGCGAGAAGGATTCCCGGATCATCGAAGAGGCGCTCAAGCTCTTTCTGGAACGCTTCCCGGCTGCCACCCGCCTGCACTCCGTTCACCCGGATTCCGACGGGAGGGTGGACGAAAAAGATCTGGCACTTGCCAGCGCATCTGTGATCCTGGTACGCGTTAGCCTTATGCAAACCGAAAATACAAGAATTGAAATGCCAAAATGAAACTTGGGCTAACCCTGGTCAATTGTTTCTGGCTGATCATCCCGCTTCTGGCCTGGAACCTCCTGCTCGGTCCACGTATCACGCAGATCGCGATCCTGTCGGACGCTCACTCGCCAAAATGGCTTTTGATCGCCGAGAACATTACCCGTATCCTGGTCTTCGCCTTGCCGCTGATCATTCCTCTGCAAATCCGGGATAGTTGGGGTAAAACCGGACTGCTGGTTTATATCCTTGGTACGCTGGTCTATTTCGCCTCCTGGCTGCCGTTAATTCTTGGCCCCGGCTTCAGCCTGGAGCACCAGCCCGGCCGGCCTGCTGGCTCCGCGCCTGACTCCTTTCCTGTCCTTCCTGGGTATTGCATTGATCGGGAAAGCCTGGCCTTACGGGCTGTTGGCAGCAGCCTTCATATTCATGCATACCTGGCATGGGGTGAATAATCTGTAAGATATACCAGTGATCCACCTCGATTTTACAGGTTTTCATCATCCCGTAATCACTTCGTGTTAGACTGCGTAAGCAACATGGGATTTGCATTTTTCTACAATATAAGGAAGTGATCAAAATGGAACCCAAACCTGCCTCTCCCAAGAAAGGTACCACCTGGATCTGGGTAGTGATTGCCCTGGTAGTGTTATGTCTCTGCAGCCTGGTGTTGATAATCGGAATTGGCGCGTATGCCGCATGGAAAGGCTACATCGCCCTGCCGGCCATTAACGTTCCCGGATATAACATTCCAAGCATTCCGACCCCGCAGACCCTGCCCAAGGTGTTGCCAACCAAGGTATTGGTCGAACCATACCAACCCCAGGCTGGCGACCAAATTCCAACACTGGAGAACCTGGTCCCCAACTGGCAAAACCCCAGCGGGCCCGGAACCCAAACATTTGACCTCGCCATTGCCGCCAACCAACCGGTCTTGCTCGCCTCGGGCTGGTGCACAAGCACGCAAAACCTCCTGAACCAGAACTTTCAGCATATCCAGTACATCCTTGAAGTGGATGGCCAGCCGGTAGACGCCAAAAGCCTAGCCCAGGGAGAACAACAAGTGTCCGGTCAAACCTGCAAGGACTTTACCGGAATTATCCGTGCCTGGCCGACCGGCAAACACACCATCAAAATCACCATGCGCCTGGATGCAAAAATCAATGACGGTTTTAACGATTACGCGGCTGGTGATTATGCGGAAATCTACAACATAACGGTCCAGCCCTAGCCAAAAATCAAAAATTTCCCTGCCTGGGAAGGCCTGGCTGTATGGGCAGGTCGCGGCGCTGTTCATCCCACTGCTTACCTGGCATGGGATCCAAAACCTGGTATAAAAGTGCCCGCCACCTTGAAGGTGACGGGCACTTGCAACCGTACTACTACTCTCTGTCCCTATTCTCTTAGCTTACATCACATCCGGTGCGGTGATGCCCAAGAGGGCCAGTGCGTTGGCGAGGGTGTATTTGGTCGCCGCCACCAATCGCAGCCGGGCTGCCCGGATCTGCGCTTCGGCTTGCACGACCGGACAGGCATCGTAGAAACCAGCAAAGGCCTTGGCAATATCATAGGCATTGCTGGCAATGATCAGCGGCTTGTATTCGGCCGCCGCCCGCTGCACTTCGGATGGGAAACGCGAAATCAAGTCGATCAGCTGGATTTCGGCCGGCTGCAGCCCATAAGCGAAATCGGTATCTGAACGTTCCAACATTTGAACGTTTGAACGTTTTAAGATTGAATTACAGCGCACATGCGCGTATTGGATGTAAGGCGCCGCCTGACCGTTAAAATCCAGCGCAGCTTTCCAGTCGAAGGTGACCAGCTTGGTATTTTCGCGTGCCACGATCGGGTATTTCAATGCGCCCAGGCCTACTGCTTGGGCCACGATTTCAAGTTGTTCCCCATCCAGGGATGGATTCTTCTTGTGGGCTTCTTCTTTCGCCCTCGAAATCGCTTCGCGCAACAGATCCTCGAGCAGCACCACCGTCCCTTCACGTGAGGACATGACCACGTTGCCCGGCAGGGTAACCAGCTCATAGGCTACATGCACGCATTGTCCGGCCTGCTCATACCCGGCAATTTCCATGATCTTAAAGATCTGTGTAAAGTGCAGGGACTGGCGCACATCCACGACATACACCGAGCGGCTCAGGTCCGGATAATCCCGGAATTTATGCAGGACCAGCGCCAGGTCTTCCGTGGCATACAGGGCGGTACCATCCGAGCGCAGGATCACAGCCGTGCGGTACTGCTCCTTCGTCAATCCCAGGACTTCGTCAATCTTGACCAGGACCGCGCCACCCTGCGAGCGTTCATCCGTGGCAATGCCGCGCTTGACCAGTTCTTCGACGATGCCTTTGCCCGCTTCTTCTTCTCCGCTGGGAAAATAGTACTTGTCAAAGCGGATCCCGAGGGCGGAATACATCTGGTTGAAACCATCCAGCGACCACTGGCGTGTTTTTTCCCAGAGTGTCACGATCTCCGGATCCCGTTTGTCCCAGCGGGCGTAAACCGCCCGAACTTCAGCTTCCAGGTCAGGCTGCTCTTCCAAGCGGTGGGTGGCATCCGCATAAACCTTTCCCATCCACTGGGTAATGTCGGTTTCGGGTTCCTCGCCTTTGTGGTACTTCAAATAAGCCCACAGCCACTTGATGACATGCAAGCCGATATCGCCGGGGTAGTTGGCGCGCACTACTGTATAGCCGGCAAATTCGATGATCCGGGCGAGGGCATCCCCCAAAATGGCGGAACGCAGGTGCCCGACATGGAAGGCCTTGTGCGTGTTGGGCTGGGAAAACTCGACCATGACGCGCTGTCCGGTTACGGGACCGGAGCCGAAGCAGTTCTTTTGCTCCAGGACCGTATCCACAACCCGCCGGGCATAATCGCCAGTGTCGAAATACAGGTTGAGATAACCCTTCAGCGCCTCCACATGGCTGATACCTGCTGCCGCGCCAGCGAATCCTTAACCTGTTCGGCGATTTCCTGGGCGCGCTGCGGAACGACGATCTTTTTCCCGGCGCGCGCTTCCAATGCGGCTGTGGCAAAAAACGAAGTGGAAATACCCCACTCCCCGCTAAAGGGGATGGGCTTCCATTCCAATTCAGCCAGAGGAATTCCCTGCTCTGCACACAAGGATTTTATTTTCGCTTCGATGGTTTCTTGTTCGGTCTGGAACATGCGCACCTGCCGTCGGGATTATATCATCCGGTATTAGCAAAAAAGCGGGAGGCCCATCGTTCTGGGCGCTCCCGCCTGTCCCTGTAGGGGCCTGTCCCCGTAGGGGCTTTAGGTTCTTTATTGCCGCGCAGGCTTGGCTTACTTCTTCGCTGCGGTCTTTTTAGCGCTGGTGCTTTTCTTTTTGGCTGTGGTTTCAGGTTCAGCCGCTGTTTCCGTTTTGGCAGTCCGCCGGCGCGGGGCAGCCTTTTTAGGCTCGGCTTCGGCGACCGGTTCGACCATGGCGGGTTCGGCTTCGACCTTGACCGGTTCCATCTTGGCAAATGCCTTCATCAGGCGACTTTTCCGGCGGGCGGCGTTATTCCGATGGATGACACCCTGCTCGGCAGCCTTATCCAGGGCGCTGATCGCGCCGAGAAGAGCGGCTTTCGATTCGGGGATGCCGGCATCGATGGCAGTACGGGCACTTCTAACCGCGATTCGAGCGGTGCCGCGGTAAACGCGGTTGCGCAGACGCCGCTTATCGTTCTGGCGGTTACGCTTGATCTGGGACTTGATATTAGCCACTTGCTTCCTCCAAAAATTTAACCTATTGCTGTGCGGCCTGCGAGCTTTGCGCGCGTGCCATTCAACGAAATCTTTTCCATCAAACCGGCGGCATCATATAAAAAGCCGCTTACAAAGAGCAGTATTTTACTTGAGGCCGGGGAATTTGTCCAGATATTTTTCTATGCGATCTTCTCGAACTTCTCACCGGGGGTATTGCAGACCGGGCAGCGGCCTTCCATTGGGCCTTCATGCGTGTTGCCGCACACCGGGCATACGTAATACTCTTTCGCGGGTAGATCTTTGCCCTGTGCGAAGGATTCGGCCGCCTGGCGATAGAGCATCTCATGCACTTTCTCGACTGCCAAAGCATATTTAAAGGAAAGGGCCGCGCGTTTATCGCCCTCTGCCTCCGCCTCGGCCAGCATGGGCGGGTACATCGAGAGCACTTCGTAATTCTCTCCACCTACGGCCGCTTCGAGGTTTTCGGCAGTGCCTTTCACCCCATCCATGGCCCTCAAGTGGTTGAGGGCATGGACAGTCTCCGCCGCTGCCGCTGCCCGGAAGAGCCTGGCAATTTGGGGGAAACCTTCCTGGTCGGCCTTTTTGGCAAACGCCAGGTATTTTCGGTTGGCCTGGCTTTCGCCTGCAAAGGCAGCTTTCAAATTATCAACGCTTTTAGACATTTTTGCCTCCATTTATATGTTTATGATTATAGGGACATTAAAGCATATTCCGGCTATTCTCCTGGGTAAAATGGTCATCTTTCGGGGGTGATAAACCTCCTCAATTTGCGGTTCGTAGGACGAATTGGCAATTGTCCTACCAATCGCCGACATCCCGATTTTTTGGCCGCGGAATACCGATCATAAAGTTATCGGACCTTGTTGAGATCCCGCCCATCGGAAGAATATTTAATTGACTTACAGGTTGAGAGACGGTATCATACCTTTGTCTTCAGGCTGGCCGGGCGGTCGCGGTCCCGAGCGTTAGCGAGGGATCGAGGAAAGTCCGCACTCCACAGGGCACGGCGCCGGGGAAACCCCGGGACGGGGAAACCTGCCGGATTAGGGCCACAGAAACAGGTAACCGCCATTTTCGCCCCCTTGTGGAGAGGGGGGAGTGAGGGTCAGAGTGAAAAGGTGGTGTAAGAGACCACCGGCGTCCGCAGCAATGCGGGCGGCCAGGTAACCCCCGCCGGGAGCAAGGCCAAGCAGGGACGAGAGGCGGCTCGCTTCATTTAGTCCCGGGTAGGCTGCTCAGAGAGATGATCGCACAGGCGGAGGTCCGGGATGAAGCCCCTCCGAGCTTCGGCGAAGGATCGGCGTAAACCGGAAACCCACGCTGGACAGAATGCGGCTTATAGGCCAGCCTGAAGATATGTTTATATAAATTATGGCGTATAATATGCCCCCCACGCTAACCCGCAATGTGGCTATGGTCAGTATATATAAATTGACGGGAAAATCACGCTGGGGGAAGAGCAGTTTCATACCAATTTGTACTTAACCTTGTATCGACGGTATGCCTTTGGTATAATTGCCCCGCTTAAGCCGGGAAGGGCGATTGCCGACGTAGCTCAAACGGTAGAGCAACCGCCTTGTAAGTGGTAGGTTACGGGTTCAATTCCCGTCGTCGGCTTGGAACGTTAACATTCTTTCCCGTTGATTTGTTTGTCGGTTGGCCTCATTCCCACGGCGATCAGCCAAGGGCCCAGCGTGGAACGGCTGGAAAAAATAATGGGCAGTTACCCAAGTGGCCAAAGGGGACTGACTGTAAATCAGTTG
>CAVZMZ010000010.1:0-10993 GCA_963776475.1 uncultured Chloroflexia bacterium
TGCAATCATTTTAGAACATTTGTTCAATTAAGTCAAGGGGCTGCACAACCGGGATTCTGCAATATGTATGATATGGAGGGAAAGAGCCTTGAATGGGAAAGGCCTATGTGAAGGTGGGTTGAACGGGTATTTTGGGGGAAATCAGGGCTGGATCGAGTTCTCCAGCGCAACAACTCGGAGTAAACTGCGCAACAAGTCTATTGCGAGCTGCGTGCGAGCCGGAAATTCGAGGCCGAGGGGAAAATAATTCGCCAGCCGGCGTGAGAAGCATGGGGAGCAGGCGCGTGGATGCAGGTCTGCCGGGGCGGAGACCGAAAGTAAAGCGGGAAGCAGGTCCGAGACTCACGCTGGTGCAGGCAGGACGGCCAGGGAGGCTTCCTGAACGAAGCGGGCCAGATTAAGCAGGAGCGAGAGCGTATCACCCATCAGAGTGGCTTTTGCAGAAGATACCAGGCCGAACCAGGGCGAGCGTTTCAAGTGGCGGTAAGCCTGGGAGGCATTGCGGCTCTCGGAATAGCTTTGACTTCCGATAAGGCAGCCTCCAGGTATCCGAGCCAACCTGGAGAGCCAGGCCAAATGAAAAGAATCTATGGCTGCGGCAGGTAAAGATGAGGATTCACCCTTTTTATCTGCCCGTCAATTATCTGCCACAACTCAAAGTGTAATTGGGGGAAAGGGGCATGTCCGGTTTGCCCGGCTAATCCGATCAACTGTCCTTGATCCACGTTCTCTCCGCACCCGACCTTGACCACATCCAGGTGGGCGTAGAGCGATTGCCAGCCGTTTCGGTGATCAATCACTATCATGTTGCCATACCCCCAGTTATTCCAGCCAGCGTAAATGACTACCCCAGCATCAGCAGCCACAACGTTTGAGTCTTTGGCGGCAGCAATATCAATGGCAGGGTGGTACAGTGGAGAATCAGGGTTGTAGTCCTTTCCGGATATGTTGTGCAGGGTTGTCGGCCAGACGAACAGGCCTGATCCCACCGCTCCGCCTTCGACGCTCTGGCATGCCCCAGGCTGTGCCCCAAGCGGACCTGGCAGGATGCTGGCAATGAGCTTGCCAACCTGCGCTCGTACTGAGGGGACAAAGGTCAAAACAGAAACCACCATAATCAATACGACTAATACAGCAGACATGACCCCAGTTTTCATGGTGAAGCGGAAACGTGAATGGGGGTGTTTGTGGTAGGTGATTAGTGCCAGGTGTTTCAGCCAGGCGGGCGAAGGACGAGTTACTTCCGCCAGCCTCATCTGCAAGCGATTCCAAGCAAGCGGGGAGGGAGTTGCCTCAGCAGCCTGGAACTTCATCGAGCGAATCAGCCGACTTCGAGTTGCGGAGAGGGTCGATAACTTTTGCCGACAGGCCGGGCAACCGGCCAGATGTGTTTGGATCAAGGTATATTCGGAGGCGACGATTTCCTGGTTGAGAAACGGAACGAGCAGTTGGTTTACTTCTCGGCAGTTCATTTAGGGACCTCCGTAATAGAAATGGTGCTGGACGAGAAATCATCTTTCAAGTCTTTGCAAAGGGCCCGCAGCGCCAGATTAAGGCGGGATTTGACTGTGCCAAGTGGCAGGTCTAGTATTTCAGCAATTTCGGCGTTGGACAAATCCCAGAAGTAGCGCAGGACAATTACAACACGCAGTTTTATGCTCAGATGGCCCAACGCATGTTGCACGGAATCAACATCGGCATGCTGGCTTTCAGAAAGAATCGGTTCCCGGCGGATACTATCTGGGAGTTCCTCCAGAGGATGGGTAATAAAGTCCCGGCGTCGCCGGATGTTCAAGCATCGATTGACGGTGATGCGGTACAACCATGTGCTGAACGCGCCGCGAGTCGGGTCGTAGTTTCCCATTGAGCGATATAGCTGGACGAAGACTTCCTGCAGAATATCTTCGGCATCGAGGGGATTGCCGAGGGTCAGGTACGCCGTGCGAAAAACCAGGTTCTTGAAATTCTCGAAGAGCCAGGCAAAGGCTTCCTCGTCTCCAGCCTGACAGCGACGGATGAGGGTCAAATCCAAAGATGGCTTCTTTTGAGGTTGCATTCTAAGATATGATACACGCTTCAGTTGAAAAAAGTTCACTGAATTAGCACAAGAAGAAAACAGCAAAAGATGGTGTGCGTGCTGTTACACTCCGATGTCTGGAGACATCGGACTCCGGTGCTCCGGAATCCAATGCCCCCAAAGTAAGGTAAACCCGTGACAAAGGCCTCTTTCACTTGTCCCCTTAAAATAAAGGCGGCTACAATAGACGCATGAATATAGCCTTCGGTCCCATCCTGGTTGTGGAAGACGTCCCAAACGTACTCGAATTGCTCGAAGTCGCCCTGCGCTTCAAAGGCTATCCGGTCATCACCGCCTCCGCTGGCTGCGCTGCCAGATCTGGTTCAGGGAGCGGGCCAGCAGGTAGGCCTGGCAGCTATCCCTTTCGCACAGGCTGCGTAGATGCATGGACAAGGCAGGTAGCCGAAGCAGGACCAGTGCATCGTTGTGTAACTGGCGCATCCGCTCCCGGCTGAGACCCCACTCCCGGCCAATCTCCGCCAGGCAATAGGTTCGTTGCCCGTCCAGCCCGTAGGCCAGGCGGATCAGCCGCCCCAACCGTACAGGCAGCTTTCCCACCACTTCCAGTAGCGCCTGACGTACATGTTGCTGCCGCCAGTCTTCCTCGACTTCATCCAGCAGTTCCAGCCAGGCTTCGGCCGCCTCGTTCTTGTCATCCTCAACTCGATCCGCATAGTAATGGGCACGCCAGAGCCCGTACCGGATGGCCGTCCAGGCATAGGTCGAAAAGGTATATCCCCGTGCAGGATCATAATGCAAGATCGCGAGCCACAGACCGATGCGCCCCTCCTGGACCAGGTCCGCATAATCGATCCCCCCATGCCTTGTGTCTGGATGACACTTTGAATCAACCCTTTGTTTTCTCGCAGCAGAGTTTCCAGGCAGTACTGGCAGCCTGCATGGGCACATGCAAAACGAACCACTCCTTGAGAGTGGCAAACAGTTCTAATAGCCACAACGGCACCTCCTTCAAGTCAGGAATAATCGAGATTCCTGATTTTCCTGCAAGAAGGTGGTCTAGCCTAACTTTTGTGCAACCAGAAGTCGATTGATAAAAAACGGCTAAATAACGAAAGATTGTTACTGCTCAGACCATGCAGGGCACGAACAAAAGATTAGTGTATGTTGATTCTTTACAATAAAGTTGAACCGAAGGCAATGAGGTTGTACTATGCGCTTTCCATCACACAAGAGAGTGCGGATAGTGTTCCACTCCCGTTCTTTGTAAGCTCTCTGTTACGCTAACGTCTCTTATTTTGTATTGAGAAAAACGCTGTTTCCAAGCATATGTGTTGTTATTGGGGCATTCCTCTCACAACCTTGACAGGGAAGAAGGGATAGGCTAATATTCAATCAACCAGTTGATTGAATAGGTGATTATGGTCACAAAACAAATTCCCGCCAAAGATCGTCGTAAAGAGTTAATCCTGACTGCCTACGATCATATTGCCAAAAGAGGCTTCGAAGGTTTAAGGGTGCGTGCTGTTGCAGAAGAGGTCGGCATCAACAACGCCACACTACACTATTACTTCCCAACTAAAGAAGACTTAATTAAAGGTGTAGTGGATTATATGATCGAAAAGTTCAGCACGTCGAATACCTTCGAGTCTGCCGCTAAAGAATCCCCGGATGCTTGGAAAGAGATGCGTGCCGAACTGGAGGACGCCCGCCACCGATTTCGCGATGCCCGCGATCAGATAGTGGTTTTTACCGAACTGCTCATCCGTTCGCTGCGTGACCCGGCCATTGCACAGATTTTCAAGAAGCTCGATGAGAGTTGGCGAGGTTACCTGGTCAGCATTATTGAGCAAGGTATCCGGCAAGGGATTTTTAGGGCGGAGCTTGATCCTACCGTCACCGCAACGCTGATTATGCTTCAAATCAAAGGGTTCGGTTATCAGATGCTTGGAGAAACCGACCAAACAATTGTGAACGAAGTCTTCGATCAAATGGCCTTGCAAGTTGAATCCTGGTTGAGTGGCAAATTCAACAAATAGCAGAAGGCACGATCTCGATCGGTAAAGTAAATAAGTTACTACATAAGGAGCAAAAAAGATATGTCGACAAATCAAATCAAAGGGATACGGGTTGCGGTTATAACCCTTATCGTGTTGCTGGCAATCCAATTCGAATTCGGGATGGCTGTCAACCTTTCAAATTTGCCTTCCCTGGCTCCTTTCGGCTTTTCATTCTCCACTATCTTGAGCGCCCTTAATCAGGCAGGCGCTGTAGCAGTAGTTCACGCTATATTGGGAACCATTTTGACGATCCTCTCTCTATTCAGCCTGATCATGGCACTGGCTTCGAAGATCAGGAGCGTGCAGATATTTGGAGGGTTGGGCTTTCTGGCCATGGCCCTGGCGGAGATCAATGGAGTGATTTTCGTCCTCTCCGGCTTTCAGAACGATAATTACTCCCATGGGATGGCAACCATGTTCATCCTGACATTCGGGTTTTATTTCCTGGAACTGTACTTCCTGAAACCGGTTGCCAAGACTCAAGCCAAATAAATTCATGAGCCAACTTGTTAATAAATCAAGGGTATCCAAAATGTCTGAGAAAAAGAAAATAATTCTGACGGGAGCTACCGGCTTTATCGGCGGCACAGTAGCCACAGAATTGCTCAAAAAAGGTTACGATCTTGTGGTTTTCTCACGTAACCCGGAAGAAGCCGTACAAAAAATACCTGGCGCAATAGAGTATGTAGCATGGCAACCACAAGAAAATGGACCATGGGCGTCCGCACTTGACGGCGCGTATGCCGTGATTCATTGTGCTGCTCCGTCCATCTTTGAAAGACGTTTTACCAGGCAAAATGCTCAGGAAGCTCTTACCAATCGCATTATCAGCACGCGCGGCTTGGTAAATGCAATGGAACATGCAAAATCCAAACCCAGCGTTTTTATCAGCAGCGCCTCACAAGGTATTTATGGGTTCGATATCGTAAGCGACAAGCCAGTAGACGAGAATTCGCCTATTGGAACTGATTATTGGGCGCAAGATAGCAAACCATGGGAAGACGAAGCATTGAAGGCAGAGACGCTAGGAATCCGCACCGTAATCATGCGCACCGGTTATGTGCTGGGTGAAAATGGCGGTGGGTTGCCCTACCAGGTCAGTCAAGCTTGGAAAGGACAGAGTGGTATTAGCAAACCAAGCAATGCTTACTGCTCGTGGATTCACATCCTAGATGAAGCACGCCTATATGTTTTTGCTCTGGAAAACGAACGGGTACGCGGACCCATGAATTGCACTGCACCTAACCCTGTTACCAATCAAGAATATGCCGACATGCTTGGCGATGCAGTTGGTAGACATGTCGGACTAATGCCTTACTTCATGGTTCGGCTATTCGTCGGAAAGGTAGCGGAAATCTACGCACGTCAAAAACGTGTTATCCCAAAAAAGGCTCTAGAGCTTGGGTTTTCGTTTGATTACGCCACGCTCGATAAGGCTCTGGCAGATTTGGTACCGCGTATTAGTGAGTCCTGAAAACCATATGAGGCTGTCCACCAACTTATGGGCAGCGGCACAAGCCGATTAAGACCTTGCATTATTTGACGAGAACTTGCATTTTTAGCCCAGCCGCTATCTGGCGCCTAATAGGGAACATTTGAGTTGTTTTTCAAACGAGGTAAAATTCGATGACCGAAAAGCTTACACAATCAACCGCCAACAACAAAGGCTCGCAGCGAGACGGCGGTACCAGCCAATACCAACACCCAATCGTGACACTCAACAACACAGCTGGTGTGCTGTTCATGAGCATCCTGGCATTTGCTTTGCTCGTAGCGTTGCTGCGCCAGCAGGCGCACTACCATGAGTTGGCAGTGCAATTGGCGAAGCAACGGTAATTTACCGATCTGACGCCCTTCATTCCTCTTCCTCCCACGAAAATTGAATCGAATTGTGTTAGTCAGGACTGTGTTGAACAATGTCGTTCTGAACAAGGCGAAGAACCCATATGGTTTAGGCGATTATGTGCCTTTCAGTGCTTGAAATGGCCTGTTCTTATGGATTGATTCAACTCGACTTAATCTGAGTTGAGTTTTTCATTTTTATGAGTTGAGTTTCATCTCCCTGACTTGTTGCATAACCCCCAACCGACCTCCGAAGTTTTAAAACTTCGGAGGTCTTAATCTCGGCAACAAGCTGTGCCGCGTTTAGGATGTCTCTCAAAACAATGTCATCCCGATTTTTGGACATGGGCGCCCCCCTGTTCTAAATCCGGCACTTTCACAGTTCCAAGGATTTCAGAGCGAAGCAAGGTATTGCGGCTTTGTTCCAGCGCCCGGCGGGTCACCAGATCCACATCGCGCCCGAAGAGTTCCTTCAATTCCTGTTTCATCTGGATATGGTCGAAAAGACCCCATTCACTATGCGGTGCAAATGAAACCAATGCATCAATATCGCTTTGCGGGGAGAAATCCTCACGTACCACCGAACCGAACAACGCAAATTCCACCACCTTCCAGCGCTCGCAGAAGGCAGCAATCTTATTGTGTGGAACAAGGGTCTGTAGAACAACGATACAAAAATTATACCCCGCTTTTCCTGGATCAATTCGGTAACGAGTGTCTCATAAATAAATGGAAAACAAGATAATTCGAAGTCCAAACCAGACTTCCGACCTTAATTTTACGCAAAAGGAAGGCATTTTAACTTTTTAGTGCAAAGCCAGGCCATTTCAATTTAGGGGGAATGGCCTGAACTAAATCGAGCTTCGCCCGCTGCACTTTAAGGGAATTGTGGAGATGCACCTCAGGCATTTTCACTCTCTCGATCAAAATAGAGAAAGGTTCCAATGCTGCTTTTCAGCCTTCTTTTATTGCTGGTCTAATTTAAAAATTCGTCAATGACGGTAGCGATACTCCTGGATGTAATATAAACCTGCCCCAAAGACATTCAAAAAAATAAATACCAGCAGCCAGTAATACTTAGAATTACCTGGATGGTATTCGTTATTCGTCATGTCCTGGAACATCCAGGCCCAGAATATTACTGCCAGAATAATGAATAGTATTGAAATTAGCCGGGCGATTAAAATTAGCTGATCCATGCAGGAACTACTCTCTGATCCAGCCGGCGATATCCTGGACCACTTCTGCGCTGACATGCCCTTCGACAAGATATTCCTGGGGGGTTGAGGGACCTTCACCGGCCATGAAAAGGTGGAACAACTTGGGATAGAGCTTGAGGGTGGCATTGGTTTTTTTTGCCAGGGCAGCCTGCCAGGCGGGGAAATCGCCTGCGGCAGTCACCTGGTAATCGCGCCCACCCTGCAGGACAAATATCCGCATTGCCAGCGATTTTGCCAGTTCGGCGGGCTGGTAGCCGCGCAGGGACAGCCAGTAGGCCGGATGAAGGTTCAAGGGCAAGTCGTTCGCCGGGACACGTTCGGACAAGTGGGGGTCCTTCACGCGCGCCACCTTTAACCTTCAATTCCTCCAGCTCGGCTTTTTGTTGGCCGGTGATCGAGCCGGTGAGGTTGTAGATGTAAGTGTATTGATCCAGGATGGTGTCCTCGAAGGGGCGTGTCATCCCCGCCAAGATGATCAACCCGGCAATCGACGGATCCTGCTGCCCGATCAGGGGCGCCAGCGTGGCTCCCAGGCTGTGACCCAGGACAAAAACCTGCCGGGGGTCAATATTGGGGTTCCGCTGCAGGAGCTGGACTGCCAGCAGCGCATCATCGATTGTTTCTTCTTTAACGGTTCCCTTAGCAATCAATTCAGGGGTAAAGAGCGCTTTATGGGTAAAAGTGCGCTTGTCGTAGCGCAACACAGCCACACCCTGCGAGGCCAGGCCCCAGGCCAGGTCCCGGAAAGGTTTGTTCGGGCCAAGCGTCTCGTCGCGGTCCTGAGGCCCTGAACCATGGACCAGAACAACCGCCGGGAAAGGACCGCCACCCTGCGGGAGGCTCAGGGTGGCAGGCAGCGCCCATTCTCCGCTGCCGACAGTGACATCAACTTCATGGAAAGTCGCAAGACGGACGTAAGCCGGCGGGTTGTAGCTCAATAGGGCCGAGGCAGGCTGGGCATTCGGCGCGCTCAGCTTTCCATCCTGATTAAAGACCATGTGGAAGTCAATCGGCAGTTTATCGAACTGGCAGGTAACCGTCACCAGGTACTTTTCCGGTATTTCTTCAGCTTGGTAAGCCAAAATCTTTTGGAAAGCGCCGACCTGGCCGACGATTTGCAACCAGGTTTCTTTCAGTTTAGGTTCAGGGAGTGCCTGGGCCAAGTGTGCGTCGAAGAGACGCCCGGCTCCGGCGAAATCGCCCTGCAGCAACTGCCGAATAAAATCTTGTGAAGTTTGTTTCAGATCATCGCTAGTGCTCATTTTTTTACTACTCTCCATTCTTCCATTTCTTCTATTCCTTACGCGCCTCGGCCGCTTCGACTGCCGGTGCATACCGCGGACAGAGGGCCCACCGCGAAATCGGGGATGGCCATCAACCCCAGGATGGAGCGCCGGCGTTCCGGCGAGGGTCCATTTTTTAGATAAGGGCGCAGCGCGGCGTTGAGGGCCTGCCCGAGCGACTGAACTTCCGTTTCGCTCAAAAAAACGGGGAACATCTCGAAGGCCAGGTGGTCGCGGACAAGATCGACATTTCCGGCTTGAATGTAGCGGGCATAATAGCCCAGGAGCTGTCCAAGATATTGAGTGAACAGCCGGATGTAATCCTCAGGCCGGGCATTTTTTAGATCCTCGGGGGTCAGGAACAGGCCCTCTTCCGCAAGAGCATAGGTCTTCTCGAGCGTGTTTCGGACGCGCCGCTCCCGGACCACGCTGAGGATTCCGGCACTTGCCAGCGCCTTGATATTCCGGTACAGAGTGGCCTGGGGGATATCCGGCAGCTCACTGGCAAGCTGCTGTACAGTTACCTGGCGGTTGACGGCGGCCATAATGATGCGCAAGCGGACGGGGTGGAGCAGGATGTTTTCCTTGGCTTTGTTCATTTTTTTACTCTGTGGTCATGAAGTTATATTATCAAAAACTATTATATTATCATTATTGATAATGTCAAGATGCGATTTCGTGTGGTCCATTAGTAAGGTTTACCCGTGACAAGGGCTTCTTTCACTTGTCCCCTTCAATAAAGGCGGCTACAATATATACATGAATATCGCCTCCGGTCCCATCCTGGTTGTGGAAGACGTCCCAAACGTGCTTGAGCTGCTCGAAGTCACCCTGCGCTTCAAAGGCTACCCGGTCGTCACCGCCCGGAACGGCCAGGAAGCACTGGAGCAAGTTAACCAGGAGCATCCTGCCCTGGTCATCACGGATATCCTGATGCCCAAGATGGATGGTTACGCCCTGGCCCACCGCCTGCGCTCGAACCCGCAGACGCGCCAGATCCCGCTCATCTTCCTTTCCGCCACCTATGTCACTCCCGAAGACAAGACGTTCGCCATCAGCCTGGGTGCAGTGCGCTTCATGGAGAAACCGATCGATACCGAAGAATTCCTGTTGACCGTCGCCGAACTGCTCACACAAGGCCCTGAAGCCACCCCTGAACCGCTCGGCGAGCGTGAATTCTACAACGGTTACCGCGAGCGCCTGGAATACAAACTGCGCCACAAGCACACCCAGATTTCCCGCACCGAGCGCCTGCTCACCACCCTGCCCGTCAACCAGCGTCCGGCGTTCGAGGCCCTGCTCACGCAGACCCAAAACGACCGTAAAGAAATCCAGACGGAACTCGACCAGATTTATAAAATCCTGGACGATTTCAAGCACAAGTAACCATGCAGCCCACGCTTTCAGAACTCGAACGGCTGGCTCGCCAGGCCGGTGAAATCCTGCGCCTCGGCTACGAGCAGGAGCACCAGGTTTCCTACAAGGGCGCCATTGACCTGGTGACCGAGGTGGACCACCAATCGGAAGACTATTTATTGGGCGAAATCCAGCGGCTGTTTCCCGGACACCAGATCGTCTCCGAGGAGATCGGCCTGGTGCCCGGTCGCCCCGGCGATCAGTGGTACGTGGACCCGCTGGATGGCACAGTCAACTATGCCCACGCCATCCCCTTTTTCTCGGTCTCGATAGCCTACGCTCACAATGGGATCGTAACGCTGGGTGTGGTCCTCGATCCAATGCGGGATGAATTGTTCGCGGCGGAACGCGGCCGGGGCGCCCGGCTGAACGGGCGCAGTCTTAGGGTTTCGCAAGTGACGGAACTCCAGCGCAGCCTGCTGGTGACCGGCTTCCCCTATGACGCCTGGTCGACGCCCCGCAATAACCTGGAGTATTACGGCCGTTTCGCCCGGACCACACAGGGCGTACGCCGGTTGGGCTCGGCAGCCCTCGACCTGTGCTACGTGGGCGCCGGTCGTTTCGACGGCTACTGGGAACTGACTATCAAGCCCTGGGATGTGGCCGCCGGAGGCCTGATTGCCGAGGAAGCTGGCGCGATCGTTACGAACCTGGAGGGCGGGCCCGATTACATCACCCCGCCATGTTCCCTGCTGGCTGCCCCACCCGCCATGCACCCCAGGATGAAGGCCGTCCTGGATGAGTAAAAGTAATTTTTTTTTATTTGTGAGTTATTTTGTGTTTATTTCTCCCGGCGGGATGATATAATTTTAAATCAATTTTCAGTGAGGAGAAATATCCATGGCAGATGCACGTGTTGAAAAACTTGCCCAGATCCTGGTGGATCATTCCGCAGAGATCAAATCCGGCGACCGGGTGGCCATCGAAGCCACCACCGCCGCCCAGCCGCTGGTGCGGGCGCTGTGTGCCAACATCCTGGACCGCGGCGGATATCCGTACCCGCTGCTGGCGCTTCCAGACCAGGAAGAGATCATGTTCGCGCATGCCAGGGACGAACAACTGGAGGCCATCCCGCCTTTCCACAAACTGGCCTACGAACAGTTCGAGAGCCGCATCCGCATCCATTCGGCAACCAAC
>CAVZMZ010000011.1:0-120418 GCA_963776475.1 uncultured Chloroflexia bacterium
GTGGCAATGCCTGGCAAACGTATAAAAGCCGATCTTAATCTTCATTTGCTCATACGGAGGAGAAACGATGAAACGCCTGATTATTATTCTAGCCGGATTATTACTGCTTATTTCTGGTTGCGCCCCCAAACAAGCCCCCGTGAAAGTGACTGTCTATTTCACCAACCTGAACCGTTACGCGGTCGGCACTGAGCCGTATGAAGAGCGCGGTCACCCGTACGGTACTTCTGACCGGTTCCCTGCCTGAGACAGTGTTAACGCAGTTGTTCCTCGGCCCGACTCCGGATGAAAAGGCCCGGGGATTGGATATTGTCCTGAGCGGGACAACCGGCTACAGGCAATTGTCCGTTGCAGATGGGGTTGCGCGCATCTATCTGACAGGCAAGTGTAATTCAGGCGGCTCGACTTACACCATTGGCAACTTGATTTTTGCCAACCTGGCTCAATTCCCCGAGATCAAATGGATCAAAATCTACGATGAAAGCGGTCAGACGGAAAATCCGGACGGGCAAATGAGTTCCATCCCACTATGTCTTGAACCTTAATTTTTGTGGCTGGGTGATTTACGTTTTATTCACTGCCTCGCCAAGCCAACCGTTCACTTCTTCCCTTGTGGGAAAACGCCCGCTGCAGACGATTTTTTCGTTGATGACCAAGGTCGGCAGGATTATGGTGAAAGCATATTTACCAATTTCGGCCGGGTCACTGACCTCGATGGTCTCAAGTTCCAGATCCGGAGATTGTTGAAGAATGTCTTGATATGCTGCTGCCACCAACCGCCGGACGGCATACCGTTCGGGGGCTCCCAGGCTGAGGATTTTGACAATCACCACAATGATGTTCCTCTTATTCATTAATGGGTCACTTACCCGGAACTCCCATTCCATCCGGTTTGTGCCAGATTTCACTTGAATTCTACCTCAAAAAATCTCCCGCCGGAGCACTCCGGCGGGAGAAGATCGTGCAACTTATACCGGTAAATGACAGTCTCTCAAGGTTTGGCAAGAGACGGCTGTCATCAAATTTTTCGAGACCTATTTCTTCGGTTCCAGCCGGGGTCATCATATACCAAAGGGATGCGAAACCTTCCCCATTCATATCACCCGGAACCATATCCTTGGAATAGGTATAAAGCGGCCAACCATTATAAGTGACCTGGACTGTACCGTCCGTGCGGGTGGTGGTGCCCAGCATGGAAGCTGTAACGCCAGTAGCGCCGGTGGAGTGCGCCATTCGTCAATAACGGCGGCCAGAGGGTGGCGCAAGTGTTGTAACAGGTACTGGTGTTAGGCGTATCTTTGGTAAAGATATACAGGGTCATACCTGCCGAATTGACCAGGAAGGGACCAAGATTCATGGCTGCCGGACCGCTTGGTGTAGCCATTGGACCTGAAGAACCCACAGCCGGGGGTGTTGTCGCCATTGCAGGCGGAGTAGTAGCCACTGCTGGAGGCGTTGTTGCCACTGCCGGGGGTGTTGTCGCTACCGCCGGGGGAGTGGTTGCTACAGGTGCCACTGTTGCAGTTGGCCAGTGATCGGGATCAAGGGCGTCGAGGTTCCGCCGGTAACTGGAACTCCAGAAGATGTACTAACTGGTGCCACAGTCGGTGTCGCAGTAGGAGCCGCAGTACCACAGGCAGATGCTACCAGCGCAACAACGAGAAGCGCTGAAAACATCAGTTTGTTTTTCATAACGATCCTCCTTGAAATGTAAAGAGGCATTTGATTGCCTCCCGAATAGGAACAAAGATGAATGCTATAATATTTTTATTAAATTGACCTTAAATATCCAGTTAGGCCTGGCGTAGAAACCCCCCATTTCCTCTGGTGGATATCCCTACCATAAAAGAGAGGGTCAGGAGAATAAATAAAATCCGGCCATCATTGGACGGGATAATCTAAAAATAGCCGGGTGGTCAAAGCGAATGAGCATAAGAATTTCAAGTGCTTACAGTCAACCCATCATTGATGATTTCCTTAAGCGAGTCAATCCCGACACGCAGGTGGAACCCGGTAAAATCTTCTGTTACCTTTTTATCGGACTCGGCGGTTTTGATGCCATCCGGCTCCATCGGCTGGTCCGAGACCAGTAACAACGCCCCGGAGGGAATCTTATTGTAGAAACCGGTGATGAAGATGGTGGCCGTTTCCATATCAATCGCCATTGCCCGGATGCGGCGCAGGTAGGCTTTGAATTCCTCATCGTGTTCCCAGATGCGCCGGTTGGTCGAATAAACTGTGCCGGTCCAATAATCGTGGCTGTAATTCCGGATGGTGGTGGAGACGGCTTTCTGGAGGTTGAAGGCTGGCAAGGCAGGCACCTCTGGCGGGAAGTAGTCGTTTGAGGCGCCTTCACCGCGGATGGCCGCGATTGGCAGGATCAACTCGCCGATCCCGGGTTTATCCTTCAGCCCACCGCATTTGCCGAGGAAAAGGCAGGCCTTCGGCTGGATGGCCGAAAGCAAATCCATCACCGTGGCAGCATTGGCGCTGCCCATCCCGAAGTTGATGATGGTAATGCCGTCCGCGGTGGCATTGGGCATCGGTTTGTCTTCACAACAAATCCGGGTGTTGTGCATCTCGGCAAACATAGTGACGTAATTACTGAAATTAACCAGCAGAATGTATTTTCCAAAATCCTCCAGCGGAGTGCCGGTATAGCGTGGCAGCCAGTTTTGGACGATCTCTTGCTTGGTCTTCATACCGACTCCCAGACTTGATACAGGCTCAATAGCCCGTTTGTGCCGTCCGAGCGAAACGTCTGGCGAACCCGGAACCGGCTGGAAGTGGCCAGGGCATCCAGCTCTGCCTCGTAAAAATGGTGTACATAGCGCAAACCGCGCCCACCACTGCGCCAGTCCAACAAGTAATCGCCTTCCTCGACTTCTTCCGGGCTTAGTCCCGCCTCCTCCCAAGGCTGGATGCGATCTTTGAGTTTTTCACTATTCATGAATTGCCATTCGGAGTGGATGAACTGCCCGGCTGTCCGCAGCAGAGTATGCACTTTATTCAAAATAGCCAGACGCATTTCCTGACCAGGGATGTGGTGCAGCGTCGCAAAGGCGGTCACCAGGTCAAAGGGTTGAGTGAGGGAAGCGAGTATCTTCTTATCCCAATCCACGCTGGAAAGGTCTGCGCGGATAAAAGTTGCCGGTGCATCTTCCCAGCCATGCCGGGCGACTTCCAACAAAGGCGGACTGAAATCCAAGCCTGCATACTGGCCGCGATGTCCGCGCCGCATCAGCTCGCGCGCCATTTCCCCATTGCCGCAACCCAGATCCAGGATGGATTCGTCGCCTGCCAGACTATCCAATACTCGCAACACACCGGGCTGGAGGCGCAGTCGTGTGGAAGAGAATTCATGCCCGAAGGTCTGGTAGAATTGTTTATTCAAGCTGAGCAGCCGAACAACCGTCTGGCTTTTCATAGTCACTCTCATTATACTGTGTGAAAGTAACATTTCCATGAATTGGGAGGAGGGCACCCGCAACCTTCCGTTCATGTTGATGATAAGTGTGAAAAAGTGGTTAAAAAAAGTAAATTTCAGGAACTCCGTACACTGACACCCGAGAAACTTAGCCTGGCACATCTGATCCTGGAGGATGTGCGCGCTGGATTTCCCCTTTTGGAGGCGGTCCGGCGGCATCCTGAGGTAGCTGGACACGTCAGTAAATCCGCACTGGTGGCAGCCTATTACCTGTTGGTCGATAGCGGCGATTGGGAGGCGGACGAGGCGATATTGGCGTCCATCCGCTTAAAGCCGGTGCGAACGCTCTCAGGCGTGACCACAGTTACAGTGCTGACCAAGCCTTATCCATGCCCGGGAAAATGCATTTTCTGCCCGGATGATGTCCGCATGCCGAAATCTTACCTGCCGGATGAGCCGGGCGCGATGCGCGCCCTGGAGCACGGCTTTGACCCGTATATGCAGGTAAGATCCCGCCTGGAAGCCCTGACATCTGTCGGCCATCCCACCGACAAAGTGGAACTGCTCATCCTGGGCGGTACCTTTTCTTCCTACCGGCGGGATTATCAGGAGTGGTTCGTGCAGCGTTGTTTTGATGCCATGAATGAACTGGCTCAGCCCTGTGAAGGAACCTGCAGGGAAAGAATCTTTGGCGGAATTACAGCTACAAAACGAAACCACCGTACACCGCAATGTGGGTCTGTCAGTCGAAACTCGCCCGGATGAAGTCACTCCAGGTGAATTGGCCTGGTTTCGTTCTTTAGGTGTTACAAAAGTCCAGATGGGTGTGCAGAGTCTGGATGATCGGATCCTTGAGTTGAACAAACGCGGCCACACGCTGGCCGAGGCGCACCGTGCCACGGCACTGCTGCGGGCCGCCGGGTTCAAAATAGTTCTGCATTGGATGCCGAACCTGCTGGGTGCGACGACCGATTTAGACCGCGCCGATTTCCCGCGTTTGTGGGAAGGACTTTGTCCGGACGAGATTAAAATCTACCCTACGCAGCTGCTCGAAAGCGCGCCTCTCTACGAATACTGGCAGCGTGGCGAATATCAGCCCTATACCACACAATGAATTGGTGAACCTGATCGCGGATGTGAAGCCCTCCATCCCGCGTTATTGCCGCGTCAACCGCATCATCCGCGATATCCCCTCCCCGCATGTTGTAGCCGGAAACAAGCGCAGCAGCCTGCGGCAGGATGTCCAGGCCGAAATGGCCCGGCGCGGCACACATTGTGATTGTATACGCTGCCGAGAGGTGCGCGGAGAAAAAGTGGAGGCTATCGATCTACGTCTCGATGATCTGGTATATCACCCGGATGGCGCTGAGGAACACTTCCTGTCATACGTCACTCCCGAAGATAAAATTACCGGCTTCCTGCGACTTTCCCTCCCGGGCCCGGATTCGCCCGCGACGAGCATGAGTGACCTAAGCGGTGCCGCCATTATCCGCGAAGTACATGTGTACGGGCAATCGTTGGCAGTGGGCGTGGAGCAAAACGGCGCGGCCCAACATGCCGGGCTTGGCACTCGCTTACTGGTGGAGGCCGACCGGATCGCCAGGACAAAAGGATACCGCCGGATGGCTGTCATCGCGGCGGTTGGTACACGTCAGTATTATTTCGAGCGTGGATTCGAACGGGGCGATCTTTATCTGGTAAAAAACATTTAGAAGAATTTCCGGCGGGTTGTCCCCGCCGGACGCATTTACTTTGTACTCTTTTCCCAATCGGATACTGCCTGCTGGATAAGAGTCTTGATCATGGGGTCTGGAACGGCTTCCACCCCCTCATACTTATTGACACCATCCTTGATAATAACGATACCACCCGGCCCTTCGGTCAGCTGGATGCCACGCTCTTTGAACGGACTGGTCGCCAGTTTTACCTGCAATACTTTATCAATTTGTTCGATGATGCTCTCCGGGGCTGGCGCAGGCACAACCTCCTGCCCCGCAAGTACGTTTTTCTTCCCTTCCGTCTGAACAGTCTGCACAACTGCTCCGGGTGCCGGCTCTGCGGCTGGTAGTGGCTGCATGGCAATTCCAGGTTCGGGTGAGGCTGGCCTGGCTGTCTCGAGCCATGGACGCAGGTCCACAACCAGACCGAGCAGCCGCCGGCGCTGGTCTGGCAGGAGCGCTTCCTTGGCATCCAGTCGCTTGCCATCCATGTTCAGCCATATCTTGTTGGTGCGTGTCCGCCAGGCGCTAAAAACTTCGACATCGCCATCTTCAGCGAGTTTTCCGTCTGAGGTTGGCATAGGCGGAGGTGCTGCTGAACGCCTCTTCTGCGCACGTTCAATAAGCGACCCAATCGCTGCACCGATGCATAAAACAATGACATAAAGAAAAATTGTACCTGTTATATTCATAGTTCCTTCTCCTTGGATCCTGATCCACGGCGCATCACAGGTTTATTTTACAGGATTTTGGGCATTTGTGAGTACCTGACATTTCGGACAAAAATGCGTTCCACGTTGGCCTACAACGATGCGCTGGATTTTCGTCCCGCAAACCGGGCAGGACTCACCTTGCCGGCCGTAGACCCGGAAATGGTTTTGGAAGTCGCCGCCGCGGTAAACCCAATCAATGCTGGCGCCGTTTCGACGGATGCCTTCTTCAAGCACCTGGCGGATGGCCATCCAAAGGCGCGCAGCATCTTCGACGCTAACCCAATCCGAGCGTGTCAAAGGGTGGAGACGGGCCAGGTGCAGCGCTTCATCGGTATAAATGTTACCCAAACCGGCCAGGAAGGATTGGTCGAGCAATAAGGGTTTGAGCTGCCTTTGACGGTTGTGCAAGGCAGCATGCAGCCAGCCCGGGCTGAATTCGTTGGAAAGCGGCTCAGGACCAAGGGCTTGGAAGATTTCAGCAGGATCTTCCACCAGCCAGACCCGCCCGAACTTGCGCGGGTCAGAAAAAACAAGCATAGTTTCATCCGCCAGCTTCAAGATGAGACGATCGTGTTTGGCAGCCTGGTAGCCGCCCTTTACCACCAGCAGATCACCGCTCATCCGTAAGTGAATAATGAGTTGGAATGTTGATAATTTGAATTGAAGGAATTTTGCCCGGCGAACGATATCCAGGATCTGCTGGCCCTGAATGAGTTTCTTAAACTTTGCCGGGGAGGGTGAGACCAGTGTCCGGTTCCAGCGCAGATCGGCAGAAAGTACATTCTTTCCGAGCAGTGCCGGACGCAAGCTGCGGATGATGGTTTCGACTTCGGGGAGTTCAGGCATAAGAATATTGGGATGACAAAAACCGTGAATGGGTATTTACTTCTTAGACCAGCATATCATAAAAGGATTGCATTTGGATGAAGCCTACAATTTGGTGCAAGCCTTAAATCACCTGATATAAACTATTGGTCAATGTGGTAAATCTTCCAGCCAGCTGGACCTATATTTCCAAAATAATAGTAATTGGTGCAAATCGCTTTCATTACACTACCCATACCCTCCGGGAGCGCTTGAGAAGGCATCGTGCAATTATGTTCGGGTGTGATATTTACAAAGGGGGTATCCCCAGTATAAATGATTAATAACGGCTTATTGGCCTGGAGATCAGCGAGTACTTCGGCGCTTACCGCGTTTCCTCCATACCCCTTGGTGTAAAAAATATTGACATATGTAAAGCGGGTGGCAGAGCTTCGATTTGACAGGAAATTAATTACCGGTTCGGCACCCCAAATGAGGACTTTGTCATCGGGTTGGGTGTTGGCGATAAGGTACCGGACAGTCTCCGATATCTGATTATTTTGATTGCTTTCAGGAGTATAAATCACGCGCATTGTGTTGATCGGATTATAGATCAATGTCAAAACTATGCCGATGGACCAGCCCAAAGTCACCAGAATATTAACTGCATGTATCCTGTAAATCGCCAACAATTTTTTGATCTGATCGGCCAGAAAAGCGTACAACAAGATGCAAATTGCACAGATGGCCATGTAATAGTGCAAGTAGGACCGTCCGGAAAGGTTCAACATTACCACTTCAAGGGGATACCAGAGAACCGAGATAGCAATGAGGGTGGTGGAAGCCGAAGATAGGCGAAAGGTTGCTCTTTCCAGAGCGGGTAAAGCGAACCTGGGAATAAGGCCCAAAAGTTGAAGGATTGCCAGAACAGTCAAGATTACCCCAAAAACTATGGCAACCTGTTGAAGCAAACCGATTCCATTGCGCGATCCTGGAATTACGTTTCCGCCAATCCCTGCTGCTGCGAGAAGGATCCCACTCGCCAGAAGAACCCGGCCGGTAAATCAATTCCTAATGATCTTTATGATCGTGCTGGCTCCATGCCATAAGAGCAGGAATAACGCCAATAGCCACACCGGTAATGATATAAGTAATAACGGAATGCTTTTGAAGAATTGCAGAGTATCCCCCAAAGCTTTAAGATGTTCCACCAGCCCGAGGTTTGAATAAACCATTACGTAAACGAATGCTCCATCCCAAAACCCAGGTAGTATCCCTTGGATTGCCATCCAGGCCAGGAACACAATACTGACACCGATGGCTCCCAACGCGATAAATACAGCCTGCACAAATGGTTCCCAGGAATGACTGAGGATAGAGCGCAGTATCAAGTATAAGGCGATGGCCAATCCGATGCTGATCAAATTCTGTTGTAGAAAAAATATAATTCCCAGCGCGACTCCACAAGCAAAGGCTGGCCAGAAGCCTGCCTTTTGTTCGGATTGCACCAGGAAGAAAACGCAGGCTAATTGAAAAGGAATTGCATATACTTCTGTGTAATTTCCGCCATGCAACGTAATTAATAGTATGGTCAGGCCTGAAACAATTCCCAGGGAGGCCGCGAACGCGCCAAATGACTTCTTTAGAACAGTAAAAGCTAACCACACAGCGCACCAAATGCTGACCAATTCGATAATCCATACACCCCATCTTGAACCAGCCGACATCCACAAACCCAAAGCATTCAATAAGAAAATCACAGGGGGTTTGTCATCCCAAACATTCTTATAAAGGAGATCGCCTTTCAGGAGACGTGAACCGACGTAAAAGAAAAAACCAGAATCTCGTGGCGGGACTTTTTGAATGATAGGGGAAGCGGGTAATAATGGTAGAACGGAGAGGATTAATAGAAGGATTATCAACCAATATTTTGAAAATTTCATAAGTCTGCTTCCAACAGGAGTTCGACGTGCCGGGAATGATATCTCGTCGAACGGCCAACAAATGCTGTTCGAATTCGCCAGGCAGGAGAAATCAGGAGAGATTCCTGCACGCTAAGCAAAAAGATAATTCAGGGTAAAGCTCATCTTCACCCTGAATATTCTGGAAATTAACTGATTTGCTCGGACAAATAGACCTGGATGCTCATCTGTTTGATCTGTTCCTGTTGAGCTTCTATCCAGTCTATATGCTCTTCTTCATCTTTCAGGATACTTTCGAGCATCTCGCGCGTGCCGTTGTCCCCAACTTCCACAGTCAGTTTAATGGCCTCATTATAGGCTTTGATGGCGCCATTCTCGGCCTCCCAATCGTTCTTGTGGTGAGCCTCGACGCCTTCGCCAATATGCAATTTATTCAGGTCGCTGACCACCGGCATCCCTTCCAGGAAAAGAATACGTCCGATATGCTTCTCGGCGTGCTTCATTTCATCAATGGCGCGCTTCTCGATCACCTCGGCCAGTTCTTTATAACCCCAATTGGCGCACATTTCGGCGTGTACCATATATTGGCTGATGGCGGTCAGTTCGTCCGCAAGCAGGAAGTTGAGCTTTTCAATGACTTTTTCATTCCCTTTCATGGAAATCCTCCTTGAATTTCTAACCCTTGGGCACAAAACCCTTCCTATTCATTAAACATCTGTCCCACACTGCGGCCCTCATGGGCGCGGCGGATGACTTCGCCGAGCAGCGGCGCAACAGTCAAAATTGTGAGGCGTTTGCCAAATGGTTCACGTTTTTCCGTAGAAATTGGGACGCTGTCGGTGGTTATATATTCGGTAACGGGTAAGGCTGCCAATCGTTCTGAAGCATCGGCCGAGAAGATAGGATGGACGAAGGCAACATAAACTCGGCGTGCCCCATTTTCCTTGACGAGATTGACTGCCTGGGCGATGGAACCGCCTGTGTCAATCTCATCATCCACCAACACCACATCCCGGTCTTTTACATCCCCGATGATGGTCAGCGCCTGCGACTTGGCGTCATTGGCAACCCGGCGTTTTTCGATAAACGCGATCGGTGTGTCAATCCCGAGCGCAAAGTTTCGGCCCTTTTTGGCAAAACCGAGGTCTACCGTGACGACTACCGGGTCTTTGAGATAAGGACGCAGGTTTTCTTTGACGTAATCCACCAGGATGGAGGAGGCGTTTAGCACATCGCCGGGAACGGAGAAAAAGCCCTGGATCTGATAGGCATGCGGATCGAGGGTCATATAACAATCCGCGCCTGCAATCTGGATGATATCTGCTACCAAGCGTGATGCGATGGGGATGCGTGGCTGATCTTTCTTGTCTGAACGTCCGTAGCAAAGGTAGGGTATCACAGCCGTGATACGTGCAGCCGAGTCCAGCCGCAGGGTTTGGAGCAGGATCAGCAGTTCCATTAAGTTGCGGTGGACCGGCGAGGCAGTATGTTGGATTACATACACATCCTGGCCGCGCGCGCTGCTGTGTAGTTTGACGAACAAGTTCTCGTTGGGGAACTCAACGATGTCCCGGCCGCATAAAGTTTCGCCCAGGTAATCTGCCACTTTCTGGGCTAATTCTGGACTGGCTGTCCCGGCATATAACTTAATCCCACCATAAACGCGTAATTCTTTGGATTAAATCATCGTTTATCCTGTGCTTCGAGCTTCCATTCTGAGCGTAGTATGCTCATGTGCAATAAATCGCGATATTCGCCGTTCTGGTAAACTCCTTGTCGGAAGCGCCCTTCATGGATGAAGCCTGCTTTTTCGTAAGCGCGAATGCCACCTTTATTGGCTTCATCCACACGCAGGAAAATGCGGTTCAGGTTCAAAGTTTCGAATCCGAGCCGCAGCAAAAGGCGCATGACTTCCGTCCCGAAGCCTTTATTCCAACAGGATTTATCACCAATAAAAAGACCCACTTCAGCGCTTCGGATAGTCCAGTTCAAATCCATAAAGCTGCAATTACCGATCAGCCGCCAGGGATGCCCGCCGCCTTCAGTCCCAATATTACGAATTTCAATTCCATAAGGTTGTTCGTCGGTTGGTCGCTTGAGCATGTTTTCGAACCATTGCTCCTCATTAGCCAGCGAGATGGGCAAGGTAACGGACAAATAGCGACATACCTCAGGATCATTCAACCATTCGACGAATTTCGGAATGTCCAGGCGTTCATTGCGGCGCAGACGAATACGTTCACTGTAGATCATCCAGCACTCCTGTGACTTTAGAGCGGCCCTGATTTACCTTTCCAACGCGACTTCCAATTCCCCGGATTGGGAATAGGTCTGGCGTTTTTTCATTACAATATCCTTCAACCCGGGATTTCACCAGGATTATACTATTCTTGAACTGCCAGGGGTGAGGATTACCAGCAGCCTTCCCGGTCCCATACATTTTAATTTCGGATCATTTTCAAAATTTTATACTGGTGATTTTTCAGTTAGCGACAAATCCGGTTTTTCAGCTGGCTGCCCGGCCATCATGCTGTCGCTGAAAATTTTCAATTGGGGCTGGGGAGCCGTAACCACTGTCACGACCAGGATTAATATACCTGCCCCGACGAACAGGGCCGTGAGGCTCCACTTGCTGACTGCGCCAGAAATTGCCTGTGAGATTGGCACCATACCAGTGCTGGAAAGCATCATCATGCTCATCATCCGTCCAAGCATCTCCCTGGGTGTGCGTGTCTGGATCCAGGTGAACAGGATAATGGCGAGATAACCATTGCCCAGGCCCAGAAGAACCATCAGGGCGAAGTCGACCCAGGTGGATCTAATAAATCCGAACGAGCCAAGCGCCACGCCAAATGCAGCCATCAAGGCAATCAGGAACACCCGCATCGCTTTTCCATTTGGCCGGGGTACCGATCCTGCCAGCAGATAACCGGCCAGGTTGCCGCCTGAATAAGCTGACATGAGCAAGCCAAAGGCCACCGCCCCTTCGGGCAGGCGTTGGTCCGCCAGCACCGGTATCCCCACCAGGATTGGGCCGACGAATAGCAGATTCAATAATGTGACGATAAGGAACATCAGGAGCACGGCTTTATCGTCCCATAAATATCTCATCCCGGCCAGGATTGAATACCACACACTCTCTTTTTTAGCAGAGGCATCCACTACTTTGGACTTGCCGCCATGCATCCACCACAGGCAGACGGCTGAGACGGCGAAACTGATTGCATCCAGGGCAAAGGCCAGACCGATGCCCAGAGGAGACTGGGAGAATCTGGCGATCAGGATCCCGGCCAGAGTTGGCCCGATGAACCCAACCAACTGGACGACGCCCATCATAACGGAGTTGCCAGCCTGCAGATCCTGTTCCTCGACCAGCATCGGCACGATACTGTTCTCTGCCGGGATGGCAAAGCCGGCCACCAGGCCAAAGGCCAGGCTGAAGATGTAAATCATCCACATCTGGACGGTTCCGGTCAGCACAACCAGCGCCATCAAAGCTGTCAGGATAAAGCGGATACCATCTGAAATCAACATGATCAGGCGCGGCGATAAACGGTCGGTGATGGCGCCTCCCAGCAACATGAAGATGGCGCGGGGAACACCTTCCAACGCCAGGACGATCCCCAGCGCCAGCGGGTCGCCGGTCATCTTGAGTACCAGCCAGGGCGTGGCGATGAATGCGAATTGGTCACCCAGCAGGGAGGTGGTCGAGCCTGCAAAAAGCAATCGAAAATCGCGTAACGAAAAAACCTTGAGCATCGGGTTTTTCTTGGGGAGATTGTTTTCCATGCAACTTCCTTTCGGAGGGTATGATACTCCAGAAGGGAAATATTAACCTGTCAACCACCTAACTGTGCCCTATGGATACCATACCAAAATGCAGTTGATTTTCTCCTTTCTTCCTGAATGTCAGGGACATGCTTGCTCTGGAAATGGCCTATTGCGATATGCGCCATCCTACTATTGCCCTTGTTGTGGCAATTATCACATTGGATATATAATGATGTCCGTGGCAAAATTGACGTTCTGCCAGCTATTTTTCTTTCATTACAATAACAGAAAGTTGGGTTAGCAATCTTTGAAGCATCCATTATTTAGACAAAGGAGATCATAGTGAAACGAATCGTTCCTGCCTTCGTAATCCTATCGATCGCGTTGTTCGCCTGTAACATCTCATCAACTCCAACAACGGTGGTAGTCACTCCGGCACCGGTTGTCACCTCTGCGCCGGTGGCCACGGAAGCTCCAACAGCTACTGAGCCTCCGACCGCGACCCAGGCTCCAGTAGCCAGCCTGCCGCCTACGCCCCAGGCAAATGTTACCTGCAACGAGCTAAAGCTCTTCTTGGACCCGGCTCTGGCTGGCGGTTATAGCTGCAAGACTATTCCGGAAGTCAATGGACAAGGTGGCCCCGGCTTTGATGTCAACCCTCAATACACTGAACTCACCTTGACCGGCTACGTGCTTTCCGACCGGTTCTTCGAGCCAAAAATCGCCGTCTACCCTGTCCAGAAATTCATCGAGCTGGTGCCGGATGCAATCCCTGCCAAAGTTTCTGCACTCCAGGCCCTCATTGGTGGCGGCTCCACCGGGACCAAAGGCTTACCGATTCTGCCAATTTTCAATGCCGCGCAGGAATTCTTTACCCAGTACAAAGTCGCGGCTTTCGTGAACGGCAACGGGATCCGCTATCTCACGCAATACAGCCAGTTCGTTGACCCGATCAATAACCATGAAGTGTTCTACACCTACCAGGGCCTGACCAGCGACGGAAGTTACTGGGTTTCTGCCATCCTGCCGATCTCCAACCCGGTCCTGCCAGCGGACGGCAATAACCCACCTAATGGGCAGACTCCGGAGCAATTCAGCAACAACTTCACCACCTACATTGCCGATCTGACCGCCCAGCTAAACTCCCAGCCTGCGGAGAGTTATTCCCCAACCCTCACCATGCTGGATGCACTGGTTACCAGCATCACCATCCAGCCGTAAGACTTTGCCTGTGCTCGAAGATGGATATCAGAGATATTGGGCGGGTCTAGTAGGGATCCGTCCAATATCTTTTTTGTTCTACCCGTTCAAAACAAATTCCCCGTGAGCAAGGTTATTCAATTCGATTCGAAATTTTAATGGAATTCTAGACCTGCAGTGCATATTCGACCGCGGCCTGGGCATGGATGCGGGTGGTGTCGAAGAGCGGCAGGCGGCTGTCGGTTTGTGAGATCAACAGTCCAATTTCTGTACAGCCCAGGATGATTCCCTCAGCTCCGGCCTTTGCCAGGCCGGCGATGATACGCAGGTACTCAACCTTCGAGGCCGGTTGTATTTTACCCAGTACCAGCTCGTTGTAAATGATCCGGTGCACGATCTCCCGATCAGCAACTTCCGGTATTAGAACTCCCAAATGGAATTTTTCCAGAAGGCGGCCACGGTAGAAATCTTCTTCCATGGTGAAACGTGTACCGAGCAGTCCGACCCGCTGCAGCCCTTGGGCATTGATCACTTCGGCGGTTGCATCGGCAATATGCAGGAGTGGAATGCCAATGCCCTGCTGAACTTCTTCAGCCATCTTATGCATGGTGTTGGTGCAGATGATCAGGAAATCTGCGCCACCCGCCTCCACCGATCGAGCGGCTGCGACCATCGCGCGGGTGGCCTGCCCCCATTTTCCTTCACGTTGAAGCATTTCGATCTCGGCAAAGTCCACGGAAACCATCACGCTTTTGGCTGAATGCAGGTCGCCCAATCTTTCCTTAACGGCCTCATTGATGATGCGGTAATACTCGATCGACGATTCCCAGCTCATTCCGCCGATCATTCCGATGGTTTTCATGAAAGGCTCCTTTATTTTGGATGAACCGTGGTTATGATGGCCCGTTTTGCTCCGGCAGACAGCAACGCCTCGGCCAATGCGGAGGCATTTTCTTTGAGAACCAACGCGATCATGTTGCCTCCGCGGCCACCTCCGGAGAGTTTTGCCCCCAACACCCCTGATTTGTGTGCAGCTTCCACCAAAGTGTCCAATTCCACGCTGGAGACGGTCAACTCTTGCAAGAGGCTGTGGTTGGCATCCATCAGCTTGCCCAGTTCCACGCCATCGCCACGCTCAATTGCCTGGCGGGCGTCCCAAACGATTTCTCCCACCCGGTCGAAAACCTTCTCCCAGCGCGGCTGATCCGTTTCCCAGAGTTTTCGCACCGCGGCCACAGACTCTTTTGTCGGGGCAGAGATCCCGGTGTCGCCGATGACGATCGTAAAGGCTGCGCCAACCCGGAATGTTTTGATGGCCCGGCCTTTGAGAAAATAGACCGGTTTGGCGTAGGTGATAACGTAATTATCGATCCCGGAAGGATTGCCGTGATGCAGTTTCTCGGCTTCATAAGCGAGCTTGTTGATTTGTTCGTCAGAAAGAGGGTGTCCGAGGAATGCTGAAAGAGCCCGAAGGATGGCGACCGATACTGCTGCCCCCGACCCTAGTCCGGAAGCAACCGGGATGGTGGATTGGAGATAGACAGTGCAAGCCGGCGGGCGTGTGATATTCAGTATTTCAAAAACACTGTTGATCACGGCTGCCAGTGGATGGTCTGGAGCGAGTTGGGATAGTTCGGAAGAAAGATTTATATTGGGAGCTTCGACCCAAATCCCGCCGCGTGAATTTTTGCTAACCGTCGCAGTTGCCTGTAACTGGGTCACCGGGATGGCCAGGGCCGGGCGGCCGTAAACAACGGCATGTTCGCCAAACAGGATCACCTTACCGGGGGCAGACGAGGTTGTTGTCATGATTGGATGACTTGGAAAATTGTCTACTCTAAATAGAAAACTGTCAGGATTGCCAATCCCCACAATACAATGGAAATCTGTAATGGACGATCGGTAAGCAGGATCTCCTCCGGTTCGCCTCCAATTTGTTTGACCTGCACCAGATAAAGGTAGCGGAAGATGGCATAGATAACGAATGGGATGGTCAGCATCAATGCCTCAGGTGCGCCGGGCCGGAAAAAGGTGTACAAAGCATAAGCCACAATGGTCGTGCCGGAGACAATGGTGATGAACTGGTCGAGCAGCGGGATGGTATAGCCATCGAACACCCGGCGATGGCCAGCAGCATCCTGGGCGAGTAAGGCCAATTCAGCACGCCTTTTTCCGAAACCGAGGTAAAGCGCCAGCAGCGTCATGAGCACATACAACCAGGGCGAGAAACGTTCCACGACGATCAGCGTTGTCCCGGAATGCACCCTCAGCACGAAACCGGCCGCCAGGATCAACACATCCAGGATCAGGATATGCTTGAGCCACTTCGAATAAGCCAGCATCAACAGGAAATAAACGAACACCGTCAGTGCAAATTGCCAGGCCAGCAGGTAGCCGGTTGCCAATGAGAAAACCACCAGCGCTGATCCTGCGATCACTGCAATCGGCACCGGCAGCTTCCCGGAAGCGATTGGACGGTTTTTCTTTATAGGGTGCTGGCGATCGCTTTCCAGGTCCAGAAGATCGTTGAAAATGTAGACTGCACTGGAAATTAAACAGAACAACCCGAACCCGGCCAACGTGCGCAGGAGATCTGGCAGGTGGAACAACTTTCCATCGAAGACCAGCGCCGCGAAGAGGAAGGCATTCTTCGTCCATTGGCGTGGGCGCATGGTCTTGAGCAGGGCGCGTAACATGACTCTATTTTACATGATACCGCCTCATTTAGTGGGACCTTTTCTGCTGATACCACAGCGTATAATGGAAGTATGTCAAAGATACGCCTGGACCTCCTGCTGGTTGAACTCGGGTTGGCTGAAAGCCGAGCCAAAGCTCAAGCCCTGGTAATGGCCGGCCAGGTGCGCGTGGATGGACAGGTGGTCGACCGGGCAGCTTCGAATTATTCGGAGGATGCGGATGTAACTGTTGACAAAGGTCCGCGTTTCGTCTCACGCGGCGGCGACAAACTGGAGGCTGCGTTGATGGCCTTCCCGGTGGATGTGTCTGGCCGAATCTGTGTAGATGTAGGTGCTTCCACAGGCGGGTTCACAGATTGCCTGCTCCAGCATGAGGCTGCCAAAATCTACACTATTGATGTAGGGAAAGGTATCCTGCACTGGAAATTGCGCTCAGATCCGCGTGTGGTCGTTATGGAAGAGACCAATGCACGCTACGTAGAGTCGCTGCCGGAACCGGTCAGCCTGGTCACGATCGATGCTTCGTTCATTTCGTTGAAGATTTTGCTGCCAGTGGTGAAGGGCTGGCTGCCCTCACCCCCGGCCCCTCCCCCGGTGGGGGGGAGGAGCAGAGGAGAAGGGGGAGTAATCGCGCTCATCAAGCCGCAATTTGAAGCCGGGAGGAAAGAGTCGGCCAAACATAAGGGCGTTATCCGCGACCCGGCTGTTCACGAAGCGATCCTGATGGATGTGCTGGCTTTTGCGCAGGGACAAGGGTTTGGTGTGCAAGGATTGCTACGCAGTCCGGTGGTGGGGCCGAAGGGCAATATCGAGTTTTTGGCGTGGCTTGGGTTGGGGAATATCGAGGAAAGGAAAGTTGCCGATCTTGTAAAGCAGGTTCTGGAAGAATGAACACTCGCCTCTCCATTCTGGTCTTAACGTACATTAATTGACTTCTGTTGTATAATTTTCCTACACGGAAACCTAAACCAGCCTTGATCAATGTAGAAATGTATCCAATCGTTTTCAGGAGAATGTATATGGCAAAAATTGATGAGCTTGTAAAAGATTTCCTGGCACAGAAGAAGATCGCCGTGGTGGGCGTATCCGACAAGCGTGAGACCGGCTGTAATATGAGTTACAAAAAGTTCAAGGAAGCCGGCTACCAGGTCTATGGGATCAATCCGCGTATCACCACCTTTGAAGGCGATCCTTGTTACCCGGACTTGAAATCCCTGCCGGAGAAGCCGGATGCGGTCTTCATTCTTGCCAATCCCAAGGTGACCGAGCAGGTTGTCCAGCAGTGTGTGGATTTGGGTGTCAAGCACGTCTGGATGCACTGCATGATGGGCACCAAGCCCGGTCTGGCAACCAGCATGTCCAGCGTATCCTCCGACGCAGTGCGTATGTGCCGCGAGAACGGCATCGCTGTCATCCCAGGCTCGTGCCCGAACCAGTTCATAAAGCCGGATGTTGGTCATGGCATGATGCGCGGACTTTGGCGCGTATTTGGATTTCTTAGAGTAGAGCAATGATATTCTCCACGACCCCCAAAATACCGGGATAGCCGAACACCAAAGACACGAAGAATCTATAATATTGCCTGCACGCATGGGGAGGCTTACACAGTTATCAGGATGGCGGCGCACTTGTGTGCCGCTATTTTGTTACCCTTTGTGTCCGCTCGTGCCATTTGTGGCTAAATATCAGGTATACTTTCCTTGAATATGACGAACCACATTCGCAATTTTTGCATTATTGCTCACATTGACCATGGTAAATCCACCCTGGCCGACCGCCTGCTGCATCTTACCGGGACAGTCCCTGAGCGGGATACCACCGAGCAGATCCTCGATTCGATGGACTTGGAGCGCGAGAAGGGCGTTACCATCAAAGCCTCCGCCGTCCGGATGAACTATACCGCCCAAGACGGTAGTGCGTACGAACTGAACCTGATCGATACTCCCGGTCATGTGGATTTCGGTTATGAGGTCAGCCGCGCATTGAACGCCTGCGAAGGCGCGGTACTCGTGGTGGATGCCACGCAAGGGATCGAAGCCCAGACCCTTGCCAACCTGTATTCAGCCTTGGGCGCTGATCTTGTCATCATCCCTGTCATTAATAAAATCGACCTGGTGACCGCCCGTCCCGACGAGGTGGCGGAGGATATTGGCAGCCTGTTGGGCGTCACGCCCGCGGATGTGCTGCGAGTCTCGGCCAAGGAAGGCAGGAATATCGAGGCGGTACTCGAAGCCATCGTCCAGAAAATACCACCCCCCACCGGCGAAGCGGAGCTGCCCCTGCGGGCGCTCATTTTTGATTCGCATTACGATTCCTACAAGGGTGTCATCGCTTACGTGCGCGTAGTGGAAGGGAAAGTCTCGGCCGAAGAAACCATCCGCATGCTGGCGACCGGAGTGGATGTAAAGCCGATCGAGGTGGGTATCTTTGCACCCACGATGAAACCGGTTCCAGGCCTGACGGCGGGCGAGGTGGGTTATGTTGCCACCGGCCTGAAAACGGTCCATGATGCACGCGTTGGCGATACGATTACAAGTGCGACCCATCCAGCCGCGGTGGCGCTGCCGGGTTATCGCATTCCCAAGCCGATGGTTTTTGCAGGGATCTACCCATCGGAAGCGGATGCTTACCAGAACCTGCGCGAGGCATTGGATAAATTGCAATTGAACGATGCTTCATTGACCTTCCAACCGGAGACTTCCCAGGCGCTGGGTTTCGGTTTCCGGGCCGGTTTCCTGGGGTTGTTCCACATGGAGATCATTCAGGAGCGACTGGAGCGCGAGTACGACCTGGAGATGGTCTTTACCGCCCCGACCGTAGCCTACGAAGTACTTTTACACACTGGAGAAACGAAAATTGTCGCCTCTCCGGCCGATCTGCCCGAGGACGGCTTGATCGCTGAGATCCGCGAACCCTGGATGAACATCGAGATCATCACTCCCACGGAATATTATGGCCCGATCATGGAACTGGTCACCCGGCGACGCGGGATCTATAAGAGCCAGGAATACCCCGCCCCGCACCGTGTCCAGTTGAATTACGAAATTCCACTTTCAGAAATCATTATTGACTTTTTTGACGAACTCAAGAGTCGTACACGTGGCTATGCTTCATTAGACTATCAGTTTCTCGAGTATCGTGCAGATGCATTGCAAAAACTCGAAATCCTGGTCAACGGTGAACCGGTGGATGCCCTGGCCGCGATCGTCCACGAAAAGGATGCCTATCATAAAGGCCAGCGTTTCATTACCAAGCTCAAGGAACTGATCCCACGCCAGTTATTCGATGTGGCCATCCAGGCCTCGTCGGCCGGACGCATCATCAGCCGCGCAAACGTCAAGGCCACCCGCAAAGACGTTCTGGCCAAATGCTACGGCGGTGACATCAGTCGTAAAAAGAAACTGCTCGAAAAGCAGAAAAAAGGCAAGAAACGCCTGAAGATGGTCGGCAATGTGGAAATTCCCCAGGAAGCCTTCATGGCGGTCCTCAGCCTGGAAGATGAATGATTTTTAATGTCTAATTTTTGGAAATCTGCCCGCCGCTGGCTGCCTGGGGTGGTTATCAGCCTGATCGCCATCGCAGCGATTGTCAAATTTGTCGACTTGAACCAATTTGTTGAAGCCATTCGCTCAGCCAACTACTGGCTAATACTGGCTTTCCTGATTACGTCGATCGTATGGATGATGGTGCGCGGCATGGTCTGGCGCACCCTGCTGCGCAACCGCGCCTCCTACCGGGATGTTTTCTGGACGCTGTATGAAGGCTACTTGTTGAATAATTTCCTGCCTTTCCGGCTGGGTGAAGTCGGGCGGGCTTTCCTATTGGGGCGGAAAGCGAAGCTCGGCTTTATGGATGTACTCTCCACGATTGTCATAGAGCGCGTCCTTGACCTGGCTTTTTCAGCGGCAATCCTGCTCAGTGCAGTTCCGTTCGTGGTTGGCGCAGCCGGAGCGGGACGCATCGCCATCGTGATCGGGGTGCTGGTGGCGATCGGGATGATCGTTCTGTACCTGCTGGCCCGTAACCGGGAATGGGCTTTGGGCCTGTTCCAGAAACTAAGCCATCGTTGGCCAAGGTTGCAGAAGCTGGGTGGGAATCTACTGGATTCGCTTTTCTCCGGCCTGGCCATCCTGACGGATGGTTGGCTGTTCCTGCGTTTCCTGCTTTGGATGACGCTCAATTGGGCTTTTGCAATTCTCGAGTTCTGGCTGGTATTGCTGGCATTTTTCCCGCAAGCAAAGCTGCTTTGGTCCCTATTCGGACTGGGGGCGGTCGCTTTCGGAAATGCCATCCCGTCCCTGCCGGGAGCGGTCGGCACTTACGAAGGAGCTTTGGGCGGCGCACTTACCATTCTTTCCGGCAATCAATCGACTGCACTGGCAGCCGCTTTGACCTCGCATTTGATCGGCATTATCTCCAACAGCCTGCTGGGAGCCTATGCACTCTCACGGGAGGGCGAGACCCTGATGGGCGTTTACCGGCAGTTGCGCAACCGGCAGGAGCAGGAACAGTCCGGCAACGGGAGCGCCCCAACCGAATAGTGACCATGGCGACAAGTATTCCTGAACGTATTTTGAATGCCAGGGCGGGGAAGAATCCTGCCGTCATTTGCCGGCTACCTTCCGGATGGGCGGTTATGTGTGACATTCAATTCCTGCGCGGTTATACCATCCTCCTGGCAGACCCGGTTGTTGCGTCCATAAACGATCTTGACCGTCAGCAGCGTGCTGAATATCTGCATGATATGGCTGTGATCGGGGATGCCCTGCTGGAAGCGACCACTGCGCAGCGCATTAACTATGGCATCCTGGGCAACAGCGATCCCTATCTGCATGCCCATATCGTCCCCCGCTACAAGACAGAACCTGAGAAATTCCTCAAAAGGCCGCCTTGGTCTTACCCGAAACAGCTTGAGGTTGCAGTCCCGTTCGATTATGAGCGGGATAAGGAGTTAATGCAGCAAATTGCCGCGGCCATTCAGAAGCATTTGTGACTGGCCGGGCTTTTTACCAGCCGCACCAAGGTATCAATAATACGATAACAGCTCTCTGAGAATGCAGGCACTCATAGAGAATGTATATCGGGGGTGGGTTATAATCGGTCAGTTCTGTACTATGACGCACACGCACATTCATTTCAAAGATTTGCAAGGTACTACAACCCGCCGCCTGGCGATTTCACTTGGCCTGACGGCTGCTTTCGTATTAGTTGAAGTAGGGGCCGGTCTATACGCCAATTCCCTGGCTCTTCTAACCGACGCGGCGCACAATATTACCGATGTCCTGGCCCTGGCTTTGACCTGGTGGGCGCTGCGTATCACAATCAGACCAGCCCACTCCGGCCAAACGTATGGCTACCACCGCGCCGGTATCCTGGTGGCTCTGGCCAATTCAACCACACTGGTGTTGATCGCCCTGGGTATCTTCTATGACGCCTACCGCCGCTTACTTGCCCCCCCGATGATCAAGGCGGATGTACTGATCGGAGTTGGCGCGGCGGCTGTTGTTGTAAACCTGGTGACTGCATTGATGGTGCGGCGTGGCAGTGAACATGACCTGAACCTGCGCAGCACTTACCTGCATCTTATGGGGGATGTTTTATCTACTTTGGGGGCGGTCGCAGCCGGGATCGTCATCCGCTTTACCGGTTTTAACTGGCTCGACCCGCTGGTCAGCATACTGATCGGCTTGCTCATCCTTTGGAATGCCTGGGGTATTGTACGTGAGTCGGTTAATATCCTGATGGAAGCCACCCCTGCAGATGTTGAAGTGGACACAGTTGTGGCCGACATTTTGAAAGTGGAAGGGGTGCGGGGCGTACACGATTTACATATCTGGTCGATTACGCGTGAAATGCGGACACTCTCTGCCCACATCCTTACCGATGATGTCCCCATCAGTGAGGGAGTAAAAGTCCAGGCGGCTGTCAGCGAATTACTCAACCATACTTATGGGATTACTCACGCCACTTTGCAACTTGAATGTGTGGGTTGCATCCCGGCTAACCTGTATTGTGATATTACTGCCAACAATCATTCTCATTAACCATGCATATTCTGACCACGCTGACTTACTACCGCCCGCATTATTCTGGCCTGACCATCTATACGGAGCGTTTGATATGTGCCCTGGCGCAACGTGGACATCAGGTTACCGTTCTAACATCGCAATTTAGTCCAGACTTGCCGCGTTTCGAACAGCAAAATGGAGTGACGATCGTACGCATCCCGCCTTTGATGCGGGTTAGCAAGGGCCAGTTGATGCCAAAAATGCCCATCCAGGCCTGGCGATTGGCTCGCAAGGTGGATGTCTTCAATTTGCACATGCCCCAATTGGATGCTTCCTATATCGCATGGATGGGGAAGGTACACCAAAAACCAGTGGTACTGACCTATCACTGCGACCTGCGCCTGCCTAGAGGAATGATCCATGCCGTGGCTAATCAGGTTTCACATGTAGCCAACCATGTTGCGGCTTGGGGGGCCAATGCTTTTGTAAATACAAGCCAGGATTATGCAGAACATTCTGAGTTCTTGAAACACTATCTGCATAAATTACGAGTAATCAATCCCCCCATAGAATTAGCTCCTGTAAGTGAGCACGATATTCTTGCATTTAGACAGAAATTTAACATCCAAAAGGGTCAACGCATAATTGGAATGGCTGCCCGCCTGGCCTCTGAAAAAGGCGTCGAATATCTGGCGAAAGCATTACCGGGTGTGCTAACAAAAATTCCGGAGGCGCGGGTCCTATTCGTCGGTCCTTATCAGAATGTGATGGGGGAGGAAAGATATGCCGCCCGGATTATGCCTCTGATCGAGGGATTTAAAGACCACTGGTTGTTCCTTGAGATTCTTTCTCCAGTAGAAATGGCCGCATTTTTTCGAGTTTGTGATGTGCTGGCTGTTCCCAGTTCGAATAGTACGGAGGCTTTTGGTATGGTTCAGATCGAGGCCATGATTAGTGGTACTCCAGTGGTAGCATCGGATATGCCTGGTGTCCGTCAACCTGTTTTGACAACCGGAATGGGCAAGTTGGTGCCAATTGGAGACTCGGTCTCTTTGGAGAAAGCCCTTGTAGAGATTCTTGCGGAAAAAGAAAAATTTAAATGTGATACGATTGCTCTGGCACATTCATATGACCCCGATGTTATTGCAATGGAATATGAGAAATTATTTGAGGAATTGATTAATAAACAGAAGTCCTGATAACCTGGTACATATACTGCCCATCATCCACCTAACATCACAGATGATCGAGAGTACGTCTACGATGACCCCAAATCTGTTCAATCCATCTGCGAAGATTGGCAATGGGATGGAACAGGGTAAGTAAGCACTATAACTGCACAGAGTGGGGCTGTACCCACCGCGGCTACCATATCTGGTGGATGCAAAACCTGCCAGGTTATGGCAACAATAATCACGATCGAAACGGGAAGTTCATGCCCAACTGGTGAGAGATCCTTTTCCACTGAAAAGATGGGCTTGTTTATCGCAAGGTTGGCTGATCGTGAGCTCCAATCCTATCCAGCTGATGTTAGTATTTGCCAGGTAATTTAGGAGAACCAATTGGTTATGCTACCAATATTCCGAAAGTATTCATATTATTTCTTGTCGCTTTTTGAGTTGATTTTTGGTTTCGAAAACCCGATATTCGTTGTTCGGATTGTTTTGAATCTGACCCGACCAGGCAATAAAACGATCCGCCTTCGCAATCACGGTCTTCAATTCAAGGTCCGTGGCGCAATGGATGTGTGGAGTATTAAAGAGACGTTCCTGGATCGATTTTATGAAAAATATGGTTATTCGATCCAATCCGATTGGAAGGTAATAGATATTGGCGCCGGGACAGGGGAATTTACTTTATTCGCAGCTTCGGCAATTTCACAACCAGGTGGCAAGGTATTTGCATTTGAACCATTCGCAGAATCTTTCTCCCTTATGCAGGAGAATTTGCGACTAAACAGGATTAATAACGTTCAGGTTTTTTCCGAGGCAATTGGTGCTGAGGCCGGTGAACTGGTACTTGACCTAGCCAGTGGTGAGCCTTTACAATTTCAAAGCCATACTGAGTCGGTTGCAACCACAGATAAGAGCTTACGGGTTAAATCCATCTCTCTTGCAGGTGCTTTGGAAAAGGCAGAACTGGAATTGTGTGACTTGTTGAAACTGGACTGTGAAGGTGCAGAATATTCAATTCTCTTTTCAGCGCCGCGATCGGTCTTGGAGCGCTTCAAATATATTGTTATGGAATATCACGATAACGTAACTCAATATGACCATGGAGACTTGATGCGTTTTCTAACCGAGCGAGGTTTCCAGGTCGAGACATTTCCCAACCCGGTACATGCTTACCTTGGGTATTTACGCGCAATGCGGCGAAGCTAGCGGAGGAAATGTATGGATCAGGAACCCAGTGTTCTGGATTTGATTAAAGCTCGCATTCGTTATGGATTAAGGAAAATATTCCATCCTTTTGCAGTGATCGACAAATCCGAGCTGCCTGAAATTCAATCTGAAGAAAAAGAGAATCCTTCCCCGGTTGAGGTTGTGATCGAACACAAAAAAAACACCAGCGGTTATTTTCGCAATTGGCGTGTCTGGCTGGCTTTTGGTTTGGGTCTGATAGCTCAACTTTGCCTGGAACCGCGTGCGGGGGCAGACCGTCCCTGGCAATTGGGAATCGTTTTTTATTTACTGGCGGGTCTGGTTCTGGTCTGGTCCAACTTAAAGCAGGAGTGGTCATTCCAGGTTTGGAGTGCCAACACTGAAGAGAACCCGGGCGACCGAACGTTCTTACGGTCTACCATTGCCTTTGTCGCCTCGCTTTTATTTTCCTTAATAGCCTTTCTTTCTTTTGGAGGCGGTGTCTTTACCTGGTTCAACCTTGTAGTGTGGTTCATAACCTTACTTACAATGGTCTGGGCCTTATGGACGCCCGGCACCAATGTCTTCGGTTGGCTAAACCGTGTAAGAAATTTTATCTCCCGACCCAGATTGAATATAAAAATAGACCGCTGGGCACTTCTGCTATTGGCAGCTTTTGGGCTGATAATCTTCTTCCGAACATATCGTTTGGCGGATGTTCCTTCTCAAATGGTAAGTGACCATGCTGAGAAACTATTGGATATCGGCGATGTACTCAATGGAAAGACTTCCGTATTCTTTCCACGGAATACCGGGCGGGAATTCTTCCAGTTCTATTTGACAGCCGCGATCATCTTATTATTTAAGACAGGCCTGACGTTCATGAGTTTAAAAATCGGGACAACCCTGGCAGGCCTGGTTACTCTTTACTATATCTACTTGCTCGGCAAGGAGGTTGGTAACAGGCGTGTGGGATTGCTGGCGATGTTATTCGCCGGTATTGCCTATTGGCCTAATATTCTCTCACGGTTTGGGTTGCGATTCCCGCTTTATCCTTTGTTCTATGCCCCGGCTCTTTATTACCTCATCCGGGGATTGCGCACGGGCAATCGGGCGAATTTTATTCTAAGTGGATTGTTCCTGGGTCTGGGGTTAAACGGCTACAGCCCATATCGTGTTGTCCCGATTGTAATTTTGCTGGCGATCGGTTTGTACCTATTAGATAAACGATCGATTGGTCGCCGGCGAATGGCTTTAATGGGATTATTCGCAATTGTTGCGATATCTTTCATTATTTTTATCCCCCTTTTGAGATATACGATATCAAACCCCGACATAGTTATTTACCGTGCCATGACACGCATAGGAACCTGGGAACGGCCAATTCCAGGATCGGGTTTGCTTATTTTCCTGCAAAATCTTCGGAATTCACTTACCATGTTTGGATGGGATGATGGTGAAGTCTGGCCGATCTCAGTGGTACATCGTCCTGCGCTGGATGTAATCAGTTCAGTGCTATTCCACTTGGGGTTGGTGCTATTGGTGATGCGATATATCCGGCAACGGCATTGGTTGGATATTTTCACCCTGATTTCAATCCCGATGTTAATGATGCCCTCCATCCTTTCACTGGCTTTTCCAGGCGAGAATCCATCCATGAACCGTTCGGCGGCAGCGATCATACCGGTTTTCCTGATCGTAGGTTTGGCGCTGGATGGGTTATTAAAATCCCTGGAATCTAACCCATCCTCCCCGTGGGGCAGGCGTTTTGCATGGGTAGTAGGAATTGCTTTGCTGGCAGGAGCTTCCTTTCAAAACTATGACCTGGTGTTCAATCAATATAGGGAAGTTTATGACATGTCAGCGTGGAACACATCCGAAATTGGACAGGTTGTACATGACTTTACCCAAACGGTGGGCTCTTTGAAGACACAATGGCTGGTTGGTTATCCCTATTGGGTTGACAGCCGTTTGGTCATGTTTAATGCAGGCTTCCCCATGCAGGATGATGCAATAATGCCTCCGGACCTCCAAAGTACACAAGCCGTACCGGGCTTCAAAATGTTTATTTTGTATTTAGACGACAATCAATCTCTAGATACTTTACGCTCACTCTATCCCAACGGATGGGTGACAGAATATAAATCCAAATACCCGAACAAGGATTTCTTGATTTTCCTTGCGCCACCGGAGACACCATGAAGAGCATGTCTGTGGATAGGAAATTATGTTGAATAATAAAGGAGTTCTCAAATTCAGGGCGAAAGTGGTCCTGGATATATGACTTGCTTCTTCTGGCGGTTTTGCTGGTTGCAGGATATCTTCGCTTTGCCGGATCGGATTGGGGAGAACTGCAGTTCCAGCACCCGGACGAGTTATTCCTGACATCGGTAACGTTTGATATCCAACCGGTTCATAGCCTGGCCGATTATTTCAATACAGCCACTTCCACCCTTAACCCACAGAATACAGGCCATGGTTATTTTGTATACGGTACACTGCCCGTCTTCATGGTCCGCGGGCTGGCCGACCTGACCCACCAGTTGAGCAATCTTCAACTCTTCGGAAGGCATATGTCAGCCCTGGCGGATCTGGCAACGGTGGCGTTGTTGTATTTCCTGGTGAAGCGCCTATATGGAGCGCGCGTGGGGATTCTGGCAGCCATGTTCTCGGCGCTGGCGGTCATGCAAATTCAGCAGTCACATTTTTACACGACGGATAACTTTGCCACCTTTTTTATGCTCCTGGCAGCTTATTTTTCCGTGGAAATTATGCTGGGAGAAAATCACGCCTCTTTACCAAAAGCGGACCAGGAAGGCTCGCAGAAGATTTCATTCTCAACGCGTCTGGGCGCTTATTTTTCAAACCTTTTTGGCAATCCACTCCTGTGGTTAAGTGTTGCATTTGGATTGGCCTTTGGCATGGCAGTGGCCTCAAAGTTAAGTGCTGCCCCTTTGGCGATCCTGTTGCCAGGTGCCTTGGCGATTCGTTATTTCAGAAGGAAGGCAGATGGATCGAATCCGGATGGATCGCAACCTGCCGTTGACCGTCCGACTTTTGAAGGTTTTATTGCCAAAATGTTTGTATTCATGGTGCTGGGCGCATTAATTTCCTTCCTGGCCTTCCGTGTTTTCCAGCCCTATGCTTTTTCAGGCCTGGGGCTAAACCCGAAGTGGCTGGCAAATATCCAGGAACAACGCGCCGATGCCAGCCCAAATACTGGCTTGCCATGGGCCTTGCAATGGGCCAGACGTACGCATCTGTATTCTTTTCAAAACCTTACCACCTGGGGTCTCGGCTTACCGCTTGGCATCCTGGCCTGGATAGGTTTCCTTTGGATGGGCTGGCGGATACTCAAAGGCGAATGGCGGCAAAACATCCTGCTTTGGGGCTGGACGGCAGTCTATTTCATTTGGCAATCGCTTCAATTTAACCCGAATATGCGTTACCAGTTGCCCATCTATCCCTTGTTGGCGATGATGGCGGCCTGGGTGGTTTTCGATTGGACGAGTCCACGCTTTAAGGCCTTAAAACGCCTCAATTGGCGGAAAATCCTGGCAACGACCGTCGGTGTGGTTGTTTTGTTATTGACTTTCGGATGGGCATTTGCCTTCGTCGGTATCTACCTCCGGCCTGAGACGCGTGTAGCCGCCTCGCGCTGGATTTATCAAAATGTGCCCGGCCCGATCGACTTGCAGATTCAAACCGCGGCTGGCACCACCTACCAGCAACCCTTGCCTTTCCAGGCCGGCAACGTTATCGAGGCAAATTCTCCCTTCCAAATGGCTTTTACTGCACAGGCAGATGGAGTATTGGGTCAAATCCTGCTGCCGCACGTGACCAACCATATCCTGCGAGTCACCTTCCTGCAAAATCCATCCGATCCACAACCGGTTGGATCCGGGTACTTGCTGGTCACCCCCACACTCGGAGCAGCGCCCAAAACGGCTTCCCAAAGATTGATTTTCGACCAATTACCCACTTTCTCTGCCCAGCAAAATTATTTGGTCAATGTGGAAACGCTTGATCCGGATTTTCAGGTGGACCTGTGTGGCCCGCTTCAATTATCGATTTCGGCCTCGAACAGCCCGGTTGACCTGGCGATCCCTCAAGCAAATCCGTGCATTGCAAGCGCGGGTGTGCCGTATCAGGCCGAGTTTTCCACGCCAGCGGATGGAACCCTGGCGCAAATGACTTTCAGCCATGTAGCGGATGTCAGCCCGTCTGGTCCGCAGACCTTGCACCTGGTGCTCGCCTCCGGATTAGAATTTTTCCCCCGATCAGGTTCTTGCCACTGCCTCGGATACGGCGAATTTCGTTTCCGAAAGCGACCCACGGGGTGACCCTGTTAAATTTGTTCTTGACCACGCAGTACCCATCAAAAAGGATGTCACATATTATCTGAGTTTTGACACGACCGGAGCTGCCCTGACATTTATTGGTTCTTCCGTCTCCAATGAGACTGATTATGACTGGAACCTGCCATTCCGTGAGGATGGTTACGACGGTTTCAACGGGATCTATCGGGGTGACCTTAACCTGCAGATCTACTGGGAAGACAATGCCAACAAACTGGCGCGCTATGAGAGTTACCTCGACCAGACCGACTACATCTTTATTCCCACCGCCCACCAGTATATGCAAACAACCCGTTTGCCTGAGCGTTATCCACTGACAACTGCCTACTACCGTCAATTGCTCGGCTGCCCGGCGGAAAAGAATATTATCTGGTGTTATCAAGTCGCTGAGCCGGGTATGTTTAAAGGCAACCTCGGTTTTGATCTGGTGGCCACCTTTGAATCTTACCCAACCCTCGGCCCGCTGGTAATAAACGATCAGAATAGCGAGGAATCGTTCACGTTTTATGATCACCCCAAGGTGCTCATCTTCCGGAAGAGTCCGAATTACAATCCGGCCCAGGTAGCGGCTTTGTTAGGCGCTGTGGACCTGAGCAATGTGGTCCAACTTACTCCCGGCCAGGCCAATAATTATAAGAGCCTGATGCTGCCTGCCAACCAGTTGGCAACCCAGCAGGCCGGTGGCACCTGGTCGGATCTGTTCAACCGCAACATCATTTATAACCTCTATCCTGGCCTGGGACTGGTGCTGTGGTACCTGGTCATTTTCCTGCTCGGATTGTTCGTTTATCCACTGGTCCGCGCAGCCTTCCCCGGCCTGGCTGACCACGGCTATCCGTTGGCGCGCATCGTCGGTCTGTTGTTGTGGGCCTGGTTGGCCTGGATTGCGGGATCGGTCGGACTCTCCTACAGCAAGCTGACCATCGCAGCCGCCCTCGGGGTGATCCTGGTGTTGGGGATTTGGCAGGCCTGGCGACAGCGCGTGGAGCTGAAAAAGGAATTGAAGGAACGCTGGAAATACTTCCTGATGGTGGAAGCCATTTTCCTGTCCTTCTTCCTGATCGACCTGCTTATCCGCCTTGGGAATCCGGATCTTTGGCATCCTTCCAAGGGCGGCGAACGTCCGATGGACTTTGCTTACTTAAATGCCATCTTGAAGAGCACCAGCTTCCCGCCTTACGATCCGTGGTTTGCGGGTGGCTATATTAACTATTATTACTATGGATACGTAATTGTTGGGACGCCGGTCAAACTGCTCGGGATTGTCCCCTCTGTCGCTTATAACATCATCCTTCCGACGCTCTTTGCTTGTGTGGCCTCGGCAGCTTTCTCGGTGGGATGGAATTTCTTACATGGTATTAATGAAATGAGGGCCGAAAAAAGGGAGCTTCCGGAAACTTCACAGGCAATCCCTGAGCCTCACAAGTCGCTCTTTGATTCCCGTTTTATCGCCGGGATATCTGCCTCGTCTGCCATGGTTCTGCTCGGCAACCTGGGTGTTGTCCGCATGTTATATCAGGGGTTCCAGCAAGTTGCCGCGCCTGGGGGCATAATCGATAAAGCCAGCTTCCCTCAGCGCATCTTGTGGGCTGTTAATGGCTTCTTCCAGGTATTGGTCGGAAAGATGCACCTTCCTTTTGGGCCGGGCGATTGGTATTGGAATCCCAGCCGGATCCTTCCAGCCCAATCTGGCGACCCGATTACGGAGTTCCCGCTCTTTACGTTCATTTATTCAGACCTGCACGCACATATGATTGCCCTCATGATAACTGTGCTGGCAATCGCCTGGGCGCTCTCCGTGTTGGCTGCCAAAGGCAGGTGGAAGAATCACCTGGATACTGCCGCCGGCCTTCTTCTTGGCGGCCTGATTATCGGAGCACTCAAGCCAACCAATACCTGGGATTTTTACACGTACATGATATTGGGCGCGGTTGTATTAGCCTATGCGGTCTGGCGTTATGCCGATGTTTCCCGTTTCCATAGTACGATTCCCGAATGGAGTAAGCGTCTTTTGTTGACCATCGGCGCGGTCGCAGTATTGACTGGTGCCGCGCTTCTCTTCTATCAGCCGTTCACTCACTGGTTCCTGCTTGACCCGACCTATACAAAGGTGTCTTTATGGACAGGTGGACGCTCGGATATCACCTCGTATCTCACCCATTGGGGCGTGTTCTTGTTCTTCATTGTTTCCTGGCTGACCTGGGAGACGCGCCAATGGTTGGCTGAAACACCGGTTTCCGCATTGCGTAAATTTCGACCCTATCGTGATCTGCTGATTGCTGCGCTGGTGATCTTTTTCCTGATTTTGATCGCCCAGCAAGGCTGGGTGATGAGTTCCAGCCAGAATGAACCCTGGAATGGTATCACCATCCTGTGGCTGGCGTTGCCTCTGGCATCCTGGGCAGCCATCCTCTTATTCCGCCCCTCACTCCCCGATCGCAAGCGTCTGGTGCTCTTCATGATTGGTACAGGGCTGCTGCTGACGATGATCGTGGAGATCATTGTCATGGGCGGTGATATAGGGCGCATGAACACGGTCTTTAAGATCTACTATCAAGCCTGGGTTCTGCTCGGCCTCAGTTCGGCGGCAGCTTTCGGCTTTCTGCTAAGCGAGTTTCGGAAATGGTCGCAAGCCTGGCGGTCAGCCTGGCAAATTGCGGCGGCTGCCCTGACAGCCGGTGCGGCATTATTCCTGCTCATGGGTGGCATGGGTAAGATTGCCGACCGCATGAACACGGCCGCGCCGCATACCCTGGACAGCATGACCTATATGAACTATACAACCTATGACATGTTCAATGCAAATTTGGACTTGAGCGAAGATTACCGCGCCATACTCTGGATGCAGGATAATGTCCAGGGTTCTCCGGTCATAGCTGAGGCTGCGCCAGCCGGGATCCAATATACCTGGCTTGGGCGCTTCTCAATATACACCGGGTTGCCGGATGTAGTGGGGTGGGAATGGCACCAGATTCAACAACGCTTAATGTTCACGGACACCGTTCGGGCCCGGGGAGTGGAAGAAGATGTTTTCTACTCCACCACCGATGTCAGTCTGGCGCAGGATTTCCTGCGCAAATATAATGTCCGTTATATTATTGTCGGAGAGTTGGAACGCGCCAAGTATGTTGGTGATGGTTTGAGCAAATTTGAAACTTACAACGGAACTCTCTGGAATGCAGTTTACCGTGACGGGCAAACTGTTATTTACCAGGTCCCCGTAAGCGGGGAAGTCCCTGCAGGGAACTGAGTCCTCGATGGCAAAAGGTGAATTCTTGAATGATCTTATCCTGCACGCCACCTCCCGCACTGCCTGGTCTGCTGCCCAAAAAAGCGGAACGTATGCCGCCGACTCGCTTGCGGGGCAGGGGTTCATCCATTGCTCCAAAGCCAGCCAGGTTTTGCGCGTAGCCAATACTTTTTATGCCGGTCAACATGGATTGGTATTGTTGGTGCTTGATCCGGCGCGCCTGGCCTCCGAGCTGCGTTGGGAGCCAGGTGCGGATCAACCGACTGAGCTTTTTCCTCATATATATGGTCCAATCAACCTGGATGCGGTGGTTAGCATCTTCGATTTTGAACCGGACGCAGACGGAAAATTCCACCTCCCGGATGGCCTTTCGACTCAGAGTTAATTCTTTCCTTATCTCTTCTCTCTTTCTTTTACCATGCTTCAATTCTTTCTCTGGTACCTCCTGATTACGTTGGTTGGCTGGCTGACTTTCCCGCTGACTTATCGCCTCTTCCCGGCTCTTACAGACCGTGGTTTTAGCCTGGCGCGTGCTCTCGGGTTGCTGGTTTGGGGCTATGTTTTCTGGATGATGGCTTCCCTGGGTCTCATCCAAAATGACGGGGGCGGATTGCTGCTGGCATTGGTTTTGCTGGCTGGATTTTCAGGATTTAGCCTTCTCCGAAGTGAAGTGCGCAAATCATTGGCGGACTGGCTCAAATCCAACTTGCGGCTGGTTATCACCGTCGAAGTCGCATTCTTCCTCGCATTTGCAGCCTGGGCTTTTGTGCGCGCTTCCAATCCGAACATCGAGGTATCTGGTGGTGAGAAGACCATGGAATTGGCCTTCATCAATGCCATTTTGCGTTCACCTACTTTTCCACCGCATGACCCCTGGCTTTCGGGGTATGCAATCTCATATTACTATTTCGGCTATGTAATGACTGCCATGCTGGCCAAGGCTACCGGCACCCTCGGTAGCGTGGCGCATAATTTGATGAGCTCGTTAATTTTTGCTCTGAGTTTTATTGGGGCATATGGCATCCTCTACAATTTATTGGCTGCCTGGCGGAAACATCATCCACGTTCTGCAAACCCTGCACCTTCCACCGGCCTGCCTTTGCTTGGCCCGCTCTTCCTGCTTTTTGTATCCAATCTGGAGGCGTTCCTGGAAGTGTTACATGGGGGAGGTCTGTTCTGGAATTGGACTTCCAAGGCGACCGCCACCTCGGCCTTTTGGTCGTGGTTGGGGATTAAAGACCTTTCGGATGCCCCTACCCACCTGAGTTGGATTCCGGACCGGTTCATCTGGTGGTGGCGGGCTTCCCGGGTCATTACGGACACCGACCTGACAAAATATTCAACCGAGGTAATCGATGAATTTCCGGCCTTTTCCTACATGCTCGGTGACCTGCATCCGCACGTCCTGGCCATGCCGTTTGGATTATTGGCGGTCGCGGTGGCACTTAACCTGTTCCTGGGCGGCTGGAAGGGCGAGACGAATTTGTGGTTTTACAAACTGCCTGTCCGGTTGGATGGTTTGTTCTTTGGGGCTCTCATCCTGGGCGGTCTGGCGTTTCTGAACACCTGGGATATTTTGATCGGGTTTGCCCTGGTTGCCGGAGCATTCGTCCTGGGGCGGGTCCTGGAGCTCGGTTGGAATTGGAAACGATTGGAGGATATTTTTGCCTTCTGTATCCCGGTAGGTCTGGCAGCCATCATTATGTACCTGCCGTTCTACGTCGGTTTCCAATCACAAGCCGGCGGGATATTGCCCAACCTGGTCTCCCCCACGCGTGGAGCCCAACTTTGGGTGATGTTTGCCCCGCTTTTCCTGGCCATATTTGCGTACCTCATTTATCTCTGGCGGACCGGCAAGCGTCCGGCCAGATGGGGGCTGGGTTTTGGCCTGGCGGCCGGTGCGGCGCTTTTCCTCTGGGTGTTTTCCTGGCTTTTGGCATTTATTGCTTACAAGCTGCAGCCCGCCTTTGTTGGCGGATTGATCAACTCTCAATGTGCCGGAAGTGTAACGCTTTGTTTCACCCTTACCACCGCCCGTCGTTTTTCGTATATCGGCGGCTTGTTGACCTTGCTGGCCTTACTTGGCCCGACCCTGGCTTTCCTGATCCCGATCCACGATCAACCGGCTCCCTCCACCCAGCCCTCCCACTCTCAGGCTGAACCTACCACTTTTATTCTCCTATTGATCTTCCTAGCCACTGTTTTGGTGTTGGCCCCTGATTATGTTTTCTTGCGAGACCTTTTCTCGAGCCGCCTGAATACCGTTTTCAAGTTCTATTACCAGGCCTGGATGTTGTGGAGCCTGGCGGCGGCATTCGGTGTGGCAGTCCTTTTGCAGGAATTGAAGGGCCGCTGGGCCTGGGTCTACCGGGTTGGACTGGCACTCGTCTTGATCATCGCACTGGCTTTTCCATTCCTGGCCTTGCCGAACAAGACCAATGATTTCCAGATCCCGGCTTTTCTCCAGACCATTAAATCTCAGCAGGCGGCTGGTGATCCGAACGCCTTCCTGGATGCTGCCAAAGTCTGGACCCTGGACGGCTCGGTCCTTTTCTCCAACCAGTATCCTGACGATGCCGCGGCAGCCCGCTGGTTGTTGACAGCTCCTGCGGGGAACCTCGCCGAGGCGGCCGGGAATGATGCCTATTCCGATTTTGGTCGCATGGCAGTCTATTCCGGACAGCCGAACGTGCTGGGTTGGTGGTGGCATGAATACCAGTGGCGTGGCAACCTGTCACAATTGGCCTCGCCATTGACCGACCTGACCTGCCGGGCTGACTTCACCATCAACGAATTACCTCGCTCGCGCGCCGATGATCTCAGCTGCTTATATTCAGCCAATAATTGGGATATTGCCAATGAGGTCATTACCCAATACAACCTGCGCTATGTAGTGATTGGAACCCTTGAGCGTCAGGATTACCGAATTAATGAAGCGATCTTTCAGCAGCATCTCACACCAGTTTTCCAACAAGGCCAGGTGATCATATACGAAGTCCCATAACTAAATCGTAGTAACGACTTCAGTCGTTATTATGATTGAGTCATTATTTGCCTTAAGTCGTTACTACCATGTTAAAATATGCTCTCATGAAAAAATTTGAACCCACCCTCGAACATGCTCTTTACGCTCTGGCGTTGCTTTTCGCCATTGGGTTGCGCTTCCTGCATCTGGGCGCGCTCCCGCTCTCTGATTTTGAAGCAGATTGGGCGCTCCAGGCCCTGCGAATCACTCAGGGATTGAAGCCTGCCATTGGTCCCAACCCCGCTTATGTTCATTTGACCGCTATCCTGTTTTTTATTTTCGGTACAACCAACTTCCTGGCCCGTTTCTGGCCGGCCCTGGCGGGCAGCGCCCTGGTTCTGGCGCCCTGGTTTTTGCGCGGCCGCTTTGGACGCCTCCCAATGCTCATCCTGGCCTTTGGACTGGCAATTGACCCCGGTCTCGTAGCCATGTCGCATCTGGCAGGTGGGCCGATGTTGGCAATCGCATTCCTCGTTCTGACTGCGCTGCTGTGGATAGACGATCGCCGCCTCGCAGCCGGTCTCTTTGCCGGTTTGGCCTTGCTTTCCGGCCCCTCGGTTTGGTTTGGGCTGCTAGGGATTGGGCTGGCCTGGGTATTCGGTTCAGGAATTGGAAAGAAGATCCCAGCGCTGTCTGAAGAGGACGCTCCGGAAGCTGCGGCGGAACTCCAGCCCTGCCCGACTTAACCTGAAGGAAATGCGGCTGCCCCTTTTCTGGGGCATCGGGACTCTGATTGTCGCTGGCAGTCTGTTCTTCATTTCTCCCAAGGGACTGCCGGCATTCGTTGCATCGTTTTGGACTTTCCTGCGCGGCTGGTGGACCCTTTCGGGTGTGCAGGTTTGGCAACTGTTGCTGGCTCTTCCGGCCTATGAAATCCTTCCGCTTGGATTCGGGATTGCCGGAGTGGTACGCGGGATCTTGAAACGCGAAACAAACTCTCTCCGCCTGGGAATTTGGGCGCTTAGCGCGCTGATACTGGCCCTGGTTTATCCCGCAAAACAGACTGGCGACCTGGTCTGGGCGTTCCTGCCGCTGTGGGTATTGGCAGCCGTTGAATTGGCTCGTCACTTCGATTTTCAGAGCAGAAACCGCTGGGAAGTGGCCGCCACCATGGTAGTTGTGATTGCTTTTCTGGTATTTGGCTGGCTAAATCTGGCCGGTATCACGAATATGGATTGGAGCAGTGACCTGGTCCGCACCCGCCTGTGGCTGTTGGCTGCCGTAGTACTCCTGGTAGTTCTGAGCCTGTTACTGGTAGGGACGGGTTGGTCGGTATCTGTTGCACGTTTGGGTGGAGTATGGGCATTCGTGATCACTCTGTCTCTTTTTACGATCGCCATGTCGACCGGCGCAGCGGGTTTACGTCAGCCGTTGACCATTGAACTCTGGCAGCCGGAGCCTCGCACGGGTCGGGTGGATATTCTTTTGAAAGTTGCCAACCAGATCTCGGATCTGAATCGTGGCTATGCCGACCAGTTGCCGCTGACCATCCTCGGTGTAAACTCTCCTGCATTGCGCTGGCTGTTCCGTGATTGGCAGGTGCATGAGGTTAGTGAACTGTCGCCGGACGCCACCCCGGAACTGATTATTACTACCTCCCAGGACCTTAGTCTGGCGGCGAAATACCGCGGTGAGCCGCTGGTATTGCATGAAGCAGCCGCATGGGATAAAGCCACGTCTGCCGATTGGCTGAAATGGTTCATCTATCGCCAGATGCCTCTCGCGCGCGATAACGTCATCCTGTGGGTGCGCAGTGACCTGATGCTCGACAGCCAGGACACAACTTCACCTGCTCCCTGATATCCACTTACATCTTCTTATGCCTCATCCAAATATTATTGCAATTGATGGACCGGCAGCCTCGGGAAAATCAACCCTGGGGCGACGCCTGGCTGACTGCCTGGGTTATCTGTTCTTCGATACCGGCGTTATGTACCGTGCCGTCACCTGGGTCACCCTCCAGCGTGGCGTGGCAGTGACGGATGAACCTGCCGTGACCCACCTGGCTGAGACTGTCCAGATCGACATTCGTCCGCCTTCGATTGAAGATGGCCGGGCGTGTGATGTGCTGGCCGACGGCATCGATATCACCTGGGAAATCCGAACTCCCGAAGTGGAAAGAAACGTTTCCCCGGTTTCGGTCTATCGGGGTGTGCGCCAGGCCCTGGCATCCCAACAACGCCGGATCGGCATGCGGGGAAAGGTGGTCATGGTTGGTCGCGACATCGGCACAGTCGTTCTACCGGAAGCCGACCTTAAGATCTACCTGGACGCCACGGCGGAGGAACGCGCCCGCCGCAGATACACCGAGATCATCCAGCGCGGTGAGAAAGCTGATTACGAACAGGTTCTGGCTGGTGTGCGCATGCGCGACGAAATCGAACTCGACACGTGCGCATTCGCCGCTGCGGGCTGCAACGGATGCTGTAATACTTGATTCCGATAAATTGAATGCAGACGAGGTTTTTGTGAAAGTGGAGGCCTTATGCCGGTAGCTGAATATCACCTGGCGTGGTGGCGCCGCTGGCTGGCACGTCCTCTAATTCGAATTGTTCTACGCTTAATATTTTATGCCCTCGCGCGGGTGAAGATCACCGGCAAAGAGAATGTTCCATTACGTCGTCCGTACATTGCTGTCATTAACCATATCTCCCTGTTCGAGGCGCCATTTGTAGGTGCGTTCTGGTCTGAACAACTGGAGGCATTGGGTGCATCGGACGTCTGGGAAAGACCCGGACAGAATATCCTGGCGCGCCTGTGGGGTGGCATCCCGGTCCACCGTGGCGATTATGATCGCGCCGCTATGGATAGTGTACTTTCGGCCCTGCGCGGTGGATCCCCGCTGCTAATTGCGCCTGAAGGCGGACGTTCTCACGCTCCTGGCCTGCGGCAGGCCAAACCTGGGGTCTCTTATATCGCCGAACAGAGTGGTGTGCCGGTGATCCCGGTTGCCATCATAGGCACGACGGATGATTTCTGGCAGAAAGCTTCCACAGGCAAGCATCCGCAGTTGGAGATGCGTATTGGTAAACCGATACTGCTCCCGCCGGCGGAAGGCAAAGGGGCGGAGCGGCGCGAATCCCGCCAGCGCAACGCGGACCTGATAATGCGTGTAATCGCCGGGCTTCTGCCTGAAGATTACCGCGGATTCTATGCCGGAAATGCCATCCTGCCTGGTGCCTTAAGCGATAACTGAATCTGGCAGCCGTATCCGCCTCGCAGGCTGCCCTATTTCAGGCTGCGCCAGCCATCTTACTAACGCATTTCTAACGTTGTTTGCCTTTGACCGAATCCCATCCCTCGGTTATAATTGCCACCCGTCCCTATCCCATACCGGGACTGACACGAAAACCCCGGCGGAAAATCCGCTGTTTGGTGTTTTAATAATTATTTTCGAGGTAATTGAATGGCAACGAAACGTCCATATCAACCAAGAATCCGGCGGCGCGTGCGCGTGCATGGCTTTCGCCAGCGCATGTCAAGCGCAGATGGTCGCCAGGTGCTTAAGCGGAGGCGTCTGAGAGGTCGCATCCGGCTGACTGTCCGCAGCAACAACCACATCAAGCACGTCCGCTGGTAAGAAATCTAACGTGCGAAGGAATAACATTCGCGCGGGATAGTGTGAGGCAGTACAGGTGAAACGGTGCTTTCGCCTGACCGGGTCTACCGATTTCAAGCGGGTGCGGCGTTCTGGCAAGTCGTATGCCCACCCGCTTGTTGTATTGTATGCCTTGAAATCGGAAAAATCCGGCTTGCGTGTGGGGGTTAGCGCCGGTCTGGCGGTTGGGAATGCAGTAAAACGCAACCGGGCCAAACGCCTGCTGCGAGCGGCGATGAACGAATTGTTGCCGCAGACAGCCCTCGGATCGGACTTGCTGCTGATCGCCCGTTCTCCACTGCCCAAATCGGATCTCCAACATACCCGTGCGGCGTTATCCAATTTGCTCGAGCGAGCTGGCCTCGTTCTCCAGACCCATGAGCCTTAGAAGTTTACCCAGCGATTATCCTAACGAGCCGCGCCTGCGTGACCTGCCCCGCACAGTTTGGAACCTGCCGCGCCTGGCGCTGCTGGGACTCATCCGCTTGTACCAGATGACTTTTGCCAAGACCCTGCCACCCGATACCTGCCGCTTCTATCCATCCTGCTCGCACTATGGATACCAGGCAGTCTATAAATTTGGTGTGATCAAGGGTGGGGCAATGGCGGTCTGGCGGGTGTTGCGCTGTAACCCGTTCAATCCCGGGGGTTACGACCCCGTTCCTTAGGAGAAAACTGAATCATGAAGAATAAATTTATTATTTTGATCGGCTTGTTGCTGGCCATGACCGTGATCCTAAGTGGGTGTGCAGCCGGTCTGACAGCCTCCTCCTGGCCCGGGGTTACAGCGGATGCCAAGAATGCTTATATATCTGGCGGCTCATACGTCTACGCAGTGAATTTACAGACCGGCGCACAGACCTGGCGCTATCCCGACAAGGCTTCAGCCAACCCTTTCGATGCTACGCCCGCCCTGACTTCCGATGGCCAGCTGATCGTTGGCGGGTTTGATAAGAAACTCTACAGTCTTAACCCGCAGACCGGCCAATCCATCTGGCAGTTCACCGATGCCCGTGATCGCTGGATTGGCGGCGCTTTGGTTACTGATAATATGATCTATGCTCCCAATGCCGATTACAATTTGTACGCTCTGAATCTGCAGGGGAAACTCCAGTGGACCTTCCAAGCCGATCAATCCCTGTGGGGAGCACCCGTGTCGGATGGGACGAATGTTTACTTCGGCACTCTTGGCAGCCGAGTCTATGCGGTCAATGCACAGAGTGGCAAACAAGTCTGGATGGATAAAGTAGATGGGGCGGTGCTGGGTTCGCCAGTACTTGGAACTAATAAAACGCTCTACGTAGGGACTTACGGCGGGACAATTTATGCCATGAATTCATCCACTGGCGCGGCCAAATCTCTAACCACAACTGAAAAGACCACCGCCAATTGGATCTGGTCCGGACCCGCTCTGGATGCCAATTCTCTCTACTTCGGAGATGGCAATGGTTCATTGTATGCCTATCCCGTAGGCGGCACCGGCCAGCCCTGGAAACAATCTCTTAATGGTGCAATTATTGGGATGCCGCTGGTAACTGCTGATGCCATCGTCATAGGAACGGAAGCGGGAAACGTTTATTATGTTGACAAAACGGGAAAGAATCCGCGTCCCATTGCTGTTGCTGGAAAAATATACTCTTCACCTGTTGCTGCCGGAAGTCTGGTTCTGATCGCTCCGACAGGTGGGACTGCTACGCTGGTGGCCCTTGACCAAACTGGAACGGTCAAGTGGTCATTTATCCCTGCTAAATAGGATGTGAGCTATGTGGGAAACCATAATTGTTAACCCATTTACCAACGCCCTGCTGATGATTTATAAATTGATCGGCGGGAATTTCGGGATTGCGATAATCCTGTTCACCATTCTTATCCGCTTGATCACGCACCCCTTGATGGCCTCCCAGATCAAGGGCAGTACCAAGATGCAGGAAATGCAGAATTCAAAAGAATGGCTTGAGATCCAGAAGAAAAATAAGGATGATAAGGAAAAGCTGGCTCAGGAGCAGATGAAGTATTATAAGGAGATTGGTTACAATCCTCTCTCCTCCTGCCTGCCATCTTTGATCCAAATTCCACTCATTTTTGGGCTGTACCAGAGCATCACGCGTGCCATGGCGGCCTCGCCGATCCAATTACTCACCCTTACACGCACGGTTTATTCCTTTATCCCGGTCGGTAACCTGGTACCGCTCAACAGTAAGTTCCTTTGGATGAACCTGGGTCAACCGGAGCGCATCTATCTCTTCGGTTATGCCATCCCGCTGCTGGCAATCATAGTAGCCATCACCACCTACGTTCAATCGAAAGTGACCATGCCGGCAACGACCAATCCGAATGACCAGGGCGCCATGATGGGCAAGATGATGGCACTCTATATGCCACTTCTGCTGGGTTACTTTGCCCTTACTTTTGCTTCCGGGCTTTCTGTTTACTTCATCACCGGCAACCTGATCGGTATTGCCCAGTATGCCATGCTTGGGAAGGTAAATTGGAAGGCATTGATCCCGGGCCAGAAGCCTGCTACGGCACTAGCAACGAGGAAAAAATGAACGAGCGTACTACCCTTGAGAAAATTGCCCCGAATGTCGAGGAGGCCATAGCACAAGGTCTGGCTGAACTTGGTATGGCCAAAGATGCAGTCGATGTTGAAGTGCTGGATGAAGGCAGCCGGGGATTGCTGGGCATTGGCGGGCGCCAGGCGCGAGTTCGCCTGACGGTCAAGCTGCCCCAGACTGAACCCGAGGCCGGTGTCCCTGAAAAACAGGAAAAGCCAGCCGCCGCGCCTCAATCCTGGCCGGCTGAAGCTACCGAGGCCAAAGAAGCCGATTTCAGTGTATTGGACGATAATCTCCTTTTCGTTTCGCGCCAGACCGTGGCCGAACTCCTGGAAAAAATGAAGATTACGGCCCGCATCGAAGTCCGCTATGGCGAGCCGGACGAAGAGGGCCAGCGTCCGGTTCTGGTGGATATCCATGGTGACGACCTGGGTGTCCTGATCGGCCGCCGGGCTGAAATCCTGAATGCGATGCAATACCTGGTAAATCTTATTGTGAGTAAGCAGGTGGAGCACTGGGTGCAGGTGGTGGTTGACGTGGAAGGCTACCGCGCGCGCCGTGAACGCCAATTGCGCCAGATGGCAGTCCGTATGGCCGACCAGGCCATTAAAACCGGCCGCCGCCAGGTTCTGGAGCCGATGACGGCTGCCGAACGGCGTATCGTACACCTTGAACTGCGTGACCACCCGAATGTTTCCACTCAATCGATTGGCGAAGAACCTCAACGTAAAGTAACAATTGTCCCGAAATAATTAATTCAGGGACGGCCGACGCTTTAATGGTATTAATACGTCAACTACCTTTTGAACTCACCTTTAATATCTAAAAATATTAGTGTCCGCTTGACCAGGCGGGCACTATTTCTTTACCACCTGGCCACTCGACCAGCCGAATACCCTCCCATCGGGAGGGTCTTTTTTTTATTATAGGGGTTATCATTTACGAACGCACAATTCAAAAGGAGTAAGAAATGAAACGGTTAAACATTATTTCTTCAGCACAATCGGATCCTTCACAGCCGTTGCAGGCGATCGCTAAGCCGTTGTCTGTTTCCGAAATAGCCGCCCGCCGGACGGTCAACTGGCCGCACGTCTGGGCTTACATCGGGTTGTCGTTTGGGCTGGCCTGGCTGATCGACCTGGTGTTGTATCTGAAGGGTGGTCTGACCCATCCGTTGGTCACGCTGCTGCTTCCGTTCCAGATGCTGATGCCGGCTTTGGCGGCCATGCTGCTGGGCATGTTCTTTTTTAAAGAAAGCCCGATCTACTACAAGACCAACCGCACTGCCTCGCGCTGGTTCATCTATTATTATTTCTTGATGACATTCGCCTATCTGGTCGCAGTGGTCGTTGGGTCAATCCAGCCGGCGCTGTCCACAATGCTCAACGGTTATCTACTGATATTCAGCGTGATTGGGCTGCTGCTGCTGGGGGTGCTGCGCTGGCGCGGCGGGCCACAATCCTTCGCCGGGGCCGGCATGGCCTTCGGCAAGATCCGCATCTGGCTTCTGTATGGGCTGGCCATGGTACTGTTCTATGGCCTGGAGACGCTGCTGAACTATGTCTTTAAGTTCGGCACGCTGGCCGATGTCACCAAGCTGTACCCGGCCGGGGCGACTGCCTCCATCCCACCAATGGCACTGCTCGCTTCGACCATCCTCAACGTGATCATCATTGGCCCGATCCTGGGGCTGATCATCACCTTTGGCGAGGAATACGGTTGGCGTGGTTACCTGCAGAGCGAGCTGGTCCACCTCGGGCGCGTTCGTGGGGTGGGGCTGCTGGGCATCATCTGGGGTGTTTGGCACTGGCCGATCATCTTGATGGGCTATAACTATCCTGGACAGCCGGTGCTCGGCCCGCTGCTGATGACCGGTTACACGGTGGTGCTGTCGTACTTCCTGGCTTATGCCGTGTTTAAATCGAAGGGCGTGTGGACGGCGGCTTACCTGCATGCGCTCAATAACCAGGCCCTGTCCTTTTTCCTGGTCGCGGTGGTAACGCCGGTCAGTGTCGTCATGTCTTTTGGCATGGGCATCCCCGCTCTGGTTCTGTGTGCGCTGGTCGTTCTGCTGCTCCTGCGCGATCCGATCTGGAAGGAAACGGATTAGATAAATCCGCGCAATACAAACGATAAAGCGGAGCCCGGTTATCCTGGCTCCGCTTTCCTATTCGGTGCCCCAGTTCCTGGAGCCGACGATCGCCGCCGGATGGCATGTCGTCCACCTGACCTCCAAACTCACAGATGACGAAGTTTATCCCAGATGTACTTATTACCCTCCCGGTCAGGTATAATTTACCTATGAAAAATATTGTCCCCCTCGAGCCGGTGGACTATCTGGTCATTGGTCACCTCGCATGTGACCTGACCAGCGCTGGTCCGCGCCTGGGTGGGACCGTCGCCTATGCTGGGCTAACTGCTCACGCTCTCGGTCTGCGCGTTGGCATCGTTACAGCCTGGGGTGGGGAGGTGCCGCTGGATGTGCTGGACGGTATCCAGATAAGGATCATCCCGGCCAAACATAGTACTACCTTTGAGAACGTGTATAAACCGCAGGGTCGCGAGCAGTTCATCCACCATACCGCACCTGACCTCCAGTTTGAAGATATCCCTGCGGTTTGGTTGAACACCCCCATCATCCATGTTGGGCCGGTTGCCAGGGAAGGCAAGAGCCTGGCGGACGGGAGATTTCCTTCCTCCATGCTCGGATTAACTCCTCAGGGCTGGTTGCGAACCTGGGATGGCGGCGGGCGTGTCCATATCGGTACCTGGCCTGAAGCCTTGCATTCGTTATCGAAGGCCAACGCCGCGGTCCTCAGTATTGAGGACGTGGGTGGGGATGAAGAGCAGATCGAAGCAATGGCGGATAAATGCCGCGTGCTGGCTGTGACGGAGGGTGCAGCCGGGGCGCGCCTGTATTGGAATGGTGATCTGAGGCGATTCCGGGCCTTGCAGCTCCAGGAAGTGGACCCGACTGGTGCCGGGGATATTTTTGCGGCAGCCTTTTTCTGGCGTTTTTCGACTACGCATGATCCCTGGGCCGCAGCCAGGTTTGCCACGCACCTTGCATCTTATTCGGTGACGCGTCGTGGGCTGGATGGAATTCCAACCAAGGAAGAAATTCAAAGCTGCCTGGTGGAGGTCATCTAGTGGGACGCGTTTATACCCTGGTCAATCAGAAAGGCGGGGTGGGTAAAACCACTACAGCCATCAATCTAGGTGCTTATCTGGCGCAGTTCGGGCAGCGGGTCTTGATTGTAGATGCCGATCCGCAAGCCAATGCAACTTCCTCGCTGGGCGTGGACAAACATGTCGTCAAAGGTGGGACCTATGAAGCCTTGTTGGGCGGCACACCGGCCACTGCCCTGGTGCTCCAAAACCCGCGCCTCAAGCTTGCCATTCTGCCGTCTTCGCCAGCCCTGGCTGGCGCAGAAGTGGAACTGGTTAATGAACTTGGCCGCGAATCAAAGCTGAAACAGGCGCTTGCGGTGCTGGAGGAACGGTACGACTATATTCTGATCGATTGTCCGCCCTCCCTTGGCTTGCTGACGGTCAACGGGTTAATGGCTGCCAAGGATGGCGTCTTGATCCCGGTGCAGTGTGAGTATCTGGCGCTTGAAGGGCTGGGTGAATTGACGCATACGATTCAGCGCGTTCGCACGGCTCTATTCCCCACTCTTAAGGTGCGCGGGGTTATTCTGACCATGTTTGATGGTCGCACGCATCTGTCTCAGGACGTGGTAGCTGAAGTTCAAAAGTATTTTCCGGAAAGAGTTTTCGAGACGATTATTCCGCGCAGCGTGCGCCTGGCGGAGGCCCCCTCGTATGGTCTGCCGGTTTCATCCTATGCGCCTGGTTCGAGCGCAGCCAGGTCCTATGAGGCGCTGGCACGCGAATTACTAAAAACTGACGGCGTTGCCGTATTGGAAAGTGTAGAATAGCTCAGGAGGATTTTATGGCCCAAAAATCCGGTCTTGGACGCGGTCTGGGAGCGCTTATCCCTGGCGGGGAAAATGCGCTTACCGAAAATGGTGTCATCCTGGTCCCGGTTGACCTGGTGTTCCCCAACCCGCGCCAACCGCGCAGTATGATGCATCCTGAGGAGCTGGTGGAATTAACCACTTCCATTCGCGAGCACGGAGTGCTTCAGCCTTTGATCGTCACCCCGGGCGACATGGAAGGGCGCTATGTCTTGATTGCCGGGGAACGCCGTTTGCAGGCCGCCCGCCTGGCGGGCCTGGCCACGGTTCCAGTGCTCATCCGTCAGGCCACCGATCAGCAGCGCCTGGAACTGGCTATTATCGAAAATGTTCAGCGTTCTGACTTGTCGCCGCTGGAACAGGCGGAAGCTTATCGTCAATTGGCGGAAGACTTTGACTTATCCCACGAAGACATTGCGGCACGCGTGGGCAAGAGCCGCGTGGCAGTCACCAATACCCTGCGCCTGCTTAAACTTCCGGATGCAGTCAAAAATGCCCTTATCGAAGGTCGTGTTTCGGAAGGCCACGCCCGTGCCCTGCTGGCGCTCACCTCCCCCGAAGCCCAAACGGCTGCTCTGCGGACTGTTCTGTCTCAGGAACTTAATGTCCGTCAGACCGAAGAATTGGTTCGTAAACTCTCGGGAGCTAAACCAACCCGCAAACCAGCGCCGCCTGCCATCCCCGAAGTAGCCGAGCTGGAGGAACGCCTGCGCTCGAGCCTGGGGACAAAGGTCTCATTGCGTGCGGGCCGCAAAGGCGGAACCGTCACGATCCATTATTATTCCGATGAAGAATTGAATGCCCTGGTGGGGCGGTTATTGAAAGAGTGATCCGGCAGGGAGATGCCATCCACCCCTGAGCTGCTATTATGAGACTCCTCCACAATGCCCGCGTTTACACGCTCGACCCGGCCCGCAGGGTTGCCTCAGCCCTTGCCATCGAGTCCGGGTGGATTGTTGCGGTGGGCGGTGAAGAACTCCTGGACGAGTATGGACAGGCTGAGCACGCAGACATGCATGGGCGGATCATTTTACCCGGTCTGACGGATGCTCACATCCACCTTCAAGAATGTGCGCTGAGCCAGTATGTTGTAAACTGTGAGCTGGATTCCAGAGCAGGAAATCCTGTCCAGGCTGGCTGAACGCCTCCAGCAGACGCCGCCTGGAGAGTGGGTGCGCGGTCATGGCTGGAACCAAAATGTCTGGGGCGGAGAATGGCCGGCAGCAGCCGACCTGGATGCAATCGCCTCGCACAACCCTGTCTATCTATCGGCTAAATCATTGCATGTGGCCTGGGTGAATAGTGCTGCACTAAAGCTGGCCGGGATCACCTCATCCACCCCGGATCCGGCTAATGGAAGCATTCAGCGTGACCCACTCGGACAACCCACTGGCATTTTGTTCGAGCAGGCTCTCGAACTTGTCGAGAAGGTAATTCCCGAACCGGCTCCGGAGGCTCTCGCAAAAATTTTCCAGCAGTTCATTCCAACCCTCTGGCGCATGGGGCTGACCGGGGTCCATGATTTTGACAGGCGCACCTGTTTCATGGCACTGCAGCTTCTGCAAGCGCGTGGCGAGTTGCATCTGCGTGTGCTGAAATCCATTCCTTTCGAGGCCTTCCCTCTGGCCGTAGAGCTTGGTCTGCAAACCGGATTTGGGGATGATTTCCTCCGCATTGGTTCTGTAAAGCTCTTCTCGGATGGCGCTCTCGGCCCACATACTGCTGCAATGTTCGATCCCTATGTTGACGAGCCCCAAAATCGTGGTATTCTAATATTAAATGCCGAAAAACTCCTCGAAATTGGATGCCGGGCTGCTGCTGGCAAACTCAGCCTGGCTGTGCATGCCATCGGTGACCGGGCTGTCCGCGAGGTCCTGGATGGATTTGCTCTTTTGCGTGATTATGAGCGTCAGAATGGTTTACCGGCTTTGCGTCACCGCATGGAACACGTCCAGACAATTCATCCAGAGGACGCCGGGCGTTTGGCTGGGTTGGGTATTATCGCATCCATGCAGCCGGTTCATGCTGTTTCAGACATGTTAATGGCAGATCAACTTCTCGGCAGGCGGGCGGCTTTTTCTTATGCATGGCGCACCCAGTTGGAACACGGCGCACGGCTGGCCTTTGGCTCGGATGCACCGGTCGAGAGCCCAAACCCGTTTCACGGCTTGCATGCTGCCGTTACCAGGCGCCGTGCGGATGGCACTCCGGGACCGGATGGCTGGTATCCTGAGCAGCGCCTGACGGTCAATTCGGCGCTCGAAGGATTTACGTCAGGGCCGGCCTACGCGGCCGGAATGCAAGACCGCCTTGGACAACTGTCTGCCGGATTCCTGGCTGATTTGATCGTTATCGAGACCGACCCGTTCACCTGCGATCCGGCCGAACTCTATTCGATCCAGCCTGTGTCGACCATGGTTGCAGGGAATTGGGTTTGGCAGTCATGAGGATGCTTCAATGACCACACCACTGACCCCTGAAGTCCTGGTACCCCGCTTGGGAGAACACCTCGTTCAGACCGGCCAAATTACGGATGGAGATCTGCACAGAGCCCTTGCCTATCAGAAAGAGAAGCAGAGCCAGGGCCAGCGTTTCCTTTTGGGCGAGGCGCTGATCGATCTCAACTTGCTCACTCGCCGCCAAATTGACCATGCGGTCACTGAGCAGATCATCCAACTGAGGAATGCCCTGGAGGTTGCCAACCGTTTTTTGGAAGAGCGCGTCAAAGAACGGACTTCAGAACTTCAGGAAGCGCTGCGCAAGCTTTCTGAATTGAGTCAGATGAAAGCAAATTTCGTTGCGAACATCTCCCATGAATTGCGCACGCCGTTGACGCACGTAAAGGGCTATTTGGAATTGCTGTCAACCGGCACTCTCGGTCCACTCAGCGATGACCAGAGCAATGCGCTGCAGGTCAGCCAGAAGGCCGCCGGGCGCCTGGAAAGCCTGATTGATAACCTGATCCTGTTCTCGCTGGCAGCCCGCGGCGAGATGACTCTGCGCCTGACACCTGTCAACCTGTACAAAGTGGCGCAAGAAATCATTAATTATTCACGCCCGAAGGCCCAGGATCGGAAAGTTTCCTTGGTTTTCGAAAACAAGGCCGATATTCCTTCGGTACAAGCAGATGAGGAGAAGATTTCCTGGGCCATCCTCCAATTGATTGATAACGCCATCAAATTTACACCCTCGGGTGGACAGGTCAGCCTCTCGCTTGAGAAAGAGTCTGACAAGCTTGTATCAGTTATCGTGGCGGATACCGGGATAGGTATTCCCGCCAACCGGCTGGCAGAGGTCTTTGAACCTTTCCATCAGTTGGATGCTTCCTCCACCCGTCGTTACGGCGGAACCGGTCTGGGACTGGCGTTGGTGAAGGAGATTGTCAGCGCTCACGGATCGATGGTTGAAATTAAATCACAAGAAGGCAAAGGCTCTACTTTTTCCTTCCCGCTCCTGGCAGCGCTGGAAGGTTCCAAGAACGACAGGTAATGGTGATGAGATGGACGGCGAAACACTTGAGTTTTATACAAAATTGAGTGATTCAATCGATAAGGACGATTGGAAGCGAGCCCTCAATTCCCTCATTCTTATGTTGCGTAAAATTTTTGTATTTGATAACCTGGCGATCTATCTGGTCGAAAATGCCGGTTCGGTTCCGGAAGCCGTTTACGCTCGCTCGGTCGGTCGCGGTCGCGGCAAGGAAGCCGAAGCCTCCTGGGGCGAGGAAATCGCCAACCAGGTCGTCGCGACCGACAAAATCGTCGCCACAACGCCTTCGAGTTTGCCTTCCACTGATCGTATCACCTTGCCGTACTTGCTTGGTCTGCCTCTTAAACTCTCCACCGGGATTGGCGCCATCGTATTTGTTCGATTTGGCGGGCCGGAATATTCAGTCGAACAGATGCCATTGGCTCTTCTGGCAACCGCTCAAACAGCCCGAATATTTGAGAGCCGCGCTTTGCGGGATACGAAGAACCAGCTCGAAATTGCCCGGCAGAGAGCTCAATTTCAGGACGATTTCATCGCTACCATGTCGCATGAGTTGCACACCCCTCTCGGGTTTATCAAAGGCTACACTACCTCATTGCTTCGATCTGATACGGTTTGGGACCCTGCCACCCAGCGTGAATTCCTGAATATTATTGACGAAGAGTCCGATCAACTCGTAACGCTGATCGACCGCATTCTTAATTCGGCGCGTTTGCAGAGCGGCAGCATGTCCATGGATTTCCAACCCGTCCGTTTGGATTCGCTTCTCCGGGATGTTGTCATGCGCATTCAGAACCGGCATAAAGATCTGCAGATCGTTCAAGACCTTATGCCTGTCGGCCCCATTCAAGCTGACTCAGTTCGCCTGGCCCAGGTTTTCGGCAATCTGATTGACAATGCCGTCAAGTATGCGCCCGGGTCAAGGATTTCCATTTCGCTCAAGGTTGATAAAGATAAACAAACCGTCATTTTTGCAGACCAGGGACCCGGGATTCCTTCGGAGCACCTTCCATTCTTATTTGAGCGTTTCTACCGTGTCTCAGGTCATTCCACCAAACGCGGCGCCGGGTTGGGCCTTTTCATCTGCAAACAGATTGTTCAGGCCCACCACGGCCAAATTTCGGTTAATACTACCCCCGGAAAAGGTACCGCGTTCCTGATCGAGTTGCCTGTACGTGAAAGGGAAAATCCCTAAGAAAGGAGCTCCATGTCTGTGCGTATTTTGGTTGTTGATGACGAACCTCGTTACCTCCGCCTCCTTGAAGCCAACCTGGCGACGGAAGGTTACCAGGTCTCGACTGCTATGGATGGTGAGGAGGCTGTGGAATCTTTCTCATCCAATCCTGTGGACTTGATCCTGTTGGATGTGATGCTGCCGCGTATGGATGGTTTCACCGCCTGCCAGCGCATCCGTCAATTTTCGACCGTACCTATCATCATGTTGACGGCCAAAGGCGAAGAGCATGATCGCGTGCGGGGACTGGATGTGGGCGCCGATGATTACCTTGTAAAGCCGTTTTCGGTGATGGAATTGCTGGCGCGTGTCCGGGCGGTACTTCGTCGCGCCCAGGTTGCAGAGACAGGCCAGGACCGCTTCTTTACGCACGAAAACCTTCGCATTGATTTTGCACGGGCGGAAGTATGGCTGGGCGAAGTGCCTGTCTATCTGTCAGCCACGGAATACCGCCTCCTGCTCCAATTTACGCACAATATTGGCAAGGTTTTATCGGCCGAAGAATTGCTGACCAGTGTTTGGGGGCCGGAATATCGTGATGATAAGGAAATCCTGTGGGTCACGATTGCCCGTTTGCGGCAAAAGGTGGAATCCGATCCCCACGAACCGAAACACATCGTAACCCGTTCCGGGCTGGGCTACCTTATGCCGCCGATTGAAGGCTGATTTACTCTGGCCTGGCTTCATATTGAGATTACCTTCGTCTGTTGTTCCTGGGCGTGATTCTATATATAGGTTTTGCGTGGAAATCAGGCCTGTTTCTGTTCCTGTGATTGATGTGGATTCCGCCGGCTGAAGCAATCGTCATGATTTACAGCAACGGCCCGGCATGTTTACCATGCCCTTAATGGGTGATAATTTTACTGTGCCTAATGACTGTCAAGAGCTGAAGGCCTCAAGCTTTCCAGACAATCCGGTTCCAGGACTGTTGAACCAGTCAGCCAGCCGGAAGATTGGAATGGATCAATTTCACGCTCTTTGATGGTTTACCGGAGGATCGTATGACTATTGAATATGATGATAATGGTAAATTCTATACGGATGTTATTGCTAAAACCCCTGTTTCTGTAATGATCCAGACAGTCACTCACCGGATCCATGGGAATATCCATGTCAGCCAGGACAGGCGCCTTAAGGATGAATTGGATCTTCCGGATAAATTTGTAGCCGTCACTGAGGCCGTCATTTATTCATCAGACAATCAGATCCTTTATCAGGCTAACTTTTTGGCAGTGCGCCGCAGCGAGATTGTTTGGGTAATGCCCGTTGGCGAGAACGCTGACTCACCCAAGGGAAACGCAGAATGACTTCATTAAGCGTGAATCCCTCTCCCAATTCATCTAATCCAGATTACACCAAGCTGCGTCAATACCTGGTTACGACGGTCATGCAAAGCCTCAGTGTGGACGACCTCGCGCCGGATAAGCGCCAGAAGGTCATCCAGGATCGCCTGTCAGAAGCCTTGTTACAGGTTAAGGTCAACCTTTCTGATTCAGATCGGAAATATCTTCTCCGCTACATTCTAGATGAAATCACTGGCTACGGTCCCATCCAACCATTCCTCGATGACCCGGATGTTACCGAGGTGATGGTCAACGGACCCAAAAAGGTTTACATTGAGAAAAAAGGACGGCTTGAACGCACCAATGTCGTTTTCGAGGACAATCTTCACGTCTTAAAAATAATCGATCGGATTGTTTCGCCGCTGGGTCGCCATATCGACGCCGACAGCCCCATGGTGGATGCCCGTCTGCCGGACGGATCGCGTGTCAATGCGGTTGTGCCTCCCTGTGCCATCGATGGCGCCTCTCTCACGATCCGAAAATTCCGAAAAGAAAAATTGTCGATCGCACAGTTGATCGAATTCTGAATCCCTGACACAGGGCATTGCTGAGTTTCTGCGCGCGTGCGTTCTCGGTCGCTTGAATATCATCATTTCCGGCGGAACCGGTTCCGGGAAAACCACTTTCTTGAATGTGCTGTCTGGTTTTATTCCGGAAGAGGAACGCATCGTTACTATTGAAGATGCAGCCGAATTGCAGCTTCGGCAGGAGCATGTCGTCCGCCTGGAAACCAAGTTGCCCAGTGTGGAAGGACACGGCGCGGTAACCATTCGTGAATTGGTGCGTAACTCTCTGCGCATGCGCCCTGACCGCATTGTGATCGGCGAATGCCGCGGCGGTGAGGCCTTGGATATGCTCCAGGCCATGAACACTGGCCATGACGGTTCTTTGACTACCATACATGCCAACTCCCCACGCGACACGCTCTCCCGGCTTGAAACCCTGGTAATGATGGCCGGGATGGACCTGCCATTAAAAATTGTTAGGCAGCAGATTTCTTCGGCTGTGGATGTCGTTGTCCAGATGTCGCGTTTACGCGATGGCGCCCGCAAAATTACCGCCGTTACAGAAGTAGCTGGCATGGAAGGCGATGTAATTGTCCTGACGGACATATTCAAATTCAACCAGACCGGAGTGGATGCAGATGGAAAAATCCTCGGCCAGCATAAATCGACCGGGATCCGGCCGCTGTTCGGTCCTCGGCTGGAAGTAGCCGGGTATAAACTTGGAGCAGATATTTTCGGGGTTACGGCCGCGGATATGGTAATGGCCCACTCGAAACGTAAATGATTGCGCAGTTTCTCTGCTATAATAATTTTATCGTGCCTAAGGAATTGTGAGGAAATCCCATGAGTATACAAGTCCAGGTTGCTCTTCGTTCCAAAAAATTAGGGGTTCTAATTCGGGACGCCCGCTTGGCCGCGCGCAAGACCCTTCCGGAATGTGCACAGCTTGTGGGTGTGACCAGCGGTATTCTTCGTTCCTGGGAAGAAGGCCGTAACGCGCCTTCCCTGCCGGAACTGGAAGTGCTGGCGTATTCCCTTCACCTGCACATGCGCCATTTTTGGAGCAAGGACGCCATGTCGGACGATGCCCCACTCACGAGCGGCATGAATCTTTCAGCCTTGATCGGTATCCGTCAGCGCATCGTTGGGGCGCTCTTGCGCCAGCAGCGTGAGAATGCCAGTCTCTCCTTGCGGGTACTTTCTGAACAATCGGGTATTTCCGTGGCAAGATTGAAAGCTTTTGAATTGGGTGAGCGTCCTGTTCCACTGCCCGAATTGGAAGGCTTGGTGGCGTTGCTCGGTGGCCAGATCGAAGCAATCTTTGACCAGACTGGTCCCATCGGCAAATGGATGATCCAACAAAAAGCCGTTCAGGACTTTTTAGAGTTACCGCCCGAATTACAGAGTTTTGTATCCAAACCGGTTAACCGGCCCTATTTGGAATTGGCCATGAAGTTGAGTGGTATGTCTACCAGTAAATTGCGTTCCGTGGCCGAAGATCTATTGGATATAACTTTCTAAATATGACAAACAACCTTTCTCCATCTGAATTCACTGAAAAGGCTAAGCAGATTTACCAGGCTGGAGATTACCCTCAGGCTGCACAGGTCTTCTCCGAAGCTGCCTCGGCCTATGCAAGTACGGGTGATCCACTCATGGCAGCCGAGATGCAGAACAACCGCTCTGTAGCCCTGTTGCTTGGCGGAGAACCGCAAGCGGCCCTGGATGCAGTAGCAGGCACTGATAAGATCTTCGAAGCTGCGCAGGATTTCCGGCGCCAGGGCATGGCGTTGACTAACCAGGCTTCTGCTTTTGAAGCTCTCAAACGCTGGAATGATGCCATCGATTCTTACAAACGCGCCGGCGATGCTCTTGAAAAGGCACATGAGGGCGACATGCGCGCCCAGATATTCCAATTGCTTTCCATGCTGTATCTTCGTCGCTTCAAATTTTACGATTCGGTTATCACCTTGCAGTCTGGGTTGGCGGGTGTCACAAACCCAACTGCAAAACAACGTTTGATGAAGAAAATCCTGTTCGTCCGCCTATGATGGTCGGTCTGGATGTTCGGGTACGATCTGCAGCACTGACGGACCAGCGTCAAATTGCCAATTTGATGCACTTCAGCCCCTATAACCACCGCCATCTGGATTGGCGTTATCCTTTGGATTGGCTTGGGTCGCCGCCCTTCTTCGTGCTCGAAAGCCAGGGACAGATTCTTTCAGCGCTGGCCTGTCCGCCGGACCCGCCCATGGTAGCCTGGGTGCGCCTGTTTGTTACCTCCGGGAAGATATCCCTTGGCGAAGCTTGGGAGTCACTCTGGCAGGCGGCCCGCCTTGAATTGACTCGTCAGGGCCATTTTTTGGCCGCGGCCATCGTTTTACAGGAGTGGTATCACGGTCTGCTTATCGCCAGCGGTTTTTCCAGCCATCAGTCAATAGTGATGCTCGAACGCGAAGGACAGATACCCATGGAGGTTTCCTTGCCGGCTGGTTACTCAATTCGGTCCATGCTGCAGTATGATTTGCCCGCAGTGGCCGAAGTGGACGCAGCCGCCTTCGACCCGCTTTGGCAGAATTCTCTCCCATCCCTGGAACGCGCCTATCCTCAGGCGGTATTGGCAACCGTGATCGAGGCAAATGGGCAGGTGCTTGGATATCAGCTCAGTACGCGCAATCCCCTTGGAGCCCACCTTGCCAGGCTGGCAGTCCGTCCGGAGCTGCAAGGCCTCGGGCTGGGCCGTGCCTTGATAGCTGACTTGATCCAACAGGCTGATCGTCATGCGATGTACCGTCTGACGGTCAACACCCAGAGTGATAACGCTGCTTCATTGGCCCTTTACAAAAAAACCGGTTTTCGAGAGACTGGGGAACGCTTTCCGGTTTACCAATTGCAAGTCCCGTAACGAGGAGACAGTATGGTCAGCCCGCAAGATGCCGTTATTGATACCAACCCGGCCTGATTCATGCTCTCAAGCCGTCTGTTTCACCTTTTCATGGAAACTGCCACCCAGGAAGTTGGCCTGGATAAATTACCGGCAATCCTGTCCGGGAATCAACTTTCCCCGGCGCTTCTCGAACCTGGTTCTCTCGCACGGCTGGATGCGGATCAGGCCTGCCGGGCCAACGCCTCGATCCAACAGGCGCTTCGTCTTTATTACGGACGTGGTGCACGTGGCATCCTGCTGAGGATTGGCCAGGGCATGTGGAACCGCATGACTTCCCAGGCAAGTTTGCTTGAGAAAGCCGAGCTGGAAATTGCCCGCAGGCTGCCGGTCCCGGCCCGCCGCAGGCGTATACTGGAAGTCCTGGCTGCACGCCTGCGCGAGGCTGGCGGGTCGACCTCCGTCCATTCACTCGACCTTGACCTGCTGCTGGTGGATCACTGCGGGCTTGCCACACTCGGCCAATCCTCCCCGGAACCAATTTGTTTTGTAACCCTTGGCTTGATCCAGGGGGCATTTTACTGGGCCACCGGTCAGGATGCCGATGTGGAAGAAATCTCATGCCAGGCTGCCGGTGCGCCTGCCTGTGAATTCAAGGTCAAACTAGGAGTCAAATAATATGCAAATATCGGAATGGAACTGGAAATCTTGTGATGACTTGGATTTGTACGCACGTGCGTGGGAGCCGAATGGAGTGCCTAAAGCTTCCATTATGCTTGTCCATGGACTTGGCGAGCACATACTGCGGTATGACCACGTTGCAGCCGCGCTGACAGAAGCCGGTTACGCCATGCTTGGCTTTGATCTGTGCGGGCATGGTAAATCAGGCGGTCCGCGCGGTCACATTACGTCTTATGATGCCTTGATGGATGATATTGCCTCTTTCTTTATCCAGGTTGATGAGCGTTACCCCGGCTTACCGAAATTTCTCTATGGGCACAGTCTGGGCGGCAACTTGGTGCTGAACTATGCCCTGCGCCGCAAACCGGATTTGCGCGGGGTTATCGCTACCGGCCCCTGGTTGAGACTGGCCTTCACCCCGCCGGCCTCCCAGGTAACGCTTGGTAGGCTTATGAATGGTATTGCACCCGGCTTTACCCAGCACAGTAAGTTGAACACCAATGGGCTTTCCCATGACCAGGCGGTGGTAAGTGCTTATGATACTGACCCTTTGGTGCATGATAAGATCTCGGCGCGGCTATTTGTGGAAATGTACGAGACGGGTAATTGGGCGCTGGAACATGCTGCCGAATTTCCCCTGCCGTTACTTTTGATGCATGGATCCGCCGACCCAATCACTTCTGCAAAAGCCAGCCAGGAATTTGCGGAAAAGGCCGGAGATAAAGTGACCCTTAAGATATGGGATGGCTTGTATCATGAAATCCATAATGAGCCGGAAAAGGCTGAAGTCTTTAAGGTCATGCTCGACTGGCTTGCGAAGCATTAGTCAGAATTAGAATCGTATAAGAAGACCCCCGTTTTCGACCAGTAAACGGAGTCTTTGACTGGACAAATGGCCTCTATTATGGCAAAATCCTGCCACAATAAGGAAGGAAGGAGATTTCATGAGTAAACGCCAGGAGATTCGCGACCGTCGTCGTCGCGAGCAGATCCGAAACCGAATCATTGTGATCTTCGTGGTGGTGGTGGGTGCACTATTGGTGACTTTCGCCCTCATTTTGCCATCGATTAATAACGCTACGCTGGCTGCAAATGCTACCCGGACTGCCGCAGATGCCACCCCGCTGCCCGTTATCACCATTACCCCGCGGGTCTTCAGTACCAAGGTGGATGGATTCCACCTCGGGGATCCTAACGCTCCGGTCAAATTGAATGCGTATGAAGATTTCCGCTGTTCAGCCTGCCTGTTCTTTGAACAGAATGTCGAGCCCCAGCTCATCCAGAATTATGTAAATACTGGCAAGGTTTATTACACCTATCATTTTTATATCGTGATCGATGGCAATGATGGCACGGATGCATCCTACCGCGCGGCTAACGCTGCCTTATGCGCCAGCGAGCAAGGTCACTTCTGGGATTATCATGACACGCTCTATGCCAACCAGATTACGGAAAGCGCTTCCCTTTACACGGATGCTCGTCTCGTCACCATGGCCGAAAACTTAAAACTCGATATGACTGCTTTTAACCAATGTTACCAGGCCAAGAAATATGCAAGTGTTATAAGTAATGATCAGGCAACAGGACAGTCGCTGGGCGTCACTGGCACTCCATCTATTTTTGTGGATGGAAAGCTGGTTTCAGACTTCTCTCAAACCGCTCAGGCAATTGATGCCGCGCTGGCGGGCAAGTAATAAAAATATAAAGTAAAACAGGCGGAGTCTCATTGGACACCGCCTGTTTTTTTATGCCTGCGGGTTAGAACAGGCTGACAATCCACACGATTAATGGGGCGATCACCAGGGCGGGCAGGAAATTGCCCACCCGGATTTTTTTGATTTCCAACAGGCTGCTCAAGGCGATACCCAGCAGGAGCACGCCGCCTGTGGCGGTCAATTCTGCCATCATTGGTTTGGTGGCGAGTGCATTCAACTGCGCCGCCAGTAGCGTAATGCTGCCCTGGTAGAGCAGGATCATGGCGGCTGAAAAAAGGACCCCCACTCCCAGTGTCGATGCGAATGCCATCGAAGCGAACCCGTCCAGCACCGATTTGATCACCAGCAGGTTGATATCGCCCGTCAGGCCAGCCTGGATGGAGCCCAGAATTGCGATTGGTCCGATGCAAAACAGCAGGGAGGCCACCATAAAACCTCGAACGAACCGCCCGCTTTCGCTATCCGCCCGGCTGAAACGGCTTTCGAGTATCTCGCCCAGGCGCTGCAGGCCGTCCTCGATTCTCCACCATTCACCCAGGAGTGCGCCGATCACCAGGCTGCCCAGTACGATCAGCGAGTTCTGAGTCTCCAGGAACATTTTGATCCCGGTGACGGCGGTGAAGAGCCCCATCCCGGCGATGACAGTTGCCTTCAGTCGTTCGGGCAGGCGGCCCCCAAAGAGCAGGCCAAGGCTGCCGCCAATCAGGATGGCGGCGACGTTGATGAAAGTTCCGATCATTTTTCCTTTGCCAGTGACGTGGGTTTCCCGGCCTGTTCGTTTTCAAACAGTTCCAGGGCAAAGCATAGGGAGGATAAACGGTTCAGGTATTGCAGCATAACCCTGTTTTCGATCTCGCCTTTATCCAGGTTTTCTGCCACTCGCCTTTCGGCGCGTCGCACGATTGTCCGTGCCATGGCCAGGGCTGCACCGGGCAGGCTGTCTCCAGGCAGGATGAATTCTGCAGGGGCTGGAGCGATGGCGCTGATCGCCTCGATTTTGGATTCCAGCCACATCACACGCTCTGGGTCCAGCTTCCGAAAGCGCTGGACATTCTCCGCAGTGGCGGCCACTTCTGCCATAATGTTATACAGGTCGCGTTGCGCTTCTTTCAACACGCTTCCCGTCTGCGCAGCTCTGCAATGGGCACGCGCCATGCCTAGAGCCGCCGAAGCTTCGTCGAGAACTCCCAGGGTTTCCATGCGTGGATGATATTTTGGCAGGCGACCTTCTCCAAGCACGCCTGTGCTGCCATCGTCTCCGGAGTGGATATGGATCGGACTCATGCCGAAATTATAACCAGATTGGTAGGAAAAGAGTCCCTTTTAGCGTATAATATTTCACCATGTCATCATTAGAACTTCCTGTGGAAACCCACTCTTCCCGTTTTGTCTGGCTATCGCATGTCCCGCCGCTCGTTGCGGCTTTGCTGGCTTTGGCGATGCTGGTAATAACCCCTGTCTGGGCAGTTCGTTTTTACCAGCAGCCGTTTATAGGGGTTTTGCTCGAACCGAACAATGTTGTTAGCAAGATCGTTGGGAAGGATTGGCCGGCCCATCAGGCCGGCGCAGTCTGGCCGGAACAATTGGCGAGCATGAATGCGATTCCCGTCAAGACAGTTCAGCAGGTCAACGCTTTCCTGGCAGACAATGGCAATGCACCGGTCCGCCTGGAGTTCCTTCAACCGTCGGGATCGCTGCGGTCCGTCCAGGTGACTCCCATCCGAATGCCGGTCGCAGATTTTGTAAATTTGTTCGTTATTCCTTACGGCGTCGGCTTGATCTTTCTTGCCATTGGGTTGTGGGCTTATCGCCTGCGCGCTCAATTGCGCGCCAGCCGGGCATTACTCGTCTTCGCGGCTGCGGTCAGTATTACCACCAGTACGTTTTTTGACATGAATACCACCCACTACGTTGTGGTATTGTGGGCAGTCAGCCTTTCGGTCGCAGCCAGTGCTACTATCCACCTGGCATTGGTTTTTCCAAAGCAGATGCGCTTGGTGGATCGCTGGCCTGCGACGCGTTTTATTTCATGGGCATTTTGTCTGTTCTTTGCCATCCCGGTCATCTCGGAGATCCTGGCTCCCACTTCTCCCACTGCCTATATCACAACCTGGCAGTTCAGTTATGCTTATATAGCCGTTGGTCTCGGCCTGTTTTTAGCTTTCCTTATCGCACGCATTCTGGATAGTGATTCGCCGGTGATCCGCCAGCAGAGCCGGGTGATCATTTTTGGTGCCAGCCTGTCGTTTCTGCCGGTAATGTTCTTTTACCTCCTGCCGACTGCCTTCAGCAGCACGGCTCAGGGATTTCGCGCCTCCATTTACTTTCCGTTGCTGATTTTATTTCCACTATCCATAACCTATGCCATCTTGCGTTACCGCTTGCTGGATGTCGACCGGGTTCTGGCGAATATTCTGACCTATACGGTGACTACCGGGTTGACACTGGCGGTCTTTTACGGATTGGTAACGTTGATTTCATTGGCGATCCGTCAGGCGTTTCGCCCTGATAACCCTTTGCTGATGGCCTTGTACTTGCTGGCGCTGGTGCTCGGGCTTACACCGCTGCGCCGCTTCGTACAGCGCATCATTGACCGCTTTTTTTACCGCGCCCCGGCGGATTATCGCCGTGTTTTGAACTTCCTTTCGAGCAACCTGGTCATCACCCCCGATCTTGACCGTACCCTGCAGTTGCTTTCCGATCAACTCCAGCAGGCTCTTGCTCCGGAAAAGTTCATTATTTACTTGTACGATGACGAACGCAAGCTGTACTTGCCGCATTCCCGCCAGGGAAGCCTTGTCCCGGAATTGAGTTCGGGTGATCCGCTCGTTCGGGCAATCCGGGCGGCTCAGGGTTCCTTGTGGTTTCTACCCAACCGTCCTCTGCCGGATGGATTAAGACAGTCGCAAACCTTCCATGACCTGGCTTGTTCAGCCTTTGTCCCACTTAAGTATGAAGATAGCCTGATTGGGTTCATGGCCTTGGGCCCGCGTCGTTCCGGCGACCCGTATTCCGGAGATGACCTGGTTTTCCTGGGTACGGTGGCTGGACAAAGTGCATTGGCTTTGGAGAATGCCCGCCTGTTTATCAATCTCCGCCACACCCTCGATGAGACCTTGGAAATGAAAAACCTGATGGATGACATTTTTGCCTCCATCGCTACCGGGGTGATTACAACCGATGTGGAGCACAAGATCACCCTCTTCAATCGGGCTGCGGAACAGATTCTGGGGATGCCGGTCATTGACGTGATGGGCAAATCCTTGCCCGAGGCCATACCGCTTTGGTCTGATCTGGATACCGCCGCTGCCGATGCCCTGGACCGCGGCACAGTCACCCTAAGTCACGAAATAACTCAGAATATTCCTCCGCGTGGGGATCTGTTTCTGCGTCTTTCTGCTTCACCCCTGCGGGATGCTTATCTCGGTACGAAAGGTGCCACCCTCGTTTTTGAGGACCTGACCGAGCGCCGTAAACTGCTGGCCGAGCAGGAGCGCATCCGCCAGACTTTTGGACGGGTGGTGGCTCCGCGTGTGCGCGACCGCCTGCTCTCCGACCCGAGTCATTTGCGTTTGGACGGTATCCGCCAGACAACCACCATCCTGTTTGCCGATATTAGCGGCTTTACTTCTTTCAGTGAGCGCATCGGCCCGGAAGATCTCTTTAAAGCTCTTAACTATTATCTCTCCCTGGCTGCCAATACCATCCTCGAGGAGGAAGGCTTGTTGGACAAATTTATGGGGGATGCTGTCCTGGCTATTTGGAATGTCCCGGACCCTCAGCCAGACCATGCCCTGCGGGCGGTTCGTGCCGCTTTGGCGATCCAGGCACGTTCACGTCAGGTTGATGCACCTGCGCAAGGTCTGCCTTCCGCCCTCCGGTTTCATATTGGTGTGGCCACAGGTGAAGCCATGGTTGGCAATGTCGGCACCAGCGAGTTATTCAATTACACGGCCGTCGGGGACATCGTCAACCTGTGCCAGCGCTTGGAGGCAGTTGCACAACCCGGCCAGATTTTGATTGATCAGGCCACCTGGTCTGCCCTGTACGGCAGGATCGATGCCGACCCGCTGGAACCGATTCTGCTCAAGGGCAAAGCCCGGCCGGTGGCCGTTTACGATCTAAAGGGTTTAAGTAGCCTCAACACTCCTGGCAAAACTACGCCCGCTTAATGGCTTGGCGGTTAATCTTCTTCCTTGAAAAACAATAATAAGTTCAGACTTCATGTGAGGCTGTTTTCACCCCCACCCCCTGCGGTATAATGAAACTATGGAAACAAAAGAAAAACTCGAAGTTGCCCTGAAAGAAGCCATGCGCGCCGGGGATGACGTTCGTAAACGTTCCGTCCGCATGGTGCTGGCGGCTGTCCGCCAGGTGGAAATTGATAAACAGATAAAGTTGGATGAACCTGCGGTATTAAGCATCATTCAAAAGGAAATCAAAACTCGCAAAGAATCTGTAGAGGAAGCTCGGGGCGCCAATCGACCGGACATCGTGGCAGCCACGGAAGCGGAAATTGCCGTATTGCAGGCGTATCTGCCTGAGGCAATGCCCGCCGATGAACTTAAAGGCATGGTCGAAAAGGCCATTGCCGAAGTGGATGCCAAGCTGCCGTCCGACATGGGCAAGGTCATGAAGCTGCTCCTCCCGCGCGTGGCTGGACGCGCTCCTGGTGACCAGGTCAGCGCCGCCGTCCGTCAAGCATTGCTTAAGTAAAGAAAAAACAGCCATCCGGCATTCTGGTCCCTGTTGAGCCAGTTCTGATGGAATCTCCTCGTCTTTCGCCGCGTTTCTTCTCTGGTCGAACTTTTTTCCCGGCGCTGGTGCTGGTTTGCGTCACCATTTTGAGCTACCTTGCCATTATCCAGCCCTGGTCGCTAAGGCAAACGAACCTTCAATTGGCAGTGGGGACTGTCGCTTCACAAGACCTGCGCGCTCCGCATGAAATCCAATTTGTCAGCAAGGTTTTGACAGACGCTGCCCGTAATACCGCCGAGCGTGCAGTTGCACCAGTGTATGTGCCGCCCGACCCCGCGATTGCACGCACGCAGGCCACAGACCTCACCACTCTTCTGCAATCCATTTCCCTGATTAGATCTGATCCTGCAACTACTCTCGCAGAGAAAAAGGCTGCCTTGATTGTCATCCAGGGATTTAACCTCCAGCCTGATTTAATGGATTTATTGCTTGGTTTACCGGATGTTCGCTGGATTCAAGTCCGGGACGAAGCTTTCAACGTGCTGGTTGAAACAATGCGCAATCCTGTCCGGACCGAAAACCTGGATGCAGTCCGTCAGAATCTTGTTTCACTGGTCAGCTTTTCCCTTACCGATCGCGAAGCTGCACTGGTCGTCGGCCTCGTCTCTCCGATGGTGGTAGCCAACAGTTTTTACAGCCCGGAATTGACCGATACTGCCCGCCAGGCAGCCCGGGATGCCGTTCAATCTGTGACCAGCTTCTACGCCGAAGGGCAAACGGTTGTTTCTCGTGGTCAGGTAATTACGTCGGCAGATTTGGAAGCCCTGACAGCTCTCGGCCTGGTTCAACCTCAGGATCCGCTCTATAGTCTCCTGGGCGCGGCCGCGCTTGTGGCGCTCCTGGCAATATTCTCGGTTCTATATTTTTCCCAGCGTCCATCGACAGTCATTTCTGATTTGCGCAGCGTAATTCTCCTTGGTCTGCTTTTTGTTATTTTTCTGGCAGGCGCCCGCATCTCCATTCCCAACCGGGCAATCGTCCCCTATCTTTTCCCTGTCCCGGCTTTTGCCTTGCTGGTTTCTACTCTGTTTGGCATGGAATACGGCATGGTTTTGGGATTGTTGATGAGCATCCTGTGTGCCTATGGCATGCCGGATACGCTTGGTTTGATGTCGTACTATATCTTGAGCAGCTTATGCGGCATATTGGCATTGGGACAGGCTCGCCGTGTGGCCCAATTCTTATTTGCGGCAGTCGCCATTGCTGTTGCCGGTGCAGCCATGATGGCTGCATACCGCCTGCCGTATACCCAGACAGACTGGATTGGGGTGGCTACCCTGATGGGAGCCGCGGTTTTTATGGGAGTTGCCTCGACCGGCCTGGCGCTCCCGCTTCAATTTTTGCTGGCGCAATTCCTCGGGATGACGACTGCCCTGCAACTGCTTGACATTTCCAGGCCTGATTCGCCCTTGCTGAATTATTTCCTCCAACGCGCCCCCGGTACGTATCAGCACAGTTTGCAGGTTGCCAACCTGGCGGAACAGGCGGCTGAAGGGATCCATGCCGATCCGCTCTTGACCAAGGTTGGCGCGCTGTTCCATGATGTAGGCAAAGCTGCTAATCCGCTCTTTTTTGTCGAGAACCAGCCTCCCAGCCAGGTGGACTCGCACGATGACATTGACCCCGTTGTCAGCGCCGAAACGATTATCCGTCACGTCAGCGATGGTCTGGAGTTGGCACGCAAATACCGTCTGCCGCGCCGCCTGCAGGATTTTATTGCTGAGCATCACGGCACATTTATCACCGGTTACCAATTCAACCGTGCCATTTTGGCCGCCGAAGGCGATCAATCTAAAGTCGATAAGTCTTCCTTCCGTTATCCCGGCCCGACCCCGCGCTCGAGGGAGACCGCCTTGCTGATGTTTGCGGATGGCGTGGAGGCTCGTTCCCGCGCCGAACGACCGGCTACGGATGAAGAATTGCGCATCCTGGTCCGCAGCGTAATCGAAAGCCGCCAGAAGGATGGTCAACTGGATGACGCTCCACTTTCACAGCATGACCTGGCCACCATCGTTGATTCATTTGTCGCCACCTTGCGGGTTACATACCATCCTCGCCTGGAATATCCAAAAGAACCCTCGGCCACCCAGAATGTGTCGACACAGCCTCGTTCGCCGGAGAAATCTGAATGATATTTATTGAAAACGAGTTAGGCGCGACATTTTCAGCGGATCTATTGGAACATGCTGCCCAACTCGTTCTCGATTTTTCCGGAGTCCCGGATGTGGACCTAACCATCGCGCTGGTGGATGATGTCCGCATTCAGGGCCTCAACCGGGACTTCCTCGCTCACGATGCGCCGACCGATGTGCTCTCTTTCCCCGCCGACGAGCCTGACCCTGAGACCGGCCGCCGCTATCTGGGGGATGTCGTCATCTCGTTGGCGCGTGCGGCGGAACAATCCCGGGAACGTGGTCACGCCCTTGAGGCTGAAATGCAGCTCCTGGTGGTTCACGGCGTTTTGCACTTGCTCGGTCATGACCATGCAGAACCGGCGGAAAAAGAGCGTATGTGGACAGCCCAGGCCGGGCTCCTCGAACGCCTCGGCATTTCTCCGAATATCGTCCATGAATAGGGTCAGGAATTTCTTCGCCTCGCGTGGACGCTCCTTTATGCATGCCTTCCACGGTTGGTGGTACGTACTCCGCACCCAGCGCAATGCCTGGATCCATGCCGTAATTAGCACGTTGGTGATGTTGGTGGCCTTCTGGCTGCACCTGCCTTTGCGGGATTGGGCCGTCCTGTTCCTGACGATTGCGCTGGTCTGGACGGCCGAGTTCATTAATACTGCCCTGGAGGCAGTGGTGGATCTCGCCAGCCCGCAGCAGCATCCCCTGGCAAAGGTGGGCAAAGATGTGGGCGCTGCCGCAGTCCTGCTCGCCTCCCTGGCAGCCGTCCTGGTTGGCCTCCTGATCCTCGGCCCGCCCCTTTGGATTAGGGTGTTGGAATGGTTCAAATAATCCACAGATAAACGCACCTGTACCTGCGGTACTGGCGCAGGCAGATGAATTTTCTGTTTTGATGAATTACATAGTGATTATGCCAACTCCTGACGTAAATGTGATCACAGAGAAAATAATTGGCTGTACCTACCGGGTCAGCAATAGCTTGGGAATAGGATTTATGGAAAAAGTGTACGAAAATGCCTTGGCCCATGACATACAAACCTACGGTCTTAAGGTTACCCAGCAGTCTCCAATCAAGGTTTTTTATGATGGCATTGTAGTCGGAGATTAATTCGCTGATCTGTTGGTGGAAGATCGTGTGCTCGTCGAATTAAAGGCAGTATCCATGTTGAAGGATGAACATATTGCGCAATCCCTCAACTATCTCCGTGCCACCGGTTTTGAGATTTGCCTTCTGATCAATTTTGGTACCTCCAAAGTTCAAATCAAGCGTCTGCGCCGGTCAGTTAATTGGAAGCCCCCGAGCTTATAAATCTTTCATCCTTCCTTATCCAGTTTATCTGCCTGCGCCAGTACCGCAGGCACAGGTGTGTTCATCTGTGGTGAATTTATTATGGCTCTTTCCTTCCGCTTTGGCACAGTCGGCTCCCCATTAGCCACCCCGCCCAGGCCCGGCGGCTCGGTCGGCGGGATCCACTATGCGGCCTCGATCGGCCTGGATGCCCTCGAGTTGGCCTGGGTCAACGGCGTCCGGGTTGGTGAAGCTACCTGCGCCGCCATCCGGCAAGCCGGTGAAGAGACTGGCGTGGCGCTTTCGGTGCACGCACCTTATTACATCAACCTGAACGGCGAAGAAGAGAAATGGCCGCGCCTGCGCAAATATCTTATGGACGCTGCCCATTTTGGCAACCTGGCCGGCGTCACTGACATCATCTTCCATCCCGGCACTTACTTCGGCCGTCCGGCGGACGAGGTTCTAAAAGTCACCATCCCGCGCCTGCGGGCTTGTGTGGATGAACTGCGCCAGGCCGGGAATCCGGTCACTTTGCGCCCCGAGATCAGTGGAAAAGCCGCCATGCTGGGTTCCCTGGCCGATGTGCTCGAGCTGGCCCGGGCCATCCCCGGCGTGGTCCCATGCATCGACTTTGCGCACCTGCACGCTCGCCTTGGCGATGGTGCCATGAACACCTACGCCGAGTGGATCTCCGCCCTCGATCTCTATCGCAAGTCCCTCGGCGAGAAGGCCATGCAGCATATGCACATCCATCTTTCAGGGATTAATTATGGTCCGAAAGGGGAGAAGAACCACCTGGTGATGGAAGAAGCCGACCTCGATTTCAAGAACCTGATGCGTGCCCTGCATGATTTAGGAGCCAAAGGCCGCCTCATGTGCGAAAGCCCGGCCATGGAAGCCGATGCCCTCAAGTTCAAAGCCCTCTGGCTTGAAATAAGCGGGGAAGAGCAGTAAACCGCCCGTTTGGAACTGACAAGACAAATAGGGGCGTGAGGTTGCCAAATTATTAATGGGGGAATTGATATAAATCTACGGATGTACCGATAAATTGTTATGACAAAACCTCGCTCCAGGCGGCGTCCTTCGCGCAGCCTCCCCGAAGGGTGCGCCGCCGGGTCTTTTTTCCAGCCGGGGCTGTTCTTTGAAAACGGGTCACAAAAAATGTTTTTAGCCTCTTTTTTTTTCCTAAACCATTGACAAACTAGAACATCTGTACTATTATCGGAACAAATGTTCTGTCAGGATTTTCATGAAAACGGTTTTAGTTGCTCCCCTCCCTTTGTGTGCTCGACCAGACCAGGAAATTCGCCTTCCGGCTCACTTTCCGATCTGCCACTCGTTCCTCGCTCTGCCTGCCCTGCCTGTCCTGCCTGCACTGTGCCGCAGGCACACGTGGCTGTTTTTGTCAGGGCTTTCTTCGCAGGGTTCCTCAGGAACGAGCATTGTACCCGTAGGGTATCCCACCTTCATCAATCGGCAACAGCGTCCCCTTTGGGGATCAACAATCAAAAATCTAAAATCACAAATTCCCACCTCCTATTCGAATTTTTTTCGATACGCGGTTCGAATACTCCCCGCAAGAGCATACCCTCCCCACTCATTTCTCACTTACCATTTCCCATTTCCCATTAACCATTACTCCTCACTCGCCTCTTTACAATAAAGGATGCCCCATGTCCATGACCAATCAATTTCTCCTCGCTCTTAATGCCTACCAGGAAATCCAGAACGAACTCCATCCGAATCAACCGCCTCAGCCGATTCCCTCTGGGATACCCATTCCGGAATTTAAGTTGCCTGAGACTACCAGCCTTCCCGGCGGGGCGCTTATGCTGGGGATGGCCGAAGATGGCTTGCCTGTCATGCTCGACCTTTATGACCCGGACCCGGGTCCCCTGCTGGTGGCAGGCGATGGAGGCAGTGGCAAAACCCTCTTCCTCCAGTCGCTGGCACGCGCCTCGGATCTTCAGGATCCCGGCGATATTCAATTCGGCGTGCTGACCCCCTTCCCCGAGGAATGGTCTGCCCTGGAGACCCGCTCCCATTGCCTGGGCGTCTGGCCTGCCTATCACCCCTCTGCCCAAAGTTTTCTGGCGCAATTGGTCAATTGGGCGGAAGCCCTTCCCGATACACGCCAGGCGGTTCTGTTGCTTTTCGATGGGTTCGACCTGATGTCCGGCAGCGACTTTCAATCCCAGCATGATTTGCGCTGGCTTCTCATGTATGGTCCTGAACGACACATCTGGCCGGTTGTAACCATCAACCCGGCCCGCCTGACCCATCTGCGGCCCTGGCTGGAATACTTCCACACCCGCATCTTCGGTCAGGTAAAAAATATCCATAACACCCGGTTACTGCTGGATGATTCGGAGCTCAGTCTGGCCGACTTGCTTCCGGGAGCCCAATACGCCCTTTTCCGCCCTGGCAACTGGATTAAGTTCTGGCTTCCACCTCTTGATTAAAGGAGTTTACGATGAACGTTGGAATGCTCTGGTTTGACAATGATCCTCGCACTGCACTAACGGTCAAAGTCGCTCGTGCTGCAGACTATTACCGTAAGAAATATGGTCTCGCTCCGGATCTTTGTCTGGTTCATCCATCCATGCTGGCCGAACCTCGCCCGGACTTGATTGAAGGCCCTTCCGGCTTGGTTGCTGTCCGTCCGAGTCGCATTATCCAGCCCGGCCACCTTTGGATCGGCAAGGAAGAAAAGAATTGATTCCCGGCAAATCACAACACCGTAGTGACGACTTCAGTCGCCCGGTCGCCTACAAGTAGTAACGACTTCAGTCGTTCGACAGCTCTAACCGCCAGGTGTCTTGTTTTCCTACCCAAAAGAAAAGTCTCCACGCCTTAAGCGTGGAGACTTTTCTTCTGCTTGCCTTTATTTTTTGTACTTCCCTTGTACGCAGTTTGCTCCCAACTATGGGGATGCTGCCCTTGGTGGTCAATCCCCTGACCGGTTCTTACTCGCTCGATGCAACCACCACGGCGATGCCATTTTCCCGGCTGTGACTCAGGCTGACCGCCCATACCGACAATCCGAGTTCCTTGGCAATTTTCTCTGCCGCACCGTGCAGGACGAGATAGGGTTCTCCGCTCCATTTGTGCAGGGTCTCGACCTCCCGCCAGGAAATTGGACCGATCCCGGTACCCAGCGCTTTGGAAGCTGCTTCTTTGGCGGCAAAGCGAACTGCCAGTGCTTCTGCCCTTCCGCGGCATTCAAAAATTTCCAGTTCGGTAAATATCCGCTTCAGAAAGCGCTCACCGTGACGGTCAAGCGCGGCCCGTATGCGTGCGATTTCGATGATGTCAACACCAGTTTTCAGTACCATAATGATCGTAGTGACGATTTCAGTCGTCTTCGCTTCACGGCCCTGCTACCGCAATCGCCAGCCGGTCGGGATCCAGGTACTTGCGGACAGCCGATAGTACCTGTTCGGGAGTCACAGCCCGCACCAGGTCCGGGTAGCGGCGGTAATAGTCCATGCCGAGCTCGTAGCGTTCAATATTTAGCAGCGCGTTGGCAACTCCACTGTTGGATTCGAGCGAGAGCGGCAGCCGCCCGATGAAATTGGACTGGCTGTCAGCTAATTCTTCGGCCGTGATGCCCTTCTCGACAAACAGCCCAATCTCGCGGCAGATCAGATCGCGTGCCTTTTGTATATTGGCTGGGTTTACTCCCGCGCTGACGCTCCAGGAGCCGGGCCCAATGCCTGCATTCAGGGTTGATGAGGCGTAATAAGCCAGGCCGGATTTCTCGCGCACTACATCCCCGATCCGTCCGCCCAGTCCGAACTGGCCAAGTGCGGAGTTTCCCAGGGTATCCGCAATATAATCGGGATCCTTGCGGTATGGGCCGCAGGCGCCGATGACAAGATCGGCCTGGGATTTGCCCGGGATTTTCACCTTACGCGTGACGGTCTTCTTGATCGGTTTAACCGGCGGCAGGGCCGGCGTTTCCAATTGTCCAGGGTTGGACCAATCACCGAGCACCTTCGCCACCTCTTCGACAGCGGTTTTTGGATCGACCGCTCCGACCAGGGCAATCACCATCCCACGCGGGCCGTAACAGCGCTGGTGGAAATTCGCCAGGTCATCCCGCTGGATCGCTCGGATCGTCTCCGGCCAACCATCCTCTGGCCGGGCATACGGATGCCCTTTGAAGACGATCTGGTCAAAAGTGATCGAAGCCATATCGGCAGTATCTTCGGCGCGCTGGGCCAGGCTGGTCAGGAATTGCGCACGCAGGCGTTCAATCTCTTTAGTTGGAAAGGTTGGATGCCGCAGGGTATCAGCCAGCAATGTCAGGATGAGCGGCAAATCTTCGCTCAGAGAACGACCGGAGAATCCGGTATTATGGGCGCCTGCGCCATATGAAAGGTTGGCGCCGGCTGATTCCAGCTCATCGAAGATTTTCTGGAAGGGACGCGTTTCAGTCCCACGCATCAAGCCGAGCGCCGTGAAGTCGGCCAGCCCGATCTTCTCATCCGAATCGAACAGGCTGCCGCTGGAAAGATGGCCCCCGATCACTACCGACGGGCTGTTGAAATTGGCGCGTACCATCACGGTGATACCATTCGGGAGGCTGACCCGGGTAATATCGTCTGGGCCGGGTAAAGACTGTTGGCGCTTGTTCATGCATTCACCTCCGCCCCATTTGGAAGATAGGTTCCAACGACACGATTTTGCTTTCGAAGGTATTTCTGTGCGGCTTTTTGTACATCGGCAGGTGTAACTTTCGATAATTTATCCAGGTAGGTTATGAACCAATCATAGCTGGAGAACATCTCGGCATGTCCCAACCAGGAAGCCTGGCTGGTTATGTTCTCGCTGTGATAAGCGAATAAAGCCCGGGCTTGTTTGATAGCCCGGCTGATCTCCTCGATTGTCACAAGTTCATCCTGGATGCGTTTCATCTCGTCATCCAATGCTTTCAGGACTTCCTCGGGTTTGCGTTTGGGATGGACAGTGATGGTAACACTATAAAGGTAAGGGTCGAGCGTTGTGTTTGTGTTGCCGTTAACCCCAACCGCCAATTCTTTTTCAACCAGCGCACGGTACAGGCGGGAAGTTTTATTGGAAAGACCCCCGCCGCCAAAGACGCTGAGACCGCTAGGTCCGGCCAGTAGGCTGTCAATCACGGTTAATGGGAAGAAATCGGGATCGTCCCCCGCCGGAGCGTGGTAGGAAATCTCCAGGTAAGTTGTTTCGCCTGGGCCTTCGATGGTCAGTCGGTGCTCTCCACTGGCCTCCGGTTCCGGACGGGCGAGACGCGGCGGGATTGGGCCGGCAGGGATCGGCTCAAAAAGCTCACGGATGCGGGCCAGCATCTCAACCGTCCTGAAATCGCCAGCGATCCCAAGCACGGCATTGTTTGGCACATAATAAGTGCGGTAGTGCTGGTAGAGCTCATCCCGGCTCATGGACTTCAAGTCGACCAGGTCGCCGATTACCTCGTGGTGGTAAGGATGGACTCGAAAAGCGGCTTGCTGGACGGCTTCGCTCAACTTGAACAGCGGCTCGTTCTCGTTGCCTTCCCGTTCGGAGATGACCACGGTTCGTTCAGAAGCAACTTCCTTCTCATCGAACAGGCTGTTGGTCATCCGGTCGGCCTCCAGCCGCAAACCGAGATCGATTTTATCGGCAGGCATGGTTTCCAGGTAGGCAGTCCAGTCCATAAAGGTAAAAGCGTTCCACATCCCTCCATCCCGCGAGATATCCCGATCCAGGCTGCTGGCTGGGAACTGCGGCGTACCCTTGAATTGCATGTGCTCGACCCAGTGGCTGATACCGGTACGACCGGATGCCTCATCCCGTGAGCCGACCCGGTACCACATCCACGAACTGATTAGCGGGGCCGTGTGGATTTCTTTTAGCAGGATTTTCAAGCCGTTTGATAGTTTATATTCTTTAAGGTCTTTTTTCATGGGACTCCTGGAGTGGGTACATCATGCTCCGCACAGATGTAAGTACCTTCGGGGTACTGTGCATTCTTGTTAAGTGCACAATAGAGTGGGCGCAGGGTGGTCTGTAAACCGGTAAACGGCTGGTGCAGATCGGTCTGATTGAGCGGAATGTTCACCGGCACTTTTATGCTGATAGGGATGGAGGTTTGAACCGGGATATCCATATTCAATGCAATTGGCAGGCTTGTGCCGGCTGGAAGTGTAACGTTTGCCTGGGCGTTAATGTTGAGAACACCGGTGTTGATAACCACGTGCGCACCCGGAATGCTGACATCGCTGGTCAGAACAACCTGCGTATTTTGCGATACCGGCAGACTGAAGTTCAGTGGGATTTGTGCATCCACATTGATGATGGAAGTGATACTTGCCTGGTCCATTTGTACGAAGTTGCCGTAAAGCCCGCCCAGCATGTTATTGGCAAGCGCGTTCACCGTATTCACGGTTGTTTTCAGGTTCTTGATCTGCAAGGCCATTACAACCAGTATACATAGCAAAATAACGTTGATGATCAGGGATATGGTGCCAGTCACATCCCAATAGGCGCGATGGATTCGTTCCCGGTTGGGGCGTAAGCGGTAATGCCAGGGTATTTTTGCAGGCGGATCGCCTTTTGACGCCGACTCAAACGCATGCAATCGACGCCCGGGATTAACTTCTGCGGAGGAAGGTAGCTGTCTTCCCAGGAGCGATCTCCGCACAGGTTGCACTGACTGACCCTTTGCCTGAGCCGCGGTTTTCGGAAGGGTATTCTGTGGGCGATCGATCAATGCGGCTGCCGCAGCCTGTTCCGGGTTTTCAGCCGCGCTGCTTGACTCGGGTTTTCCTTCGGGCGTCAAATCGGTTTTCTTATCAGGTTCGGCTGGGCTATTATGGGTCGGAATCCCCTGGTAGACAACCACCTTGGGTTTCCGTTTCGATGGTTCGCCGGCATTAGGCAGTGCTTCTGGTTTTGGGTTAGGCTCTTGCTGTTCTTCGGGTTGAATGGGGGGCTTCATAGCCTGCCTCCTGGATGGGATGATTAACTATAGCATAGAGTGCGAAAGACGGGGCAAAATTAGATGAAAAATTATTGAGAACTTTTGCCTTGCCCGTCGCCTGACCTACGGCTATAATTCAAGCCGCATAAACCTTAGAGGAGGATCTGGATGGAAGACCCGAAGTACATGGTAGCAGTTGTCGGGGCCGGACCTGCGGGCCTGTTCGCAGCACGAAAATTGGTCGAAGGCGGGGCGCGTGTCGTGTTGTTCAACCGCGACGTCAAACCCGGCGGCCTGGCAGAGTATGGCATATACCCGGATAAGCTGAAAATGAAGCAAGGCTTGCGCACGCAGTTCAAATCAATCCTGGACTTGTCCGGGATAGATTATTATGGGAACGTGACCGTCTGTAGCGGTGGAAATATTGTGTTGGAGGACTTGCTCGAATCCGGTTTTCAAGCCGTTCTGATCACTACCGGCGCCCAGGGGACCAAGTGGCTGCGCCTGCCTGGCGAGAACCTGCCTGGCGTTTATCATGCCAAGAATATCGTCTTCCACTACAACCACCTGCCGCCCTTCAGTGAGAAGAAATATTTGCTCGGCAAACGCGTTGCAGTGGTGGGTGCCGGGAATGTCATGATGGATGTCGCCCATTACCTGATCCGCGATCAGAAAGTCGATGAGATGATAGCTGTCGTGCGGCGCGGACCGGCGGATGTGAAATTCACCAAGAAAGAGATGGAGACTGTGGCTCGCAACCTGGACCTGGCAGCCTTTGAAGCCGAGTTCGCCCGCGTGGCTCCCATCATGCAGGCTGCCGGTCAGGATCCGGGCGCCTCCAAGGCTGTTTTCCTGGACGCCTTGCCCAAAGCGCTCGAGCCGGTTTCACAGACGCGCTTCCGCTTCGAGTTCCTGGCATCGCCAGTGCGTGTGTTGGGCGATTGGATGAACGGGGTAAATGCATTGAAGGTGGAAGAGAATACCCTGGTATGTGTGGATGGTAATGTTAAAGCACGCGGCACGGGCAATACACGTCAGATCAATGCTGATACGGTCATCTTCGCCATCGGGGACACAGTCGACAAGGATTTCTGTGTGCCGATTTTTAACGATGCCTATATTTCCGCTCCGCAGCCGCGCTACCCGGTGGAAGGCGTTTCATATGAAGCCTTCAACCCGGATAACAACCAGCCTTTTGAGCGCGTCTTTTTGGCAGGCTGGGCACGCCAGCCGAGCACCGGGTTGGTTGGCGTGGCGCGCCGGGATGGCGAGAGAGCGGTTGAAGCGGTCCTGCAATTCCTCCGGACCCAGGGTCCGATGCGTGACCTGGATAATGTGGTGGATAAGTTCGAGCAGCGTCTGGTGGAGACCCATGAACGCGTTGTGGATAAAGCCCATCTGGCGAAGCTGGTTTGTGTCGAAACCGCCGAGGCTCAGAAACTTGGCTTGATGGATTTCAAGTTTGATACAAACGATGAGATGTTTACTGCGATGGGGTACTGAGACTGAGAATTGACTCCCCGTTGGGGAGTCTCCTGGTAAGGTCAGACGGCCATTGTCTGCCCTTATATTTTTAATGATAGCAAGCTTTTCGACAGTTGGCTTGCCCGCGTTGGAGCATCCCCCACATGGGAGCGTGCATCCATCAAGGTGCGTATCTCCTGTTCAGACAGATATTCCGTAAACTCCCCATCCCGGCACATCAAAGAAACCAGGGGATTCTCTTGCCCCTGCCTGATTGCATCCCAGGCCTGCATGGCGTTCGTGCGAATGCGCTCGTGCATCTCCTGGCGGTCAGCTCCAGATTTGACCAGCGCCATCAGCACGCGCTCGGTTGCCGCGAATGGACCGTAGATGGACATATTGCGGGCGATGGAAGTTTCATCCACACTCAATTTTGAGAGGATGCCATTGGCGGTTCGCAGCAGCTCATCCGTTGCGAGAAAGGCTTCCGGTAGCAGGATGCGGCGGTTGGCTGAATCGTCCAGTGTCCTTTCGAGCAGGCTATGGGCAGAGTTATCCCAGGCCAGGCGCGGCAGGCCGGCAAGGTAACGCGCCAGCGAGTTGATTTTCTCGGCCCGGATCGGATTGCGCTTGAATGGCATGGCGGACGATCCGACCTGTTTCTCCCCAAACGGCTCTGATAACTCGCCGATTGGCGGTGATTGCAGCAGGCGCAGATCAAAGGCGAATTTATAAAGCGAGGCTCCCAGCCCGGCCAGTGCCGAGACAAGGTTATATTCCTGCTTGCGCGGATAGACCTGTGATGCTACCAGATAGAAAGGCAAGTCCAGTTTTTCGGAAAGTTTCTGTTCAAACGCTGCAAGGTTTTCCGCCCCTAGAAGCTCGGCGTACGCCGCGCTTGTGCCAACTGCGCCTTTGAATCCCTTTCCCCGGATTGCCGACCGCTGAAGACGGAGCGCTTCGTAGTCTTCCATCAAATCCTGCCCGTAGAGTGCCAGCCGGTACCCCAGAGTGGAAGGTTCGGCGGGCTGGAGATGGGTGAATGCCATTAGTGGAGTATCGGCCCATTTTTCGATGAGTTGACCAAGGGTCCTCAGGAGAGACACTAATGAATGCAGGACCAGATCGAGGCTCTGGCGCAATCGCAAAGCGTCTGCGTTATCCTCGATATCCATCGAAGTCGCCCCGAGGTGGATGATCCTGCCGCCAGTTGGACATTGGCTGGCAAAAACGCGTACTTCCGCCATCAGGTCATGCTGGATCTCGGCTTCGATTTCGAGCGCTCGGGCCAAATTGATCTCGCTCATATGGGCACGCAAATCGGCGGTTTGCTCGCTCGTGACGAGACCATATTCTGCCTGAACTTCTGCCAGAGCAACCCATAATTGCCGCCATAATATTCTCTTATTATGTTCGCTCCATAGCCGCCGCATGGCAGGCGTGCCGTAACGCCAGCTGAAAGGGGAAAGGTATGTATCAAAATCCATCATAAGGTTTCCTTTATCCTACCCAGCCCCAGATTGCAAACTGGGCCGAAAGGAATAATAATCCCAACACAGACAGATAGAGTACCAGCCTGTTGACCCACGCTTTACGGCCCCAAACTGCCAGGAGCAAAAAGACCGGGAAGATTTCCAAAACGTAACGTGCCATGCTTACCAGTGGCTGTGGATTGCCAAATCGGGAAACGAAAAGCAGCATTAAGGTTATGGAATAAACTCCGTAAATACGCGGCAATTTTATCCACACATAGATGGTTAGGATAATGAAAAGGACTGTAAAGAAAAGTTCGAGGACGTTTTCCTCAACCAGCTGCCCATGCAAGATGCGGGTGGCAGCTTCGAGCATGTTAAGGCCAGGGAAGGTCAGTCTGCCCCCGCGTGTGGTGCTTGCTGCCAGGATGGTCATGGGGGATTGGTGCAGTCCAGACCAGACATAGACTGGAAAAATCAGGCTGCCCAGGCCGGTGATCAAGGGCGCAAACCAGGCGCGCCATTCTCCATTATGTCGCCAGGCTTGCCAGGCGGCAAATACCAGCGGTACAACCAGGAACGGACCTGTAATCCGTGTCATGGCAGCCAGGGCACCCCACAGGCCGGCAGAAACCCAGTGTTGCCTGCGCACACTATAAAGAGACAGCATGGCTCCGGCCAGGAAGAGTGACTCGCTGTAGGCTGCAGATAGAAAGAAGGCGGTTGGAAAAATGGCCAGGTAAAGAGCCGACCGGAAGGCCCCGCCCTCATCCTCAAATTCGTACCGGCCGATCAAATAAACTGCCACCAGGCAGGTCAGGTAGGCCAGGCCAGAAATGAACAATCCGGAGGCGAGCGTGTCCCCTCCAAAAAAGGGCGCCGTCCTGCCCATCAGGATGGGAAAAAGAGGCGGAGTAAAAAGGGCGGTATCGAAAGCCGCATAGCCACGTTCTGCAATGGCCTGGTATTGGGGAGTATCCCAGCGTTGCCATGCTTCCAACCAGGAGTTGGTTTCCACCGGGATGCCCTTATACAATTTGGAAGTTATGCCGGCCGGATCGCCAGGATATACCTGCCGCACTCCCCACATCCAGACTCCCAGCAGGATGCGGGTGATCAGAAAAATGAGCAGGATTTTAGCGTATGGTTTCCAATTTAGTTTCATTACGGTGACGTAAACCACTCCCTGATAAGATCAATGTTTCCTTGATCAGCATAAGGTTATCCGGGAAAGAAAGGAAATTTAAAACGCTGGAAAATCTTCCTTCCCAATAATCACTCCATACTCATTAAAATGCTAATGGAACTGTAGTTCAATTCGGCAAGCATCCCGAATGAAATCCTTTGCATCGATTATACGTTGATTTATTACACGCAGGCTTTAGATCAATATACTGGGGTCGGAATATGCCTGTAAACCCGGTTGCATTTCACTCCTATCAAGGCAAATCGATTAACCGAGTATTCATTACAATATCGTAATAATAAAGAAACTTTAATGCCGCAAAAGCGTTATGTATATAGAAACATAAAGAGTGCAATTCGGATCTATGGTTTGAGAGAAGGGAGGGCTCCTATGATTGTCTTTGCTGCCATTGTCGTTCTTATTATTACTGCCATTGCCTGTGCTGGTCTGGTCTGCGCCCAATTTGACGCTGATGACTTGCGCAAAATGGGTATTCGGATGTAATTCCATCTGAATAAAAACGATTGGGCCTGGCCGGCAGACTTGCCGCGCCAGGCCTTATTTATTTAAAGTGGTAACAGCTTACCGTTTAGCCGCCCCCGCCTCGTTCGCCGGGATTATTACTGTCGTGACATTTCAAACAGGTCGCGGTCATCAAGTTGACAGGATGACAGTCGGCACAGGTGGCACGGTGGTGTTGGAGGCAGTTGCGTTCCCCACAGCTGGGATGCGGCTCGTTGAAGAGAGCGGGGATCCAGGCGTTGGTGTTGTGGCATTGGTCACACGCGCTACCTGCGAACAATCCGGCGTGATATGCGGGGTCTGCATGACAGCCGGCGCAAGCGGTTGGAGTACCTTTGAACACGTTATTGATGTGGCAACTGGCGCAAGCCACGCCAGCATGCTTGCCGGTTAGCTTGAAACTGGACAGGTTGTGATCGAAGGTGGCGGGGGTCCAACCGGCGGCGGTATGGCAGGCGCCGCAATCATTACCGAATTGGCCATTGTGAGGATCATTCTTCTGGTGGCAGGCGGCACAATCCTGGCGGGTCGCTTTGAGGTCGGCAATCGTCCGGGCGCCAGTGTGGCACCCGCCACAGTCCACCCCGGCGTGTTTTCCGGTCAGGTGGAAGGCGACGGTACTGTGGTCAAATTTGTGGCCATAAGTGTCGATCCCATCGTGACAGCCCAGGCAGTTATCCGCGTAGGCCTGGAGGTGAGATTGCATAAAATTAGCATTGATCTGCTGGTGACAGGTAGTGCAGACGGTCTGGTCGAACTTGCCGTAGCCATTTACGTGACAGGTGGTACAGGCAAAAGGGGTGCCATCCGCCTGATGGGGGTGGGCAGTCAGCGCATACCCGAAAGAATCATGCGAGATATTTATTTTAGTCATGTCGGTTAGGGTAATTGTCGGCCCACGATGATCAGGGTGACAGGCCCGGCAAGTCAAACTTGGATTGTTCTTTAACAAACTTCCGTGGAGGGTGGATATATCCTTCTGCTGGATGGCGACATCCGTATGGCAGACGATACACTTATCAGCCATGCTGGCCGTTTGCCAGAAAGCAGCATGGCAACTGGAGCAGTTGCCGCCTAGGCCGGCGTGCGAAGTCACTCCACCCAATGTCGCACCTGTCTTGGAATTCAGTGCACCTGGGCTAAAAAGTACGTCGCCGCGCACCAGCCCCACCACGACCACAATCAGGGCGGTCAGAAAGGCTGAGATAAAACCGAAAGCAGTCAGGCAGCCAAAAGGTTTCTTATTCATGACTTCACCATAGGGTAATTTAGTTGCCTCCTGGATTATTACCATCGTGACATTTCGTACAGGTTGCTGTCATTAAATTGACGGTGTGGCAATCCCGGCAACTCGCGCCGCCATGGTTGATACAGTTCCCATCACAACCACCGGGATGCGGCCCGTTATAGCTGGCAGGTGTCCAGGCGCTTGTATTGTGGCACTGGTCACATGGACTTCCTGCGAACAAGCCCAGGTGGAAAGCAGGGCTGGCATGGCAGGCAGAACAGGCTGATGAAAGAGGCGTGAAAACGTTGTTGATGTGACACTGCGTGCACGCCAGCCCGGCATGCGCACCGGTTAACGGGAAACCGGAGAGCGCATGATCGAACGTAGCCGGCAGCCAGCCATTGGTGGAGTGACATGCACCACAACTTGTGCTGAATCGACCTTTGTGGGCATCATCTTTTGCATGACAGGAATAGCAATCGCTTGGCGTACCGATGAAGACATTATTGATATGGCAGCTCGTGCATGGCACACTGGTATGCTTGCCGGTCAGCTTGAAGCTGGCCAGGTTGTGATCGAAAGTGGATGGCAGCCAGGCACTGGTAGTATGACAGGCGCTGCAATCATTGCCTAACTGGCCGCCATGTGCATCATCTTTTGCATGACATGAAAAGCAATCGCTGGGTGTGCCTTTGAAAATATTATTGATATGGCAACTGGTGCATGGCGTGCTGACATGCTTGCCGGTTAATTTGAAACTGGCCAGATTGTGGTCGAAGCTGGCGGGTGTCCAGCCGGCAGTGGTATGGCACCCACCACAATCGGTGCCCAGTTGGGTGCTATGTGGATTGTCCTTGAGGTGGCAGGCAGCACAATTTTGAGGCGTGCCTTTGAGGTCCTCAATTATATGGGCACCTGCATGACAACTTCCACATTTTACCTGGGCATGTTTTCCACTCAGTTTAAAAGCAACGGTGTTATGGTTAAAGCTGTGTCCATAAGTGTCGATCCCATCATGACAGCCCAAACAATTATTCCCGTAGGCCTCAAGATGGGACTTCATGAAATCAGCATTGACTGCCCTGTGGCACTCCGTGCAGACGAGCTGATCGAACTTGGTATAGCCATTGACGTGACATAAATTGCATACAAAAGGCGAACCATCCGTCTGGCGTTGGTGAGCGGTTAGTGCATAACCGAACGTATCATGTGATATGTTAGCTTTGGAGAAATCCGTCAGGCTGGCTAACTGCCCACGATGATCGGGGTGGCAGGACCGGCAAGTCATACCGGGGTTGTTCTTTTGCAGGTTTCCGTGCAACGTGGAAGGGCTTTGCCATTGGGCGACAACATCCGCATGGCAGACTACACAGCGATCGGCCATTTTGGCTGTTTGCCAGAATGCGACATGGCAAGCCGCGCAATTGCTGCCAAGTTCGGCATGCGAGCTTACCCCGCCGAGCATTGCCCCAGCTTTGGCATTTAGCGCGCCTGGACTGAAAAGCGTACCCCCGAGTACCAGTCCCACGACGAGCACGACAAGGCTAGTCAGCAGGGCTGTTATCAGGCCAGAAATAGTCAGGCAGCCAAGGGGTTTTGTCTTCATATTTCCCCCTATCTGAGCAGAGTAGCATAATAGAGCGCCGCACCTATGTGGATAAAAGCCGCCACGAACAAAGCCATCCCGATTGGGATGTGGATTGCGTGCCAGATGGACAAAGTCCGGCGGGCACGCGCCAGGCCGACTGCCTGTGCTTGCGCACCGGGAGCGGTTACCAGAACCCCTTCCAGGGAGCGCGGGATGCGGGTGTAAATATACCTGCCAATGAACCCACTGATGACAATGATGACCGTGAGCAGGGTTGTGGCGCCGGCCAGACCGTTGAACTTCCAGGAGGTGTGCAGCAGAACCATATACGGTCCCACCAGGCCGGTGAAAATATGGAATTGGAGCCAGGATTCCATGCTGCCCCAGCGCGCTCTCCGGCTGCGTTTACGGAAGGAATATAACGTTTCAGTCAGCAGCATCAGCAGGAAACCGAGAACCCCGATCAGATGCCCAAAGAGACTGCCAGCCGCCGGTATGGCATGATTCCAGCTGACGACGAATGCGTAGATTGCTGTAATGACGGCAGCAGCCAGCAAGGAAAGCCAGAGTTCTTTGTCGTTTCGCCGCATTTCACTCCTCCTGATTCGATTTCACTTCAGCTTTTGGTCTTGATCCAGTAATCCATGACAGATTGCCCCAGTTGAGCATCGGATTGCAATAATTGCGGCTTTATTGGCGTTATATCCACCTGTGCATTGATCATATCTCGTAACGGCCGGGAAATTTTCTGGTCGCCCATCACCAGGGCGCCCAGTAATATCTGCTCGCCGACCATCAGGCGCAGGTGGCTCACATCTGTCCCGGTCTCAGTGGCGATAGTATTGGGCAATTGTTGCCAGGTCTCGCTTGAGCCACGCGTCGTGTAGACCGGGCCGTCGTCGCGCCCGCTGCCGACCGCGCCGATGATGGTCGTCATGATCCCTGCCAAAAGCAGAACATTGACTGCCACTGTCCGCTTGTAGGTTTGCTTTTGCCCGGCCATATTCATCGCAGCGATGCGACCTTGCTTCCTCCCAGGATACCAGAGGTTGTCAACGGATGAATGCCCACTGCGCGGGTCAAAGATTTGGGCTACATCTCCGGCAGCGAAGATGTCCGGGTCGCTGGTTTGCAGGAATTCATTTGCCAGGATGCCTCGTTCGGTTTTGAGGCCTGCGGCCTGCGCCAATTCCTTGTTGGGTTTCACTCCAATGCCCACCGCCACCATATCACAATGCAAGACATCCCCTTTGGTGGTACGGACTCCAACCACTTTGTCGCGCTTGCCCAGAATCTCGGCAATTTCCGTTTGGTGGTGAAGAATGACCTCATCGTGGGCAAGGTGGCGTTCAATCATGTGTGCTTCGGCTTCCCCGAGCACATTGGGCCAGAACCATTCGCCGCGCAGGAAATAGTGGACTTTTACTCCAAGCGCCACGAGTCCCTCGACCAATTCCACAGCCACCACACCCCCTCCAACTACTACGGCGGTCTGGGTATGCCGGGCGAGTGAAAGGATCAAGCGTGTATCCTCAAGGTTGTCAAGTTTGACCGTTCCGCGTAAGTTTTCGCCGGGGATGTTCAGATGAACTGAGCTTGACCCGGTGGCGAGCAGCAGTCGGTCATAAGTCAATGTTCCGGACTTATCGGTTTTCAGGCTGTGGTCGACAGGATCAAGATTTGTAATGTGTGCCGTGATTTGTTTTACTTCCAGGTTCAGCTTGCCTTTGTTTGAGAACAGGTGCAACTGTTTTTCAGGAATTTCACCGGTCAGATAATATGCCAGACCGGGACGGGAGTAGAACCCAAACGGATCATCGCTGACAATCAGGATTTCGGCATGCGGATCAAGGGTCCGCAAGGTTTCGGCGGCTGAAAAGCCGGCTATACCTGACCCGACAAGGACGTAGCGAGTCATTCTTTCCCTTCCAAAAATAGATCGGTCTTCTCAAAATGCAGCACACCGCGTGGGCAGCGTTCGACGCATTCTCCACAGGTCAGACAGTAGGAATCTGCAACAGGCTTCCCCAGCCAGGCATGCAGACGGACATCGATCCCGATCGGACAATTAAAAGAACAAATCCCACACTGGATGCAGCGCTCCGGCTCCGGGACAACATGTCCTGTCGCCAATGTTTGCACGTGCTGGGTTTCGTGACTTAATGGAATATTCATATGCAAAAAAATCCCTACAGGTCATTATATACTCTAACTCATAAAAATCATAGGAGTAAATTTGTATTTATGAGGCCACCAATTTATCCCGGCCCGGCACCTCGCATTTACCGGGTCCATAAGTCCGAGAAATCCAAAATTGGCTAATTTGGATCCCGGATTTGGCCTATTTTTTGGCGGTTCGTAACACCTCAGGAAGCAACCCGGCGGCTTCCCGAACCTGGGCGGTGGAGCATGAAAATGCAAAGCGGATGTATCCTGAGCCGGCCGGTCCAAAAGCCGAGCCGGGTGCGGAACCGATGGCCGACTGGTCGATCAGGTAGTTGGTCATGGACCAGTCATCGGATTTGCCGCCGTAACCTGGCCAATCCGGCTGGATACGCGCCCACAGGTAGAAAGCACCGTGCGGCTTGAAGCCTTTTATAAAGGGAGATTCCTCGATGGCATCGAAGAGCACGTCCCGGCGCATCTGGTATTCGATGGCCATCGAGCGGGTGGCATCCTGGGGCCCATTCAATGCGGCTGCTGCGCCGTATTGCGTAACCGAGTTGACGCCGTTGATGGTACAGCGTACCAGTTTTTTCAGGCGGTCCAATATGCGCGGGTCGTTGAGCACAAGGTAACCCAGACGCAAACCGCTCATGGCATAGGTTTTCGACATCGAGAATACACTGATGGTCCGCTCCTGGGCCGCAGGAATGGACCCCAGGCTGGTATGCTTTTCGCCGTCAAAGATGACGTGTTCGTAGGCTTCGTCGCTGACCAGCAGCAGGTTGTGTTTCTCGGCAACCCCGGCAATGGCTTCGAGAGCGGTACGATCTGCCACAGCGCCGGTGGGGTTGTGCGGGGTATTAACGAAAATAGCACGCGTACGAGCGGTGATGGCCGCCTCGATCTCTGGCGGGTTATATTGGTACTCAGCCTCCGAACGCAACCGGACCGGTACCGGGACTCCACCAGCCAGGCGGATATTTTCACCAACTTCGGTCCACATGGGGTCGGGCAGGATAACTTCGTCACCCGGGTCGAGCAGTGCCCGGAAAAGTATGTAAAGTCCGTGCATGGCCCCATTAGTGACAATCACTGAATCTGCGCCAGGCACTTTCAGCCCGTTCTCGCTGGTTACTTTGCGATAAATGGCTTCCCGCAGCGAGGGGATCCCGGTGGAAGCCGTGTAATGAGTCAAACCATCCCGCAGGGCCTTTTCCATGGCTTCGCGGACATGCACGGGGATATTGAAAGATGGGTCGCCGGATTCAAGCCGCAAGACTTTTCGCCCCCTGGCTTGCTGCTCCAACAAACGGTCGCGCACCTGGACGATCGCGCCGAGTGATACCTGGTCGATAATATTGGTCATTCTTTCCTTCTCTTTAGCCGAGGGTCGAGATTAATCCCGGCCTACCAAATCACACACTGTATACCTGGATGGCTGCATCGCCTGCCAGAGGACAATGGTTTTCACAGATACCGCAGCCAATGCACAACTCACGCAGGACGTAGGGCCGCTGCAAGGTTACCAATTCGCCGGCCGGGTTGGTTACGCTGACTTCTTCCAGTCGGATGGATTTTTCCGGCGTCGGGCACATCTCTTCGCAGACGATGCAGGGGGTGTTGCTGGCCCACGGCAGGCAGCGGTTGCGGTTCACTGTGGCGGTACCGATAACTGCCAGGCGTTTCTGATCCAGGCTTAGCAATGGAATGGCGCCCGATGGACAAACCTGCCCGCAAGCATTACAGCCGTAATCACAGTAACCAACACGCGGCATCAAAGTGGGCGTCCATACCCCTTCCAGACCGGCTTCAGACTGTACGGGTTGCAGGCCGTTCGTAGGGCAGACCTTCATGCATTCGCTGCAGCGCAGGCATTTCGAAAGAAAGGCCTGCTCGTCGTCTACGCCTGGAGGGCGGATGAGACGGGAATTTTTGATCCGTAAGCGCAGGTTCGTTCGTAACAAGACGATACCGGCCGTCCCGACTGCGATGGTTCCCAGGAATTGCCGGCGCGACAGGTCGAACTCCTGTGCCGGGGCGGGTTTTAAGACCGGCCCAATGCCCAGGCCATCCTTGGCACAATTCACGAGGCAGTCCAGGCAGACGGTACATTCAGCCGGCATGATCTCGACTTCCCGGGAGGATTCGGCTGAGGCGGGAATGGTCTTAATCGCCCCCGGTTTGCACAAAAGCGCACAACGGGTGCAGCCAGTGCAAGCCTGGCCGATCAGGGGCCGCAGGATTGAGAATTTCGACAACCAGCCCAAAAGACCACCCAGAGGGCAGAGATAGCGGCACCAGAAGCGGTCTGCCAGCAGGTTGAGGGCGAGAATGCCGAAGAATAGACCGGCGATGAGCAGCGACGAATTATAGACGGGTTGTAGAACCGGAAGGATGGAACCACGCAGGACCGTTTCCAGCCCACTGATGACCGGTCGCAGGAAAGCCAGTGAGTAGAGGCTGCTTTCAGAGGTGTTGATGATGAAATTGAGCGCCGGAAGCACCACGGTGGTCATGGCACGCGTAAACAAGGCCAGCGGCTCGAAGACCAACAGAGTCAGGTTACCAAACACTGCTCCCACCAGGATGATGACCAGCAGGATATATTTGACCATCCGCCAACGCGGCGAGATGGCTTTGGCGCGCTGGCGTGCCTTGCGGAAGGAAACCCATTCCAACAACGTACCGAACGGGCAGATCCAGCCGCACCAGACACGCCCAATCAATATGGTTAATCCAACAATGATAAGCGCCCATCCCAGGCGAGGGATCCAGACGCGGCTTGCCAGCATGGTTGCCAGCGCTGAGAGTGGGTTGATGCGGAAGAAGAAATCAGCGAACGGAGAGACGGTTTGGCGCTGCAAACCGGCAAACAGCAGGAAAATAAACAGTACAAAGAAGAGGATCTGTACGATTTGGCGGGAGCGCCGCCAAAAGTTCCAGCCTAAATGTACTTTCATTTCAGCGCTTCCTGTAACAATGCCTGGGCTTGAGCAATGTCAACTTTACCAAAAACTGCTGCGAGCAGGGCGCCGTGGGCATCGCAGGCGACCAGATCGGCGAGGCTGCCACTTTGCAGGGCTTTCAGTCCTTTGGCAGATCGGCCGGAGGTTGGGTATTCGACCAACATCAACCGGACAATAAAATCGCCCAATTGATAGCGGCCCAGCACGCCATTCGTTGCCTGGCTGAGGCCCAGGAGGTTTTCGCCTCCCAGCCAAACTTCCATCTGGACCGACATCTCCTCATGGAAGAAGATGGCGCTGTGTTCGACCAACCCGGAGCCGGGCAGACGGTCGATTAGAGCGGGACGTTGGCCTCCGGTTGGCAGCTTCCCGGAGATGGCCTGGGCAAAGGTCTGCAAGGTTGCATCCGGAACAGGCTGAGCCGCGTTCAGGTTGACGAAGTAGCGATCCTGCCAGAATGCCAGCCGCCGCCCGGGATCCGAATCGGCTTCGTTGCCGATGGTCGCAGGTCCGCCAGTCCGCCCGGCGCTGAAGAGCCCATAGGCGTCAGCGGGCGTGGCCAATTGCCAGATTTCCACGTTCATGAGTATGCCGGCGCTGTCCTGGTAGCGCTGCACGGCTACTTGTTCAAAGCCGTAGGCGAAGAATGATTCGGCCTGCCCATCCACCAGGTTGAATAAATTATCAGGTTATACGTTGTGAGCTTTTGGGAAATCTCCCAGCCGGGGACTATGGAAGAAGCCGGGAAGAGCTTGATTGGGTCGAGAGCCGGAGATGCCGGCGCAGGGTTGGAAGCCGCACAGCCGGATGCCAGCAGGGATAGCACCAGTGCCAGCCCCCATAATAACCGCCGCGTACCAAAGCCGGAATTGAAATTTAAATGGGGCTGCATGTTAGACATTCACCTCTTCCACTTTCACCGTGCTTAGATCCAGCGTGCCCAGGCCCATCTCGGCGCCTTTTTTGATGGATGGGATATCCGCGCCGGTCAGGCCGAAGAGCGTAGCGCCAAAAGCATCTGCTGCGATGATATCATGGCTGGCGATAATCGTATTGGCCTGCCTGACATCGTTCAGGCTGCCTCCGGTCGGCCCGTGGTCGACCAGGATGCGGTAGGCATCCACCACCGTCAGGTTCGGGCGGATAACGCTCACCAGGTCGGCGACGCGCTGGTCCAGGTTACTGTGGATCTGGTTGGGATTGGAAACAGCCCCTAATAGATTTTTGCTGCCCATGGTCAGGCGAGCCAGCGAGTGGCTCTTGGCGATGGGGACATCGATCAGCACATCAGTTTCCATAATGTCGCGGTAGATGTTCCAGGAAGTTATACTTTTGCCCTGGGGGATATCGAAGCGGGCAAATTTGATCGGGCTCATCACTTCCATCTCCCCGCCGGCAGCTTTGACGGCCGCCTCGATGCCGGTGGCGGCATAGGCCGAGCTGGGCGAAATACCGGCGAAGGGTGAGTCCATCACCCGCACGCGTTTCGCTCCCGCGCCCAGGCAGAGAGCGACTAAAGTCGCCACTACAATGGGGTTGGTGGTGGCGGCATATTCGGCCGGATGATAATCCACGCAAATATTGGGCTTGATGATCACATCCTGGCCCGGTTTGACAAAGCGCTGGATGCCGCCCAGGGAAGCCAATGCGGCTTTTAGGATGGCGGCCGGATCTGCGCCATGGGCAACTGCCAGGTAAGCCTGGTCGGCACTGGGAGTCGAAACCTGGCGGCGGAGAGCGGGAGCGGTGGTTCCTTTTTGAGCTTGCGGCGAACAGCCGACTTCCAAAAGGGCCAGGCTGGCGGCCGCCAACCCGGTAAGTTTCAGGAATTCGCGGCGGGTGAGATGAGGCATTTAAGAATATTCTCCAATATTGAAGTGGCGGGATAAATCTCGCCCGACTGTGAGGAATGATCAGGCTAAAGTTTGCTCGATGAATTCCATGTGGGCCGGATCGTTGGTACCCAGGCCCAATTCGACCGCATATTGCATGGCCGGGGTGGCCATGCCAACCAGGCTGGCAGCGTTTCCGCCGATTTTTTCCAATTCGCGCGACAACAACTGCAGTCCCAGGGTGTCGTGAGCGACCGGGTCAAAACTCATGAAAATGGAATCTCCGATCCAATCCTCCTGCCAATATGGATAGGAATTGGCATAGCGCAGGTTGGCGGAAAGGGCATCCCCGATGATCAGACGGGTGCGGTCTTTGATCTCGGGCAGGGCATTCAAACCGGCGATGGCGCGCATACTGTCGCCATGCAGAATATCCGGATACCAGATCGAACCGTAATGGTTCTTCATGGCGAAAGTAACCCCGGCCAGCATATGCGATTTCAAAATGGGGATGTTGATCAATGCATCGCAGTCTTTCAAGGTATTGGCAAGCTGGATCTTTCTGTTCAGCACAATGGTTGGTTCGGCGCTGTAATTGCTATCCATGCCGGTACAGCGCACACCCGGATTATCGACGTTGACAGCAAAACCAGCGGTGGATAACTCGGAGGTCCTGTAATCAAAAATCGTGATCTGTTCGGCCGGGATGCCGGCTTCCTGCAGGCTGTTAGTGACCTCCAGGACAAGCGGTACGTGTGTCCAGATCAGGCTGTTGCTGAAAGTATTGACCTTAATGGCAATGCGTTCGCCCGGCTTGAATAAGGCGGCCCAGGCCTGGTGCGCATCGTTCAGCCCGGTCAGCCGGGTGATGGAAGCATCCAGCATCTTTCGCAGGGCGCCGGGCACCAGGGTTTTGTCGGAGGCCCACACTCCGGAATGATGGGTCTGCAGGACACGGCTTGGCACGGCAGGGAAGAATTTCATGATTTCAGGAAGCGAATTTCCGGCTGCAACGGCGGAGGCAGCCTGGGTGGTCGCAGTGGCTGTACTGGCGGCAGCCAGACTGGGAACTGCGGTTGCGCTGGCCGGGAGCGGACTGCAGGCGCTCAACAGCCGGCTGCCGGCCAGCGTACCCAGCCCGATGGCTGACAAGCGCAGGAAATCCCGGCGGCTGAGGGGAGAAGGTTTGGTTGTCATCCGTTTATCCTTTTTAGAGATTGGTCGAACAATGAATTAAAGTCCATTAATTTGAAAATTCCGCGGAACGAATAATGGGTAACGGGGATTGGAAACCAAATTTGGCAAGGGCTGGGTATTCCTAACCAGGATAGGATGATTTTGTCCGGTGGAGAGTGACTCTTTACACTATAACATATTCCCGGTCGACCCAGCCCCGCCAAAAGAAGGGTTAAGCCCTGGCCAGATGGATAGGCCAAGTTCGGTGCTGCTAAGGCACTAAAAAAACTGGCGGCTGAACGTTCTGCATGCAGCTCGTATCCAAGCCTTCTGCTGAACCGGTTTGGATGAACTCGTCCATGATGGAAAACCAGCAACTGATTTCAGCCATGTCAGAGATTGCGTGACCTTGATACGGCCCAACCAGAGCGATACTGTTTGGCCACAGGGCTTTGGCCCCGGCCATATTCCCGGGCGGGTCGATCGGGTCCAGCTCGCCGTTCAGGATCAGCACCGGTACCTGTGAACCCGGTTGGGGACTCAGCCCCTCGGGAGTTTCTCCCAGGGGAATATGTTTACATTCAAGCGCCTGGGTCTGGGACAGGCTGACATCCCAGCCCGCCAGGAAACTTCCCTGGCTGAGTTGGGCGACCACCGCCGGATCGAAAGCGGCCCATTTCTCGCTGCAGCGGATGACACGTTCCATCATCTGGTCTCCCCACCATTCAGGCCCGCCTACGGACAAATAGAAGTTCATAATGCTTTTCCAATCGTTATCCTGGTAGACCTGGTGAATGATCAGCGGTAGGGAACGATCATACTGTGCATCTTTCATCATGGCGCGGATGACACCTGCAAAATAGTCGGCAGTGAAGGTGACCGTGGCCTGCTTTTGGTCGGCCGGGTTGGTGAAGGTTTGGACTACCGGCTGGGCCGCCAGGCGGGCCATTAATCCAGTAAATTCTGCTTTCAGGTTGGGGAAGGCTTTCTGGCAGGCTGGCTCCGCCAGGCAGCGCTCGAAAATGAGATCCAGCGCCCGCTGGCTGTTGTACGCCCAGCGCTCGAACACCGGTATATCCAGCAGCGAGCCGCTGCCGAGCGTCATGCTGCGTACATGCGTTTCGTGCTGGCGCAGGTAATACTGGGCGGCGGTTGCTCCATAAGAGTACCCTACCAGGTTGATCTGGTCGTAGCCAAGCGCCGCACGCACATCATCCAAATCATCCATGGCCACGGAAGTGGTGTAGTAGCGTCCGTTCACGCTGAGGCTTCTCAGGTAATATGCCAAATTAGACGGCGTCATTACGCGGTTCGATCCGCCGGTGCCGCGCTGGTCCACGAATACCAGGTCATGGTTTTGGCTGAGGGAATACGGAAATTGCTGGCGTTGTGCATCTTCGGTTGCGGCACCCCCGGGCCCGCCGGCCAGGTAGAAGATTGGATCAGGCACGGGATGACCGCTTTGCGCCTTGATGACTACAATATTCAAATCGATCTTGCGCCCACTGCGAGCAGCGCGGTTTTCATATACCTGCAGCCGGCCGCATTGCGCCTGGAAGGATCCAACGGTGCAGGGCTTGAGCTGTAGCGCTGCTTTTGAGGGTTGTTTGGTGGACCTTCCGCAAGCCGGAAGGATGACCAGCAGGATAAGAACACAAAGTATGGAATGGATTTTTAGGTTCATTTTTTCACTAGTTCCTTTACTTCTCATTTCAAAAAATTCCAAAATCTTTCCGTTGACAAATTCAGGTGCAATGACCCGGGCGCTGTGGTTTTCATTCTGGCTTTACCAAACCCCGGGGATCAAACGGTAATGGACTGCCCAAGTGTATTCCTGATAACCCGGCAGCTCGGTTTGCAGCGTGGAATCTTCCATCCCGGTGCGCACAAAAGTGAGCGCGATGGTCAGCAGTGCCGGGATAAATGTCCACCACGAGCCCAGCACCAGTGGGACGGCCAGGTTAAAAACCACAGAACCGGCATAACCCGGGTGGCGGATGAAGCGGTAAGGGCCTTGATCAACCACAATGTGACCGCGTTCACCCTGGATGCGCACGGTGGTTGCAAAAAATGGATTGGAGGCCATCGCCCAGAGCACAAACAATTGACTGGCAAAGGCGATAAGCAGCCCAAAGCCCCCTACTCCTATGGCAAAAGGCCGGCTCCACCCAAAGCGAAGGTCCAGCCCGGCTGTGACCAATAAGACCAGGCTGCCTAGGATGAGAATAGCCGGCGCCAGGAACCGGTCCCAAGCCTTGGTCCCGGGGCGTACTTGCGAACGGTCAGCCAGCATTTCCGGGCGGCGCGGGATCAAAACAACCCCACTGAGTACCTGGGTAAGGGCGTTCATCCCCAAATAAACCCAGCCCTGGACCCAATCGAGCCTGCCGGCCGCCAGGAACAGGAACGCTCCAGAGATGACCAGAGCGGCAAACATCTGTCCGGCCCAGCGTAATACTCCGCACATCGTATCTGATGCCTGACCTTTTGAAGCATAAGGTTGAGCCAACTTCTCTTTCATAAAGCTTCCTCAATTGATTTCTTAGTAGAGGTTGTATCCCGCAGGCCTTGCATGGTTCCTCCAATGGATGCAACATAGGCAAGGAATAGAAATATCGTGATCCATTCAAAATAATACGTAGTGCTAAATAATATGGAGACCAGCATATCGTTTAGGGCCGTAAGCACCCCAAGGATCAGCAGCCACCCGGGCACCTTTGGGTTGTATCGCAAAGCGGCGGCAGAAAACGCAAAAGCAGTTCCGATGCTGATACGCATGATGGCCGAAAACAGGCTGTGAGGCCCAGGGGTATCGATCGAATAGAAAGCGCTTAAGGCCATGGATACACAGCCCAGAACCCCGCAGCTTTGGGTGAGGATTATCATCAAGTTCCGGGTTCGATTTTCCCCGCTTTTTACTACGGAGAAACCAAGGAAAAAGAGCAACAGAAAAAAAGAAGTCAAGACAATCCCGGTGTTATAGATAACTGCCCCGTCAGGGCTCAACACTTTGTTCCCCAGGTCGCTCAACCAATTTTTCATTGGTGAGAAAGGCAGCGGGTAATTGTAAAATGCCAGCAGAGTGCAAATGGGATAACTCAAGAGGACAAGAATGCTGCTCAGAGACAAACTCAAGCGAAATGGTTTCATTTTGTGTGTCTTCCTGTGATTTGTAGCAGCTTTCCAGGTTTACTCTGCTGACTGTTGGATGGTCTGGTCTTCTGCCGGAATACAAGTAACCGAAAGAAGGGTTAGATTCAGGTCGCGGACTTTGTTTAGCGCGCCATGCAGCTTGGATTGGTCAACGCTGAAACTCCTCAATAGCACTTCCCCATTCTCGAGGTTGGTAACCGACCAGCCTTCAAACCAATCAAACCAATACGTTTCAAGGTGATCCTTGATCCGGATCTCATAGCCGGCCGATCCTGAGCGGCAAGCGTCACCCGTCCCGGCCATTATCGATCCCGGGACCTGGTTGTTATTTGTGTTGACTTTATTGTCCTTACTTTTCTTTTCCATATCTATCTTCTTTCTGTGGAAACCGGATTGACGTCATGCTTCCATGATAATGACAACCCCCAGAAAATGTCTTCTATCAAAAGATAGGTTTGAGGGGTTGTTTTTTGCAATGAAACAAAAAACACCCGCCTCTCCAGGCTGGGTGTCTGCACGGAACATAATGGTCGGCTCTAAATTATTTTTAGCTTTTTCGCTTCTACAACAGCCTGGGTACGGTTGTGGACGCCCAGTTTTTCCAGTACTGCGTGTACGTAGAATTTAACCGTTCCCTCAGCCAGGATAAACTTATCAGCGATCTGTTGGTTGGAGAGGCCTTCCCCCAGCGCATGCAATACTTCAATTTCCCGGTCGGTCAAGCGTTCAACCAACCCTGAACTGGTGCCGGGCGGGACGGCAAATCGAGCGGAAGTGTCCGGGAAAGCCAACTCCAGCCTACGAATATAAGGCAACAACCAGCCTGCATCCTTTTCCAACTCTTTCAGCAATTTAAGCAGCCGTTCACCTTCTTCCATAAAGATGCTTACATATCCATTGGGCGCTGCTAATTCCAGCGCATGCCGCAGAGCTGTCAGAGCGGACGATGTGTCCCCCAGGGCCCGGTAGGTGAGACACTCGATGACACACAGTTGGATCTCCCAATGGGCCCAGCCGCGTGCCTGCATGGCCTGCTTCTGCCGTTCCGACCAAGCCAACAGTTCCTTCAACCTGTATAAATCCATTTTCTTTCTGTCGAGCAGGTCTAATTCCGCCTCCGCCAGGTAGAGACGCGGCAAGGACTAAAGAAATGATCCATTCCATTTGAGGTGGACATTTCCTGAATTCAACCAGCGAGTAATTTTGCCCCCACTGCCTGGCGAGGTCGATATATTGCGGTTCTCTCAGCTCCAAGGTCAGCCACAGGTTGGCTCGATGCGCAGCTGCCAGCCCCGCGCCCACTTCCGATATTTTTTCAGCTTCATTTAGATATTCGAAGGCAGCGGCAGGATCACCCTGCATGGCTGCCAGGTGGGCCAGGTCGAGATGGCCTCTGAGCATGACATCATGGCTCTCGTTCCACCTGGCCAGCCTAATATTTTCCTGGAGAAGCTGTTCCACCAGCTCCAGCTTTTTCTGTTCGATCAGAATCTCTGCCAGCTGGATCCCGATAAAGGCCGAGTGCGGCGTTCGATGTCGCAGGTAAGCGGTTGGCCTTTCCGATGCTGCCAGCGCCTTCCTGCAAATCGATGCAGCCTCTTCCATCCGGCCTTGCAAACAGCTAATTTCGATCAGTTTAATAATTGAGGCCGTTTCATTCAAAAGATCATTACAGGCGCGGCTGTAATGCTGGGCTAATATAAAAGCCTGCTCGGCTGTCTGGTCTTCTCCAGCAGCCCAATAAGTTAATCCCGTCAGAGTCTGTAATGCACTGCGGATGAAAAGTTGGCTTGGATCCACGAGAGCGCTTTGGTCTGCGGGAAGAAGAGCGGAGGCGTTGGAGATTAATTGGAGCACAACCTCGGGCGGCTCGCTGCGAAAATACGCCCAATAGGCGCGGATATTGAAAATGAACGTGCGAATCCGATCGCCCCATTGGAGAGCGGTAGAAAGGCCCTGCTCGGCAGCCTGCATCCATTTTTCAGCTTCAGGCAATGATTTTGGGGGATAAGGCGGCAGCAGAGCGAGCGTGGCTGCATGTACTGCACAAAGCAAGGGATGCTGGAGGATCAAAGTTTCGGGCAACAATTCCAGCCATCGGTGAACCTGGGTGATCTCGCTCTGGAAGAAAAAAGGCAGGATATGCCGCTCTAAAATCTCGCCTGCATAGCTCAGGTCTGGGGATAAAAGTGCCTGCGAAATAGCTTCTGCGAGTAATCCATTACTCTCGTACCATTGGCTGGCGCGGCAGTAAAGTTCCTGGATCTTCGGTGCTTTCATCGATTGTCGCAGCTGGCTGCGCAATAAGCTGGCAAACAAATGGTGATAGCGGTACCACTGACGATCAGAATCAAGGGCTACCAGGAAAAGATTGGTCCGTTCCAGGTATTCAAGGATTTGCTGGCTGTTCTGCAGTTCTTCTGCCATTTTCCAGGAAAGGTTGCCGGTTACTGTATCGCAGAGGGGGCCGGAGAGATTTTCGAGAATTGAGGTCTGTAGAAGAAAATCTTGTATTTCCTGTGGTTGATGGTTGAGAACCTCCTCGACCAGATAATCGAGGATATAGCGGTTGCTTCCGGAGAAGCTTTTGACAAATAAAGAAATTTTGGAATAGTCAGTTTGAGAAATACCCTTCAAGGCGAGCGCTGCCATTTGCAGCCCGACGATCCAACCTTCCGTACGTTCCTCAAGGCGGGTCGTATCCTCTTGGGTCAGGCCTAAATCCATAAGCTGATTAAGGAGACAGTCTGTCTCTGCATACGAAAAGCGCAGATCATTGGCCCGGATTTCATCCATGAGTCCACGGGCGCGCAGCCTGGCTACTGGAATGGGTGGGTCTGAGCGTGTGGCAATCACCAGGTGGACATTTGAAGGCAAATGATCGAGCAAAAACGTCAGGCCGGCGTGGATGGCGGTATTTGAGATAAATTGGTAATCATCCAGCACCAGGAAAATGGGATTATCGAGTTTTTCCAGGTCATTGATCAATACTGCCAGAACTGTTTGAAGAGGCGGTGGAGTTGTGGATTGAAGCAGTGTGTGGGCTTCAGCGCTTATTGCGATACCGGCTGTTTCAAAAGAGGCAACCAGGTAGCTCAGGAAACGGATTGGCTCGTTGTCTCCTTCACCCAATGACAACCAACAGAATGTTGATGAACCAATATCAGGTGATCTTTTGAGGTCCGCGATCCAATTTATGAGCAGCGTTGTCTTGCCGTAACCAGCCGGGGCGCAGATGAGTAAAAAGGGTTTCCCCGCACTTTCCTTCAATTGGAGCAGTAGTTGGGGACGCGCAACCAGGCCGGCACGCAGCTGCGGCGCTGAGAGCTTGGTTTTGATTAAGGGCACGGCAAAGTGTGCTGCTGGTGCGATCAACCCAACTTCCCTTCACGATGATTATATCCAGAAGCCTTTATAGTGAAAGGTTTTTTAGGACAATCTATATTACGGAACTTCTTCGCCACCCCAGCGTCCTTAATGTGCTGTAACGCCTGACGGAAAAGGAGAAGAAAAAATGAACAAAATCGCCATGACCTTCATCATTCTATTGACTGTAGTGGGATTAATCCTGTTAGCCTCTCTTTTGCAGGGATTTCTCGCAGGGATGGCAGGTGTCTCCTGAAGATCGGCTTTCTGCGTACCTGCTGATTGGCAAGCACCAGTCGCACGGATTATTTGCATCAACATTAAGCAGCCTCTTGCAGACGGGATCTTCAGACAAGCGAGGTTCGAATAACGGAACTTCTTCGCCGATCCAACGTCTTTATTCGTGCTCTAAATAAGCTTATAAGAAAAAGGACAAAGCAAGATGAACAAGATTACCAGAACCATGCTTATATTTTTGATTGCCCTGGGATTGATCCTATCCGCGTGTGCCGGTAGTGGTGCCTCCGTGGATCTAAAAGGGACTTCCTGGAAACTGGTTTCTTATGGCCCGCTCGGGAACCAGACACCGGCCGCCGCGGGCATCACTACGAGCCTGGATTTCGGGAATGACGGAACGGTCAGCGGCAACATGGGCTGCAACAGCTTTGGCGGCAATTTTGAGCTAAAAAACGGCAAACTTGTTTTCAGCCAGATGATCTCCACCATGATGGCCTGCCTGGGCCCCCAGATGGCACAGGAAGACGGCTGCCCTGAAGGTCATGAACGGCACAGTGAGTTTCCAGGTGTATGGCAGTACGCTGACAATTTTCGATGCCAGCGGCGCCAATGCCATTACTCTATCAAAGTGAAATAAATCAGAAATTCTTTTCCAAAAAATAAAACTCCGGCGAGTTGTCTCGCCGGAGTAATATTTAATGGTAATTTAGGTCCGGTCCCAATTATTCTTAAAGTGTATGCAGCGTTGCTCTTGGTGTACCCGACAATGAGAATTTTATGGCTGACCCAACCTTGTGCGGCCAGCTCTCCGTTTCCGGCCACCCACTCGGTGGGTTCTGAACTGACCTGAACCGAAAATTCTATCCAGGCAACCCGATCCAGATGTTGTTCTGCCGCCAGGAAGGCGATCTTTTGGTCCACAAGAACGTTTTCCACTTTATAATCTTCCAGCCGGCAAATGCCTACCCAGGTTTTGGGATTTGAAATGTGCCAGGTACACCTCAAAAAGCCGTTTGAATATTTCCTCCTGGGAGTAGCCCATCCGTGCCCTGGACGGCGAGGGTCGCGACGAAGTCAGTACAGCCTGCATCTACTTGGATTTGGATCATAAGGCAGCCATTGCCCGGCGGTCGGCGAGGGGGTAAATCGGGATATCTTGTGGCTATTCCGGTCGGGGTTGGAACGGGGATGGTAGTAAATGCAGGCGTAGAAGCCTTGATAACCGGATTTTTCCCGGTGCAGCCACCCAGGATCAGGATTGCCAGGCAAGCTGCCAATGCTTTTTTCATTCTGATTCTCCTCCGGCACAATTGTTTTAGCAACTCCAGGGTCTCTTTTTTGCCGCCGGCACCATTCTCCCCGCCCGGACCGACACAGGAGGGGCAGCCATCCTTGCAATCGCACTCCTGCACCAATTCCAATGCCCGCTGCAGCAGTTCATCATGCAATTCGAAGAGCTTCTGGCTGAAGCCGATTCCGGCGGGTACATCATCATAGATCACGATGCCCGGCTGCCCAAGCGTGGCCGGGGTTGGATCAACGTGGATGCCCAGGTCACCCGCATCGCACATCAGGAAGAGCGGGGCGAGCTGTCCGAGCACATTCCCCAGCCCTGCCAGCCCGGAGCGCATGCGCACATTCTGCTCGGCTTTCCGGTGGCAGGCTGGGCACAAGGTGATCAGATTTTCCATACGATTGGCTTCCGCCGCGGACGGAAACGACCGGAATGGGATCTTGTGGTGCACGTCGTGCTGGCGACCGGCGCTCTCGGGTGTGCCGCACACCTGGCAGCGGTATCCGTCCCGGCGGCGGACGGCCTCCCGCAGGCGGTTCCAGCCGGGGCCATAGTCGTTCGGGTCGTTGGTCCAGACGCCGGCGGCGCGCAAAGCCTCGATGGCCTCGTCCGAGAGCGCCAGCCAGTAGCCGGTGGTCTGGAACTCGCTGGGAGGCAGGTCGAGCGGCTCCAGCCCAAGGTTCTCACGGGTGAACCAGCGTAGTTTTTTAAAGCCGGCCACATGCAGCGTGACTTGCAGCTCACCCCAGCCTTTTTGCCAACCTGCCCCTCACCCCCTGGCGGCTTTCCCCGGCCATTCTCCCGGGGAAGGGGGGATTAATGGGATGAGAGGGGAGATCAGCCTGTTCGACAGTGGATAAGATTTTGACTTCCGTCTGGCGCTGGGGTTCGGTGTAATAGTCGAGCGCAACCGGGATCAGTGTGGCCGTCTGTTTGGCGAAATCCAGCTCCTGGACGAAATATTGCTGGCCCTCGTGCAGGTAAACCGCGTGCGGGTGCACCATCCAGGGTGCGGAGGCCATGTCGACCTCCCCCAGCGTCCAGGGCGCACTGCCATCCTGGACCTGCAGCACTACATTTTCCGGCGAGGCGGAGCGCAAAGAAAGTGCGGCTGCGGGGTAGGAATCTGCCATCCAGAAATATTTGTCCTGGGAGAGATGCGCCTCCTGGCCGGTGACCAGGAAATCCAGGTATTCCTGCACCGTTGCGGCCGGCAGGGAACCGAAGCCCTGGCCTTTTTGGAAAGGCAGCTCGAACATGGCGCAGCGCAGGTGATTGAGCAGGATGATCAGGTGGTCGGGGTTGATCAGGGCTTGCTCGGGCGAGCGCCCGAAGAAGTAATCCGGATGGTGAGCCAGGAACTGGTCGAGAGGACTGGCGGATGCCACCAGCACTGCCATGGCAGGCTCATCGCCGCGGCCCGCCCGCCCGGCCTGCTGCCAGGTACTGGCAATCGACCCCGGATATCCAACCAGCAGCGCGGCGCCCAAGCCACCAATGTCAATACCCAATTCGAGCGCATTGGTAGCCACGACGGCCCGGACTGTTCCATCCCGCAGCCCTTTTTCGATGGCACGCCGCTGGGAAGGCAGGTAACCGGAGCGGTAACCGCGGATTTCCTCGGCTGCATGCTGGGCGCTTCCCCGGCCCCTCTCCCCGGGAGAGGGAGAATTGGAGGGGGTACTTCCTGCAAATACTTGAGCAGGATCTCCACACTCCGGCGCGAACGCGCAAAGACGACATGTTGAATGCCCTGAACGTTCAATTCCTGTGAGAGACGGACTGCTTCCAGTAAAGAACTTTTGCGGAGGCCAAGGGCTTCATCCACCACGGGTGGGTTGTAGATGAGAAAATGCCGCTCGCCGCGCGAGGAACCGTCCCGCTCCAGCAACGTAACCGGGGCCTCGATCAGGCGCTCGGCCAGTTCCTGCGGGTTGCCGATGGTGGCGGAGGTGAGGATGAACTGCGGCCTGGCTCCATAGAACTCTGCCACCCGCTTCAACCGGCGGATCACGTTGGCGAAATGCGAACCGAATACACCCCGGTAGGTGTGCATCTCATCAATGACTACGAATCTCAGGTTGCGGAAAAAGTCCGCCCAATTGGTGTGGTGGGGCAGGATGCCGGTATGCAGCATGTCGGGGTTGGTGAAGATGATATTGCCGTCCTTGCGGATGGCGGAACGATGAGACTGGGCGGTGTCGCCATCGTAGATCGCTGATTTTAGAGTGAGAGTTTTGGATTGAGGATTGGAAATTGAGGATTGAAGCGTTGTGAGATTGGCAAATTGATCCTGTGTGAGGGCCTTGGTGGGGAAAAGATAAAGTGCGCGCAGCTCGGGGTTTTCGAGCCAGGCGGCCAGGACGGGCAGGTTGTAGGCAAGCGTCTTGCCGCTGGCGGTGCCGGTGGCCAGGACAACGTTTTCACCGGCCCGGGCAGCTTTCCAGGCCTGCGCCTGGTGGCTGTACAGCGAAACAATGCCGCGCGCGACCAGCGCGTTTGCCAGAGCGGATGGCAGGTCAGGGGGAAAAGAATGCAGATCGGCAGGACGCGCCGGGAGGGTCTGCCAGGTGGAGAAGTAGGGGGCAGTAACAGGGTCCGTCCGCCAATGCGCCAGAAGCGCTGAGAGTGCCATGGGGTTATTATAACCACCAAATCCCTTGACAAAAAATAGTAACTCGTTTATTATTTTGCGCTGTTGATAAATACTCACCTGTAGACTAATTATGTCTGTACGATTTGCCATCCTCGGTTTGCTCGCCCAACGACCCCGCCACGGATATGAACTCCGGTCGGCGTTCGAGTCTGTGGTTGGCGGAGATGCGAACTGGGATGTCAAACCGGCCCAGATCTACACCACGCTGGAACGTTTGGAGGAGGCTTGCCTGATCGAGCGGACTTCCGACCTGGGAGAAGGCGATGAACCCTCCCGGCGTGTATACGATCTAACCGTTCCCGGACGGGCGGCTCTGGCAGAATGGTTTAGCCAGGGTGTCACGCCCGCACACCAGCGGGATGAGTTTTTTGTCAAGCTGATGGTGGCGCTCGTATCCGGCGAAGCCGACCCGGCGCACATCATCCAGATCCAGCGGTCGCACCTGTACCAGGAATTACACGCGGCAACCGCCTTGCGGGAAGGTTACGATCCGCGCACGGAAATGGCCCAGATCCTGCTTTTGGACAAGGTTACCATGCACCTGGAAGCCGATCTGCGCTGGCTGGATATAACCGAAATGCGCCTGGAGGAAGTAAAACACCAGCCTCTGGCGGAGCCGGAAATCCGCCCACGCGGCCGCCCGAGGAAAGAGCATGAACGGGTAAGCGAGGAGAAATGAACGGGTCAAAAATGCTGTACTTCGATGAATTCGGGGATCCATCCAAACCCACGATTGTTTTCCTGCACGGTGGAGGCGGGGCCGGGTGGATGTGGCAGCCGCAGGTGCAGGCCTTGAAGGAGGCTTATCACCTGCTGGTGCCCGACTTGCCTGAACAAGGCCGCAGTGCGGATATCAAGCCGTTTACCATTTCCGGCAGTGCTGATACCATCGCGGAGCTTATTCGCACGCGCGCCCATGGCGGTAGGGCGCATGTGGTGGGGCTTTCGGAAGGCGCCCAGATCAGCGTTGCGTTGCTGGCTGAGGCCCCCGAGTTGGTGGACCATGCGGTCATCAGCAGCGCACTGGTGCGCAAGATGTTTGGGATGAGCTGGTTCGGGGCAGGTCTTTGGGCTGCCACCTACCGTTCCATCGAGCCGCTGAACAAATATGAGTGGTGGATGCGCCTGAACATGCGCTCCAATGGCATCCCGGAGCGGTTCCTGCCGGAGATGCGCGAGGCCTACCGCACACTGACCGCCAGCGCGTTCGGAAATATCGTTGCCGAAAACCAGCGCTTCCGCCTGCCAGCCGGGTTGGAACGTGTCACCAGTCCGACGCTGGTGGTGGGCGGCCTGAGAGAATACAAGATCATGCACCAATCCATCCAGGATGTGGCTGCGGCCATCCCGGGTGCAAAAGGATATCTGGTACAGCATACTCGGCGGATGTCGCTCAGCGAAGAACATAACTGGAACATGACCGCCCCGGAACTGTTCACCCGCACCGTGCGGGCCTGGATCGAAGGCCAGCCGCTGCCGGAAGAACTCAAGCCGCTTGCTGAAATTTTATGAGGATTTGAATGAATAAATTAACGATCAACCAACGCCGCCTTACCAGTTGGGCAGGCATCATCGGACCGGCACTCTTTGTAATAGTGTTTACGATCGAGGGTTGGATCCGCCCTGGTTATGAACCGCTCAAAACGTTTGTCAGCGCACTGTCTCTTGGCCCGCGCGGCTGGATCCAGATTGCGAATTTCCTTGTATTTGGCTTTCTGTTATTTGTGTTTACGCGCGGCGTGGCAGCCGAGTTCCAAACCGGGAAAGCTGCACGCGCTGGTCTTGTATTGCTCACGATCATTTCGGTCTGTTATTTTATTTCCGGTCCATTTGTGATGGATCCCACCGGCACTCCACAGAACCTGGCCAGCATCCACGGTACGATCCACGGCATTGCCGGGGCGATCGTTTTCCTGCTGATGCCGATCAGTTGTTTTGTATACCTGCGCCGTTTTAGCTCTGACCCAAAGTGGCGATCGCTTAAATGGTGGACAATCGTGTTGGGCTCAATCAGTACAGTGGGACTGGTCCTGTTGACCATTTCCACCAAAATTCCGGGCTTGCAAAACTCATTTAGCGGCTGGACAGGCCTGATCCAAAGGACCTCGATTGTGCCTTTCATGGTTTGGGTATTCATCTTTGCCCTGGAAGTCTTGAAGCAAATTGGGCAGGAGTAGCCCGTCAGGGTAATGGATGGTATGGAGACAATTATGGAACTGACCGAAAATACCCTCGAACGCAATGGCTGTCGCATCCATTATTGGACCGGCGGCAAATCAGATGCCCCGCTGGTAGTTTTCACTCATGGCGCGACGATCGATCACCACGAATGGGATGCCAGCCTGGCGGTTGTGGGCGAACACTTCCGCATCCTGACCTGGGATATGCGCGGCCACGGGCTCTCGCACCCGGCTACATTCCACCTGGACGAAGCGGTGGCGGACCTGCTGGCTGTGCTCGACCTGCTGGACGCCAGGGAAGCAACTTTCGTCGGTCACTCAATGGGCGGCAACCTGCATCAAGAATTCGCCTTTCAGCACCCAGAGCGTGTCAAAGCGTTGGTAATGTTGGATTGCACCTGGAATTTTATGCAGCTAAGCGCCTCCGATAAGTTCTGGCTGAAAATGGCCGTTCCAATCTTCAAGTTATATCCATACAAGACCCTGATCGACCAATCAGTGGCGGTAAGCGCCACGTCAAAAGAGTCACAGGAATTGCTCCGCAAAGCCATGCAGGTGTTGAACAAGGAAGAATATGTGCATGTCCTGATGGATGCCACACTCTGCCTGCGCTATGATCCTGACTACAAAATCACTCAACCGCTGCTGCTGATGATGGGTGACAAGGAAGCCACCGGAAACATCCGCAAGGCGATGCCGTTGTGGGCAAGGCATGATGGCGTGAACCTGGTTATTATTCCGAACGCCAAACACGCCGCCAACCTGGACCAGCCGGAAACGTTCCATAGATATTTAATGGATTTCTTGCTTCGTTATTTGAACCCTGACACTGCGGGTGACTAAGGCTCATTTTTCAACCTGCCAGCATCTAGTGAATTGGAGCGTTCCATGTCTCTGATACAGACCGAAAACCTCACAAAAATCTACGGCTCCGGCGAGACAGCCGTCATCGCCCTCGACCACGTTAATTTGAACGTGAATGCCGGTGAATTTGTCGCAGTGATGGGCCCCAGCGGATGCGGAAAATCCACCCTGCTGCACCTGCTGGGTGGCCTGGACCACCCCAGTGAAGGCGGGGTAAGCATCGACGGCATAGCCATTTCCGAAATGAAGGATGACGATCTGACCAAACTGCGCCGGAGAAAGATGGGCTTTATCTTCCAATTCTTCAACCTGATCCCGGTCCTGAATGCGCTTGAAAATGCCTGCCTGCCGGTCACGCTGGACGGTGTCAAACCTGCCGAGGCCAGGCAACGTGCCACCGAATGGCTCAAGCGTTTCGGGTTGGGGAATCGGCTCACCAGCCGCCCCGACCAACTCTCGGGCGGACAGCAGCAGCGTGTCGCAGTCGCACGTGCGCTGGTGGCAGAACCGGCGCTGATCCTGGCCGACGAACCCACCGGTAACCTGGATACCCGTTCCGGGGACGAGATTGCCAGCCTGTTGCGACAGGTCACCAAGGATTATGAACGCACGGTAGTCATGGTAACCCACGACCCGCGCATTGCAGCCTATGCCGACCGGATCGTTTTCCTCAAGGACGGCAGGATCGTGGACGAGACCAATCTTGAGCGCAGGGGTGGGGCGCAAAAGATTGTGGAAAAGATCAAGGAGATCGGGGATTAGAGAACAGAGAATAGAGAACGGAGAACAGTGATATGCAAGCGCAAACACTACTCTCTGATCATCTGCTCTCTTCTCTCCATCTCCGAAGAAGAATTTTATGAACCTCCAACTAACCCTGGCCTGGCGATATTTGAACGGGCGTAAACTACGCACTTTTTTGACGACCCTGGCGGTTGTTTTTGGAGTGATGGTTATCTTCGGGATGAATATCATCCTGCCAACCATGCTGCAGGCTTTTCAGTCCAACATAATGGCTGCCAGTGGCGTGGCAGATGTGACCGTGACTCACCTATCGGGCAGCGGATTCCCGGCAGAGGTGGCAACCAAATTGGATCGGGTTAAAGGCATCCGGGCTGTCTCTGCCACGCTGGAGCGGACCATCAACCTGCCGGCTGATTTTGTGGATGCCAACCCAGCCCGCCCGGACCGTATCACCGCCCTCAACCTGGTTGGGGTGGATCCTGCGGCAGCCCAATCGTTGCACGTCTATCTCGTCCAGGATCCGGGTCGCTTCCTGCAGGCGGGCGATGTGAATTCAACTGTAATTTCACAAACCCTGGCGGATGCCTACGGAGTAAAACTGGGAGAAACAATCAAGGTCCCGTCTGTAAATGGGATTGCATCCTTAGTCGTGGTAGGTATCCTGCCGCCGCGCACACTCCCGGGTAACGAGGAAGTGCTCGTAACCCTTTCACAGGCCCAGGCCATGACCGGCCAGGTCGGCCAGATCAACAATATCGAAGTTGCCTTGACCTCTGCAGACGAAGGTCTGCGTAATCAAACAGCAGCCTCCATCAACGCTGCCTTGGGGAGCCAATACCAGGTGGGGGCGCTCGAGTCAGACTCTTCCTTGTTTGCGAGCATCCGGCTGGGCCAGGCGGCTTTTAATGTGTTCGGAGTGCTGGCTTTGTTCATGGGAGGGTTCATTATCTTCAACACCTTCCGGACCGTGGTGGCTGAACGGCGGCGTGATATCGGTATGCTGCGGGCCCTGGGTGCCAGGCGCAGCACCATCACTGGCATGATCCTGATCGAAGGCCTGCTACAGGGCTTATTCGGTTCGGCAGCCGGTCTGCTGCTGGGCTACCTTTTTGGGGCAGGCATCGTTCTGCTCGTCCAGCGGCCGATCAGTGCATTCATCCATCTGAGCATGGGCAGGCCGATTGTCTCTCCCACTCTGGTCGTCACCTCGATTCTGATTGGAGTGGGTGTCACCGTCCTCTCCGGGCTGATCCCGGCCCGCAATGCCAGCCGGGTCACACCCATGGACGCACTGCGGCCTTCTCAAGCTGAGATCGAATACAAGCGCCGCACCAATGCCGGGTTCATCGCCGGTCTGGTCATGCTCGGAGTGGCGCTCCTGGCGCTGGCTTCTGGAAATATGGGCTTAATCTCTTTGGGTAGTATCCTGTTTCTGTTAGGCCTGATCCTGGCTGCCCCGGCTTTGCTGCGCCCAATCGCCTTCGTATTTGGCCGGCTAACGGCGCTGGTCTATGCCCGCCAGGGCACCGGTGACCTGGCCCAGGGCAACCTGACCCGCCAGCCGGCGCGCGTCACAATCACGGCCAGCGCCACCATGATCGGACTGGCGATTATTGTGGCGCTGGGCGGTATGAGTTCCAGCCTGAGCGGAATGATGAAAAGTACATTGCATAAAAGCCTGGGAAGCGACTACATTTTTGTGCCTCCCTCCGTTTCAGTTTGGAGCAGTGACATCGGCGCCGGCACGGATTTTGCGAACAGGTTGAAGGCCATTCCGGGTGTCGGCGAAATCAGCACCTTGCGCTTTTCCGACAGCCAGTTGAACGGACAGTCTGTTTCCCTTTTGGGTATTAATCCCGAGACCTACCCCATTGTCAGCGGCTTGGATTTCAAACAGGGTAATGAATCGGCCTATACTGCCCTGGCAAAAGGACGAAATATGATCGTCAACGGCGCCTTCATGGCGGCGACCAACGTTAAGGTGGGCGATACGGTTAAACTTTCCACCCCCAAAGGTCCGCAGGCTTACAGGATCGTTGCCCTGGCCACCGATCTGTTGGATGCCAAAGTTGTCACCGGTTTCATTTCCCAGGCCAACCTGGCGGCTGATTTTGGCCGGACAGATGATGTGTTCCTCCAGTTGAACCTGAAACCCGGCGTAAAAATCGCAGATGTCGATCAACCGATAAAATCTGTCGCAGCCGATTACCCGCAATTTACCGTGATTGCCGGGAAGGGTTATATAGACCAGATGGAGAGACTGGTAAACGGCATTTTCGCCGGGATGTACTTCCTGCTGGCTTTCCTGGCGCTGCCCTCGCTGATCGCCATGTTGAATACCCTGGCCATCAACGTGCTCGAACGCAAGCGCGAGATTGGAATGATCCGTGCCGTGGGCGCAACCCGCAAACAAGTCCATCGCATGGTAGTAGCCGAAGCCCTGCTTTTGGCGTGTGTCGGAACGGCCTTCGGCATCCTTTCCGGAATGTATTTGGGCTATGTTATCGTCAAGGCCCTCGGTAGTCTGTTCCCCATGCAATATTCGTTCCCGCTTGCGGGAGTCCTGGCTGGCATCGCCATCGGCCTGCTATTTGGCGCACTGGCAGCGGTCATTCCGGCCCGCCAGGCGGCCCGCTTGCAAGTGGTTGAGGCGCTAAGGTATGAGTAATTCTTTAATAGCCTGTTATCAAATATACTCGAATTCAATTTAGAACAAGGAGTATCAGAATGCAACTTTATTTACGATTGGCATGGCGCAACATCTGGCGCCACCGCCGCCGGACAGTCATCATCGTGCTGGCCATGTCATTGACATTGGCGCTGATGATGTTCTACGACGGGTTGATGAATGGCTTTACCGACGCGATTTATGGTAACGCCGTCAAAGTATTGGGTGGCAACATCCAGGTCCACGCAGCAGGTTATCGCGATCAGGCGAATTCAACCCCGCTGCTGCCGCTGGTCGATCCGCAGGCTGCGATCGAGGCGGCGGAAGCCAATCCCTTGACGCTGGGTGCCGTACAGCGCATCAATACCGGCGGGCTGGTCACGAACCATGAAGGCGCCTTTGCGGTTGGTATTACCGGCGTCGAACCGGAGGCCGAGCTGAACTTGAATATCATCGGGCAGTTTGTCAAAGCCGGACGCAACCTCAGCAGTGCCGACGCGGACAATATCCTGATTGGCAAAGGCCTGGCAGATGCAATGAACGTGCAGGTCGGCGACCGCATCACGCTGGTCGGTCGTTCCCAGCACGAGCAGATGCGCCAGCGTACGATGACGGTGGTAGGCATTTACGATCTCGGCATGGCAGATATCGAGAAGCAGACCGTCTACATCTCGCTCGGTGAGGCTCAATCGCTCTATGACCTGAACGGGCAGTCCACCGAAGTGGCGGTCTTCCTTAAGCGGATCGGTCAGGAAAACGCGGTCATCAACAGCATGCAATCCAAGTTGACCGGTGTTGAGATTGAATCGTTCCAGGCCAATTACCCCGACCTGGCTTCCGCCATCAACACCAAGGGCGGGGTGATGAACATCTTCAGCGTGGTCATCATTGGCATTGCAGGGGTTGGCATTCTCAATCTCCTGCTGATGGCGATCTACGAACGGACGCGTGAGATCGGCATGCTCGGCGCGATGGGACTCAAGCCGGCTCAGATCTCGCTTCTGTTCATCCTCGAAGGAATCATGATTGGCCTGGTTGGGGTGGCAGCCGGGATCGTCCTGGGACTGGCGCTTAACGGACTCTTGATGAAAGTCGGGCTCGATTTCGGTTCCCTGTCGAGCGTCACCAGTTACATGGCATTGATCAAAGGCAAGGTCTATCCCACCTGGGGCACGGAAAAATTGTTGATGCGCGCCTCCGTAGTGGCAATCATATCCGCGCTGGCAGCGGTCATCCCTGCCATCGAAGCCGGGCGGCGTGAACCCGCCGAAGCCCTGCACTATGTATGAGGTGTCACATGCTGCAACTATTTAAAATGTCTTTTCGCGACCTTGGCCGGAACCGCCGCCGTTCATTTTTCTCGGCGCTGGCGGTCAGCGTGGGGCTCGCAATCTTGATGTTGATGGCCTCCGTTATCAACGGCGAAATGGGCAGTGCTCTTCAAGGAGCCATCATCCTTGAGACCGGTGATATTCAGGTGAGGGCAGCCAGCTACGACCAGAACAAGTCCAGTCTGAAATGGGCGGACCTGGTCGTCAACCCGGATCAGATCGCCAGTCAGATTGCCGCGCTCCCGCAGGTGAAGGCCGCCACGCCGCGTTTGTTCGCCAGCGGATTCATCTCGGCCGGAAACCAATCAGCCGGTGCCAGGATTTACGGGATCGATCCGGCTTCGGTCGTCAACGATCCCTATCGCCTGGGGATTATCAGCGGAAATTACCTGACTGCCGATGACAGCGGAGGCTTGCTGATCGGCAAACCGATTGCCGATAAGCTGCATTTGAAGGCCGGTGACAATGTCGGCCTCTCGGTCAACACCGCCAATGGCGATGTGGCCGAACAGACCTTTGTCGTACGCGGCATCTACTCGACCAACACGAATGGTTTTGACAGTGCGACCATCTTCCTGCCGCTGGCCAAAGCTCAGGCCATCACCCAGGCTCAGAATCACGCCAGCACCGTCCTTGTGCTTCTTAAGGATGTTTCAACCACGGAGGCTGTTGCCAGCGCCCTGAAGGGCTCCGGCTTGAAGGTGCTCACGTGGAAAGATTTGAACCCGCTGATCCTGGATTGGGAAACACAGGCCAACAGCTATATCTCCATCCTGTACTTGATCGTCCTGGCGATTGCGGCTTCGGTGATCATCAACACGCTGATCATGTCAGTCTACGAACGGACGCGTGAGATCGGGATTTTGTCGGCCATCGGAATGCGCGGCGGCCGGATCATGGTGTTGTTCCTGGCCGAATCCGCCTTACTGGCGGTCGGCGGCGTGCTGATGGGAGTCGTCCTGGGTGTGTTGGGCGCCTATCTATTCAACATCCATGGCTTCTATATCGGGAATATGGGCCTGACCGGTTTTATGGTCGCTGATACGATCTTCGCCAAATTGACCATGAATGACACGATCAACCTTTCCATCCTGACCTTCATCGTAACCATTCTGGCCGGTCTGTATCCGGCAATCATGGCTTCCCGCTTGCAGCCGGTCGAAGCCTTGCGCGCAGAGAAATAAGCGCAGAATTAATAAAAGGAGAATAAAAATGGAAGTCGTAAAGATTGATAATGCAACCCGTGTCTACAAGATTGGCACGGTGGAAACCAAGGCACTGCGCGGTGTAAACCTGAGCATCGAAAACGGTGAATTTACCGCCCTGGTCGGCCCCTCCGGCTCCGGCAAAACCACCCTCTTGCAGCTAATCGGCTGCCTCGACCAGCCCAGCAGCGGAGCGGTGTGGGTGGATGGCAAGGATGTCACCCGACTTAACCGCAACCAGCGCGCGGATATGCGCCGCGGTCACATCGGTTTTATTTTCCAATTCTTTGCGTTAATCCCGACCCTGACGGCTTATGAGAACGTGGAAATGCCGCTTCTGCTGAATGGTCATTCCCCGAGCGAGCGCCGTGAGAGAGTAATGGAACTGCTCAAAGCGGTTGACCTGGTGGAGCGCGCCAAAAACCGCCCCGACCAGCTATCCGGCGGACAACAACAGCGCATTGCCATTGCGCGTGCGTTGGCCCCTAAACCAGCCTTGATCCTGGCCGATGAACCGACCGCCAACCTGGACACTGAGAACGGCACGCAGGTGATGCAGATCATGGAAAAGCTGAACAAGGAGACTGGCGTCACCTTTGTCTTCGCTACCCATGACCCGCGCGTCATGAAGTATGCCCACCGGATTGTTACGCTGCGGGACGGCCTGATCGTGGAAAATAATGGGAATGGCAAGAATTCCTAGGAGGATCCAATGAAATTCAAGCTGCTCTGCCTGCCGGTGATTCTCATCCTGGCCCTGGCAGCATGTTCCTCCGGCGCGCAATCCAATCCCATCCCGACTGTCAACCTGGGAGGTAATATCTCCACGCCTGCGGCAAACACTGCCGTATCCGGCGGAGTGACCGCTTCCGGGGTGGTTGTCGCCGACCAGGTGGCGAATATGGCATTCAGCATGGCGGGTAACCTCAAACAGGTGCAGGTGGCGGTAGGCGACCAGGTTCAGGCCGGTCAAGGGTTGCTCCAATTGGAGGATACCGCCCAACAGATCCAGTTACAGCAGGTTACGCTTGCCTTCCAAGAATTATCCTCTCCGGATGCGATCGCAAACGCAAAATTGGCCGTAACCGCGGCTCAATTGGATGTGACCAATGCTCAAACGGTCTTGAACAACCAGCAGTATTGGAAGAACGAACCACTCATTCAAAATTATTATGCCAATTTTGTGATCGCCAAGGACAACCTGGATAAGGCGCAGTCAGCTTATGATAGCGCCAAGGTTGGGCAATATATCAACAACGCCAATGAGGCGGAAGCCTACCAGAAGCTTTATAACGCACAGCAAGCCTATAACAACGCCCAATATTATTACAGCCTCTATTCGCAAAAACCGACCCAGCGCCAACTCGATGAAGCCCAGGCGAAGCTGGAGCTGGCCAATGCCACGCTGACAAATGCGCAAGATTACCTGACCGCACTAACAGGCGGAACAATACCAGAAGGCGCCAGCGGCGCGGCCCTGGAAGCTTACACACAGGCAAAGCTGGCTGTTCAAACTGCACAGAACAACCTGGATGCGACCCGCCTGGTTGCGCCTTTCTCGGGGGAGGTCGCATCCATCGCAGTGAGCAGTGGTGATTATGTCTTGCCAGGCCAGGTCATCCTGGTCCTCAGCGATGTAAGCCACCTGCATGTCGAGACGACCGACTTGAGTGAACGGGATGTTCCACAGGTCAAGCTTGGCCAGGCCGCAACGGTCTCGATTAAGGCCCTCAATCAGCAGGTTGCTGGGAAGGTCAGTGCGATCTCACCGCTTGCAGACAGCCTCGGAGGGGACGTGGTTTACAAGACGACCATCCTGCTGGATAAGCTGCCTGCCAATATTCGCGCCGGCATGAGCGTCGATGTTCAGTTCACTACCGGTCAATAGTTGAGTATGGCTCTGAAAGTGGCTTAGGTCTGAGATTCGGGCCACGATCGAAATACAAAAAAGGACAGGCGAGTGCTTGTCCTTTTTTGTATGAGAAGAGTTTAAGGGATAATGGGCCCGGCTTCCATTGCAACAAAGATCTTCCCGGCTCCAATACTCTTGGTAAACAGGTCAGATACGGCTTGAGCCGCATAATAAGAGCTGTGCTCGAAAATGATCACCCTGGATTGAGGCTATTTCACCAAAATTAATCAGTCTGGAGAATAGTCTTGACCCTGGTCAAGTGGCCAGATTCTGGATCACAGTATAAGATCAGATGATCTAGTTCAGTGTCATTGCGGGCTTTTTCTTGGCGACGCATTCTCTCTTCAACCATCTACGTCGACCTGTTGGAGATTGCTTCGCCCATTGGAGAACCCTGAAAGAACGAAGGCAAGCGGCCCACTCGTATGACATGAAAAAAAGATATATTTTTATTGTTGGCATTTCGGGCAGAAGTAACAGGCCCCGCCCAGGTATTGGATCTTCTCGACCTTGCGTCCACATTCGGGACACGGCTTGCCGGCTGAGGCGCTGTTCAGGATGCGAATATAACCGCCGGGATTTCCGAACAGGTCAAATTCGTCATTTCGCCCGCCGTTTTCGATAACCTCCCGGACTGTAGTAGTGATGGCTGTATACAGGTCGCGGCGCTGGCCGGGGGTCAGGTCAGCCAGGCTGCGGCGCGGATGCAGGTGCGCACTGAACAGGATATCCTGGGCGATGGCATTGCCCAAACCGGGGATCAACTGGTCCTGAGTCAGCAGGCTCTTGAGGCTGCGTTTTTCCCCGCGCAGTAGTTCATCGATCAAGCTGGAGAAATAGGGAAAGGTGAATTCCGGCTCGATGGGGGTTGTCCGCATGTCCTTTATATATTTTCGTTCTTTTTCCTGGCCGGCATCGAATAACTCCATGGCCCCCCACATCTGTGTCAGCGAGGTTAAAGCCGAACCATCTTCAAATCTCAGGTAGAGATGGTATTTTGCAGGCAGCTCCTTCCCGGCTGAATGGAACAAAATTTTCCCTCCGCATTCCCCCAAAACCAGGACATAGCCTGGTTCGAGCGGAATAAACAGCCACCTGCCTCTGGTGTAGGCCCTACCGATTGTTTTTCCGCAGGTCAAATTGGTAAATTCTTCCGGTTTGCGGTTATACCAGACGAACTTATGCGGAGAATTGCCCAGAGTCCCTTCCCGGATGGTTTTCCCCAGCAATGTTCCATTGGATTGCCTGGCTAGCGTTATCAATTCAGGTAACTCAAACATAACTGGCCTCCCGGTGAAGATGATCTACAGGAGCAATTTTAGAACAAATATTCTGAATTGTCAAGGAAATTGGGATTACCGGAAAAAACGTCTTGAACTAAGCTGCTGGAGCTGGTTTCGGCTTGCCTCCCCCCAGGATTCTGAAAAGCGACTGCGCCCACGGCCAGAGGAAACCATAAAGTGATGAAACGGTAGGTCAGGGTGATCAGCAAGGCGGCTGCCATCTCGACGCGTAGTGTATTTAATGCAATCGTCATGGCGCCCTCGACCACGCCCAACCCGGATGGAGTCGGCGACACGATCAGGAACAAATAGCCAATGGCAAACCCGCCTACCAGGGTGCCGACCGAGAAGGGTGTTCCCAGGGCCAGGAAGGTGAAGGCCAGCACACAAATAAGCAGGGCAAAGTTATTTAATGCAAAGAGGAATGGCCAGAGCATTTCCTTGCGCTTACCGCGCAACATCGAGATCCCTTCACCGACTTCCCTGGCAAAATAGGTCGAACGCTCTTCCAGGATATAGTCCCGGTGGATAAAGGGCCGCACGATGCGATTGATCAGGCGCCCGAGCCACCAAAGCGCTTTACCCAGCTGGTCTGTCGATCGATACCCCAGGAACAGGAGGAAGGCCACGCCCGCAGCAATTACCAGCAGGACGGCCGCGGCCGTCAATTCACCGGCATTTAAATTGTTGCGGCGGATCAATACGATGAAGCCAAGACTCAGTACGCAAAAAAAAGCCAGATAGTCGAACAGGATATAGAGTACGCCCACCACCGTTACCCGCCCGGTCGAATGCCTGCGCCGTACTGCATCATCCAGGAAGACGGCCATGCCTCCGATGCCGACACTGGGCGCGATCACATTGACAAAATTGGAGGCCGTGGCCACCAATACCAGGTGAGAAGTTCTTTCTTTAAGTCCCACCAGCCGATATAAAGATCCATAATCGGTGGCTGAATTGAACATCCAGATCAATTCGACCAAAAAAGCAGCTATCAGGAAACGATAGTTGCTGTGGTGGAGGACGTTCAGGAAATTTTTTAATTCGGAAAAACGAAGGAAAACAAAGACAATCGCCAGGAGTAAAACCAGCGCTACGATGATTTTTCGCATGTCAGAATTATACTGGATATTTTCTGAATAAAACCTCCCGCAGAATTTGAGCCTGCGGGAGGTGATTTAAGCTGCCTGGGGAGGCGCAATTTACCGGCGCCGGCGGCCCAGACCGCCCACCAGCATGACATAATACAATAATTGTAGCATGGCGGTTACCAGCGCGGCCACGTAGGTCAGGGCGGCGGCATTGAGCACGTTGCTGACGCCGCGTTGTTCATCCGGACCGGAGATGATGCCGGTCTCTGAAAGCAGGACACGGGCGCGGGCGGAGGCATTCAATTCCACCGGCAGGGTTGCCAGGGCGAAGACCGCCCCTCCAGCGAAGACTGCCACACCCAGCCAGGCGAGATTCACTCCAAAGGCCATGCCGGCATAGCTCAAGAACAGCCCGATGATGATCAGGATCCAGCCCAGATAGGAGCCAATGTTGACCATCGGCACCAGCGCCGAGCGGAAGCGCAGCGGGAAGTAACCTTCCGCATCCTGCTGCGCATGCCCGATTTCATGGGCAGCCACTGCCAGTGAGGCGACCGAAGCGGTTCCGGAAACGTCCTGCGACAGGTGCAGGACTTTCGTGCGTGGATCATAATTATCGGTCAGGCTGCCGCGCACGCCCTCGATCTGGACCCCGTACACCCCGGCACGCGCGATCAGCCGCTGGGCGGCTTCATAACCGGTCAACCGGCTGCGGGCTTGTACCTGGCTCCATTTCTTGTAAGCGGACCTCACATAAATGGATGTGATGGTCATCAGCAGGAAGGCCGGGATCATTAATATCAAGTAAGTTGGGTCAAACAAAAACATACTTCACCTCTTTTGCCTGCGCCTTTCCGGCACAGGCGGCTGCAAAATAGCAGCCTATATACATACGGCTTATGGATTGGTCAGTTGCTTTACGGCCGCATCCAGTTGCGGGTCAACACCGGCTTTGATATTAGCCGCTGTCAGGGTGGCAGCGATGTCCGGGGTCAGGCCTTTTCCGTCGATCTGGCGGCCCTTGGGGGTCAGCCAGCGGGCGACGGTGATGTGCACGGCGCCCTGGTTGTTATTCAAAGGAATAACCAGCTGGACAGTGCCTTTTCCGTAGGTCTTCTCGCCGACCAGCTTGCCGCGCCCGGAGTCCTGGATGGCGCCGGAGACAATTTCAGAGGCCGAGGCTGAGTAGCCGTTGACCAGCACAACCAGCGGGATATTGCCGGTTGCCAGCCCTCCGGAGACAGCCTGATAAGGTTTCTTGGTGCCGTTGCCGGATTGCTCATAGACGATCACGCCGCTTGGGATGAATTCAGATGCCACTGAGATGGCAGTATCCAGGTAGCCGCCGCCGTTATCGCGCAGGTCCAGGATGATTCCTTTCGGGTTATTCGCCAGCAGCGCCTTGAGCTGGTCGTGGAAATCCTGGGCAGTGGTCTGGCCGAAGTCGACAATCTGGATGTAGGCCAGGTTGTTGGCCAGCATCTTGCTCGAGACACTCGGGACCACGATGGTGGCACGCGTAATTTTTACATCGAAGGGTGCATCCTGGCCGGGCCGCTGGATCGTCAGGGTAACGACCGTACCGGGATTGCCGAGAACTTTCTGCCGCACCGATTCGGCATCCAGGTTGGTAATATCCTGACCGTCTATCTTTATGATCTGGTCGCCGGCTTGCAGTCCGGCCTTTTCAGCGGGGGAGCCGGCAATCGGCTTGGTGATCGTCAAAAGCTTGCCGCTCGTATCCACATAAGCGCCAATACCGGCATATTGTCCTTGAAGGAAGTTGGTATTATCCTGGTAGACTTGCGGTGTCCAGTAATTGGAATGTGGATCGTTGAGAGCATTAACCATGCCGGTGATGGCGCCTTGCATTAATTTGGTATTATCCACCGGTTGGTCCACGTACTGCTGGTGGACAATCGTCCACGCTTCCCAGAAGGGGGCAAACAGGCTGATCAGGTCTGAAGGTGTCCCGCCCTGGTTTCCATTTGAAGAAAGGATCGGGACTGAATTGGGACCGAGCGGCAGGAAGTGTCCGGCCGCGAATCCACCGCCAAAAGAGCATACGACCAGTATAACTGCTACAACGGCAAGTAAAATCACGCGGCAAGGTTTTATTGTTCATACCATCCTCCTGAAGGATAGGTAAAATGTTAACATGCCCTGATTAAAACGTAATGAAATTGTAGCAGATGGGTGTTAGAAAAGTGTTAAATCCGCCCGTCAAGCAATCCGGGTAACCCGCTCAGGTTCAACAGAGCGGCGTGGGCGTCTTCGCCAGGGTGTTCCTCGCCCACCAGGATGGTATACATGCCCAGGCTGCGGGCGGCGCGCGTAATGCGCCGCTGGTCATCCAGCAGTACGCAGGCAGGCGGGTCCGGATTGCCGGCCGCCTTCAGCGCCAGTTCAAAAGCCTCCGGCATTGGCTTGCAGAAGGGTGCGATGGCGTGCACGTCGATGATCCCTTCGAAGAGCCCCTCCAAATCCAGCACCCCCAGCACACGCCTGGCGTGGTTTGTATCGGAATTGGTGAAAATGAACTTGCGGCACGGGATGCCCGCCAGTGCGGCGTGCAACTGCGGGTCCGGATGGATAAAGTGGTCCAGAGGTACATCATGGACGAAAGCCAGGTAATCGTTCATATCGACATTATGGTTGGCCTGCAGGCCGCGCAGCGTGGTCCCGTATTCCCGAAAGTATTTTTCGCGTAAGAAAGCCACCTGGTCGGGCGGAAAACTCATGCGTTCGTTCATATATTGGGTGATGCGTGCGCCAATTGCCTGCCACAGGCCAGTCGCGCGCGGATAAAGGGTCTCATCCAGGTCGAAGAATAAGGTTGTGAAATGCATGGGCCCTATTATAAGCGGTATATAATACAGGCATGTCCATCCGAATCCTGCCTCCCGAAGTTGCTTCGCAAATCGCCGCCGGGGAAGTTGTGGAGCGGCCCGCCTCGGTGGTAAAGGAACTCGTGGAAAATGCCCTGGATGCCGGCGCAAAATCTGTCAGCGTGGAAATCGCCGCGGCTGGCCGGAGCCTGGTGCGGGTGGCCGATGATGGGGCTGGCATCCCGGCGGAGGAGCTGGCGCTGGCCATCGAACGGCATGCCACCTCCAAGCTGGCTTCATCCGAGGACTTGTTCCGCATTACGACGCTGGGCTTTCGCGGTGAAGCCCTGGCCTCGATCGGTTCCGTCTCCCGGCTGACGATCACCTCCCGCACCGCCGAAGACCCGGCCGGGGCGCGTTTGCGGGTGGAAGGCGGCCTGATCGGCAAGCTGGAAAAGATCGGGGCGCCGGTCGGGACGCTGGTCAGTGTGGAGGATCTTTTCTACAACGTCCCGGCGCGTCTCAAGTTCCTCAAGCAGGATGCCACCGAGCGCCGGGCGGTGGACGCGCTCCTGACACGCTATGCGCTGGCTTACCCGCAGGTGCGCTTTAAACTATCCGAAGGCAACAGCCTGTCCCTGCATACTGCCGGGGACGGTGAGCGGCGAGCCATCCTGGCGGCGCTTGTACGGGGTGGAGGTAGCCCGCCAGATGCTGGAAGTCATGGCAGATGAAGAAGGCTTTTCCCTGACCGGCTTTATCAGTCCGACTGCGCTGACGCGCTCCAACCGCCGGGAGATCACCTTCTTTGTCAATGGGCGCTGGGTGCAGGATACGCCCTTGAGTTCGGCGGTGGTGCAGGCTTACCACACGCTGTTGATGGTGGGGCGTTACCCGATTGCGGCATTATTTATTGAAGTTCCACCGGAAGAAGTGGATGTGAATGTGCACCCGGCCAAGACCGAGGTACGCTTCCGCAGCCCGGATAAGGCCTTCAGTTTCGTCCAGCGGGCCACGCGCCGGGCCTTACTGGCTTATGCGCCGGTCCCGCAGTTGGCTCCCCAGAATTTATGGGGCACCCCGGCCCAACCCCGGCAGATCGACCCGACCTGGAGTCTGGGGCACGAAAAGCAGTTATCAGTTATCAGCGGTCAGTCATCAGAAGACAATGGTCTACAGACTGCGGTCAATGCTCCACAATCAGCAATCGAAAATCTACCTGTCCCTGGTTCTTCACAGGGACAATCTGAAATCCCGCACATCCCGCTCCTGCGCCTGATCGGGCAGATCGGCGCGACCTACCTGGTGGCCGAGGGTCCGGATGGCCTGTACCTGATCGACCAGCATGCCGCCCACGAACGCGTCCTGTTCGAGAAGTTAATGGCGCAGCATGCCCAGAAAAGCATCCCCTCGCAGGCCTTGTTGACTCCCACGGTTGTGCACCTGCCGCCCGCCAGCACCCGCTTGCTCGAAGACCAGCTGCCGGTGCTGCAGCATTTTGGTTTCCAGATCGAACCATTCGGTCAAAACAGCTACCAGGTACGGGCGCTGCCGGTGCTCTTTGCGAGCAGCGATCCGGCCGCGGCCCTGCGCGCCCTGGTGGAAGATTTCGAAGAAGACGAAACCCCGCTGCAAAATGAGCTTGAAGCGAAGATTGCCGGGCGGGTCTGCAAGCGACTGGCGGTCAAAGCCGGGCAGGTCCTCTCGCCCGAAGAACAACGCGCCCTGCTGGCAGACCTGGAAGTCTGCGCTTCCCCGCGCACCTGCCCGCACGGCCGCCCGACCATGATCCACCTGTCGGTCGACATGCTCGAGCGGCAGTTCGGAAGGAAGGGGCCGCGGTGAAACCTCCGAGTTCTCCAAAGAACTCGGAGGTTTGCCTGCCCGGGTGACGCAGGAATGCCATTCCGCTCTACTTTTGGGAACGATACCACTCCAACCTCCTGTACAGATCTGCCGCCGCACACAGTAGATTGGCGGCTTCGTAATCGGCGGCGAGCACGGCCAGGGCGGCCAGGTCCAGTTCCGGGCATTCGAGCAGGCGGTCACGCCGGCGGCTCAGCTCAACGATCCGGCGGATGTGCTCTTCCGCCCGGTCATCCGGCTTCACCAACTTTCTCATCTTCATGTTCATGTGTCTCCTTCCCGGCGCAGAGATGACTACGGACCATCGACCGCTGACCATTGACAACTGACAGGTTGGCACGTTAGTACGTTGAAACGTTGGAACGTTCAAACGTTATAACGTTATTGATTTTGACCATCCGCGTCCGCAGACGGATCGGACTCGGCCGGGCCCTTGGGGGTTTGGGCTGCTGCCGGCTTGCCGGGGACTGCCTGTCCCGGAGCGACGGGCTTGAGCGGGCGGCGCTTCATAACGGGGTGGACACCGTCCACCCCTACCTGGGGTGTTTTGACCTCTCCAGCCATTCGATACACCATCCTTAGCAATTCTTTTTCGTCGATGCCTTCACGGTCGAACAGTTCAGACATGGCGGGATAGACACGCGAGACTGCCAGCGCCAGAGTTGAGTTATCCCGCTCTGTAATGTCCGGTCCGATGGCCTCGATCCTGGAGAGCGGGTTGACGGCGCCCGGAGTAGGGGTATTCATAGCGCTTGCGATGGGCGACCGCGATCGTTGCAATTTCTGCCAGGATATCCAGGAAGAAAGCTTGAGTCTGCTCGAGACCCCTGAAAGTGGGTGTGCCGGCGGCTTCGGCGGTGGTACGGGTGCTCGATTCGGGTTCGGCCAGGTAGTGCGGCGGGATGCCAGCTCCGATCGCGATCATTTTCTTGAGCGCCAGCCCATCCTCCCCGGCCTCGAACGAGCTCAAGTTCCGGCGCGAGCACGCTCCAGGTCTCATTCTCATCCGTCACCAGGATCGATCCGGGCGGCGGCGGGGTGTAATTCAACTCGCGCTGGCGTGCATCCTGGGCGGCCCGGTCTGCGAACTTGCCGTTGACGACGAAAATAAAAGCCTGGCGGAAGCGGTTAAGCCGGGCGCGGTCTTCCAGCCAGGAGGCGTAGCGCCCGAACCAGGGCAGCATGGGCGCCAGGTCGGGTTCTCCCCAGGGCACGCCCAGCGGCTGGTTATAGGCGTAGTGCAGCATGAACAAGGGCTGCGTGTTGGTGCGGTCGTAGGCCGGCCAGGGTGGGCGGACACCGTCCGCCCCTACAATCGGCTGGTAAGCAAGCTCCTGGTCGATGTCATTCGGAGCGCTGACGATCTCTTCCACCTGGTCGGCCGGCACGCCGCGCACATACAGCATGCCGGTATTCTGGTCGACCGTGCACAGGAAGAACAAATTCCCGCTGCGGGTGGCTTCATCGCAGAATGAGATGCACTTCCGGCCGAGCTGGTTTAGCGGATGCTCCCACCAGGTTTGCAGGTACTCATGCGTGGCCGGGTGGTCGCTCTGGATCGCAATCCCTTCGCCTACCACGAACATGCTGATCAGCTTGACCACCCGCCGGGCGATCGGGTTCATCCTCCAGGCCTTCAGGCATTCGGCCAGGATGGTCTGCCGGTCATAATCATAGCGGTCCCGGTACAGCCCGGACATGTTCGCGCCGGGGAAAAATGTGTTTTCGTCTTCATGCACCCGGCTTGCGCTCAACTGCGCAGCCAGCGAGTCCTTGATGGCTTTTCCAAGGCGGGTCTTAAGGATCAGTTCAGCAATACTTGTCATGGTTTGTCTCCTTATGCTTTATATTTTCAAACCTGTAAACGTTTAAACGTTCAAACGTTTTAGTAATTCCTGTCCATATCTTTCAATGGATCACGCCCGGGGATGATAAAAGGCTTGAAATGGTAAGTCCATTTCAGCCCGTCCAGGATGGTGCACAATGCCGCGGTGGTCAGGTCGTCATCGTGCACGCTCTCGCCGCTGGCGGGATCGCGGGTGCCATCCGGAACGCCCCAGCGCATCAGCTTGGCCGGACCCGGCACGATCTCCGAGCGGCATTTATCCAACTGCATGCGCAGGGTCTCGTCGAATGGATGGTATTCCCGGTAACGCCCGCATTCGATGATCCCCAGCAGGCCGTAGCCCAGCTGGCTCTTGATCTGCGGGGTGAACTTGACCGGGAGGACGGTATCCGCGCCGAAGGCGTTGTCCAGCAGCGACCACAGCCCTTCGCCCACCCCCGTGGCGTCGATCACGATGTGCGCCGGTTTCCACAATTGGCCCAGCCCCTGCAGCGCCCCAAACACGCTGACGTGCTTTTCCCCGGTCCATAGCCGCCGGAACACCACCTTGTAAGTGGGTTTGCCTTGCAGCTTGACCGTGCTCATGTCCACCTCCACGATCTTCAGAGCCGTGGAATCGCGTTCGATGTTTGGTAGGGGCGGGTCCTGTGCCCGCCCTTTAGTCCATCCGGCCCCCTCGTCTGCCGCATGTTCGTCCTGCCCGGCGACGTCGATCAGGAAGGCATACGTTTTGCCGGGCTCGGGTTCCGTGCGCATGGGATGCTCGCCTTTCATCAATGCCTGCCGTCCAGGCGGGAACATGCCGGCCTGCGCGTCGATCTCTTCGCAAAAATACTGCGAGCGGATCAGGGGGTGGTTGCGGCCAAAGCGGGCGACCTGGTCGGCCAGATGTTGGGCATAATAAGGGTTGGATTGGCCGACTTCCTCGCCGGTGACGATAAAAGCGCGCTGGCGACCATCGGCCTGTTCAGCGGCGAGGGCGAGGCGAAGCTCACGGGACAGCAGGGTGTCAGAGGTCCAGCGGGTGCCGCTGAATATTTTGGTGGCGTTGCCGCTGGCAGCCATGGGCGCGAAGGATTTATCATAAACGCGGGGGTCGACATCCTGGGCCTCGTTGATGATCAACAAGGTACGGGCGGTTACGCCGACAACATTGGCAGTGGGCTCAGCGGATAGATAGGTGCAGCGGGCCTGGCCCAAACAATAGAAACAACCGCCGGTGCGCCTGACCAATTTTTTTGAACCAAGGACGAGCGAGACGGGCATCGAGACGGTTCATGGCAGTGATGGTCTGAGGCTGGAAAGTGGGCTGGGCGCAAACGATACTGGCTTCCTGAGCATGCAAACGGGCGAGGAGGTAAACGATGAGATTGGCGATCAATTCATCCTTGCCGGATTGACGAGAGAAGATGATGACAAAGGAATCGCCACGGTGATGAAAAATGCTGTCGAGGATGGGACGGATCGGGGCGAGCTGATAAGGGCGCAACTGAATATTCGTCAGGAGGCGGGTAAAGACTTCCGGCTGGCGGGCAATCATGGAGCAGAGTGCGGGCATTAGACGGCATCGATCCACTCCTTCGATCTGGTTGGCTTCCTGAATGGCGATCCACAAATCCTGCAGGATGGGGGCATCCCCGTTGAGCAGTTGGGCCTTGGATACAATATTGGCAGCGGTCTCGAGGGCATGGACTGCAATCACGATGGCGCGAGCCCTTTCATCCTGGCTGAGACTGGATACGTACAAATCCATGGCGCGCAAGGCGGTGAGACGCAAGGCGGCGAGCTCCATCAGGAGGCTGTCGACGGGCATGAGGAGCAATTCCGGCTGAACATCGGCGGTGAAATGTTTGGCATACAAGCCATGTTTGACGGCATTACGGTTACCTTTGGGGGCGGGCATAGAACAGCTCTTCCTTATGATCTATTTTAG
>CAVZMZ010000012.1:0-5297 GCA_963776475.1 uncultured Chloroflexia bacterium
TTAAATCCAAAGTGGATGACCTCCGCAAAGGCCATTCACGCGTCATTGAAAGTGGTCACACGCTTATTCTGGGCTGGTCTCCGCAGGTTTTCACCATCCTTTCCGAACTGATGACCGCCAACAAAAACCAAAAGAATGCTCGCATCATCGTTTTGGCAGACAAGGATAAAGTCGAGATGGAAGATGAGATCCGCCAGAAAATCGAGACGAAAGGCAGTACACGCATCATCTGCCGCTCTGGCAATCCAATTGACCTGACCGACCTCGAAATTGGCAGCCCGCATACGGCCAAATCCATCCTCATTCTGCCTCCGGAAGGAAATGATCCCGATACTGCAGTCATCAAGACCACCCTGGCGCTGACCAACAACTTGCACCGCCGGGCTGATCCCTATCACATCGTGACCCAGATCCGTGACCCGAAGAATATGGAGGTGGTCAAGATGGTCGGCCAGCGCGATATTGTCCAGGCTGTGTTGACAGGCGACCTGATCGCGCGTGTCACCGCCCAGACTTCGCGCCAGGGCGGCCTCTCTACGGTCTATACCGAACTGCTTAATTTCGACGGCGATGAAATCTACTTCACTCACGAACCCAGCCTGGTCGGCAAGACCTACGGGGAAGCCCTGATGGCTTATGAGACTTCTACCGTGATGGGAATGAAGAAGGGCGCGAAGAGGCCTCCCTGAACCCGCCCATGGATACTCTCATCGAAGCGGATGATAAACTCTTCGCCTTAACTGAGGATGATGACACCCTGATAGTCTCAGGGATGACCTCCGTCCCCGTGGATGAGACAGTGATCCTTCCGGCGTTTAAAACCAGCACCCCAAAACCAGAGAAATGCCTGGTGCTGGGCTGGAACCGTTGCGTGGCTACCATTTTGACTGAACTTAATAATTACGTGCCCAAGGGTTCGCGCACCCTGGTAGTTTCGGATCCGACCGTCTCTGGCGAAGTAGCCGAAGTGGAACAAATCATCAAGCAGGAATGCAGCAAGCTTTCCAATCAGAAAGTGTCTTTCCAGCGCGGCGACACCACCGACCGGCGCCTTTTGGAGAGCATACGAGCTGCGGACTATGACCACATCATTGTGTTGAGCTATGCCGGTCTGGACGCCCAGGAAGCGGATGCTAAGACGCTGGTCACCCTCCTGCACCTGCGTAACATCGCTGAACGCGATGAGACACCTTTTTCCATCGTAAGCGAGATGCTCGACCTCCGCAACCGGGAACTGGCTGAAGTGGCCAATGTGGACGATTTTATCGTCAGCGACCACCTGGTGAGCCTGATGATGGCGCAGCTGGCAGAGGATGCGAACCTGTATTCCGTCTTTGCCGATATCTTTGACCCGGAAGGCTCCGAAATCTATATGAAGCCAGTCGGCGATTACGTTGAACTCGGCAAGCCGGTGAATTTCTATTCGCTGGTGGAAGCAGCCCGTCGCCGGGGACAATCAGCCTTGGGCTTCCGGCTGGAAGCCGAGGCGCGCTCGGCGGCCAAATCCTATGGCGTGCATACCAACCCCAAAAAATCCGAGATGGTGCTGTTCTCCGCTGAAGATAAGCTCATTGTTGTCGCGGAAGAATAGCAAGTGATAAAATAAACTCAATGGACGAATCTGCTCTAATCCTCGACGCCCAGCACGGGGACTTGAATGCCTTCAACAGCCTCGTTCTGGCCTATCAGGATGCACTCTATAACACTGCCCTGCGGATCCTGAATGACGAAGATCTGGCCGCGGATGCCGTTCAGGATGCATTTCTCTCGGCCTTTCGCGCCCTGAACTCCTATCGCGGTGGCTCCTTTCGGGCGTGGTTGCTGCGTACTGTCACCAATGCCTGTTACGACGAGTTACGCCGTAAAAAGCGTCGTCCCACCACGCCGCTCGAACCCGAAACCGCCGATGGCGAGGAGGTCGAGTCGCCTGCCTGGCTGGCTGATCCGAATGCCTCTCCGGAAGAGAACTCTCGATCAAGCCGAACTCGAACATGCCATCCAGCACTGTCTGGAAAACCTGCCAACTGATTTTCGTGCGGTGGTTGTATTGGCCGATATCCAGGGCCTTGATTACACAGAGGTCGCAGTGGCGGTCAGGAAACCGCTTGGTACGGTAAAATCCCGGCTGGCGCGTGCTCGTTTACGCCTACGCGAATGCCTGCAAGGGTTTGGGGAACTTTTACCGGCTGCCTTCCGTCTGGAAGAGGAGAGCAGTGTATGACAACCCTTTCTTTTCGCGACATGGAAAACCTTTCAGCATATCTCGACGGGCAACTAAACCCGGCCGAGAAAACGCGCCTGGAAAATAGAATTAAATCGGATCCGTCCCTGGCCTCCGCTTTGGAAGAATTCCTCCAGACACGCAAACTTCTCCAGCGCACGCCGCACCGTCGCGCCCCGCGGAACTTCACGCTGACACCCAAAATGGCCGGGATCCGTCCTCCGCTACCACGGCTCGTCCCGGCGCTCTCGTGGGCATCGGCAGTCGCCATGTTATTGTTCATCTTTACCCTGGGAACAAGCCTGGTTGGTCAATTATCTTCCAGCTCAGCTGCTCCGATGATGGCCGCTGCACCCAGCGGTCTTGGCGGCGGACCGGCAAATGCTGCCACAGCCGCCCCTGCCACTGCTGCTCCTGTCGCGCCTGCACCGGCAGCTCCTGCCACCGCGGCAACTGCTATTGACCAGTTTGCGCTGGCAACTCCTACTGTGGCAGCCTCCATTATGTCGGCCCCCGATCTGGCAACACCCGAACCGGCAATACCCGGCACAAACCGAACTACACAGCCTCCGCTCGCCCAAAAAGCACCGCCCAGGCAGCCAAACTCCTGGCTGTTCATCTGGCCGGGGGTAGCCTTGCTGCTGGCCGCTTTAGCCATCCTGGTGCGCTGGCAAAATAAGCGCGCCTTCCAACGTAAAAACCCACGCAAATAACCTTCCCGAAGGTAAATCGATCATCGCCAGAACGTTCCCGGCAAGACATTCAATACAGCCAATTGGATTATCCATCCAATAATATGAGAGCGGCTCGAGGCATTAATACGCTCACTCACCACTCAAGCTGTTTTCAGGCTAGCATTGGCTAAAATCAAATTGGCGGGGGAACAATGTTAAGCCAGCCAGACTGCGGAAATTGAAAATTGCGTCGATTTTTGGTAAATAGCGCTGTTCGTGGTTTGAGTGAAAAACCGCCTCCCTTCCGTGCTAAAATAAAAGCGAACAAGGAGACCGCTATGGCGACAATCGCACCTGTTCGTCCTTCTCCATTGGCTGGGAAATGGTACGAAGGTAACCCCAGAGCCCTTGCGCATGCAGTCGACCAGTACCTTGACCAGGCCGAACTGCCTGAACTACCCGGTGAGGTGATCGCTGTCATTGCTCCACACGCCGGACATATCTACTCTGGACCGGTGGCAGGGTATGCCTTTGCCGCGGTACGCGGGAAAAGCCCAGACCTTGTGGCGGTGCTTTCACCCATGCATCAGGCCACCTACGAACCTTTGCTTACCACTGCCCACGCAGCTTACTCCACTCCATTGGGTCAGATCCCGGTGGAAGAGAAAGCTGTTGCGATGCTGGATTCTCATCTTAAGGAAGTTTTGGGATATGGGCTGACCCGTGTAGCCTACGACCAGGAGCACTCCCTGGAAATAGAGCTGCCCTTTCTCCAACGCAGCCTGATTGGGGATTTCAAACTGCTTCCAGTGATGGTGCGTGCCCAATCGTCAAGGGTTTCGCAGCAACTTGGCGCGGCCCTGGCTGATACTCTGCGCGGCAGGAACACCTTGATGGTTGCATCTACTGATCTTTCCCACTTCTATTCTCAGAAAGAAGCCCTAACCTTCGACACCGAAATGTTACACCGGATCGAGAGCTTCTCGCCTGAGGATGTTTTTTGCGCCGAAGAGGAAGCGAAGGGCTTTGCCTGTGGACTGGGTGCTTTGACCGCGGTATTATGGGCTGCCAAAGAACTGGGTGCGGATACCGTCAAGGTGCTGCATCATGCCACATCCGGCGATGTGACCGGCGATTATTCGTCTGTTGTAGGTTACGGTGCGGCGGTGATATTAAAAACGAAGGAATGAAGGAACATTGTCAATGAGGAATTTCTTTGAGCCAAAAATCAAGGCGATATTAAAAATTGTTGACCAGCCTTGGTTCTACCCGATCGTTTTGTTCTTCATAGGCTTTGCTGCATACGGGTTCATCCTTACCCGTCCGGGCTTTTATTGGGATGATTGGGAAACGGTTTATCTTTATTACCTGCATAATCCAGCCCTGGCCTTTACATATTACTTCGGACGACCACTTTCAGGTTTATCAAATCTCTTTCTGTTTTCATTTGTCAAAATGACGCCATTTGCATGGCAGCTGGCTTCGCTCATTTTGCGCTGGCTCGGGATTTTATTTATCTACTTTACTCTTAATACAATTTGGCCCAAGCGAGCCTGGCTGCATAAATGGGTGGGAGTGCTCTTGTTTGTTTTCCCGGGTTATTTGGATCAGTTGGTGGCTGTTTGTTTCAGCCGGCATCTCTCAGCTTTTTTGTTGTTTGCTGGTTCACTTTACCTGACTGTTCTGGCCATTAAAAATCGAAAGCTTTTCTGGTTGTGGATGCCACTATCTGTAATAATGGGGGTATCCCAGGTATTCATGCTGGAATATTTCGCAATCCTGGAACTTATCCGCCCCCTGATCATCTGGTTTATGCTCCGCTCCCAGGATGTGAAAAAGAAAGACGCACTCTTTAAGACTGTTTTATACTGGTCGCCTTTTGTGCTGGGGCTGGGGCTTTTTGCCTGGTGGCGGCTGGTATACATCCCTACAACCACTGTCACAGACCAAAACGCCCCCTCCCTTTTAAAAACTTTCCTGGGTTCGCCAATGAGCGTATTGGGACCCTTATTTCTGATGGTTTATCAGGATGTTGGGCACTTATTGATTTCAATTTGGGCCGGTACCCTGGATCTTTCTTATTTGAATATCTTTTATTCGAAAATTGCCAGGATTGCCTGGCTCCTGGGTCTGGGTGCCGCAACCCTCTTTTACTTGTATATTCGCAGGACTCCAGAAGAGGAAAAACCGGCCAGGAATCATACTTTTGTTCAGATGCTGATCCTTGGAAGCGCGGCTTTTATCGCCGGAGCAATCCCTGTTTGGGTTACTAACCGCCAAATTGCTGACGGAAAGTGGTCCGACCGTTTTGCACTTGGGCCAATGCTGGGAGCAGTTATTCTGCTTGTCTTCTTCCTGGATTGGATATTAAGGACACGCAACCAGAAACAATGGTTATTCAC
>CAVZMZ010000013.1:0-247222 GCA_963776475.1 uncultured Chloroflexia bacterium
TTTCCATCGGGCATGCTTCGGTAGTGATCAAAACAATTCCCTGAAACGTCCGCTCCGGTTGGAGCGCGGCGAGTAGTATACCACGGATCGAAGGGAATTGAGGATTTTAGATTGTTGATTTTTTATTGATGTTCGAAGTTAGTTCATCTTAGTAAGTTTGGCAATTGAAAAATAGAAGAAGAAGAATAGCCATCGGAAGTGAGATATCCACTTCAGGAAAAATATTCGTTCCTCGTATCGAAAAAAAAACGAATAGAAGGTGGCTGTTGCGGAATGGTGATTGATGTGAAGGGGCGGGCAAGGATGGATCGGTTCATTAGTTGGAGACGAAAAAATGCAAATGTTTTTGATAGATAAGTTGGCGTCAAATTCTGGATGGTCGCGATTATAGAACTTATGTTCTTATTTGTCAAGGGTGGCGCTTTATTCGGCCTGAATTTTTTATAGTGCCAAGGTGTGATATTGCTTGCCCATGCCAATTGTGCTAAAATCGGACAACTCTTACCAAAATATACTAAAATGCAACCAGAAAGCATCACTGGTGAAGGGAAACATGCTGACGGATAATACATTACCAATTAAAACCAGGAGGCTACCTCTGCCTCAAAAGTATAAGACTTTGATCTCAGTCATCTTCGGGATCTTTATGGTGATCCTGGATACCACCGTGGTGAACGTGGCCTTTCAAACACTACGGGCCGAATTCGGAGCCAGCCTGAACGACTCGCAATGGATCATCAGCATTTACGTCCTGGCGCTCGGGATCAGTACGCCGCTGTCTGCCTTTCTCGCAGGCCGGTACGGCATGAAGCGCATCTACCTGGCTGGCCTGTCGATATTCGTGATCGGCTCGTTCTTATCCGGCATCTCACCCACGCTCGTCTTTATGATCGCGGCACGCGCCCTGCAGGGATTTGGAGGTGGGATCGCACTACCGCTGGGCGCCGCCATCATCCTGCGTAGTTTCCCGCCGAAGGAACAGGGTTATGCACTGGGCATTTATGGGATTGCCATCCTGGTAGCCCCGGCATTGGGACCCATCCTGGGAGGCTACCTGGTCGACCAGAACTTGTGGAGGTTCATTTTCTTTATCAATCCTCCAATCGGGATCATCGGCATCATCCTTGGTTCTTTCTTTTTATTTGATTTCAAGAGTGAAGCCTGGCCAGCGATGGATTGGTTGGGACTGGTCACAGAAATCGTTGGTTTTGGCTCCATCCTATATGCCGCTTCGGTGGCAGCTAATTTTGGCTGGTCTGCCCCAGGGGTGGTGACCTGGATAGTGATCGGCGCAATCGGCCTGACGGCATTTGCTTTGATCGAACTCTTCATCGCCAGGGAACCGCTGCTGGATTTGCGCCTGTTCAAGAAACCAACATTCCTCAGTGCGAGCCTGCTCGGTTACGTCAGCGTAATCGCACTGTTCGGCGCAGAATTCCTGTTACCGATCTACCTGCAATTCTTGCGAGGCCAGACCGCTTTTAAGACCGGGATCATCCTGGTCCCGATGGCCGTTACGGGCGCGATTGCCACCATACTGGCAGGGCGTTTTTATGACCGGATCGGACCGCGCCCCCTGGTGGCAATCGGCTATGGCCTTTTGATTATCAACACCTGGCAGCTTTCCCAAATCAAGGCAGACACGCCGATCGGCTGGATCATGTTCCTGTTGTCCCTGCGCGGCCTGGCATTCGGCGCAACCATCCAGACAACCTTCGTAACGGCATTGTCGGTGGTGCCTCTGCCAGAGATTGCCAATGGTTCATCGTTGACCAATGCCACCCGCCAGGTGGTCCAGGCGATTGGAGTAGCCATCCTGGCGACGGTGCTCGCCAGTACGTTATCACCACAGATCTCGGCACTCCAACAGCAATTCTTGAATGCCCCACCCCAAACGGGTGTGCCGCCTCTGGCGATCTGCCAACCGGCAGCCGGGAAAACGGTGGCGGCCAGGTTGGTCAAACCCGCGGATCCTCCCGCGAACATACCTCCACAAATAGCGCCACTGCTCAGTGTGGCTTGCCAGGAAAACGTAGCGGGATTCGAGCAAGCCTACCGGATCACTTTCTTTGCTGCCATACTCGCATTCCTGATCGGGCTGCTGCTGCCCGGCTGGCCATTCAAGTGGGCCGGACGGCGCGCGGCAGACAGCCCGCAACCCATCGGACATTGATCTTGATGGTTTTTCATGAGGAGGCGCCCATGCAAATTGATCTAAACGATCCCGAGTTGGAAAGTAAATTACACGTCCAGGAGCAACTTTACAACCAGCTGCGTGCAACCGGCGAAGAGGCCCCGGCCAAAATCCTCAGCCTGACAGATACCGGAATCCGGATTGGAGAGAATGCCAGCATGCTTCAAATCTATGTGGAAGTTTTCCCTGAGGAACTGCCGGCCTTCAATGCCAATACACAGCAAGCAGTTTTGGATACATCACGCCCCAAGTTTGCTCCCGGTCAGACCATCTACGTAAAATACGATCCCAACCACCCGAAGGAAGTTGCCGTAGACCATACCCCATTGGAGGCACCCAATAGCGCGTACAAGTGCTCTTACTGCGGCGCAACCCAGGATCTGAACGAGGGACAAGGCAAATGCAGCTATTGTGGCAGTCCAATCAGGACGTAATGACCACAAATTCAATTGGAGAAGGAAAAGGAGAAAGAATATGGAAATAAAAATATCACAAATCAAAAGCCCTGCCAACGTGACCCTTTTGCAGGTGACAGGCAAGCTGGATGGTTCCAATTACCTGGACCTCATTGAAGAGGCCAGGCGGGTGTACATGGACGGAGCGCGCGATCTCCTGATCGATATGAGCCAACTGACCTATATGAGCAGCGCCGGGATCGCAGCGCTTCATAAGGCCGCCTTGCTGTTCCGCGGGATGCCAGTACTCGAGGATGAATCGGGCTGGGCAGCTTACCATGCGATGGACCGGGACCGTGACAGCGGGGTCCAGCATCATGTGAAACTGCTCTCGCCACAACCAGAAGTGGCAAAAATCCTGGATATATCCGGGTTTAAGGGCCTGTTCGAAATCCACAGCGACCTGAACCAGGCAGTGGCTTCTTTTCTACAATAAATCCGGAGGATAAATCTAGCTACCAGATCAAGCGATTCACGCAGTCGCTTTTTTTAATTTGAAGACGCAAATGGGATAAGCGGGTAAAATAATATTATATGGACTCAAAAACCCTCAGCGTCCTTGAATATCCCAAGATCCTTGCCCGCCTGGCGGACTTTTGCGATTTCTCCGGCTCGGCAGACCTGGCAAGAATCCTGGCGCCCACGCCGGATTTTAGCGAGGCTTCAGCGCGTCTGGCCGAGACCAGCGAGGCGCGTAAACTGCTGGAGACAACCGACCTGAGCATCGGCGGCGCACACGACATCCGCGAACAGGTGGATCTGGCTGCCCATGGAGGCATTCTCGATCCGAAAGAGCTGCTGGATGTGCAAGCTACAATTATTTCGATGAGAGCACTGCGTCGCTTCTTCGAAAAACATTCCGAAGCCAGCCCGCACCTGACGGAAAAAGCCCTGCGCTTGCCGGCCCCGGCAGGATTGATCGAAGCCATTGCACGCTGCATCACCGATAGCGCCGAGGTGGCCGATAACGCCTCGCCCAAATTGTACGACCTGCGTAGACAGGTGCGCATCAACCACGATAGGCTGATGACCCGCCTGCAACGCTATCTTACAGATGCCTCCACCGCCTCAAAGCTGCAAGATAACGTGATTACCCAGCGCGACGGCCGGTACGTCATTCCCCTAAGGGCGGAATTCAAAGGCCAAGTCAAAGCCATCGTCCATGACCAGTCCTCGACCGGGGCAACCTTGTTTGTCGAGCCGCTGGCAGTGGTGGAACTCAACAACGCCTTGCGTGAAGCCCAAATTGCAGAAAGGGATGAAGTCCGCCGGGTACTGGCCGAACTCTCGGACCTGGTGGGAGGCATGGCCAGGGAAATCGTACCTGGCGTGGCGGCACTGGCCGAGCTTGACCTGGCATTCGCCAAGGCGAAATATGCCGAAACAATCCACGCCTCCGAGCCGCTGCTGCACAAGATTGATAATAGACGACGGACGGCAGACGATAAAAAACCCTCCGGTGCCAGTCTTGAAATGTCAATTCGCCTGCTCCAGGCCCGTCATCCATTGCTGGACCCTGAAACGGTCGTGCCCACCAATATTGATCCGCTGCCCGGGACGTATGCCGTGGTTATCACCGGACCCAACACAGGCGGCAAGACTGTCACACTCAAGACAGTCGGCCTGTTGGCTGTCATGGCGCAGAGCGGGCTGCATATCCCGGCCCAATCCGGATCGGAGCTGCCGTGTTTTACGGCCATCTACGCCGACATCGGTGACGAGCAATCCATCGAGCAATCGCTCTCGACGTTTTCAGGGCATATCACCAACATCGTGCATATTTTGAAGAAAGCTGACAACCGCTCATTGGTGATCCTGGATGAACTCGGGGCAGGCACGGATCCCCAGGAAGGCGCAGCACTGGCACGTGCCATCCTGGCGAACCTGCTGGGAAGCGGCATCACCACTTTCGTAGCCACCCACTATCCTGAGCTAAAAACCTTCGCACACACCACCCCCGGGGTGGTCAACGCTTCCCTGGAATTCAACGTCCAGACCTTGCGCCCGACCTATAAATTGACGTTGGGCCTGCCGGGTCGGTCCAATGCCCTGGCGATTGCCCAGCGACTGGGGTTGCCGCAGGAGATCATTGAGGCTGCCAGGAGCGAGATCAACCCGGAGGACCTGCGCGCCGACAAACTGATCGGCGATATCCACCGCCAGCGCAAGATCGCCTTCAAAGAGAGTGAAAAAGCCGAGCGGGCCCGCTCCGAAGCCCGCCGCCTGGAACGCGACCTGGCGGAACGGCTTGAAAAAATCGGGGAGGAACGCCAGCAAGTTCTCGAACAAGCGCGGGCCGAGGGCGAACTGGAAGTGGAGCTGTTGAAGGCTCAACTCAAAATGCTGAAGGATGAATTGAAGAAAGCCCACCAGCCTTTGGAAGCGCTGCAGGCGATTGAAGAAAAGATCGAGGTGGTGGAGGAGCAGGTCCAAAAGCCGGTAAAACGTAAACCACAGGATGGAAAACCGCGTGGGAGCCTGAAACCAGGAGATAAAGTAACCCTGCGCAGTCTTGGCACCGAAGGCGTGATCTCTTCCATCGACGGCGAAGAGGCCGAGGTGCAGGCGGGTACGCTCAGGATGAGAGTGCAATTGGACGAGTTGAAGCGGAAGACGGAGAAGCATCGATGAGCGACTGCAGACGATTAGATCAGCAGGGAACCAGGAAATCCGCCAGCCGGACCATCGTCCACTTTCCACCGCCCATCGTCACTGCTCGCTGCTTCCCCCGGAATGGAGCTTGACCTGCGCGGCCAACGCGCCGAAGATGCGCTGGATATGCTCGACCGCTACCTGGAAAAGGCCTACATGGCCGGACTGCCATTCGTCCGGATCATCCACGGCAAAGGGACCGGCAAGCTGCGCCAGGAAGTGCGGGCGGTCCTGAGGACGCACCCGCAAGTCAGCTCGTTCGAGGAAGGGGGTCCCAAGGAAGGCGGCGAAGGGGTCACCGTGGCAAAGTTGGCCACAGGATAGAAGAAAATCTCCGAATTTTTTTGAAAACTCGGAGATTTTTCACATCAAGGGGAAATCTAGTCGATGGTCTGCCAGGCGCGTGCAAACCGCAGGATACGGCTGCGAATATAGAAAATATTTGGGTCGGCGATCGGACGCTGCTCCTTGATCAATTCGATGGCCTCATCCGGTTCATATCCCAAAGCGATCAGAATGGAGGCGCCCATGGCCGCACCGCGGTGACGACCTCTCTGGCAATGGGCATATACCTTCCCGCCTGCCTGGAAGGTTTCCAACGCAGCCCGGACGCCGCGGATCAGGAAACGGATGGGGATAACCAGCCCGGGGGTATCCACAGTTGGCAGCCAAAGGAAATCCAGCGGCGGTTGGTGTGGATCAGCCTTCAGGCGTTTCTCGAGGCGCATATTGATGACCAGCCGGACGCCCAACTCGCGTAAAAGGTCATAATCGCCCAAACTCGGTGTATCACCAATAAACAGGCAATCGGTAATCTGGGAAAAATTCATGGGGGCAATATTACCACAAGGGATGCATGCTGAACATTTCAATTAAGTTGGTAATTTCATAATACCCAGTGAACTTGGAAGCTACAGGATATTTAACCGGTTATCTATTTTTTAGGCGTGCCCAGTAACTTATCCGGTGTAAACGCTCCCGGCAACAGTTCAGCAACGGTAGTTTTCTGGATCAAACGACCCTGAGTGTCGGCAATCAAAACCAGCGTATCCAGGCCAAACTCAGCCAGCACCTGGCGGCAGCCACCGCACGGCGTACCACCATTGGAAGTGGCAACCGCGATGACTTCAAACTCCCGCTCCCCTTCTGAAACTGCCTTATAGACAGCGACCCGCTCGGCGCACATACAGGTGGGGTAAGCTGCATTCTCGACATTGCAGCCGGTAAAAAGGCGCCCGCTCCTGGTGCGCAGGGCCGCGCCAACAGAATAATTTGAGTACGGAGCGTAAGCGCGCCGGCGGGCTTCGATTGCCAGGTCAATCAGTGCGCGACATTCCTCATCACTCAGATTGCTCATCTTTTGCCTCGTTTATCGTGATCATTCAAATATCAAGAGTGGTGGATATACGGGCGGCAATGCCGCCCGTACACACCCCAGGCTATCCTTGTTATTAAGAGGTTGGTTTTAGCTTGCGAATGGGGCGCGCCGGAACACCCACCACCAGCGTATCGGCGTCCACATCCTTTGTGACCACCGCTCCGGCGCCGGTTTTAGCATGCGCCCCCACTTTGACAGGCGCCACCAGCATGGTATCCGATCCGATAAATGCACCTTCGCCAATTTCGGTCGGGTTTTTGTGCACACCATCATAGTTGCATGTGATCGTGCCAGCGCCAATATTGACCTGCTGGCCGATAGTGGCATTTCCAATATAAGAGAAGTGGCCCATCTTGGTACCAGGGCCAAGTGTGGAATTTTTCACCTCACCAAAATTGCCCATGTGAACACCCTTGCACAGGTGGGCACCCTTGCGCAGGTGAGCAAACGGACCGACACTGACTTCATCATCCACAATGGCCTTTTCCATAACCGCAGCCAGGATCTGACAGTCATTCCCGATGGTGGTATCTTCGACGAGGGTATTGGGGCCGATGGTGCAGCTTTCGCCGATGGAGGTCTTTCCCGCGCAGATACGTGTTGGGCCAGATAACCGTATCCTGACCAATCGTTACCCCTGGCTCGATGTAAGTCACAGCCGGATCGATGATGGTCACACCTGCCAACATGTGCAAGCGGTTGATGCGCATCCGCATGGCGGCTTCCGCTTCGGCCAGATGGACACGGGTATTTATGCCAATGATCTCGGTCAAATCAGCACTCACGAGCGCCTGAATCGGCAACCCGGCATCCGCCGCCAGCCCAATGGTATCTGTCAGGTAATATTCACCTTTTTTGGAAAGAGGGATGCGACGCAGGGCGTCCCAGAGCCAGTCGCTTGAGAAACAATACGCACCAACGTTCAACTCCTGGATGGATAACTGCTCAGGAGTTGCGGCGGCCTCTTCAATAACTGCCTGAACGGTCCCTTGCGGACTGCGGACGACGCGCCCGAACCCGCGCGGGTCGGCTGCGACGACTGTCAGCATGGTCATGGGGCCGGGGTTTTTCTTCTGGGTCTCCACCAGCTTGAGGAGAGTCTCGTGGGTCAAAAGCGGCATATCGGAATAGGTCACTAAAACCAGATCAGTCTTGCCGCGCAGGCTGGATTCTGCCTGCTGAACAGCGTGTCCGGTGCCCAACGGCGGGTCCTGCACGATACAACGGGCGGTATCACCCAGATAGTCGTTAAGCGCCTGTGCATCCTTCCCAACGATAACCACCGGCTGCCCGGTACTCACGGAGCAGGCGGCTTCCAGGGCATAGGCAAGCATAGGTTTTCCACAGATAGGGTGCAGGACTTTTGGTAAAAGGGTTTTCATGCGTGTGCCCTGTCCCGCAGCTAGCAATACAGAAGTGACTTTCATAAATAACTCCTGGCTTCTCCACCGTCTCTCCGGCCAGCAGCCCCTAAAGAGGTTCAAGGAGAAAATATGGGTAAAGGTAAAATAAAACGAGCCTGCGCTGCCAGCAGAGCGGCGCGAGGCCCATTTCAGGAAAAAAAGCCCCGCTTGCAGGGGGGAAATTCAGGCTGGGGCGCCTGGATTCGAACCAAGATAATCAGCTCCAAAGGCTGACGTGCTGCCATTGCACAACGCCCCAAAGCGGCCCAAATTGTATCACAGGCCGTGCGGAGGGACAATCCTTGGCGGGAGGTCGCTAAGAATCATCTTCGGGGGCCAGGCCGAGCTGCTTCGCCTGGTCATAAGAGAGCATATCCGGTTTGGTCGGGGCTTTGTGGTTATCAGCAGCCTGATCCCAAAAAGCATTCAAATCGTCAGGCTTAATTTTCTTCCGGGCTTCCTTGAATAACGGATCCATTTCCGGCAGGCCTTGTTCAACAACTTCCAAAGGCAATGTAATCGCTTCCTGGCTTGCAGGAGTGCCCGGGGCATTATCTCCCAGCGCAGGTTCAATTTCCTTGCGCGCGGATGAGAAAGTTTCAACTGTTTTAAGTACCTGCTCTTCGTCGGCCAGGCCTTCCCCGATGGCAAGCATGGCATGCGTCATCCCAACCGGGGCAAATATCAAATCATATTGATCGCCATCAAAGATATACCAGTTCGAGCCTGATTTTTGGCCGATAAGGCGCGTAATTTTCTGTCCAGCGCTGTGGATCGTAAGCAATGAAGAAAGCAGTGATATTTCATTTCCACTATCGGGAAGGTCCCCGGCACGCGCCAGAATTTGGCCGGCATCGTTCAGCAAAAGTACGGCAATCGCTTCCAGATCCTGGCGCAGATGGACCAGGAGGTCCGGCAGGGTAGGCAGGGTTTTGACATCCTCGTCCCTGGCGATGCTTTCAGGCGGCAGGATGGTCTCCACCAGCCCCAGATGCCGTTCCACAGAATCAAGGAAGTCCGCGATGGGAACTGGCTTGATGAAGAAAGCATCTGCGCCCGCTTCGGCAACTGATTTGCGGATTTTCGGATCGGAAAGGCCAGTAATAAGAATTACTTTTACCTCGGGCCGGTGGGAGCGCACTTTACGCATCAACTCGATGCCTGAGATCCCCGGCAAACGATAATCGCTGACCAGCAGGTCGATCGGATTTCGGGTACTGTCCAGGATCGCTTCTTCGCCGGAAGGGATCTCGACAATCTCCAATTTATATTCCAGCGTATCCAGGGCCGAATGCAACAAGCGGCTGACTTCACGCTGATCTTCGACGATCACTATGCGATAGGAGGACATTTGCATCCGGAAAAGAACCTGTTCTGGGGGATTGACGACCTGATAACCATTACATACATTATAGCAAGAATTTTATTTACAGAGGCCTGGTGACCTTACAAAAAAATCAATTCCCTCCCATTTTAGCGCTGTACCAAAACCGCCAAAGCAGGAGGGAACGATCAAATCAGCAAATAGATTGGAGCGGATTTGCTCTAGCTCTTCCCGCGCATGCGGGGGTCAAGCACATCACGCAGCGCATCGCCAACCAGGTTCCAGCCCATCACGAACAACACCAGGGTCAGCCCCGGCCAGACGATGATGTACCAGTACGTATTCAAACTTGTGATCCAGTTGCGGGCAAAGCTGAGCACCTGCCCCCAATCGGCGTAGCCAATTGCAGTGCCGATCCCCAAAAAGGAAAGGGCAGCGAAGGAAAGGACCACATCGCCAATCGCCAGGGAAGCCAGCACCAGGGTCGGGAAAATGGCGTTGGGCAGGATATGCTTGAAGAGAATCCGGCCATCCTTGGCTCCTATGCACGCGCGCCGCCATGACATAGTCGCGTTCCTTGATGGCGAGGATATCGCTGCGAATGATACGCGCATAGGTCATCCAGCCAAACGTTATCAAGGCGATGATAGCCGGATAGAGGCTGGCGCCTATTTTAGGGGTGAGGATGGAGGCGAGGATCAAGGCCGCCAGGATGAACGGCAGGGTCAGGAAGACATCCACAATACGCATGATAACGTTATCCACCCATCCGCCATAGTAAGCTGAGACAGACCCTACAATAACGCCAATCAGGAACGTAGCCACAACTACGATGAAACCGGTGCGGAAAGCAGTACGCACACCCCAGATGATCCCATAAAAGATGTCATACTGGCCCTGCGAGGTGCCCAGGAGATGAGTCCAGTGGTCAGTATCGCATAATGGGTTTCCACCAGAAGGGCAGGGGCGGTGCATTGCGAGTCCATTTTGAACCCATCGGTTGCGGCTGGTAACTAAATCCATCGCGGGGGATCTGGTATGCATTATTGGGGTTGACCGGAGGAATGATCTGCGGAGCAAAGATGGCAATCAGGATAAAGATCCCGATCAGTGTGAAACCCAGGATGGAGGCAGGCGTCTTGAGCAAGCCCCGCACAATCCGGTAGTTCTCCGGGCCTAAGAAACGCTCCACACGACCAATCTTGCGAGTAGGTGCGACCTCGATCAGGGGAATATTCGAGCTACCGACAGGAATTGTTTCAGCCATAACAAGTCTCCTAAGACAGGCGGACGCGTGGGTCGATGAACGCATACATGACATCCACGACCAGGTTGGAGAGGATCAGAATGAGCCCATTGAAGATGGCAAAACCAAGGACCGTGATGACGTCCAACTGCTGGGCCGCGGTTGCAGCGGCCTGACCGATGCCCGGGTAGTTGAAAACGGTCTCGGTGATGACCACCCCTCCCAGCAAACCAATGACCTGGAAGCCTGCCAGGGTGACCACCGGGAGCATGGCATTTGGACGGGCATGTTTATTGATCACATCGCGTTCATGCAGGCCTTTGGCTCGCGCCGTGGTGACATACTCCATGCGCAGACTTTCGAGCATCGAAGAGCGGGTGACGCGTACGAAGGTGGCCCAACTGATATAGGAGAGGGTAAGGATCGGCATGAGCATGTGGCGCATGGCATCCCAAAAGATATCCAGACGTCCGTTGAGCAAAGAATCAAAGGTCAGCAAGCTGGTGTAAGAGTGCCAACTGCTGCTGGCTACCACAATGCTGGCCCAATCGCTCAACCTGCCCGGGGGAAACCATGGCAGGGTGACATAAAATAACATCAACATCAGCAAACCGAACACAAAGGTGGGGAAGGAGGTGCCCACGATGCTGAAAATCCGGGCGGCCTGGTCGATAAAGCCGTTTTGATGGACGGCTGCCTGGACCCCCAACCAGATACCTATCAGAATCACTGGGGCAACCGCCCAAATTGTCAGATCAAGCGTATTGGGAAAGCGGGTTTTGATCAGGTCGATGACCGGCTGGGAGGCAGTGCGTGAGAAACCGAAATCCCCAAAGATGATGCCACCCGACCTTTGACCTCTGACGGTGGTCCCCACCAGCCAGCGCCAATACTGAACATATATAGGTTTATCCAGGCCATACGTCAAGATGATTCCACGGATCGCAGAGTCATTCTTGGGAATATCCCTGACGTACAGGGCCGAGCGCTCCACCGGGGAGAGAAACTGGAGCATGCCGAAGATCAGCACTGTAACTCCAAACAGCAGCACCGGTACGAGCAACAAACGGCGGATAATGTAAGTGGTCATTTAGTTTGCTACCTCTCAAATTTTATCATTCAGACTGAAATGGATCATAGGTCCATATCAGTCGGCAGGATAAAATCCGTCGATTGTGCGGGGGCTTGTTTAGGGCCCCCGCACAAAGATATATATGAACCAGGTGGATCTTATTTAATGTTGAAGGTGTAGATGATCACATCCTGTGAGAGTTGAGGTTGGCCAATGTACAGGCGCAACTTAGCCGAAGCGGGAGGATTTGCACCTGCGGCACAGGCGGTAAATGCTGCAGCAGCCAGCTTGTTACCATCGTAGCCGCATACCTTCTGGACAGGCCCATAGGTACTGTTCGCAGTATCATACTGCTTCATTTCAGCGACCAGTGCATCGGCCTGCGAGCGGTTGCCGGTCGGAACGTCGACGATGTCGGCGTCACCAGCCTGCAGCTCGGCAAAGCGGGTGCCCCATTCGGGGATGATCTGGACCACAACGCGATCCAGCTTGGCCGCATTGGCGGTGTCATAATAATTGGGGTTCTTGGTAAGGGCAATCTCCGTACCTTTTGTCCAATGATCCAGCATCCAGGCGCCGGTGCCGTTGGCGATACTATCAATGGAATCGGTAGCGGTGACGGAGGCATAGAAATTCTGCCAGGTGTCACAAGAACCATCCCAGCCTTTATTCGCCCCGACCCACTTGGCATCCAGGATGGAGCCCCAGGACTGGGCGATGGTGGCCAGGAACGGGCCCCACGGCTGCGCCAGGGTCATGGTGACGGTCATGGCAGTATCGTCAGCCACGATCTGCGATTGGAGGTTTGTGCAGACGGATTTGAGCTTGGCAGGATCTGCTTTCGCCATACCGGCGGAATCGTCGGTCAGTTTGCCGGATGGGTCAACCATTTGAGCCACATCCGTGTTGCCGATACCGAAGAAAGGCTCGGAGAGCAGCCACATCGGGGAACCGCTGCCGCCCTGCAACAGGCCGCGCATGAAGGTGTAGGCGACGTCAGTAGCAGTCAGAGTATCGCCGTTATGGAACTTCACGCCCGAACGAATCTTGAAGGTATAGGTCTTGCCATCCGCAGATACGGTCGGCATCTCGGAAGCCAGCATCGGAACGTAGGCGCCGGGTTTGTCACCATCATAGAAGATCAACGTGCTGTAAACATTCTGGATGATCTCGCCGCTGGCAGTATCGTAAGCCAGGGCAGGATCCAGGTCGATCGCATCGCCGATGGTGGCGTAAGTAAAGGTGGTCGGATTCTTGGCGCCAGCCGCTTTAGTGACGGGGGTGAAAATAAACCCAGAGTAGATCGGGTTGCGGACGACACCGTTCACCCACAGTTGCTCATACGCATGGGAGGTCGGGAGCACCAACGGGATGCCAACGGCCTGGTCGTAGTACAACTGGGTGATTTGCTGGTAAACAGCCGCACGAGCGGTCGGATCGGTCGTCGCTACGCCCTTGGCCAACAGGTCCTTGAACTGAGCCGTCAGATCGGCAGGCAAGTTTTGGTAGAGGCCATAGGAGCCGACCGTATAGGGCTGGAACCAGTTGGAGGGATCATGGATATCTTCGAGCCAGCCGGCAGGGAAGATCGGGATCTGTGAGGCGCCCCGGGCAGCCAGGTAGGCCGGCCACGGCAGGCCAAGGATTTCAATTACGAACTTGGGGTTGATCTGGGCCAGGTTGGCAGCCAGGATCTCATCCTCGGTCTGGCGGGTGGTGTTGCCCGTGTTGTAGAGCATCTGCATGCGGAAACCGACATCCCACAGGGATTTCCCATCCGGTGATTTCAGGGTGGAGGCTTTGAATGCATCGGCGGCTTTGGTGAGATCCATGGTGTAGTGGGGGGCATTCGGATCATAGCCGACCATGCCCGGGAGTTCCAAGCTGACGGACTGAACGGCTTCACCCTTGTAGATATCGCCAATGAAGGTATCCCAGTCAAAGGCATAGCTGAAACCCTTGCGGACATTGACATCCGCGAAGAAATCCGGGGGAATGCCATTGCCATCCAGCTTGCCGGAACCAATATAGGGGTTCGACACGGGGGCGGCGGTGGCCGGAGCGGCGGTGGCCGGAGCGGCGGTCGCCGGGGCAGCAGTCGCCGGGGCGGCAGTGGCGGGGGCGGCAGTGGCGGGGGCCGCAGTGGTCGCCGTCGGACCGCAGGCCGTGAGCAGCATGCTCGCGACCATCAAGAAGCTTAAAACAACTAACAGCTTACGCATAGTCTTCTCCTTCTCAAAATTGAGTGAACACGGATACGAAACGGGAATTGCAAGAACAATCTTCTAATCTGTAAGACAACCACCTCCTTCCTGCTTTTGGGATACTATTACTCACACCATGTGACAGGCTACGAAATGGTCACGGGTAATTTCACGGAACTCGGGGCGCTGCTCTTCGCAGATCTTTTCGGCCAGCCAGCAGCGCGTGCGGAACCGGCAGCCCGAAGGCGGGTTGACCGGCGAAGGCACATCCCCCTCCAGCACCCGGCGCTTGCGCTTCGCATCCGAGACCGGATCCGGGATCGGCACCGCCGAAAGCAAAGCCTGGGTGTAAGGATGCAAGGGGTTGTCATACAAGTCGACCCGGTCGGCGATCTCAACGATGATGCCCAGGTACATGACCGCCACGCGGGTACTGATGTGCCGGACCATCGACAGGTCATGCGCGATGAACAGGTAGGTCAAATTGAACTGGCTCTGCAGGTCCTCCAGCAGGTTGACCACCTGGGCCTGGATGGACACATCCAGCGCCGAAATGGGCTCATCACAGATGATCAGGGAAGGCTGCAAGGCCAGGGCGCGTGCCACCCCGATGCGCTGGCGCTGCCCGCCCGAGAATTCGTGCGGATAGCGGCTGGCAAAGGCCGGGCTCAGCTTGACCAGGTTGAGCAGGTTCTCGACGTTCTCCTGGATCTCTTTCCCGCTTGCCACCCCGTGCACCGCCAGAGGCTCGCCGATGATGTCACCGACGGTCATGCGCGGGTTCAGGCTGGCATACGGGTCCTGGAAGATCATCTGCATCTCCCGGCGCATATAGCGCATCTCTTCCCGCTTGAGCGTGGTCAGATCGGTGCCATCAAAATAGACATGGCCGGAAGTGGGCTTGTACAGTTGCAGGATCGTACGCCCGGTGGTGGATTTGCCACAGCCCGACTCACCCACCAGCCCGAGCGTTTCACCCTTTTTGATATTGAACGAGACCCCATCCACCGCATGCACGGCGCCCACCTGCCGCCGGAACACGCCCCGGTAGATCGGGAAATGCATGAACAGGTCGTCCACCCGCAGCAATACGTTATTCTCAGTGCTCATGAGCGATAACTCCCAGTTTTGGTGTCGACCCAGCAGGCCGCGCGATGTTCAGGGGCAACCGTCTCCAGGACGGGGTTCTCTTTCCAGCAGCGTTCCATCGCCCACTTGCAGCGCGGCGCAAACGGGCAGGAATTTGGTTTCTCATACAATACCGGGGGCAAGCCCTCGATCGAGAACAGGCGCTGGTGTTTCTTGCTGTCCAGGCGCGGCAGGCTGCCCAGCAGTCCGATCGTGTAGGGATGCTGCGGGTTGGCATACAGATCGGCCACCGGCGATTCTTCGATCATGTAACCGCCGTACATCACCGACACCCGCCGGGCCAGCCCGGCGATCATCCCCAGGTCATGCGTGATCCAGATGATCGCCATGCCCAGCTCATCCCGCAGACGTTTGGACAGCTCGATGATCTGCGCCTGGATGGTCACATCCAAGGCCGTGGTTGGTTCATCGGCGATCAGGATCTGCGGGTCGCAGGACAGCGCCATGGCGATCATCACGCGCTGGCGCATCCCACCCGAAAATTGGTGCGGATAATCCGCCAGCCGGTCCTTGGCATTCGGGATCCCCACCATCGATAACAGTTCGATCGTACGCGTCCTGGACTGCTTCTTGTTCATGCCCAGGTGCAGCCTCAACGGCTCTTCCATCTGCAGACCGATCGTCATCACCGGGTTCAAGGAGGTCATCGGGTCCTGGAATACCATCGCGATCTGCGCACCGCGCACATGCCGGATATCCTCCCCGGACATCTTCAACAGGTCCTGCCCGCGGAAAAATGCCTCTCCGGCTACGATCTTGCCGGGCGGCATCGCGATCAGGCGTAGAACCGATAACATTGTTACACTTTTGCCACACCCGCTTTCCCCCACCAGGCCAAGCGTCTCCCCTTCTTCCAGGGAAAAAGAAACCCCGTTCACTGCATGTACTATTCCGTCCGGGGTTTTAAATTGTGTCTCGAGCCCTTTAACTTCGAGTAAGGGAGCCGGCATACACATCATCCTTCGCTACGTTAAAATTCGATGGATTAAATACCATCATAAATTGTCAATATCCAGACCAAGGCATAAAGATTATACACGATTTTAAGTGCAGGGACTTTGGATATTGTCATGTCAATAATAGGATAATCTTCACTCTTTAGAGGGGAAATCGGCTCAGGTTATGGGCCACAAGAAACCCCGGAATCGAACATGGCGATATTCCACAATGAATTGGAGGCAGTCGGGTCGAGCGAGAAATGGCACATATCCGGGCGGGCCGCGGCGATTTTTACGCGCCAATAGAGAGGAATGACTGGCAGATCTTCACTGAAGATGGCTTGGGCTTGACGGTAAGCCTGGGCGTGATCAGGCTCATCTGCCAGAGTCTGCTGGACCGATGTACAAAGCTCGTCATAGGCCGGATTGCCATACCCACTGACATTCGTCCCAACCCAGAAATTTGCGGCATCCGGGATCTCGGAACTACTGTACCAGTCACAGGGCGGTTCCGTACCCGTGCTGCCCATGGCGAACTCGGCCAAATCAAAATTGCGTCCGAATAACAAGCCATCCGGCCCGGCAGCATATAACACCGTCGGGTCAAGGTAATTAACTTTCACCTGAATGCCACACTGGGCCAGTGAAGCTGCCACAGAAGAACTGACCTGCACCCGCTGTGCCGCTCCAGTAGTAATGTAATTGATTTCGAAGCGTGTGCCATCCGGAACATTGTGGACCCCCCAGGCTTGACGCGGGGTGGACGGGTCGTTATCAACGTCCAGCCAGCCGGCCTGTTGGAGAAGTACATTTGCCGCTGCCACATCATATGGATAGCTTGTCACGATGGAGTTGTAAAGGGGATCATCCGCCGGTACAAAGGTAGACGGTACCTGCGAAAGCCCAGTAAGAACCGTATCCACCACTTTCTGACGGTCGATACACATGGCCACAGCCTGGCGGACGTGCGGGTCGCCAAAATAATCCGGGCGGTCGATCCCTGCGCTATAGCCATTATCATAGCTGGCGGGGCGGATGCCAAACGCAAGTTGCTCCATCACCGGGGAACTTGAAAACAGCACCTGGAGTTGTTTCTGCGCGGCCATCGATTTTAACAAATCCACCTGCCCATCCAGGTTTATGCTCGGGTCAAGTATGTCACAGGTGTGGGCAATCAAATCGCTGACAGCTGTTCCAGGATCCGTGACAAAGCGGAAGGTGAGCGTAGTATATTTCGGCAAGCCTTGTGCAGCCCGGAAATAATAGGGATTCTTCTTCAGCGTAATGTGGTCTCCTGGTACCCATTCCTGAATGGCATACGGACCCCAGCCGACTGGAGTTTGTGAGGCGGCAGGGAAAGCTGGCAGCTCGCCGGCCGGAGTTTGGTCCCACAGGTGCTTGGGGAGAGGCGCCCAAAAATTTTCAAGATAGGTTGTGTCAATGAAACCGGGTTTGCCCCACCACTGAACTGTTACATCATCGGCAGCTTCGTAAGTCTTCGTACGGTCGAGCATATACCGGGAACCGGCAATCTTCGGATCATTCGCCACGTTATATGCGAAGATAGAATCTTCGGCGGTGAGGGGCAGCCCATCCGACCAGGTGAGGCCGGGGAGCAGCCGGAAGGTTACCTGGACCTGATCCATCTTGATGGCACTTTTACCATCATACGTCACAGCGCAAGAATCGTTGTGACAGCCGGCTGGACGGACTTTCACCCCAACTGCCAGGGTGACGGGAGTATCGGTGGCGTCCACCACTTCATCGCCAACATAAACAGATTGTTGAAAAACTTGAGCATCACCATTCGCCAGGCTGGGCAAGGTCTTCAATATGACTGGTTGGTACTCGTAGGAGTTTGTGTCGATCGGCCCTTCATATACAGCCGCCAGGATGGCATGCGCCACCGTGGAGGAGTTATTTATCGGAAACAAACTGGCGGGTTCCTGACCCACGCAGATGGTCAGAGGGCGTGCGGGTACGGCAGTGGGTGTAGGAGTCTCAAGAACAGGGGTGGCCGTAGTTGGCGTAACCGTGGGAGTGGAGGTAGAACCGCCACAAGCAGACAGAAAAATCACGAGGATCAGCAGGCTAAAAAAAAGAAGTGAGGCTTGGCGCAAGGACATGGTGATCCTCCCAGAGACCAGGTTCATGAAAGCGATTATACAACAGACCGTCTGCGGAGATAAGCCAGTTTTCTTGGCTTACCTGACCGCATTGATAAAATCTGCCAGTAAGCCATACGCGGTGGTCTGCGGACCCGGATTGCCTTCAACGATACTGAGGCTCGATAAAGTGTCGGTGTGAAACTCGACAATGGAGGAAGAGCCTTCCACACTATACAGCGGGGAGGAGGATGAGACCAGCTCAGGGGCAACGCGACCTTTGGCCGAATCAGCCTGGCGTTCGGCCGAACAGACCAGCTTCCAACGTTTCCCCTGGTCTTTCGCCTGGGCGATCATTTCAGGCGTAACGAGGCGAATGCCAGTCCGGTCAACCTGCTGGGGAGTAAAGGGGATATCCATCAGCACGGTGACCAGTGCTGCCACCTTGATCGCCGCATCCCAACCATCCACATCCGCAGAGGGATCGGTCTCTGCCAATCCAACGGACTGGGCATAGCGGACAGCCTCATCAAAAGATCCGCCAGCTTCCATTCGACCCAGGATCAAATTGGTGGTGGAGTTCAGGATACCGCGCAGCCCAAGCAGTTGTGCAGCCGGCAGGGCGGAACGGAAAAGCGAGAAGATGGGAGCCCCATCCATCACGGTGGACTCAAAGTAGAATTTCTTGTTATGCTCTTCTGAAAATTTCTTAAGGTCACGATAAGCATGCACGACGGGCCCCTTGTTGGCAGTAATGGCGTGCATCCCAAGCTCGAGAGCCAGGTGAAGATGATCGATTGCAGGCTGACCGGTTTCATGATTTATGGGGGTATTCTCAAACAGCACATCTGCCCCACAGTTGCGTAAGAAATCGAAATTATCCTGGATTGGGAGCCTGGATAGGCCTGCCAGAGACTCCCCCGCTTCCACGGTTTTAACTGCCCGGACATAATCGAGTCCATCCGGGCGGATGGCCGCGCCGTGAAGGCCAGTGGCAATCCCAGTGACGGTGAACGTGATGTCATGACGATCCCGCAGCTCAGCTTGCTTGCGCTGAAGCAGAAGGGCCAGGGAGCGTCCGACGTTACCAAAACCCAGAAGAGCAAGCTTGTAATGAGGCAAGGTGGACTCCTATAGTGCGTAGAAAGGAAAAGGCATCATACAGGTGGATATGGAAAGGCGCGCCGGTCCTCGGGTGGGAACGGGTACTGACCCTGCGCCAGGAGCGTCTCAGCGCGCGAACGCAAAGCTGCCAATTCCTGGGGACTGAGGTACGGCGCAAGCGTCGCTGAAAGGTGGTTGGATCCTATCAACGCCGCATGGAAAATCGAAAGAGCCGAAACCAAATCCGGCGGGAAGGGCTCCCCGGCAAAATCCCACACCACCGTACGCAGTTTATCCTCCACATGGAAACATAGACCGTGATCGATCAGGAAAAGTTTGCGGGTACGTTTCTGAACCAGGATATGGCTGCCTTTCCGGTCGGCATTATTGACCAGCAGATCGAAGAAGACCACCGGGCGTAAGCGTTCAATTTCAGCCGGTTTGAAAGTGAAGTAATGGTAGTTTGGGTCGTTTTCAATATATTGCTGGAGCGAGCCAGGGCCAAGCGGCCCATCGCGCAGGAGGGTGAACGGTACCAAGCCAAAGCCAAGCGCCTGGCTGACAAGATAAGCACACACCTCCCGCCCGGCCAGAGTATTTTCAGGGAAATCCCACAGGGGCTGTTCACCCCGGCCTGGTTTGTAGACGGCCGGGATTTCACTTTCACCGTAATGGACATTTACCAGAAAGGTGTAATTATAGCCGCGCGAAAATTGACCCTTTATTTCGATCTCGCCATTTTCAAGGATCGTCTGAAGTGGGTCGGGCTGATTACTAATGCTTGTGGCCATTCTTTTTCGGGCAGAAGTGGCCCTCGGGTTCCATCGGCTGCCCGCATTGCGGACAGATGGGTCGGCCGCGGTTGACGACATCCGCGCTCCAACCGGCCAGCCAGCGCGCTTGTTGACGGTTGCACCAGAAACGCACGACCGAAGCTTCCTCCGGATCTCCATCCTCCGGAACAACTTCACGCACCAGGATAACGATACGGTCCTGATCGGCGTCATAGCCCAGGCCCATTTCGCCGGCCCGGAAGAGCGGATCCACTGGCGGCGTGATGCGCATCTTGTCTTCATCGAACTCCGCCAAAGGCTCGGGGAGAGAGGGGTTCTGGCGGGCAATTTCGCTCAACATTTGCTCCAACCCGGTTGCCAGAGTTTGGAGCTGTACTTTTTCGATGATGACGGTCACCGGCTGGATGTCGGTTTCACGCCAGCCCTGGAGATAAAAAACGCGCATTCCGGGCTGTCCGATGGCATCGGCTGTGATGTGTTGAACGGGATTGAGATCGAGTTCTGAACGAGCCATGTTTAACCTTCTTGTTTGATGGAAAATACGTCAAAATCGCGCGCCACGCGCACGTTTGGGAAGACCACTTGAGCTTCAGCCAGTACATCTTTTTCACGGTAACGACGTGAGAGATGGGTCAAAATCAACTGACCGACGCCAGCCCTGACTGCCAGTTCAGCAGCCATCTTTGCAGTCAGGTGTGAGTATTTTTTGGCCATTTCCGCTTCTTCTTCCAGGTAGGTAGATTCAATTACCAGCGCATCCACACCCTGGCAGGCAGAGACCAAATCTTCGGTCCGGCCCGTATCGCCAATGTGTACCAAGCGCAGCCCAGGTTTGAGCGGACCCAGAACGTCCTCCGGCCCGACACTGCGCCCATCCGCCAAGGTAACTGTTTTGCCTTCCACCAGATCCCGGCGAATTGGACCCGCCGGCACGCCTAATTCTTCCGCTTTTTCCGGCAGGAATGGGCGGTGGGAGCGTTCCTCGAACCTGTACCCGAGGCTATCCGAGCCGCGGTGGAAGACCGGGAAAGCCGTAATGCTGAAATCACCTGCCTCGAAGAAGACGCCTGGCTTGAGTTCGTGCAGATTGAGAGTCATCGGCGCCTGGCCGCCGCGCAAGACCACGTCATACAGCAGGTCATGGATGCGGTCGAGCGCCCACCTGCCGCTGTAGATATTCATTTCGTCAATCGCTTCCCAGCGCATAAATGTGGACAGCAAGCCAGCCAGCCCAAGGATGTGGTCAAGGTGTCCGTGGGTGATGAGGATATGGCTCAAATTCTTGAAACCAATGCCAGATTGCAGGATCTGGCGCTGCGTGCCTTCTCCACAGTCGATCAAGAACCGGTATTCGTCATGCTTGACAACTTGCGCCGAAAGCCCGCGTTTGGCGGAGGGAGCGGAGGCGGATGTGCCGAGGAAAATGATTTCAAACATTGCAGTAATTGTACCTCATTCAAAAAGTAGCAAGATTCCCCCTGCGAGGAAAGCAAGGCTCCTTGCAATTCTTGATTATCCCAAAAGAAACCGGGCAAGTTTCCCGGCGATCAGGTGCAAATGGAGGTGCGGGACAGTTTGCCCGCCATGCACCCCCGTATTGATCATAAGCCGGTAACCGTTTTCAGAAACCCCTTCCTGCGCGGCCAGTGTCTTCGCCACCATCAACATGTGCCCGACCAACGCTTCATCCCCGGGCTCCAGTTCGTTTACCGAGGCGATATGCCGGTTGGGAATGATCAGGATATGTGTGCGCGCAATCGGGTGGATATCGCGAAAGGCCGTGACCTGCTCATCGCGGTAGATGATAGTGGCAGCTGTTTCGCCGGAAAGAATTTTACAAAATACACAGGACATGAGCAGCTTTCAGCATTCAGCTATCGGCAGTCAGGGAATTGCTGCGTACGCAGGATAACAGAAATTATTATAATAATCCAGTTCGGTGGATTTATTGGCCTGGGCAAAGGCGGCAGCTTCCCTTCCGATCTGGATCACTTCATCCAAATGGAGGCTGGCGTCGGTATCCCAATAGCGCGGCAGAACCATGAGCGGATCGTTCATGCGACCTTCGGGTATCCAGGTGGGGCGAGCCGGATCGGCAACATCCGCCAGCGGAACCCAATTGAACATCAGCGGTCCGCGTGGATTGGTCGTGAACCCCAGCCGGTAGCCCATTTGGCGCGCCAAGGCAACGGCAAGTGCTGTAAATCCGCCCCCCGGCCAGATAAATGCGATGGGCGTTTTGTTGAAATGCGCACGGAACACGCTCAACGGACCCTGCAATTCACCAAGAATATAATCATCAGATGAATTACTCGTGATGGGAGCGGACACCACCCCATGGGCCTGGTAATCCACCCAGCCTTCCGTGTTCAAGCCTTCCTGTTGCTTCCAAATCTCGGAAGTGGTCAGATTGTCGCTGATCCAGGCATTGACTACCGGCCAGCCATAATCGATCCAGTATTGACGGAATAGGCCATTGAAATAATCAACTGAATGCTTATCATCGGCAATAAGCAGGACGGAACGCTCCGGGATTTTGGAATTATGCTCAAGGAATCCGTCCAGCTGCAGGGTGGTAATCGCCTGAAATTCATCCTGATGGAGCAGACTCATCAAGCGGCGGAATTTGTATTCCGAGATTTCGTTGGGGTCGATAATCGTAGCATTGGTTATTTTATGGAACATGATGGCCATAACCACCGTACCAGGCGCACTACCTGCCGGGGACCATTTGTCATGCAGGTACTGGCAGGTATCCTGGAGGTAGGTATGCGGGGTATCGAGCGGGTCCAAGAGCGAGGGCTGATACGGGCCAGGCAGCGGCGGAGGAGTTTGTGTCGGGGTGGTAGTGGAGGTCGGCGATATCGTCGGAGTTAGTGTTGAGGTTGGCTTATCAGTAAAGCTGTTTGTAGCACTCGCCGCTGGGTGTCCTGGTCGGAAATAAGAGCGAGGCAGGAGAAACCGGCGAACATGCAGGCAGTAGGACCACCAGCAGGATCAGAGTCTGAAGAAAAATACGCCGAAACATGTTAGATCCATCTGGCGGATAAGCCGGGCACAACCCTATGGAAGCGGCCCGAGGGTTGGTGCACACATAATGTCGTAGTATTCCAGCTCGGTGGCCTTGTTCTTTTCGGCATAGGCGGCGGCATCCTGCGAGATTTTGATCACATCATCGATATGAATGATGGCATCCGTATCCCAATAGCGCGGCAGGACCAGCAACGGATCGTTCACTGAACCTTCCGGGAGCCAGGTAGGCCGGTTCGGATCTTTTTCGGCTGTCAGAGGAATCCAGTTGAACATCAGCGGACCACGCGGGTTGGTTGTAAAACCCAGTCGATAGCCCAGTTGGCGCGCCATCGCAGCAGCATGCGGCGTGAATCCTCCTCCAGGCCAAATAAAGGCTATCGGTACTTTATGAAAATTTTCCCGAAAGACATCGATTGGTTTTTGCAATTCCTGGGTTATATATTCATCAGTGGAAGCCGGCCCGATTGAGAAATGCTGGAAACCGTGGGCTTGATGATCAACCCAGCCTTCTGCCTCCAATGCAACTTGGTCCGGCATGTTCTTTGCGCCAATGGAGTCATCCAGGCTGATCCAGGCATTAACTACCGGCCAACCATATTTTTCCCAATATGGGCGAAAAAGCGTATCAAAGTAATAAAGCGTCCTGCGGTCGTCCACGATCAGTAAAACTGAGCGGTTTGGAATTTTGGCATTATTTTCCAAAAAATCAGCTGTTTGGGCCGTGGTAACAGCCTGAAATCCATCCGTATGGAGTGCCTGCATTAAGTCATGGAAGTCAGCCTCTGAAATCTGGCTGCCGCTGGTTTCTCCGCCGACAGAATGGAACATAATGGCCATTACCACTGTGCCTGGGATACTGCTTTTCGAGGACCATTTATCATACAAATATTGGCATGAATCCTGAATATAGGTATGGGGTGGATCGAGGTGGTTAAGCAGATCGGTCTGAAAAAGCTCAGGCAGTGCCGGCGGCGTGCGGATGGGCGTGGCTGTGAGAGTGGGTCTGGGTGTGGGAGTATCCGTTGAGCGCGGGGTTAAAGTTGGGCTGGGAAAGGATGTCACGGCTGCAGTGGCAGGCAATGTCGGCGAGGCGCGGCCGGCGCAACCCACCAGCAGGAACAGCGTGAAGAGGAGACCAAGGGATTGTCGCATGCCAGTTTTATTGTGATTGGGTTGGGAAAGCATAAATTCGGTAGGAATCATCCTGATATACGATCTGCAAGGATCTGCAAACCGTATGGGTATCATGCCGCTCCACCACAACATGCGTCACTCCGTAGCGGGCGGCGATGTCGCTAAGCGCTTTGCATGGAAAGTCGTTACCATTATAGAACCAACTGATCCATTGCAGGCGGTCATACCATTCCATCACGTCCGCATCACGGTCGGGGGCAGATTTAAAATCAACCAGAACCGGCACACCCGTCACAAGGCGGAAATCTTCCATCTTGGACGGGACCATATACAAATCTGTTTTGGAATTATGGGCGGCCACGTAGTTCATCATCGGACGGGCAGGATCGGCCAATTGGCGGGCACTCTCGATTTGGAAACGCAGCGCCCCGACAATCATCAACCCGGCGATGACCACAAGGCTGAACAAGCCCGCCCATCGCTCAACTCTAAGCGGCTGTTTGATAAGATCCAGGAATTTTGTTACACACCATGCAATGACGATGGTTGTCCCCATCGGGACCAGTAGCACCGAGACACGCCAGGGGAAAATAAGCGCCAGCCACTGATTGGAGGTAAGGACTTGAATGATGGTCAATATCAGCATGCCCGAGGTTACGATCAGGAGAATCGTGAATAACTTCGTTTTCCTTACGATAAAAAGGCCAATCAACAATACCAATGACTGGACCAGGACGGTCCAATTTAACCAGGAACTGACCAATGCATGTTGCGGATTGCGGAAGTTCACCAGGATATCGAGCGCTTCCTGGGCCAATTTTGGCAGAGGATCCGAAAAGACGAAAATGGTATAGACCAAGGCTGGAGCGACCAGCAGGAGTGAGGCAGTCCCGATCAATAATGCCCGCTTCAGGTCATGCTCAGTGTGGAAAATGATCCACATATACGCAAGGGTTAGCAATGCCCCCCCCAACAGATACACAGGGTGGAAGTATATGGCTACTGCGATCGGCACCAAAGACCAGAAGGGCTGTTTGCGTAGAAACAAGTAAATGGACAGGACCAGCAATACACCGAAAGTGCTCGGCTGGAAGACCTGCCCGAGAATGCGCTGGCCGGCCACACCCCCTTCGAGCAGAAAGGTGGAATCTGCGGAAACCAGCCGGGAAAATATGAAGCGTAGCGCGGCCGAATGGGCAGCCAGGAACAACGCCAGGAAGAGCAGCGTGCGGGTCTTTGACTTGCGCAGGTCAAAGAATAGGTCCATGATTCCATACATGCTGAATAAATACACGCCCATCAGCAAAACATAATAGCAATAAAATGGCGCTTTGCTATGGAAAATTGTATATGTGATGTAAACCAACCAGCTGAAAACAGGCATCGATTCCTGGCGGGTCGCCAGCCAGTCATGGCTCAGGTTCCCAAAGCCGGCTTCTGCCAGCCCATGCAGGAAATAAGCATTCTGGTTACTCGTATAGAGCGGAGATTGAGCATAGATCACCCCAAAAACGAGTGACCATGCCAGGAAACTCACCAGACCAATCAACCATTCGCGCTTGAAGGCGCGGCGTATCAACATTCAACTTGCTCCACGGTAAGAAAATTAAACGCGCCTCCACCCCCCAACCGAGTCATGGAGTGGAGGTGCGCGCGGACTTACAAACTGTATTTATTCCTTGGCTTGGATGAAGGCCTCAGTCTTGTTGCGGCAGAGGTCATCCCGGAATTGCTTGGGCGGGGTTTTGAAGAAATAGGAGGAGGGTCCGATGATTGGTCCGGAAAGGCCGCGGTCGAGGGCCAGCTTGGCACACCGGATGGCATCGATCACCACACCGGCCGAGTTGGGACTGTCCCATACTTCCAGTTTGACTTCAACATTGAGCGGTACATCCCCAAAAGTGGTCCCTTCCTGGCGGATGTAGCACCACTTGCGGTCAGTCAACCACGGCACATGGTCCGATGGGCCTACATGGATATTACCCGGATCGAGTTTATAAGGGATCATGCTGGTAACCGCGCCGGTCTTGGATATTTTTTTGGATTCCAGGCGCTCGCGTTCAAGCATGTTCAGGAAATCGGTATTGCCTCCAAAATTGAGCTGATAGGTACGGTCGATGCGCACGCCGCGGTCCACGAACAGGCTGGCCAGGACACGGTGCAGAATGGTTGCCCCAACCTGGGATTTAATATCATCGCCCAGGATGGGCAGGCCGGCATCCTTAAAACGTTTGCCCCAGTATTCAGATGAGGCGATAAAGACCGGGATACAGTTGACGAAGGCACAACCCGCTTCGATGATCTGTTCCACATACCATTTGGTCGCCATCTCCGAACCAACCGGCAGGTAAGAGACAACCACATCAGTTTTTGTTTCTTTGAGCAGTTTGACAATATCGGCGGTCGGGCCGGGGGCTTTGGTGATGACCTGCGAGAGGTACTTGCCCAGCCCGTCGTGAGTCATGCCGCGCACCACCGGGACATTCAGCTTTGGCACATCACAGAACTTATAGGTATTATTCGGCTCGGCATAAATGGCTTCGGCCAGATCCTTGCCGACCTTGGTGACATTGATATCGATCCCCATCGTGAACTCAATATCCCGGATGTGGTATCCGCCCAGGTTGACATGCATGAGACCTGGAACGCTGGCATCCTCGGCAGCGTCCTTATAATATTCGATACCCTGGACGAGCGAAGAGGCGCAGTTGCCCACGCCAATAATCGCTACACGGACTTTCTTCTCACTCATATTTTCTCCTTCAATCCATAATGTAAACTTGGTACAAAGCCTTGTTTTTTGAGAATTGCCGATTTTCCAAGAATACTCTCTCCGCCAGGCAACTCCCGGAGATCCAAAATTAATGAACCAAATTTTTCCACATGATTATACTTGTTCGCGTGAGCATCCTGTACCTGTTGCAGTATAATCGAATCACCCATGCACTTGGAAACTTCTCTTTCCTCGACCGAACCCACCCAGCCCACCGAACGCCTGCTGGCGATAAGCCGCACCCTAAGCGCTTCATCGGATCTGGATACTTTCCTGGACTCACTGATTGCGGCTGCCGGAGAACTCACCGGCTGTGAAACAGCTTCGATCCTGGAACTGGAAGAAGGCGGTGAACTATTACATTTCCTGGCCGTGCCATGCTTCCACCGCGACTCATTGAAATCCATTCATGTTCCGCTGCAGGCCAGCGTGGCCGGTTGGGTGTTCGAAAACCAAAAACCGGCGGTAGTCCCGGATGTAACGGCAGAACCGCGTCACTTCAAAGGCGCCGACCGGGCTGCAGGCTTCGTTACCCATTCTTTAATGGCAGTGCCGATTACTTTTCAAGGGGAAAAACTGGGCATATTTGAAGTGGTCAATAAGACTGGCGCAGCCCATTATACCGAAGAGGACCTCACAATTCTAGAGACTCTGGCTTCCCTGGCGTCGGTTGCCATCCAAAATTCACGACTCGTGAATAATGCAAAAAAGTCACAGGAGCAGACGGCCAGACTCGAACAGATGAAAAGTGACTTTATCGGCATAGCTTCCCACGAACTCCGCACCCCGCTTGGCCTTATCCTTGGACATGCCACCGTCCTGCAGGAAATCATCCAACCCGAATACCGGTCTCAGTTGGAAATTATTGTCCGGAGTGCCATGCGACTTAAGGAAATAATCGACAGTATTGCGAACATGGATAATGCCCAAAGTGGAACGGCCAGCCTGCGTTCCAGCTCAGTCTCGATCAAACGTCTTGTCGAAGATGTGACGGAATCTTTCAGCCGGGAAGCGAACAGGAAACACATTACAATGCGTACCGATAGCGGGCCGGGCGATCTGCCGGTTGAAGGCGATGAAACCAAAATTTCCATCGCCCTCAGTAATGTGGTTAAGAACGCAATCGACTTTACCAACCCGGGTGGGCATGTCTTCATCACAGCCGGGCAAATTCCTGGATATGTCAAAATATCGGTCATCGACGATGGGATCGGGATTCCTGAAAAAGATCTTGCGCATATATTCGAGCGTTTCTACCAGGTGGAATCGCACCTGACCCGCAAGCATGGCGGCATGGGGCTGGGCCTGTCTGTATCCAAAGTCATGACCGAAATACATGGCGGGCGAATTTGGGCGGAAAGCGTGGAAGGCAAGGGCAGCAATTTTACCCTCATCCTGCCGGTCAAGCCGGCCCAGGCTGAGGCTGGCAGCCGTCCGGTTGTCTCCTGACCTATGGAACCAGCATTCGTCATCGCCGGTCATCTTCGCCGAGATTATCTTCTGCCCCCCGCAGGTCGTGCCCTGGTTGATGTGCCGGGGGGAAATTTGCTCTATGCAGCCGCCGGGCTGGGAATCTGGGACAAGAACATCGGGCTGCTGGCGCGTGTCGGCGAAGATTACCCGAATGAATGGTTGCTCAGCTTTGAAAAACACGGTTGGGACCGGCGCGGGATCCATATCCTGGCCGGCGCCCTGGATTTGCGTTATTTTCAGGCCCGGCTCGATCCTCAGACCTTCCAACGCACCAACCCGGTGACACACTTCGCCCGCATGAACTTGCCCTTCCCCAAGTCACTGCTCGGTTACCAACCACCGCTCAATGCTGACGATCGCAAAAGCATCCATCCGGCCTCACCGCGCCCGCTGGATATTCCTCCAGATTACCTGAATGCGCACGCCGCCCATGTGTGTCCGTTGGACTATCTAACCGCCGGCCGCTTGCTCTCCACTTTCCGGCAGGCCAACATTACATTCCTGACCCTTGACCCGTACTCGGCATATATGACCAGTACAGCCTTTGATGATGTGCGCACGCTGCTGCATGGATTAACCGCTTTTCTGCCTTGCGAGGAGGAACTGCGCGCCCTTTTCTGGGGCCGCACCGACGATCTGTGGCAGATGGCCGAGGAACTGGGCAGCTTTGGTTGTGAATTCACCGTGATCAAACGCGGAGCCCACGGTCAGATGCTCTACGATGCCACCTCCAAAAAACGCTGGGAAATCCCGGCCTACGCCTCCCGCCTGGAAGATCTTACCGGAGCAGGAGATTCTTTCTGCGGAGGCTTTTTAGCCGGGTACCAGAAAACATTGGATCCGCTGCGCGCGGTCTTATATGGAAACATCTCGGCCTCCCTTACTGTTGAAGGCAGCGGGGCATTCCACGCCCTGGAGGCTTTGCCGGGCCTGGCGCAGGCGCGGCTGGAGGCGCTTTCGGGATTAATAAGGCAGGTATAATTTTTAGGAAGGTGTCCAAACTCTGACTTTCACGAATCATATGAATAATTTCATCGCACAGCTACTCGATCTGGCAATCGCCATCCAACAAATTCCCGCTATGACCTCGCACGAAGCGGAACGCGCCGAATTCGTACGTGCCCGCTTCGTGGGGGAGAACTTGCAGGAGGTCGGGATCGATGCGGTCGGGAATGTCTATGCCCGCCTTGGCAAGCCTGAGGCCAACACCCGCTGTAAGTCGCTGGTTGTTTCGGCCCATCTGGACACGGTTTTCCCCTCGAATGTTGACTTGACCATTCAACGCGAGCCGGAACGCATCCTGGGACCCGGAATTGGTGACAACTCGCTGGGAGTGGCAGGACTGTTTGGCCTGGTATGGGCCTTACGCGCCCGCCGCCTGTCCCTGCCCGGCGATCTGTGGTTGGTGGCCAATGTCTGCGAAGAAGGTCTGGGAAATCTGCGTGGAATAAAAGCCGTGGTGGAGCGCTTCGAGCGGCCTCCCAAACAATCCGTGGAACAATCCCGCCCGTTGGCGTATATCGTGGTCGAAGGCATGGCATTAGGCCAGATCTACCAGCGTGGACTGGGCGTGCGCCGTTACCGTATCAACGTACGGACTGCCGGTGGCCATTCATGGCACGACTATGGCCAGCCTTCTGCAGTCCATGAGCTGACAGCTCTTTCCACCCGTATTACTGCCCTTCAACTCCCGCGTTCACCCCGAACTACTTTGAATGTAGGCATCATTTCCGGCGGATCATCCGTCAACACAATCGCCGCCGAAGCCATGCTGGAACTGGACCTGCGCTCGGAAAACGCTGCAACCCTGGAGGCTTTGGCCCGCCAGGTGGAGGAAATCGTCTGCTCGCTGCAAAAACCGGGCGTGGCAATCCAGTTGGAAGCCATTGGCAAGCGGCCTTCCGGGGAACTTCCGCTGGACCACCGGCTGGTCCGGCTTGCGCAGGAATGCCTGCGGGAGGTCGGCGTGGAGCCTCATCTGAACATTGGCTCCACGGATGCCAACCTGCCGCTCAGCCTCGGCCTGCCGTGTGTAACGATCGGACTGACGACCGGGGGCGGAGCCCATACGATCCATGAGTTTATAAATGTTGCTCCACTCGAAAAGGGAGTGGAGCAACTTGTGAGACTGGTGAGCAGGGCCTGGGACTAAAACCAGCAAGCTAACTCAAGCCTGCATGTGCTGGATGACAGCATCCCCAAACTGCGAGCATTTGACTTCGGTAGCCCCTTCCATCAGGCGGGCGAAGTCGTACGTCACAATTTTGGCATTGATGGCGCCGCCCATTCCCTTGATGATCAAATCGGCAGCTTCATCCCAGCCCATGTAACGCAGCATCATTTCACCCGAAAGGATGACCGAACCAGGGTTGACCTTGTCCAGGTCGGCGTACTTGGGCGCAGTGCCATGGGTGGCTTCGAAGATGGCATGGCCGGTTTCATAATTTATATTGGCGCCGGGAGCGATCCCGATACCGCCCACCTGGGCAGCCAATGCGTCAGAGATATAATCCCCGTTCAGATTCAGGGTGGCAAGCACATCGTAATCACGCGGACGGATCAAAGTGAATTGCAGGCTGACATCCGCAATCGAATCCTTGATCAACAGTTTCGTTTTCCACTTCCCATTGCCATGCGTGTCCCATAATTTCAGGGCTTCTTCCACTTCGCGGGTGATTCCATTACGCTGATCGGGGGACATCATGTCGAAGCCGGGGTCAATACTCCTGGCATTCTCTTCCAGGCTCAAATTGGGATCCTTTTCTTTGTTGCCCAGGATCCAGGTCTCACGCTCGGTTACGATATCCGCGCGGAATTCGCGCTTGGCTAATGCGTAGCCCCAATCCTTGAAAGCGCCTTCGGTGAATTTCATGATATTGCCCTTGTGGATGAAATTGACGTTTTTACGCTTGTTCTGCAGCGCCCACCGAATTGCGGCCCGGACGAGGCGTTCGGTGCCCTGGACCGAGACCGGCTTGATGCCAATACCGGCCGTATCCGGAAAACGCATCTTGGCATATTCCTTGGGGAAAGCTTCCTTGAATAATTGCTTGAACTTCTTATTATCCTCGGTGCCGTAGGCAAATTCGATCCCGGTATAGATATCTTCCGTGTTCTCGCGGAAGATGACCATATCCACATATTCGGGGTGCTTCACCGGCGACGGGACGCCCTCAAAATAACGCACCGGACGCTGGCAGACGTACAGATCAAGCGCCTTACGCAGGGCCACGTTAAGGGAACGGATGCCGCCGCCGATGGGCGTGGTCAACGGGCCTTTGATACCCACCAGGAATTCGGTGAAGGCCTGCACGGTCTCATCCGGCAGCCAGGTCTGGAACTGCCGGAAGGCCTTCTCTCCGGCGAAGACTTCCATCCAGTGGATCTTGCGTTTTCCGCCGTAAGCTTTTTGGACTGCGGCATCAAAAACGCGTACCGAGGCCCGCCAGATATCCCGGCCGGTGCCGTCGCCCTCCACGTAGGGCAGGATGGGTTCATTTGGTACCTGAAGCTTGCCGTCCTTGATCGAGATCTTTTCCCCGCCAGCGGGGACCTTCGATTGAGAGTATGCCATGGTTATTCTCCTTGGGAGTATTCAGGCTTGGATTATAACAAACAAAATAAAAACCGGATCCTGTATGGACCCGGCTAAAGGGGAAATAATGGAATGATTAGATTGGTCTGACGTTGGTGGCCTGCAAGCCCTTGGGGCCTTGCTCGACCGAGAACTCCACTTTCTGATTCTCCTCCAGGCGTTTATAGCCTTCCATCTCAATCGCTGAGAAATGGACGAAAACATCCTCGCCACCCTCACGGCCGATAAAACCGAAGCCTTTGGTAGCATTGAACCACTTGACGGTACCGACGAAACGTTCTTCTGACATCTTTCTTTCTCCTGCAAGGAATTTTTTGCGCCCGACCGACCATAAGGATCAGCCGTGCATGTTGGCGAAGATTATCACGGTTACGGATAGGTGTCAAGGAAAGCAACTTTTGGTTGAATCAGTTACACGAATCCAATCAAGGTGGCAGGGAGTTCGCCCATTGCATGGACCGTGCGCTGCAAATCATTTTCGCGATTATCCAGAGAGTGCTGGTTGAACCAGATGGCGCGGATGTTGAAGCGGTTGGCGCCCAGTACATCGGCTTCATAATTATCGCCGACCATAAAGATCGCCTGGGGGGCAAGCTGCAAGTCTTCCAGGATATATTGAAAGAATTCAGAAGACGGCTTTTTATAACCAATTTTCTTGAAACAATATACTTTGTCCAGGAATTGATTGAGGTTGGCACGCTGCAAGGCCGCCCGGATATCCGCCTCATCGGAATCCTTCGCGTTGGTAGCGATTGCCAGGATCCAATCCGGGTGGAGAGTTGCGAGCAGTTTATCCGCACCGGGAATGGATTCTCACGCGCGGCCAGTCCTTCATCGGACCCTCAAACTCTTTGAAATCACGCATCAGGGTATCGCCCCAGTCGAACAGGATACATCCCCGGGTTTTACGAGTTCATCTTTACCTACGCGCATTCGGGCGAACGAAAGGCGGCTCCACCACCGGGCTGATCAGGATCCCATAACACCCCGGCTTGCGGAAGGCATTCCCCCACACTTCGTTGAGGCGGTAAGCCCGCAGCCGGTCCAGGTCGAACTCAGCCAGGAATATGCCCTCGCGGGCATCCGCCTGGACCAGGCAGGTATCGCGTGAACCGTTTTCGTCAAAGGCAATCCCGTCGAAGGCTACCGAATGCCCGTTCTCCTGCGGCATGGCATAGTTGGCCATGGCCATCCCGAGCATGTTCTCGTAGGCGCGCACCCGGAACTGGCCGATGCGGTTGGCTTCCAGCTCGCAGGCATTGGGAGTCAGGATCAACTCGGCGCCTTTGAGCATCAGTACCCGGGCGCTCTCGGGAAACTCGCGATCGAAACAGATCATGGCGCCTACTTTGACCGGACCACCGGCAGTATCCAGCTGGCAGACAAAGAAATCCTCGCCGGGTGTCAGCGCGATCTCTTTATCAAAATCACAGGTATGGACTTTGGCGTAAGTGAGGCATATCTCGCCGTGTCGATCGATCAGCGAAATCGAGTTGCGCGGACCGCCCTGCCAGCGCTCCAGGTAGGTCAATCCAATCGCCAGGTCAAGCTCGCGCGCCAACTGTCTAAAGGAGGCGACGAATGCTCCTGCCCGGTCGATGGCATGCTCCTGCCAGAGCCCGACCTGCCCGGGTTGGGATGGATCGGGCAATTGGTAACCGATATTCCACATCTCGGGGAACAGGGCAATATCCGCCCCCAATGCGCGGGCCTGGCGGCAGAACTGTTCGCCTTTAACCTGGTTGGCATCCTGGCCATAGCCCGATGAAAAAAGCTGCAACAGGGCGACTTTCAATTTGGACATATCATTCTCCGACCATTTGCACAACCAGTTCCCTATGGCGCGGACGGGTGTCAAAGTCCACGTAGATAACCTGTTGCCAGGTGCCAAGCGTCAGGTTTTTTTCCAGGAAGGGGATGGTCAGTGAGGCGCCCAACAGCGAGGCGCGCATATGCGCATGGCCGTTCCCGTCCTCCCAGGTGGCATTATGGGCATAATTGTGGTTCGCCGGGACCAGTTCCTCGAACAAGCGCTTCAGGTCGGCCACCGCGCCTGGCTCGTACTCAACCGTCGTCAACCCGCTGGTGGAAGACGGGCAGAAGATCGTGACGGTACCCGAGCGCAGGCCAGATAGTTCGACGAGATGGACCACCTCCCGCGTGATATCGTGGATGTCACTGTTGCCCTTTGTATTAAGGGTGATGTTGGCAGTTTTAACAGACACGGCTACCTCCATAAAATAATAAAACACAAAGGTCACTCAGGGAACGAAGTAAAAAAATATTATCGCTTCGCTTGGTGCACTTCGTATCCTGCGTGTTAAATATATTCTAATCTTGTATGCATCATCTGCGATCCTGTCCGCGTCGAATGGACTTGTCTCCATACTTCTCGTGCAGCTCATCCAGCGTTTCCTGCAGCTTGCGGGACTTCTCGCTGCGGGCGCCCCATAATTCCAACTGGCGCAGCGGGGCGCCCAGTCCAGTCACGCCTACTCCGATCAAACGCACAGCCTTGCCCTTCGAACGCACCTTTCCCAGAAGATGCAGCGCAGTGCTGAAGATCTGCTCATCCTGGTCGGTCGCATGCGACAGGGTGACCTGGCGGGTCAGGGTGGTGAAATCCGGCCAGCGCAGCTTGATCTTGACCGTCGATCCGGCAATGCCGGACTGGCGCAGGCGGCGGCCGACCTCCGTCGAGATTTCACGCAGGGTATCTGCGAGAATTTTATCATCGCGCACATCCCGGGCAAAGGTGGTTTCCTGGCTGATGGATTTGACTTCGTGCTCGGTCACCAGCGGACTGTCATCTTCGCCGCGGGCGCGGCGGGCCAGGTCACGCCCGTTCTCGCCGAACCAGCGCACCAGGTCCGTGGCGGGGTGGCGGGCGATATCGCCAATCGTCTTGATCCCAACTCCGGCCAGCCTGGCCGCAGTCTTGGGCCCCACGCCCCACAGCATGTCGGCCGGCAGCGGGTCGAGGAAAGCCGCTTCCGTATCCGGCGGGACGACTGTCACCGCGTTGGGCGGCTGTCCTTTTTGGGCGGTCTGCTTGCCGACCTCGGTGGCGATCTTGGCGACCAGTTTGTTCGAGGCCACCCCCACCGAGCAGGGCAGGCCAAGCTCGTCGTTGACGCGTTTCTGCAGGCGGCGGGCGATGGTCTCCGGCGTTCTCGCGCAGGTCGCTGATATCCACGAAAGCTTCGTCGATCGAGATCTGCTCCACCACAGGCGAGAGGTCGCACAGGCGCTGCATGACTTTTTCGGACATCTCGCCGTAATTGCCGCGGTGGTGCGAGATGACCAGCAGCCCCGGGCATTGTCGCAGCGCCCGGCTCATCGGCATGGCCGAATGCACCCCGCAGCTCCGGGCGGCGTAGGAGCAGGAAGCCACCACGCCGCGCTCTTCCGGGCGTCCGCCGACCGCGAAGGGCTTGCCGCGCAGCGAGGGGTCGTGCAGTTCTTCAACCGCACAGAAGAAGGCATCCAGGTCGAGGTGCAGGATGGTGCGAGCCATATGGAAATTATATCCCTGGAAGGAGTTAGGAGAAATAAGGAAAGAGTAATGGGGAGGAGGAAGATTTTAGATTGTAGATTTGTAAAAGACCTTTCACCACGAAGGACAGGACCCCCATGACTGGGGGCAGGCAGGATCATCAAAGGAAAAATTTAATCATCATCCTGCAGTTTTTTACCTGCGAAGGAATGGCCAAACCGAGCGGAGCAATCGGTGAAAGGGAATTAAAGTCCATTAATTTGAGTTTTCCGCGGAACGAATAGGGGTATGGTCGGGCGGCTGGCGGAGGGTAATTGATTTTTAGGAACAAAGAGGAACAATTCCATATGCTGGAACGCCGGTGAGCTCCCACCTGACCCAAACGATAGAAACGATGGGCGGTTTTGGAGGACATTGGTCCCGATGAGGGACGAAACACGGTGGCAGGGAGCAGGGGCAGGAGGAAGTTCAGCATGGCAGACAGATCCTCGGGAAAAGGGCTCTGCTTAATATTAGTACTAATGTTCTGTTTTGGGAAGGGATCAAAAAACTGATGGCAACCGGTGAACCTCAGTGGTCATTTTAATTCCGATTCAACCGCTGCGATTGTGCCCTTCCATGGCCCAGGCACTTCCTGTTTAAACGAGGTCACGATCCCTGCCCAAATACAGGCAGTCTGCGCGTCCGCGCTCAAGCGTTTGGCAATATAGGTTGAGAAACAGGTGTCGCCCCTGCCCGTCCGACCCGCCAGGGAACGCGGATTAAATGGGGCAGTATGGAACTTCCCATCAGCATAAACGGTCACCCCCGAGGATTGGGTTAGTATGATCTCTTTGGGTCCGAGTGAGTGCAGCTGGATGGCAGCCGCGTGCAGGTCTGACAAACCGGTCAGGAATTCAGCCTCGGCTTTATCAACCTTAACAGTAGGTGATGCATTTCAATCCTTCCAGCATTTCCGCCCAGGGTTGGAAGATCAAGTCGTTCTCCAGCGGTACGCGTACAAACCCCTGGATATCCATCGCCACCGGCGCTCTTTTGGATAAGGCCTGCAGGAGAGGCAGGTCAGCTTCGCCTGCAAATAAAGGAGTGAGCATGATAACTTTGGTTTTTAAATCCGGGATGTCTGCCAGGGAATACTTCCCGCCAAATCCGATCGGTTTGCAAATGCGGGTTTCCATATTTGAGGAGGAGTAATAATTCGCAATCCCGGAGGTGCCCTGTGCGGGGGTTGCAAATACCTGCACGCCTTCGGAGCGAAGTTCTTCCAAACGCGGAAAATCATCCGGGTGCAGGCGCGTCACCACTGCGACATGCGTTCCGAGTCGTTCCGCCACAACACTGCCGTAATAAACTCCCCCGCCGGAGGCGATCTCTTCAACCCCATCAACGATCAATTCATCCTTGGCAAAATTGCCAATCATAACAATATCAAATTCAGGCATGGCTTTACTCACCGGGCAAAACCTGGATGCAGCCTTCCGCGAAGCCAACTGTTACCTGCTCACCTTCCGGGAAGAGTTCCATGACATATGGATCCGTTTCCAGTCCAGTGATCATTTGCCCGCAAACTTCAACGACATATTCGATCACATCACCAAGATAGACAGCTCTGTGTATAACCCCCTTGAACAACTCGCCGGCTTTCTTAATACAAATCATCTCAGGGCGGATGATCAAAGTAACTGCTTGCAGCTTATTAAATTCACGTTTGATGTTCTTGAGTTCAATCACCTGGCCAAGTGATTTAACTGTCAATTTACTTTCGATTTTCTCTTGAACCTCTCCAGGAACAAAATTAGCCCGTCCGATGAAATCTGCCACAAATTTGCTATTCGGGAAACGATAAATCTCCACCGGAGTGCCAATTTGCTCGATGATACCCTGGTTCATCACCACAATCCTGTCCGAAAGCGTCATGGCTTCGATCTGATCATGGGTGACATAGACGCTGGTGATATTCAACTCTTTCTGGATGCGACGGATCTCGGTGCGCATTTCTTCACGTAATTTCGCATCCAGATTCGAAAGCGGTTCATCCATCAATAGGACTTTTGGCTCCATAATTAGAGCGCGCGCCAACGCCACGCGCTGCTGCTGTCCGCCTGATAGCTGGGTTGGGGCCCGGTCTCCATACCCTTCCAGGTGAACCAGTCCAAGGACTTTATCTACCCGATCTTTGATAACAGATTTGGAAAGGCGCTGAACGTTCAAGCCATAAGCGATGTTTTCAAAGACATTGAGATGCGGGAATATTGCGTAACTCTGAAAAACCATGGACATTTCACGTTTATGCGGAGGCAGCTGGTTGATATCCTGGTTATCGAGAATGATCCTGCCCGAGGTTGGAAACTCGAAGCCGGCGATCATTCTCAATGTGGTTGTTTTGCCACATCCGCTGGGTCCCAACAGGGTGACGAGTTCACCTTTTTCAATATCAAGGGATACATCGTTAACCGCAGTAACTTCACCGGCTGCTCCGCGTGGAGGAAACACTTTTGTGATATTTTCTAGGGTCAGGTACATTGATTTACCTCAATTTTCAAGAATTAGAAACCCTGGCTCATATCCACCGAGCCCCTGCCTTTAAATATCTTGTTGATGCTCAAATTGAGTACAACTATGGCAATCATAACAAGAATGATTATGACCGTTGAGTAAGCAGCTGCGATGCCTACTCCGCCTTGTTCCCATTCACTCAAAATCGAGGCAGTTACGATCCTCCATTTGGCGCTAACCAGGAAAATGATCGCCGACAGGCTGGTCATATGCCGGGTGAAACTGAAGATCAGACCAGCAAACAGTGCCGGCAGGATGAGCGGCAGGGTGACTTTTCGAAACGTATATTGTGCATCCGCGCCCAGAATATTGGAGGCTTCTTCGATCGATGGATCGATCTGCTGCAATGCCGCCACACCCGAGCGGACGGAAGCCGGCAGGCTGCGTACGATAAATGCAGCCATGATGATATACGCACCTCCAACCATCGCGAAAGGTATGCCAACAAAAGAGAGCGCGCAGGCAACGCTCAGCCCAAGCATCCCCAGGCTGATCCGAAAGGTTCTTCCCTGCGTGCCTTGTAAAAGGATCACTCCTGCGAACAGGATCACGATCGCCAGCAAGGAGGGGGTCGGTTGAAGGAGCACCTTAAGGTAATCTGCGAATTGGAAGATGGCGTTGCTCCAGAAGCCTTTTTCCAGGCTGCGGCTAAAATCAGAAATTGGTTTTGCCAAGACGACGGCCCAATTGGTGGACATCACATAAACGCCAATCAGGGCGGTTATCAATGCTTTCGTTAATTTCCTCTGCGTGATCATGATGATCAGCGCCATCGCCAGATACAATCCGCCGAGACAAAAGTACATGGTCCTGGCATCTACTTTTGTAAGACCCACGCCTAAAGCAGTTCCAAGGATTAGAATGACGATCCGTTCAGCCGCATTTTTCCCAACGGCCTGTGCGTAGAACATGGCCAAAATCGCGTAGATGGCAATTGCCAGAGCCAGGGGCGGTTTGTTGAAAGCCAGGATAAAACCAATGCCAAGGATGGTGCCAGGAACGGCGCCGCCGAGGTTGGAGGTAAAATCCAATACATCCTTGCCGGTGAATTTTTTCCTGACCACCAGCCATGCGATGATCATTCCCAGGATGGCAGCAAAGGGGGTCGCCAGAGCGCTCAGGAAAGTGGTATCCAGGATGGCTTCGACACCGCGCGTGATGGTCATCGACCAATGTTTTAATGTCGGCGCATAATCCACGCCCCAGGCGGTGCTGAAAGAGCCGTAAATGATCGTGGCGTATAACATGATGATGAAAGCAATGATCAGGTAAGCCAGGATATTGAATGTCCAGCGGATCAGAGGGTCTTTTTCAATGATCTGTGAACCAGCCGGTTTACCGGTCACAGATATATAGGTCCGCCGGTTCACGTAATAACGTTGGACCAGGAAAACGGCCAGCGTCGGAATGATCAATACCAGGGATAAAGCGGAAGCTTTCTGGAAGTTATATTCTCCGATCACCGCCATAAAAATCTGCGCCGATAAGACCGTCTTGGTACCCGCAATGAATAATGGGTTTCCCAGATCGGCCAGGGACTCCACAAATAACAGCAAAAAAGAACCTGCAATTCCAGGGATCAGCAGCGGCATGGTGATCGTCCTGAAAAGATGAAACCGGCCGGCGCCCAGACTGGCACCGGCTTCTTCCATGGCCGGGTTCAAACGCTCGAGCATGGCCTTGAGGATCAAATATGAGACCGAGAAAAAAGTGATGGTTTGGACAATGACCAACCCATCCAGACCATAAATATCATTCATCCCTTTAACAAATTCAATCCCGAGGATTTTATGCGTGATCAAGCCATTCCGGCCAAATAACAGGATCATGCTTAATGCCAGCGCAAAGGGTGGTGAAACAGTCGGGATAAGCGCCAGCCAATGCACGAAGCGCTTTCCGGGAATCCGGCAGCGTACGATCGCATATGCAAAGATGAAGCCGACCAAAGTCCCAGCGGTGGCAGTTAATATTCCCATCTCCATGGTGTCGATGAAAGACTGTCGCAGCGCCGGTCCATAATAACTATCGAAATAACGCGTAAAATAAGTGACATCCCATGCACCTTTTTCCGAGATGAACCCACCTGCCGCTGAGCGATATAAGGGATAAACAACAAATACAAATATAAAAATACCAGAAAGCAGCAGGCTGATGGAAAGTATTGGATCTCTTCCGATCAGGGAAAACTCACGAAATCTTCTGGTCAGGCTAGAGGATTTTATGTTAGGAGCTTCTATGGTGGATGAAACGGTCTGCATAATCCTCCTATTAATAGGATTCTGGGCGGCTTGCGCCGCCCAGAATCCGAGCATCAATTATGGGTGCAGGTTTTGAGCGTTGGCAATTTCATTGGTGAATTTGTCGACGAAAGCCGTCTTATTCGTACCGCAATAATCGAAATTGTAGTCGATCAATGTGGCGTCCATCAATTCGGGGTGAGAGAGCGAAACGCCATTGATCGTAGGAGCCTGGTAAGCATGGTATTTCGGTCCCAAAGCCTGTCCTTCGGGTGAGATTGCCCAGTCATACCATAAATGGGCAGCCTGGATGTTCTTGGCGCCTTTCAAAATTGCTTCACCACCAATTTCGTAGCCGGTTCCTTCAGCCGGGAAGGTGAGCACCAGGGGCATCTTGTTGTTTTCGATCTCATTCACTGTATCGTGAGAGAAAACGATCGCAACTGCAGCTTCGCCCTGACCAACGAACTTGGCCGGCGCGGCACCGCTTTTCGTAAAGGAGGTCATCTGGGAAGCGTACTTTTTCATGATATTCCCATCCGGCCTGTTCGCCGCGCAGCTGCAGAGACGGTGCAAAGGGCGGTGTAGGAAGTTCCGGAAGTTGAGGGATGGGCAACCATCACCTGATCGGAGAACTCGGGTTTCAGCAGATCATCCCATGAGGTAGGCGCCTTGGCATCCGGGTGGGCTGCCAGCCAATTTTTATTGGTAGCAAAACCGAGCGTGCCAACATAAATACCGACCCACTGGTTGTCTGCATCTTTCATCAACTTGGGATTGTAAAGATTTTTAAAATTCGGAGAGACATAAGTATCGAGCAAACCCTTGCCTTTTGCCGAAATAAAACTGTCGATGGGGCCGCCCCACCAGATATCAAAAGTCGGTGCGTCTTTCTCGGCTTCAATTCGGGCCAGGGCTTCGCCTGCAGACATACGGACATAGTTTACGGTAATCCCGTACATTGCTTCGAATTCCTGTTTCATGCCCTGGCACCATTCTTCCTGCGGGGTGCAGAGTACGTTGAGCTCAGTGTCGGTGATGACGAGCGGGGCTGTGGTTGCCACAGGGGCTGTGGTTGCCTCCGGGACTGCGCTTGCCACAGGGGCTATGGTTGCCACCACCGGGGCGGCAGTGACGACAGGGGCGGCGGTGACAACAGGGGCCACTGTTGCCACTGCGGCTGGCTGGCAGGCTGCAAGGATCGTGACAGCCAATAGAGCCATGGCTAATAGGAAACAGACTTTCTTAGACATTTATCCTCCTCCTTGAGGTTTTGAATGGGCACAGAATTGTGCCGGGTGGGTTGCTTCTCTCAAATTAAAAAAGAGAAAAGCCTATAACTATTTATAACAATATTTTGTAATAAATCCAAAGTAAGTAATGTCACATATTGACTAATTATTTCCGCAAATCCAAATTCTCCATTAATTTTTTGAACCCAAATTACCAACTATTATTCCTTCTGCCTCTTTACCAAGAACCGCAATAGGTGAGGGGAGGAAAAGGTCAGCAAGCCATCCAGCCTCTCATCCGTAGACAATCTCCAGCTCGCAGTTGCGAGAAAGGGCGTGGTACTACGGAAGATCAATCAGGTCGAGGATGTGCTGGGACGTCTGGGTATCCGCCGCCGCCACCCGGCTGGTGTGGACATCGATGATGAACGGCAGGGCACGGGCGGAGCGCACCCCGTGCGCATCCAGCGTTACCAGCAGCAGGGCGGACTGGCGCGTATCCGGCAGGCCGGCCTGGTCGAACAGGGCGTTGCCCAGGCTGTAGAGCACCAGCGTCTTACCCGCCGCGCCCGGGATCCATGCGGCCGGTTGAAGCACGTGCGGATGCGTACCGATGATCAGCGCCGCGCCAGCTCGAGCAAACTCCTGCGCCAGGTCTTTCTGCCGCTCCGAAGCCCCGCCCTGGTATTCCATGCCCCAGTGCAGCGAAACGACTACCACGGATCCGCCCGCCCGGGCAGAGCGGATACCGCCTAAAGCCGCCGGCTCATCCAGGGGCGCCAGGCTATCATCGAAGGCGAGGAAGGCCAGTTTCAGGCCGTTGATCTCCCGGTAGAACGGCTCGGGACCTGGCCCGATGGCAGCCAGTCCCAGGTTGGAAAGTATGCTGGCTGTTTCATCAACTCCATCGACGCCATCCGACCCGCAGTCGAAGCGGTGGTTGTTGGCAAGCGTGAGCAGGTCCAGTCCCCAGGTGGGCAGCCAGTTGGCAGTGGGGGCCCAGGCGCACAGGTTATAGCCCAGGCTCGTATCCGTGGAGGGCGGATCATTGGCCAGCGGGCTTTCCAGGTTGGCGATCGCCAGGTCGGCGGCCTGCAGCTCGGGGGTCAGGTAGGCAAGTGAATCCTGAGCCGGCCGCACGCCGCGCCCCAGCAGCAGGTCTCCCAACAGGGCCAGGGTAACCGTGGGTGGCGCTGGCTGGCAGGAAGAGAGCAGAACGAGAATGATTGTAAATAGAAGAGAGCGAACTTTCATCGAGGCTCGCATTCACGAGGTCGCCGCGAACGATCTATATAAATAAGGATGAAACCGTGTCGCGGTAAACCAACTCCGACTGAGGTCGAGGAGTCCGAAATCTGGAGATTTCGGACTCCGTTGGCTGGGGATTGCTTCATCGCCAAAATGAAGCTGCTCGCAGTGACACAATGTAGTTTAGGGTTGAAGAGCGCCAATTGTCATATATTTACACGCAATGACGTCTGATTTAGGGTGCGATGAACATCTGCGTCCAATCCGGCTGGGCCGGGTTGGTGCCGGCCTCCACCTGGGCCTGCCAGGCTTCGTCAGTCAGGCGGCCCGAGGAAGGAACTGTGAACTCATAGTACGAGTAAACCGCGCCAAGCGCCACCCGCCAGGGCGAATCGGGCAGGACCACGTAAATCCGGGTGGGCTGGCCTTCACCTTCTTCCAGCACCACCAGGGAATTCAGGTCATTGGTACCGGTGGCCACATCCGCCACCAGGGCAGCCTTCTGGTCGCTCAAGTCACGCTGGGTAGCATCGGTGCGGTCCGCGGCTGCCAGGTTGAACTGCTCCAGCGTGCCGCCCCAATATTGGATGTGCCAGTATTCCTCAGTCGTGATGGTTCCGCCGCTCAACTCGCGCTCGGAGATGCTCTCCAGGAACTGTATCTCAGAGATAAGGTTATCGAGGTTACTGCGGGTCAGGTCGCTAAGCAGGTCGCGGGACTGCAGCCCGGTCTCTGTCATTTGCGCCAAGGCCAACAGGCGGGCATAGGCTTCCGGGTTCGGTTCCACGTAGCCGTGCGGCGGTTCGATGTCCGGCCCGCCGCCGCCCATCTCGGCCATGACCTGCTTGGCATACAGGAGCGTGTCGTGCTTCAATTCGGTCCAGGAGCCCAGGGCGGTCTGCAAATCCTTGCGCGTCCAGGCCTGGGTCTGCATAAAGGGCGGATAGGCAGCACCCTTGGAGGCGATGATGGGTTGGAATGAATACAGCCAGGACCAATACAGGTTCTGGGTCCAGGAGTCGAGACCGAGACTGGCGACCTCGCCTTTGACCTTGGCCATCTGGGTGTCATAGTTGAGGTATTTCGATTTCGCCCATTCCCTTCAGGATGTTACCGGCTTCCTCGGAACCCATGGCGGCGAAGAAATCCAGCCCTTTCGGCAGGCCGCGCGGGGTATCCATGGTGCCTACATTACGCCAGATCACCTGCCCAAAAACATATTGATCCAGTGTAAAGCGCTGACCCATAAAACGGAAACCCTTGGTCACCTGCGCCTTATCCTGCTCGATCCAGACCCACATCGAGTTGACCTGGGGCGGCGGCAGTGTTTTGGCAGCCTGCTGGAACTGGGCAAACAGGCTCGCATCTGCAAATTTGCCGGGAGCGGGATTCGTCCCAAAAACCTGGTCAGATAAGGCTCCATATTCGATATAGCCCAGATCATCCGCCTTACCGACGATGAAGACGGTCGGCTCATAGATGTTTTCCCAAAGCTTGACGGCCGGGGTGCCATCCGAGGCCTGGGCCGAGCGCAGCGCCTGGACCAGGAGCAGGGCGCGACGGGTTTCGAAATCATCCGCCTGGCGGAAAGTCAGGCGCCCATACCACATCATGGCTTTGAAATACGTCTTCAAATCTTCGCTGCGCGTATAGTGGCCGCGCGGGATGTATTGGCTGTAATCTTCGATCAGGCGCATATCCTGGGACAGGTCCGGCCGGTCCCAGATGGGAGAGAAAGTGGGACCGCCGCCGGCGTTGATCAGCGCCAGCTCGGCATTGACCATATCTGCCGCTTCGGCCGGGAAAGTGTCCGAGAGACCCAGGAGTTTGTCTGCCACGGCAAAATAGGCGGCATTGCGCAAGCCCGGTCCTTCCAACGAGCTGCCTTTCAGGGATTGGTATTGGGCGGTGCTGGCGGCCAGCATGGTGGTCGTCAGCGACTTGAGGTCGGCAATGAAGTAGCCGGTCTCCAGGTCACGCAGCATCTTGTCGAAAATAAGGTGGTAGACATGGTATACCGAATCGGTGGTAATGAACATCGGCATTTCCATATACCGGCCGCCTTCGTAAATCTGATAGAACTCACGGAACTCGCCTGCCACCGGGGATGTGACCACAAAGCCATTTTGGGCCAGCAGGCCGCGCTGGCTGTCAGTCAACCTGGTCAGATCCAGGCCCTGGACCTGGCTCAAGTCTAGTGGAAGTGTGTAGCCTCCGCCGTTAAAGGTAGCCGGCAGGTTGACAGCCACTTCACTGTACCTGGCAAAGGGCGGCGGGTAAATTCCAGCCGGCGCCGGAGGCTGTTGGCCGGGCACGGCAGACGGAAGTGGATTAGGGTTCGAGCTGGTGGGTGCAGGTGCAGGTGTGGGCGTTGGCACTTTGTACAGGCCGGGCAGGCTGCAGACGCAGGCTCCCTGTACCAGCGCCAGGGCCAGGACAACCCAAAGAATCTTGCGGAATGTCTTTTTCATGCTTCCTCCTCATGGGACAAGAATCAGAATACGGCCAGAGCCAGCCTGGGCGAGGGCCAGCTTGCTAAATGTACCTTCCATAGAAGAGACGACGGTGAACCCGAATCCGTTCCATTCCCACACCTTGATCGCATGGGCGGGAACCGATCCGGCTGGAATCCCCGGCAGAGAGGCAGAGGAGGTGTAAGTACCTTCGAGCGTAACCAGTTCCTGGAAATGATCAGCATTCAAGTCGGCGGCTGCAAAGGATTTGACCGGTTCCGCCAGCGCAGATCCGGCCCACAGTTCACCGTATTGGCTGCCGCGCCAGCCGATCAGAATGATATGGCAGGAATACCCTTTGTCATCATGGAAATCGGCGATACGTCCGCCATGGGGCAACCACTGATCCACTGGCCAGGCCTGGAATGGTCTCCAAACCAGCAGGGCTGCCTCCGGCGTGCCATCCCGATTCAAGTCAGTGATCTCCGCCTGAACGACCGTCCAGCTTATGGGGCTCTGCCAGACAGATTCGTTGCCGGAGAAAATGGTCAAATGTCCATTCGAGAGATCCAGGCTCTCAGGCGAACCAGAGCGATTGAAATCGCCTTTAAGAAGTGGTTCAACCGGAACCGTACCAATGGGGAAAGGCACCCGGGCCAGACCGCCAGGTCCCAGTTCCAATGCTCGCAGCGGGACCGGCGAGGTTTGCAGGAGCATGACCAGAGACAATATGAACAGAAGGATAAATTTTCGCAACATGTTTTCTGAATCTATTGTACAACTCCGAGAGGGGAATCTCAAGCAGTGGACAATTCCATTAATGTTCGGATTAAAATAGGTAAAATGGAACAGTTGAGAGAAATTTCCTTGCCTGGCATACCAAAAACATCATTTTTGCCAGAGAAAAGGCATGTTTCGTATAATTTTCCATACTTTACCATGAAAATAGGGTATGTACTTTTTCAAAAATTGCGCTATCATATAAGGAAGGGAACTTTTACAAGTTATTATACGTCTGGAATTTATTCGCAGGCGCAGGCTATGCGTAAGGACGCATGGATATGCGCCGTCCGTCCAACAGAAGGAGGCTGAGATGTTTTTTCGACGAGTATTAATTCCTGTTGTACTATTGTTGACGCTGCTGGTTCAATTCGTACCAGGGACAGCGTTCTCCCCCCGCCCAGCGGCGGCGGCTTCGTGTGATATGGCACAGTTCGTCGCCGATGTGACCATACCAGACGGCACCACACTCGCCCCAGGGGCGACTTTTGTGAAAACGTGGCGGCTGCAAAACGCAGGCAGCTGCACCTGGACGACCTCCTATGCGGTGGTCTTCACGGGCGGCGACCAGATGGGCTCCCCGGCGGTGATCAGCATGCCGTCCAGCGTGGCTCCCGGTGCGACTGTGGATATCTCCGTCAACCTGACGGCGCCATCCTCAAACGGTCACTTCCGTGGTAACTACGAACTGCGCAACGCTTCGGGCGGGCTTTTTGGCATTGGCGCCGGCAATTTCCTTTTCTGGGTGGATATCTTTGTTAATGGCTCCGCCACCTCCGGCACCACTTATGATTTTGTCGCCAATTCCTGCTCGGCAACGTGGTCCAGCGGGGCGGGTGCGCTGCCCTGCCCAGGTACGGACGGTGATAGCCGCGGCTTTGTATTGAATGTAGCAGCCCCGCAGCTCGAGAACGGTAGCGTTTCTACTACCCCCGGGCTGGTGATCAACCCGCAGCAAGTGACTGGCGGGTTTATTCAGGGTTACTATCCGGCTTATACTGTGCAGCCAGGCGACCACTTTCAAAGCATCATCAACTGTGCATTCAATGCCCCCAATTGTTATGTGAACTTCCGACTGAACTATCAGATCGGCGGGGGTGCGGTGCAGACGTTGTGGTCATTCAATGAACGCTACGAAGGACTTTTTTACCCCGCCAACATCGACCTGAGTTCGCTGGCCGGACAGAGCGTTAATTTCATCCTGTATGTGGCGGACGTCAGTGGGCACGGCACGCCATCCGGTGACCGGGCAGAGTGGGTCGGAGCAAAAATTACCGGCAACGGCGGCGGTTCTGTCCCGATTCCTCCAACGTTGACTTGCGATAGAGGCGCTTTCGTGGCGGATGTGACCATTCCGGACGGCACGGTTGTAGCCCCCGGTGCAGCCTTCACCAAGACCTGGCGGATCAGAAATGTAGGCTCCTGCACCTGGACCACCAGTTACGCCCTGGTCTTTGTATTTGGGAACACTTTTGGCGCTGCGACAGCGATCAACCTGCCTTCCAGTGTGGCCCCAGTAATTCCGGGCGCAACGGCTGATTTCTCGGTCAATATGGTCGCGCCGACTGTTGCCGGGCACTACCGCAGTTATTGGCGGTTCCGCAATGCTGCCGGGACGCAATTCGGCGTGGGCAGCGGCATGATCACTTTCTTTGCGGATATCAATGTTGGTTCTTCAGGATTAAATTCGAAGCGCGACCGTCATCACGTCGGATGCACCTGATCCTTCCATTCCTGGCCAATCTGTCACAGTAGGCGTCACAGTGAGCGGGTCTGCCGGGGTTCCGACTGGAAGCGTGTCGATCACTGGAGCGGACACCAACTGCGTCCTTACACTCTCAGGTGGAAGCGGCAATTGTACCGTGGTCTTCAACAGCGCAGGCGCCAAGACCTTGACCGCCGTATACTCGGGAAACACGACTTATGCGAGCAGTTCGAGCAGTGTAAGTCATACCGTATCCCCGGTCTCTTCTACGACCAGTACTACAACCATTACAGCGGATAGTCCTGATCCATCCGCACCCGGCCAGGCGGTTGCTGTTAGCGTCACCGTGACCGGTGCGGGTGTTACGCCGACCGGAACTGTGACTATCACCGGCGCGGACACCAGTTGCACGCTCACGCTCTCAAGTGGAAGCGGTAGCTGTAATGTGATCTTCAGCTCAAACGGCGCAAAGATTCTCACGGCCACGTATAACGGCGATGCAAACTACACCGCCAGTTCGGGGACGGCGAGCCATACCGTAGCCCCGGCTAAAGCGGCCTCCTCGACGGCCATCACTGCCGATACTCCCGACCCGTCTGTTCCCGGCCAGGCAGTGGTTGTGAACGTTACCGTGAGCGGCGCCGGCTTGCCTGCTCCGTCCGGCACGGTGGACATCACCGGTGCGAATACCAACTGCAGCATCCTGCTTGCAGCCGGAACCGGCAGTTGCAGCGTGGTTTTCAACACTACGGGCACCAAGTCCCTGATCGCCACGTACAACGGTGATGGGAACTTCGGATCCAGCACGGGTAGTGCAATCCATACCGTGGTCAAGGGTTCCACCACAATTAACATTACAGCAGATAACCCTGATCCTTCCATCGCCACCCAGCCGATTACTGTGAGTGTAACCGTAGTTGGCGGCGGTGCCACACCGACCGGTACGGTTGACATCAGCGGTGCGGACATCAACTGCACCATCACGCTCACAAGCGGCAGCGGCAGTTGCAGCAGTGTGGTCTTCAACACGATTGGCGACAAGATCCTTACGGCCACGTACAACGGTGATGGAAACTACCTGGCCAGTTCGAACACCGCGACCCATACGGTGAAAAATGCCTCCACGACAACCATTTCTGCCGATCTCCCTGACCCGTCAACGCCCGGCGATACCATCACCGTGAATGTTACTGTGAGTGGACCAGGCGTTGCACCTACCGGAACCGTGGATATTACCGGGGCGGATGTCAATTGCAGCATCACGCTGGCAGGCGGCATGGGAAGTTGCCCGGTACAGTTCAATACCGCGGGTGCCAAAGTACTCGTGGCTACTTACAACGGCGACACGTTCTATGTGGGCAGCACGGGCAGCGCCTCGCATACAGTCAGCAGGGGCGCTTCCACCACGGCCATCGTCACTGAAACCCCGGATCCATCCCTGGTCAATCAAGCAGTTACTGTATCCGTTAGCGTGGCTGGGGCCGGAGTAGTACCAACCGGAACCGTCGCGATCAGCATCAGCGGCGCGCCTTCCACCTGCACCGCCACACTCGTTGCAGGAACCGGCAGTTGCGATATCGTCTTCACTGCCACCGGCAACTACACCATGACGGCTACTTACAGCGGCGACGCAAACTATTTACAAAGTCTGATCACCGCAATCCACGGCGTGAATTAATCCCAACGTCGAATAATAACTAAAGGACCGGACTGCGCCAAGAATGGGCAGTCCGGTCCTTTTTAATGGATTGAATCTTGCAATTTAGAAATTAAGAAGAAGTTCAAATTTTGAGTGCAAGCACTCAAAATTTAGTTATTCCATAATTTTTGGATAGGTTCTCATTCTTCTTTATGGCCATGCGCAATAATCTTGATGGGCGTACCCAGGAAGCCATATGTCTCCCGGAATTGGTTCTCAAGATAGCGCATATATGAAAAATGGAACAGTTTCGGATCGTTGACATGCAATACAAAAGTCGGCGGATCCACCCTGACCTGGGATCCGTAATAAATCTTCAACTGACGACCAGCGTGGGAGGGCGCCGGGTGGGCATCCTGGGCATCCCGCAAAACCCGGTTTAGCATGGCGGTTGTGATACGGGCCAGTCGTTCCTCCTGGACGCGTAAAGCCATCGGCAGCACCTGATCCACGCGCTGGCCGGTCTTGGCTGAGATGAACAACAGAGGCACATAATCCATGAAATTGAGTTCCCGGCGCACATGCTGGGTGTAATCATCCATCGTGTAGGTGTCTTTTTCGATGGTATCCCATTTGTTGACCAATACAACGGTGCTCTTCCAGGCTTCCAGGATAAAACCGGCGATATGGGTATCCTGGGCGGTGATCCCGGCTTCAGCATCAATGATCAATAAAGCAACGTCCGAGCGCTCAATGGCTTTGAAAGAACGCAAGACGCTGTATTTCTCCACACCTACTTCGATCTTGCCACGCCGGCGGATACCGGCAGTATCTATTAATGTTACGGGCAGTCCGCCAACATCGATACGGGTGTCGACTAAATCGCGGGTTGTACCGGGAATGGGGCTGACGATCGCGCGCTGCTTGCCAACCAGCTTGTTAAGCAAAGAGGACTTCCCGGCGTTAGGCTTACCCACAATCGCGATCTTGACCAAATCGTCTTCCGGGGATTCCTCCTGAGGCGGAAAAGAAGCCACCAGCGCATCGAGCAGATCGCCAGTGCCGGTGCCGTGGATGGCTGAGACAGGATACGGGTCGCCCAGGCCCAATTCATAGAATTCCGCGGCGGCATTCCGTAATTTTTCATTTTCGCACTTGTTTACTACGACAAAAATAGGCGGCCAGCGCTGGCCATTGACCGTTTTCTGGTATCGGCGCAAGGTCTCAGACACTTCCCGATCGGGCGGAGTGACTCCAGAAGAGCCATCTGTAATGAAAAGTACCGCGTCGGCTTCATTGACGGCCATCAGGGCCTGCTCACGGATTTCCTGGATAAAATCTGCCGAACCGACCGAAAGGGGTGTCTTGCCGCCATGGGTGGGGTCAATGCCACCCGTATCAATGATGTTGAAATTCACATCATTCCAATCAGTCTGTGCCACAAGGCGGTCACGCGTGGTACCGGGAACATCGTCCACGATGGCAAGACGTTCTCCCGCCAGACGGTTGAAGAGTGTGCTTTTCCCTACGTTAGGGCGTCCAACTAAAGCAACAACAGGTTTAGGCATTGGTTTCCGAATCTGCTTCTACGAGAAGAGGCGGTTATGGGGTTGGCGAGGGGGTCAATTTTAATGTCGGCGTTGGAGTCGAGGCCGGACCCGTATCTTTGGCGATGACAACTTCCACAGTCCCCGGCAGGATGGATTGGACAGTTACACCCTGCTGCACGACAATTACGACGGGAGTCAATTGATAAGTGCCGATTGTCAGACCGGTCAGGTCTACCCTCACGTGAACGTCAGTAAGTTGGAGAGAATTTAATACTGGTAATGGACCAGCCAGGATGACATCGACGGTCGTGGGTGAAAGCTGGGCTTTCAGACCAGGGGTTAAACCGATCACTTCCACCTGACGGAAGGCGACCGGGCGACTATCTTCGATAGGGGCGATATCGATCTGGACAGAGACCGTCTGATCTCCGATCAGTAAAACCCCTTCGGGTACATTCAGGGCCAAACGTGTCCCGATATTATTTGAGGCACCATTAAGATCGAGCGGGGCAGTCTCCACATAACCTGGCAGGCTTTCAATTAAGGGCAAATTTTCTGAATAGACCGTCACGATGAGCGGTGAGGCGGTTATGTTGGTCAGGCGGTAACCGCTGGCCAACTTGCCGGTAATTATCACTTTTACTGCCAAATCACGGTAGCCGCCTTGTTGGATGATCGGCAGGCTTACCTGGATGTTAACCGGATGGATGGAAATTCCTTCCACTGCCGAGCCACTATCATCTACCGCGTAGATTGGCAGGGATGTCTCGATGCTCTGGCGGGAACCGGTAAGATCCAGTGTGGCGCTCACATGTTTAACCTGAGCGACAAATGATTCCGGGCCTGAGATGACTGCTTCGGCAGGATTCAAAACCAGATCGCCGGCTTTGTAACCAATGGCAGGTTGGCCGAGATAAGTCAATTCGATCGGCATGGAGACTGTCACAAGTTGTTCAAGCGAAAGATCAAATTTTTCAGGAGTGACGGAGACGATACGGACAGGCCGGGCGTCGATCTGAATCTGCACCTGCAGCGGATGGGTCCCGGCCTTGAGTCCGGTCAAGTCAACCACAGCATGGATCGCAGTCTCGCCAGAGAGCAGCATGTCCCAGATCGAGCGCGGAGCGCGTAAAGTCACCTGCACCTGTCTCTGGACTGTCCCGGTCATTACCAGGCCGGGGTCCTGACCTATGAATTCGATCGGGATGGGATTCGGATAGGCCTGCGTCAAGTCGGGGTTAGCTGAGGTAACGGCCGTCACCCAAACCGCCAACGCCAGGACAAAAGCCAATAAAAAGGTACGCAAATTAGTCGTCAACCAGCGCAGCATATCTCACTCGTCCTTATGCGGAAACAGATAGGGGAAATGCCGCTGGAAGAAATTTTCCTGCTGGGCTTTATCCGGATTGTAGAAAGCCGCCAGGATGTTTTCCAGGCGCTCCACGTCCAGGCGACGGATAATTCGCCCGGCATGCGAAATGGAGATAGCACCGGTCTCCTCCGAGACAACCACAGCAATTGAATCGGAAACTTCAGAGATACCCACCGCGGCGCGGTGGCGAAGGCCCATCTTGCGTTCGGGAGAACGGGCCAGAATGCCGCTGGAAGATAACGGCATAACACAAGCTGCTGCGATTATCTTTTTTCCAGAAATGATTACTGCACCGTCATGCAGAGGCGTATTCGGATAAAAAATCTGCATCAGCATCTCGGGGGTAACGTCCGCCTGGACCATTACTCCAGTGCGGGTGTATTCATCAAGGTGATCAAACCGTTCCAGGATAATAAGGGCGCCATGTTGGCGAGCAGAGAGGCGCGCAGCTGCACCAACCACAGCCTGAATGGTCTGCTTGATCTCTTCGCTGGCACTTTTATTGGATATTCTGAAAAAAGTGCCGGCACGGCCAATCCGCTCAAGAGCGCGACGAAGTTCAGGGGCAAAGATGACTGGAATTGCAAAAACCATGGCAGGCAAGACTGTTCGAATGAGCCACGAGAAAGCCGGTAGATTTACCAGGCTGGTCAGCAAAGCGAACAGGACCAGGATTAAGATTACGCCGCGCAAAATGATCATGGCCTGCGTATCCCGGACGAGATACAGCACGCCAAAGAAAATCATCGTGACCAGCAGGATATCAATTATCCCCAGCCAGTTGAGACGTTCAAAGATGAAGAGGGCGTTATTTAGAAATGCTATCACGGCAATTATTGAAGCAATCCGGCAACCAGGAATCTGGTAAGAGGGGCGTTGGTGCTCTCATTACCATAATACCAGGTTACCCGGCTAAATCGGACGAAGGATGCGGTCCTGACGAAGCTGCTTAAAAAGCAGGATGGTATCGGGCGGCTGCGATTCCATGGCAGCATCCCGCCAGGCCTGAACACCCAGAGTCTGGAGGGTGCGACGTGAATAACCTAATTCATGCCAGACTAACTCCTGCCCGGCCACCTGGGCTGAAAGGAAGAACAACGAAGCCTCACATTGCAAATCCTGCGAGGCGCGTTCAACTTCGGCAACCAGGATTTTTAGGGCTCTCTCAAGCGGAATATTCGAGTCAATATACAGGTCAATTATACGAGCAACGAGGTTTTCCACTTGCCAACCGGCCAGGCCAACCAATTTTTTATCGGATAGGAGCAATAGAAAGGCCTTTTCACCAAAAGCGGCCATGATGTCGTCCTGAGTCAGAGGATTTGTTCCATTGCTGAAATGAGTAATAAAAGCAGCGATATTGGTCGAATCGCGTGGTCGTCCACGCTGGACGGATAACTCGCCATCGGTGGCTTTGCGTATTACCACCGGCGGGGTATCTGAGACCGGCGATATGACTTTCCAGGCAGCCACGACCTGTTTCCAGGTATCCTCGAACGAACCGATATTTTGAATCACTTCATTCGCTGCTGCAGTTTTTATCTCCTGAGGCGACTGGGCATGGATACGTTGAAGCGCTTCCTGTTCACTCATATTGCGCTTGCGCATCAAGCGGGATTTCTGGATAGGTTCCGGAGCGTAAGTAGTCCAAATCGTGTCGCAGGCCTTGGCCAGCTTGCCTTCGAGTAGCTTGATGGCCTCAATCACAACGACGCGTTGGCCGGCGCGCTTGATCATCAAATCCACGGCCTGCTCCACCAACGGATGGACAATCACTTCCAATTGCAGGAGAGCTTCCGGGTCATTGAAAACCAGGCGCCCGAGTTTGGCCCGATCTATCTCTCCATCCCCAGCAACAATCCATTTACCAAAGGTAGCAATCACCTTCTGGTAACCGGGCGCACCTTTGGCGATAGCGCGGTGTGAAAGCGCGTCCGCGTCTATGCTGTAGGCCCCCAAATGTTCGAGCATCTTGCGGACAACGCTTTTCCCCGTGGCGATATTGCCGGTCAGTCCAATAACATATTTCCCAGGCCACTTGCTCACGGTTACTCCTTCGGTTCCTTGAAAAGCAATGTTGCATTCATTTTACTGCCTATTTTGTGAATCTGTAAACCGTGGAAGCTTTTTTAACGTGGTTTTTTACAAATCTGAAAACTGTATATACGCGGCTGCATGGCCAGGGAATAAGAAGTGATCGGGAGGTTGGCGATCATACCAACTTAGTGAGCCAGGAGATATTTCCAGCCGAAAAAGAGAAGTCCGGTTCTTGTGAAACCGGACTTCTGCGATCACGCTTCAGGATCAGGGCGTGGCGGTTGGGGTGGGCGTAATCGTTGCCGCCTTGGTCGGTACCGGCGTAACCAGGTTAATCGGGACGACCAGCTGTTCTCCAGGGTAGATAATCGAAGTCGCTCCGGCTTTCAATGCCACCGCGTTGGCAGCCACAATGGCCGTGACGGTGCTGTTAAGTTTGTTGGCAATCGCGCCCAGGCTATCGCCTGGCAAGACAAGGTAGTTGATACGGGCGCCAGGCGCCAGACCGGTTGGTAAAGGCGTGTTGGTCGGAATTGGATAATTGGGGGGTGGAAGCTTAATCGTGTCTCCGACATTTATCGCGCCAGTGGCGGGGTCAATGGTTGGGTTGAGGATGTAAATCAGGATCAAACCATTATTGCCAAGATTTTTGGCTGCGACAATCGAAGTAAGGGTATCACCTTCCTGCACAACATAATCATAGACGCTGGAAGGAGTCCCAGTCGATGTAATGGTCGGAGTGGATGTGATAGTGGCCGTCTCAGTGGGCGTCACGGTACTGGTTGCCGTGGGCGTGATGGTTGGTGTGGGAGTTTCGGTGGCGAGGATTTTTCCAAGGCCGCCACCACGCAACGAAGTCACAACAATAACGATCCCGATAATTACCAGGAGAACAGCCACTCCGCCAAGTATCAATGGCATGAGTTGATTGCGGCGCTTGCGATAACTTTCGATCGTATTATTTACTGTCATAGGTTTACCCGTCCGTTTCTATAGCAGATGCACCGAAAATCAAACTCGATGCGAGCAGATAATCTTATTCTACCTGAACTTATAGGATTTGGCGAGTGTAAGAGCCTGCGTATAGTTTAATGGCATTCCATCATTTATTGTTCTGTCATTTATTTATGTGGCTTTTAAGGAATGCTCCGGTATAAGAGCCGGGGGCCAAGAGGATCTGCTCAGGAGTGCCTTCGGCGACCAGTTCCCCACCGCGATCGCCGCCTTCCGGACCCAGGTCGATAATCCAGTCGGAGACCTTGATGATTTCCAAATTATGCTCGATGATAAGCACCGAATTGCCCGCTTCCACCAGACGCTGCAGCACCTCGATCAATTTATGCACATCCGCAGCATGCAAGCCGACCGAGGGCTCGTCCAATACGTACAGGGTCCGGCCAGTGGCACGCCGGGAAAGCTCCTTGGCCAGTTTGACACGCTGGGCTTCGCCGCCCGAAAGAGTATTCCCGGGCTGCCCGATTTTGACGTAGCCCAGGCCGACCTCCTGGAGAAGAGTGAGCTTGTTCAGCATGTGCGGGAAAGCTGAGAATTCCTCCAGGGCCTGATCCACGGTCATGTCGAGAACGTCTGCGATACTATGACCTTTGAAATGGACTTGCAGGGTCTCGCGGTTGAAACGGCTGCCGTGACAGACATCACACGAAACGTAAATATCCGGAAGGAACTGCATTTCGATCCGCAGCTCGCCCTGGCCCTGACAGGCCTCGCAGCGCCCGCCATGGACATTGAACGAGAAGCGACCCGGTTTGTAACCGCGAACTTTGCTTTCCGGCAACTCGGCATACAGTTTGCGGATTTCCTCGAACAGACTGGTGTAGGTAGCCGGGTTGGAACGCGGCGTGCGCCCGATGGGCGACTGGTCGATGTTGACAATCTTATCAAGATGCTCAAGACCATCGATACGCTTGTGTTCCCCAGGCTGGGTGTGGGCTCCATTCAACTTGGCTGCCAGCGCATTGTAGAGCACGTCACTCATCAAGGAACTCTTTCCCGAACCAGAAACACCGGTGATGCAGACGAACATGCCCAGCGGGATGTTGACAGTGATATCTTTGAGGTTGTTGGCACGCGCCCCGACAACCGTCAGCGTCTTGCCATTGCCTGTACGGCGCTTCTTGGGCACAGGAATATGCTTACGGCCCGAAAGGTATGCACCCGTCAGTGATTTAGGATGAGCAATGATCTGTTCGGGTGTGCCCTCGGCAATGATCTTTCCGCCATGTTCGCCGGCACCCGGGCCCAGGTCAATCACCCAATCAGCAGTGCGGATGGTGTCGTCATCATGTTCAACCACCAGGACCGTGTTGCCGATATCGCGCAGGCCTTTGAGCGTTGTGAGCAGCCGGTCATTATCGCGCGGGTGCAGCCCGATGGATGGCTCGTCCAGAACATACAGCACACCCACCAGCCGTGAACCGACCTGCGTAGCCAGGCGTATGCGTTGGGCCTCGCCACCGGAAAGCGACCCAGCCGAGCGGTGCAAGGTCAGGTACTCGAGACCGACATTCACCAGAAAGCCTAAACGGGAAACGATCTCCTTCAGGATGCGATCAGAGATGGCCTTCTGGCGTGAAGTCAGCGGGGATTTCGATCCAGCCAGCTGCTTGACCCATTCGAGCGAGCGGAGCACAGGCCATTCAGTGATCTCCAATATATTAGCATCATTGACCGTCACAGCCAGAGCCTCAGGACGCAGGCGTTTGCCGTGGCAAGTCGGACAGGGCCGGTCGCTCATATACTCGGAAATCTTTTCGCGTATATATTCCGAATTCGTCTCGCGGTAACGGCGTTCCAGGTTGCCAATCACCCCTTCGAAAGCGGTATCGAATGTCGCCTGGCGACCGTCACGGTTGTGGTAATGGAGCCGGACTTTCTCACCCTGCGTGCCATGCAAGACAAGTTCCTGATGCTCAGCGGACAGATCCTTAAAGGGTGTGTTCATATCGATATGATAGTGATTTGCCATGGCTTCCAGCATTTGCCAGTAATAGCCAGGATTCCCATCTTCCTTCACATTATTCCATTCCATGGCAATCAATGCGCCGTCACATAGAGATTTCTCAGGGTCTATCACCCGATCGGGATCAATTTCAAGCTTATTGCCCAATCCCTGACAATCGGGGCAGGCACCATGGGGAGTATTGAAAGAGAAGGTGCGCGGCTCGATCTCCGGAATGCTGATGCCGTGTTCCGGGCAAGCCAGGTGCTCGGAGAAATGTAAATCGTGGTTGCCCGCCGGGTTTTCAGCCAGCACCTGGGCGGTAAGGTAACCATCCCCAAATTTGAGGGCGGTCTCGACCGAATCTGTCAAACGGCTGACATTGGCCGTGCGCTCATCCTCGGATCCGGAGCCGGAAACCACCAGACGATCCACCACTGACTCAATGGTATGGATCTTATAGCGGTCAAGACTGATCTCCTCGTCGAGGTTGAAGACGGTCCCGTCCACACGGGCACGGGCAAAACCCGCCTTGCGGATCTCTTCAAATACAGCCTGGTAGGTACCTTTACGACCGCGTACCACAGGAGCAAGAACCAGGATGCGGGTACCGTCCGGCAATGCCTGGATGGAATCCACAATTTCCTGAGCGGACTGCTTAACCACTTCCCTTCCGCAGATGGGGCAATGCGGGATGCCGACACGCGCAAAAAGCAGACGCAGGTAATCGTATATTTCGGTTACGGTGCCGACAGTCGAGCGCGGGTTATGGGAAGTGCCTTTTTGGTCAATCGAAACAGCCGGAGAAAGGCCTTCGATGTAATCCACATCCGGTTTCTGCATCTGGCCAAGGAATTGGCGTGCATAAGCTGAGAGCGACTCAACATAGCGTCGCTGGCCTTCAGCAAAGATGGTATCGAATGCCAGCGAAGACTTGCCAGAACCGGAAAGCCCGGTAATGACCACCAACTTGTCACGCGGAATCTCGACCGTTATATTCTTAAGGTTGTGCTCGCGCGCACCAACAACGCGGATAACGTTAGATGACATGCTTCCCTCTCGGTGAAATAAGCCGATTATAGCACAAATGTTTTATTTTGTGCCAAATGTAAGTGTAACCAGTGATTATACCAGCCGTGTCAAGAGGCCTGTTTAGGCGCAGACAAGATGCCTTACGAGTAAAAGTTAGTACAGATCTCCGAGTTACACTAAAAACCCGGAGATCCTATGATGATACCCAAGCCATGCCGGGGGTGATTCCAGCGACTTTTTCTAAACAATCCCCCGTCTTTTGGCCTCATCCAGGATTTCACGCGTGGCGGTGGCCCCAATGCGGGTCACTCCCAACTCCCGGACCCGCAGCAAATCATCCAGCGTGCGCACCCCACCGGCAGCTTTGACTTGAACAGAGGCAGCCGAATGTTTTCGCATCAAACCTAATACGTGATCAGTCGCTCCGGCGTATGAGTAAAAACCATTGGGTTGTTTTACAAACCCATAGCCAGTGGAGGTCTTCACGAAAGCCACAGCATGCTCCGAGCAGATCTCGCACAAGCGGATAATATGGGCGTCTTCCAGGAAATCGGTCTCGAAGATTACTTTCAAGATGGCTCCGCCACGGACAACCGCCGAATTGACCGCCTTGATCTCATCCGAGACATAAGCCCAATCCCCGCCGAGTGCCTTGCCAATGTTGACAACCATATCAATCTCCAGAGCTCCGGCTGAAACAGCTTCCTGGGCTTCCAGGAGCTTGATAGCGGTTGTGCTGTTTCCATGGGGAAAAGCAATGACTGCACACACTTTTACATCCGAACCGTCCAAAATCTTTTTGGCCAACTGGATGGCATAAGGCTTGATACAGGCAGTGGCAACATCGTATTCAAGGGCAAGTTCACAGCCAGAGACAAGTATTTTATCTGTCATGGTTGGGTGGAGAAGGGAATGGTCGATCATTTTTGCAAGTGATTTTAAGTCAAGCTTGTTTTCCATCTATTTATCCTGTCCATTCTTATAAAGTAGTTTCCCCGTGTGTCAGGACGTAGAAGCTGCGCCCTTCATCGAGGACGAAATCGGTGACCAGGTAGCCGGCTGCAAAAGCATCCTCAAAAACTTCGCGAGTATAAAAACGCCAATCACGCGCCAAGGCAAGGTCCATCGCTTTTAGCGCCTGGAAATCGTATGGGATTTCGACGAGAACAAGAGTGCCTGAAAGCTAAGAGAATCTCTTCCGGCGGACGCGGCATGTGTCCCGGGTTCCAGCACGCTTTCAGCAATGTCGCTTCGGCGAGGCGGAAGTAATTGAGGTCCAAAGTAGGGCGTGAGCGGCGGCTCAAACGCCTTTCCACACGTTGTGAATTCAGCCACCAATCCACCTGGAAGCGGTCGGAAGGCAACCCGGCATTCAGGCCATCCAGCATCTCGCCATATTCGGAACGCAAATATGTGTTGCAGACTGCCCCCAGGCGGGCAACATTGAGGTGGGCATTGCGGCTAAGCAGAGGGTCATAGGTCCAGGTGATCCGGTCAAGCCCTTGTTTACGAACCATCTGCCACTGGGCACGTTTGAGCGCAAAACCAATGCCCTTCGAGCGCCAATCCGGATGGACGGCCAGGATATGAGAATGGTGTTTCAGGCGGGGGCCGTCCGGTGTTTGATAGAAACCCGGAAAACCGAAAGATGCGCCCACAAGTTCGCTGCCTGCGAAGGCACCGATCGCCAAACCGCCATTATGGACGATGGCCAATAGTATGTCCTTCGGCACGATCTCGATATCCGGAGCCGACCAGACCAGCCTTTGCAATTCCTCAACGGCGGCCATCTCTTCGGGCGTTTCGAGGATATGAACGATCCACTCAGGCATGGCGGGCAAACAAGGTACGGAATAATTGGCGTGTCCAATGACCGCCGCGCAAATAGTCGAGGCGGGATATGAAGCGAGCCGGCATCAAACCAAAAACGCGCGGGATGGTATCCACAGGGCAGGTACGGTTGACGGCCAGATAGTCCATCCAGAAGATGGAGGTCGGGAAGCGTGGGTAGATAAATTCCATCAGGATCGTCAAGGCACGCATGGACTGTGTAGGCCAATTGATCATCAGGCGCGGCTGGTGGGTGATTTCCATAACCAACTGGACCACCTGGCGCAGGCTGAGGTATTCGCTGCCGCCGACTTCATACGTGCGGTTGATGGTTTCGGGATTATCCAGGGCCCAGATAAGACAGGTCACCGCGTCTTCGACCCACAGGGGCTGGATAAGCGTCTGGCCTTTGGAAGGCAAAGGTAGAAAGCCGGGAGCAGCCGCCAGTAAGGTCGCCAGGCCGGTGGTGAATTCATCTCCCGGACCAAAGAGGATCGAACCGCGCAGGATCGTGTAAGGGACGCCAGATTTGCGGATATATTCCTCGGCAATACCCTTGGCCTTGAGCACCGGGAAGCCAGCCGCCCGGTCCGCACCCAGGTGACTCAAATAAAAGAGGCGACCTACGCGGGCATCTGCGGCTGCCTGGCACAGGCTGCGGGTTCCATCAATATCCACAGTTTGCAAGTTGGCGCGGCCACCCTCGCCTTCCCCCCGGCCAGATGGTAGACGGCCTCCACTTCCTTCATGGCGGCCCGCAGCCCGCGCACATCATTTAAGCTGGCAACGGCCACTTGAACCGGTACGCCAACCGGCAGGCGGGGTGTGCTTCGAGAAGGCCGCAGCAGAATGCGGACCTGGTGGCCAGACTCGACCAGTTGACGCGTAAGGGAACGACCTATGAAGCCGGTCCCGCCGGTGAGTAGAATCATCGGGGGAATTATAACTGCAACCACAACGTCCTTTTCCAGAGCGATTTATCCCGAGCAGGAAGATTAGCGACCCAAAAACCTTGACAAAAATCTCCGGCCGCCTATAATAGCGCCCGACATGAGTCGAGCCGAACATTTTCGAGATTTCCTGATCAACCGCCTGGGGTCGCCCCTTTCGTTTTGCTTTTAGAGAGCCGTTTTATACGGCTCTTTTTTTTCGCCTGCTGCCGAGGAGTTATGCTGAGAATCCCTGGATTAATCGACCCACACGTCCATATGCGCGAACCGGGCGCCACCCATAAGGAAGATTGGGACAGCGGTACGGCGAGCCGCGCTGGCGGGCGGCGTGACCATGCTATTGGCCATGCCCAACACCAAGCCACCCATCTTCGACGCCGGGACGCTCGACCTGGCGCTCACCGCTGCGCGTTCCAAAGCCCGCTGCGACTACGCCCAATACCTGGGAGCCGGCCCAGATAATTCCGAATGGGGCAATCACGCCGATCTACCCCAGCAGTCCGCAGGACTGAAGATGTACCTGGACAGTACCTTCGGCCAATTGCGTCTGGACAATATGACGCTCTGGCAGCAGCATTTCATGAAATGGCCAAAGAATTTGCCGATTGTGGCGCATTCCGAGAGCCGCAGTATGGCGGCCGTCATCCTGATGGCGGCCATTTACGACCGGCCGGTCCACATTGCCCATATCTCCCTAAAAGAGGAAGTCCTGCTCATTAAAGCCGCCAAGGAACACGGGATCAAGGTCACGTGTGAAGTCTGCCCTCACCATCTGTTCCTAAGCAAGGATGATATCCCAGCCATCAGCCAGGGCCATCCGGGACGCGGTGAGGTACGCCCGAGGTTAGCCACACGCGAGGACGTAGAGGCATTATGGGCCAACCTGGAGGTGATCGACTGCTTCGCTACTGACCATGCTCCGCATACCCTGGCTGAAAAGGATGGAGAGAACCCGCCACCAGGGTTTCCCGGGCTGGAGACGATGCTGCCGCTATTACTGACAGCGGTGGACGATAGGCGTTTGACGATGGACGATATCATCCAGAAGTCCGTGACCAACCCGCGCCGCATTTTCTCACTACCCGAACAACCCGAAACCTGGGTCGAGGTGGATGAGAACGCCAGCTATGAGCTGCATGCGGCCGAGTTTAAATCCCGCTGTGGCTGGACGCCTTTCGAGGGCTGGAAGGTGAGAGGTCGCATAAGGAGGGTGATGCTGCGTGGAAAGGTAGCGGTTGAGGATGGCAAGATCCTCATTCAGCCGGGATACGGACAGAATGTACGAGAATAATAGTACACAGATTGCACGGAAAACACGGATTTATCCATACAAATTAACCCATATTTCAACTAGGAGACCAAATTATGCCCACCCAACACAATATGTCCCACCTGCCCTTTGGCGACCACAAGAACGCGCCCTGGTATGGCAAGGATATCCTCTCGGTCAAGCAGTTCGGACGTGAGGACCTGGAATACATCTTTGCCGTATCGCACGAGATGCACGACATGGTTGACCACATCGGCACCTTTGACCTGCTCAAAGGCAAGATCCTGGCCAACCTGTTCTATGAGCCATCCACGCGTACTTCATCATCGTTTACCGCCGCCATGGAACGGCTGGGCGGCTCGGTCATCCCGATCAATGACGTGAAGTATTCATCCGTCGCAAAAGGCGAAAACCTGGCGGATACCGTTCGCACCCTGGAGTGCTACGCGGACGTGATCGTCATCCGCCACCCCGAGGTCGGTTCGGCAGCCATCGCCGCCAAGGCGGCCCGCAAGCCGGTCATCAACGCCGGTGACGGGATTGGAGAACACCCGACCCAGGCCCTGTTGGATGCCTTCACGATCCGTGAGGAGCTCGGTCACCTGGACGGTCTCACCATCACCCTGTTAGGCGACCTGAAGCATGGCCGGACCGTGCATTCGCTGGCGCGCCTGCTCTCGCTCTACAAAGTCAAGTTGAACTACGTCGCGCCCGATATCCTGCGCATGCCCGCCGAACTGATCGAGGAACTAAAGGCCAAGAAGATCGAACAGACCGAATGCTCCACACTCGAGACCTGTCTGCCGCAAACCGACGTTCTGTACGTCACACGCGTTCAAAAGGAGCGCTTTACCGACGAGGCGGTTTATGAATCCGTGAAGGGCGCGTTTGTGATCGACCCCAAGGTACTGAAGGCTGCCAAGGAACGTATGATCGTTATGCACCCGCTGCCGCGTGTCGGTGAGATCACCATGGAAGTGGATGACGATCCACGGGCAGCATATTTCCGCCAGATGGAGTACGGGTTATACGTGCGAATGGCCCTGCTGGCAATGGTGCTTGGAAAAGCTTGATACCCTGCTAAAATAGATATTACCCAGTGTCACGTGATCCTGTGTCAACTTGACGCTGGGATACTGGAATACATGAAACGGATTTTATGGAAACCTTCTTTTCTTTTCTTGCCAAACGCGTTGACGACTGCACGTCCTTGTTGTGTGTGGGACTAGATCCGCATCCATCCGATCTGCCGGCTCCTACAGCAGAAGCGGCACGCGATTTCTGCCTGCGTCTCATTAAAGCCACTGCTCCTTACGCAGCGGCTTTCAAGCCCAACGCGGCTTTTTTTGAGATGTATGGACCAGAAGGTTGGGCCGCATTGAAGGATGTGATCGCGGCGGTCCAAGTTGAGTCCGACCGGCTCGGATCGATGATCCCGGTCATCCTGGATGCCAAGCGGGGTGATATTGCCTCCAGCGCCGAAGGATATGCAAAATCTGCGTATGAATCTTTGCACGCACACGCCATTACAATCAACCCATATCTCGGTAAAGATTCGATTGATCCGTTCCTGGCATATAAAGAAAAAGGTGTTTTCCTGTTGTGCAAGACCTCCAATCCCGGCGCGGCGGATTTGCAGGATTTGCTTGTTACGGGAGGGGCACGAAATATCGTGCCCCTACATGTGCACATCGCGGAACTCGCACAGAGCTGGAATACCGGCAATAACATTGGCCTGGTGGTCGGCGCAACCCACCCTGAGGCTTTAAAGAGTGTCCGGTCCGCTGCACCCGATCTGTGGTTCCTGGTCCCGGGGGCCGGAACCCAGGGAGGCGATCTGGAGACCGCGCTTCGAGCGGGTTTGCGGGCAGACAGGAAGGGCATGCTGATCACTGTATCGCGCGGCATCTCACGCCACGAAAACCCTGCGAAGGCTGCGGCGGAGTTACGGGATGAAATCGTCAATATCCAATATCAGATGGGTAAAGAAAAGAAAACAGGGACCAGCAAACCACCGATCCAGTCTTCCGCGAAAACTGCGCTCGCGGATGGTCTCCTGGCAGCCGGTTGTGTCAAATTTGGCGAGTTTACGCTCAAATCCGGGCTGAAATCCCCAATTTATTTAGATCTGCGCCGGTTGGTCAGCTACCCCGGGCTGTTGGCACAGGTGGCTACAGCCTACCTGGCTGTGTTGGAAAAGTTGGAATTCGACCGGCTGGCCGGCCTGCCGTACGCCGCCATCCCAATTGTGACTGCAATCAGCCTGCAGGCCGGTTACCCGGTTATTTATCCGCGCAAGGAAATCAAAACCTATGGCACAAAGGCCGAAATAGAGGGCGAGTATCAGGCCGGAGAAACTGCAGTGGTGGTGGATGACCTGACTACGACAGGCGGGAGCAAGTTCGAGGGCATAGAAAAGTTGACAACGGCCGGGCTGAAGGTAAAAGATGTGGTCGTGCTGATCGACCGCCAGTCCGGCGCCAAGGAAGCGTTGGCCCAGGAAGGGTTCCACCTGCACGCCGTGGTGACAATCCACGATTTGTTGGATTATTGGGAACAAACTGGGAAAGTGGAAAAAGAAAAAATCGCGGCGACGCGCGAATTTCTGCTTGTGAATAAATAGGAATTCTTGCGCAGAAGTTATCCAATGCTGCCTACCATCGCGTTCCCTTTCCACGATCCTGATCTGCAAATGTTCCCGCATTTGCAAGCGATCCTGCCCGATCTGAAGTCATTGTTCGGACGAGCTTATATTTGCCCACCGCTTAACACCCGCAAGAATGCAACCTTGTTGGAATGGCTGGCCAGAGATGGCTTTTTTAGGGTTTTTCCGCTCGATCACCAACTCCAAATCGGCGAACATTTTGCTTATCTTTATTTGGCGGCAGCCCAGGCAGCTGACCCAGACGAGATCATCCATCTGGCGTACATCGACCGGCTGTCTTTTGCGCTGCAAGGACAATACCGGGAAAATTTTATTGCGGACGTGAAATCGATAGGCAGCCGAGATGTACCTCTAATCTTCCAGCGTTCCGAAGAGGCCTGGCAAACGCATCCACGAAATTATTATGAAATAGAGCATTTTGTCACTACCCTGGGGGAAATCCTGTTCGGGAAAACGTTGGACTATGCCTGGTGTCATCTGGTTGTTTGCGCCTCCCAACTAAGGGAAATCATGCCGCTGGTTGGAAATCCCGATTTGAGCATGGTCGCCGAAATGATCCTGAACCTTCAATCCAATATAAAGACCAAAGAAGTCGACTGGCTCGCCTGGGAGGATCCGTTTATCCTGGGACGCGAGATGGAAGAGCTTAAATACGAAAGAGAACACAGCCCGGAAGAAACTCAAAAACGGCTTTCTTATGCAATTCCGATGGCTCAATCCATCCTTCAATTTTCTTTAAAACGAAACAGCGGGGAATAAGGATAAGTTTATAATTAGTGCTGAGATTTTGGATCAACGAGGAATTCCTGGATGATTAAGGGGGAATAATGTGGTACAAACGTTGCGATGGTTTTTCTCGCCGAAGGAGCACGAAATGAAAAAGGTAGAATTTGAAAATATTGTGGATAAGGCCTTTTGGGGCCTGGAAGCCAAATACGGGTTCAAGAGAACCAAAACCAGTTATGTGGAACGTACCTGCACGGTTCTATTCAAAAATGCAACCACTGATATCTTATTGAACTATGAGCTTGGAACTACACCCTGGCTCGAGATTTCTGATACGCGCAACCCCGATAACAAGTCTACGCTTGGATGGCTGCTGGTCGAGGCAGGTGTGGAAAAGCCCCCAACACCTGAACAGGCTTTTCGTCCCACCACCATGAAGGATAGCGCCCTCGAACCCATCCTGCAGAAAATGGAGCAGCAATTACTGGATTATGGCGCTGACCTCTTAAAAGGCGACTTTACGATCGTGCCGAAATTACAGGCGCGTGCGAAAAAATACGATTTGGAATGCCAGCATTATCTTTCCATCCACAAATCATAAATCCCGGTGTATTCACTCTTCCGCCCGTTTCTTTTCAGGCTCGATCCTGAAACAGCCCACCACCTGACCCTACAATTGGTCCGGCTGGCAGGCGTAATCCCACCGGCACGTTGGTTATTGCAGGCAACGTTCTCTGCGCCGAAAAAGCCGACGGAAGTTTTCGGATTGAAATTCAAAAACCCGGTTGGCCTGGCCGCGGGTTATGACAAGGATGGCATAGCCATACGTGGGCTGGCAGCACTGGGTTTTGGTCACCTTGAAATCGGGACGGTCACGTTGCGTCCGCAACCGGGCAACCCCAGGCCGCGTGTCTTTCGACTGGTAGAAGACGAGGCTGTCATCAACCGCATGGGATTTCCAGGTGAAGGGGCGGTAAAGGTCGAACGGCAACTATTGTCGATTGTCAATCAACCACGGTCCACCATCGTTGGTCTCAACCTGGGAAAGAACAAGGATACCCCGCTCGAAGATGCCGCGCAAGATTATATTGCGTTGATAAAGCCATTTTCTGAAGTGGCAGACTATCTGGCCATAAACATCTCTTCGCCCAACACTGTCGGTCTACGCCGCTTGCAGGGGCGGGATATGCTGGAAAACTTATTGAGTGCGATTGGGAAGGAACGCCAGGCGATCGCACTCGCGGGCGGCAAGCACAGGCCAATCCTGGTTAAACTCGCCCCCGATCTCTCTGAAGACGAGCTTGAGGATGCCATCGAGGTGATCCTGCGCACAGGGATGGATGGGGTCATTGCCACCAATACCACCCTTGGACGTGAGGGGTCAGCCTCTTCAAATCAGAAAGAAACCGGCGGTTTGAGCGGTAGGCCGCTGCGGGTACGCAGTGAAAAAGTGTTGGCGCAGGTGCTAAAAAGGCTGGATGGGCGCCTCCCGGTGGTCAGCGTAGGCGGGATCATGTGCCCGGAAGATGCCAAACGCCGCCTGGATATGGGGGCGGCGCTGGTGCAAGTCTATACCGGGCTGGTCTATGCCGGACCAGGGCTGGTGCAAAAAATCATCCGGGCGCTCTAAGCGCCCGGATGTGGTTTATTGGGTGGGACGCAGGGCCGGTTCCGGATGTTCTGTAATATTGGTAAGAACCAGATCCGGTAAAGGCAACGGGGTGTACTTTGCACCCGTGCCGATACTTCCGTAAGAAATGTAATAGAGTTGATTCTTGGATGCGTTCCCCAAGGCTATGTCTTGATAGGAGAATAAGACGAACGATCCATCCGGACTCCAACGCGCATCCGTATAGCAACATTGGCTGCCAAGCGGATCGATCTGTTCGGCCTTCTGGTTATTAAAGTTATAAGCATACAAGTAACCGTAAACACCGTTGCGGGCGATGCTGTTAAGCAGGAAGAGCTCATCCTGATTCCAATCAAAGGAGGGGATGAGTGAGAATTTTCCGCCCCCAACTCCATAACCCGTCATGCTGAAACGCTGACCGGGGAAGATATCCAGATAACGGGTCATAAAATATGTGCTGCTGTCGCAAGGCGCAGCAGCGGTGCAGCCGGTCAGGTCGTAAATTAATATCGAATCCACGATTTGACCGGTAGAATTGGGGGTCAGTGCATCTGCGGCAATCCTATTGCCGCCTCTCAGCCAATGGACTTGCTTAATGGATTCCTGCTTGGTGAGATCCGGATATTTAAAGATACCACCCGGCATATTGGCCAAATTACTCAAGTTGCGAGCGCCAGCCAGCGCGGTCAGATCCAAGGGCACGATAAAAAGGACGTGGTTGACGCTAATGGCAACCAGCTTACCGTCCGGTGAAATCTCGAAGGCTTCCAAGTAATCGGCGGAGGTAAAGCAGGTGACCGTGGCCACATTTCCATCCGTAATCTTTACAGTTTGGACGCATTTACCGCTGATAAAAAACAGACTCTGTCCATCAGGTGACCACTGCAAGTCATGCTTATCTGTGGAATCCTTGGTAAGCTGGCGCGGATCAGTACCGTCCACATTTATCAACCAGATATCCTTGCTGCTCAAGAAAGCGATCTGATCGGCCCCGCCGATGGAAGCCAGGCTGGGCACAGTGGGCGTGGGGCTGGGAGCGGGCGTATCGGTGGAGGCGGGTGTTTCAACTGCCACCGGCACGCTGACCGCGGCCGTGGTTGCAACAGGCAACGTTGCCGGTGGTAATGTAGGGGAAGCTTGAGGGATAAATTGGGTTTGGGTAGGGACTGGACCAGCCAGGAATGGAATCTTATTTCTTAAAGAATAACCCACGATTACCAGCGCAACACATACAACAATGGCGGCGCCTACGCCCAGGGCAATCCATAAGCTTGTTTTCTTCCGCGGCGCAACCGGGGCCTGAACCGGTTCAACCACCACAGGCAGCTCTGCACGTTTAGCAACGATGGTCCCTGGAAGAGGCTGGGAGACAGGTGTAGCGGGTTTGACGGGTCTGGCGGCAACTGTCGTACTGCCGGATGACATAAGGGTCGAGTCGGAAGATCCCAGGTTCAAGCTTTCGCCACGCGCAACCGCCGTCAGGGCGTTTGACAGGGATTTGACATCCTGGAAACGTTCGTTGCGGTCCTTGGCCATGGCCTTCTCGATAATGATCTCGATATCAGGCGGCAGGTCTGGCTTGACATCCAGGATGTGAGGGACAGGGTCAGTGATTTGTTTGACCACCACGCTCATGGGCGTGTCGCCATGGTAAGGCTGCTGGCCGGTCAGCAACTCGAACAGGATCACACCCAGCCCATAGATATCGCTGCGCCCATCAATGCCCTCCCCCTGGGCCTGTTCCGGACTCATATAAGCCGGCGTGCCCACAATGGCGCTGCCGGTCACGTTGGCCGTGAGATTCGGAGAGCTTGGCAATTCCGAAATCCGAAATGTACGGTTCGCTAAATTGATCGAAGAGAATATTCCCGGGTTTCAGGTCGCGGTGGATAATCCCCTTGGAGTGCGCTTCGTCTAGAGCCGGGGCAATGTGGGTCATCAGGTGGGCTACTTCCCGGACAGTCATTGGCCCTTTTTTCATCCTGTCGGAGAGCGATCCACCGGTCATATAGCGCATGACAAAATAAGGCTGTCCCTCTTCCTCGCCGAAGTCGTAGACTGGCACAATCGCCGGGTGTTCGAGCATGGCAATCGTCTTGGCCTCACGCTCGAAGCGGGTACGGAATTGCACATCGTGCAACATCTCGCGCGGCAGAACCTTGAGGGCTACATCGCGCTCGAAGCGTGGATCGTATGCATGGTAAACAGTGGCCATGCCGCCGCGACCGATTTCACCCCTGATTTCGTACCGCCCAAATTTTGTTGGCTCCATAGGCTCCCTTGCTCCTAATGCGGATCTGTAAATTCGCCCGAACCGAAAGATTCTTATTCGACAGGATTTCGGTTCACCCATCCACGCATACCCTTGTAGTATAGCAATGGTTAAGAGGAAACGCAAGAATTTGGTATAATTTCCTCGTTGCCCCAGTAGCTCAAATGGACAGAGCAGAGCACTCCTAAGGCTAAGGTTGTGGGTTCAATTCCCGCCTGGGGCACCAAATAAAAAACGTTAATAATATTCTTATAAAAAAAACTTGCGTATTTATTGATAATCATGTAATATATATTCACGAATGGTTGGGTGCCCCCCTCACCCAGCCATTCGTGCTTAATTAACCTGCTCCCGCCTTTTGGCGGGAGTTTCTTTTTTCGAAAGGAGACGTTTATGGATATCCGAATCGCAGTTATCAGCCTGCGGGCAGAGAATGTACCGGTTGCAGTACATTTCTATCGGGACATAGTCGGTTTACCATTACTGGCGCACTTCGAAAGCGATCGCCCTCATTTTGATCTGGGTGGCCCTATTCTGACCATAATACGCGGCCGGCCGGCCTTGCCGCCGGATCCAGAGCCGCGTTTCCCGGTAGTAGCCTTCTCCATACCCGACCTGGATGCCGCCATGGAAAAACTGCGAACTCATGGATTGAACCTGCCCTGGGGAGTAGAATCGAATGCCAGCAGCCGGTGGGTGATGTTCCATGACCCAGAGGGTAATTTAATTGAATTGGCTGAATTTAAGCGGCCGGAACCACATAAAAACGGTCGACAGCATGGATGAGCTATAATTGAATTTGAACAAACCCTAACCCTTTCCTGGAGGCCATCCAATGACTCTTGACCTGAGCGCCATCCGAAGCCAGTTTCCCTCTCTCAACCGGCCAGCCGTATTCTTCGATAATCCCGGTGGTACGCAAATTGCCAGGCAATCTCTGGAACGCGTCAATAAATACCTGCTGGAAAGCAATGCCAACCACGAAGGAGCCTTCGCCACCAGTATCGCTTCCGACGCCGTTCTAGAAGAGGCCCATCAAGCCATGGCGGATTTCTATAATGCCACAGGGCCGGAGGAGATCATTTTTGGCAATAACATGACGACCCTCACACTGCATATCAGCCGATCGATTTCCCGCGACTGGCAGGCAGGTGATGAAATCATCGTAACCCGGCTTGACCATGATGCCAACGTAAGCCCCTGGATATTGGCGGCTCAGGACCGGGGCTGCAAAGTTAATTGGGTCGACTTCAACCTGGAGGATGGGACGCTAAAATTGGATGAGCTTCAAAAGGCGCTGGAACACAAACCGCGCCTGTTGGCGGTGGGATATGCGTCGAACTCCCTGGGAACGATCAACCCGGTTGCAAAAATCATCAAAATGGCGCATGCGGCGGGCACATTGGTTTACATCGATGCCGTCCAATATGCCCCGCACGGACCCATCGATGTTAAAAAGTTGGATTGTGATTTCCTGATTTCTTCGGCTTATAAGTTTTTTGGACCACATGCCGGCATCCTGTATGGAAAACGTGAATTACTGGAGCGTTTGTTTGCCTACAAAGTGCGTCCTGCCACGAATCATCTGCCGGGTAAATTCGAAACCGGGACACAAAACCATGAAGGGATCGCCGGCGTGCTGGGAGCCATTGAATATTTTGAATGGGTCGGCAAGGAATTTGGGAGCGAACAACTTGAAGGCTTGATCGAGGCCGGTTACATGGGGCGCCGCATGGAATTAAAGAAGGCGATGGTCGCCATTCGTGCATGCGAGTTCGAACTCAGCCGGGCGTTGTTGAACGCTTTGCAATCCATACCCGGCGTTAAGATCTATGGTCTCACCGACAACCAGCGCCTGGATGAGCGCGTGCCGACCTTCTCCTTCCGCATGAAAGACCTGCCGCCACGCTGGCTTGCGGAGAAACTGGCCCAGGCTGGTATTTACACCTGGGATGGGAATTACTATGCCATCAACGTGACCGAGCGGCTTGGGTTGGAAGATACGGGCGGCATGCTGCGTGTGGGTGCCACTCACTACAACACACTCGAAGAAGTGCAACAATTAAAAGATGCCTTATTAAAAATCGGAAAAGGCTAACCAGCCCAGATCCGCCTTAAAACGGGAACCCTGGATTGAAGCATCCGATTGTAAATTCCTTTTCTTAAAGATAGAATATGATCAACCACTTGCCAGCTTTGAACTGCACCGGATTCAACTTGAAGCCGTTTGAGGATATGATTTTTATAAGGATATAGGCCATGGAAGAGACGCCGCCTCCTGCCTCCCCACGCTGGGGAGCAATGACAAAACTGGTCATTGCACTGACCATCATTTTCATCCTGGGCGTACTGCTGATACGTTTTCAGACTATCATCGGTCCGGTATTGATGGCTTTTGTACTCGCTTACCTTTTGCATCCGATTGTCGCATTCCTGCAAAAAAAAGCGCATTTTTCGTGGGGGCTGGGGGTTAACCTTATTTATCTTGTTATTATCTTGATCCTTTTGTCGTTGATCACCTGGGGCGGCGTGAGTCTTATCGGGCAAATCCAGAACTTGATTACCGCCGTTCAAACCTATGCAAATGAGCTGCCCGCCTTCATTGAAAGCCTTTCCCACAAGGTTTACATGGTGGGGCCTCTGCGCTTCGATTTCTCTACTTTTGACTGGCAAGCTATCGGCCAACAAATCCTATCGTACGTCGAACCAGCGCTCGGAAAGCTGGGTGGATTGGTTGGGACGCTGGCGGGCGGCGCCGCCTCCACGCTCGGCTGGACGGCATTCGTGGTTATCGTCTCGTACTTTTTCCTACTGGAAAGCGGCGGGCTGCGGGCGGGCATCCTGCATTTCGACATCCCCGGCTATACCGAGGATATCCGCAAGATCCGCCGGCGCCTGGGGCGCATCTGGAATGCCTTCCTGCGCGGCCAGATTATCATTTTCTTTTTTAAGGTAATCGCCTACACAATTTTTATGAGCATTCTGGGGGTGCATTACGCCATCCCGGTAGCCTTGATCGGCGGGTTCGCCGGCTTCCTGCCTTACATAGGTCCAGCCATCAACTGGACGGTGCTCGGCCTGGTCACTTACTTCCAGGGCGGCAATATGTTCGGCCTGGCGCCAATTTACTATGCCTTGCTCGCCATTGGGGTGGCGTTAATAATCGACCAGGTTTTCGATAACCTGGTTTCGCCGCGCCTGATGGCATCGACATTGAAAGTCCACCCGGCTTTTGTGTTGATTGCCGCCATCATCGCTGCCAACCTGCTGGGTATTCTGGGCGTCATAATCGCTGCGCCTTTGCTGGCCACCCTGCAGTTGGTCGGCCGATATGCTATGCGCAAAATGCTCGACGAAGACCCCTGGCCAGCCTCAGAAGAGAGACTGCCACCGCTGCCAATGGCACGACCTATGCAAAGACTGCGTAAATGGCTGGCAAAGCGCATACGCGCCAAAACAGAAGCCAGGAACTCCGTTGGGTCAGGGAAAAAACCGGGCCAGCACAAAGATATGGAGTAGGAACCATTAATTACTATCGGATGGCCTGGTTACCATCGCTCCACATCGATACCTTTCTCTCCCGCCAAGTACGGGAGAGTCTGTATTTTTTAAGATGCAATTCAAACAATAAGTCCGTATAATGGTAATAACGAAAAGGAGATAATCCATGCCAAAAACTGAAACTGAACCAAAAACCGAAACCCTTGCCGAAACTGAAAGCTATCTGATCTGGAAAGCCGAAGAACCGGATGGAGAGACCACCTATCATCTGGAACTTAACAACGTCACGATGCATTTTTTTAAAGAAGAGTGGGACGAATTTATCGAACTGGTCCACGGCCTTAAATCAGACTCCCATGAAGCGCAACAATTGCATTACCGACATCCCGGGGATCGAAGTGGGCCAGGCCCAGGATGATGAAGCGCTGACCGGCTGTACTGTAATTTTATGCCGTAAAGGCGCGGTCGGCGGTGTGGATGTACGCGGCGGCGCGCCGGGTACACGCGAGACGGACCTGCTGAATCCGCTTAATCTGGTGGAAAAAGTTAACGCGGTGGTACTGGCTGGCGGCTCGGCCTTTGGCCTGGATAGCGCTTCCGGCGTGATGAAATACCTGGCAGAACAGAAGATCGGCTTTGGATTTGGTAATCAACGTGTCCCGATCGTCTCGGCGGCGGTCCTGTTCGATCTGGGGTTGGGCAAGTCCACTCGCCGCCCCGACCTGGAGATGGGCTATGCGGCAGCCATGCAGGCCAATGCCGGGCCGGTCTCCGAGGGCAATGTTGGCGCAGGCACAGGGGCCAGTGTGGGCAAGATTTTAGGCATGGGTGGGGCAATGAAATCCGGCCTGGGGACAGCCAGTCTCGAGATTGGTGGGGGCGTGATTGTTGGAGCAATCGTGGCGGTTAACGCCTTCGGGGATGTATTGGACCCGGCTAGCGGGCAGATCCTCGCCGGGGCGCGGCCGGCCAAACTCGGCCCAATAAAAATGGGCGGAACGAGTCAATTTGCGGATACCTTGAAGGTGATGCAGACTCTCGCCGGGCGGACGATTTTCAGTCTGGCTACCGGTGGTAACACCGTCATCGGAGTGGTGGCGACCAATGGCAAATTCAACAAAGCCCAGGCCACCAAGATCGCCCAGATGGCCCAGGACGGGGTGGCACGCACGATCCGCCCGGCGCACAGCATGATGGATGGCGATACGGTCTTTGCGCTCGCCACCGGCCAAAAGAAAGCGGATGTGAGCATTGTCGGGGCATATGCCGCCGAAGTAATGGCACAGGCCATTGTGAGGGCGGTAAAAGCGGCAAAACCGGCCGGAGGCCTGCCGGCTGTAAGCAGCCTCTAAAAATTCCCCGCTAATATTTGGGTTAGTTTCACATCGTCCGCCAATTTGCGAAGGTAATGCAGATTGGCGGATATTCGTCAGTTGACGTATCTCCATTTCGCATCTACACTCTACCTATGCTTGCGCGTGTATATTCCTGTGCTGTGATCGGACTGGACGGAGTGGTAGTCGAAGTGGAAGTGGACTACACCTCCGGTTTTCCCGGCATGACCATCGTCGGTCTGCCGGATGCTGCGATTCAAGAAAGCCGCGAACGTGTCCAGGCAGCCGTGCGGAATGCCGGCGTGCCTTACCCGCGTAAGCGCCTGGTCGTCAACCTGGCCCCGGCCTCGGTCCGTAAGGAAGGTCCTGCCTACGATCTGCCCATCGCCCTGGGCGTACTGATCTATACCGGCATGTTACCATCCGGAGCCGCTGAAGGCATGCTGGTGGTGGGCGAACTCAGCCTGGATGGTACTGTCCGGCACGCCCGTGGGATCCTCCCGATGGCAGCCACTGCCCGCCAGGCTGGTTTCAAACGCATCGTGGTTCCCGAGACGGACGCAGCCGAGGCCGCCCTGATCCCCGACCTGGAAGTCATCCCGGTTAGTTCACTGGCGGCCTTATACAACCACCTGGCCGGCCGCAAGCCCATCCCGGCTTATACCCGTCTCCCGGTGGAAGATGCCCCACTTTTCCCACCAACCGATTTCGGCGAAGTCAAAGGCCAGGAGCACGTCAAGCGCGCTCTCGAAGTAGCCGCTTCTGGAGGGCATAACGTGTTGATGATGGGTCCGCCCGGCGCCGGCAAGACCCTGCTGGCACGCGCCCTGCCGGGGATATTGCCCAAGATGTCGATCGATAAGTCGCTGGATGTGACCCGGATTTATTCAGTTGCGGATCAGTTGCCTTCCGATACGCCCTTATTGCGCAACCGCCCGTTCCGCTCGCCGCACCACACCATCAGCCACGCCGGGCTGGTGGGCGGCGGCAACTGGCCGCATCCGGGCGAGATCTCGCTGGCCCATCACGGGGTGCTCTTCCTGGACGAACTGCCCGAATTCGGCATGCGCGTGCTGGAAGTGCTGCGCCAGCCGCTGGAGGACAAAGTGGTCACGATCAGCCGGGCGCAGGGCTCGCTGACCTTCCCGGCCAATTTCCAATTGGTGGGTGCGATGAACCCGTGCCCGTGCGGTTATTACGGCGACCCGATCAAACCCTGCACCTGCTCGAACATGGTGGTGAGCAAGTACCAGAAGCGCATCTCGGGGCCGCTGCTGGACCGGATCGACATCCACGTGGAGGTGCCGCGGGTGGAGTACGAGAAGTTGTCGGAGTCGAGGTTGGGGGAATCATCCGCGACGGTGCGGGAACGGGTCGAAGCGGCCCGCCAGCGCCAGCGGGAACGCTTCTGCGAGGATAAGGCGGACAGCCATCGAATGTCGGTCATACGTGCAACGCGGATATGCGCCCGGCGGAAGTGCGCAAGTTCTGCGTGCTGGATGAGACCGGGAAAAACCTGATGCAGTCGGCCATGAGCCAGTTGCAGTTATCGGCACGCGGGTATCACCGGGTGCTGAAGCTGGCGCGCACGATCGCGGACCTGGCGGGGAGTGAGACAATCCAGCCGAGTCACCTGGCGGAGGCGCTGCAGTATAGGCCAAGGTTGATGCTGGGGTAGATGCCGGATGCCAAGAAATTTACCTAACACCAGGCCCCAGTCGGTCTCTTCGAAGAACACCAAAGAGATCCGTAAAAACCGGGTGCAGGGAGGAGCGAATCGGCTGCTCGAAACCGGCTCGATTTGTCAGAGAGAGTAAACAAAGCGGGGTGGAAACAATAACGTTTTTGGCGTTGAGTTCCATCAGTTGGCCAACTTTGTCGGTCATGGAGACATTCGCCGGGAATGTCAGTATGGCAGTTCCCATTTAAACGGTAATCCCGTTTTTCTTCATTAATTTAGACGATTTTGATCACGGTTTTGCCGATGGAATGACCGCTCTCGACTATCTGATGCGCCTGATCGATTTGATCCAACCCGAAGATATTTTTGACAAACACTTTGATCTGTCCGGCATCAATCAAGCGGGCGGCTTCCGCTAACAGGGCGGTTTGCCGTATTCTGGCAGCATGCATTTTGAAGTGCATCGGCGTCAACATAAGCTCATAGCTCAAGGTCAGGTTTCGCAATTTGGCCGTGCCCGCTTGGGCTTTGCTGATACTAACCTCATCCAGGGTAACCACGTGGCCGTAAATCCTGGTGCATGGGAAGGAATCTGCAAATACATGCCCGCCAACCGTATCAAAGACAACATCAACTCCTTTACCGCCCGTAAGAGCGAGGGCCTGGTTCACGAAATCCTCATCGTGATAATTAATGCAATGGTCCGCTCCCAAGGAACGGGCAAACTCGGCCTTTTCAGGGCTGCTGACTGTCGTCAAAACAACCGCGCCGGCGTATTTGGCTATTTGGATGGCGATATACCCAACCCCACCGGCTCCCCCGTGGATCAATATAGTTTCACCTGCTCTTAGCGAGCAGCGCTCAAAAAGAGCCTCCCAGGCAGTCAGCCACACCAGGGGCACCGAGGCCGCCTCGGGCATCGACACGCTTTTCGGTTTCATGGTGAGATAATCCTGGTCGACGATGGTCATTTCGGCGTAATTGCCCTGCTCATCGCCACCCATCCCACCATTAAAGAAAAAGACCTCGTCCCCAATTTTGAATTTCGTTACCGCTTCACCAATCGCTCGCACCACCCCCGCTCCGTCACAACCCAGGATAACGGGAAGACGGTTGGGGTAATAACCACCCTTTCGGCGTAGTTTATAGTCAACCGGGTTCAATCCGCTGGCATGCAGGCTCACCATTACATCCTGAGGGTCTTTTATAACCGGATCAGGAACCTGCATGAGTTTCAACATTTCGGTGCCGCCCGCACCGATCAACATGATTGCTTTCAAACGGGCACCTCCTCAATGGCAGAAAAAACCGAAGCCCCTTTTCCAGTGTTATAGAAAAAGGAATTGCCACGCCGCCGGAAAAGCAACAGCGGCTCACAACCGCACTTTTGCGGCGATTCAGAAGAGATCACGGGGTTTGGATCTGAGCCGCCCGAAGCGTGTTTTTCATGAGCATGGCGATCGTCATTGGGCCGACTCCACCCGGGACAGGGGTGATAAACCCGGCCACTTCAATTGCCTCATTGAAATTGACATCGCCGACCAGACGATGACCGCTCTTTTTTGTGGCATCCGGCACAGAATTGATGCCCACATCAATAACCGCCGCTCCCGGTTTTATCCAATCTCCTCGCACCATCTCAGTCCGACCAATGGCGGCAATGATGATATCAGCCTGACGAACAACAGCCGGCAGATCACGTGTGCGTGAATGACAGACCGTGACCGTTGCATTCCGGCTGATAAGCAGCAACGCAGCCGGCATTCCGACGATATTTGAGCGACCCAGCACCACCGCATTTGCCCCTTCGATCTTGATCCCCATTTGTTCGATAAGATAGATGCAGCCATAAGGTGTACACGGAACGAAGAGAGGCTCGCGTCCTTTTTGGGCCAGGCGGCCAATATTGATGGGCGAGAAACCATCCACATCTTTTTCAATATTTATAAGGGTAAGCACCCGCTCCTCGTCTAAATGCGCCGGCAGGGGCAATTGCACAAGGATGCCGCTGATCTGCGGATTGGCGTTCAGTCTTTTGACCAATGCCTCGACCTGTTCCTGAGTGGCATCGGCAGGCAGGTGTTCGCTAATGGAGCCCATCCCCAATTCCTGACAGGCTTTCCCCTTCGAAGCAACATAAGCAGCCGAATCTGGCCGGTCACCGATCAATACGGTCGCTAAAACCGGCTGCGGTTTCCCTGCGGCTGTGCGTTTGGATACTTCTGCCGCAACTTCCTGGCGCACTTTCTGGGCGATCATTTTTCCATCGATCAATTGAGCCGTCATGATGTTTATCCTCTTTCTTAAGTGTACTTATCTATGTGGGCACCTTGCAAGTGCTTACCAAAGCGACGGTTCTTGATGCTCCGGAAGACTTTCCCGGTCTTCCCTTTTATTGCATGTACACAGGTCTCCCTTAATTTCAATCGGTCTAGCTCTTGTCACGCAGGTAAACGAACCAATATATCAGCGCCACCAGCCCCGCTCCGCCAATAATATTTCCGAACGTTACCGGCAACAGGTTTTTCAAGAAAAAAGCACCCCAGGTAAGGTTGGAGAGGTCGGGTACCTTGGCCGCCAAACTGGCAACAAAGGCTGGATCGAAGTTCTTGATGAAAAGGGCATACGGCAAAAAATACATATTGGCTATGCTATGCTCAAACGAGCCCGCCACAAAAGCGGTGATCGGAAAAACAATGGCCAGGATCTTGTCACCCGTGGTGCGGGCGCTGTAGGTCAGCCAGATCGCCAGGCATACCAGGCCGTTGCACAGGATGCCCAGCGCCACGGCCTGGAGGTACCCGTAATTCATCTTTGTGGCCGCTATCTTAAGCGCGGCTGCCCCGACACTCCCATCGCCAAAAGTATACTGCTTGCTAAAAAATATAAGTGCGGCTGTACCCAGCGAACCGACGAAATTACCGAGATAGACAGTACCCCAGTTGCGCAGTAAAGCCCGTGTGCTGACCTTGCGGCTGGCCCAGGCCATCACGATCAGGATATTGCCGGTAAACAACTCGGCGCCGCCCACGACGATCAAGATCAAGCCAATGCAAAACGTCATGCCGATCAGCATTCGAGCCACCCCATAAGGCAGGTCTGCTGATCCTGCGGCAGTGATCGTAGCGAACATGGCTCCCAGAGCGACAAATGCCCCTGCCAGCACCGACAAGACAAACAACTTCCAAAACGAAAGTGCAGCCTTGCGTACTCCAATGGTTTCTGCCCGTTCGGCCATTTCCATTGGCATCAAGGCATCCACAGATGTATCTTTAAACATGGTTCTCCTCTACTAACAAACTCTGCAGGGGCGAAACTTGCTTCGCCCCTGCAAGAAAATCAGAACAGGCCAAGCACCTTGCCAGTTGCAAGATCCAGGTCCACATCATAGAAAACCGGACGGGTTGGCAGACCCGGCATGGTGCGCATTTCACCCAGCAGGGGATAGAGGAAACCGGCCCCAACTGAGGCTCGAATATCGCGCACCGGGACGCGGAAACCAGTCGGTGCACCTTTCACGCTGGCATCGGTGGTAAAGGACAGGTGGGTCTTGGCCATACACAGCGGCAAATTGGCGAACCCCAAGCGGGTGTACAGGGCGATCTTGGCTTCGGCTTCCGGCGAATAATCCACGCCATCCGCACCGTAGATCTCTTTGCAAATGGTTTCGATCTTCTCTTTGATGGAGAATTCGAGCGGATACAGGAATTTGAACTGGCTGGGCTTTTCGGCGGCCTTGATCACCGCTTTGGCCAGGTCGATCGCACCCGCGCCGCCATCCATCCAGTGGGTGGAGACGACCGCATCCATTGCGCCGGCTTTCAGGGCGGCCTGCCGCACCAGTTCCACCTCGGCCGGTTTATCATCCTTGAACGAATTGACCGCCACCACCACGTTCACGCCATATTTGAGGGCGTTCTGGATATGGCGTTCCATGTTGGGCAGACCCTTGGTGACCAGCTCGATATTCTCGTCGGTATATTGGGATGCCAGCGGTTTGCCAGCCACCACTTTCGGGCCGCCGCCGTGCATTTTGAGGGCGCGTACCGTGGCAACCAACACCACCACCTGCGGAACCAAGCCTGAATAGCGACACTTTATATCGAAGAATTTCTCCATGCCAATATCGGCGCCAAAACCTGACTCGGTGATGACGTAATCGGCCAATTTAAGGGCAATCCGGTCGGCGATGATGGATGACTGTCCATGGGCGATATTGGCGAACGGCCCGGCGTGCACCAGCGCAGGCGTGCCTTCGAGGGTCTGCATTCAGATTCGGCTTGATGGCATCTTTCATCAGGACTGTCAAAGCTCCGGCAACACCCAGGTCTTCGGCAGTCACGGCGCTGCCCTTGCGGTCCGTGCCGATGACCATCTGTCCGAGGCGGTCGCGCATATCGGCCAGATCGGTGGTCAATGCCAGGATTGCCATGATCTCACTCGCCACGGTAATATCAAAGCCGGTGCGACGGGTCTTGCCTTTTTCTTCCGGTCCAAGGCCAACTTCTATCTCGCGCAGGAAGCGGTCGTTGGTATCGATTACACGCCGCCAGGTGATCGAAGCGGGGTCGATATCCAGGCGGGAGAATTTGGAGCGTTCTTCAGGGGTCAGTTCGTTGGGGTCGGTCTTGTTAATGCCCAGCTTTTTCAGGCGGCGCAGCATGGACGGGGAAAAGCTGCGCTTGCCTTGCTTATCCAGCGGGCAAAGGGCATTGAACAACTTCTCGTCATCCTGCTCGCTTTCGTGGAACATGCGCGCATCGATGGCAGCCGCACACAGATTGTTGGCAGCGGTGATGGCATGGATATCGCCGGTCAGGTGCAGGTTGAAATCTTCCATCGGGATGACCTGCGAATAACCGCCGCCGGCCGCCCCGCCCTTGATCCCGAAGGTCGGGCCCTGGGAAGGCTGGCGGATGGCGGTGAAAACCGTCTTGCCAAGGTGGGCACCGAGGGCCTGGCTGAGACCAACCGTGGTGGTGGTCTTGCCTTCGCCGAGCGGAGTGGGCGTGATGGCGGTTACATCCACGTACTTGCCGTTCGGCCGGTCCTGCAGGCGCTTCAAGATCTCGAGTTTCACTTTGGCTTTGTAGGGGCCGTAGAATTCCAGTTCTTCGGGCAGGATCCCGGCTTCCTCGGCCACTTGGGAGATGGGCTTGATATCCGAGGCCTGGGCAATATCAATGTCCGAAGGCACCGGTCTGACCAGCTTCAGTTTGGTAGGGGTAAATTTGATTGTCATATCAACTCCTTAAAGATTGATTAATAATTCACCACGGACACCTGCTCTCCATGGCACTATCCGCGCACCCCGCGTAGTTCGCGGGGCAGGTGGCAGATGGGAACGCGGATTTTCTTATTAAGATCGGTAATAAAATGCTCTTTTCCGCGTTTTTCTGCGCTCGTCCGCGTCCCATTTCTTAAAACTGTCCGGTAGGTAGACCCAGGGAGTGAATTACAATAAGCTGTTCTACGAATAGCTGCCATATTTTCGACAAGTTTGCAGCATAGCAAGATAATTCTCGGGTTTGACCGCCGAGTGAATGGAGTTGCTCGACGAGAGGATAAAACCACCGCCTGGCATGCCTTTGCGCAGCACCTCTTTGGTGACCTCGATGACTTCATCCGGTGTGCCAAAGGTCATAAGGTGGGCACAGTCCACGTTCCCCTTCAGCGCCACTCGCTGCCCATACTTTGCTTTGACTTCACCCAAATCCATTCCTGCCAGCGGATCGATCGGGTCGAGGCAATCAATGCCAGATTCTATGATCATGTCAATGATCGACCAGAGATTACCATCTGTGTGCTTGATCACATACAGGCCAAGGTTTTTGTAACCCTGCATCACGCGGCAAAGACCGGGGTAAAAGAACTCGCGAAAGTGCCTGGGTGATATAAACGGTCCCTTGTTATAGGCATAGTCATCGCCGGTATAGACGATCTTCACCCCACGGGCAACAAGTTCCTGCGCCAACTCAAGATTGACCGTCACCGACATCTCCACCAGGCCCCTGACCAATTCGGGCTTGGTCATGATCGCCATAAGCAATTCTTTCATGCCCATGAGATAGCGTGGGAGCGAAAAAACATCGTTAAGGTGGACGATGACCGCTTTATCTCCCTGGAATTCTTGCACGGCCTGCTCTACCGCGGCAAACCGTTCTGGAACATGTGGATCTGGCGGGGTGTAACGTTCAAGATCAGCCAGGGTCTTGATCGGTGATTCCACTTCGACCCCATGCTCTTCATTGGTATCCTGTCCAATATATCCCCACTCACTGAGCCAGCAATTCGTGCCAATCCTTTCCTTCTTATAAATCGGATCAACAATGATGGCATCATGCCCCATCTGCACGGCAAAATCAGTATAGCTTTTGCTCCCCGGGCAGAGAGCTTCCCGAACCCGATGATCCACTACCCATTCGAAATGCGGTACACGATCCGGTTCCTGACGTTGAAGTACGCACAGGACACGCTCTTCCGAAGTCATTTCAACCATGAACGTATCTCCTGCGAAAATCCGGTATTCTGCCCTTCTGCTGGCAGAGTAGAAAAAATGGCAGGTGGGTGATATTGATTTGCATCCACAACCTCTATTCCAGATTAGCGTGGCGCTCAAACATCTGTGCAGCATTAACGCCAGTTCGCTGCATCAACCCAAGTATGAGGCTATCACACAAAATAAGCATGGATTGTTCGAACAAGGTGCCCAGGGGCTGCACCGATTTGGGACCGTTTATTCCTTCAGCCGTCTGGAGGGACGGAGCCGGAATCGCTACCCGATAATCGGCCAATTCGGCCAGCGGTGAGGCTGCATCTGTAGTGAAGAGCAGGATATTAGCGCCCTGGCCGCGCGCCTTCCCGGCTATCGCCAACAGGCCGAGAGTCCGCCCGGAACCAGAACCCAGGATCAATAGATCTTCTGCAGCGATGCTGGGCGTAGTGGTTTCACCAACCACATAGACGGTTTTACCCAGGTGCATCAACCGCACGCCCAAGGCCCGCATGCACAGACCGCTCCGCCCGGCACCGGCCACAAAGATGCGCGGGGAAATCTCCATCAGCTCCGCGGCCCGGGTCAGATCTTCGCTTGAGACCTGACGCACACAGGCTGCCACTTCTGCCAAAATCTGCTCAAGCGCCATACCTATGGGATCTGTGCTCATCGTTTTAAGCCGCCTCGACGAGTTTGCTCAGCGCTTCCCACGGCCCTTGCATGACATTTACCAGCCGCTGATATTCGGCATAACGCTCCAGGTAAAACGGCGTGTTGGCTGGATCCGGTTCGTGAACGCGCACGACCGACACAGCTTCCTGGATAGCTTCGGCGTAGTTGCGATAGATGCCCGCGCCAATACCAGCGCCTAAAGCCACGCCACGCGCCCCAATCTCATTTCCATCCGGGACTTCCATCGGCACCTGGATCGTATCGGCAAACATTTGCGACCAAACCGGGCTGCGCGAACCGCCGCCTGTCAGCCGGGCACTATTGATGTGACCCCCAGCCATGCGCAGCTTCTCAATATGACTCAGGTGGCCGAACACAACGCCTTCATAAAGAGCACGGAGCAAATGAGCACGCGTGTGCCAACCCGCCACGCCGTAAAATCCCGCTCGGGCGGTCGATTGTACGTTCGAACCAAACAGGAATGGGTGGAAGATAATATTTGTGCTGCCCGGGGGCAGGCTGGCGACTTCTTCATTGCAAACATCATAGACCGAAACCCCGCGCTGTTTGGCTTCGGCGCGTTCATCACCACAACACTGGTTCACAAACCACTCCAAGTTTGTGGCTGAGGTGGCGCTGCCTTCGATTGTGAGATACAGGTCAGGATCTGCAAAGAGGGTCGTCATGAACAGCCCCGGATCGACAATCGGATTGCGGGTAATAACTTCGTTGATGCTCCAACTGCCCGCCACCAGGCAAGCCTGGTTCGGATGGATCGCCCCGGCGCCGATTGCGCTGGCATCCACGTCGAACATACCGCCGACAACTGGCGTCCCGACTGCCAACCCAGTTTCCTGGGCTGCAGCGGATGTCACCTGACCGACAACTTCACTGCTATGCTTTAATGCCGGTAAGGCATCATAGGCTTCCGAAAGATCATATAGCGCCATCAACTCGCGGGAGTAGCACTTATTACGGACATCCATCAAACTGGTTGCGCTCATGTCGGTGTAATCGCTTGTGATCTCACCAGTCAGGCGGTATTTGATAAAGTCCTTCACCATTAAAGCTCCACCGAGACGTTCATAATTTTGCGGCTCATTCTGCTTGAGCCAGGCAAGCAATGCGTTCGGCTGCGCTGGCCAAAAAGATTGGATCGTGAACGGAAATACCTCCGCGTGGAGGTCGCGCTGGTTCCACTCGGCCATCACGCCAGCAGCACGCAAATCCATCGATTGAATGCCATTCCGGAGCGGATGCCCTTGTTTGTCCAACAGGTAAGCGCCATTGCCGTGCCCGGCATTGCCAATCCCGGCAATCTCTTCCGGCCTGACACCCGACCTGGCCAAAACTGTGCGAATGGCGCTGGCTGTGCTCTGCCACAGCATTTCCATATCGCGTTCCGTCCACCCCGGATGCGGGTACTCGGTATCCGCTTTGCAACTTCCGACGGCTATTTCTTTGCCATGCAAATCGAAAAGAGCAGCTTTCGAGACCGTGCTGCCGTTATCGATACCCAAAAGATACTGACCCATGGTTTAACTCCAAACGCCTCTTATGCGTATTGTATGGCCTTGCCGCCTGAACCTAACAAGCGGTTCTTTTGGCGGATAACCTCAAATGCCGCCTTTCGTGCTGCTGCAAACACCTCGGGCACATCGATCTTTTCAATGGGACCATCCAGCTTTTCCTTTATGCTCCGCAAATAGGGGATGCGCACATCGGTCCATATATTGATCTTGTCGATCCCGGTTTCGATGGCGCGTCGAATATCCTGGTCCGGGGTATCCGACCCACCGTGCAGTACCAGCGGTATCTGACAAGCAGCGCGTAATTGGGCAATCCGCTCGAAATCAAGCTTGGGTTTGCCGCGATACAGCCCGTGCAGCGTACCAATCGAGACAGCGAGCGCATCCACACCGGTTTCATACACAAAGAGTTTGGCATCCTCTGGGCGGGTCAGATTTGCCTGTTGTTGGTCCGGGCTGATAACATCACTTCCAACGCCTACGTGCCCCAGTTCAGCCTCAACCGAGGCTCCACAGGCATGCGCCAGCTCAACGGCGCGCCGGGTGATGGTGATATTCTGCTCCAACGGCGCCAGGGACGCATCGATCATTACCCCGGAAAAACCAAGTTCGAGCGCATATGCGATCTCGTCAAGCGTCTTGGCGTGGTCGAGCACCAGCGCTGCAGGAATATGTCCGCGTTCCACTTCCGCCTCGATGATGCGCAGTAAAGTGGGCCATTCTGCCTGCGGCGTATGATGGGGGTAGATCATGATAATGGCGGGAGCCTGATCAATCGCAGATGCATCGACAATGGCCTGCGTAATCTCCAGGTTACAAGTGTCATACGCACCCACAGCCCAGTTTTGTCTTATACACGGCTGCAAAATTTCTGCCAACGTCAGGTATTTCATAAAGCTCCTTTCCTCTGCGCTATCCAGCAAACTTGGGTTCGATTAGTCCTTTGACATCCATTTTGATGTGGAACAGATCGCCAGCCAGGGGTTGTTGTTTCCGTTTCTGTTCTTCAAAACCCCACGAAGCGGTTGTGATAAAGAGTTCATCCAGGTTTTTACCGCCAAATGCAAACGAGATGACATTCTCCACAGGGAAACGGATCTGGCGCTCGATCTTGCCATCCGGATCATAACGGGTGAGCTTCCACCCACCTTGATGCCCATTCCAGATAAAGCCCTGCGCATCTACGATCAGCCCATCGGGTTGACCTTCATCCTTCGGGATGCGAGCAAAGATGCGACGATTGCTGGTTGTCCCTTTTTCCGGGTCATAGTCCAGAGCCAGGATCTCCCATTTCCGCTGATCAGCCACATAAACCGTCCGGCTGTCGAGACTAAAGCCGATCCCATTCGCAGTGGCATAACCAGTGTCAAGCACATGGAACGAGCCATCCGGGTCAAGACGGCAGAGCGATCCTTCTGGCAAAAAGGGATCCTGCATATTAACCGTCCCCACCAGCAACCGTCCCTGTTGATCTACTGCAGCATCGTTGTAAATAATCTCCGGCCTGGCGGGCTGCGCCATCCCATAGATCAACTCGTACTCATTGGTTTTCGGTTCCCATCCGTAAAGCCCGTCTTGGGCAATGGCAATCCAGCCTCCTGAAGCCCGGCGCGCCAGCGATGTCACCGGATGAGCCGTCGGAAATGTTGTAAATTTTCCTGTTTCCGGCTCAAAACGGCAGGTTGGCAACCCACCCCAATCAACCCAGTACAGGGCCTGCTCTTCAGGTTCCCAGATCGGGGTTTCACCCAGCCTATTCTTTGCGGACACAATTTGTTTTGGTTCGTTCATGGTGGTGTCTCCTTGGGTCAGGCTCTGAACTTATCATAAAGCTGATGACTTACTGGTTTTAGAACCGGATAAAGTTGCCTATAGATTTGATACCACTCGGCATACCTGGAGCTAAGCTGTGTGTCCGGATAATACGTTTTGCCCGGTTTGTAAACCTGTTCGAAAGCGTCCTGTTCGTTCCGGTATAAGCCGATCCCAATCCCCGCCAGGATGGCGGCACCGAGAGGGGTAGCTTCTTCCACTTCTGGCACATCAATCGGTAAACCGGTGATATCGGCCTTGTTCTGCATCCAGAACGAATTGCGGGTGGCGCCACCCACCGCCACCAGCCTGTCCGGGTTAAGCCCCAGACCGGTCTTGAGCGCCGTGACAATATCAAGAACCTGGTAATCCAGCCCCTCGATGATTGCCCGGAGAATGTCACCATGGTGGACAAAATTGCTCAACCCCACAAAGGCACCCAAGGAGCGTGCATCAACAACCGGGCAACCAGCCGCTGACATGTGCGGCAGGAACATGACACCCCTGGCTCCCGCAGGCGAGGTGGCAGCATCCGCCATCAGGTAATCCCAGTCGACACCCCCTTCTTTTTCCGCTCGCAGCTGGGCCTCAAAGCCGTATTCTTTCCGATACCATTCCAGCATATCCGAGGCAACCGCACCACCCCAGACAGCATAGGTATCGCGCGCGACGTGGGTTTCAACCGTCACACCCAGTTGCTGCACTTCGGGGGTCAGGATCGGCACGGGGATTCCCGCCAGAACGATTTCCCAGGTGCCGGTCACATCCAGCACAACCCCCGGCTTAAAGGCTCCCACCGGCAGAGCGCCGCATAAATAATCATGCCCGCCCAGTATAACCGGCGTCCCCTTAGGAAGCCCGGTGGCTTCCGCTGCCACGGCCGTCACCTCGCCCAGGGGGGTTCCGCTGGGAAACGCCTCACACAACAGGCGGCGCTCGATGCCGGCCTGGGACAAGATCTCCTCGGACCAGTCGCGTTTGCGTTGGTCGAACAAGAGCGTGCAGGAGGCCATGGTATAGTCGGTTGCCCGGCGGCCACACAGCATGAAATTCAGGAAATCTTCGATCAGCAGCCACTTATCGGTACGGGCCAGAATCCCGGGCTCGTGCTCGGCCATCCATAAAAGCCGCAAGGCAGTGCTAAAGCGCCACAAGGTATTTCCGCCAACTCGGAAATTCCATTCCGCGCCGATCTGGCTTTCCCACCAGCGTAGCTGCGCCTCGGTGCGCGGGTCATGCCAGCTAATGAACGGATAAAGCCAGTTGCCATGCTCATCAATGGGGACACCATCCATACCCATCCCCGTCACAGCCAAGGCTTTGATCTGGCGGGCATCACCCAGCTTGGTAACCGCATCTTTAATAGCTGCCGCCGTGCCGCCCCAAATCTGTTCCGGCTGCCAGACTGTCCATTCCGGGTTATCGGGATACGGGTTATAACGCTCTGTCGGTCGGGAGCCACTGGCGACAACGTTACCGGCTAGATCGTAGATCACACATTTGAGGCTTGTCGAGCCCAGGTCAATGCCCGCGAGATAGTCCATTTTCATCTCCCGTGCGCCATTTTGCGTTCACCTGTGAAGATCATTGCCCGGACCGTGATGCTGGATGACTCCAGGTTTCCAATAAATGGGCTATATTATCGAAGATCATATCCGTACCGATGGCTTCCGCCTCGGCGCGATCCGATGAACCCGATAAAACACAAATAGTGGTCAAGCCGGCCCTTTTCCCGCCCAGAATATCCGTGTCAACTCGGTCGCCAAGGGCAGCGGTCGTCTCGGGACGGGCGCCCATCTGTTCCATCGCCAGTTGGTACATGGTCGGCTCCGGCTTGCCGATCGCGGTTGGCGTGGTCTCAGAAGCGGAGGCCAGGGCAGCGATCATGGCGCCCGTGCCGGGGATCAACCCTTCTTCGGAAGGATTGGTGGGATCCAGGTTCGTGGCAATGAAGCGCGCACCGCCACGGATCAGCAGGGTAGCCCGCTTGAGTTTTTCATAGGTGACGCTCCGATCCATGCTGGCGACCACCAGTTGAACGTCCTCATCGGCAAGAATGAAACCTTCGTCAGTCATCGCCTGTTTGAGCGCCGGCATCCCGAACACATGGACACGCGTTCCGCGCGGGTATTCACGAGCCAGGAAGCGCGCCGTGGCCTGGCCCGAAACCAGGATTTCATCCGCAGAAACCACTACACCCATTCCGGCCAGCTTATCCGCATATTCCTGGGATGTACGCGTTGAGTTATTCGTTGCCAGGATAAAAGCGATGGGACGTTCGCGCAGGAAAGTAAAGAATTCACACAGGCGCGGCATGGGTTGGTCGCCCCGGTATAGGACGCCATCCATATCGATAATGAGGTGAGTAATTTTCGAGAGTGGTTGCATAAGATTTAATGGAAAATTTCCCGGAAGTGAGTAAACGTTTTCTCGACCTTTGAGCCGACAGCAAAAAAAATGCGTCCATCGATCAATATTTCATCGGACGCTGCCACCCTGCGACTGATTCAGTCAATTGAGCCTGGATCAGATTAACAAATACGGGTTTTCCAGGGTGGCTTTGAGATCTGCCAGGAAGCGCGCCACCGTGGCACCATCGGAAATGCGATGGTCCGCGCAGGCGGTCAATTCCATCATAGGGCGCAGCGCTACCTGGTTTTCATTGGCAACGGGGGTGTCCACCATCTTCCCCACCGCCAGGATGGCCGATTCGGGAGGATTGATAATGGCTGTGAACCTCTCAACGCCGTACATCCCCAGGTTGGAGATGGTGAAAGTGCTGCCGGACATTTCGGCAGGCATCAGTCGCTGGGTGCGGGCGCGCTCGGTCAGATCGCCCAGGACGGTGACGATCTGCTCGAGGCTTTTGGTTTGTGCCTCGCGGATCACCGGCACGATCAGGCTTTCTTCGACGTTCGTGGCAATCCCCAGGTGGATATCTTCCCAATAAATCAGGTTACCATCCGCCAGCGAAGCGTTCATGGTTGGATGGCGCGGCAGTACGAAGGCGACCGCTCGCGCCAGGATGGCCGTATATGACACTCGCTGCCCGGTCTTGGCCTTGATCGGCTCCAGGACCGCTTCGCGCAGGCGGATCGCCTCGCTCATATCCACCCGCAATGACAGATTGATATGCGGGGCGGTAAAAGCGCCATAAACCATCCGCTCGGAAATGATCTTGCGCGCTCCAGCCAGCGGGATCACCTGTTTTCGCCTGGCATCCGGCAGTTGTATCGTTGTGGATGAACCGGCGGGGACCGGCGTCCTGGTTAGCGCTGGCAGGACCGGGGCGGATGTGAGCACCGGAGGCCGTTTGGGCTCGACGGCCGGCTGCGATTTCTTGAAAGCAAGCACATCTGCCTTATGGATCCGGCCGCGCGGACCACGCCCGCTGATCTGCTTCAAGTCAAACCCCAGTTCTTTCGCCAGGTGCCGCGCGATCGGGGTGACCCGCAGCTTGCCCGCTTCAGCGGCTTCAGCAGCCACTGCCGCCGGCTCCGTGCTTGCTGCAATTTCAGCCGCCACTGGCGCACTTGCGGCTGCGACGATTTGCGGGATTGCCTTTGCCGGCAGGGCTTCACCCGGGGCTACGATGTAGGCGATCACTTCAGTGACCGGGATAATATCGTCTGGTTTGGCGGTGATCCCCGCCAGAATGCCATCTGCAGGCGCTTCCACCTCGATCGCGGCTTTATCTGTGGTGATGACAAACAGCGGATCTCCCTTGCAGACTGGTTCGTTTTCCTTCTTAAGCCATTCCACAAAGGTGCCGGTTTCCATAACCATATCAACTTTGGGCATGATCACTTCGGTCGCCATTTTTTACTTTCCCTCCAGTGCCAATGCCCGCGCCGCCGCCACAATGTCTTCCACCTGGGGCACGGCCGCCCGTTCCAGTGATCGGTTGTAGGGAATCGGCACATTCAACCCGGCCAGGCGGCGGATTGGCGCATCCAGGTAATCGAAAGCTTCGCTGCCGGCGATCACGGCTGCCAGTTCACCTCCAAAGCCGCCGGTCAACGGCGCCTCGTGTGTGATCAGTACCCGACCGGTCTTGGAGACCGAGCGGATGATCGTTTCCGTATCGAGGGGTTTCAGGCAGCGCGGGTCCACCACTTCAACCTCAATGCCTTCAGCCGCCAGCTTTTCTGCGGCTTCCAGCGCGCGCGGCACCATAATCGAATAGGCTACAATCGTCAGGTCACGCCCTTCACGTTTGACCTCGGCCGACTGCAGGGGAATGCAGTACGATTCTTCCGGAACGGGACCCTTGAGCCGGTACAGCAACTTGTGTTCCATGAACAGGACCGGGTTGTTATCTCGAATGGCAGTGGTCAGCAACCCTTTGGCATCATACGGGCTGGAGGGCGCCACTACCTTGATCCCCGGCACATTTACAAACCAGGCTTCCAGGCTTTGAGAATGCTGCGCTGCCGCGCCGGTGCCCGAGCCCGATGGGGCGCGGATTACCATTGGGATGCTGCACTTGCCGCCAAACATGAAGCGCATCTTGGCAGACGCATTGACCAGTTGGTTCATAGAGATCGTCAGGAAATCCATGAACATGATTTCCATGATCGGCCGCATGCCCATCAGGGCCGCTCCCGTGGCTGCGCCTGCAATTGCTGCTTCTGAGATGGGGGTATCACGCACACGCTCTGGCCCGAACTCTTCGAGCATGCCTTTGCTTACGCCAAATGCACCTCCATAGGTGCCAACATCCTCTCCTATCAGGAAGACCTCGTTGTCAACGCGCATCTCCTGGACCATTGCCTCGCGTAAGGCTTCCAAATACGTGAGTTCGCGTTTCGTTTCAGTGCTCATAAAGCATAAACCTCGTCTTCCATATTCTCGGGCGACGGTTCGGGAAAGGTCAGCGCTTCCTCGGCGGCGTGATCGATAGCCGCTTTGGCTGCCTGATCGATGGCCTCAGTTTCGTCGCCGGTCATCACGGCTGCATCCACCAGCACCTGCTTGAAGCGCTGGATGGGACATTTGTGTTTCCATTCATCGATTTCCTGCGGCGTCCGGTAGAGATTGCGGTCGCTCTTGGAATGCCCGCGCCAGCGGTAACTCAGGCAGTCGATCAGCGAGGGCCCCTTACCCGAGCGGGCATACTCGCCGGCAGCCGTCACCGCCTCATAGACCGCCAACACATCGTTGCCATCCACAGTCTTGCCGGGGATCCCGTAACTTGCGGCTCGAGTGGAAATATGCTGGATGTTCATTGATTTTGATACATGCATCGACATGCCATACTGGTTATTGTCGCAAATGAAAACCACCGGCAGCTTCCAGATGGAGGCCATGTTTAACAACTCGTGGAACTCACCTTCGTTCGAGGCCCCGTCTCCAAAGTAGGAGAGCAGGATCTTATCTGAACGTCGCATTTGCAGCGCCAGCGCAATTCCCACCGCCGTTGGGATCCCGCCGCCGACCACTCCCGTGGCGCCCAGGTTGCCTCCGGGAATATCGGCGATATGCATCGAGCCGCCACGTCCGCGGCAATAACCCGCCTCTTTACCCAGAAACTCGGCGAACATCGTGGTCAGGTTGGCGCCCTTGGCGATCGTATGTCCGTGGCCGCGATGATGGTGGATGATCAGATCCTCGGGCCTTAGTGTCGCGATGCTGCCGACGGAACCTGCTTCTTGTCCGATCGAAAGGTGCATCGTACCGTGCACCTGGCCGCGCATATATAGATCTTCTGCTTTTTCTTCGAAGTACCGGATTTCGCACATCCGTTGCAACATCCAGGCCAATTTTTCACGCGGCAAAGTATTTAATAATTCCCGGCTGCCAGGAAGGGCAACGCTTTCAACTTTATTTTCAAGTACGGTCATAATTCCTCACTATCTTCAATGCTGACGTCAACGTTGGCCATATTCATTCCGATATAAGTTCACCATGTAATCCATCTGTTCCGGCTTGAGCAAGATCGGCTGCCCGCGCAACATTGCCAGGTGCGTGATCTTGGCGATCTCTTCCACTTCAACCGCCATCTTGGTTGCTTCTTGCGCCGAAGCGCCGATTGTAAACACGCCGTGATTCTGCATGACGATCGCCAACGCCTTACCGATTTTGTTGATGATCTCCTGGCCGATATCTTCCCCACCGATAGGTGCATACCCTCCCAGGGGAATTTCACCGCCCAGCATAGCGGAAGCGGTCAGGCAGGCTGGAATCGGCTGCCCCAGGACGGCAAAACTGCTCGCATACGGTGAATGGGTGTGGACCATCCCGAAAATATCAGGCCGGTGGTTGTAGACATATAAGTGCGTGTCCGTATCCGTCGAGGGCTTGAGATTTCCCTCCACCACTCGGCCATCCGGATCGACCACCACCATGTGCGCAGGGGTCAGTTCCTCGAATTTGTAACCGCTTGGTTTAATGACTACCAATCCCGTTTCAGGGTCACGCCCACTGACATTGCCGCTGGTCATCTTGACCAGATCATTTTTAGGCAGTTCCAAATTGCATTTCCAGACGATCTCACGAAGCTTCTCTAACAGCATGAACGGCCTCCAATCCCTTGGGTGATTTTCGAAACCCCTGGTCGAAATATTTGAGAATTCCACGCGCAGCGGCTTCATCGGTAATGAGCGCATGCAGGTAACCGCCGCGCAAGGCGCCATAAATAGGTAGTGCTTTGGCTGCTGTAGCCGCTACACCGATTCTGAAAGGAATATTTTGGATCTCGGCCAGGGTCAGCCCGATCAGTCGGTCGGTATATTCCTTGGCGCAAGGTTGGCCGTCCAGGTCGTAAATGTGGGCTGCGATTTCACCCACGCCTCCACAGGCTTCAGCGATCCGGTTCATGTCCTCCGCGGAAAGGGCCGTGTACTGTACAAAGCGTGAGGCTTCCGCGTCCACTGTGCCAACCCCCAGGAGTGCAATGCTTGCGCGGCGGGCAATATCCAGGATTTCTTTGACCGGCTCCATGGAACTGAGTAACTCGCAATTCTCCCGCGTCTCCACAAAAGCTGGCGCGTGGAGCTGATAGGGCTTGCCACCCAACTTTTCAGCCATATTCGTAGCCAGATAGTTCATATCCGATTCGATCGGGCCTTGGACCGATCCCAGCATTGGCACGACCTCCACCCGGTAAGGACGCGTGGCTTCCAGCGCCTGGGCCACGGCCTGAACCGTGGTGCCCGGAGTGATGGCCAATATATCGCCATCTCGCAGGTGCGCGAGCAAGTAATCTGCCGCCACAGGGCCGATGTCATTCAACGGCGAACTGCTGCCCTCCGGCAAAGACGGAATAACGATCGCATCTTGTATTCCAAAGACGGCCTCCAGGCGGGCTTCCAGATCGAACAATTGTTGGTAAGGAGTCCGAATGGTGATGTTAACGTACCCTTGCTCGCGCCCTTTTAGGAGCAAACGATTAACCTTGGCTGTAGACAAGCCCAAACGTTGCGCAATTTCCGATTGGGTCATTTCTTCAATATAGTAAAGGTTCAAAATATGGTTAATCAGGCGTATCGTGTCATATGGAGGCATGGCTGTCACCTTTTCCAAATATCATCAGGCGTTCGGTCCCCAGGATTGGGGCTGCACTTCGGTAACATTATTATATCGGCGCGTTATCAGTTTGGGATTCCTTTTCCAGCTCGAGACAGCCAAATGGGCAACCATCGGGCCAGGCTTCCAAAACCAGATCATTTACAAACCTGCGGGCGGCAGTGACGGAAGCGATGGGATCAGGGTCAGCATGCCTGTCTCCCCAGATTTCCACGCCGAGCAGGCCCCAGAAACCGGTCTGAGCCAGCGCCTGGAAAGTCGCTTGGAACGGAACGATGCCCTCTCCAAAGGGCACCCCGCGTATGATGCGCGGCAAAGCATCTTTGACATGAATGCCCAGGATTTGTCTTTTGGCAAGGGCGATCTCATCCGGCGGGTAACACCCGGCTGCGGCAAGATTACCGATATCGGGGTACAGTTGCAGCCAGGGCGAGTTGATCTTACGGATGATGGCCAGTGCCTTGCTCAAGTTTTCCACGAACGGGGTATCCAGGTTTTCCAATCCTAACATTACACCAGCCTGACCGGCCCAATTGACGCTTAGTTGCAGGCTGTCTATGAAATTCGCCCCTGTCTCTTCGTCGCTCGTTTCGTAAAAGACATCGTAGCCCATCACCTGGACGACGCGCAACCCAATGTCTCCCGCAAAGTCGATCGCTTTTCGTAATATTTCCCGCCCCTGCCTGCGCAGTTCAGGCGAATGACTGCCAAGCGGATATTTGCGATGACTGCTCAGGACCATCGTCATGATCTTGACGCCCGTGTTGGCAATGGAATCGACGTAAAGCAGCCCGCTCGGAGGCCGACCAGTCCAGCCGGGCCATGCGCTCGTCGCTTTCGTCGATCGAGAGGTCGATATAATCATAGCCGGCCTGGCCCGCGGCAGCCAGACGCTCTTCCCAGGAAAGGGAGGCGGGCAGTGCTTTTTCGTAGAGACCAACAGGCATCTTGAACATAAGACCAGATCTACCTAAGCTTTGATTTTTTCCCGCACCAGCAGGTGGTTGAGGACAACCGCAACAATCAAAACCGTGCCTTTGGCAACATTCTGCCAGTAAGGAGGGATAACGGTCATGAGGCCGGTCGTCACGCATATAATGATCAGGGCGCCGATGATCGTCTTGGCAACCGAACCCTCACCGCCGGAGAAGGCGGTGCCTCCTAACAGCACGGCAATCAGGCAGTTCAGCTCCATGCCATCACCCGAGAGCGGATCCCCAAGAGACATATAACTTGCGCGTGCAATCCCGGCCAGCGCGGCAAACAAACCTACGACGATATACAAAAGCCATACCATTTTGGCCGCGTTGATCCCGGAAAGCTCAGCCGCCAGGCGGTTGCCTCCGATGGCTGCGGCGTATTTACCCAGGATCGTCTTTCTCTGGACGATCACAAGTATGATGATTACGAGTATCGCCACCCAGAATGCCCAGGGCAGCCCGAAAAGAACATCTTTCCGCCCGAAATCGTTGATCCAGGCAGGCATGGGCTGCGTGGCGGTCCCTTTGATGGAGGAATTGGCACGCCCGGTGATCAGCAGGGCAATGCCTTTGAACAGGTTCAGCGTCACCAATGTAGCGATCACGGGGGTGATGTTCAACTTCATTACCAGATATCCATTAAGGAAGCCCATCACGGTCCCCACGATCAATACGGCGGAAAAAGCGACCAGGAAGCTGCATCCGTTCAGAATGAGCCAGGCGAACACCACCGCGGACAGGCTCATGGCGCTGCCGACAGACAGGTCGATGTAGCCCGAGATCATCAAAAGCGTGAATGCACCACTCAAGATCATAATAGGAACGGCGCTGCGCAAAAGGTTGATGAGGCTGTCTGGACTAAGGAATTGTCCCCGGGCGAACAGGCTGCCCTGGTCCAATTTCACTACGCTTAATACAACCACGATCAACACCAGGACGACGTATATATAATAGCGTTTGATGTTTGACCGGATCATCGCCGATCGATCCAATTGCATTTGGGGTAACTCTTTTTTTATGGTATCCACGTTATAAGCTCCTATGAAAATGCCCGCTGTCCATGCAGTGCATTATCATCAGCCTTTCCTTTTATTTAGGGCGAAACGTTGCGCAATGATCGCAAGGAAGGTGAAAACCGCCTTGAGGATGAATTGCCAGTCTGGGGAAAGAAGGAGGCCGGTGGCAGCCGTTGTAACAACGGAAAGGATGAGAGCACCCACTAGCATCCCCAGCACAGATCCAAACCCTCCCGCAATACTGACACCTCCCAAAAGCACGACAACCAGCGCGTCGAACTCGTATCCCATTGCCCGGCTGGATATCCCGGCCTTGTACTCGGAGGCCAGAAGTATTCCAGTGATCCCGGCCAGCAATCCGCTCAGGATGTAGAGCCCGGTGAGATACTTGGATACATTGATGCCTGAGAGCCGGGCTGCCTCCGGATTCGCTCCGATCAGGTAGATCCGTCTCGCGAGAACGGTCTTCTTCTCGAAAATGAAGGCGATGATGATCAGGACGATCATGACCACCAGCGAAAGTTGAATGGTTGTTCCGGGGATACCGATACTCCCCAGCACGCCAAAGGCATCGGGCAGGCTGGTATTGCGCTGTGCGCCTTGCGTAATGACCTGGGCAGCGCCGCGGGCGAGCATTGCCGTGCCGAGCGTGACGATAATGGAAGGTACCTTTAACTTGGTAATGAAGAAGGCATTGACCGCACCGACGCCCATCGCACACAGCAGGGCAAGTCCGACGGCAACGGCATAAGGCAGCCCTAGCCCATTTGCCAGGGAATTCTGGGATACATTTACCCCCTGACAAAACCAGACCGCTAGCACTCCGGTTAACGCGATGTTACCGCCGACCGACATGTCGTAGTTCCCGGTGATCATTACGAACGTGATGCCAATTCCGAGGGTAATGATGAACCAGTTGTTGGTAACGAGATTGAGAATGTTCTGGGGCTTGTAAAAGTTCGGTACAACGACGCTGGCAAGTACGAACAAAGCAATCAGCACGATCACCATGAACAGGGTGATGAACGACTCGTCGCTCAGCTTGCCACCCTTGATCGATTTCTTCGCCTGGTTGAGTTCCATGTCTATGCTCCTCCTGTGACGATGTGGAGTATATTCTCGCTGTTAACCTCACTGCAATTCCGCATTGTGGACTTCAGGCTTCCGTCGTACAGAAGGTAGATGCTGTCGCAAATATTCATCACCTCGGGTAACTCCGAAGAGAAAATTATGATGGTTTTCCCCTCCTTGGATAGCTGGCGGATGATACTGTAGATCTCGCTCTTGGAACCCACGTCAATACCGCGGGTTGGCTCGTCCATCATCAGCAAATCAGATTCTGCGAAGAGGCACTTGGAGAGGACAACCTTTTGCTGGTTGCCTCCCGAGAGCTTCATGGCCTCCTTCTCAATGCTGTTGGTGGCTATATTCAGTTTGTCCACATATTCGAGAGTTACATTGCGTTCCGTTGTACTATTGATGAATCCATTGCGGGATATTTTATTCATGTTCATTACGGGTACATTCCCGCGAATGGTCAGGATGGTGAACAATCCCTGGGATCTCCGTTCTTCTGGCACCAGCGTAATCCCCGCCGCGATGGCTTTTTCCGGTGATGGTTTAAGTTTTTTACCTTTAAAGAGGATCTCGCCTGTATAGGCATCCGCGCCAAAGATGGCGCGAGCTAGCTCTGTTTTACCAGCGCCTACCAGACCATAGAAGCCGGCGATTTCTCCGGCGTGGATTTCAAAGGAAACGTCATTCAGCCTGTGGTTCGAGAGGTGTTTGACTTCCAGGATCGTATCCTGGCATTCATGTTCCGGGGGTGTGTACTGCTCGAATACTGTTTTGCCGATCATCAACTTGATTAGTTCTGACCGGTCCTTGATCTCAGCGACAGGTTTCGTGTCGATGTGTTTGCCATCCCGCATGACCGTCACATAGTCTCCGATTTGGAAGATCTCATCCAGGCGGTGTGAGATGTAGATGACGGTGACGTTCTTCTCACGCAAGCTTTTTATGATGGTAAATAATCGGTCAATTTCGCTCTCTGAAATCGCGGCCGTCGGTTCATCCATGATTATGATGTCTGACTCCGCCGCGACCGCCTTGGCAATCTCGACGATCTGTTTCTTAGCAACGCTCAGCGACGAGACCAACTGCTTGGGCTTGATGGACGGCTCGATGCCGTTCAAGACGCTGACCATCCGGTTGATCTTATCTGTCTTTCTGATGAAACCCAGGGTCGTTTCTTCCATGCCCAGGGTCAGGTTTTCCTCGACAGTAAGCTGGTCGACGATATTGAGTTCCTGGAAAAGTGTGCTGATGCCCTTTTGTTTCGCATCCCGTGTGCTGCGCGGATTGTATTCTTCGCCATTCAGCAAGATCTGTCCACTCGTGCGCGCGATAAGCACCAGTCAGCATCTTGATCAGGGTGGATTTCCCGGCGCCATTCTCCCCGATCAGGCAGTGGACGGTATTCCGCTTTATGTCAAAACTGACATTATTAACTGCCCGCACCCCCGGGAAATCTTTCACAAGGTTCCTGATCTCCAGAACATTCTCTGTCGATTTCATGCCTCGGCTCCTTGAACTTGACGGGAGAAAGACCTGGGCCCCTCCCCCGTCAAGTTTCAAACTAAAACTTTTCCTTCGGGTTTAATCGATTACTACTTGACGCTGGTTCCAAACTCGCTGTTCAGCCAGGTCACTGCATCCGCGCGCGGCATCGTCCAGAAGGAGATGTCGTAGGCTTTGTAGAAGAACTCCTGGGCGGGTTGCGAAACTTGAGGCACCTTGCCGCTGGCCACATCCATGATCAGGTCGATTCGGCCGTCGGCGGTCTCGACTGGGGGAAGGCCCATGGACAGCTTCAATGAGCTGTTCGGATCGTAGACCTGCTTCATCTCAACTTCGTCGAAGTCGACGCTGGCGACGATCTCGGTCAACGGCTTCCCGTTGTCAAACTTGCCTCGTCCGGCCTGCTGCAGGGCAGCCATCGTTCCAACTGTCAGGTTGGAGGCCTCGGAGTAGATCAGGTTGATCTCCGGGTGGGTGGTCATGAGGTCGGTTATGATCTGCTTGGCCGCGTCCTGACCCTTGCTGGCATCCTGGCAGCCGAGATCGGTTGCTGAGGGGTCTACTGACTTTACACCCGCCACAAACGGATCGGTGCGTCCGGAAATGACCTGGGCATTGGTCGGCCAACCCAATTCAACCATCACGATCGGCTTGTTGGGGAAGGCGGCCTTCCACTGCGTGGCCATCTCTGCACCCATTGCAAAGCCAATACCTTTTTCATCGCTGCGGGCCACCGGGATTCCGGTGTCAGCCAGCGGGCTGAAGAAAGAGGTCATGATGATGCCCTTATCGAGGGCTGCGAGCACACCCGGTTTGTTGGAATCGGGGTCCCACGGCTGGATCGTGGCCGCGTCCATGCCCTGCGCTACAACCTGGTCTACGTTCTGGACCATGGTTGCGCTGTCGGATTTGCCGTCGAACACGAACACGTCAGCGTTGTACTTGGCTTTGGCGTACTTCTTCGCCTCGGCAGCCTGGGCCTGGTGGAATACGTTGCTCAGATCGGATACAAAGAACGCAATCTTCTTCACGGTCTTCGTCGCAGGTGCCTGAGCGGCCGGAGCCTGAACGTTGGTACCGAACTCGCTATTCAGCCATTTCGCCGCATCCGCGCCTGGCATCGTCCAGTAGGAGATGTTGTAGGCTTTGTAGAAGAACTCCTGGGCGGGTTGCGAAACTTGAGGCACCTTGCCGCTGGCCACATCCATGATCAGGTCGATTCGGCCGTCGGCGGTCTCGACTGGGGGAAGGCCCATGGACAGCTTCAATGAGCTGTTCGGATCGTAGACCTGCTTCATCTCAACTTCGTCGAAGTCGACGCTGGCGACGATCTCGGTCAACGGCTTCCCGTTGTCAAACTTGCCTCGTCCGGCCTGCTGCAGGGCAGCCATCGTTCCAACTGTCAGGTTGGAGGCCTCGGAGTAGATCAGGTTGATCTCCGGGTGGGTGGTCATGAGGTCGGTCATGATCTGCTTGGCCGCGTCCTGACCCTTGCTGGCATCCTGGCAGCCGAGATCGGTTGCTGAGGGGTCTACTGACTTTACACCCGCCACAAACGGATCGGTGCGTCCGGAAATGACCTGGGCATTGGTCGGCCAACCCAATTCAACCATCACGATCGGCTTGTTGGGGAAGGCGGCCTTCCACTGCGTGGCCATCTCTGCACCCATTGCAAAGCCAATACCTTTTTCATCGCTGCGGGCCACCGGGATTCCGGTGTCAGCCAGCGGGCTGAAGAAAGAGGTCATGATGATGCCCTTATCGAGGGCTGCGAGCACACCCGGTTTGTTGGAATCGGGGTCCCACGGCTGGATCGTGGCCGCGTCCATGCCCTGCGCTACAACCTGGTCTACGTTCTGGACCATGGTTGCGCTGTCGGATTTGCCGTCGAACACGAACACGTCAGCGTTGTACTTGGCTTTGGCGTACTTCTTCGCCTCGGCAGCCTGGGCTTGGTGGAATACGTTGCTCAGATCGGATACAAAGAACGCAATCTTCTTGACGGTCTTGCCAGCCGGAGCTTGGGTGGCAGCAGCCGGAGCCTGGGTCGCCGGAGCCGTGGTGGGCTTGGCGGGAGTGCCGCAAGCGGATAAGAGCATGCTGGTGAGTACTAGTATGCTCAAAAGAACAAACAGGGTCTTTTTCATTTTGAGATTTCTCCTCTACAGAATATGCTGAGAATAGGGAAAAGATTAGATTCGTCGCACCTGGATTCCGACAAGGGCCTTTTTCATGAAATCGGTTTCTGGGCGACCCACGTCAGTTTCTATCTGCTATCGTGTCCTCTTCACCTTCTTTCTCCCGCTGGCAGATTTTTTCCATTTGACCAAGTTGATTGCAGACCATGGTCATGGAATCCTCGGGAAACTCAGTTCTAGGCACTCTCATTAATATTAGAAGCCGCTGACGTCTTGCGCCAACCCGTACACCAACATCTCTGATACGCATCCGCCTTTTGTTAGCGCACAGGTTTGGTAAACCATATCAGCAAAATGTTCGGGCCGTACCGCCAGGTCTTCATCCCACTCGAATTTTTTAACACCGTCCGCCGCCGATTGGAACCCGGTATTGGATCCGCCCGGCACCAGCAGCGTGACCGCGATCCCATGCGGACGCAGTTCAGTATACAGGCATTTTGTGAAGGCGTTCAAGCCGGCTTTGGCCGCCGAGTAAACGGACCAGCCCGGCCAGGAGCGCCGATCGCATGCGCTGGAGACGTTGATGATCTTGCCGGAAGCTTGTTTCTTGAATTGCGGGGTGAAGGTCCGGCAGCTCATGATGGCGCTGGTCAGGTTCAGGTCGATGATGCGGCGGTTGATTTCGTCATCCATTTCCTCAATGGGTGCCACTTTAAGCGCACCACCTGCGTAGTTGATCAGGAAATCCACCTTGCCGAAGGTATCGAGCGCTTCTTTGAGCGCACGCTCGAAAGTCTCAGGTTTGGTCACATCACTTGCCAGGGCGATAACCTTCGAACCGGCTTCTTTACAGACCTTGGCCGTGGCATCGAGAGCCTGCTGGTTCAAGTCAATCAAAATCAGGTTCACCTGATCAAGTTTGGCAAACAATTCTGCCGTGGCCTTCCCGAACCCGGAGCCGACCCCCGTAATGACCGCAACTTTTCCTTTCAGAGACTCAGCCATGAGTTATTGCCTCCTTTTCTTTTTGTTCCTTAGATTGTCAATTTTCGCAACTGGACCAACAGCTTGGCCAGTTCTTCATCCTCGATCGCATAACAGTGTTCTGGTCCGGGGAATTTCCCCTGTTCTACTTCCGTACGGTACTGCGTCAGCGCCGCCACGATGATCTGGGTCAGATCCAGGTACACTTTCAGGAACCGTGGGGATAGCTCTTTGAACATCCCCAGCATGTCCTGCGTCACCAACGCCTGACCATCGCATTCCGGCCCGGCCCCAATCCCAATGGTGGGAATATCCAGGCTGCGGGTGATGATGGCCCCCAACCGATCGGGGATGCACTCCAGGATCAAACCAAAGGCGCCTGAATCCGCCAGCGCTACTGCGTCAGCCACGACTACTTCCGCGCCGGCTGCCGTTCGGCCCTGGGTCTGGATCGTTCCGGTGCGTACGATCTTCTGCTTGGTGACTCCCAGGTGTCCTAATACAGGCACACCGGCATGCACAAGCGCCTTCACTTTGGGCGCATCCACCGCGGTTCCTTCCAGGTGGACTCCTTCAGCGTGTCCTTCTTTCATCAGCCGGACGCCCGTGCTGACCGCCTGCTCCACGGTCTCATACGAGCCAAAAGGCAGCGAGGTGACAACCATGGAATTCCCCGCCCCGTGCACTACGGCCTGGGTGTGATAGATCATCTCTTCCACGCTCACCGAGACCGCCTCGGAACGGCCGAGCCCCACCGTGCCCACGGCATCGCTGACCAGCACCACGTCCACACCGGCAGCATTGATGAATCCCGCCATCGGAGAATCGTAGGCGGTCAGCAAGGTGATCTTCTGGCCTTTACGTTTCTTATTCCTGAGGGATGTAGCCGTTACCTTTGTCGGTGTGCTCACGTATGCCTCACCCGTTTACTAGAGCGCCGCAGGCAGCAGATTTTCGAGGTCCAGGTGAGGGCTGGGCAGGATCCGTACCGAAACCACCTCGCCCAACCGGCGTGCGGCCTGTGAACCCGCGTCAATGGCTGTCCGCACGGCGCCAACATCTCCGCGCACCATGACGGTCATATAACCAGAGCCAATGGCGCGCAGATCGAGCAGCGTAATATTGGAAGCCTTGACCATGGCGTCCGCCGCCTCAATACAGGCCACCAACCCGCGCGTCTCGATCATTCCCAACGCACGCATTCCGGGATCCAGGCTGTCTTCCGCTTCTTGAAGAACGTTTTGACTTTCGCTTGTTTTTGCCATGCTGATCTATTCCTTCCTGTAGGAAATGGCTCCATCGAAACGCAGGGAGTCAAGAATACCAACGATCGCTGCATCAATCGGCGACGAATTAAGGCCGGTGACCGCACGTGCCGAACTGCCCTGGCTCACAACGACGAGTTCGCCCTCGCCCGCGCCGACCAGGTCGACTGCCAAAAAGAGCTCCCCATGCGAGTCCCCACTGGCATCTGCAGGTTGAACGAGCAGCAATTTGGTTGTTTTTAGTGTTTCGTGTTTAAGGGTGGCAACTGCCAAACCCACAACTTTTGCAACAATCATGTTCTCTCCTCGCTCTACCAAACGCTCAGTTTCCGCTGCGCTTTCCGGTGGATTGCCTGACGAGTTCCACCAGTTGATCGACCACCCCATCCGAACCTGGTTGGCTCTTCGGCTGTTCCGGCCGCCCCGCAACGGCCGGCAATGCGCCGTGTTGGCAGCCCCTCGGTTTGGCGGCGGCTGGCTTGGGGGCCGCCTCGCCTCCCGCGGCTGCAACCGGTGAAGCCGCCCTGGCTGCCCCTGCCGGCGTGGCTGGAGATGTCACTTTGGCTGGCGCTGCAGAGCCGGCTGGTGGGTTCGCTTTGGCCGGCGCAGGGCGGGTACCATCCACAATGGTGATCCCCATCTGGCGGGCCATATCGCGCGCCATTTCCATCACGACTGTGTTCCCGTCCACCACCAGTTCTTTTTTACCCTGCGCAGCCAGGTTTTCGATATCTTCCATGCAAATGTATTTCACCGGAGGACCTCCAGCGGGGGGCTTATTTGCCCTGGCCGCTCAAACTGCGGATCGCCTTGATGGCACCATCGCGCCCTACCTTGACCTCGGACTCGGTGCCTGAAATGTACAAGCGCCCAAAACGACCGGTGGACTGGTAGTGGACAAGCGTAATGTGGGAGGCTTTTTCGGCTTCATTGGCGGCCAGCATCACGTAGGAGGCCGGCGCAACTTCGAGCACGCACAGGGTCTGGCCGCGCAGCAACAACCCGCCGCGGCTGGACTGGTTCACCAACTGGGCCTCATAGGCATCCACGTTCGTGACCATTTTTACCGAAGCGATTTCGGGCTTTACACGGTCGTATTCCGATAGGTTGAAGTGGGCCAGCGCCGCGCTCCCGGCCACGCGTACCGCTTCCTGGAAGGGCGCATGGATTTCGAGGTTGCCGAATTCCCGCTCCACACTCAAGGTTCCCGGGCGAACGTCACTCGTCTTGAGAGCTACATCCAGGAATTCGTAGACTTCACTGGCAGGCGCCAGCTCGACGAACACCTCAGCCATGCCTTCCACAGGAACATCTCCCCTGAGCAGCATCCCGGTGAGCGCTGCATATTGGGGTTGCATTGAGTTGATCAGTATATAAGTTCTTAGGTCCATGGTTCTTCGCCTTTTGAATGCCTAGCGTTCGGCAGGCAAGTTAGCCAGCGCCCGAACGATCTTGGTCGGGCCCTGGTTGAGCAGCTTTTCTACCACCGGATGAGGCCGGGCGATCACGTGAGCTGCTACCAGTTCCCCGGCGCGCTTAGCCGCTGCAACTCCGGCATCCACCGAAGCCTGTACCGCGCCGACTTCACCGCGTACCATAATGGTGATAAAGCCGCCGCCGATCTCTTCCTGGCAGATCAGGCGCACATGCGCCACTTTGGTCATGGCATCCGCCGCCTCGATGGAGGCCACCAGCCCTTTTGTTTCGACCATTCCCAATGCTGTAACTTGCAAACGTGATGTAGCCATAGATGACCTTACCTCCTAAGAGATTCCAAATACTTGATTCGCGGCCCGAATGCCCGCGTTGGTATCAACCGGATGCCCTAATTTTCGCAGGGCGGTTCCGGTGGCGTTCAATAAGTCAATCACCCGGTTGCGCGAAAGATCGCCCAACTGCGTCGGATCGAGGAAAAATGCGTTATCAGAGACCTCGCCAAATGCCCCGTTCGCGCTAACACTCTGTCCCAGACTGCGTACGATGTCTGCGGAGCGCAAACTGCCTGGGCTTTGGATATTTGTTTGGGAGTTCAAACAAAAACGGCGAGGGGAATCGCAGCCGGGGCATTCGCGCCCGTCCACCACCAGCGCCAGACCCATCTCGCTCACCCCCCACCGGATTGCCTTGACCGCGAGATCCGCGATGTCTGAAACCGTCGCAGCTCCGGAGGCAGTTGTTCTCCGGGTGCTGGGGGTCGCCCCTGACCACAGTTCGGCCAGGGCCAGGCGCATTTCGTGAGCAGCGGCACGCGGATTGGCCGCCTCACGAATGCCGCGCCCGCAGATCAAAACAGACACTGGCAGGTCGGCAAAAAAAGGCAGAAGTTCCATGGTCATTCCGCCGGTAACCGTGACTTTGTAGCCCATCTCGATCAATTCGCGGATAATGTCCTTATCCTCTTCCGTCCATTCGCGGCCAGCGGATTGGGCATCCCACTCGCGGTGATAAACGATACGTTCGATGCCTATTCGGCGCCATTCGGTCGCACGGGCGATGATGTCGCGTACGCCGGTGAGTTCCATCAACATTTCCTTGCCCCGCTTGCGGGCAACATCCAGCGCTTGTTGGACCGTAGCGAGGGCGGCACCTCCAATCACAGTCATCATGTCGGCACCGGCGTCAAATGCCATTGTCGCTTCGAGACCGCCGACATCCGGGGTCTTAAAATCGGCCAGGATGATTTTGTCAGGGCAAATTTCTCGCATGGACCGGATTGCATCAAGCCCGGCTGCTTTGCATAGCGGTGTACCGATTTCAATAATATCTACTTCTGGAGCGACCTGGACCGCCATTGCCAGCGCTTTCGGCAAAGAGATGTAATCCATCGCAATTTGAAGCAAGGGTGTAGCGCTCATAATTTAGTTTGACCTCGATATTGACCTTGGAAGAACCTTACTAAGATTTGGAAAGCACTATTCCGAAGATTAATAATCTATGATAGAGGTGAATATAATTTCAAGAGAATATTCAAAATGAAATTTATTTCACTTAGTGAATATAATATCACTTCTATACTACAAAGTCAATAATTTTTCACAAAAGAGGATGAATGTCATATTTATTCAATGCAGCAAAAGGAAGCTTGCCGTAGTCCAGGCTATTTTGTTACCGCCAGGCAAGCCCAGCGTGCGGGCGACACAGAAAGGTCTTGAGAGTGGGGCTCTCTCCCAGATGTCCCTAATCGGTATCTATAGCATTGAACAAACATCGAAACCCCACTCGTTTCTCGCATATGCAACCGGCTGGCATCAGTCGGCCTGAAGTGGTACTCCTGTCCACAAGATGTGATGATGGCCGCCGGCATCGGCAAGACCGGCAGTGCATTGCTGGACGTGACCCGCATCTACTCGGTGGCCGACCAACTGCCATCCGATACGCCGTTATTGCGCAACCGCCCCTTCCGCTCGCCGCACCATACCATCAGCACATGCCGGGATGGTAGGCGGCGGCAACTCGCCGCACCCCGGCGAGATCTCGCTGGCCCATCACGGAGTGCTGTTCCTGGACGAACTGCCCGAATTCGGGATCCCGTAATGAAGCCGGGACTGTCGTGCACGTGCTGGAGGTGCTGCGCCAGCCGCTGGAAGATAAGGGGGTCACCATCAGCCGGGCGCAGGGCTCGCTGACCTTCCCGGCCAATTTCCAATTGGTGGGTGCGATGAACCCGTGTCCGTGCGGTTATTACGGCGACCCGATCAAACCCTGTACCTGCTCGAATATGGTGGTGAGCAAGTACCAGAAGCGTATCTCGGGGCCGCTGCTGGACCGGATCGACATCCACGTGGAAGTGCCGAGGGTGGAGTATGAGAAGCTATCGGAATCAAGGTTGGGAGAATCATCCGCGACGGTGCGGGAACGGGTCGAAGTGGCACGACAGAGACAAAGGGAACGCTTTGCTGATGGTAAGGGCGGACAACCAGGGCGGACGCCGTCCGCCTTTATATGCAACGCGGATATGCGCCCGGCAGAAGTGCGGAAGTTCTGCGTGCTGGATGAGACCGGGAAGAACCTGATGCAATCGGCTATGAGCCAATTGCAGTTATCGGCGCGGGGGTATCACCGGGTGCTGAAGCTGGCGCGCACGATTGCGGACCTGGCGGGGAGTGAGACAATCCACCCGAGTCACCTGGCGGAGGCGTTACAATATAGGCCGAGGCTTTTGCTCAGCTAAAAAGCGTTATCCAGGTTGAATGATGGATGTTTCCTGGTAACAGTCCGATGTAACCGCTCCAGCTATTCCATAAAAAGATTGATCAAAGTGATTACCCCATAATTGCCAGTCGCTGCCAGCACGGAGTTGGAGTTGAAGGGAAATGACCAAAGTGATCAATCCGTAATCAAGCTATGTACACAATATAATCTTAGTAGTGAATATTTCGAGGAACCATGACTCAATCACAATTTTCTCTGCAAAGTCACCTGGATCAAATTTACGCCGACCAATCCCGTAGATTTGCCTTTACCGCTCGTAGCTTGGAAGATTATTCCACCTGGCAGTCCGCCTTCCGCGCCGAACTAATTCGGCTGCTTGGGATAAGAGGTCGCCTACCCGTCCAATCTGCTGCAGAAAAATGTCATAGCATCGATCGAGGAGCGTACATCGAGGAGAAATACAGGCTCGCTGTAGGCGATGGCGTTCAGATGCCGCTGTACGTGCTCGTTCCCAAGGGCAAGCCACCCTTCAAGCCTATTCTCGTTTTTCATGGGCACGATCCCAGCGCACAATATTGTATGGGTCAATATCCCGATCCTGAAACCGCCCAGGCCAACCTGGCGATTGACAATAACTATGCCCTGGCGTTGGCCGAGGCCGGTTACCTGGTGGCGGTGGTCGAGCAGCGCGGGTTTGGCGAGCGAATGACTGACCAGGTCTCCAGGGATTATCCACGCTCGTGCCGCCACCTGGCGTTCTCATACTTGATGCACGGCCGCACCTTACTCGGCGAACGCTGCTGGGACGGCCTGTGCGCGGTCTCGTACCTGCTCTCCCGTCCCGACGTTACCGGAAAGTTAGGCTGCACCGGGCAATCTGGCGGTGGGACGACCACGCTGTGGCTGTCTGCCATCGATCCACGCATCGATGTTGTAGTGGTTTCGGGGTACTTCAATTCATTTCACGGCTCGATTTTATCCATCGAACACTGCGAGTGCAATTACGTCCCCGGCATCCTCGAATTGGCAGAAATGGGTGATATCGCGGCCCTGATCGCCCCTCGCCCGTTTTGCGCCATCAACGGCGAAAAGGATGAGATTTATCCTGTCGCCAATGCTCACCAACAGTTTAAGACCGTTAGCCAGGCGTATGCTTTACACAACGCCGCAGATGCCTGCCGGTTAGACGATTCATCCCGGAATCCACGGTTACCATAACGGACTGGCCCAGGCATGGTTTGCACAGTGGATGAAATAATTAACCAACCTCTTCAACCTTAAGCTTCAGGAAGTGCGTGGCGCAAGAAATACATGGGTCATATGCTCGGACCAGGTGCTCGGCTGTGAGGGTGGCTTGTTCATATGGCATCAGGACGAGCTGGGGAGCCAAAGCAAACAGGTCTTCTTCAATGCGCGGCAGGTTCTGGGCAGTCGGCGGGGTAATTTTGGCAAACTTTACCCGGCCCTGATCATCGATCTTGTAACGGTGATAGAGCAAGCCGCGTGGAGCCTCGGAAGCACCAGCCCCTTCGCCAGCCTTAAGATCCAATTCAATATGGGCTGGTCCAGTCGGGTCGTAGGATCCGATAATCTGGATCGCCTCTTCGTAAAAATGGACCAGTTCCACAGCGCGCGCAATCAAGCTCTTATAAGGATTGGTCAACGGCAGCTTGATCCCAGATTCGTTCAAAGCTTTTTTGGCCGCAGGAAACAACTGCTCATGGTTCAGATTTAAGCGAGCCAATGGACCAACCAGGTAATGACCCCCATCCTTCGTATGGCTGTGCAAAGCATTGGAATGCTTGACGTGCTCTTCAATGTAGCGCGTTTCATATTCCGCCAGCGGTAATTTGCTGCCATTGGATGACCAGATATCGCCCCGGATGACACCATATTCGGCAGGGTTGTGAATAGCAACAAATTCGTAGGCGATCTCCAGGTCGGGATAGTTCAGCGTAAGCGACCATTTGACCGTCTCTTTGGCAGCTTCGAGCGCCCATTCCAATTCGGGGAGCAGAGTCTTGAGCGGGGCAGCGTCTGGCCAGCGGTACCAACCGCCAACACAGGCATTGACAGGATGAACCGAACGGCCTCCAATGGCTTTCAGGAGCTCGTTGCCAATCTTTTTCATACGCAGAGCGTTCTTGACCACTTCCGGAGCAATGGCAGCCAGATCGAGGGCAGAAGGCACGCCCAACAGATCAGGGGCTTGCAGCATGTAGATATGCAAGGCATGGCTCTCTATGTATTCTCCGCAATACATCAGGCGGCGTAAAGCATAGACCTGCGGACTGACTTCAATGGCCAAGGCGTTTTCAAGGGCAGTGATTGAACTCATCTGGTAGGCTACCGGGCAAATACCGCAAATACGGGCGGTAATATCGGGCACTTCCTGCAGGTAGCGGTCCACCAAAAAGCCCTCAAAGAAGCGCGGCGGCTCGTAGATATCCAGGCGTACTTCAACGGCTTTGCCGTCTTCCAAGCCGATATACAATCCACCTTCCCCTTCGACGCGCGCCAGTGCGGGTACTTCTATCGTCTTCATTTTTTGCTCTCCTTTTCAGCATTGGCATTAAAAAGCAGCCTCAGCAGCCTTACGGAAGGCCGGGGCGTACCCGCTGAAATTGCGTAACAATAAACCGGTTTCGCCTGGATAACGTTCCGTATTCACCAGCCTCGGGACGAAGGCATTGTAGTTGCCAAAGGAATTCGGGCCGAAGCAGCCGTAGCAGCCGCGCCCGTAAGCCGGGCAGAGCGCCCCACACCCGCCATGAACGACCGGGCCCAGGCAGGGCACACCGCTGGCTACCATTACACAGACCGTACCCATCCTTTTGCATTCCATGCACACCGGGTATTGAGGCAGGTTTGGCTTGCGTTTCTGAAGCAAGGCAGCCAGCACCTCAACCACCTGGTGTTTGTTGACCGGACAGCCCCAGACCTCCAGATCCACGTTGACGTGGTCGGAGATTGCTGTGGCGGTCCCGAGGTAATTCAGATACTCCGGATGAGCGTAAACTCTGGCTGCCAGGTCGGAGGCTTTGGTGAAGTTGCGAAGAGCCTGGATGCCGCCGCTAGTGGCACATGTTCCAAGGGAGATCAAAAACTTGCATTCCGCGCGGACATCTTTGATCCGCTCGGCCTCATGCGCGGTGGTAATAGAGCCTTCGACGATGCCGATGTCGTACGGACCCGCTTTCACGGCCCGGGTGGCTTCCAGGAAGTAGGCAATATCCACGGCAGCAGCCAGATCCAATAGTTCGTCTTCCAGATTGAGAAGTGACAACTGGCATCCATCACAAGAAGAGAACTTATAAACAGCCAGCTTAGGTTTCGGGTTGGTTTTCGGTGTGAGAGTCATTAATATTCCTCCAGCCCGAAGTATTTCATCAGGGCACTGTATGGGAAGACCGGGCCGTCTTTGCAAACAAAATAGGGGCCGATTTGGCAATGGCCACAAGCGCCCTGGCCACATTTCATATTTCGTTCCATGGAGATATAAATGCGTTCCGCAGGGATGCGCCTGGCAAGCGCCTCATAGATGACGAAACGCATCATGATTTCCGGTCCGCAGGTCAGGATGGCGGTCTTGTTCGGATCGAGGCGGAAGCTGTAAAACCACATCGGCACCACACCTACGCGCCCGTTCCAATTCTCGTCACCCCGGTCGACCGAGACCTGCACATCGATATCCGCCTGCCTCCAAACCGCATACTCATTCGGGTACATCAAGTCCTTCGGCGTACGCGCCCCATAGAGCAGGGTTACTTTGCCATATTTCTGTCGGTCGCGGATAATAGTATATAGCGCGCCACGCAGCGGAGGTAGTCCGATGCCGCCACAGGCAATCACCAGATCCTTGCCGGCAAGCGTATCCAATGGCCAGGAAGTGCCAAAAGGACCACGAATGCCAACCACGTCGCCAACCTTGAGCCGGGCGGCCGCCTGGGTTACATTACCCGCCTGGCGGATGGTATGGCCAAGCAGCCGGTCGGGAGCCTCGGGATCAGAACTCATCGAAATGGCAGCCTCACCATAACCAGGAACGTACAACATGTTGAACTGCCCAGGCTTAAACTGATAACGATCCTGGACTTGAGGGTCAATGAACTTCAGCCAAAAGGTGGTCACGCCTTCGGCTTCGGGTGTAATTTTGATAATACCGGCCCAATCCGGGACAAGCAGGGTGTTCGGATTCCCGGCAGTGTGGCGTGAATTACTGATCATTGTGGTGGTCATGAGTTCACCTCCTTGCGGACGGCAGCAATCTCCTCGGTCAGGTCAATTCCAACCGGGCACCAGGTGATGCAGCGCCCGCAGCCCACGCAGCCCAGACTGCCAAACTGCTGCTTCCAGGTACCCAGTTTGTGCGTCAGCCACTGGCGATAGCGCGAGCGGATGGACGGGCGGGTATTGCCGCCGAAGACATAGGAGTAGCCAGGGTTGAAGCACGAATCCCACACACGTGCTCGGTCGGTGGTCTTTCCAAGGATATCCACCTGATCAGTGACATCCCAACAGAAGCAGGTCGGGCATACCTGGGTGCAATTGCCGCACGAGAGGCAGCGGTTGCCCACCTCCGCCCAGTGTTTTGCATCCAGATGGTCTGTGAGCAGGCCAGGCAGGTCGCTGGTATCCAGCTTGCGGCCCATAGACTCAGCCGCGCGTTCAATAGCCTGGGCAGCGGCATTCTGTACGTAAGCGGACGGCAACTCGAAGGCCCGGTTGGCGAGCAGGCTGAGGCCTAATTCTGAACCAACCTCAACCAGGAAGGAGTCATCCATCTCCGTGATGCACAGGTCAAAGCCGGGCTTGACACGCGGCCCGGTACCCATCGAGGCGCAGAAGCAGGTTGAATCCGGGTGCAGGCAGTTGACAGCGATGATGAAAAGACCTTTACGGCGTTCGCGATAGATCGGGTCGGAGAAATCCGGGCGTAGAAAAACCCGGTCCTGGATATGGATTGCCTCCAGTTCGCAGGCGCGTACCCCGATCAGGGCATAGCGCGGGGCTGGCGTGTCATTCACCTTGATCTGCCACTCTTCATTCTTCCGGGCAGTGAAAAGTGAATGGCGGGAGGGAAAAAGGAACTGCTTCCAAGTCTGCCCGCCGGGGATGAAATCGAAGTAGCGCCCCTTGACGGTTTGGGTCAGCCGGTAAGAAGCCGGTTTTTGTTCGCTCAAGATACCGCGAGGCATATCCTGGAGGCCTTCGATCTCTTTATAGACGATGCCATCATCCTGCAGGCGCGGGCCAATGGTCTGGTATCCCTGCTGACGCAATTCTGCCAGCAGCACATCGAATTCGATTTTTGGTATTGCAACTGTGCTTCCGACGGTCAAGGTTCTTTCAGGCATGTAATCTCCATAATAAAATCATGTGAATGTATCAGGGTATCGCCGCGTACAAGTAAACTCAATCCCTTGCAAAAGAATACCCCTCACTTTACAAGCTGTCATCAGAATGATGATGATTTTTATGTCCACATTTCGATGAGGTCCCACGATCATGCTCAGCCGGTAACCCTTCGACAAAAAAAGAGCGGCAACAAAAGCAGCAGCGAAAGATTATCCCACTCCCATACGAATGTGATGTCCTCCACCAGCCGGATTCTGCATCGCCTGGAGAAAATTTTGGATACCTGGAAATTAAAAATGAGTTTCTGGAAAGCCCCCGGTTACAACAACTTCCTTAGCGATTTTTACCGGGTGTCCCCTGAATTATCCAGGGAAGATAATCCCTTGCGAAGCGCATATAAAGTGGCTTGGACGCGGTTAGCCAGGTGCAGCTTGCTGAGGATGTTACCGATATGTGTCCGAACTGTGGCATCGCCGATGAACAATTTCCCGGCGATCTCCTGATTGCTCAGTCCCTGGGCCACCAACTGCAAGACCTCCAGCTCCCGCTCGGTTAGAGGCTCAGGCGTTGGGGGACTCCCTGCCGGGTGACTCAATTCCTCCAATACCTTCCTGGCAATACTGGGATGCAGGAACGGTTCACCGCGATGGATATTCTTGATGGCAACAATCAAATCCTCCGGCTCAGAGTTCTTTAACAGATATCCCAACGCGCCAGCCTTGATCGCCGGAAAGACCTTGTCGTCCGCAACAAAACTGGTTAATGCAAGGATACGCGCCTTGGGCTGCTTTGCCATGATCTGGCGGATCGCTTCGATTCCATCCATACGCGGCATCACCAGATCCATGAGGATCACATCCGGTTGGAGGGCATCCGCCAGTTTAACAGCCTCCAGACCGTCGCCAGCCTCTCCTATAACATTCATACCTTTGACTTCCGCCAATAAAGCACGAATGCCTTTACGGACAATGCCTTGATCATCCACAATCAAGAGCCGGATCTGTTTTTGAGTCATGGACAATACCTCGTAATTCCATCTATGAAAATTGGAGATGGGAGCTTATTTTAGTTGAACGGTAACAGTCAACTTCGTCCCTGCTTCAGGCGAACTTTCGATATTAAGGCTTTCCGTTCATCTTACGGACGCGTTCCTTGATCCCGCGCAGCCCCATCCCGCCGCTCCCACTGGCAGCTTCAAGGTTAAATCCGGTCCCATCATCACTCAATATAAGGGAGACGCTCTGGTCGGTATACCACAATTCAATTTTAACGCTCCTGGCCCGGGCACGTTTAACAGCATTATTGAGGCCTTCTTGAGCAATCCGGTAAAGCTCTTCTTCCATGGTGAGCGATAACCGCCGCTCCCCTTCTACGCTTATCGCGGTCTTCAGGCCGGAGCGACTTTCCACTGCCGCCAGCCTGCTTTGCAAGGCTGCCACCAAGCCCTCTTTTTCAAGGATGGACGGGTGCAGCTCGAATACAAGCAGGCGCATTTCGAGCAAAGCTTCCCTGGTCATCTCACGCAATTTTTTCAGGTTTTCCAAAGTAACCCCTTTTTTTCCAGCGGTAAGCGCTCGGCGGGCCGCCTCGGCGTACAGGTTGACACTGTATAGGGCCTGGGTGACGGAATTGTGCAGTTCGCGTGCCAATCTTTGGCGCTCCTCCATAACAACCATCTGCTCAACCTGCTGGTGGAGCTGTGTCTGGTCAATGACGATGGCAGCCTGATCAGCAAAGAGGCTGATGATACGTAGATCCTCCTTGGTAAACCCCCCCACCTTATTGATCACATCCAAAACGCCGATGATCTCTGCTTCAACCTTCAATGGGGCAGCCAGTAAAGTATTGATGCCTAGGTCATGAAGATAGTCGAGGTTGATCATCGAAACATCGTTGAACACTTCCGGTCCCCCCGAAAGGACAGCCTGCCCGGCCAGCGACCCATCGATCGGCAGCCGGTCAATGGCTGATAATTTTTCACCGACCGCGCTGGTGGCTCGCAGCAAGCCATTCTCATCCAGAAGCAGGACTGCGCTACCGGTCGCATCGGTTAAATTCAATGCTTCGTTACAAATGATATCCAGCACTTCCTGGAGACTGTGTTTTCGAAGCAAGCTGGTTGTGACGCGTTGTACACCCTGGCTTTCCGCCAATCTCTGGCGGGTTTCCCCGTAAAGCCGCGCATTTTCAACAGCCAGGGCTACTGAATTTGCGATCCCTCTGGCCAGCTCGACATCCTCCTGAGTGATTGTGTACATTTCCCCCAGGGTATAGTTCAGAGCCATTCCCAGCACACGTCCGCTCAAGCAAATAGGTACAACCAGCATTGAGCGGATATCCAACGGCGGGAGGATCTCATGGTTAACACGTGGGTCTGACCTGGCATCCTGGCAAATAATTGGATTTCTTGCTCTGCAGCGCTTCCTGAACGAGCGGAAATTGCAGTGGGGGGATTTGCAAGTGTTTGGTTAGTGCAAGCTGCGACTTACTCAGGCTTTTTGTCCCCGCGTGGCGGACGAGTATATTTTTTTCATCATCCAGTAAATAGATTCCGCAATGAGGCATCCCGGTGGCGAAAGCAAGCGTCTCTGCGATCCGTTCCATAACCAGGTTTAGCTCCAAAGATCCGCTGGCCATCTGGACCGAACGCAGCATCAGGTCTGTACGCTCTTGTGATTTACGCAGCTCGGCATTTGATTGCTTTAAATCCTCCACTACCCGCTCATGAATAACGATTTCATCGATCAGGGCCTGCTTCGCTTGTGCAAGCTCTTTTGCCAGCCGCAGACTTTCTGTGTTGGATCCTACTTGGGCCTTTCGCAATTCTTTCTCCGCTCTACCAATCAGGAAGGAAACGATAATTCTTCACTTCAGTCGCAATGATACTGTAAAAGTCGTTCCCTGGCCTAAATTACTTGCCACTTCTACCTGACCTCCAAATCGATCCACATACTGTTTGACAATGCTGAGGCCCAGCCCTGTTCCGGTAATGCCAGCCAGGTGTGCATTCCTGGCCCGGAAGAACTCATCCCATATATGCGGGATATCTTCTTCAGGGATGCCAATACCAGTATCTGATACACTGATTTTGACATACTCTGGTTCCTTATGGATCGAAACTTCAACAGTGCCATTCTGTTTCGAATATTTTATTGCATTGCCGATCAGATTCCTCATAACCGTATTCAAGCCATTTTCAGTTGCCATAGCTGTAAGAGGTTTACTCGGAGCTGTAAATTTAATTATCACCTTCTGATTCTTTGCTTCTTCTGCGAAACTCTCGATGATTTGGCGCATGACCGGCTGTATCTGTACCTGTTCCAAAGGGCGGTCGGTTTCGATCGACCGGCTGGATGCCAGCGTCAGGATGTCATTGATCATCTCCAGCACAAAATTAAGCCGGATTTCCACTCTCGACAACAATTCTGATTGTTGAGGCTTGAGTTCGCCGGCCAAACCACGTAGAAGCGTGCGAACCAGGCTTTGTGCGCCGCTCACCGGTGAGCGCAGTTCATGCGCCATCATGAGTAGAAAGGAGGATTTAAACTCGTTCAATCTTTCGGCTTCATCCCTGGCACGGGTTAATTCGACCGCATCGCGCTCGATAGCCTGCAGGCGTTTGGCTTCCATTGACAACCGCCGTTTTTCCAGGCCCTGGTTGACTGTCAGCAAAAGCATATCTGCCGTGAAGGGTTTGGAAATAAAGTTATAGGCACCTTTCTTGATGGTTTCCACAGCCAGTTCCACGGTTGCATAACCTGTAATAATAATTGAGATAGTCTCAGGATCACGCTGTCGGATTGGTTCCAGCAGATCGATCCCTTTTCCGTCTGGCAGCATCACGTCCACCAGCACCAGGTCAAAAGACTCTCCCTGAATTTTCAGAATTCCCTCCTGAAAATTTTCTGCCGTTTCCACCACGAATCCCTGCGGTTGCAGCACCCGGCAACAGCCCTGGCGAATTCCTGCTTCATCATCGATAATCAAAATCCTGTCTTTATTGTCCATACTCCTCCAGAAGCCTAACCGATCATATCCTTTGAGGCAGTAGCGTGATTTAAGCTTCCATCCGGCAGGCGTACGGGCAAAGTGATAGTAAAAGTCGTCCCATGCCCAACCTGACTCTGGACCGTAATTTGTCCATGGTGCAGCTTGATGATGCCATAGACGATGGAAAGCCCCAGCCCCGTCCCTTTACCGGCTGGCTTGGTTGTGAAAAAGGGTGTGAACAATTTGCTTAAATTTTCCGCCGGGATACCAGAGCCTGTATCAGAAACTAGAATTTCCACGGATTGAGGATCGATGGGATGCACGGAAATGGTAATCGTACCGACTTTTTCCATCGCATAAGCTGAATTGTTAAATAAATTTACAAAAACTTGTTGCAATTGTGAGGCGTCTGCCTGGATCAAAGGCAGGTTTGGATCGAACTGGCATACGAAATCTATCTTCTCGAATCTTGCCCGGGCGCGAGTTTTACGGATCACATCATCCAAAAGGGCATGCAGATCCACATCCTGGGCCAGGATTTCATGCTGCCGGGCAAAGTTCAACAGATCTGCCACGATGGTTTTACAGCGGTGGACCTCATTGATGATCATTTTCAGATCCTCCCTGCGAGGATCATCCTCGGAAGCCTCTTTGAACATCATATCGGAATATAACAAGATCGTTCCCAGTGGGTTATTAAGTTCGTGGGCTACCCCGGCTGCCAGTTGCCCCACAGAAGCCAGTTTTGCCTGGTGTAGTAGTTCTTTCTCGGATACTTGCAGAGCCGCAACCATGGTATTAAATGACCGGCCCAACTGGGCGATTTCTCCTTTGCCAGTAGACTCAACACGCACATTCATATCCCCTTTGGCCAGTCGACGGTTTGCGTCCACCAGCAATGCGATCGGTCGTGTGATCAAACGTGCGATGGGGATTGCGATACCCCCAGCCACAAGGATGCAAACGAGAGCAATCCAGGCCGCACGAGTATTAAAAGCCACAACCAAACTCTCAAAGATGGTTTCACGAACCCCTACATACATCATCCCGACAACATTGTTACGGAAATCCAGCAGAGGTTCATAGCTGCCAATATACCAGTTGTTAACTACAAAAACGCGGCCACTGTAATTCTGACCTTGCACTAATACCTTCTGATAAACATCCTGCGCGACGCGTGTTCCCACAGCGCGCCCGCCATTATCGCCCGGTACGTTGGTGGAAACCCTTAGATCGCCAAGGAAAATCGTAGTTGTCTCAACTTTAGCCTCGTTTTTTATATAATCCACCAGGCTAAAATCGTTATTAAACAAATATGCGGTCAGGACTGCTCCACTAATTTGCCCGCTTACATCCAATAATGGATAGACACCCACGATCGCCAGGCCAGCCGAGCCTTCGCGAGCGTCATAAGGGTCCAGGCATGGCTTTTGGAGTGTCCTGCGGAATGATGTGGGCTTGTTTGTCCAACCCGACTTCGGACAGAAAACCAGCCGGGATCACCTCTGTGCCAGAGATGGGCTTTCCAGATGTTAATGCCTTGGCAACAATAGGCAGCTCACTCCAATCCCCTGCCTTCACGGCAGGGGATATTATTCCATCGACCGCAAGCGAACGACCGGCAATGATATTTCCTTTTGAATTTAAGACAACCACCAGGCGCGTCCCATCCAGGACTGGCGCGGCAATCAGGCGATTGACCACCTCATCAATGGTCTGCATACTTTCTTGAACACCATCCAAGGCCGCCGGCAAGTAAGCAACAGTTTGTGGATCCAACGCCACGAACTGGCTCAGACCAAGCACGGCGTTGGTTTTTTGTTGGTAGAAACCATTTGTCAGGTCCAGGTCGCGCTGCAGCCGGTCGGTTTGCGCATTCAAAAGGTATTCATTAATTACCCGTGAAGTGAATATGGCATTCAGGCCGGCTGCCAGAACTGCAACAAGGACAAATGAGGCAATCAGGACATTCAACAAACGTCCGTTGAACGGCAAATGGAAAAAACGTTTCATACGGTCAGACTCCGCAGATCAATTTGGCCAGACCGATGGATCAATTCCGTCAACCTGGAATAGCGGCCGGATCAACCCGGAAAGTGACTGGCAGTTCCCTAAGCTCATCAGTTTGGCTGAGGTTCAAAAAGAGCCACCTTCAGGATTTTTTGCGTCCAAGAATCCAGGCAACCTTCTTGGTCAGGTCATCCGGATCGATTGGCTTGTCCACAAATAATTCCACTGGCAGGTAATCGATATCTGGTTCGTAGCGCATGGGTGTGGTGCTGTGAATGGCAGTCAGCATCAGAATTGGGGTGTCCTTGAACTGTTTCAAATCCGAAGCAGGGTCAGGACTGTGTAATTTTAGCGCCAGTTGGAAACCTTCGGTGTGCGTTTCCATCATGACGTCCAGGATGATCAACTCCGGGTGTTCGGCTTTGACCTTAACCAAACCCTCTTTTCCGCTGTTCGCGGCCACGATTTGATGACCAGCGTTTTCAAGAGTCAAACGCACAGCCGTCACGATATCGGGATCGTCATCGATGATCAAAATTTTAGCCATTTTTTTACTTCCTTTCCAGAGATTAGGTGATAGATTTCATAACGATTTTCCGGAAACTTCCAGAATCTCGCTGATTTTCTTGACTACAGCTTCGGCTGCTGCCTGAACCTCCGGCGAGAGAGGTGCGCCGACCTGGGTCTGGGCCGGCTGGATGCCGAGCAGGGCCACTTCACAATTCAGTTCAGAGGTCAGGTAACCGGCCAAAAGATGGAGCGGCAGGGTGTGTGTCGAGGCGCTGAAGCCGGTTGTATCCTGCCATGACAGCCATCCAGTTTTCCCGGGTTCCAGGTTCATTAAAGCCGCATCCACAAGCAGGACCAGGTCTGGCCTGAAACGGCGCAGGGTCCCGGTGAAATTTTCGGGCGCCGGTCCGCCCTGGATGGCCAAAAAACTCTTGCTGGCAGGGTTCAATTGGCTCAACCGGCCAGCCAGCCATACACCGACTGCATCGTCGCCATATAACTCATGCCCAATGCCAAGGACTGCCAGGCGTGCAGCGCACTCAGGCTTTTGCAGGCGTTTCAGGTCCGCTTGCAGGCTGTCCTGCCAGGACTTTTGAAATATCATTGGCATCTCCAAAATTCACCAAAAAGTGGGCATTATCCAAAGCAGCCAGTTCCCATTGATCATTTACCATGCTCAGGGATCCTTGCCGGCAGCTTTCCACGCACTGGCCGCAGAACAGGCACTGGTCAGTATGGTAGGAAAATACAAAACGTTTTTCTTTCTTATCCAGAATCGTCACATGGATGGCATTGGCTGGACAGTCCATTGCACACAAACCACAGCCTGTACAAGCCTGTTGATTCCATTTCAGGAAGCTGCGCAGACGGAGCGGGTTGAGCTGCCTCACGGACGGGTAGTTCTCGGTCGCCGGCCGACGGAATAAAGCTCCGGTTACATCTGAAAGCATCGTGCCGAATCTCATAATTTCACATCCTCTTTAACAATATCAATACAAACCATTGCAGTAATACCAGGATCGTGCCATACCGCCACCACAAGCCGACCGTCTGGTCAATCCGTAAACGGGTGAGCAGGGATTGGATTCCCGCCAGAGTGAGCAACAACGCCAGCGTTTTAGCCAGGAACAAGAGCGGGTTGGATACTCCGCCAAGGTAGACAGCAGCCACCAGGGTCAGCCCAATGATCAGTTCCACTGCCTTGGCAAGTTGAAAGAATGCCAGGCCTCGCCCGCTGTATTCGGTCAACGCGCCGGCTGAGATCTCCGTATGGGCTTCAGGGGCATCGAAGGGCGGCATTTCCAGTTTGCCCATCAGGCCGATCAAGGCCACGATAAACCCCACCGGCTGGACCAGGATCAGCCAATGGCTTTGCGCATAGGTCGCGATCGTACCGATCTGCCAGCTACCGGCAGTAACCGCGGGGATCAGCAAAGCCAGCAGGAAACGGCGCTTCGTAGGAGAATACTTGCGTCAAGGTGCGGGTCGCCCCAATCATCGAGAAGCGATCCAGGGTGTTCGTACCAGCCAGGCCCAGGCACAGGGTCAGCAGGCTGAGCAGGTACAGGGTTACGATCAGGTCGCCCGGGAAGCCGTAGGCAGGCTTGATCCCCGCCATGGGTACGTAGAGAGCGGCTGTCAACCCGCCTGCCAGCGCAATAAGCGGCAACCCAACGAACAGTATCTTATTGGCCTTGTCGGGAACGATCTCTTCTTTTGCCAGCAGCTTGACCGTGTCGGCCAGGGGCTGGAACCAGCGTGGGCCTACCCGGTTTTGAAGAAGCGCCAGCAGCTTTCGGTCGACCCATTCATAAGCCAGGCCTCCAGCCAACAGGAATAAGCCACCGGGGAAAACCACCAGGGCGACAATTGCCCAAACACCGTTCATTTACTCAACCCCTCATAGAACTTGATCCCATGCTGGCGCAATTCTTCCCAATTCATCATTGTGGAATGCTGATTCCCGGCATCTTTGAGTTGGACAGTCCGGTCGTTACAGGAGAAGCACGGATCGATTCCGGCCAGGATCATTGGTACGTCGGCCAGTTGGTGCCCGACTGCCAGCTTGATGACCGAAGTCATATTGCAGATGGTAGGAGTACGCACCTTCAGACGCTCGGGTTTATCGCTGCCGTTGCTTTTGATGAAGTAGTACAGTTCACCGCGTGGAGCTTCGACCCGCATCACCACCTCCCCTGCCGGAACGCGGCGGGGGAAACGCACCGCCAATTCGCCTTCCGGGAGCGTGTCCAGGATCTGGCGGATGAGGCGAAAGCTCTCAAACAACTCATTGACGCGCACCACAAAACGCGCTTCCAGGTCGCCGCGCGTATCCAGGGCCATCTTGACCGGATATTGTTTATAGGCTGCGTAAGGTGACTCCACTCTGACGTCGCGGGCCACATTGGAGGCGCGCGCCGTTGGACCGATCGCGCCCATGACTTCCGCCTGGGTGCGTGACATCACCGCGATCCCGCGTGTACGCTGCAGGAACATGGCGTCGTTCGTCAGCACATCGAAATAGTGCCTGGCGCGTTCTTCCAGGAAATCGATCCCGTCCAGGATGGCGGTTGTCTGCTCATTGTCTATGTCGCACTTCACGCCGCCCAATATATTCGCAGAATAGTTGACCCGGTTGCCAGTCAATCCTTCCAGCAGGTCCATCACCGTTTCCCGGTCACGCCAGGAATACATGAAGAGTGTCTCGAATCCGGCCTCGTGGGCAGAAACTCCAATCCAGAGGAAATGGCTGTGGATGCGTTCCAGCTCGGCTACCAGCACCCGAATGGCCTGAGCGCGCGGCAGGGGCTTCCACGTGCGCCAATTGCTCTACAGCCAGGCAATAGGCGGTTGCATGGATATGGGAACAGATCCCGCAGACTCGCTCAAGCAGGTAAAGGTCCTGGATCCAGTTGCGTTGCTCGGCGGCTTTCTCGATACCGCGATGAGCGTATCCCAGGCGAACATAGGCCTTCGTAACGATCTCACCATCCACAGTGAACTGAAAACTTCCAGGCTCTTTCAGAGCTGGATGTTGTGGGCCAATTGCAATCGTAAAGCGTTCAGGTTCTCGATTTGTTGCCATAAGTCTCATTCCTATCAACGGGCCGAAAGCAGCTTGGGATCAAAGTCCTTGCGCATCGGGTAAACGCCTTCCGGCCAATCGTCGGGCAAGTAAAGGCGGTCTGGTGTGTGCAGGCCGGTCATCTCAATGCCGAACATTTCGCGCAATTCGCGCTCGAAGACTTCCGCACCCGGCACTACCTCACACAGGCTGGGGAGTGCACCGCCATCGCGCGGCACGCGTACCCGCAGGGCAATGATGGCATCCCCGGGGCAGAAATGGTACAGTACTTCCATCTCGTTTGCCTCAGGTCCCGGGTCCAGGCAAACGATAGCCGAAAGGTAACCCAATCGTTTCACCCGCAAAGCGACAACGATCGGTACCAATTCCTGCAGCGAGTTCACTTTCACGTCCAACTGCTTCGGATTGGGCCGGGATATTTCCGTGGCCCAGTTCCAGGATTGGACAATGCCACTGGCGAGTGTCAAGATTTCTTCTGTATTCATACCAATACCTTTTCGCGATCTGATATTTGAGGTTGTTTTTTCGGAGTGGGGGAAGACAGGCTGCTCAACAATTTGACCACGCCATCGATGATTGCTTCAGGTCGAGGTGGGCAGCCAGGTATGAAAGCATTCACAGGGATGACGTTGTCGACGCCGTCCATCACATTGTAACACCCCTGGAAAACGCCGCCCGAAAGTGCACAGGAGCCAATGGCCACCACGTACTTCGGTTCGGGCATTTGTTCATAAATCCGCAGGAGGCGCTCACGTGCCTGGCGGGTAACCGGCCCGGTGCAAAGTAATATGTCGGCTTGACGCGGGCTGGCTTGCAGTTTGATGCCCAGTCGTTCCACATCAAAGCGTGGGGTCAAAGTAGCCAGGATCTCGATATCACAACCATTGCAGGACCCGCTGTTGAAATGCAAAACCCAGGGCGAGTTAATGCGCGCCCATTTTTTTAATCCATTCATGGTTTCATGCAGAAATCCATTATTTCGTTCCATAAAAAACTCCTATCAACCTAAAATCAGTGCCATTAAAGCCACCAATAAACCGAGCAGATAGATGATCATGACCGGGGATCCACTTCCCGTGCTCATCACCAATATACCCAAATGGAGAACAGCAAAGAACAACGCCACCACAAAAAATGGCCGGTAGCCCGGTGCAGCCAGACGAGTGGGTGGCGCTTCTCCGCTCGAATATGTACTTGATTTAAGTGCCGAGACAGTTCCGGACTTACCAGCCAATCCCTTTCCGAATAGGGAAAGCAGCCCAACCAGGAGCAGGTAGATCAGGAAAGCGATGGGGGGAGTGAGAATTATTTGCATCGTTTATCCACCAGATTAGAGACCCAGGCTTGTCAATAAAGCCTGTCCCGCTGGTACGGTCAGCCAGTTCATCAGACTGGGCCAGATACCGATCAGGACAACGGCCAACCCGGCAACAACCAACGGGATGCTCATCGCCAGCGGCAGGCGTTTCCCCTGCTTAACTCTGGAGGATGGTTCCAATCGATACATGGCATTAACCAGCGGCGCATAATACGCCAGCGATAGAACACTGTTCAATGCTGCAAAGACGACCGCCAGCTCGATCCACAGGTTGCTGGTCTGGAACCCTGCCACAAAGATCTGCCACTCGGACATAAAGCCCGCCAGCGGAGGCAGACCGCCGAGCGCCAATACCGCAGTGCTCAGGCTTAAAGCGACTATTGGATAACGGCGTGCCGCCCCGGCCAGATCCGCGAGCATCAGCGGCTCATGGTCCCCAACCCGGATGTGCAGGGTGTATAGCAAGGCCCCAGTTGAGAGGAAGGCCAATCCCTTCATCAGGGCGTGGTTGAACAAGTGGAACAGGCCGCCTTGTGCCCCTGCATCGTTCGCACTATAGAATGTTATCCCCACCCCTAATAGCATATAACCAACCTGCGCCACACTGGAATAGGCCAGCAAACGCTTGACCTGTTTCTGCTGGAGCGCCATCAGGTTGCCGACGATCATATTGATGATCGCAAAGCCAATCAGCAGACCGGGCCAGGAGACCGTCACGGTATACAGCGCACCCAGTGTACGAAGCATGGCGATAAGACCCGCCTCGATCACCACGCCTGAAAGCATGGCGCTGATCCCGCTGGGGGCCTGCGAGTGCGCATCCGGAAGCCAGGTGTGCAAAGGAACCAGAGCAGCTTTAACGCCAAACCCGATGATGAACAGTGCGCCTGCCGCAAGGAGTAGCGGGGATGAGGCGGTTGTAGCTCGGATGTGAGCCAGCTCCAGGGAGCCGGTGGCCGCCAAGACTAACGCGATCCCAACCACGATCAGGGCCGAACCGGCTGCACTCTGAACCAGGTACTTGATACCCGCCTCCAGGGATGCCAGTCGTTCCCGGTAGAATGCTACCAATAAATATGAGGTAATCGCCATCGCCTCGAACCAGATCCACAAGTTGAACAGATCGGTCGCGCAACCCAAGCCGATGATCATGCTGATCATCAACACCAGCATGGCATAGAATTTTTCCTGTCCGTTCTCCCGGGAGAGATAGGGGCCGGAATAGAGTACGACACATGTGCCCAACCCGAGCGCAACGGCTGCCAACAATAGACCTAAACCGTCCATTTGCAGACTGATCGAACCCAGGGTGTATTTCAGGGTTTTGCCATTTGCCAAATCAACGGCAGCTGCAGCGAATGGGATCCAGGTCATGCCCAATGACAGCAGGGCGATCAGATTGGGAACACGCCAGAACCTGGCCTGCCTGAACAGACGTCCGACCAGGTAAATCAATGGAGAGGCCAGCAAGGGCAGTAGAACCAGCCAGAGGAATGCAGGGATACTCATCATGCGCCTCGTACCAGGATGAGCAGGATGAGCACCAGGCCGCCCAGGATGCCGGCGATGTTCCAGTTCAATTGACCGGTTTGGGTAAGTTGTAATGCGGATGCCGTCCGCCTGGTCAGGTTGACGATCCGCTGGTTGACCCATTCAAACCCCAATCCTGAGGCAATGGCAGGCTTGATCGCTTGGGTTAATTTTTCTAATTTTGCACGTACGATCCAAAGGACAAAGCCAATGGCAATCACGCCCAGGGTAATCCAGGTGGGTGGCGCCAGAAGTATTTTTTCAATCGTCCCCAGAGTCGTTTCTGATTCGATCTGGTGGAAGGGCAGACTGCCTGCCAGCGTACGGCTCAGGCCACCGGCCAGCAGCCAGGTGGTCAGCGTACCAATTGCAAGGATGGATAAGGAAACTCGCATGGCCGGGAGGCCGTCGTGAGCAGGTTGTGTTCCACGCGGGTTGCCGTAGAAAACCAGCCACACCAGGCGCAGGCTGTAAAGCGCCGTGATCCCGACACAGATCAGCATCACGATGTAAGCCCACATTGGTCCGTTTGCCAGCCCACCTTCCAGGATCAGATCCTTGCTAAAAAAGCCATTCGCAAGTGGCAGCCCCACCAGTCCCAAGACGCCTATGATGAAGACCGTTCGGACAAAGGGCATCTTCTTCCCCAGTCCACCCATTCTGTGCAAATCGCGCGTTCCGACTGCCGTGATTATGGCTCCTGCCCCAAGGAAAAGCAGAGCCTTGAAAATTGCATGGCTAAGCAAATGGAATTGGCTGGCGAAAATTGAGCCAGTGCCAACCGCATAGACCATGAAACCCAATTGGCTCACGGTCGAATACGCCAGGACGCGTTTTATGTCATCGGCTGCCAGCGCCATGATACCTGCCAGAAGCGCAGAGAGCAGGCCGACCACGGTCACGGCAGTGCGCCAGCCTGGCACGCCCTCAAAGGCTGGATAGAAACGGGCCAGAAGGTAAACACCCGCATTGACCATCGTGGCAGCATGGATAAGTGCGGTCACGGGCGTGGGAGCTTCCATTGCGTCCGGCAGCCAGGAATGTAAGGGCACCTGCGCGGATTTGGCCGCGGCCGCAACCAGGAAACCAAAAGCCATCAGGCTCAAGAACTCCCGCCGGCAGGCTGTGCGCCCGGGTCAGGAAGGTGCTGATCTGGGTGTCGCCCAGATAGGCGTAGATCAGCACTGCCCCCACCAACAGGCCGACCCCGCCAAGCTGGGTCATGATCAAAGCCTTAATTCCACCAGACACTGCTTTCGGATCATCGTTGTGGAATGAAATTAGTGCATACGAACAAAAAGCAGTAATTTCCCAGAAAAAGAAGGTAAAAAACAAACTGCCCGAGAGACCCAGGCCAGCCATGGCACCGATGAAGAACAGGATCAAGGCGTAGTAGCGGGCCAGTTGTTCTTCATTATGCTGCATGTAGTTGATCGAGAAAATGACGGCCAGGCTACCCACCACCGTGGCAATGACCGCAATCAAAACTCCCAATCCATCCGGGATGAGGGTGAAATCGCCAAATATACCGCCAACGGGTATTCGTAAAGCAACTGCACTGGATGCCAGTGGAAGCATTCCCAGCGCTGCAAGGCCGGGGATAACCGCGAAGATTACGGCCAGCGTGTGAAGCGTCTTAGGGCGGCGATCACCGGCCAGCCAGATGCAGGCTGCCCCTACCCAGGGCAAACCAATCGTAACCAATAATAGCCAGCTCAACATTACTATCCTCGCAGACTTGACAGTTCGCGGATATCCAGGGTACCCAGATGCCGCCGGATTTGCACGCCCAGGGCGATGCCCACAACTGCAACAATCGTATCAGCAACGATGACTGTGATCGCCAGGCTTTGACCCAGATCGATCTGGCCACTCACATTCCCGGCTGCAACCAGCCCCAAAAGGGCTGCCTTAACCAGGATTTGCAGGGCTACCACGATTTTGATCAAATTCCTGCAGACCAGCAGGCCGTAGAACCCGGCGCCCAGCAAACCGATCACGCCAATCAGGGCAATGGTCAATGGAGAAAGACTCATTTTAGTGGCTCCTCTTGATCTGAGAATTGCCCTTCCATAGCCTGGAGTTCACGATCACGTCCTGCCGAAATCTCTTCGGCAGCAGACCCTTCCAACGGCGGTCTGGCTTCTGCCAATAAACCCAGCAATCCCAGCACGCCGGAGAAGATCAATACAACCTGCACAAGCACATCCAACCCGCGTTGGCGCCAGAGCACATCGCTCAGGGTGCCTTCGGTCCCAGTCGCCGTAAATGGATTAACCGAGGCTGGCAGAATGTACCAACCTAACAGGAGAGCAAACAGAATAGACATACCGATAAACAAAGGCCGGGGTAAGACCGGTCGCGTATCAACAATATCATCACCGGCAATACTGATTGCGAATACAAACAAAACGGTCACCAACCCGGCTCCCACGCTCAACTCGATCACTGCAACCTGGTGTGCTCCGTATAGAAAGAATACAACGGATAACAAGGCACTTACCCCCGCCAGCCAGATGGCCGAGGTGAGCAATCGCCTGGCGCGCATGGCCGCGATCGAGAAAGCTGTCGCAAGGAGAATAAGTAACAGGATCAACATCCATCATTCCTTGGTTCGCTACACGGCTGCCAGAACCATTGCCTCTTTTTTCTGGCCCTGCAAATAAGCTTCAAGCGACACACCATAGAATTCTGCCATACTCTTAGGATCGTCGGCCTTTACCTTTGCCCATTTAGCCCGGTCAAGATCGCCGAACAGGCTGAAGCGCCCATCGTAAACACTTCCGTTTGGCATAATGGATCCAAAAAGTTCATTCAGTTTGGATAACTGTTCATTAGTCAGGTTGCGCGCGCCGCGTAAGTTGACTTTATACAGGTCTGCATTGGTGAGATCAGTACCTTCCAAATTCGCACCTTGCAGGCTGGCGCGGTTGAGTTTAGCCGCCTGGAGCCTGGCATTGGTAAGGTCCGCTTCATCGAGGTCAGCTTGATGGAGGTCGACATAGCACAAGTCGGCTTCTTTCAAGTCTGCACCCCGCAGAATGGCCTGGCATAAGGCAATCCCGCGCAAGGAACCGTCTGTAAGCATCCCGCAAGTGTGTAATTCTTCAACAGCTTTCAATACGGTTTTGTTATCCAAACTTTGCAATTTATTGATTAATTCCATTTTTGAGATCATTGGGTCCTCCGGTCAGGTTTTCTGATCATAGGATACACCTTGCGAAATCAGTTGTCATCAGAAGACTGTAGATTTCCTTGTCCACGTTTTGATTAGCAATAAGACGATATAAATATGAATGTTGAAGGGAAGCAACTAAAGTCACAAAATGCTTGTGCTGCCCGTTGAAATCCAGTATTCCTAACCCATGGAACTGCATCCCAATTGGGGCAGGGATGATCCTGAAGAACCTGCATGGAATGCGGAATGCTTACTTTAGTATCCTGAATTAACGAGGCCAATTGGATGGAACAAAGCATGGATCAAGATGATCTGGTTGCCAGCATTGTCAAGCGTTCGAACAACGCAGATGATCCGGATGACATCCTCCTGGATATCGGCCAAAAGACCGGTTGTTCCTGGTAGGAAGCCAAAGGATTTGTCAAGAATGTCCAGGAAAAAACGTGCTTCAGATCACGGAGAAACAACTGCCGCTCCTGATCATGATGGCATTTATCATATTCGCGGACGGGTTGGTGCTTACCGGATACAGGGTAAATGTCATTGCCAGCCCGGTAAAAGCCAATCAGGGAGATTTGGGAACGCGGGATATTCTAAGCCCCAATTCCGCCCTGGTTATCGGAGTCGCCACGATCCTTGGCAGCCTGGTCGGGATGCGCGCTGCTGTATCAGCCTGGGCTGTTGACAACGAGACAAATAAATCCTTCCCAGCGGAGGATATTAACTACTCACAGGACCGATCGAAGAGGGGGTTGGCGTGATGGTCGGAGAGGGTTGGCTAAATATTACTAAAGTGCGGAAATGAGGCTGCCGGCACCGTTTACCAGGAAATGGCTGATCATCCCCGGCCAGGTATTTTTTGTCCGCTGGGCGACAAATGGTATCACGCAACAGGAAATCATCATCGCCGGGAACTCCCCACCACTTGAACAGATGAAAACAGGCCCAAAGAATGCCATGCAGTAACCAAGTAGTTTTTCCAAAGGCCAGTTCCTGGCGGGGCAGGATATAGCCACGCCACCATAGCTCTTCACCGACAATATTGAAGAAGAGTACGATAACGGTTGTGATAAGGTTCATTTCGATCCCGGTCATTTCCGGCGGAACGAAATGCAGGGCCTTGTAAACCATAGGCAGGGTTATGACGAAGAATAACGAAATCATGCCAAAAACCAGGATGCCACCGATCACCCACCACCAGGCCTGGCTGCACAGGGCAGTCAGGCGCATACGCTGGGCGAAGGAGTTCCAGTTCCATGGGCGGCCTTCCAGCCTATATCCCACCAGGGCTGCCAGGATCAAGCCAATGTTAAGGCTGCTGATGGCCAATGCATAAGCATTGGACTGAGATAAACCCATGGATGCCAGGAATGGCCAGAACCAGTACAGATTGGCAGCCAATAAACCAGCCGGTATACCGAAAAGCAACAGGGACTCTCCTATTTTCATAGGCCTGATCAAAGGTTCGAAGTTATGTACCCGGATATGGCTCAAGGCCAGGTTTGTATTCATAACGAAACTTCCTTTCTCAGTATCCGCACAGTGGTATCACCGCGACAGAAGTCACAAGGCCCCTAAGGATCGCTAGAGCTCCTGTTTATTGAAGATCCAGACCGCCAAGGTGATGAATAAAGCGCTGGAAGCAAGGGTTACATAGAGCGGAAGGAAGGAAGGCACTTTAATTCCGGACATCAAGTTCATGGCAATTGATGGGGTTTTGTCGCCATTGACCGGGATCGCCAGCGTCCAGGGAAAGATTCGCGCCAAGACCGAAAAAAAAGACATCAATAAGTTCTGAGCAAACATGAAGGCGATTGGGATACCGATTACCGGAGCGGTCTGCTCGAACATCGTTCCTAGCATCAAAGTCAGGGTCAGATAAAAAAGTATGTTGGCAAAGTGGATACCCAAAGCTGCAAGGACACCAAGGACCGGCAGATCGAAACCCAACATGAACCTGGAGATAAGCCAGGCAATCAATCCCTGTACCAATACCATGGTCAGTGCGATGCCAATCCCATTGGCAATCAGCTTGGCAATGATAAAAGCAACCCGGGAGACTGGCTTTGACAGCACCCAGGCGGCTGTTCCGGAGCGTTTTTCCCCGACTACGGCACTTTGCATCACAATGCTGACGCCAATGGGTCCCACCAGCCCCATAAAAATGTTGAACAGCATCAAGGTTGAATCCAGGCTGGCTCTACTTTTTGGAGTGGTCAATGCGACTATAAAAAAGATCAAATTAACCGAGGCAGCCCAGATAAGGATTTGGACCCACCAGCGACGGGTCGAGAACCAGCTTTTCATCTCCCCATGCAGGACATTTTCCAGCCCGCGGCTCCAGCCGGCCCCGAAGGAGGGCAGCATGTTGCTATTTCCGGTTGACATGTTTATCTCCTTCCACTATGTGCAGGAAGACTTCTTCCAGTTGATGCGCTTTGACATGGAAATCAGTCACGACCACCTGTGAGTCAGATGCGAGCAGACGGAAGAAATTGTTTTCGGCTGCCCCACAATCCCGAACGCCTACAATCCACTCCGTGGAGCCATTAAGGGCTTTCGAAGTGATCCCGCTTACCCAGGGTTGAGCGCTTACTTTTTTGGACAAAGATTCAGCCGGGCCTTTTAGACGAACTTCATAAAAGACGCCTTCGCCGCCGGACAGAAGAGATTCGATCGAGCCGTAGGCAACCAGCTCGCCATGATTTAGGATGGCAACCGTATCACTCACCCGCTGAACATCGTCCAGGATATGAGTACAGTAGAAAATGGTGGAGTATTTGCGTAAGCGCTCCATTACCTCGAGTACATCACGCCGTCCCATTGGGTCAAGCGAGGCTGCCGGTTCATCCAGGATAAGCAAGTCAGGATAATTTACTTGCGCCTGGGCTATCCCGAGGCGTTGTCGTTCTCCACCAGAAAAGCCTTTGATCGGACGGTCAGCCTTATCTGTCAGACCGACCAATTCCAAGGTCTCAGACATGCGCTCATCGATGCTTTTTTGCGGTCCTTTGAAAAAGAAATGCGCGGTATAGTCCAATACCTCTCGGGCTGACATATATTCGTAGAAGCGCGGTTCCTGAGGAAGATAACCAATCCGTGAGCGGATGGCTACCGAATCATGCACCGAATCCATCCCAAACAGACTGGCTGAACCGCCGGTTGGTTTTATCAGGCCTAGTAGGAGCTTGATGGTGGTTGTTTTACCGGCTCCATTCGGACCCAGAAACCCAAAGATCGAGTGCCGAGCTACTTTCAAATCGAGGGCCTGAAGTGCCGGTCCTTGTCGGTAGTTTTTCGATAAGGCCCGGGTATTTATGATCCATTCAATAGATTCCATGAGCTTATCCTCATAAGGCAATTACCTGCAATTTTTATCTTAGCCGATTCGTATAATAAATTCCCCTGTCAATGCATAGGTTTTTACCTGTCCAATTGGACAGGGGAGAAAGCCTGCATGAAGAGCATGGCTCTAATGAATCCGCCGGATCTCACTTGCATTTCGGTTCGTATGGAATTCGTAAATCGCATCACCATCGCGCACGCGGACTAGAAAACCCGCGGTGATCATTTGTGCGCAAGCCTCATCCGGCCCAGGCAGCCCAAGGCAGCTATCCGGCCAATCCACGGGCGTCACATCCACCAGAGCAATCACAAGCGGGTCCACTCCTAGTTCTGAGGCCAGGTTGACACGGACGGCTTCAAATGCGCGCTGGTCAGCCGGAAGTGGCATAAAAATTTCGGGGGTGGTGGTCGGCTGCGGTTCGGATGTTTTGGGCGTGGATGCGGTGCATGATACTACGCCTAAACAAAAGAGGGCTAAAAGTACGGAATTTTTTATTGTCATGGCTACTTTCCTTGTGAAAGAACCGATCTAAGAACTTCCAAGGTCTCTTCAGGAGAAGAGCTCTTGCAGATAAAACCAGCCCCGGCATAACGCGCAGTTTCGGCGTCTTCCGGATTCAGGCTAAGTAGGATCACTTTCATGGCGGGGTAGGTATTTCGGAGAAGGACGCAGGTCTCTGGCCCAGGAACGCCATGGAGCGACCAGTTGAGCAGCAACAAGTCGGGAGGTGTTTCTGCAAGTTTTTGGATCAATGTTCCGGTATCGGCAGCTTCGTCAATCCGCTGAATATCCAACTTCCTGGCTATCAGAAGGGCCAGGGCCTTTCTAAAAGCCTGATCCGGATCGGCAATTAAAATATGATTCATACTCACCTCGACCAATAGTTTACGCTGATAAGGGTAAGTCAGCGCCTACCCAGGGTCGAGGTTTGCCCTAGCCTAACGGATGGTTTAAGAGAATTGGGGTTTAAACCGGCCTGCTATGGATTGGTTTCTTCCTGACAGGTAACTGATATTAAGGGTATTACAAGACTGCTTAGGCGGGAAAGGATTCCATAAATAGCTGCCATATCTGGCAGGTTCCCGACAAGGATGGTCTCATCAGAAATACTGTCCCGGACTTGTAATTCTTCAAACCAGTCCGCCCAGTCCGTATTCGTATTCCCTTTGACGTGGATCTCAGTTTGGTACATTGACATTCCAGTCCAGACGAACCGTTGTACCCTGGCCAGGCATGCTCGTGATTCCGAATTGAGCATGGATCGCATCGGCGCGCTCACGCATGATGCGCATCCCCAGGCTGGTAGGTTTAACAATGGTCTGATCAAACCCAATCCCATTATCTGTGATTTCCATGGTAACTTTGCCATTATCCAGCCGGATTTTTATCTTAGCCTGAGTGGCGCGTGCATATTTGACAATATTGTTCAAGCTCTCCTGGGCGATCCGGTAGAATGCCAGCTTGACATCGGTTGGCATCTCCCAATCTCCGGATAGGTCCACATGGATCGGCAGGCGGGCCCTTCCTGTGACGGCTTCTGCAAGTTGTTTGAGCAGATCTGGGAAGCGTGCCTGAGTTAGGGCGGCGGGACGCAGTTCGAGCAAAAGGGTGCGCATCTCGGCCAGGGCACCACGCGTAAGCTGGCGTAGTTCCTCGTTGGACTTGCGTGCTTCGGTTTCATCCATATCCCACAGCTCAGGCAGAACCTCGGCAATCAGGCTGGCGGAGAAAAGAGTTTGGGTGACCGCATCATGCAGTTCGCGCGCCAGGCGGTTGCGCTCGGCGGTGATTGCCTCCTCGACGGCTTTTGCGGACTGAGCAAGCTGATCATTTTTGTATTCAGCCACGCTGACGACATTGATCGATTGGTCCATACGGGCGTTGAGTTCGTTTCCGTGCAGCTTATGGATATTGTCCCAAAACATAAGGTTTTCGCAGGCACTCATATTAAGGTCCGCACGGTTGTTTTGCGGGAAGAAGCCGGAATACGTTGTAGTGGTTTGATGAATGGAACTGTTTGAACGCTCCAGAACAGCGGGTTCAAAACCAGGAACGAAAGGATAATTATTCATTGCACATCCTCCAGACTGAGTTGGGTTGAAGATGAGCATTTCAACTTATCAATCGTAAGCCCAGACTGCGAAAAAATATAAGATCTCGAGCAAATCCAAGAATACTTTATCAAATCTGTGGGATTAATCACATCCTCTAAAAGGATTAATCGAAGGATTAATGCAAAAGCCCGGTTTGGCCTGAAACCGGACTTTGAGAGCGTTCAAATATGTATCTGGCATAATTCATGCTCAAGAGCCACTCAAATGATCCATTGCTCGATGGCCATTTTGACCGCTCCGGACGACGGCGTGGTCTTAACCCTGACACAAAGGGATAGCTTCTTTCTGGCTGAAACTAATCCAATTCAAATGGGTTTTATGTATGATAACCTATCATGTAAGCTATTTTGGTTATATCGTTTACATATTCAATGGATAGCAAAAAACATTTATAATGGTTCAGTCCACAGTGATAGGAAATATTCTTATCGCGGAACCCCAGCATGCCTTATCAAATTCTATCCACAAAGCTGTATATCCCGCCGATCCAACCCAGTCTCGTTCGACGGCCAGGATTAATTCAGCATCTAGAAGATGGTTACCAGGCTGGAAAACACATTACGCTTGTATCCGCCCCAGCCGGATTTGGGAAGACGACCATCATTCGTGAGTGGATCACCGCGACAGAACCAGCCAAACCATATGGCTGGATCTCGCTGGACGATGGCGATAACGATCCGATCCGGTTTCTGATTTACCTGGTGACAGCCATACAGAAAGTCGATGGGGAGATTGGGCGATCTGTCCTGGCATTACTGCAATCCCAGCAAATTCCAGCTTTGACTGACCTGGTTGAAGCCCTCATCAACGAAATTTCGATTACTGCCAAACCTTTTCTGATCGTGCTGGACGATTACCACCTGATCAAAAAAACCGAAGTTCATTCTTTGGTGCAGTTAATCATTAAGCGGCAGCCTGATAGGTTGCACCTGGTCATTATCACACGCGAAGACCCCCCACTCCAATTGCCAAGAATGCGCGTTCAAGGGTTGATCACGGAAATACGAGAACGAGATTTGCGTTTTAGCTTGCCTGAGGCGCAACTATTCCTGGTGGAAGCAATGGGTCTGGCACTCTCTTCTGAGGAGGTGGGCAAACTCGAAGAGCGTACAGAGGGCTGGGCAGCAGGGATGCAGTTAGCCGCGTTGGCACTGGAAGATTATCCAGACGAAGAAGGGCGGCAGGCTTTTATCGAAGCCTTTACAGGAAGCAACCGATTGATCGTTGATTACCTGATCAGCGAAGTTTTACAGCGCCAGGATGACATGACGCGTCAGTTCCTTTTAAACACTTCAATCCTCGAAAGATTCTGTGCGGAACTATGTGATCAAGTTGTTTTTATAGATGGCGATACTGGCAGCAGCCAGCCGATCCTGGACAGCCTGGAAAACGGAAATATGTTCCTGGTGCCACTGGACAATCAACGCCACTGGTACCGGTATCACCACCTCTTCAGTGAAATGCTATTTCACTCCTTACATCGTTCCGATCCGGATCAGATTCCAGTATTACACCGCAAAGCTAGTGACTGGTTTGAAGTAAATGGGTTGATCCCCGAGACGATGAAACATGCTTTGGCAAGCAAGGATTGGGATTTCTTAATGCGTTGCTGAACAGATATGCTTTACCGATGATCTTTCAGGGGTATGGCAGCCTGGTAATCGAATGGTGTCGCGAGATCCCCAAAATCCTGCTGGAAAAAGCTCCTGACATCAGTATCTATTACGCCTGGGCGCTTGTGCTAACCTTTCGCAATGATTTCCTGGATGCGGTTGAGGAAAAACTGCAGATTGCCGCGTGGGCCACCGAAAAGCCGGACTTTCCCGCCTATGCAGAGGTAGGCCAAGGCAGAGCCCGTGTACCTTTTAGGGATTGGGTCATCGGCCATACATGTGTAATCCGCAGCCAAATCCTGCTGGCCCGTTTTAATATCTATATTGATCCGCAGGAGCTGATAGCTCTTAGCCTGAAAGGCCTGGAATTATTGCCGGAGGTGGAATACACATTCCGATCGCTTTGCATGATCAATCTTGCTCATGCCGAGTTGATGCAAAATAATCCGGACGGTGCCCAACAAGCGTTTGAAAAGGCACTCCCCTTTATGATCGATGCGGGGAATTTTCTGGGTGCAGTGGCGGATATCTTCTATCAGGCAAGACTGGCTTTTTATATGGGACAGAATGACCGGGCCGAAATGCTCTGCCAGCAGTGGAAGAAAAAGTTTGCAGAAATGGCAAACTCATCGGCGGTGGGTAATCAGCCTGACCCAGAAATCCCGGCTGCACGCGGCCTGGATGTCGTGCAAAGCCTCATTCTCCTGGAACGCAATCAACTTGAAGAAGCGGAACACCTGCTCATTAAGACGCTGGAACTGCTGGGGTGGGGGTCCTGGATGGAACTGCTCGGTTTTATCGCTTTGGCGCGCCTGCGGTTCATGTGCGGTAATTATAACGGTGCACAGGAGACCCTCCAGCGGATGACCAGGCTGGGGACTCAACATGCCAGCGTGTGCCGAGGCGTACCAGGTATTGTTTGACGTAAAAAGATCGATGGAAGATCCACAGGTACGGTCCAGGGCTGAAAGCTGGGTAAAGACGCATGCCCCGAATCCGGATATCCCAATTGCGCTGGGAATAGGTCCCTATCACCGGGATGCCGAGTATTTCTGTAACCTGGCCTGGGCTCAGGCGCAGATTGCCCTCGGCCATGACGAGGAGGCATCCACCTTTATTGGGCCGGCTTTGAAAATTGCAAAAGAGCATGGCCTGGCGTTTCGCGTCGCCGAGCTCTCGATCTCGCAAGCACTGGTATATGAAGGCCTGGGGAATTCCTCTGCTGCCCTGAATGAACTGGAGAATGCACTGGATATCGCCGAAACGTATGGGTATGCCAGGGTTTTCGACCAGAGCCCGGAACTCGAATATTTGCTCCATCAAGCAGTTGAAAGAAAAACTCACTCTCAATACGCCCAACAATTATTGGCTTTCTTCAGCCGAATACCGGCCAGGAACGAAACGATTGGAACAGGTCCTAAATGGGAAAAGCGGCATCCAGGCCTGGTAGAACCGCTGAGCGAGCGTGAAATTGAAGTTCTCCGGCTGTTGGCGACCGGCGTGAACTCTTGCAGAAATTGCCAAGCATTTATACCTTTCCCCCAATACCCTTAAAGCACATACCCAAAACATCTATTCCAAACTGGATGTACACAGCCGGATCGGAGCAATCAACAAGGCTCGTGAACTGGGATTGATCTAATCCGTCGATCGTTCCTGGTTTCAATGCCTCACCCGGGAAGATACCAAACCGGTGGGGCGTTTTTGTTAATCCATCCATCTCCCGGATGAGAGTTGCTAAAGCAGCGAAATAACTGATAACACGGCAATTTATGCTATTTTAGCCAACTTGAGCAATTTTGAGGTGACTTTGAAATTCGTCTTCGTAACTGTAAAAATAAGTAAAAAAGAAGTCTGTTTCCAACGAGAATAACCTATCCAGGTGGACAGTTAAATCCCCATCCTCCGGCAGTGAGGGTTTTATCCAGAAGGGACTATGCTAAGCATAGTTTCATAACCTGATCATAGGGATATGAAGCTTGATCGTAAAGCGGGCTGTTTTCCCTCATTCCCGGCCGGCTGCAAAATTCGAACCAAAGGAATTCTTATGTCAGATTCTGTTATAAGTACATCAAACCTTACCCGACGCTTTGGCGATAAAACCGCAGTCGATGGACTGACCTTCAAGGTACAGGCCGGCGAAATCTTCGGCTTTCTGGGGCATAACGGTGCCGGCAAAACTACCACGGTGCGTCTTCTGAATGGTGTGATCGAAGCGAGTTCCGGAGAAGCGCGCGTGCTTGGGTTGGACCCGCAAACGGATGGCCCCAGCCTGCGCGCCCGAACCGGGGTGCTAACTGAAACGCCTTCACTCGACGAGCGGCTGAGCGCACACGATAATTTAACCTACTATGCCGACCTCTACAATGTTGCGCGTTCGGAGGTATCCGGGCGGGTGAATTCATTGCTGGCTGAATTCGAATTGGCCGAGCGGGCCGATGAGAAAGTTGGCGGATACAGCAAGGGCATGAAGCAGCGCCTGGCGCTGGCGCGAGCGTTAATGCACAAACCCGAAGTGCTTTTTCTGGATGAGCCCACCTCCGGCCTGGACCCTGTTGCAGCCCGCCATGTGCACGAGTTGGTGGAAAACCTTGCCCGCCGGGAGGGTTGTACCATATTTCTGTGCACTCATAACCTGGTGGAGGCGCAAAAGTTGTGCGACCGCGTGGCTGTGATGGACCACGGGCAACTGGTTGCGATGGGCACTCCGGCAGAACTGGTCCGACAATATGTTACGCGCCTGGATGTGGATCTGGAAGTGGATCCCGCGCAAGTGGAATTGGCTCTGGAGGTTATCCCAGGTTTGCCGAAATTGGTGATCAACAGCCCGAGAAGAGAGAAGGATGTGGTCAGCTTAACCCTTTCCGGTCGAGAGGCGATCCCTGAACTTTTATCCACACTGGTTCAGAAGGGCTTGCGGGTTTATCGCCTGGCACCTCATGAAGCCGATCTTGAAGAAGTTTATTTTGCTCTGCACGGAGGCGAACAATGAATACACGTGCTATTTTCGCGATCGCCCGCAAGGATTTGAAAGTGGCGCTCCAAAACAAGGGTGTGGTTTTGCCAATCATCATCCTGCCAGTGATCCTGTTCGTTGTCCTGCCCTGGATCCTGGTCTATGTTTCCTCCCAAGCGACAGCGATGAGCAGCTCGTTCAGTAATATGGGTCAGATCTTGGAACGCATGCCTGCAGGCTTATTGCATGAACTTGGTAAATATACGCAAACACAGCAGATCATCGTGTTTGGCCTGGTATATATGCTTGCTCCGATGTTCCTGATCATGCCGTTGATGGTCTCGTCCGTGCTTGCAGCCGACAGCTTTGCCGGTGAGAAGGAACGTAAAACGATGGAAGCATTGCTTTACACCCCCACCACCGACAGGGAACTATTCTCGGCAAAATTGCTGGGAGCCTGGGCGGCGGCGGTCGCAGTGGCAATCCTGAGTTTCATCGTTTATGCGATCATGGTGAATGCAGCCGGGTGGCAAAGCATGCATGTCATCTTCTTTCCTAACTGGATGTGGATTGCCCTGGTGCTTTGGGTTACCCCTGCGGTGGCCGGCTTGGGCCTGGTAGTGATGGTGTTTGCATCGGCGAAGGCACAGGGATTTCAGGATGCCTACCAGACCGGTGGAATGGTGGTCCTGCCGGTGCTGTTGCTGATGGCTGGACAGATTTCAGGCGTGATGTATTTCAGTCTTGGCGTGGTTTTCCTGGTAGGCCTGGTGATCTGGCTGATCGATATCGTGCTGCTGTGGCTGGCAAGCAAAAGCTTCCGGCGTGGTGCGTTGATGACGAAACTCTAGGAAATGAAATACACGCCAGTTGGAAAAAAGACAGCTAACCGTTTTTCTTTTACACCATCCAATACACCGAGAGGGTCGAAATATCAAGCAATCCATGGATGATGGCAGCATACGGCAACAGGCTGGGACGCAGCTTGAGGATCAGCCCAATGAACAAAGCAAAGGGTATGAACATACCCAGACGCCACATAAAGAAACGCCCATCCGGAATGAAGGGCAGGAACGAGTGCTGCAAAGCCAGGAAGAAAGAGGCGACCAGCCAGGCGACCCAGCCGTTCTTCAGCTGCGCAGCCAGGCGCGGCATTGCATAGCCGAAGTAGGTCGGAAGCTCTGAGAGGGGGATGGTCAAAGGGAATAGAAAACTTAGGACCAGCGCCCAGGTTGGCAGTGTACGGAACATCATGTGGATGGGAGCCATGGCATCACCAAAGATGAGGGCGGCCAGGTTATTCATTGGGGCGGCCATGATCGGTATGCCAATTACTGAAGTACCGAGCAGCCAGAGCAGGTCTTTGCCGACCGTCGCTTTGCCAAAGTGCATATTATCCCAGTAGCTCTTGCCTTCGACCTTGAACAGGCGGTTGAGCAATAGGTAGCTGACCAAGTTGGCCGGGATAACGGTGAATATCCACCAAGCGGCAGAGCCATCCCATGCATTCGACCGGCCGAGCAGGAGCAACACCAGTGCGATGATGCACTGGAAGAACAGGAACAAGCTGCTGCGTGAGATAAGCATCAGCCAAGGGGCAAGCGGTTTGGGGGACAGCGGGAATATTCATGAGAGTCTCCTTTCTAGATTCTCGGGGGCTCAGTGCCAAGGCATATGAATTAGCCTCATTTTAATAAGGACTTTTTCAGCCAGCCCCTCCCGTTGGTCAAGTTTTCACCTAGCCAGACGGATAGGAGAAAACATAACCAATGGTGGGTGTGTAATACTTCTGTGATTCCTATAATACACAATATAGGTTTTCCATCCCTCCCACTCTCGAATGCTAAGAAGGAGATTCCAAGATGACCGCACTTGCATCCCGCAATTTCCCCGGAGCAATTCAATCCCGCCTGGCTGAAGGACGGATCCCGCGTTTCGGACCCATATTGATGTTGTTTGCGCGTTCGGCATTCATTCTGATCGCTCAAGGGATTACTTTCCTGCTGTTATTACAGCTAAAAGTCCCAAATGCCGCCGTCGCCATCCGCAATTGGTGGCCCGTATACGGCACACTGGTTGACCTTGGCTGCCTGGGCCTTTTGGTCTGGCTGACGAGGCGTGAAGGAATTAGACTGCCTGACTTGATCGGTCTGGTAAAAAACAAACTAAAAACCGAGATTCCTCTCGGGCTGGGCCTGTTCATTCTCATCGCTCCCGTTACCATTTTTGGCGGTGGAATGTTGGCCAAGTTGATCGCTTACGGTACTCTCAATCCGGTATTTCCAGAATTCACTTATATGCGCGTCCTGCCTCTGGTTGCGCTGCTTTACGCGCGCTTCCTGTGGTGGCCAATCTGGTCTGTCACCGAGGAGCTAACCTATAACGGCTATGCCTTGCCTCGCATGCTCGCATTGACAAAATCCCGCTGGATATCAGTTGTGGTTGTCTCATTCTTCTTTGCAGTCCAGCACAGCTTCCTGATGCTGGCCGGGTTCCAATTCGGATTCTATATGTTTCTCGCCTTCTTCCCCCTGTCCATCGCCATGACGCTCGTCTATTTACGCATCCGCCGCCTGCCGCCGCTTATCGTTGCACATTGGTTGATGGATCTTTCGAATGTTTTGTTCTTATACCAAGTTGGATAAGAGAAGAGTCTTGAGCGTTTTTTATTGCGAGCGCTGAGTTACTTAAAACACAACTCCGGGATGATTATGAAACTTCCGACCTTAATTAAGGCCGCCCTGCTTATTGCATTTCTCTTGTTGTTGACGGTGTACGGGGCCGCGCCTCTCAGCCTGCCGGAACCGGTTCCGGAAACCAGTTCGCTTGCCAGGTTCTCTGGAGAGCAAGCGATGAGTCATGTACGGGTTCTTGCGCAAACTCCACGCGTGGTCGGGTCAACCGAAATGGGGTTGACAGCAAATTATTTAGTGGAAACCCTGCATTCATACGGCCTGAAACCGGAAATACAGGAATCTTCTTCAGCAAAAGGTAGCCTGCGCAATGTAGCCGTACGCATCCCAGGCCGCGATTCAAGCCGGGCTTTATTGATCCTGACGCACTCTGATTCGGTCTCCTTTGGCGCAGGCGATAATGCCAGCGGGGTCGCAGTGCTGCTGGAGACGGCGCGTGCCCTGCAGGCTGGAACACGCCTTACGTTCGCGCCAGGTGGCTGAGACAGAGATCCTGCCACGCATGGATCTGCCCCTGTCCAGCCAACAGGTTGTACTTGAAGCAATCGAATTGCACGACTACCGCGACCTGCGCCCGACGAAATCCAACGAATCCTTGTTGCTGCGCGAAGCCGACATGCTCGAATTCCTGGGCATGATCGGGATGGCGCGTGAGTTCGCCCGCGGACCAAAAGATGTGGAAGCCTGCCACCACCGGATACCTAACAGGAGGGCCGCCATCCAGGCACGCTTCACTCTACCACGTGCGTGTGAAATTGCCCAAATTCACCTTGAACGTATGGAGCAGTGTCTGCATTGGTTGGAAGAAGAAAGCTTTGGGATCCTGTAATAGCTAAGAAATTTAATGGAGAACCATAATTAATAAAAGGATGAGATTATGAATGACCAGGATCGGATTTTTAGAATAGAGAAACAATCTGTCGTGATGGAAGATTTCCCCGCGCAGGGTTTTATTTTGGATATCGGCGGTGGAGGTGATGGGGTGATTGGTCAACCCTCCAACCAGACAGGTAAATCCCATCCAGTTGGCAGAAGAAAAATTATTTTTCAGGCGGTATAAGAGTTATGAGTATCAGGAGAAAAGAAAGGATAAGAAATAGGAGGCAGTAATGGTTCCAATAGCCCCCAGTAAAACCCTGTCAATTTTAGAGAGTGCCCATTTCATTTCAGATCAAGCTAGAAAGGAAAACCTATGAAAACTTCTTTCATACTTCTTCCCCTTTTGATGGTCGGCTTGTTGTTCAGTGGATGCAGTAACCTGGTCAAAACCTTCGGAAACGGTAAGACCATCACACCCTCAAACGTCATCATCAGCGAGCCACGTCCAGTCAACAATTTCACAGGTGTTGACATGCGGACGCCCGGCAAAGTCAGCATCAGCTATTGAGACAGCGAGTCTCTTACCATAAAAGGCAGCGATTATCAAATAAGCGCAATGATTGAACTGAACAAACAGGAGCCCGTATGCAACCCAAATCAATCCACCCACGAACTTTCTTCTTACTCACTTTCCTGCTCTCCTGGCTGATCTGGATCCCCCTGGACCTGTCACATTTTGGGCTCGGGCCATTCCATATCTCTGAAGGTCTGAGCAGCATTGTGTGATTGTTGGGGGTTTTGATGCCAGCTACAGCCGCGCTAATTTTGACAGGCCGCGCCGCAGGCCGGAAAGGAATCCGGACTCTGCTCGGGCGACTGTTACTGTGGCGTGTAGGCTGGAACTGGTGGCTCGCGGCGGTACTGGTCCAGCCGGTACTGCTCACGCTGGCAGGCTTAGTTTACAACTGGATCTGGGGCAACCCATCGATCAACATTCAAACGTTGGGGGCGCCTGCAGCCTTCGTCATCAATATCATTTTCCTGGCAATTGCCACCCTGGGTGAGGAGGTTGGCTGGCGCGGGGTAGCTCTACCTGGCCTGCAGTCCCGGCAAAACACCTTCAAGGCCAGCCTGACCCTGGGCTTGCTGTGGGCTGCCTGGCACGTACCATTCTGGCTGCTGCTGGACACCTTCGACCAGTTCGGATGGAGCTACCTGGCCTTGAATTTTATCTTCGTACTGCCGCTAACTTTCTATATGACCTGGTTCTTCAACCACAGCCGGTCGAGCCTGTTGCTGCCGGTCGCTTTCCACCTCAGTTTCAATATTCTCAACACAGCAATTTTCCCAGTGACAATCAATCCGGTTGCATTTGCCGTATTCATTGCATTTGGTTGGATTGTTGATTTGCTGATTTTCTGGCGACTTGAGCCGCCGCAAGTTAAGGCAATATCGCTTACACACTCATAACAGATGTACCTATCCAATCGGATAGTAAAAACTCCCCTATTGGCAGGGGAGTTTTCCATTCGATCAGAATATCATAATGATAATTAAACTCTTCGAAGGAGAACGTATCATGAAAACCACATCCTGGCTGCATTATTTCTGGAAAATCCCAATCTGCGGACTTCTCTTCTTTATTGGTCTTATACCAGGCGCCCAGCTGGCAACCTGGATCGGATTGCAAACCCCGGCCATGCCCGCGGGCGCAGACCAGGCAACCATCGCCCAATTCACCTTGCTGGCGAGCCTGATCCTGGCTTTGGGATTGGCATCCGTGGCGCGCGGACTCTCAGTCAGCTTCTTTTTTCGTTGGATGATCCTTTTCTTCCTCACCTGGATCGCGTATGCCGTGAATAGTTATTTTGAAGCGGCCATTTTCAGCACCATGGAGGCGGCTTCACTCTATTCGGTAGCGGTTTTTCTCCCTGGCTCTTTGCTTTGCAGCGCCGCCGTAGCGTTGCTGTTCCCGCCGAAAATGCAAGGTAACATTTTCTTTACCCAGGCCAGGACTTTCTTTTCGAGTCGAACTATCGGCAGTTGGGCCTGGCGTCTGGCAGCTGGATTCCTGGCATTCCCAATGGCATATTACCTTTTTGGAAGCTTGATCGCCCCCATCGTGCTGCCATATTACCAACAGGGTGTAAGCCAACTTGCGTTGCCAGGCTGGAATCAAATTCTGCCGGTTCTGGCAATCCGCAGCTTGTTATTTCTTTTAGCATGTCTACCGATATTAATCGTCTGGAATTTTTCAAATCGCAGGTTATTCCTGACTCTGGGTCTGGCCTTGTTCATCCTCGTAGGTGGCATCGGTATGCTGGAGGCTTATTGGTTGGTCCCAGTGCTGCGGGTGACGCATACCTTGGAGATTTTCGCGGACGAAATGGTTTACGCCGGCGCGTTGTCCCTTCTGTTGGGGAGACAGGTAACTCGACCCTCAGGTGAGCGAATTCCTGTTCAGGTCAATTTTGATAATAAGGGAATTAAACATGGAAACCAAGAAGCCAGCGTCAAATAATTCCCTTCTTGCCTATTTTGCCATCACTTTAGGGTTCTCCTGGTTCTTCTGGCTTTTTGACGTACTTGCGAGCCTGCATATTATTACGCTGCCTTTTTCATACATGATCTTCTTTGTTATCGGCGCACACGGCCCGCTCGTGGCGGCCCTGGTGATGACTTATAAACTGGGCGGGTGGGGAGCAGTCAAGGCATTGCTCAAATCGGGTTTTAAGATGCGCATGGCCCTCATCTGGTGGGTAATCGTCCTGGTGCTCCCGATCATACTAAGCGGTGCGTCATTATGGTTGAATGTTTCTTTGAACCATTTTCAATTCGACCGGTCCCTGCTGGCGCAACCGATAATGATCCTGCCAACGTTCATCATGATGTTTTTCATCGGCGGCTCTTTTCAAGAGGAGTTCGGCTGGCGCGGGTTTGCTCTGCCCAGGCTGCTGGAAAAGTGGAATCCCCTAATAGCCAGCCTGATTCTGGGCGCGGTCTGGGGAATCTGGCACCTGCCCTTGTTTTTTATTGCCGAGACAGGCCAGTACTTCATGCCATTGGGCATCTTCATGATCATGGTGGAAGCTTTTACCATTTTGATCACGTGGGTCTACCTGCGGACCGGGCGCAATTTATCCAGCGCCCTGATCTTCCATACAGCCATAAATACCTGGCTTTCGGTTTTTCCCCCGATCGAAAAACTAAAGGGCGGCAATCAGATTGGGGTAACTTATTTGATGCTGGCCTACCTGGTGGTTGCCATAGTTGTTCTCGTTGCAGAACGCCGCTTATTTTTTAGAGCAGTGGAGAACAAACCTCTCACCACAGACCAAACCATGGCCAGAATCGCACCAGAGGGTCTTTAGCACAAATGGATCGTCAATGGAAACCTTTTGGACGTACTTGAGGATTTCTGGAGATGCGATCTCTGAGGCCATTTCCCGACCTAATCCGATGGCCGAGTTGGCTGGTTCAAAATCCTTAGCGATATAATTAATCCATGCCCGAAGGACTGCTTAAAACAAAACTTTTTGCCCCACCGGCGCGAACCAACCAAGTGCCGCGCAAAGCCTTGCTGGATAAACTCAACCGCGCTGAAAAGATGAACATCCCGGCACTGGTCTCTGCACCGGCTGGTTTCGGAAAAACGACACTCGTGGCGGATTGGGCCCGGGCAAGCCAACTGCCTTTCGCCTGGCTGGCGCTTGATGAAGGTGATAACGATCTGCTGGGTTTCTGGCGCTACGTGGATGCAGCCCTGCAGACCATCGACAGCCGCATCGGCGAAAGCCTGCGTCCAGCCTTATATTCCATAAAAGCGCCGGTCATCCACCAGATCATTACCGGGTTGGTCAATGACATTCTTGGCAGCGAGAAGGTATTCATACTCGTGCTGGAGGATTACCATGTCATCGAACAGCCTGAGATCCATGAAAGCCTCAACTTCCTGTTGGACCACCTGCCGCCACAAATACAACTGGTCATTACAACCCGTTCCGACCCGCCATTGAACCTGGCAAGACGGCGCGGACGGGGACAATTGATCGAAATCCGGGCTACCGACCTGCGCTTTACAACCGAAGAGATCACTACCTTCCTGAACGAGGGCATGCTCCTGGATCTGACCAACGCAGATATCGATGCCCTTGGCCAACGTACTGAAGGCTGGATCGCCGGACTGCAAATGGTGGCTCTCTCCATGCAAGACGAGCCTGACCGGCACGCTTTCGTGGCAGCGTTCAGCGGCGACGATCGCTATATTGCCGATTACCTGATGGAAGAAGTGCTGCAACGCCAGCCGGTGGAATTCCAACGGTTTCTCCAGCAAACTTCGATTGTTGACCGGCTGAATGCTTCCCTGTGTGATGCCATCACCGGGCGGCAGGACAGTCGGGCAATGCTCAATACGCTCGAGCGCGCCAACCTGTTCATCCTGCCGCTTGACAACCGTCGGGAATGGTTCCGCTATCATCATCTTTTTGGAGAACTCCTCCAAAAACGCCTGCGCGATGCTTTTTCCCCAGCGGATGTGGCGAGCCTGCATAGACTCGCTTCTGCCTGGTACGAATCGCAAGGTGATATTCCCTCTGCCATCCGGCATGCGCGTTCCATTCCGGCTTATAACCTTATCTTGCAATTGCTTGAGAAAAATACCCAGTCTTTCTTTAGCTCAGGGCAACTACCGCAATTTTTCGAGCTAGCCAAACTTTTACCTGTTGATTTGCGTAAAGAGTCTCCCGTCTTATGCAGCGCGGCGGTTTGGGCGGGACTGGCATCCAACCAGCATGCTGAAATCCCGGCCTGGTTGGATGCGATTGAATCCCATCTAGGCATGCTGGCGGAAGACGCCCTTAACAATCCTGCACTCTCCGTTCCAATCAGGGCTGCCATGCTTGAAGTTCTGATCAGCCGCATGCAGCTACCCGCGAAACGCACCCCGACTGAACAACGCGCCCATATCCTGGTAGTGCGTGACCAACTCAACGCCCTGCCACCGGAGCAGCCTTGCCTGCTGAATACTGCCAAAAACCTCAAACCTGTCATCGCCTTCAACCTGGGTCTGCAAGCCGAGGAGACCGGTGACATATCGATGGCAGCGCAGGCGTTCAGCGAAACTGTTCTCCTTGCGCGCCAGACCCGCAACAACAATCTTTTCAATCTGGCCGCCGGGCATCTCGCCAACATCCAATTTGCACAAGGAAAGTTACAAGCGGCGCGCCAGACCCACGAGCAAGCGCTGGCAGAAGCGAAAAGCCTCAACCAATTGATTTCGCCATTTGTAGCCATCTCGCATGCAGGATTGGGCACGATCCACTACGAATGGAACGAACTGGCCACTGCTAAACAGCATTTCTCGGAAGGTCTGGCGCAGGCACGCTTGTGGAACCAGTGGGAAAGCCTGGTTCCACTGGCATTGGGGCGGGCGCGTTTACAAATGCGTGCCAGTGATCTCCAAGCCGCGATAAGGATTCTGGATGAATTGATTTCGCCCCCCGTTGCAGGCATGGATCTCCCGCTCAGGGCTTACGCCGCCCGTCTGCTCGACCACGATTCTGCTTCAGCCTGGCTGGCAGCTAATAAAGAATTATCTGTGCTGGATCCTAATCCGGTCAATGAGGTCTGGCTCCTGGATATTGCCCGTTTAATGGCCTCGCTCCGGCGCTCCGAAGAAGCCATCGCTATCATCCATAAGATCATCCAATTTGCCAAAAGCGGCGGGCGGATGAATACGCTCATCCGGGCAAAAGTCGCCCTGGCAGTCGTGGGGAGCTTGCCGGAGGCCCTGGTGGAGGCTCTGGAATTGGCCGAATCTGAAGGTTATATATCCACTTTTCTGGATGAAGGCGAGCCGATGCAGAATTTGCTCAGCCATGTTCATAAAAAGTCCAGCCTTGACCCAGGCGTATTTACTTATGTGGAAAAATTGCTCTCAATCTTCGAACCTGCCCATCGCAAGCCGCAGCAGATTGGCAGCTTGGTCGAGCCGCTCTCTGAACGCGAAGTAGAAGTGCTGCGTTACATGAGCGAGGGACTCTCCAACCCGGAGATTGCCAGCCGTCTATATCTCTCTCCGAATACACTTAAAGCGCATGCTCAAAATATTTTCATGAAACTGGATGTCCACAACCGCCTGCAGGCGGTCAGCAGGGCTAAGGAATTGGGAATAATTACTTAGAAGAACTTCTGGACAAGACGCTGGCGGTCACTTTTGAAGTGACCGCCTTCTTTTTAATCCACTCGATTAATCCGTTCATCCGATGCGCTTAATCTTGCCCGGGGGATATAAAAGGACTGTAAGAAAAGGACTCACGATGGGCTATTTTCCACTCAAATCATAACCGCAACCAACTATGACTCTGTGTACTACACCTATACCATCGGACAGGTGAAAACCAGACTCTTGCCAGAGGCATTTATCCAAAGATTACTATAAACTGAGGTCAGATAACCAGGTTCAAAAAGGAGATGCGCCATGATGCAAAGCCCCGCTTTTGGTCAGACACAGTCCAATCGAGCAGTTTCCCTTTTCTGGGAAACGATCTCACGCGGCTGGCTCTATCGCCTATGGGCCAGGCTAACGCATCGGGCCACGCGCCTGCTCGACCTGGATGAGACTTTGTGCTGCAGCGAGCTGCAGAACAGCCACTATGCAGGCATACACCCGGTCAGCATCGACCGCATCCGGGGAACCGAGGGGAAGACGGATGTGTTTGATGCAACCTTCCATCCGGTCAGCGAGTCCAGCCGCAGCCGCTGGCTGGGGATTGCCATCGAAAAACTACGCGGCCACGAACTCCCGCCGGTGGACCTGGTGGATGTGGATGGCACCTATTATGTCCGGGATGGTCACCACCGCATCTCGGTGGCACGCAGTTTTGGCCAGGCTTACATTGAAGCCGAGATCACCAAGATTACCCTGTCTCCACGCATCATGTGAGAGTGATTTGGTATATTGATAATGACATTCACAACCGTTTACCTGCCAATTGGCATCGTGATGGTATTTGTCACCTCGCGTGGTGAGCTTGCTAGCGGCTTTTTGCGGCAATCAGCCGATTCTTTGAATCTCAGATAAATAAAGGATTTGAGATGAGCACATCCTCCCTGGGTCCCATCCTTGCAAGAGGCCGTACTGCTGAAGTCTATGCATGGCAGGAAAACCAGATCCTCAAGTTATTCTATGATTGGTGCCCGTCGCATTGGATGGAACAAGAAATCAACGTTGGTCGTGTTATGGCGTCCAAGGGATTGCCAGCCCCCAAAATGATCGATGCCTTGAAAATCGGGGAACGACAGGGGATCATCTATGAACGAGTGGATGGACCATCCATGTTAAAGTTGTCCAACACGAAACCATGGCTGCTGATCCGACTGGCGCGCCAACTGGCTGATCTTCACACACAAATTCACAAACAGGATGGGGCCGGTTTTCCATCGCTGCGTTCCTCCCTCAATGCAGTCATCCAGCAAGTGGAAAATCTACCTCCTGACTTGAAGAAAGCCGCGCTGGGGCTGTTGGAGAAATTGCCAGATGATAAAGCATTGTGTCATTTCGACTTTCATCCCGGCCAGGTGCTGATCACCGCCAAAGGCCCGGTGGTGATTGACTGGATGACCGCCTGCCAGGGAAATCCGCTCGCGGATGTGGCCAGAACGATGTTGATATTCATGGTGGCGCAGGTACCAGGTGCGGGTTTGACAACGCAGATCATTGTCAACTTGTGGCGAGGTCTGTTTCGACGGACCTATCTCGCGCACTACCTAGAATTGCATCCCGGAGTTACTGAGGAAGATATCTTTACCTGGATGATCCCGGTGGCAGCCGGGCGCTTGAGGGAAGGAATCCCAGGGGAACAGGAACCGCTGCTCAAGTTTATAAAGTCAAGTCTATAGCTGACCCGCAAGGAGAGGCAAAAATCATCCGGCATCCTGGTAACCACATCGGTTTTTTTTGTTACCCAAAATTAATCCACCCGGTTAATCCATTCGCAGGATGCGGTTAATCCTGCCCTTACGATATAAAGAGTAAGAAAGATGAGGACAACGAATGAACTCTTATCCCACCCTTACCCAACCCGCGGCTTACCGCATCCGTATTGCCGGACGCGTGAGGAATGGCTGGGCCGATTTTATGACCGGATTGGTGGAATCCCATATTCAGGAAATAGGCACAAGCGTGACCGAACTGACTGGAAACGTGCCCGACCAGTCGGCATTGTTCGGGCTGTTGTGCCACATCCGCGACATGGGGCTTCCATTGATCTCGGTCGAATTCATCGCCCCGGGCAAGAACCGGGAAGAAATCGATAACCAAAAGGAGAATAACTTATGAATGCAATCGAAATTAACCATCTCAAGAAATCTTTTGGCGATCTCCAGGCCGTTCAGGATGCATCCTTCCATGCCGAAGCGGGTGAGGTACTCGGCCTGCTTGGACCCAATGGCGCCGGCAAGAGCACAACCATCTCAATGCTCTCCGGCTTACTTGCTCCAACCAGCGGGGATGCGTTCATCATGGGGCATTCCGTGATCACGGAAGCCGAAGCCGCCAAAGCCTCCCTGGGCGTTGTACCTCAGGATATAGCGCTCTATCCGGACATGTCGGCGCGTGAAAACCTGGTTTTCTGGGGTCGGATGTATGGACTGCGCGGTGCGGAACTCAAAACCCGTGTCGATGAAGTGCTCGAAATCATCGGGCTTACAGACCGCCAGAAGGATTACGTCGGCAAGTTCTCGGGCGGCATGAAGCGAAGGGTCAATATCGGTGTGGCACTGCTCCACAAGCCAGACGTGGTCATCATGGATGAGCCGACCGTGGGCATCGATCCGCAAAGCAGACGGTCCATCCTCGACAACGTCAAGGAGCTCAACCGGAAGGGCATGACAGTCCTCTATACTACTCACTACATGGAAGAAGCTGCCGAGCTATCCAACCACATTGCCATTATGGATAAAGGCAAGGTAATCGCCTATGGTACACATGATGAATTGATCCAACTCGTCGGTGAACAAACCCGCATCGACATCAGCATCAACGCCGAAGCTGAGAAAATCCTTACTGGGTGGCGCAAGATTGAAGGCGTGTCACGCATTGACTCGACGGATGGCACCTCGACTGGTCTCGGCACAGGCAAAGTAACCGCCCTAGTAGATGACTCCAACCGGGTCTTGCCACGCCTGTTCGAGGCCGCCGCGATGGCGGGAGTGCGCATAACATCTGTGGATATCCAGGAACCGAACCTGGAGATGGTATTCCTCCATCTGACCGGGCGGGCGCTGAGGGATTAAGATGAAAATCATTGCGATTGCTTTCAAAGACCTGACGCGCTCTTTGCGCAGTTTATTCCTGATCGGGATGGCGTTGGCCGCGCCGCTCTTGATTACGCTGTTGATCTATTTCGCTTTTGGAAGCATGAAGAGCGGAGATGTGAGCATGACCTCCATCCGGGTTGGGGTAGTCGATGCAGATGTTCTGCCCCTGAATGCCCCGCTTGAAGCTCCGCTCGGCAGGAGCGTCCATGATATGTTCTTCGACGAGAGCGTAAAGGCGTGGATCACGGCCAGCGATTATGCGGATGAATCCAGCGCACGGGCTGCCGTGAATTCACAGGAGATTGGCGTGGCGGTCATTATTCCAGCAACTTTCACACAGGATTATCTCGGAAGCGGGGCAAAATCACCAATCACCATATTGCAGGATCCCACCCTGACCATTGGCCCTACAGTGGTGAGTGAAATGGTCACATCCCTATTGGAAGGAGTAGCAGGCGGCGGAGTGGCTTATCGAGTCAGCAACGCACGCATGCTGGCCAACGGAAAGACACTCGAACCGGCCGGTATACAAGTCCTGATCCAGGCTTATACCAACTGGTATGCCGGTTTTCAGAGGGCCCTGTTCCATTCGCCCGAGCAAGCAATTTTGGTGGTTACTACCCCGGCTGCCGCAGGCAAATCCAGCAATGGAATGCAATCCATGATGGGGCTGGTAATGGCAGGACAGTTGATCTTCTTTTCGTTCTTCACGGGTGCATATGCCATGTTGTCCATCTTGCAGGAATCTGAAGAAGGCACGCTGGCCCGGCTTTTCACCACACCCACCAACCATACCCTGATCCTGCTGGGCAAATTCCTGGCGGTCTTTCTTACCGTTTTGTTCCAGGGCATTGTCCTGCTGGTGGCTGGACGTTTGATCTTCGGTATCCGCTGGGGTGAACCAGGCACGATCGTACTCGCTCTGCTGGGACAGATGGTCGCTTCGGTGGGGTTGGCAGTATTGCTGGTTTCGTTCATCAAGACCAGCAAGCAAGCCGGGCCGATTTTTGGCGGCGCGTTGACCGGTTTTGGTATGTTGAGCGGGCTGTTCACTACCAATATCGCCATGCCAGAATCTTTCAAAGCAATCAGTAACTTCACCCCCCAGGGTTGGGTGCTTAAAGCCTGGACGCTCTCACTGGCTGGCCAGCCTGCGACTGAAATGGTCGTGCCTTGCCTGGTGCTGGTAGCGATGGGCCTGGTAATGTTTGCAATCGGCGCACAGCTTTTCCGCAAACGCTATGCATAGAGAGTTAGGAGACTACCATGAGAATTATCCATTTAGCCGTCAAAGATCTCTCTCAAATTTTCCGGGACAAGAAATCCCTGCTGTTCCTGATAGCCATGCCGATCCTCTTTACCCTTTTTATGGGCTTTGCCTACAAAAGCGGCGATAAAAAGGATACATCAAAAGATAATCGCATCCCGCTGGGATGGGTGAACAACGACCAACAAGGCATGCTTTCGGGGCAGCTTTTCGCACTACTCTCCAAGTCAGATTCCATTACGCTGTTGGAACTCAAAGCGGAGGCAGTGGATGCATCCGTACGCAAAGGGGAGGTTGCAGGCGCGTTGATCGTCCCAGCCGGGTTCAGCACTCAATTGACTGACGGACTGGCAACAGCCGGCCTGAAACAATTGACTCTGGTAGCAGATCTGAACTCCTCACGCGGTCAATCGCTATTCCAGCTTTTGCGAACCCCCATCACGCAGATGATGAGCTCAGCTGAAATCGCCCGGCTGAGCACAGAGTCCACCGGTAAACCAGGCGATACTGCCGAGATCGGGCATGCATTCAGCGCGGCATCACAAGCCTGGACTGAAGCGGATATCGCATCCCTGGTAAAGGTGGAAATTGCAGTGGCAGAACCCCAGCAAGTCTGGTATGGCAATAATCCATACAACCAGGCTTCGCCCGGAATCCTGGTGCAATTTGCGATCTTTGGATTGGTGACCTCCGGACAGATCCTGGTGCAGGAACGCAAGTCGCGCACCCTGCAGCGCATGATGACCACCTCCATGCATGCCTGGCAAATTGTAGCCGGACACATGCTGGCAATGTTTGCGGTGGTATTTGTGCAAGGTGCTTTACTGGTGATATTTGGCCAGTTTGTTCTGGGCGTGAATTATGCACAGGCACCCCTTGGCATCCTGATCATATCAATTGCGCTTGGGCTATGGATTGCATCCATGGGTCTCCTGATCGGTGTGATGGCAAAGAATGACTCCCAGGTAGTGCTCCTATCGCTGATGGCAATGTTCATTTTCTCGGCGATGGGCGGCACCTGGTTTTCGCTGGAATCCAGCAGCGGGGCGTTCGCAACAATAGGAAAACTTCTGCCATCGGCCTGGGCAATGACCGGCTATCAGAATATCCTGATGCGTGGGCTTGGGCTGGAATCCGCCTGGCTGCCCACGCTGGCGCTGCTGGCCTATTCATTCGGCTTCTTTGGACTGGCAGTCTGGCGGTTCAAGAAGATGGACGCGTAAGGACTGTCCAGTGTGCAATGCTGCTTCTCCTGACTGGAGCCATCCTCCTTGCAGTGTTGGTAGAGAAGAAATCATCGATACCGGAAACCGTCAGCCATGAACCTGCAGAGATAATCTCAAATTAGAGAAGGAAAAGCGATGAACCGAACTATTATCATCACTGGTGCAAATAATGGCATTGGTCTGGCAATGGCAAAAACATTGCTGGCGATGGGTGACCGGGTTGCTGCACTTGATCTGGCGACTGGCAATCTGGACGCGGCAAATCCCAATCTGCTGGCATTTGTCTGTGACGTAACTGACCCGCAGCGGGTTCACTCTGTGATGGATGAGGTCATCTTGAAATGGGGTGGCGTGGATGTCCTGGTCAACAATGCTTGCCTGGCCCTGTTCAAGCGATTTGATGAACGGACGATCGATGATATCCGTCGTGAGCTGGAAGTTAACTACTTCGGGTACCTCAACACTATTCAGGCAGTATTGCCAGGCATGCAAAAACTTGGGCACGGGGTCATCCACAACCTCAGTTCGGGGGTGGGCTTTACAGGGATGCCGGGAATGACAGGCTATACATCCAGCAAAGGTGCGATTGAATCGCTCACCCGTACGCTGGCATTGGAATATGCACCCCAAGGGATCATCTTTAATGTGATGCACCCGCCGCTCACGCGTACACCTTCCGCCGCAGGCTTTGGAATACCACCTGAAATGATGGCTGATCCGGAAATCGTCGGGCGAAATCTTGCAAAAAAGGTCGGAAAAACTGCGCCCATGTTGGCCTCCGATTTTATCAATGGCATCCAACTCAGTCTGAGTTACCATTTTCGTTTCCCAATGGGAAAATTATTGGCCCTAATGGCCGATAAAGCGAAAAAACAAGGTCTTTCATGAACCAGAAAAGGAATATTATCTTCCAGGCGGCCGTAGTTTTCTTCGTGATTTTTGCTATGGTGGTTTTTGTGATCAGACAGACCTTGCCACCGGATGCTCTTCCATCCGAGGCGCCGCCCACTGAATTTTCCGCAGCACGCGCAATTGAGCATATTAAAGTTATTACCTTGGCGCCTCGAATCATGGGCGAGCCAGGGTTTGAAATGGCCCGTGACTATGTCATGGGTAGATTGTGCGAATTGGGGCTTGATCCGGAAATTCAGAAGACAAGGATCACGCTCCCCGAGCCTTTATTGCAATACCTGGGATGGGATGTGGAACCTACCCAGAATGTTGAGAATATTACTGCCAGAATTGAAGGGACTGAATCGCAGGATGCCATCCTGCTGGTCGGGCACCTCGATTCAAGAGTTGGTCCCGGGGCATCGGATGACGCTAATGGAGTCGCCGTACTGTTGGAAACAGCGCGGGCTCTGCGTGCCAGTCCGCCATTGCGGAATACCGTTATGTTCCTATTCACAGCTCCAGAGGAAACCGGCGCTCATGGCGCGGTGGCATTCATTCTGGAACATCCATGGGCCAGAAACGTAAAGCTTGTAATCAATTTTGATGCAGGTGGATTTAATGGCCCTTCTGAATTGACAAATACAAGTCCCAATTATGGCTGGCTCATTCGCGAGCTTTCTAAAGCAGACCCCTATGCCTTTGGCAATTCATCTTCAAATGGAGGCAGCGCTTCGGATTTTAATCCCTTCAAGTTCTATGGATTTTCCGGATATGCTTTTGATTATGCGCGTGACAGGCGGATACATACGCTGTCTGACACTATAGAAAACTTGAATCCTGCAAGCCTCCAGCACCAGGGTTATCATGCGCTGTACCTAACACGTCACTTTGGGAATCTGGCTTCTTTGCAGGATCCGAAAGCCCCGGATCCGATTTACTTCAACCTTCTCCGGCTGGGATTAATATATTACTCAAAAACCTGGGTTATTCCAATTATGATGGCATGTATGCTGCTCTTTACTGGTGTAATCGTGTTGGGTTTCCGTGGGAAAAACCTGACCTTAACCGGGATAGGGTTTGGGGCGCTAGTATTTGCAATCAGCGCAATCTCTGCCCCAGCGCTTGTGGGTTTGTTATGGGCAGTGCTTTCCTTCACGACTCCCAAATATCAAGTGACGTACTCCGGACATGCTGTAAATGAACCACTCTTACTTGCCATCTTCGCTTTTGTAGTGATTGCCGTAACATCTGCCTGGTATGCTTTGTTCCAAAAGATTAGGAATTTGTGCCCGGCCGAACTAACCATGGGCTCGCTTAGCATCCTTTTGGTTGCAATGATTTTCTATTCAATCAGTTCGCCAGAATCGAGCTATGGTATTAGCTTTTCTCTGATTTTCTGCCTGCTTGGAACAGGTTATTGGTTCTTTTCCATGCACAACGCAAGAAATTCATTCACAGCTGCTCAGATTATTGTGTTCTTGATGACAGCCGGTGTCGCTATTACCTTGCTTGTCCCTGGCGTTTATATGTCATTTACGGGTTCAGATACAAATGATTTGTTTATGCCCATGCTGGTGCTGGTAGTGGTCATTGGTCTGCTTATCCCGGCGTTCCTGATTATTACTAGGCCAAATAAATGGTGGCTGCCGGTAGCAACAGGATTTACAACTATTGTGCTGCTTGGAGTCGCGATCCTTGGATAACTTGACCATGTGGACAGTAATTCTATGCCCTTGGAATAGAAACCACTAAAGCAAGAACGAAGAAAACAACTGCTCGTGCAATAACATTCATGGAAACAGGCTTTTCCATCAAATAAAGAGAGTAGATGAAAGATTTTTACAATTCATTCTACGCGGCCGTTGAAACCAGCCGGGCGCACCACGCCTTTTGTGAGCGTGTTTTTGGACAGGATCTCTGCCAGCATGGTTTCATGGACCAAACGCAACTCGAGCTGTTACTGCAAGTAACCCAACTTGACCCTACGAAGCATGTGCTGGATTTGGGCTGTGGTAATGGCAGGATTGCTGAATTCCTCTCCGATCACAGCGGCGCCCACGTCACGGGAATGGACTATATCCCTCTCGCCATCCGCCATGCACAAGACCGCTCAATAGCAAAAGCCGACCGGTTGGCTTTTCTGGTCGGAGACCTCAACCAGCTCGAGCTGCCGCCGCATACATTTGATGTCGTGGTTTCGATTGACTCGATCTATTTCAGCAATGATTACATTACCACGATTAGCGCTTTGAAATCAGCGCTGCGGGAAAACGGCCAGATGGCTTTCTTCTATTCCCTTGGAAGGGAGCCCTGGGTGCCGATGGGGAGCTTCCAAAAGGAGACTTTGCCGCCCGGTCAGACTCCATTAGCGCAGGCTCTCATTGCAAACCATCTGGCTTTCCACACCTGGGATCTGACCTCCCAGGATTATGAATTGGCAAAACGCCGAAAAGCGGTCCTGAGTGAGTTGAAACCGCAATTCGAGTCAGAGGGAAACTTATTCATTTATGAGAACCGGCTGGGGGATGCAGAGGGAATCACCCAGGCGATCGAAGAAGGATTGCATGCCCGTTATCTGTATCATGTAATTCTGGTTAATGGTACCTGACCAACTCGCTCCATAACGCCAATAACCTATCCACCTGGACAGTTTAAAAACCCACCTTTTGACAGGTGTGAGCTTTGTCACGCCCCGCTATGATTGAGTTATCAATTCATCGCGAGGAGAATTACCTGATGAAAAAAGAAACCCGAAACCTGGTTATCTTCTTCCTGGCAACATTCATCTGGACATGGGCATTTTATGCGCCCATCGCGATCAGTAGAAACAGCCCATACCAGATGCCCTGGATGATCTTATTAATCCTCGGCGGGGCTGGGCCTTCAATCGTTGGGATAGTAATGGCGATGGTCACCAGCGAAAAGGGAAAACGCGGCGAGTTTTGGCAGCGCTGTTTCTCGCCCAAACGGATTAGCAGGCTGTGGTGGGTGCTGATCTTGTTGATTTTCCCACTAATTTACATCGCAACCATCCTGGTCGATAGAGCCATGGGCGGTGGGCTGCCAGGCATGGAACAACTCAAGGGTTTGATGGCTAATCCAATAACCTGGCCGCTGGCAGCTTTTATCAGTTTCATGTCCGGACCTTGGTCGGAGGAATTTGGGTGGCGCGGTTATGCGCTTGAGCCGCTCCTAAAACGCGCTGGAAATATTCGTGGCTCGATCGTCATGGGTATGCTTTGGGGGGTATGGCATTTACCCTTATTTTTCATGCCGGCCACCTGGCACGGTCAGATGGGTTTTAAATTAGCCGGATTCTGGACTTTCATTCTTATGAGTATCGGCCTTTCCCTGATCATGACCTGGGTCTACAGGAACACCAACCGCAGCATTCTTGCTGGCATGCTTTTGCACTTTACATCCAACTTTACCTCCCAATTGCTCGCGCCGGTATCTGATCGCACGGAGGTTGTAAAAGCTATTTTATTTTTGATAATAGGCCTGGGAGGTTGTTTCCTGATCAACCGCAGGAACGAATTGGTAGTACCAAAACCCATTTCGAGTGCTGAAACCGCATAAACACTGTACTGAAAGAATAGGCTTTAATTAAAGATCATACCTGCTTGTGAGGAAGAATGACTACTCAAACATCTTCAATCATAGAACGAAAGATTACTTTTCAATCCAGCTCACTAACCCTGGAAGGTACCTTACTGCTACCCGGCGCAGACCGGAAATACCCGGCCGTTTTACTGCTGCCCGGATCGGGCCAGGTGGACCGGGATGAGAACACCAGCAAGCTGGCCATCAATGTGATGCGGGAGATTGCCAATAACCTGGCAAGCCAAGGGATCGCTACGTTCCGCTATGACAAACGCGGCGTGGGCGCCAGCCAGGGAGATTATTGGACAACCGGCTTTCATGACCGTGTCAGCGATGCGGAAGTAGCCCTGGCATGGCTTAAATCCCAGGACCAGATCCAGGCGAATAAGGTTTTCCTGCTCGGGCACAGCGAAGGTTCCGGGATCTCTATCCGTCTGGCCGGCTCTGGTGCAGCGGTGGCTGGCATTATCCTGCTGGCAGGCTGGGCTCGACCAAGCCAGGATATGCTGGTTTGGCAGGCGGAGCAAGTGGTGCCCGGCATGCGCGGAATCAACGGCTGGTTGATCAGAACGCTGCATATCAACATCCGCAAGGCCCAGTTGAAACAGTTCGACAAGATCAAGCGCATGAAGAAAGATATGTACCGGCAGTTGTACATCAAAGTGAATGCCAAATGGCTGCGGGAATTCTTAAACTATAACCCCGCCGAATACTTAAAAAACGTGCGCGTTCCTGTTCTGGCAATCACAGGCTCCAAGGATATCCAGGTGAACCCGGCGGATCTAAACCTCATGCGGCAACTGGTGCAGGGCGAGTTCGAAAGTCATGAACTTCCTGACGTTACCCACATGCTCAGGACCGACCCCGGCCAGCCATCTTTGAATGCCTACCCGGAACAGCTCAAACGACCCGTTGACGAAACGCTGCTTAAACTGGTCTCAAGCTGGTTAGAGCGGCAAATTGTCCATTAATTATCAGTGAAAAGGCTAAAAATGTCTTTCAAAAAAAATTGGGTTAGCCTGGCTTGCCTGGTTGTTGGAATTGGAATCGCCCTGGCTCCGTTCATACTTCCGGTTCCGAGGGGGATCGATACCGCAGCGGATGCATTTTCTGCCAACCGGGCCATGCAACATATTCAGGCTATTGCCCAGCAGCCCCACCCGATTGGATCCACTGGGATAGCAGACGTCCGAGCATACATACTGGATGAGCTCCAGGCTATCGGCTTGAAACCCGAAATCCAACACACGGTCTCCACGAGTCCATATCACAGCAGTCCGGTAACAGTGGATAATATTTTGGCGCGTCTCCCCGGCAGCGGGGATGGGCAGGCTATTCTTATCGCCACCCATTACGATTCCGTTGCTTATGGTCCGGGCGCCGGGGATAATGGCAGCGGTACAGCAGTCCTCCTTGAAACGGCGCGTGCGATTTAAGCAGCTCCCGCTTTGCATAATGACATCCTCCTGCTCTTCGAGGATGGCGAAGAGATCGGTTACCTGGGTGGGTTCGCTTTTTCCCGTCAGCATCCGTGGGTGCAGTCCGTGCGGATCGTGATCGGTCTTGACACCGCTGCGCGCGGGCCGGTTATGATCCTTTCGGCAGGTCCAGGGAATGGCCGCTTGATCCAACAGGTATCGGCTGCATATCGTTTTCCAGTGGCTAATAGTTTTTGGTTGGCAGCAGTCAATGATGTTGGCGGCGATGATAATGAAACCACTCCCTATAAAGATTTGGGAATCCCTGGGATCGCCATCGAAGATCCATATGCGTTCGGGGAAAAACATTCGGCCGGCGATATCTTCGAGAAAGTCAATCCAGCCGCTGTTCAACATATGGGGGACCAGACCTTGGCGCTGATCCGGCAGTTGGGGAATGCCAATCTGAGCCAGGAGCGAAAAGCCGATGTAGTATTCTTTACCCTCTGGCCGTTTGGCGTGATCGATTATCCCCTATCCTGGTCGCTACCTTTGGTAATCCTGGCCAGTTTGCTGCTCATACTGGGTGCCTTTCTAAATGTATACAAGCGTCAATTGAAGTGGAGTGACTTCGGGATCGGGTTCCTCACAAGCTGGGGGACGATACTCTTAGCCGCATTTATCGGCTTCATTGGCAGTTGGTTGATAAACCAGGCCTTTCCGGTCCCTAATCCGTATATCGAGTTCTTCATCCCGCCAGGAGGCTGGCTCTATTTTGGAATTTTTGTTGGCTTGACCGTTCTTTTCTCCTGGCTGGCTTACCACCTTACCGTTAGGTCAAAATCACAAATTGGTTTATTGGTCGGAACACTGTCCGTCTGGTGCATTCTGATGTGGGTCACAATAGCCCTGATGCCGAAAATGGCTTATATGTTTACCTGGCCGGCACTCTTTGGAATATGCGCATGTCTGGGCAGCTGGACCAGCGCTGCCAGATGGGTTCGTCTGTTATTCCATGGATTGAGCATGTTGACTGCACTGGTTTTATTTATTCCTCCCATCCTTCAAGGCTATCTCGGCAGCGCCTTCAGCCAGTTGCCGCTTTTGCTCGTATTGGCGAGCCTCACTTCCGGAATAATAATTCAAAGCCACCGGTTTAGTTTAGCGGTACGGGATTAAGCCCTGACCAGAAATTTCAACAGGGTCCGGCAATTAATCAGTTTGGCTGTTGTATAGATCAAGTATACAAAGGAGACAAAATGTCAATAGCTTTTCCTTCTCCTTCCTCTCGCCCAGGTCTTAAGACCGGTTTTTGGGCTTCGGTTATCGTCGCAATCCTTGGGGCGATCTACCTGGTCTTATTGGCCCTTTCATCCATAACATCCGGTCTGCCACCGCGCGAGCCGTACTTGACCTTGCTCAATATTCTGGTATTGATATGTGGGCCTGCACTGGTTTTTTGGAGCATTTGCATTTACGAGATTTGCCCGATTGAACAGCGGATATTTGGGATGAGCAGCGTTGTTCTAATGGGCCTCTTTGCTGCCATGACGGGCATAAACCGCTTCGTGGCATTGACGGTCGTACGTCAAAGCACCTCCACTGAAAACCTGGCACTGATCATGCCATATGGGTGGCCATCGGTTATGCTTGCGCTCGAAATATTAGGCTGGGGTTTCTTCATGGGTCTGGCCATAATTGCTGCCGCCTTTATATTTCGAGGCAGCCGGTTGCAATCCGCCATTTTCTGGACCATGCTGGTCAGTGGAATCCTGTGTGTGTCCGCAGCGGTCACGATGATCGCTGGGAATATGAACCTTATGTTACTCGGTGCAATCGGATGGGGTCCTGGCTTGACGCTGGCAGCCGATCTTAACTGCCATATTTTTCCGTAAGTTGGAGAACGGGATAATTCAAAAAAGGATTGTCGATGAATAACATTGCATCTGAACCAAAAACAATGTCCGGATCAAGAAAACTTTTATCTACGCTTCTGATCCTCCTGGTATTGGCAGCCTTTATCGCCGTTTTTGTTCTGGGTGATACCAGCTATTTCAAGTTCGCCGATGCACGTTTCCCCAACGTAGGGACCTCCTCATGGCTGGCGAATTTATGGGGCGTGGTTTCAAGGGCACATTTACTCATCTTGATCATCCCCTTAGTGATCTGGCAGCCGCGCCTGTTCGGATTCCAAGTTGGCAAGATAAGTCAGAATTGGCGGATGGTTCTGATCATGTTGCTCGCTAATTGTGGTGTTATTGCGGCTTACTTGCTGCTGACCGGAAGCTCAACCCCCTACAGCGGTAACCAATGGTTTTTGACCGAGGTCCTTACTGTTCCCCTGGTCGAAGAAATATTCTGGCGAGGACTTGTCTTTACGGCATTACTCCTCGTATTTCGAAGAATTTACTCGGATAGAACCAGCATCATTTTGGCAGTCTGGCTTAGCGGAATTGCATTCGGTCTATTGCATGCCAATAACCTGGCCGCCGGCCTCCCAATCCAATTTGTAGCCATCCAGGTACTAAATGCAACTATTTGGGGGGTCGTTTATGGATATGTGCGCGCAAAGACCGAAAGTATCTTCCCTTCGATCCTCCTGCACGCAGCCATGAATTTGGTGGTAATCTTGTTTTAGAAGTGGGAAACTAGCTCTGACACAATTACAGCTAATCCTTACATCGGTAGCTGATACCAAAACATGCTTTCATTCTGGTAAATTTATTAATGCAGTTTTCGCGTTAAGATCCTTCATTGAATCCGTTCCTGCCAGATAGGCCAGAATTCCTCCAACCAGGAACAGGACTATATTCAGTATGAACGGAAAGTTCTTATCCAGCCCGGATAGAATTCCGGCGACCCAACCGAAAGGAGCAGTGATCATGATGATGCCAACACACAATATGGATTGTATCCTGGCGCGTTCCTTCGGATCGATGGTCAAGACGAGCATCTGGTCAACCAACAGGTTGGTGGTAGCCAGGCTGCAAGCTTCCAGCAAGGCGCTCAATAAGAGCATGCCATAACCAATTTCAGGGGCGGTAATCAATACCAATTGACTGATGGTAAAACCAGCAAAACCAAGCATCAGCGGAGCTTTGAAGTGAATGGCGCGCAAGCGCGGAATCACCATAAAAAAGAAAAGGACCATGACCACTGACTTGGCGAACGGAAAGATGGCAATATTCTGTGCAGGAATTTTTAGTTTTTCAGTTGCTATTATGGACCAAAACGTTCCATTGATCATCGTACAAATACTCATGATCGCCATAATCCCGGCTGTATAAAGCGTTCTGGGAGTGTGCAAGATCTCTCGAAGCACTCCTTTATATTCACCCAAGCTGGCAAGGAGACTGATTCCTTTTGTCTGCTGCATCTTCAACAACCCTTGTCGGGTTTCACGGGTCATTTTGTAGGTGATAATGCCCTTCGTAGCGAAACATAAAGCAGAAAATAGATAAAGGATACGCATGGTGGGAACCAGAGAAAGCCCCCGGATCATCAACCCTGCAAATGGGGCAAAAAAAGCTGAGAGTAACCCGGCAATATAGATCCACGAAAAAATATCTATCAACTGGTCGGGCTCAGAGTCCTCCACCATCAGACACATCCAGGAATTTTGCGAGACCCTCATGAAACTGTTAATGATGCCTGCACCCAGGAAGAACCAAAAATTTTGGGCAAAGGCTGAGATCAAGGCTGGAACCGTCCAGGAAATAAGATCGAAAACCAGGGTCGTGAGCCTTCGTCCGAGCTTATCGGTGATCACCCCGCTGGAAAGAGCCAGAACCAATTGAAACGTCCAGCTGATACTGACGATCAATCCTATTTGAGAGTTTGAGACTCCCAAGGCGATCATATATATTGAAACATAGGGAATATAAAGGTTGTACGGGATGCCGTTCAATGGTTCAGGATAAACGCATCCGCGCACATTCCCATTAAAATTCAGGAGGGATTTGACCAGCGGGTGAACTTTCATGATGCTTTGCAGCCTTGTTATAAAAAAATTTCCCCCATCATGAAAAAAGATGTGGGAATGTATGGGTGTAATCTACTGGATAATAATCGTAGAGGCCAGGGACGGTCCAGGCAGATGAATTCTGATTTCCTGTTCACGCCAATTCCAATGCAAGTCTCCATCCAGGGCTGAAGGAACACCTGCTTCCATCCGAGGCAGTGGGATCTCATTGAAGATGACTGAAGACGGTTCAGGCCCAAACAGCACCAGTTCCAAGCCGATTGGCAAGGCCGGGAGCTTTACCAGGAGTGCGTGCTCTTCTTCATCGGTCTCTATGCTGAGATTAACGGGAGCTACTTTTGCCGAGTAGGTGAATGCATATTCAATTTTTCTGTCCGGGAAGACCTTCAGCGTGAGGTGGTTAAAATCTTCTGTTGCGTTACCGACCGGGCTGCCTAATTCTCCGGATTGACCCAAATTAAGTGCCATCAGGCTGCCTTTTTTCTGAAATACCGGAATACGGTCGCGCGGAGCATTCACTTCCACTACAGCCGGTCCACGATGGAACTCGCCTGTCCACAATTCACGCCACTCTCCCTCTGGCAAATAAACCGGCCAGGTAGAGATCCCTTCTGCCATTATCGGAGCCACCAACAGCGCCTCCCCAAACAGATACTCGTACGGATATTTTCGACAAACGGTATCGGATGGGTATTCAAGTGGCAAAGCTCGCATTAAAGGCAAGCCGGTCAGGCTGCTTTCACGCGCCTGGTTAAGAATATATGGGAGCAGGTTCATTCGAAAATAAACAAATTTCCGGAATATTGGGATGACACTCGTATCCCCGGTCTGTTCTTGAATATTCCAGGGAGTACGATCCCGACTGGGGAGACGATGAGCATTTACATCCGAGTGATATTGCATGATCGGGCAAAGCGCCGAAAACGCAGCTGCGCGTAAGTACAATTCACTGCTGGGGATCGGCCCGCAGAACCCGGCTATGTCCCAACCCATGAACGGGATCCCGCATAACCCTGCATTGAGCATGGCTCGCAAGGAAGCGCGAAATGCCTCCCAGGTTGAGTTTTCATCGCCAGCCCAATGGCAAGGATTTTGCTGTGCCCCGCTATATCCAGCCCGGCTGAAGAGAACGTAATCCTGCCCGCGCCGAGCTTCCATGAAGCGTCGATATGCATTCTCATACACCACCGGATAGATGTTGATTTCGCGGGTACCGCGGAGATTATTCGAAAAGCGAGTTTCGGTGTCCCAGATATGCTCTCCGCCGTCGGTCTTAAACCCATCCACATTCATCTCAGTAACCAGATATTCCCGTTTCTTTAACCACCACTCCGCAGCCTTTTGGTTGGTGAAATCGAGCACCAGACTGCCTCTGAACCATGGCATGTGCGGTTCCACCCTATGCGGACTGCCATCGGCTTTTGTGACCACAAACCCCTGCTCAATCGCGTAATCCTGGTCAACTTTATTGAGGGCCTCATCCAGATTTTCCCTCGGTTCAGCCTGTTTGATGGCTGGATTCTGCCACAAAACGATCCGTAATCCTGCCTGGTGAAGTTCATCGATCATTGCCTTTGGATCCGGCCAGTGTCCTTCCGGCGGAAAAGTGTAATCATTCAATGTAAGTGCCTGCGAGGAAGCTTTTTGCGGGTATTGAGCATCATTCCAGATGTAGAAATTAATCTCGTCACTCCAAGCTTCGATCACAAGTACTGTGGCCGGGATGTTTTGCCGCTCAGTTTCGTGCAGTTGGCTGATAACTTCTGTCTGAGTATTCCAATCGTTGCTGCTCATCCATAATCCAAATACCCAAGAAGGCGGCAGCTTTGATTTACCGGTTAGATTAGTAAAAGCTTGTACGATTGCATGCGGATGATCTTGGAAGAAGAATTTCATTTCCAGGCCAGCCTGGTTATCTTCCGCGTTGCCGGTAAGCGTCCAGCGGTCGGTTTCGTTTGCAGCCAGATCGAACTCCGCCTGCTGGTCCGTCTGCAGCCAGAAGCCATACCCGCGCGAAGAGATGAAAAACGGGATCGGAATATAAGAGCGTTTCCCCTGGCTGGTATATTGGCCATAGACGTAGTTGTCCAGATGGTTGCCACGCTGATCCAGTGCATTGAATCGCTCGCCAAACCCGTAAAAAGCTTCTTCATCCGGGCTCTCAAACCCAATCCGGTATTGTTGAACCGTTCCAATCGCATTCACCAATACCTGGATTGGATTTACGCTTCGTAGCGCCAGGCCATCGCCTTTTCGGCTTAGTTCGAGCCTGAGCGGATTAACAGATAGGCTGACACATTGATTTTCCCAATCCGCCAGAATTGGATCCATTATGGCTGGCTCGGATGGAATGTCGCCGGGTTTATCGATCGTTGAAAGATGCAGTGAGAACGTTTCGGTAGAATTCAGTTCTGCCCGAAGCCGTACGTGTAGATCTTTTCGGTTCGTCGCCAGGGTTACTTCAAACCACCGTGGGCCTTGTTCCAACTTAACAACTGAAACAACTTTCTCCCAGGATGAAACTGAAAAAGTAAATTCTTCGCTTTCGACTTGCTGTCCATCACTTCTTGCAAATAAGCGGTAATGGACAACTTCATAACCAGTGAAAGCCGGCAATACAACCTGCCATTGGTCAGCAGTCTCACTGCCAGTCCGCCTGGAGGCTTGCAACCGGTTTTCTACCGGATTGCCGTCCACCCACCAGGCACACCACACTTCTTTTGCCGGGGGGGTAAGTCCGGTTTCAATATTCAGCAGTACTGGTTCCCCAGCAACCGGGTCGCGCGGAGACCTTTCAAAGGGCAGTGGAATGTAAGGGTGCCTCTCGCCGTAAGGTTGATGGCGTAGATTCAGGGATTGAGAAGGAGAAGCAGCAATCATTTCGAGGTCGCTTCCCGGATTGCATTTACAAGGATGATATATATGGCATGCGACCAGGTAAGCGGGCTGGCTACCGGCCCCCATTTATTAAGCCAGGGCTCAAAATGATCGGAAAATAGCGTATGCTCACTAACCTGTTCTGCCAAATCTCCATCGGCATTTACCTGTGATTCGATCCAGCTGCATAACGCTTCGGCTTGCTGGATTTTTCCAACATTGGCGTAATACCACCCCAACCAGGCTGTCAAAATCAGCCATTCACCGCCGCCATAAAAAACATCCGCTTTGTAGCGGTATACTCCCCCACCGGGCCGATGCAAGTCGGATTCTATAGCTTCCAAAGTGGCCTGCATAATAAGATGATCAGGTGAAATTACATTATATGGAACAGATATACCAATGAGACTGGAATCCACCCCACTTTCCAAAACTGGTTTTGGAGATCTATTCGGTAGTTCCGGGCAAATATGCTTAACCAATCGACCATTGATCACACCGTATTTCAGGATATATTCTTTTACCTGAACAGCCAGTTCTCCAACCGGTACTGAACCTACGGCCGCGCGCCCGATTTCACCAATAGAAGCCATGGAATCAAAGCCCGCGAAGACACTCGCCAGCGAGTACGGATGCAAATATTCGGGATGTTCTTCCCAGCAATCATAGTTTGGAAGTTTCCAGACCAGCTCCATATAACGGAGCGTAGTTTGCACAGGTTCCGCCAACTCTTCGAGAAGCGCGGTGTCTCCGCTGCGTCGAACATGCTGCGCCAACGCCCATAACCAAGTGCCATAACCATCGATCTGAAAGTTGCCCCAAGAACTATCCACAGTCACTTCATTCCCATCCAGCGTGTAACGAGTGTGTAGAACGTCATCCTTACTGATTGGCAGCCCGGCTTCCAGATGGTGGCGTACATCTTCCACTTTATTTGAGTGTTTACGAATTGTATTTCCAACCCATCGGAAAAAGGCCGTTGAACTGGCAAATTCACCGGCAGTGTCCATCGCATATGCAATGAAGCTCCCATCCCGCAGCCAGCAATACTGGTATGTGGGGAATGCAGGCGATGCCATATATGAACCCCATATACTTTGATTATCGAGAATAAGTTTAATTGATCTTAAATAAAGTTCCTTTTTCATAAATAAAAACCTCTACCCTTTAACCCGGTCATTTTTATACTTTGAACGAAGTACTTTTGCAAAAGGAAAAATAGAACAAGAATGGGTAACACTGTCAGAACGGAGCCTGCCATCTGCAAATCCCAACGGGTGGTATATTGACCAACCAGATATGAAAGACCGACTGCCAGAGTACGTTTTCCCGGGCTGGTCAACATGACCAAAGGCCAGAGGAAATCATTCCAAACACCCTGGAATGTCATCACCGCCAAGGTTGCCAGGATCGGTTTGGAATTTGGAATCAATATCCGAATATAGAACATTAAAGGATCACAACCGTCCAATTTGGCCGCGTCTTCAAGTTCGTAAGGGAAGGTTAGAAAAAATTGACGCATTAAAAGATACTGAATCCGTCAGCCAGTTGGGGAAGGATTACACCAAGGTGGGTGTCTACCAGACCCAGGTAGCGCATGATCACAAAATTCGGGATGAGGGTAATTTGGGAGGAGATCATCATCGTCGCAAGAGTCAGCAGGAATAAGAAATTCTTTCCCGGAAAATTCATTCGTGCGAAACCATAGCCCGCCATCGAGCACAAGATCAATCTGCCAACAGTAACAGCTACAGTGATCTTAAGCGTGTTCAAACCATACAGGCTAAAATTGATCCGGCCGAATACTTCAGAATAATTACTCCAAACGAACGGATTGGGGATCCAATTTGGGGGCCATGCGAAAAGCTGCTGCTGGCTTTTTAAGGAAGTCGAGAGCATCCATATAAAGGGCACGATCATGACCAATGCGCCCAAAGTCAACAAAATATAAGAAAGTAATTTACCGGCTGAAAATTTTCGCCGGGAGTTCCTGGAGGAAGAAACAACAGATGTGGTCATTTTTTATTCTTCTCCATAAACCCATTTTCGACGCATTTGCCATTGAACGATCGTTAATACCAGCAAGATTGCCATCAATGCAAAAGAGAGCGCGGCGGCATATCCCATCCTTGAATATTTAAAGGCGTTTTGCCAGATATAAAAACCAACGGTGCTGGTCGCTCGTGCAGGTCCACCTTCATGCTTCATGGACATGTTATAGACCAGGTCAAACGCTTGTAAAGACCCAATTACCCCCATCACTGCCGTAAAAAATATCGCCGGGCTTATCAATGGCAACGTAATATGCCTGAAGATGTCAAAGGCGCTTGCCCCATCCACACGAGCGGCATCGCGCAATTCTTCGGGGACATCCTGTAAAGCAGCCAGAAAGATGACAACGTTGAACCCCAGATTCTTCCATACATCCACCAGGGTAATAGATGTCAGGGCGTACTTCGTATCTTGTAAAAAATTAATTGACTTCAACCCAAGGCTGGTCAGCAAGGTAGTGATAATGCCATAATCTGAAAGAAGCCAGACCCAGATGGCGCTAACCGCCACTGAGGCTGCCACAACTGGAATGTAGTATGCGGTCCGAAAGAATGCCAACCCCTTGATTTTTTGATTCAGTGCAAGGGCCAGGCCAAGAGAGAAAACCAGATTCAGAGGAACACTTAATCCAGAATAATAAAAGGTGTTCCCAAATACTTTTATGGCATTAGCGTCAGTAAATAAGCGGGCGTAGTTCTGCAACCCGATGAATTCAGGGGAAGAAAGAAGGTTCCAATTGGAAAATGAGATTCCAAATCCGATAACGAGCGGCACAAGTTTAAAAAGCGTAATTATGAGCAGGCTTGGCAAGACAAAGAAATACCCCCAAAAGTATTTTCCTACTTTCTTTTTTACTCCAGTATAAAATAGAGGCTGCTTTTTTACTGTAACAGTGTTTTCCATAGCCTGCTCCATTCCAGCTGCCTGTCAAATTTTTTGAATGAAGGGCGGCAAAACCGCCCTTCATTCAAACAAGGAGAAGAAACTTTTTATTTCTCAGCTAGAATTGGGTTAATTGTATCGCAGGCTGCTTTCATGGCTGCCGGGACAGTTATGTCACCCAACAGAGCAGAATCCAACTGTGCGGAGATTGTATCCGCAATTTCTGACCAGTGGGCATGCGTGGGTACACTCTGTGCAAAAGCAGCCGAATCCAGGAAGACCTTAGCGTTGGTGGGCTTTTTGCCTTCCATCGCTTTCAAGAAGGAGCCTTCAGCAACGGATTTGATAGGAGCAATTTCGAAACCAGCATCCTGGCGGATTTGGTCGCCTTCAGCACCCGTGACAAATTTCATGAATTCGAAGGCGGCTTTTTGTTGTTTGGAACTGGAGAGAACAGAGTAAGCATTGCCAAAGAGGAAGGTAACTTTCTGACCGGTAGGACCGGAGGGCAGGGTGGTAGCATCCCAATCGAACGTTTTGATGACATCATTGAATTCAGAGATGGACCATGGGCCAATGGGGTACATGGCGATTCGACCAGCTTCGAACATGTGCCAGTCATCCTGTGCAGCCAGATCCTTGGCAGAAGGAGCAACCTTATCCTTGAGGGTCAGGTCGACCATAGCTTGGAAGCCATCGGTAGCCTTCTGATCGGTCAAAGTACAAGTAGTGGCATCCGCATTGAAAGGAGTGGCTCCCGTCAAGAGCATGTAATACGGCCACCAAAGCCGGGCAGTACCAAAAACTTCAGTCGTGCCATCCGAGTTAGTATCGCTGGTTAGTTTTTTGGCATCCGCGAGGAAGGTTGCCCAGTCCATATTTGCATCCGGATAAGCAAGGCCGGCAGCATCGAACAAGTTCTTGTTGTAATAGAGTACCACATTCGAGTATGAAGCGGGCAGACCGAACTGACCACCTTTGTTTTTGAACATGTCGAGAGTGCTCTGGTAATAAGCGCCCAGATCATAACCATCTGCAGTAATCAGCGGGTTGAGATCAAGGATGGAACCACTGGCGGCCATTTCCTGAAGCATGGCAAGATCCAGGGAAGCGACATCCGGGGCGGTTCCACCTGCAATCCAAGTTTTCAGTGAAGTAAAGTAATCCGCATAAGGGAGCAGCTGGAAATCAACTGTAATCTCCGGGTGGGCTTTTTGGAAAGCTGCAACAACAGCTGCCTCGGCGCCTTGTTTGTTCTCGTCATAGGTCAAGAAACTGACCACCTTGATGCTTACAGGTTCGGCAACAGCTGCAACCGGAGCCTGGGTGGCTGCAACTGGGGCCTGGGTGGCTGCTGCAGCAGTGGCAGGAGCTGGAGCAGGTTGTGTGGCTGTGGCTACAGGAGCACAAGCTCCCAAAAGCATCGCCAGGCCGGTCAGGACTGATATAACAACAAGAGATTTTTGCGGTTTCATCTGTACTCCTTTTTAGGTTTTTTGTTCCATTGGCCTGTATAATGCAGGCCATGGATTTACTTTATATACTGAATGAATTAACTAGGCTTAAAAAAATTTGATCAGGTGGGATTGGCAGTTCTTTCCTCCTTCTGAATGGGTGAGATAAAGATTTCTGCGATTACCAGGCTGGCCGCCCCAAGCGCCCAAATATCGTCCCCCCAGGAATTTACACGGATCTCAGTATCTTTGGTAAGACCGGGCATGACACATTCATGGAAAGCCTCACGAACAGCATTGAAGAAAACATCGCCCATTCGTGTGCCTTCTCCACTGATGATGATCAGTTTTGGGTCGAACAAGTTGACCAGGTTGGCAATTTGTCTACCTAGCTGCGTCCCAGCACGAGTCAGAACCAGCGCGGCTCCCGGTTGTCCGGCAGTCGCACAGTGAATTAGATCATCCAGATCAGCAATTTCCGGTCCCACTTCTCTACGGGCGATTGCCACAAGAGCGCGATCGCTAATGAGGGTTTCAAGACAACCGCGCCTGCCGCAATCGCACTCAGTTCCATCAGGATCCACCATGATGTGACCAAGCTCGCCTGCCCCACCACTTTTGCCGCGATAGATCTGTCCATTGATGACAATGCCCATACCAATCCCGCGGCCGAGAGTGATAACAATAAAATCATCCTCAGATTGACTGGGTTCAAGCCATTTTTCACTGAGGGTGAGTGTATTCACATCGTTATCGATATAAACCGGGATCCGCATGCGAACTTCCAGTAAATCGCGCAATAAAATATTATTCCAACCCAAAAAAGGATTTTGTTTTACGATGCCATGTGTAAAATCGACCACCCCCGCCAACCCGATTCCCACTCCCAGTAATTGCTTTTTTTTGATGCCGGCTGTACGGACCAAACGATTGACCAGGGCCACCAGTGTTTCAACGCTGGTTGCAACCTGCTTGTCAGCAAGATCAATGAAATCCTTGGCCAGAATGGCAGCGTTCAGATCTGTCAATGCGCCAACTGCACGTCCCTCCATTAGTTTGATCCCAATGACAAAACCGCCGCGTGGGTTAAGTGCCAGCATGATTGGCGGCCGGCCCCCGGCGGAGTCGCCGATGGCTTTTTCAAAAACCAGGCCTTCCTGAATGAGTTGCCCGGTAATTGTTGTGACTGTGGCGGGGCTTAAGCCTGTCTTGTGCGCCAGAGCAACTCGAGAAACCGTTCCATTCTCCTTAATAACATTAAGCAGAATGGAACGGTTGATGCTCCGAATGAGGTCGCGGTTACCAGCTTGGATTGAGCTCATGTTATATTTACTTTGTTTACTGAATGAATTATCTAATCTCATTATATACTCTTTTCCGGGAAAGTCAATACCTTCTTTTCAAAGAGATCATGAAATCCATCCCAAAATCCCCCTGCCCTTCCATGGCAGCCTCTCAAGCCAACTCGCGAGTAGTTGATACCTACAACGCGCCAGGTTTTGGCGTAATCACTATGAACCTATCCTAAAATTATAGGATAACCAAATTTTGAATGTGTGCGGCTTAGCCGCACACATTCAAAATTTGAACTCCTCTTTAATTTCCGGATAGATACTATGTTGTATAATACCCCGGTAGGAAGCTGGCGGAAATGGCAGAGGCAGCGGACTTAATTATTATGTCACGCGTGCCTGTCCGGATGGAAATGGTCAAGATCAGGCCTTGACTTGGAATCTGGCTATCGTTGGGGCTAAAATGGTAAGCACATGTCAGATCCAATAATATTTTGATCTCCAACCGCTTTGCCGGTCGGTATCCCTTCGAATTCTCGGCCTGCCCGCAAATGACCCATTAAAATTGGCTCGCGAAAGTAAAAAATTTTCAGGAGATGCATAATGTATGGTTCAAATGAAAAACTCTTACGAGTAAACCTTTCCTCCGGCAGTTTGAGTGTGGAAACGATCAGTGAAGATTTTTATCGTCTATATCCAGGCGGCAAGGCCCTGGCCGGGTATATTCTATTAAACGAAATTCCGCCTCATACCGAGCCATTCTCGCCTGAAAATGTTCTGGTAATCGCCAATGGATTGCTGACTGGCGCACCTGTTTCCACCGCCACCCGCTACATTGTTTCTGCACGTTCACCCCTTACCAACGGCTACGGCGAATCCGAAGCAGCCGGCTTCTGGGGCCCGGAACTCAAGATGGCCGGTTTTGAAGCCATTGTCGTCACCGGTCGCGCCGAGCAGCCGGTTTATCTCTGGATCCACGATGGCCTGGCCGAGATCCGCCCGGCAACCCACCTGTGGGGTCACGAATGTGCTGAAGTTCAAACGACGATCCGGACTGAGTTGGGCGACGAGAAGATCCGCGTCCTGCAAATTGGAATTGCAGGTGAGAACCTGGTACGCTTTGCCGGGCTCACCAATGACTTGCGCCATTTCAATGGGCGCAACGGCATGGGCGCGGTAATGGGTTCAAAAAACTTGCGTGCGATTGCTGTGCGCGGCAAGCAGCGTTACCAGACCCTTGCATACAACTCTGGAAGTCTGCTTGCATTGGGTAGCAAACTGGCAAAAGGGGTGCGCGAAAATCCTCAGAGCTGGGATTTGCAGGTCAAAGGCACGCCCAGCCTGGTGGAACCGCTCAATGCCGCAGGCATCCTGCCAACCCGAAATTTCCGTCAGGGAGCTTTCGAGTGCATGGATGACATTAAATGGGAGGCTTACGAAAAGCAGATCCTCACTGCCCGCCGCAGTTGTTATGCCTGTGCAATTCGCTGTAAACGTGAAGTGGCTATTAATGGCAAACCCTCCCCATATGGCGGGCCTGAATATGAAACCATCGGCTCCATGGGTTCAGATTGCGGAATCGGTGACCTGCAAGCCATTGCCAGGGCCAACGAGCTTTGCAATGCTTACATGCTCGATACCATTTCCACTGGCGCGACCATTGCCTTCGCCATGGAATGTTTTGAACATGGTTTGATTGGCCTGGATGATACGGATGGCATTGACCTGCGTTTTGGTAATACCGAAGCCATGCTGGTAATGATCGAACGCATCGCCCGGCGACAGGGTTTTGGCAATTTACTGGCCGAAGGCAGCAAGCGGGCAGCCGACCAGATTGGCGGGGATGCCCATTTCTTTGCCATTCAAGTCAAGGGGCAGGAATTGGCCATGCACGATCCGCGCGGCAAATATAACGTTGGAATTGGTTATGCCGTCTCTGAGATCGGCGCAGACCACCTGGTGGTAACACACGACAGCACGCTTGCCAAGTCAGAATCAATTATGTTCAAGAGTGCCCAGGCGCTTGGAATTAAGCATGCCTTCCCGCCGCGTCTCTTGAACGATGAAAAGATGGAACAGTTCTATATTCTGGAAAAGTGGAACAGCCTTGAAAAGGTGGTCGGCTATTGTTTCTTTGGACCCGCGCCGCGTTCCTTTATCCACCCTGACGACGTGCTCGTCTCGATCAACGCCGCCACTGGTTGGAACTTGACAATGGAAGAAGCCTTGCAAATCGGCGAGCGCGCCACCAATATGGCCCGCGTGTTCAACGCCCGCGAAGGCTTCTCCCGCAAGGACGACTGCCTGCCCGAGCGCTTGTTCCAGCCTTTGGAAAACGGCGCCCTTGCTGGCCAATCCATGCAACATGCCGATTTCGAGCAAGCGCTTACACAGCTCTACAGACTGAAGGGCTGGGATCCTGAGACAACTGTTCCCAGCCGCAAACGCCTGGAGCAGCTTTCCCTGGGCTGGGCCGCGGATCTATTGGAGCATTCTGAGCCATCCAACTGAGTTATGAATCTTCAACTTAGCGGACATCTCCCATTCTATGTATCCACCCGGCAAGGGAAGCTCGAAATTCCATTAAAAGAGCCTGCCCGCTTGAGCGAGGTACTTTCGAAACTGGGCATTCCCGTTTCTGAAGTGTATTTGACGATGGTAAATGGAGAGCTTGTGACCCTGGAAGAAATCACGGTAAGTGATTCAGATGACGTCCGGCTGTTTCCCCCAATGGATGGCGGCTGAGAAATCCCATTCACAAGCAGACGACCGCCAGCCCAGGCGAAACCCAAACCAGCGTGTGCCTTCCTCAACTATATTATTACGAGTCGGCCGCAGACATCCTGGTTTATAAGAAACGACCACCGTTGCAAGCTGCTGCGGTGGTCGATGCTTATATTTGGTCTGGCAGGCGAACTGAACGTCAAGCAGACATCCGATCCTTATTACTGGCTTTTTAGAACCTGCCTTTATCAGGGAATGAGCACGATCCTGCCCGTTACCTGACCGGTTGCCAGTTGGGAGAGCGCTTCATTGACCTGCTCCAGCGGATAGGTCCCGGCGATGAGCGGATGCAGCTGACGCCTGGCAACCAACTGGACCACCTCAGCCAACTCCTGGCGTGTATTACCACGTGCTCCCACCACGCGCACTTCCATGCCCTGTACGAAGCGTTGGTCCAGGTTGAGCGTCTTGCCAATGTCGATATAGGCAACCATCACCACCGTCCCATCCGGCTTGGCGCACTTGATGGCCGGCTCGATGACCTCAGCATGCGGCCGGAAAACCACGACCGCATCCGCCCCTTTACCTCCGGTCAGACCGCGCACCTGCTCGACAAAGTCCCCAGAAGCGGAGTTCACGGTATGCTGAGCCCCGTTCTCTCTGGCCATTTCCAGTTTGGACTCCAACGAATCAACTGCAATGACCTCGGCCCCACAGGCGCGCCCGCATTGGACAGCATGCAACCCCAGGCCCCCCAGCCCCACCACCGCCAGGGTTTGAGCGGGCTTGAGGTTGGCCTGAGTGCGCACAGCGTGCCAGCTCGTCGCCACCGCGTCTCCAAGGATGGCTGCTTCTTCATAAGATACATTTTCGGGAATTGGCACCAGGTTGGCCTCCGGCACCAGTACATATTCGGCAAAACCACCATCCCGGTCGAAACCGAAGAAACCGCGCCGGTTGGCGCACAGGTTCTCACGGCCGGTGAGACAGGGCTCGCACTGTCCGCAGGTCATGTACATATAGACCACCGCCCGCTCACCTGCCTTCCGCAGGCGCACCTCGGGTCCAACCGCCGCGACCTCGCCGGCGAACTCGTGCCCCAGGACAAGTGGCAGCTTCAACCGGGGATTCTTACCGCGGAAGAGCTTGAGGTCAGTCCCACACACACCGGCTGCACGCACTCGCAGCAAGACTTCCGAACCGACCGGATCGCGCAACGTTCGTTCTTCCGGGACGATCGGCTTTTCATATTCGCGTAATACCATTGCTTTCATGCTTGCCTCTTTACCAGTATTTTGGCACACCGCAGGAGATAAGTTCCTCGCACGGGTATTTGGTAAGAACCTCATAACCGGTCGCGGTTACCAGGATTTCTTCCTCGATTCGACAGCCCTGACGGCCATCCGGCGTCTGGGCGTAGGTCTCCAGAGCAAAAACCATCCCTTCCTGGATGGGGAACGGATTCGTCAGGGATTTTATGCGATTGATTCCCGGCTTTTCGTGGATCGAAAGGCCGATGCCATGCCCTGTTGCCAGCCCCCTGGCCTCCAGTTCGCTGTTTAATCCCCAGGCTTCATAAGTGGGATAGCGGGAAGCAATATCAGCAGAGGTGATGCCCGGCCGCACCACACTGGCAGCATCATACAGCCATTCATACGTCTGGGCGTAGGCCGCTTTTTGCTCTGGCGTCGGACGACCACATATGAAGGTGCGATAGTAGCAGGTTCGGTAACCGTTATAGGCATGCATCAGATCGAAATAGACCAGGTCTCCCGGACGGATGATCCTATCCGAGAAAACATGTGGATGAGGATTGCTGCGCGGACCGGAGACAACGTTGACACACTCTACATCCTCAGACCCCAGGCGATAAAGCGTTTCATTCGCCACAGCCACCAGTTCGTTCTCCTTGATCCCCGGATGGATGGACCGCACGATCGTGTCATAGGCCGCATCCGCCATCGAGGCTGCCACCTTGAGCAGTTGGATCTCATCCTGGTTCTTGATCAGTCTCGCATCCAGCATCGGCGAACGCGCATCCACCACTTCCAGCCCTTCGCGATGCAACGCATCCAGGAATACAACGTCCGCCAGGTCGACCCCGAGTGGTTCCTTATCCAGGCCATAGTCGCGCAGTATTCCCTTGATGGTGCGCGCCAGATTGCCGGCGACCTCTGCCCCCTTGGGACCATCAGCCCGCGTCCAGGTCGGCAGGGCATAGCGAACCTGATCGGCCATCCAGGGGGAGTAAAGCTTGTGAGCGAGCGCAGCCGTCCCCATCTCAAATAAGATGGGTTCCTGTCCGCGCGGCAAAAGCGCGTAGCGGTTCATCTTGTCTCTGGACCACTCGCCGATATGTGCGCCGGTGAGGTAACGAATATTGTAGAATTCGAAACAGAAAAAAGCCCCGATATTGTTCTTCTCCAGTTGTTCCCTGGCACGACCCAGCCGATATTTGCGCAATCTGTCGTAATCGACTCTGGTCTCCCAGTCAACTGCCATCGTTCCCCAAGACATATTTAACACCTCCTCACAAGAATAATCCTGCCAATCAGTACGATTTATTCATAAAATGGAATTATGTTCCACGCAGCAAGGTTCATTTTTTGAATATAATATTGGAAAAATAGACTAACGTCTCGTTAATTTTTCTTCAATTTACAGTGTACCACAGTCGATTTCCGCCCGTCAATGGCCAAATCAACTGGTTTCTACCTGTGATCAGTCGATTTATCGGGAGAAAATGGATAGTATTCGGGGATTGACCGGCTATATCGAAGAAAAACATGGTTTTCTTGGTATTGACAATGAATTGGACACGTGCTATTATACTATTAATTCGGAACGGTAGTTCATTTTATTGAGCATAAATATGCCTATAATCAGAAAACTGTTCGGTATATTGTTCCATATAGATTTCGAGCGCTTCGTGGCGCTCTGTTTAGGAGGAATATCAAGTGGATGAGGTAATCGAGGTTCCAACAGGAGTAAAAGCGGTAGAGCGGGCACTCGATTTATTGTCGTGCTTTACTTTGGAAATCCCTGAATTGAGTTTGATTGAAATCTGTGCCCGGACCGGACTCCCGAAGGCAACTACGCACCGTTTATTGGCTACGCTGGCCCAGGCCAAGTATATTGTCCAGGACCCGGCCACCAGCAAGTACCGGTTGGGCTATAAGGTGATGGTATTGGGCGCAATCGCCCGCAGCCAGGTAAACTACCTGACCAAAGCCGAGCCAATCTTCAAGGAACTGGTTTACGACATCGATGAGACCGTCGCAGTGGCAAGCCTGGATGGCGACCATCACGTCTGCACGTTGGTAGTGGAACCGGAGCGGTCAGTACGTGTGACAACTACGGTGGGTACACGCCGCCCGTGCTACTTTGGCTCTGCCGGTCTGGTCCTGCTGGCCTATCAGCCTGAGGCACTGCTCGACGAGGTGTTGCCTTCTGATAAATTGGAGGCCTTCACCGTTTGGTCAGTCACCGATCCGACCGAGTACCGGCGGCGCCTGAACGGGGTGCGGGAGCATGGTTACGCCATCGAGAAAGGCGAGGCCTTCCCGGATGTGACCGGCCTGGCGACTCCGATCTTTGACCACGAGGGCCTAATCGTTGCCACTGCCAGCGTTGTGGCACCCACCCACAGGGTACCCGATGATCGTATCGGGGTACTGCTGAAGAAACTCATCGAGGCCACCAACGAAATTTCGCGCGAGTTGGGCGCTTCCCAAAACATGCCTACGGCCACGTTCACGTTCGGATAACCGGAACAAGCGCCGTTAATAAGTGACTCGTACAGCCAGGAGGCTGTCGATGCTCCCTTGGGCCAGGCAACCTGCGTCGTTGTCGCCCATTTATAGCCACCTTGCAACGTTGAGCGTCTGCAAGCCCATAACCAAATCAGGAAGGAGCAACTTATGTCTTGGGGTACGATGGGTGTCGATTGGGAAACCAGGGTTGACTATGATAGGCTGCGAGCCTACCGGTTAGGCAGAGCCAAAGAGCAATTGGAACAGCGAAAGATTGGCGCTTACCTGTGCTTCGACTTCAATAACATTCGGTATCTCACTGGCGTTCATATCGGGGAGTGGGCGCGTGACAAGATGCACCGCTATGCGGTCCTGCCGCGCGGTGGCGAGCCAATCCTGTTCGAATCGGGTTCCGCTGGCGCCGCACGCCGGCTCTACTCTCCCTGGATTGCCGATCGCGTGCGCCCCGCCGTGACCTGGTCGCGCGGAGGCATTCCAAATGGCGACCATGTAGCCGATATCCTGGCCGCTTCTATTAAAAAGATCATGGCCGACAATGGGGTTGAGGGTGAGCCTCTCGGCATCGATTGGACGGATATTGTCCTTCTGGACGCTCTGCGCCGCGCTGGCATCACCAACATCGTTGACGCCCAGGACAGCTTGCTGGACGCCCGCCTGATCAAATCTCCGGACGAAGTGCAGTTAATGAAGACCTCCGCCTCGATGGCGGATGCCGCCTATGATACCCTGGTGCGCTCGATCCACCCGGGGGCCAAGGAGAACGAACTCGTCGGTCTGGTCTGCCAGACCCTCTACAGTCTGGGCTCGGATGATGTCGAGTGTGTCAACGTAGTATCCGGTCCCCGCAGTGCTCCCCATCCGCACGTCTTTTCGGACCGGATCATCCGTCCAGGCGACTTCGTCTTCTTTGACGTTATCCACTCCTTCAACGGCTACCGGACCTGCTACTACCGCTCATTTATATGTGGCCGGCCGACGGACGATCAGAAAGCAGCCTACCACCAGGCTTATGACTGGCTTTACCGGGCTATTGATATGGTGAAACCAGGCGTTACATCCAAGGAAATTGCCTTGAGCTGGCCGGAGTGCACCAACTGGGGCCTGAGCACCGAGGCAGAAGCCATCGGGATGGCAGTCGGCCACGGAATTGGCTTGTCAATCCACGAGCGGCCGTTCATCAGCCGTGTGTGTTCCCTTGAGACCCCCTTCACTCTGCAAAAAGGTATGACCATTGCCCTGGAGACCTATGCACAGACCCCGGATAAAAAACATGGGGCGCGTATAGAAGAAGAGATTCTGGTCACCGAGGATGGACACGAAGTCATCACCAAGTATCCATGCGAAGAACTCATATCCTGCGGGGTGCCGAAGTACTGGTAACCGCAAACAATGCTGGTGTCTGCGGTAGCCCTGAGCCAGCCAGGCAGAATCGGTTTCGCTAATTATAAGAACTAATTATGGAAAGGAGGTCAAATCGGGGAAGTCGACGGACAGCTGACAAGTGTGTCGGAGCCGTTTCATCATGATACAAATATCTTCCAAGGTCAAATGTTGTTCTAAAATTGGTGAAGGATTTAACAGAGATCCTTCCAATTATCGAATTGGTCATAAGAGGAGAATTGCATGAAAACCCTAGGAAATAGGCTGATTAGCCTGACGATCTTCTTCGTTTTGATTACCCTGAGTGTGGGCGGCTGTGCTGCTCCAACGGCAGCCCCAACCGCAGTGGCGCCTGCTCCTGCAACCGCCGCCCCGGCGGCCGTCGCCCCCGTTGCGACTGCTGCCCCGGCCACCGCCGCTCCCGCCGCGACAGCTGAGCCCAAGACGCTGCTCCTTGGCGATATTGAAACCCTCTCGGGCGCTTCATCCGACAACCTCAAGCTCGCTGCCAGTGGCTCTTATTTAGCCCAACAGTACATCAACAAACATGGCGGCATCACCATCAACGGCGAAGTGTACATGGTCAAAATCCAGCTTGAAGATAACAAGGGCACGGCAGATGGCGCCCAGGCCGCAGTCACCAAGCTCGTCCAGGATGATCACATCATGTTCATCACCGGCAGCGGCCCCCCGCCCCTGACCGCCGCCATTGGCACCGTGTCTGAGCCAGCCGGCGCCCTTTACGCCTCCCTTTACAACAATGGCACCAAGGCCGAGCAAAACCCTGACCGGAAGCTTACTTTTGTCGCAAATCCGGACAGTTTTGCCGGTCAGATCAGCGCCATGACCTATTTGAAGCAGCTTCACCCTGAGGTGAAAACCATCGCCTACGTCTTGATCGATGACGGCCAGATCGCTGACAACACTCCGCAGGTGAAGGCTTCTGCCGAAAAGCTGGGACTCACCATCCTTGGCGACATCATTGGCTTTGCTCCCCCCACCGTAGACTTTATGCCGATTGCCCAACAGGCGGTTGCGCGCGGTGCGGATGCGATCATGCTTGGCAATGGTCCCACCGACTACATGGGCCAGATGCTCAAGAACGTTCGTACTCTGGGCAACACCAAGCCGGTCTTCGTCTGCTCAATGACTCCTCCCCAGGACATCATGAAAATTGCCGGTCCGGATGCGTCTACCAATTTCTTCGGCCATGGCATTTCTGCTGATGTTACCATCCCCGATGAACCCGCCATCACCCAGGAAGTGATTGCAATGGCAGTCGCAGACCCGGCGATCGGCCGTTTTGACATGATGATGGTCCAGGGTTTCGACGCCGTCTATACGATGGTGCAGGCCATCCAGAATGCCCAAAGCCTTGACCCACAGATTGTGGCGGCTGCATGGGCGAAAATGGACAGCATCGACACCGTTATCGGACCAGGCAAGATGGGTGGTCTCGAGACCTATGGCATCAACCACAGTGTCTACGCCCAGTTGCCGATCTTGAGAGTCGAAAACAACGTATTGTCGTGGGGCACGTGGGAACCAGCAGTAGTTCTCCCGTAATCCATCTCCTGTAAGGAATCCTGGTGCTCTTGTCTGCCAGCAGGAATACTGGCAGACAAAGAACTCAAGCTGGTCAGGCCGTGCTTCTAAGGGCGACCTGACCAGCCTAAGTCTCGAACAAGCCAGATACTGAATTCGGAGACGTATTCTCATGAACATGATATTAACGAGCACGGTGAACGGCCTGGTTCTGTCCGCGATTTACATCCTGGTAGCCCTGGGCTTCGGGCTCCAACTCAGTATCATGGGCATTTTCAACTTCGCCCACGGGGCAGTTTATATGATTGGGGCCTATGTTACCTACGGGCTTTCCGTAGCACTGGGCCTGAACCAATGGGTTTCCCTCCTAATATCTGTAATCCTGGTGGGCGCCTCCGGGTTGTTTCTGGAGAAGTTTTGCTTCCGGCCTTTTCAGAGCAAACCCACGCATATGATCGTCATGGCCATCGCACTGATCATGATCCTTGAAACGGCGGTGGAGGTGACACTCGGCGGTGTCACCCGGGCTCTGCCCGCCTTTGTACCGGGGATATTTAAAGCCGGGGCCATTTCGATTGACAATGAACGCGTATTAGCCTTCGTCATCGGTGCTGTACTCCTGGCGGCGCTGACCTTCCTGATCCAGAAGACAAAAATCGGCCAGCAGATGCTGGCGGTAGCCCAGGATGCCGAAGGGGCGGCTCTGCAAGGCATCGACACTCACCGCATAGCCGCTACTGCAACCGTGATCGCCTGCGCCACAGCGGCATTATCGGGGTCTCTAATGGCGACGATTTTCAGCATGAATCCCTTTATGGGCGATAACATCCTTTTGAAGGCCATCCAGGTGGTCATCCTGAGTGGCATCGGTAGTATTGGCGGTGTTTTGGTCGGGGGACTCATCATGGGGTTTCTGAACGCTTTTTTGCCCGTGCTTATCAATGCCTCCGTTGGCGAGGTGATTACCATCCTCATCGTCCTTGGGATCCTGCTGATCCGTCCCAAGGGACTGTTCGGCTATGAGTTGTTCTAACAGGTAGAGGCAATTATGCAGACAGAGTCGGTAAAGAGGCAGCGCAGGAACATAACCATTGCTATTATCTGCGTTGTCGTGGGCTTGTTGTTCGCTCTGCCCCGATTGGGTTTGTCGGTCTACTTCATGCACACCCTGATCGGCGTTTTCATCTGGATCATTGTAGCTAACAGCCTGCGCTTGTTGGGTCTATCGGGCCAGGGTTCGATCGGCCACGCGGCCTTCATGGCGATTGGAGCCTACACCTCCGCCATCCTGGCAAAGTTCCTGGGTTGGTCGCCCTGGATTACCATGCCTATCGGAGTCGTGGTGACAGTAATTGTTGGTTTCCTGGTTGCAGTGCCCTTTACACGGGTCAGGGGAATTTATTTCACGATGGTCAGCCTGTTTTTTGGGATTGGCGTGCTGGCTGTCAATCAGGTTTTCAATAAATGGACCGGAGGCTATTCAGGCATCATCTCCATTCCGCACTTATTCGCGTATGTCAAAACTCCCTATTACTACTTCTGCCTGGTCTTAATGGTGGTCTGCCTGCTCATTATGTACCGCCTGGAGCACAGCCGGATTGGTCTGACCTGGAAGGCCGTGGCTCAATCTTATTCGGTCGCCTCCAGTATCGGCATCAATGAAGCCTGGCAGAGGATCCTTTGCCTGGGCGTCAGTTGCGCCTTCGCAGCCATCGCCGGCGTCGCATATGCGCATTACTACGCGATCCTGACTCAAGAGACCTTTAGCTTCAACACGAGCATAAACGTGTTTGTTTACATGACGGTTGGCGGGGCCGGCCTGTTTGCCGGACCGATCGCCGGTACAGCCGTGCTCCTCATTATACCGGAGCTATTGCGCGACCTGCGGGAATATGTGCCGTTCGTCTACGCAGCCATATTACTGATCGTATTGTTCCTGATGCCACAAGGCCTGGCCGGTTTACCCGCCCAGCTGTGGCAGATGATTAAACGGCCAGCCAGGGCCAAGTTGGTGGCATCTGAGGATAAGGCAGGTGAACGTGCTCCTTAACATCTCCGGACTAACCAAGAATTTTGGCGGGCTGATCGCCGTCGATCATCTCAGCATGAGCGTCGGTGAGGGTCAGATCGTTGGGCTGATCGGGCCAAACGGCGCCGGAAAGACCACAGTCTTTAACCTCATCACCGGCGTCATTCGCCCTTCGGCCGGCAAGGTTGAGTTCGATGGCAAAGATGTAACCGGCAAGAGTCCTCACTTCCTGGCCAGGTCCGGCATAGGCCGTACCTTCCAACTGACTCCGCTCTTTACCGATTTCACCACGCTCGAAAATGTCGTCGCTTCCTATTATCTGCATCCGCGTTCCGGCTTTTGGGAACTCTTTATTCAATACTCCCAAATACCGGCACAACGAAGCCTACGCGCTGGAACAGTCCCTCAAAATCCTTGACCTGGTTGGGTTGAGTAAAGTGAAAGACGAGCGCGCCAAGAATCTGCCGCACGGCTATCAAAAGATGTTGGGCATTGCCAGAGCGCTGGCCGTCCAACCCCGGCTGCTGATGTTGGACGAGCCGCTGGGTGGAATGAACACGGATGAGATCACTTTTACTATGGATATTATGGCAAAGGTGCGCGGTTTGGGGATGACCATCCTGGTTATCGAACATAATATGCAGATCCTGGATCTATGCGACAGTGTAGTAGCCATCAACTTCGGGCAGAAAATCGGCGAAGGCTCCGTCAAAGATATCAGGAACAATCCGGATGTCATCAAGGCCTACCTGGGAGAGCAAAATGTTGCTTAGAGTCAGCAACCTCACTGTCCATTACGGCAAAGCCGTAGCGCTAGAGAACGTCTCCATGGAAGTTGCCGAAGGTTCCGTGGTAACCCTGGTTGGCGCTAATGGCGCCGGGAAGACCACCCTGCTGAGGGCGATGTCAGGCCTGATCCCGGCCACATCCGGCGAGATCTGGTTCAGAGATCGAAAGATCAACGGCCTGCAGGCGCCCAAGATTGTCGAAATGGGTCTGGTGCACATCCCCCAGGGCCGGAGATTGTTCCCCTATCTCACGGTAATGAGCAATCTTCAACTCGGTGCGAGCTTGCGTAATGATAAAGTGGCTGTGAAACAGGATCTGGACAACGTTTTCCAACATTTTCCGCGATTATATGAAAGACGTAATCAAAAGGCTGGCACCCTGAGCGGCGGCGAGCAGCAAATGGTCGCCATCGGCCGTGGGTTGATGGCAGCTCCGAAGCTTCTTCTGATGGACGAGCCCTCGCTTGGTCTGGCTCCCCTGATGGTTGCCGAGTTGGTGCCGGTGATCAAGTACATTAACGAGCGCGGCATCAGCGTCCTGCTTGTCGAACAGAACGTTTCGCTGGCGTTGGGAGTAGCCAGCCAGGGCTATGCTCTCCAGGTTGGCAGGATCGTTCTGGAAGGCGATATCGAGAAGTTCAAGACCAGCGAGGTGGTCAAGACCGCCTACCTGGGAAGGTAAGTTTTACCAAAACATAAAAAAGTGGAGCGCCTTTTCAGGCGCTCCACTTTTTTACTTGGTTATCAATTTTACAGCTTCCATTCCAACTGGCTGAAATTGCACCTTATGAGCCGGGGAGATCCTTCAACCTGACCTTACCGGGCAGGTTACGCTCCAGGCCAGGCTTAGTTCGCCATCACCGTCTGCGCAGCTTTGACTACATCAGCCTCTTTCGGAACATAGGCGTCTTCAAGCGTTGGGCTGAAGGGCACGGGCACCCAGGGAGCTCCCACCCGCCGAATCGGCGCATCCAGATAGCCCAGGGCCTTCTCAGCCACCACTGCCGCCACTTCGCCGCCAAAACCGCCGCGCACCGGGGCTTCGTGCACGATCAGGAGATGGCCTGTCTTCCGCACGGAAGCCAGGATCGTTTCCTCATCCAGCGGCTGCAGGGAACGCAGGTCGATCACTTCGGCACTTACGCCTTCCTTCTCCAGGGTCCTGGCGGCGGCCAGGGAGACATCGACCATCCGGCCGTAACTGACAATCGTAAGGTCAGTGCCGGCGCGCTTGATGTCTGCCACTCCGATGGGAAGCAAGTACTCGCCTTCGGGCACCTCGCCCTTCTTGGCGTAAAGCATCTTATGTTCGATGAAAAGCACCGGGTTCTGGGTTCGAATAGAGGCTTTCAACAGCCCCTTGGCGTCGTAGGCTGTCGAGGGCATCACGATTGTCAATCCCGGTACATTGGTAAGCAGCAACTCGATGCTCTGGCTGTGATGGGCGCCCGAGCGCCGCCCTGCACCGTAAGCGGCCAGACGGATAACCATCGGCGCGCTGACTTCGCCGCCAGACATATAAGCAACCTTGGCAGCATGGTTGACGATGGCATCCATGGCGATGGTGACAAAATCTGCGAACATCACCTCCACCACCGGCCGCATCCCCATCATCGCCGCACCCACACCTGCTCCGACCAGGGCCAATTCGCTGAGCGGGGTATCGAAGACACGCTGCTGCCCAAACTCATTGTAAAGGCCAACTGTGGCCCGGAAATTGCCTCCATGCTCTGCTACATCCTCGCCCATCAGGAATACACTCGCATCTCTGCGCATTTCCTCGGCCAGCGCCTCACAGATGGCGTCACGATACATCATCTCTCTCATATTCGCCTCCCCCCGACCAGAGTCGGGTCTTCGGGCGCATAGGCGCCAGTGCTCATTTCCTCGACCGGCGGGAAAGGACTCTCTTCCGCATACCGGATGGCTGTATCCATCTCCACCTGCGCGGCAGCGGATACCCTGCTCCTATCCGCCTCGTTGAGAAGCCCCCGCTCAGCCAGGTAAGCCTCGAACCGTGGGATTGGATCTTTTTTCTGCCATTCGGCAATCTCTGCCGGGTCGCGCATATATTCGGGTGTCTGGCCTTCGCAGTGGTTGCGATAACGGTAGGTCATGCATTCAAGTAATGTGGGTCCATCGCCTGCACGGGCACGCGCTGCGGCGACCTGGACAGCCTCGTAAACTGCCAGCACATCGTTGCCATCCAGCCGTATGCCTGGGAAACCATAGCCTTCGGCACGGCAGGCAAAATTGGTTCCTGCAAAATGTTTACTCAGGGGAGTGTATTCGGCATAACCGTTGTTTTCGAGCACGAAGATGACCGGCAGCTTGAACACAGCCGCGAAGTTTAGCCCTTCGTGGAAGTCACCACGTTGGGCTGCTCCATCGCCAAAAAAGTTAACGACAATGGATTCTTTCTTTTGCAGCTTGAAAGCGAGCGCCGCTCCCACCGCCACAGGAATGTCGGAACCGATCAGTCCCGAGCCCAGCAGCACGCCACGCACAGGGTCGGCCATATGGTGGGTGGTGGACTTGCCACGCGCCGGTCCGCCAACTTTGCCAAAGATGCCGGCCATCTGCAGCGTGGTGGGAACACCTTTAACGATGAACGCTCCGCGCGTGCGCAGGGATGGCAGCACCTGGTCTTGTGGACGCAATCCGTAGCATGCGCCGATGGCGATGGCCTCCTGTCCCTGGCTGCCATGCGGCAGTTCAACCACCCCTCCACGACCCCACAGCCCACACAGTCGATCTTCGAACTCGCGTGTCAGCCTCAGCAGCCGGTACATCTCGAGCAGGTCTCGAGCTTCTAGTTTATTAGTGTATTCCATACTGGTTCACCTTTTTTCGGACGGCACCCAGGCAGCGCCGTACCCTTGACGCCAGCTTATTCTGGCTGCTCCAGATGACGCTTGACTGCCTGCAGGAACTGCACGGCCAGCGCACCATCCACTGCCCGGTGGTCATAGGAAAGGCATAGGTACATCACTTTGGAGGCCACCACCTGGCCCTGGCGTACCACCGCTGCGTCCGCCACCTTGCCCATCCCCAGGACGGCCACCTCGGGCAGGTTGATGATCGGTGTGAATAACAGCGAACCGTAGACACCTGAATTACTCAGGGTGAAGGTGCTGCCTTTCATATCATCTGGTGTCAGTTGGCCTGCACGCGCCTTGGCGCCCAGATCGTTGATCTCCCGGTCAATCTCACTCACATTTTTCCTGTCGGCGTTTCTCAGTACGGGTACAACCAGGGCACCTTCAATGGCAACCGCCACCCCCATATGGATGGCACGTTTCACAAGGATGCGGTCGTCTGCCAACCAGGCATTCAATAGGGGGAACTCGCGCAGTGCCTGCGCTGTCGCCCAGGTTACATAAGCCGTATAAGAGAATTTCGTCGCCGAATGTAGCGCACAAACCCGCTGCATGTCCACATCCATCACCGTGGTCACGTCGGCTGCTGTTCGCCGGCTGAGCGCCATGCGCTCGGCAATGCGTCCGCGCTGGCCAATTAGAGGGATCACCTGGGCATCTTCACTCTCGGTCGGTGCAGAGGCAGCATGCTGGCCGGCAAAATTACGCAAATCTTTCTCAGTAACTAGTCCATCTTCGCCGGTGCCGGTCACCAGGCCAAGATCAATCCCCATTTCATGCGCCAACCGCTTGGCTGCGGGAGAGACGGGCTTGCGCCCCCCGCTGGCCGGCGCGGCAGCAATGGTCGGGGTCCCGACCGGAGCGATCGCGGAGGCTGTCTTTGTCTCCGGCGTGATGCCATGCTCGTCCGCATCAGCTATAATGGCGATGGGCGTGTTGACATCCACTTCTGCGCCGGCCTCCACCAGGATCTTGCGGAGGATTCCTCCTTGCGCGGCCTCCAGTTCATGGGTGGCTTTATCGCTTTCCACGATCACCAATAAGGCACCCTTGTTTACTTGATCGCCTTCTTTCAGCAGCCATTCGACCACACGTCCCTGGATCATTGACTGCGAGAGTACTGGCATGCGAACTTCATATGTCATTGTCTACCTCCTCCAAAGCGTGGATGCACCACGTTCACTATTCCAGCGACATTTGCCGCCAGGTTACTTTCTTCACCTGCAAAATACGAATTATGGGAACAATTCGGTGGATATGGCACAATATTTCATTCGCTACACTAAAAATCGATGATAAATTCTTCCTAAAACGGAATGCCATTTCATTTTTTACTGTTATGGATATAATAGCACAAGCATCATGAGCTTGTCAATGGTTCTTTCTCTTAATATCAAGATTTTTTCTGGCCAAAACGGCTGCTAAAATCTTTGGATTTGATCAATTTCAGGTTTCTTGCTGGATCCAACACTCCATGCAATCGGTTTATAAAGGATTGACAAGTACTTTTACCCGTGTTACCATATTGATAGATTTGGAACAGTGGTTCATTTTTATACATCCTTTAAACTGATTATCAATTCATTAATCGGCACATAGGTCCACTAGTCAGCACCAAGGATGGCTTTTCACGCCGGGATGGGCTGCGTGCTGCCATATTTTGAGCCAGGAGAAATGCGAGCCATGGATTCCGTGCTGGGCCGGTCTGACATCGGGCAGATAGGCATTGTTGTGAAAGACCTGGATGTTGCGATGGAAAGCTATTGGCGGATCGCTGGTATTGGCCCCTGGAATATATTCACGACAGGCGCCCCGCCACTAAGCTGTCTCTACCATGGTCAACCGGCCAATTACAAAGTCCGGCTGGCAACTGCCAGGTCTGGATGCCTGCAGATGGAACTGATCGAATATATCTCGGGCGACACCATACACCGGGATTTTCTGGCCTCCGGGCGGGTAGGGATTGAGCACGTTGGCATTTATGTGCCGGATCTGGAGCAGGCCTTACAGCCTTACCAGGCCAGGAACATTGGTGTACTACAGCGAGCTGATGGGATGGGGATGACAGGCGATGGACGCTACGCTTACCTGGACACCGAGTCGATTTTAGGCACCATTCTGGAGTTGATCCAGAGTTCTTCGCAACCCACAACTCCTGAAAGAATCTATCCTGAGATATACTAGCCAAACGAAAGGAAAGGTAAAAATGACCGAATCCCTGAAAAGAGGAATCCAAATCAACAAGGCCGATCTCCCGAGCACCGAGCCCCCCAAGCACACCAAGGCGAAGATGTGGACGTTCATCACTCCCAAAATGCAGGATAACAAGGCCTTTGAGCTGATGCTAACCACAATTCAGCCGGGCGGCGCCGCTGAAGTCGTCAGCCACGCCACGGAGCACGCCTATTACGTGATCTCGGGCCGGATGCAGGTTACTGTCGAAGATAAGGTGTTCGATCTCGGGCCGGAAAGCTGCCTCTATATGGATAAAGAGGCGAGGCACGGTCTAAAAGTAGTCGGCGATGAGCCAGTCAATTTCGTTGTGATTTTCGCTCCAGCTCGCCAGTACGCTTAGTCCTGCAGTGCGCCCCTGCTGAGTCTATCAGAGAAAATGAACCGGGTTATGGATAAAAACGAGGAATACAAGACCCTGGCGCCTTTCACAGCGCTGGCACCCCTGGCCGTGGGCGGTCTGATAGGTCTGCTCGTGGCTCCGGGTGCTAATCTGGCGCCCGGGATAGACTGGGCAGCTATCATCGTATTGGCAACCGGGATTCTGGCTTTGACCGCCTCCCTGTTCCATCTTGGCAGGCCCTGGCGGGCGCCTCTGGCGCTCTTGCGGCTTCCCAGTTCGTGGTTGAGCCGTGAGGTTTTTCTTTTCGGGCTGTTCCTTGTTGCCCTGGGGATCTATGCCATACTGCCGGTCATGAACCTGGGCAACCTGGCCCGAATCATTGTCGGGGTGGCGGCTGTCATAATTGGCTTGATGGGGACCATTGCAACAGGCGCAACCTATCATCTTCACTCCCGACCTTTCTGGGATCAATGGCTGACCGTCGCCTCTTTTCCTTTGGGTGCACTGTCTACAGGAACTCTTTTTGGCTTTTTTGTCGCCCAACAATTCAACAGGCGCTCCCAGGTGACAGGCTATGAGTGGCTCGGGGTCGCAATACTCCTGCTCTCTTCCCTGGTCGTAACCTGGCTGCGCTCTACGCGTCGCCGCCCGGGAAGCGCCGAAAGTCAGCTCAGTCGCCAATTGGTTTTAGGAGCCTACCTTTGGCTGCTGGTTGTGCGGGTGATGGCAGCCATCTTGGCTCTAGTAATGATCGGGATGGGCGGTGGGGCGCAGTTCCTGGCCTGGATACCGGCTCTGCTGGGGGAGTTCGCTGACCGGGTACTATTTTTCAAGGCGGTCGTTCCGATCACTCTCAGAGGACGGTATTCATGAGGAACACTTCAGCCAAGAAACGTTGCCAGGCGTTAGCGATCTTGCTTCGGACCGCTGATGAGAAAGTGAGATAAGCGACCATGCCAACTGAACCAACCCGGCCCGCCGGCCTGCCAGGCCTCCTCGACCGCATCCTCAATCAGCACGCTGGGAGCGAGACCAATTCAATCACGGAAACCAAAGTGACCGCTTGCCGCATGTGCGGTAACAAGGCCTGGTGCTCGGTCCTCGTCACAATTCGGGATGGGGTGGTAGTGGGGATCGAAGGCGACCCGTCCAACCCCATCAGTAAGGGCAAGCTTTGTGCACGCGGGCAGTCGGCCATCTATAACCTGTACAACCCGTACCGTGTCCTGGCTCCGATGAAGCGCACAAATCCGTCCAAGGGATTGGATCAGGACCCCGGCTGGGTGGAAATCAGTTGGGAAGAGGCTCTGAGCACGGTTGCCGAACACTTGCGCAAGATCCGCGCAGAAGATCCCCGCAAGTTTGCCCACATGTGGGGCTTCGGCGGTGATTGGTGGATTGTGCAGCATGAAGCTTTTCTGCCAGCCTTTGGTACGCCCAACCTGCTGCGCTCCCATGGCGTGCTCTGTCCGGTGCACTATGGTTGCTCGCTTGTCCAGGGCTCGATGCTGGATAAGCAGGATGTGGAATTCTGCCAGTACCTGATCACAGTTGGCGGTTCGCTCGGCCCCAACCTTGGCAGCGCTCACCACACACGCGCGTTATCAAGAGCGCGTGAACGCGGGATGAAAATAGTTGTCGTGGATCCGCGCTGCAGCCATGAGGCAACCCTGGCTGATGAATGGGTCAGCATTCGTCCGGGTACCGACCTGGCATTTTCACTGGCTTTGCTTCATACCGAACTCTACGAAGTCGGTATCTTCGACGAGCCCTTCCTGAAGAGAAGGACCAATGCCGTTTACCTGATCGGTGAGGACGGCTATTATGCCAGGGACAACGCCACCGACAAACCGCTGGTCTGGGATCCGATCGACAACCAGGCCAAGGCTTTCGACGATCCTTCGATCAAGGATTTTGCCCTGCTGGGCAGGTACCAGGTCGATGGTCGACCAGTTGCAACCGCCTTCACCCTGGTTAAGGAAGCTATACGCAGTTACACCCCCGAATGGGCTGAGACGCTCACGACCGTGCCCTCCGCGACCATTCGGCGCATTGCCAGGGAATTTGTCGAGGCTGCTCATATCGGGGAGACAATTACTCTGGAGGGAGTGGAATTTCCGTTCAGGCCTGCCCTCATAAAAGGGGAACGTGGTTCGTACAGCCGGCGAGGCGGCGCCTACCAGCACCTGGTTCACAAGATGCTCAACATGCTGATCGGCTCCCTGGATGTGCCAGGCGGCGATCAGGCTGCAGATACCGGGCCGGCGCTCAGCCCGGGACCGGATGGTGTAGTTTCGCCCAAGCGCGAAGCAATTCCGATACCCTGGAAATATCCACCCGATCTGGATCTGGGCCAATTCTATCCCCATCGCCATACCACGCCTTACCTTGCCATGAAAACCATTTTGGATCCGGTCAAATATGGCTTGGATTATGAGCTCGATACCTTGATGCTCTATGGGGCTAATCCAATTACAAACTGTTCTGACCCCAAGGAAACTATTGCGGCCATCTGCAAGATCCCATTTGTGGTGAGCATTGCGTATGTTTACGATGAAGTGGCTTCACTCTGCGACATTCTACTGCCCGAGCCGGCGCTGTTGGAGAGGTACGGCATCCAAGGATTGGGTGTCGGTCACTCTGTGCAGGCTCATGATGAAGATATGCTCAGAGTGCATGGCGTGATGGCGCGCGTTCCTGTGGTTCCCATCCAGCATAAGACACGCCAGGCCGATGACATTTATCTTGAGCTGGCCGAGCGGGTCGGTTTCCTCTATGGTGAAGGCGGTCTCAACGACCACTTGAATCAATTATGGAACATTCAGGGTGAGCATAAACTCGATCTGAACACGCGTTATGATACTGCCGGGATCCTGGACAGGGTACTGAAATCCGGTTTTGGGGTGGAGCAAGGCCTCGAATATTTTAGCCACTCTGCCATCTACAATAAGCCGTTCAGCCAGGCGGAATCCTACAACTATTATTACTTTCCTTATGGCACGACCCGCCACCCATTTTATTTTGAGAAATTACTTCGGGATGGCGATACTCTCCGTAAAAACCTGGCTGAGCTCAACCTGAGTATCCCTGGTCAGGATATGGCGGACGTTTGGCGCTTTTACCAGCCCATTCCGCAATGGGTGGGACGCCCGGACGAAAATGCTGGGGCTGAATTTGACCTGATCGGTATGAATTGGTCCACCCCCCAGTTCCGGATGCATAATTCCGACCAGACTGGCAACCCCATGCTCAATGACGTGGCCAATGAAACCGACCCTTATCTGTTCGTCATTTTGATGAACAAAGAGACTGCCAGGCGCAAAGGTTTGCACGACGGCGAAGAAGTGATCGTGGAATCATATTGCGGCGGCAAAACGCACGGGAGGTTGAAGGTCACCGGGCTGATTCACCCGGAGGCGTTGGGTGTGCCGGGAATTAGTGGATTTAAGTCTGTACATGGCAACAAGTTGAGGGAAAAAGGTCCAAATTTCAATGTCCTGCTTAACTCCGCCGAAGGTTCGTTTGATCCATTGCATGGTGGCATAGACAGGAATCCCCGGGTAAAAGTCTACCGGGCCGGAGGGGAAAGCCTGTGAGATACGCTATGGTTATTGATCTTCGCAAGTGTGTGGGTTGCAATTCCTGCACCGCGGCCTGCAAGCAGGCCAACGCCACCCCGCCCGGGATCTTTTGGAGCAAGGTGCTGAATTACGAGACCGGCGAATACCCGCAAGCCCGGCTGCGCTTTCTACCCATGCTTTGCATGCACTGCCAGGAGGCGCCCTGTCTGGAGGCCTGCCCCACAGGCGCCACCTATCGTGGCGAGGGCGGCCTGGTGCTGGTGAACGACGATCTGTGCATAGGCTGCCGCTATTGCATCATGGCCTGCCCTTACGAGGCGCGCAGTTACAATTCAATCTCTCCCCAGGATTACTACACTGGAAAGGGGCTGACCGAATTTGAGCAAGTTGGTTACAAACAACATCCGAAGAGTTCGATCGAGAAGTGCAACTTCTGCGCCCCCAGGTTGCGGGAGGGCAAAACGCCGGCTTGTGTCAATACCTGCCCGGCTGAGGCAAGGATCTTCGGCGACCTGGACGACCCCGCGTCGCAGGTTGCCAAACTCGTGGCGAGTGGCCTGGCCAAACCCAGGCTGGAGGAACTGGGAACCAGGCCGTCTGTGTTTTACATAGATTTGGCGTAGAAATTGCCATTTCCAAAAAACACTTCGAGTTCATTTGAGAAGTTCGCTCTAACCGTAGGGTTTGAAAATCCATTTATTACCAGGAAATCGTACCGTTGATTTTTATCGGGTACGATTTCTTTTATTTAATACTATCTCGCTGGCTGCTAACTAAACATTTCACGGCCAACTGGTTCCGATTTGCGTGGTCATTCTTCTTCAGCTAAAACCGATCGAAGAACATTCAACGTATCTTCAGGCGAGGCACACTTGCAAATCAATTCGGCCCCTACCGCATGCGCTGCGTCAGCATCTTCCGGATTCAGGCTAAGCAGTATCACCTTCAATTCGGGATAGGTATTCCGAAGCAGTATGCAGGTTTCGAGTCCGGGAACGCCGTGGATCGACCAGTTAAGCAATAAAAGGTCCGGACAAGTATCCGCCAGTTTTTGGATCAAGTTACCGGTATCGGCGGCCTCGTCAATTTGACAAGCCTCCAACCTCCGGGTGATCAGCAAGGCTAAAGCCTTTCTGAAAGCCGGATCTGGATCGGCGATTAATATACGTTTCATTAAATTTACCTCCCCCATAGTGTACGCTTGTCAAGGGATAATAGCGCCTCCCCTAGGTCGAGTATTTACCTAGCCAATCGGATAGGCTAAAAAGCGGCGACGGGTGTCGCCGCTTTTTAGCCAATGGAGATAATTTCAAACCATTTTTTGCTCGATGGCCATTTTGACCGCTTCGACACGGCTGTCTACCCCCAGCTTCTGGAAAATATTGGAAATATGGAATTTGACCGTCCCCAGGCTGATCACCAGTTTCCCGGCAATCTCATTATTGTTCAACCCATCCACCATCCCTTTCAGAACATCCCGCTCGCGCTCGGTCAGCTCGTTGCCCTGGATGTGCGGCTGGGCGCCGGCGTTCGCCAGCACCTGCACCGCCTCCGGTGATAAGGTCATGCGTCCGGCATACGCCGAACGGATGGCATTGCCCAGTTCAGCCGCCGTGACGTTCTTCTGGAGGTAACCGATTGCCCCGGCTTGCAACGCACCCTGAACCATGTTCTGCTCTGAAAAGCTGGTCAGAGCGATAATACGGATCTGGGGGTATTTCTGGTGGATCTCACGCGTGGCGGTGATGCCATCCACACCCGGCATCATCAGGTCCATCAAGATTACGTCTGGCTTGTGCAGACCGGCCATCTGGACGGCTTCGGCGCCATCCGAGGCTTCGGCGACCAGCTCGAGGTCTTTATTGACCATCAGGAATTTGCTCAAGCCGCTCCGGACAACGGCATGGTCGTCCACCAGCAGGATACGAATAGTTGTCATGCTTCACCTCTCGTTGTGATTTTGGAAATAGGGATCAATTCATCTTCATTCCAATCCAGGCTGACCAGCGTCCCATCCCCGGGAGCGCTGGATATCTTCAGATGAGCGTGGATGGCATCCGCTCGTTCATGCATAATGCGCATGCCCAGGCTGGTGGGCTTGACTGAGGATGGATCAAAGCCAATACCGTTATCCTTGACATCCATATGGACATTACAACATTCCAGGCTTAGGCGAATATCAACCTGGGTCGCCCGTGCGTACTTTACTATATTATTCAGGCTTTCCTGGGCGATCCGGTAATAGGTCACCTTGACCTCCGGCGGCATTTCGTATTCGCCGGTCTTATCGATGCGGACGGGCAGCCGGGCGCGCCCGATCACCGCTTCGCTAAGCTGTTTGATCAGATCCGGCAAACGCGCCTGGGTAAGTGCGGCCGGACGCAGTTCCAGCAAAAGGGTGCGCATCTCGGCTAGCGCTCCACGCGTGAGTTGGCGCAGTTCCTCGTTGGATTTGCGGGCTTCGGCCTGGTCCATCTCCCATAGATCGGGTAGAACCTCGGCGATCAGACTGGCAGAGAACAGCGTTTGCGTGACCGCATCATGCAGGTCGCGCGCCAGGCGGGTGCGCTCGGCAGTGATGGCATCCTCGACTGCCTTGGCGGCCAGGGCTTCCTCGGCGTTCTGGCGGTGTTCGATTTCGTTCACCAGGCGCAAATTGGCTTCGCTCAACTCGTGAGTCCGTTCCTCGACGCGCTGCTCCAGGGTGCGCCGGTATTCGGCCTCCTGGGCAGCCATTTTTTCGGCAGCCAGTTTCTGATCATTTATATCTTCGATCAGGCCGATCAAGTATTGTGGTTGGCGTTTGGGGCCACGCACCAGGGAATAAGTCACCCGGCCCCAGAAAATATCACCATTCTTGCGCCTGTAGCGCCGCTCCACAAACATGGTATCCCGCTTGCCATCGATCATATCCTGCAGTGTATCCTGCGCAATCGTGCGATACTCCGGGAGAGCCAGGTCGAATGGATTCATATCAAGGAGTTCCTCGATCGAATACCCGGTGATACGGGCAGCCGCTTCATTAACTTGCAAGATCTTTCGATCGAAGGTGGTCAGCGCTATCCCCACTGAGGTATTATCAAACATCGCCCGGAAACGCGCCTCGGACTGTGACAACCTTTCCTGGGCTTTCTTCTGTTCAGTGATATCGTCAATCATTGCAACCAGGTAACGGAGCTGGCCATTTGAGCCCCGGATTGCAGAAAAGGTCACTTTTGCCCACTTAGCCTCTCTCCCCGGTCGTTGATAATGCCTTTCAGCCTCGTAAGAATCGCGTTTCCCGTTCAATAACTGCTCAAAGAGTTCGTGCTCAGCCTTCTGGTAGCGTTCATGGATAAATTCATATATATTGTTGAGCTTTCAATTCACATCCGGGTCGTCCAACATGCCAAGCGCGGCGGCATTCGCACGCGAGGTCAGGGTATTTACGTCCAGGATAAGCACCCCGATCGCTGAGCTTTCAAACATGGCCCGGAAGCGTAACTCCAACTCGACCAGGTTTTCCTGATCTTTTTTTTGCTGGTCGATATCTTCCACCATCGCTACTACATAGATTAAATGGCCTTCCGGATCTCGTACAGCTGAGATTGTCTGCCTGACCCAATAAGGAATGTCACCTTTGCGTAAGTAGCGCCGTTCCACCTGGTAGGAATTCAACTCGCCTGCAATCAGTCTGTTCAACTCGTCTTGGCCAATCTCGACATCCTCCGGATGGCTGATCATCGCTCCGGTTGTGTTTAGCAACTCTTCCCTGGTTCTTCCTGAAATGCGCACCAACCCATCGTTAACAGCCAATGGCCTCCGGTCCAGTCCCACCAGGGCGATACCCACCCCGGCGTTCTCGAATATCGCACGGAAGCGGGCTTCAGAAGCCTGTAGCTCTGCCAGGACTCGTTTCTGCTCGTTAATATCAATAACCATGCCGACCAAATAGAGCGGCTTTCCAGCAGCATCCCTGACCACGCTCATGGTCACATGAGCCCAGAAGATCTCACCGGTCGTACGAACGTAACGGCGTTCATCCCAATAATATTCACGCTTGCCATCCAGAAGTTCCTGGAATTCTTCAGTTGATTTTGGATAATCCTCGGGATAGGTGGCGACCGCAGGCGTCTGCCCTATGAATTGTTCACGAGTCCGGCCAAACATGCGGCAGATGGCCGGGTTGGCATCGATGATCTTGCGGTCCAGACCCATGATGCCGATGCCGACTGCCGAGGTCTCGAACATGGCCCGGAAGGTGGCTTCGGAGCGTTTAAGTTCATCAATCATCGGGGAGAGTGGATTGGCAGTGGTGTTCTTAGCAGACATGTGAATAACCTTCTCATTGACAGAATTCTAACCTATTTACTATCCTGCTGGTCGGATGTTGGCTCATTTATCCACCATTGTAACCCCATAGACACCTGTAAAGCCTCTCGTCAAATGGAAATCCACCCCATCCGAGCGAGAATACCAATCCCTTATGAGCTTCCGGGGCAGGCCGAAATCTTCAGTGCATCATTGCATAGTCCTGTCCATTCGGACAGTCCAAAACTCCCCTTCTGGCAGGGAGAGGTTTCGTACAGGTGGATTATCATTACACTATCTGGTTGGTTGTTATATCCTCGATCTGCTAAATTGCAGCGGCGGCTGGAAATAATCGTTGGCACGCAAAGCCACTCTATCCCGGTATTGATTTTCCTTCTGTCCGCCTGGTTCGGCAATCAAAAAATAGATATCGGATCCATCAATAAAAGCAAAGGAGCTATATGACACAGGCTAATCCAATGTTGATCTCCCGGCTTGGGATTTCACAAGATATTTTGAAAGGTGAAACTGTGCTGGTAACCGGGGCGGGCGGCGGCATTGGATATGAAACGGCACGCGCGCTCCTATGGCTGGGTGCCAATGTGATCATTGCCGAGATCAACCTGGAAATTGGCTCCAGAGCCGCACTTACGCTGGGAGATGAATTCGACCGGGAGCGTGTTCTGTTTGTGCATACTGACGTTGGCGATGAAACCAGCGTACAGAATCTATCCAAAGAATCCATTCTCCGCTTCGGTAAAGTAGACGCAGTGATCAACAATGCCACCATCGCGGTCTTGGGGACTGTCAAAGATGTGCCCATCGAAAAATGGGATGCCAGTTATCGCGTAAACCTGCGCGGGCCGGTGCTGATGGCACGCACCTTTCTGCCTGGCATGCTGGAACGCAATCATGGCGTATTCGCTTGCGTCTCATCCACCGGCACAGCCTTTTTGGGAGGTTATGAGACTTTCAAAGCCGCACAAGTGCATCTGGCAAATACAATCGAGGCGGAATTGGAAGGCACCGGCGTGATCGCTTATACGATTGGTCCGGGTCTCGTCCCCACCGAGACCGCCTCCAATGCAGTTGCAGAGCTCGCCCCACTCATGGGGATGAGCCTGGATGAATTCTATAAGCTAAACCAGAATGCCATGTTGACCATTGAAGAAGCAGGTGCGGGGTTTGCCGCTTCCATCGTCTTTGCCGAGAAATTTCGCGGGCAGGAGATCTCCTCCATGCAGGCGCTTAAAGCCGCCGATATCAACTTCGGATCGAGTGAAGGATTGACGAAAACCAGCACGCTTGCTGGTGGTCAGCTTGATTTGACCAGGCAATTATGTGAACGTGTCCGACCAAACTCTCAAGGAACAATCCGAGGATTGGAAGCGCCGTTCCATATTCGAGCGCCAGTGGGTTATCCGTGACTTTAAAAAGACCGCCGGCATGCCGGTGGAAGAATGGCTGGAAGTCCTTACGAAACTCGCAGGAGAATTACAAGGCAGCGGAACGATTACCCGGCCTCCGCTGGAAAAACTAGCCGGTTATTATAATCATCTCGCTGAACTGGCAAAAGGCTATGAAAAGGATCCGGCTAAACTGGAGGAGAACCTTCGATATGTTTATGCATGGAAAGATGAAGTGGATCAATTGGGCAAGGAATTAAAATAAGTAATATTTGGAAATACCATCCGTTCGGATAGTAGAACCTCCCCTTATGACAGGGGAGTTTTTCGTTCCACTTGCATAAAATATTAAATGTAATCAAAGCTAGGAGACAGGTAAACAGGAGGAATATTGACCGGCAGGAAGATGCTCTAAAAAACAATTGGAATAAAAAGGAGTCCTAAATGATACGAAATTGGATCAAAAAACATCAGCTCATCTCGTTTTTCTTACTTACCTATCTGATCATGTTTGGGGTGATGTTTTCTTATATATATCTAAATCCATCCCAGCCATTGCAACGCTGGTCGCTGGTCTGGTTCTTCTCCATTTTCAGCCCGAGCATCAGTGCACTGATCATTGCAGGGATCATCGGTGGTATACCAGAAATCAAAGCGGTTTTGGCCGGATTTACACGCTGGAAGGTGGGCTTTCGTTGGTATTTCTGGGCGGCATTTCTCATTCTTGGCCCGCTGGCGATTACCCTGATCTATAAGGCCCTCGGAAATCCGAGTGCTGGACTCCAGCCTGGAGAAACAATTTCAATCATGTTGGGAACGATTTTATTTCAATTGTTTTCTGGCCCGATCGCCGAAGAAATGGGCTGGCGCGGGTTCGCCCTGCCGCGTTTGCAGGCGAAACATAATGCCGTGGTTTCCAGCCTGATTCTCGGGGCAATCTGGACCTGCTGGCATATTCCGTTCTTCTTCGTCACAGGCGCCACCCAGATGAGTATCCCATTCCCAATATACCTGGTGCTGGTAACCACAGTTACGTTTTACATAACCTGGCTTTACAACAACACACATGGCAGTCTCATCATCACGATCCTGGCGCACTTCTTCTACAATTCAACTGCCTTCCTGACAGCGGATTTGGGCCTGATGCCAGCAATGAAATTTTATATGATTGCCGGGCCCCTGCTTGCCCTGGTTGTGGTTGGGAGTGTCATTGTTTTTGGTCCCCGCTATCTCTCCAGGAAGCCGATCGCGGAATTGCCGTTCCAACGAAAAGCTGCAGCTTTGACAAGCGAAGATTGACTCCGATTTCACCATTGTGAAAACCATGTGATTTCCGCACAAATAACGATTGTTGCCCCCATCGTGCCCGGCAAGAATGAATCTCGGTGACCGGGACGGCAAATGACTGATGTTGGATCTTGGCGTCTAGCTTTGGCGGATGTCAGTATCTATTTCCTAAAACTCGCGTGAATCTTCGCCTGTTAAACTGGTTTTTTAAAGTCATCGAGGAGGCTATCAATGAATAGTAGTACATCTACCAGCAAGACAAACAGAGACATTTTTATCCCGATAGCCTGGGGAGTGACCCTGCTGGTTTCACTTCTGCCGGACATTCTATTCCGGGAGCTGACCGGCAGCCTGCCGGCGTGGCTATATTGGGCGAAAGTTGGAATGATGCTCGCGCTCTTGCTGACCAGCCTGCTTTGGAAACGGATGCGTCCATTATGGCTTTTTGCCGCCGTTTTATTGGCGGTTTACTTGCTGGAGGGGAGCGTAGGCCGGTTCTTCCAGTCACTGAACTACACGCGCTGGCTTGCCGGTGCAAGTCCCTTCGTCCAGAATATCGGTTCCGTGCAGATCCCGCGCCTTGCCACCGGAATCCTGCTGGTGTTGATCATGCTGGCACTGATGGGACGCTTCAAACGGTTCTTCCTTGTCAAAGGCAAACTGGATGCTCAGGCCGCCCCCATTCCATTGATAACCAGTAAACCCGTCTCCTGGCATATCCTGGGACCGGCTATAGCAGGCGCCATGTGCCTGGGTCTTCTGGTCTTTATCCTCGCATTTGGGAGCCTGCCATCCGTGCAGTCGCTCAAAGGGATTCTCCCTCTGCTGCCGTTTGTGCTGCTGTTTGCCCTGGTCAACTCTTTTGGCGAGGAGATGCTCTACCGCGCTCCCTGGCTGGGCGCCCTGGAAGGTCCACTGGGCCCTGCGCAGGCTCTGCTGATTACGGCAGTCTATTTCGGCATCGGGCACTTCTACGGCGTCCCTTATGGCATTGTGGGGGTCATCCTGGCTTTCATCCCCGGTTGGTTGATGGGTAAGTCCATGCTTGAGACACGCGGTTTCTCGTGGGCCTGGTTCATTCATTTCTGGATGGATGTAGTAATTTTCTTCTTCATTGCGCTCGGATCAGTTACACCCGGCGGCTAAAACCCCGGAAATTCTCTGCGTTCCTGGACGGAGCTTCAAAAAACCAAACCGCTTGAGGCCATCGAAAAAAGGGCGTTTTTTCCTCATCAGCCTATACTATCGGACAGGTGAAAACCGTCCGCTTGTCAGAGGCAGAGTTCCTATGGCAGATGTAAACTAAGTGTAGATCATAAGCATTCGATAGGAGATCCGCCATGATGCAAAGCGCCCCGGTAAACCAGGTAAATTCCAATCAAGCGGTTGCCCTTTTCTGGCAAACAAGCTCGCGCGGCTGGTTCTACCGTCTGTGGGCCAGGCTGACGCGACGTGCCACCCACTTGCTCGACCTGGACGATACACTGCAATGCAACCAGGTACAGAACAGCACCTACGCCGGTCTCAAAGCGGTCTGCATCGCCTGTATCAAGGGCACTCTGGGGAAATCGGATGTGTTTGACGCCGCCTTTCACCCGGTCAAAGAGTCCAGCCGCAGCCGCTGGTTGGGCATTGCTCTCGAAAACCTGCGCGGCAGGGTTCTGCCTCCGGTTGATCTGGTGGACGTGGATGGCACCTACTATGTCCGCGATGGCCATCACCGCATCTCGGTGGCAACCAGCCTGGGTCAGGCGTACATCGAAGCAGAAATCACCAAAATGACCCTCACGCCTTCCGGTCACTGTATACGCTAAGAGCTACAAAGAATGCCTGGCAAGGCCATGCTCGTAAGGCAATCCCATGGAAAAAAGCAGGTCTTGTCAGTTGCTCTATCTCACTCGGCTGGAAGCTATTGCCTGGTCGGACTGCTAAGCCTTCTTGCGTCTTTCATTCTTTCAGAAAACATAGAATTCACGAGGTGATAAATATGAATAATCCTTCGAATAACCTTACCAGGGCCTTTGATGACGTTACCGCAAGCTCCATGGGCGGTGCACCATTCTTGATTGCTTATGGCGCCACCTTCCTAATCACAGCCATCCTGTCCTTTTATATCCCCAGGTCGACTGCAGCATTGATCGCAATGTTCCAGGGCGGTATCGCTCTTCCAATTGCCTTCTGGCTGGAACGAAAAATGGGTAAAAAGCGCATGGACCAGGATAACCCGCTTCGGTCTCTATCGGTGCAAATGGCCATGTCACAGGCCCTGGGTTTGCCGGCGTTGATCCTTGTTTACAGCCTCAACCCTGGCGGCATTCCACTTGCACTGGCCTCATTGGGTGGCATCCATTTCCTCCCATATGCCTGGCTTCATCGAACGCGCATCTACATCTACTTTGCGATAGCAGTCTCCTTGGGTGCCTTTGCCATTCAGGTCTGGCTTGCAAAAAACGCTTTTTCTTACATCCTTGTTTATATGGCGGTTACTTATTGGATAACGATGCCGTTCGTAAACAGACACGCTGCCCGGCTGAACAAAGAGTCTGCCGTCAATTCAGCCGAGCCTGTAGTAATGCCTGTCTCTTAACCGTTCAGCAGATAGTTCATCCTGAAATCCCGGCGATCCTGCCGGGATTTTTGTTCCAGCAGTTTTCCCACGCGAATATCCTATTCACCCGGTCCAATACCCACTAAGTCCTGTCCATCTGGACAGTTCCAAACTCTCCTTTTGGCAGAGGCAGGTTCCTGGTGTATCCGTTATAGTAACGGTGACCAATTCATAAAAAGGAGTTTGAACCATGAACAACAAACTTTTAATTGTCTTCATCGTTGTCGCCCTGATGATGGGTGCCTGTTCTTTCGGAACCATCACTCCCAATATTGTGGTGGGTTCCGGAAAAGTGACCAGCGAGACTCGCAGCCTGGGCAGCTTCAGCTCAGTCGTGCTCGAAGGTTCTGCCAATGTTTCCGTCAGTTTTGGGGCCTCGCAATTGGTAACTGTTGAAGCAGATGACAATATCCTGCCTTTGATTGAAACCACCGTAAAGAACGGGCAGTTGGTCATCAGCACCAGGTCGAATACCAACCTGTCTACTCGTGATTCTGTCAAAGTGAACATCACGATGGGATCTTTGAACGGCATTACCCTGAGCGGGTCGGGTAATATCCGCGTCTCCGGCCTGGCCGGGGATAGTCTCGCAGTCAATCTGCCTGGATCTGGCAATATTACCGTAACAGGTACATCTACCAGCGTTCAAATCAACCTGCTGGGTTCAGGGAACATTTACTGCAATGGGTTGCAGGCCAAATCTGCAACCGTAAAATTGAACGGTTCTGGCAATATCGAGGTTAATGCCAGTCAAAGCCTGAATGCCAACCTGCTCGGCTCTGGTACCATCCGCTACAGCGGCAATCCCAGCCAGGTGACCAAAAACGTCACAGGATCCGGCTCGATCACACCCTGAGTTTGGTTATATGCAATGTTTTATGAAGGTCGAGCCATCTTCAGGCTCGACCTTTTATTTTCTGCCTGCGCTGGGTCACCCTATCCGTTCGGACAGGCAAAAACTCCCCCATCGACAGGTACATATTTTTATCCGGAAAAGTATGATTCGCTCGATAACATAAAACCAAGAAGATCATAATGTTTACCTGCCTCCCAAAAACAGCCATGCTTCAGCCACATTAAAAGGATTATGGATATGAAAGCAAATAAAATCATCCTCTTTCTGGCGCTTGTGATCATCCCGCTGGCGCTCCTGGCAGCCGGGGCTGGAGTATTTTGGCAGGGGTCTGGCACAGCTTTTCCTTTTTCCACTCTCCGCGGCGAGACTGTCATGATCCGCGGTCATGGGCTGTACTTCTACGACACACTCAACTCATCCTCTCAGGAAATCGGACAGGATGTCGTCACCCTGATTCTGGGCATCCCGCTTCTTATCGCTGGGATTATTATGACACGCAAAGGCACTCTGCGTGGACGCTTGTTGCTCACCGGTGCGTTCGGGTATTTCTTGTACACCTATGCGGCCATGTCTTTCCTGACCGCATTTAACCCTTTGTATCTCGTTTATGTGGCGCTTTTCTCGATCAGCCTGTTTGGGTTCATCCTGTCGCTCTCGGGGCTGAGTCCGGTCGAAGTGGTTGGCCATATCTCGGAGCGCTTCCCACGCCGCACGATTGCCGTTTATTTCATCTTTGTAGCCGCTTTTCTCTCCCTGGCCTGGCTTAAATTGGTCGTTCCTCCGATGATTAGTGGAACGCCTCCATCCGGACTCGAATCTGCCATCACGATGGTCATCCAGTCTCTCGATTTGGGCGTGATCGTACCAACCGGTTTCATTACGGCCATCCTTTTATTACAAAAACATCCATGGGGCTATACCCTGGCTTCGGTGGTTCTCCTGAAGATATTGACCATGGGCTCGGCTTTGATTGCCATGATCGTTGGCCAGATCCTGGCTAAGGTCCCTGTTGATCCTATTACTTCGATCTTCTTCGTGTTGATCAGCATTTCCGGGATCATACTGGCGATCATTACGATGAGAAATATCAAGGAGTGAGCTCGAATTAATAAAAAGAGCAGCACACAACGCAGTACATCCATTAGGAACCAGGACCCTGGCTTATCCAGGCACTCAAAAAATTGGAATAAATATGACGAATTGTTGGGTAGTAACCGCAGTTTTCATAGGAGCCGCAAGATGAATAAAGGTTTGAAAAAAATACTTGGGATCATTGCCTGGGTTGTAGCCGCGCTGGCGTTATTGGGTCTCGTGGGGCTATTGGTTTTCTCTCTCATGTACTCACCTGCTTACGTCTACCGGGCAATCCGGTTTGGTAAGGCCACCGTCTACGACTACAAGAACTTCCCGGCAAGAGTGCTCGAAAATGGCCCACTCCCGTTCCACTTCTCTACCGATCAGGAGCAATCAGGAGCAGTTAACTTGTTCCAATCGATTTTCAAAACGGATGATCTGGATTCCTATCTGGCAGACCAACACACGCAAGCTTTCATCGTCATACAAAATGACAATATCCTGTACGAAAACTATTTCAATGGGACTCAGCGCGACAGCATCGTGACTTCCTTTTCGATGGCGAAGTCCTTCACTTCCGCCTTGATCGGCGCGGCCATCCAGGACGGGTATATCAAAGGTGTGGACGACCCCATCACCGCTTACCTGCCGGAGATGGCACAGCGCGACCCGCGTTTTACCAGGATTACTATCCGGAATTTGCTGACGATGTCTTCCGGTATTCGCTATGTGGAGAATGGCTTTATTAATGGCGATGACGCCATGACTTACCTCTATCCGGACCTGCGTAAACTCGCCCTCGAGGATACCCGCATTATTGATAGTCCCGGCTCTTATTTTCTATACGATAATTTCCACCCGCTCCTGCTTGGCTTGATCCTGGAACGCTCTACAGGAAGGCCTGTCGCTCAGTATCTACAGGAGAAGATCTGGGGATCCATTGGGATGGAGTATGCCGGCTCGTGGAGCCTGGACGCTGCTAAACCGGGTTTTGAGAAGATGGAAAGTGGCATCAATGCACGCGCCATTGACTTTGCGAAATTCGGCCGGCTTTTCCTGGAACAGGGCACTTGGAACGGGACCCGGATACTTCCGGCTGCCTGGGTGAATAAGTCGACCCAGGTGGACCCGTCAATAGATGCCGCTACTTTTTACTCCACAGCACCATTCCGCCCTGTTCCTGAGGTTGGTTATTATAAATACATGTGGTGGGGAATGCAGCGGGAAGGCGGAGCCTACGATTTTTACGCCCGTGGAAATTATGGTCAATTTATCTACGTATCCCCCGCGAAGGGCTTGATTATCGTACGTAACGGGGAAGACTTCGGCATTCCCGGTGATGAATGGGTCCAGGCATTTTATAAATTTGCAAGTGAGTGGGAAGCGTTGCCATGATGGAAAAATCTGCAGGTTTGCTATCCCATACCGCTGGGATAATAAAACCTCCAGGAGATAAATATGGACACATCCGATGAACGAGACCCTAAAAACGAGCCGCTCTTGCAGCAACTTCCAGGGAGTATTGGGACAATTGCAAGCAAGCTTGCCGTTGGATTTGGCCGCCTCCTGGCCCTGATCATCGCCATCCTATTATGCCTGCCGGTTGTTCTATTGCCTCTCACGACCGCCGTGCCCGGCTGGGTCTCGATTTTGCTCGGCCTGATGGATGTGACATTACTAATCTTGCAATTCTCCTTGCAACCAACCCGGTTCCGGATACCTGTCAGTCTGGCGGGGATTTTGGGGATAGCCATACTGGCCATAATTTCTTCCCAGGTCTTTGCAGCCACGCCGCCAATCACGGATGTAAGCGGTAAACCCTTGCCTGGCTCGATTGCCTCATTGGAGAAGGTGAACATAAATGGAACCGAACAATGGATCACAATCCGTGGTCAAGCTGTTAATAAGCCAATATTACTGAACCTGGGCATGGGTGGGCCTGGCGGCGGCGGGTTTACCACCCGCACATTATTCGAACCGTTGGAAAAGGATTTTGTCGTTGTTAGTTGGGATGAGCCGGGTACAGGCAAATCCTACCATTCCGTCCCCATCTCCACGCTTACCCCACAGCGCTTTGTCGAGGATGGCCACGCTCTCACCCAATACTTGCTTGACCGCTTTGGCAGGGACAAAATCTACGTGTACGGTACTTCCTGGTCAAGCATCCCGGGTATATGGCTGGTCCAACAATATCCTGAACAGTATTATGCCTTCATCGGCAATGGGCAGATGGTCAACACCACCGAGAACGATATTCAAGGGTATGAACTGGCTCTCGATTACCTGGCCAGTAAGGGTGAAACCCAAATGGTCGAGACCCTGCGACGCAATGGGCCGCCCCCTTATTCCGGAGACAATGTGGTGAATAAATATGTGGCTTATCTGGATGTGCTCAACGATTATATGGGCAGCCTGCACTACACATTGGCTGTCCCGCTCATACCTTTCTTCGCACCGGAGTATGGTTATGTGGACAAGATCAATCACACCTTGGGCTTGATCAAATCCTTCAATGTTATCTACCCTCAACTTAAAGATCTGGATTTCATAACCCAGGCAAATAAATTGGAGGTGCCGGTTTATATTTTCGCCGGGCGTGAGGATGTGAATGCAATGTCATCCATTGTCGAACGTTATTTCAACGTTTTGGAAGCGCCACACAAGGATTTAATCTGGCTTGAAGGCGGCCATGGCTTGGGTGACGAAAACCTCAGCCAGTTTGTAGACGTGATGGTCAACAAAGTGCTCGTGGAGACCTATCCAACCCATTGATCAACTCTGAACATAAAGGAGAACGTGTGCTTCGAACTCTGATCGGCATCTTCCAATTGCGCACGGCTCGTCCATTCCGGCCTGGGCGCCGCGCCCATCCCAAATGATCCGGCTTCCAAACCCGGCGCTTTCTTCACTGCGGCAAACCGCAGTTGGTTGTTGGCAGGAATGGGGCTGAATGCCCCTGCCATCCGTTATGTTGGTTCGGATTGGTGGGCTGGCAACGTTTTCCTTTCTACTAACAGGAATAGGCGTTCTGGGAGTTCCCGGCCTGCACACAATCCGTTGGCAATCCTGGGCTCTTTAATCGGTCTTTCGATCCTGGTGATTACTCTGGCTGCATTCACCGGCTGGAAACTGCCCTTCGATTGCAAGGTGACCGGCAGGCACTGGTTGCTATTGCTATCCTGATCGGTGCCAAAATCGTCCGCATCGGTTATCCATTATCTGCTGGTGCGTAGCTGATAACCATCTAAATAAATAAGGAGATTTGATATGAATGCTAAGACTGAAGGCACTATTGCAATTGTTGCCGCAATCCTTGTCCTCTTCAGTGCCATGTGGGATCCACGCATCTCGGTGGCAATATCGGCTGTTGCTTTAGTAGCGTTGGGAATCTATAGATTCGCCCAAAAGAAGAATTAATATCTGCTTGCCAGCGCCAACCTGAGGCGCTACTTGCCAAGAGGATTCCTGGATTAATAATCACAATTTTTAATTTAAGTAGGCAGAACACATTGACTGGCCCGGAAGAATATATCTTAAGATTATTACAGGCCGATCCCATCCGGCAACCTGTGATGCGTTCACTCATCCAGGTTCTACAGCTGCCCCCCGCAAGCCATGGCCTCGATGTTGGCTGTGGGATTGGCCTTCAAACCATATTGCTCGCAGAAGCAGTCGGGCCCGCGGGCCATATCACCGGAGTGGATATCCTCCCCGATCTGCTCCGGTATGCTGATAATCTTGTCGTCAAGGCAGGCCTTTCTGGACGGATTAAATATCAAGAGGCGGATATGAACCGCCTTCCGTTTGCCGACGCCACCTTCGATTGGGTTTGGAGCGCTGATTGTGCCGGTTATCCTGCCGGAGAACTTCAGCCATTATTGAAAGAGCTTATGCGGGTCGCCAGGCCAGGTGGGAGCATCATCCTTCTCGCCTGGTCTTCGCAACAGGTGCTTCCTGGGTACCCACTATTGGAGGCTCGCTTGAATGCGACCTGCTCGAGCTACCTGCCTTTCTTGCAAGGGAAAAGCCCGGACCTGCATTTTATGCGCACATTAAATTCGTTCCGGGAGGCCGGTTTGGTGCAAGTTGAAGCCCATACCTTCGTTGGCGATATTCAGGCGCCGCTTATGGTCGAGCAACGGACCGCGCTGACATCCGTGTTTGAAATGCTTTGGGGTCAAAAGCAACCGGAGTGTTCGCTGGAAGATTGGAAAGAGTACCTGCGTTTATGCGCGCCAGGCTCGGCGGATTTTATTCTCAACTTACCCGGTTACTATGCATTCTTTACCTATACCATGTTTCGCAGCACGCTTACATGTGAATGAAATAGCCTGTAGACTGTGAGAACCGTCGATGCATCTTAATAAAAAACTCCGCCGTCCCGAGGGGGACGGCGGTTTTCTAATCGGTATGGTTAGCCGCAGCATTTCATCTTAGAATGTTATTTGTGGATTAATTGGCTTCAGCCCGGTCCCGAATGCCGCGCAGCATTCCGGTCTCCATAATAAACACACCCGGGTGGATGATATCCCAGAATCCACCTGTCATCATGGTACGGGTGCGCAGGATCAGGCGGGTTGTGCCATCTGGCTGGGGAACGAGGTTGAACTCCCACAGGTCGACCCACTCGCCCTTATCCTGGTGGCCAAGTACCATCGACTGGTTCGGTGTTAGTTGGGCAACCATATAAGGCGTCGGGCCGAATGAACCGGGGCACATCTTGACCTGGTCGCCCGCTTTTAGATCCTGCCATTCGGGATGGATCCGGTCGGCATTCGTCATCTTGCAGAACAACATGTAGGTCTCCAGCCAGGAGTAGCTGTAATACCCACCTTTACCCGCTCCGAGCTGAATGATCCACGGGTAGATCTCTTCGGGAGTGGCGTGGATCGTCACTGCCCGGTTGACAATGCTGGCCGGTGCTGCCACCAGGCTATCTCCCGGATAGGCTGCCGCAATTTCTGTGTCTGTCGCCCCCCAACGGTCCATCCAGGGAGTTAACAGGATCGCAGCAACCACTCCGATCGCAAGTATGCCAATCAAGACACTCAGGGAGATTAAGACCTTCTTCTTTTTCATCGAAACTTCTCCTTAATTTGTTTTTACTTGGGCAGTCTGGTCAGACGCTAACTGTGAACTCAGTAAAGATCCTATCTTGGGGACGATCAGGTAGATGGCGCATAACACCATCAATCCACCCGCACCTAAAAAAAGGGCCGGGATATTCCAGCGCAAAACCGCCCCGGCAATCGTTTGCGAAAGCGGCATGAACACCAGATTCGCCAGAAGTACCATACTCATAACGCGACCCAGCATTTCCTTGGGGGTATTACGCTGCAAACCGGTAATCAAGAGGATCGACAGGTAACCGTTTAGGATACCCATGACTAGCAAGACCGCAAATGCCGCCCAGGTCTGTCCGATCCAGGCCAGGCTGCTGGTTCCTGCTCCGAATAATAAGAACATGATCACCATGAAAAACTTTAAGATCTTTTGGTTCATCTTGGGCAGTGACCCGGAAAGGATGATCCCGAGCAGGTTGCCGCCAGCGTAGCCGGCGATGATCATGCCATAGGCTGCCGCCCCCTCTGGGAACCGTACGTTGGCAAGATAAGGAATGCCGACCAGCACTGGCCCACCGAAAGCAAAGTTGGCTACGGCGAGCAGGACGAACATCACCCGCAAGACTGGATCCTTGAACATATACTTGAGGCCTTCACGGATGGAAGCCCACATACTCGCCTTGAGAGCCGCCGAAGCAGAAGTTGTGACCTGCCTGCCGGCATGCATCATCCACAAGGTGATCACGGAAACAATGAAAGTAAGCGCGTCGAAAGCAATTGCCAGTCCCACCCCAATATTCTGACGCGGGAAGGCGGCAATAATTGCCCCTGCCGCTGCTGGGCCAACAAACCCGATCAGCTGCATGCTACCCTGCATGACACTGTTTCCGGCCTGCAAGTCTTCGGAGGGGATCAGGGTGGGTGCCATGGACATCGAGGCAGGTGCGAACACTCCCCCAACGATCCCACCCACCAGGCTGTACACATAGATCATCCACACCTGTAATGTGCCGGTGAAAACCTGGACGGCCATCAAGGAGGTCAGGGCTAGACGGATAATGTCCGAAAGCAGCATGACATTCCGGGGAGAGACCCGGTCGGTGACGGCGCCGCCGATCAAAGTGAAGATAGCTCTCGCGATACCGCCCAAGGCAATCACCATCCCGAGCGCCAACGGGTCTCCGGTAAGTCTCAGCATGAGCCATGCCCCCGCAATGGCATAGAATAGGTCGCCGAACAAAGATGTACTCTGTCCTGCCCATAAGAAAGAGAAATCACGAATTCCAAACACCTTTTTCATCGGGTTGCCAGGCGGTCGTGCAATCGCTTCAGCCATAGAGTGCCTCCAAAAATTGAATTGGTTTTTATTGTAAGTGTCAGACTTTTTGATCGCCTCCGCCGCTGGTCGGGTTTCTTCCTAGCCGGATGGACAGGTAAATACCTGCCGACCGGAAGATTCCTGCTACGGTCTGCATGATCCTGGCGTGCCTCCTGCTGGTGGTCGGATCGTTGACCTCCTACGGGTTCACATTTGTCCTGATAGCCGCTGGATTGCTACTGGTTTATTTTGGATTTCGACCGAGGAAAAGTCTTCCCCCTCAATAGAGAAAAATACAGGGAAGCGATTTGAAGGAACGAATCGCTTCCCTGCAATTGGGAGAACCGGAGGGTTTGGGGCGCAAGCACCCCAAATTTTTTTCTCTTGCCTTGAATCAGGTTGCAATGGGTTCGATTCTGAGAGATAATCAGAGGGAACAACCTGTACTTTATCATGCAGTCGACTATGAATCAGTTACAATACAGGTAAATGCCCATCCTCGAGTCCTGAAACTGGCGCGTGCGATTGCAGACCTCGCTGGGAGTGAGTTCCTCCAGCCGCCAACCCTGGCCGAGGCGTCACAATAACGTCCGCGCTTGGTCATGCGGTAGGTGAGCCATGAAAGACGGACTGTATCAATTTATCGTTGGAGTATTGGACTTATTCCTTTGGGGCGGGGAACTGGTCGGCGAGGAAAACCTGCCCCGCCGCGGGCCGGCAGTCTTCATTGCCAACCATCTGGAATTTACCGGTCCGATTGCGGTGGCTTGTTCGATCCCGCTGCGAGTGTATTCCTGGGTTGTGGCGGATATGGTGGATGAAGATCGGGCGGCCGCATGGTTGAAATGGGATTTCGTCGAGCGGACACTGCATCTCAAGCCGCCGGCCAGTGCCTGGGTGGCCAGGTGGCTTTCAAGGATTACCGTACCTTTCCTGCGTTCTCTCGGCTGTATCCCGGTTTATAAGGGTAATTACGACCGGATGGTCGATACTCTGCGGTTGAGTATGGATGTACTGCAACAAGGTAAGTTCCTGCTGGTCTTCCCGGAGGACCTCCTTCTGCCTGCCGACCCGGAGACGCGTATGAAACCCTTCCAGCGCAGTTTCGCCCGCCTGGGCGAAATTTATAACGAAGTGACTGGCAAGCGGCTGGATTTCTATCCTCTGGCAGTACATCCAACCGGGGTTGTGATGGTTGGGGAGCCGGTGACTTTTGATCCGCTCAATGCGGTGGGACTTGAGCGGCATCGTTTGAAAATTCTTATCGAAGATACGATCCGGTCGATGTATCTGCGAGTGGAACATAATGGCGGCAGTGAAGTTGCCGCATTGACACCACAGCACAAGTAATTTCTGTATTTATACAATACCGCGCAAATATTTAAACCAAAATTGACGGTACCTGCCTGCCTTTGAGCAGATCCGTTTCAGATAACTATGCAAGGAGCAGTAAGAATTCGATGAAAAAGCTCTCCACTAAACACCTGATCCTGGCGGCCATTATCCTTCTAAGCATTTTAGGCGGCCTGATAGACATTTATGCCACAGCAAATGGCCCGTGGGGGTATAACGACCCGGTGGAATATATCGCCACCGCCCATAGCCTGGATGCCGGCCAGGGATTGGGCTATGTTCAGGGGCATGGACGCTTTAGCCCGATCAGAATTCACCCACCTTTTTACTCGATGGTATTGGCCGTCATCGGGTTCTTTAAGGCAAACCTGGTTGTTGCCTCTCGTTGGTTGAATATCATCGCTTTTGTAGCTTGTATCTTCATGGCCGGATGGATCTTCTACCGTTACAGCCGTGCCCCGGCCATGGGGATAATTACCAGCGCACTCTTACTGGCCTTTCCGCAGATGCTGTGGATGTTCAGTTCAGCCTATTCCGAGCCCCTTTTCATATTCTTGATTCTTTCCGGAGGCTTATGTCTGGTGGCCTACCTGCACAGGGAGCGGATGCCCCTGCTGGTTGCCAGCGCAGTCGTGATCGGTTTGGTCCCCGCCACCCGCTACGCCGGGATTGCCATGGTTGGAGCAGGTGCATTATCTGTGCTGCTGTGCTCATCCGGGAAACTGGGGGTGCGGATCAGGAAGGCGCTTCTGTTCGGCCTGATCGCTAGTCTGCCGATCCTGGTCTGGTTGGTCTGGACTTATTTTACGAGCGCCCACAGTCTGGGAGGGCGCAGCCTTGGCCTGGATTGGAATGGATTGGCTGCCGAGTTCAAGACTTTCCGGGGACTATTTATCGATACCGTGGGGAGGTGGGTACCCTTCCAGAACAGCCGTCTGGCCCTGACCTATCGTTTACGGTTTGTCCTGGCGGGCGCCGGACTGGCAGGCATCCTGGCGCTTTCTATATGGGCAATCGCTCGCCTGCGAAAAAAAGCGGATACAGGGGAGCATCGATCTGATTTGCCTATCTTCAGCTACTTTGGTCTGTCGGCATTCTTTTTCGTAGTCGTGCTACTTCTCACGTATTTGTTCACCCGCCCAACCATCGATATCGACAATCGCATGCTCCTGCCCTTCTTCGTCTGCAGTGTGATCACCCTATTCGGTGCATTTGCGCTCTGGCAGGCTGCCTGGTCCGGTGATAAAAAACTCGCCAGTTTGAAGTCCGCCTGGTCCACTGGTTGGCAGTCCGCTCTACTCCAGACTGTTCAGTCCAATGGCTGGAAACTCGTTTTTCAAGGATTGGCCTGGCTGGTCGCAGCAGCCTGTCTGGCCTGGTATATTCCTCAAGCACAGAATATGGTCACCCTTTATCACAAAGGCGATGGTCTAACAGCCTATCGTTGGGGTCGCTCGGAGATTATTCAGACCGTGAGCTCCCTTCCGGACAACCAGCCGGTCATCTCAAACGATTGGCAGCTCCTTTTGCTTTGGACGGGTCGCCCGATTTATGGGATATGGGTTTCATTCCCCAAGACCCGGCCAATTCAAACCACTCCTTACGGCACCATCCCGGGTGACCCGGCCCAGGACGTTTTTTGTTCCAAGGGAGCTGCGTTGGTGGTTTTTAATGATTTTTCCTCCCAGTTCCAAAACCTGAGCGGCAGGAACTCAAACGATCAACCCGATAACCTGCTCGAGGGCTTGAAATTGTATGGAACATACCCGGATGGAAATATTTATCTTTGCCCTTGAAGAAAAAAAATAAACTTCGCTAATCAACAGGGCGATCGATCGGCCGCCCTGATTTATTTTTTTATCCGCGCCCATATCCCCGGCATATGGCCTAATCGTTGGTTAGCTCGCTTATTCCTTCCCGTAAAGCATACAAAGCCGCCTGGGTACGATTGGCAAGATGAAGTTTATCCAGGATGCTGCTCACATATTTCGCTATTGTTCGTTCGTTTACGACGAGTTCCGCGGCAATTTCCTGGTTACTGAGACCGCGGGCGATCAGGCGAATGGTATCCAATTCGCGGCGCGTGAGTGGATCCTCGGTATAGTGTGACTCGGAGGGATGGTTGATTTCCTGGATCAACTTCACAGCAATGGAGGGTTGCAGGGATGCTCTTCCTTGCGCGACATCGCGGATCGCCTGTAATAATTGATCGCGCGTGGCATCCTTAAGAATATAACCCAGTGCGCCGGCCTTGATGGCCTGATAAACCATATCGTTCTCGGCAAAACCGGTTACGACCAGTATGCGGGTATTCGGCGCAGTTTCCTTGATTTTTGGGATGGTGGCAAGTCCGTCCTGGTTGGGCATCACCAGGTCCAGCAAGACCACATCCGGCTTGCTCTGTTTGATGATCTCCATTGCTTGGATGCCATCGGCTGCCTGGCCAATTACCTCAATGTCGGGATAATTGGCGAGGATTGCAGCCAATCCTTCCCGAACGACGGTCTGGTCATCTGTGATAAGTACACGAATTTTATTCATTTTTCTTCCCTCATTTTGTATTTTGATTCTTGGTTTTGCCAACTGTTACGGTTATTTTTGTGCCTTTTCCGGGAGTCGAGGCAATTTTTAATTTGCCATCCACCTTGGCAACCCGTTCCTGCATGATCCGCAATCCCATACCGGCTTTACCTTTTAGTATCGGATTGAAACCGCATCCGTCATCCACCACTTGTAGTTTGACAGCATACTTTTGGTTCTTCAGAAAAATTGTTACGGATGTAGCTTCCGCATGCTTCACTATATTATTTAATGCCTCCTGCGCAATATAATACAACATCGTTTCTTTTTCCAGCGACAAATTTATATTTTCGTCTGCGAGTACCTTGGTTTTGATATTCGCCCGTCCCTCCACCGCAGCCAATCGTTCATGCAGGGCTGCCACAAGCCCGACATGCTCCAGGTCGACGGGTTGTTTCATCTGGAAAAGGAACAGACGCATTTCCTTGAGGGCCTGTCGGGCGCTCGCACCAATGCGGGATAGCTCTGGCGCCTGTACAATGCCCCCGGTCTCAAGATGGCCCTGAGCAGCTTCCGTTAAGGTCACCACACCGTATAGTTTCTGGGATATGGAATCATGTAGATCATGGAACAACCTTTGGCGCTCTTCCAGGGCAATGGCCATTTGGCGCTGGCGGTCCGTCCGGATGAAGGAAGCCAATTCATCGGCGACGGTTTGCAAACGGTTCATCTCATCCTGCCTGTAGATCAAGCCGTTTTTCCGGAGTAAACCAATCGCACCCAATACTTGGTCTCCAGTAGTCAATGGGATCAACATCAGGGAAGTGATGCCGGATTGCTGCATGGATTCCGGCAGCCGTGGATCGGTGGAAATATCCGGAACAAAGAACGGCTCCTTGCTATCAACAATTTGTCCCATGATCCTGGTTACCGCTGGGGAGGAAGTCAGATGATCTAGTCTGTTTTGGGGAATACCTTGATGAGATGCCAGGTAAAATCCGGGAGCGTCTGTTTTCGAATGGCTTTCCTCCCGCAGGATGATCAGGCTGGCCTGGCTTTCGAACGAATACATTATTTGCAAGCTGGTCTCGGTCAAGAATTCGTTCAAGCCCAAGGTCCGGAACGCCGAACCCGAGATGGAGTGCAAGAGTCCGAACATTTCATCGCGCGCCCGTTGTCTCGCATTATCTGACATCCTCCGTTCAGTGATATCGCGCCATAAAATCACCTTGCCTACCAGTCCTTCCGGAGTACGGTTCAATGGCAGGATGCGTACGTTCAGATAACGTAATTCACCAAATATCCTCACGCTTCCCTTGGTCTCGAGTTCCCGAACAGGTGATTCCAGGTCCAGCTTGGGCCAATTCTGTAAAATATCCTCTGCCGGTTTGCCAAATGCTTCTTCGCGCGACACCCTGATAAGTATTTCTGCGGCGGGGTTTAGATCAACGATCCGGTTTTTTAAATCCAACACCATAAAGCCATCGCTCAATCTTTCGATAACATCCTCACGTGCAATCGGAACGATGTCCAGCAATTTGAAATGGTAGATGCAATAAGTAAGCAACAGAGCGGTGACGGCGAAGGACACCAGTGGAAGTTCAGGGATAAGGATAAGCGCTAAGAGGGCCAGGCTTAGGATCTTGGTCAGGAGCGGGATAAAGACGCTAATAAAGATCGTCAGGGACTGGAGTTTGTATTGCTTTGTCTTATGACGAAGGGTATCCGTTAGCAGGATCAGGCCAAGGATTATCAAACCGTCTGAATACGAGGCGTTGATCCAATACCAGGGACTGGAGCTTAATACAGTTCCTCTGGTGGCCAATTTGGAGTCACTTGAGAAGCGGTTTGTCCAGAACAGGACCTGTGTTACCGCAGGTTCCAGGCAAAGAATGAAAATACCCAGCTTTCCCAACCACTCTGGATGATTGGTGTAAGCCAGAATGAATGTCAATAAAGCCGACGCCGTGACTGTTGCACTCAGGTAGAACAATGCCAGCCAAAATCGACCGCCTGGCAGCTTATCATATTGGAGAACCGCATACGAGCAAGCCCAGATGGTCAGCGCAATCGAGAAGACGATCAGGCTTGTTCCTCCTCGGACTTTCCGGTTTCGAATCACCAATATGGCGATGATTGCCGAAATAATAACGATTGATATACCAAGTCCAATTGCCATTCGCAAGTCACCTTCTGGAGCAGGATTATCTTAATCTAATTTTCTTTCGGTATTATCCGGTAACGTCTCTCTAAGAGATTGTAATATTCAGGTTCGTCCCGTAAGAAATCGAGATTGGCTTCACGCCGCAATTCGCTTACACCTGCTTGTTTCTTTTCCAGGGCTGAAGCCAATAGCTGTAAGGCTTTGCAGGTGTTTCCACAGGCAGCCTCAAAGACGGCTTGGTTGTATTCTGTCTCGACCTCCATCATTGGAAGTGCGATTTTCCTTTGTTGCTCGGCCAGGTTATCCTTCCCCATTAGACGGTAACATGCCACCATTGAAGAGCTTGCCGAAGGATTTTGAGGATCCAACCGGCAGGCTTGCTTATATGCAATTATAGCATCTGAAAAACGCTGCTCTTTTCGATAAACATGCCCCAACTCAATCCAAAGGCTGGCATCTTGGGGAGAAAAACGGATGGCTTTCCTGCACGCCCTTACGGCGCTATTAAGTCGATCCTGATCCAGATAGACGGAGCCAAATTTTCCCCACAATTTTGCCAGTTGCTCCGGGGTATTCAGTTGTTTGGCAATAACCAGGCCTTGCTTCAAGCATCGGATGGCTTTATCGTATGTCTCTTTCGCCTGATAAAGTCCAGCTAATTTGTTAATCAATTCCAGCCGAACCGTTATAGTTTCATTTTGTTTTGGCAGACCTCTGATCAGTGCTTCGCTTTGCTCAATCTGTCTGTCCAGGTCCTCGGGCTCCCCTGCAAATTCCTTTTCGGATCGCGCAGGACGGATGGTATCGACAGAGTCATGGAATTCCACCACTCGGTGGCGGAACGCCCAAAAATCTGGTGCATGCCGGGAGAGATCGATCGACTCATCGCCTGCCAACCAGATTATGACACGCATGGAATAATCTACGAAATATTCACGGCGCATATTGAGGGCGCGGTAAGCATTTGCGCCGCTTTTCCCCCCGCCTCGGGACAATCCGGTGACTGAATAAACCGAGCGGTCCCGTTCCGGACGCTGGGAGAGTAGCAAGGGAATATCAAAATGCTCTTCATCCACCCCGAATTGAACCAGCTCTTGCCCAATTTCTGCCAGGCGTTTTTCGAGGGCAAGTTCTACCATCTCCCGCACACTTTCTGAATCATAAAATACAAGTAATATGGATGGGCGTTGCCAATGTATCGCAAAAGCAAGTTCTTCGAAGAGCAAGCCTACGCGCTCTTCAATGGACATAGTTTGTTCAGGGATCTTACGGTCAGGTTTGCTTTGCCCGCTCATCAGCCGATTTATATACTATCAGGAGTAGCTATTCATTATACTCCGGTTCAATATTCGAGTTTCCGGTGCAATGCTAATTTAATATACAATAGGGCTGTGGAAAAAACCTACAGACCGAAATTGTTTATTCGTATCCTTCTACTGGTTGGTGCTGGCCTGCTCCTCCTGGTCACTTGCTCCTGCACCGCATTACCGGATGACCGTCCTTGGGTCTACGCTGACCTGCGTGCCCTCGGCTCGCTGGATGCTCCCAGCCCGGCCACTGATATCCTGGCTGTCTACACCCGCACCACTTCTCTGACAGTGGATATTCGCGTGGATTTGCTGGATTTAAATTTCGGCGACAAATTCACCCTCAGACTTACACTTTGGGATGATCGTGATTTCTCCCAAACTCCTTTGGAAATCGAGGTTTCTTCTACGGGCAGAGTTCAGGCCAGCGGGTTACATGCTGGCCAACCAGTCATTTTGCCGCGTGTCGTAATGGATCCCGGCCTGGATACCATCACAGTCTACCTGAACCGGACTTTCATCGGCGGCCGCTATCATCTGGATATTTCTACTTACACGATTAGCCCGTTCGAATTGGCAGACGAAATTCAAAACATTCGCTCGGATGCCCAGCCACCGGTGAAGCGCGCTCCCCTCCTGCTGGCATTCTGGGATACTTTTCCGGTCACCACACCGGCCCAGGCTCTGCGCCGCTGGGACGGTGCCCACACCGGTCCGCTCGGCGGTCGCCACGGCCTGATCAATATTCTGAATGGGGTTAATCATTCCGGTGTTCCGGTGGCATTGCTCGACATCAAGAATCCTGCCAGCCTGGCTGCCTTGAACTTCATGGGCAATGTCCTCGAACTCCAGGATTTTTATTCACGCGGCTTGCTCATCCTGCCAGATGTAGCCTATGGGGAACCTTCCAACCTCGCCCTCGGTTTCAGTCGCCGCTCCGCGGCCGGCTTCGGGTTGCCGGTCAGCCAATTTGTCTATTCGGCTTCATCCAATACTTCTGGGCAGACGCCTTCTTCCCAGGCAGCGCCGGCCCCGATACCTGGCTACCGCGCCCAGTTCCTGACGCTCGCGGATAGTACTCATCTGGCGATCTCTTCCGGCACACGCTTAATCCCTTTACCACCGGCCAACGCGGTCGAAGCCACCGCGGATGGCCCCTCGCTCGATGTGCGACGCGCCCTCGTCCGGACTGCCATCTCTCCCGATCCGGCCGACCTGCTGGTACTGGGTGGGAGTTTGCCAAGTTCCACCTGGGGCGACGTAGATATGGCTGGTCCGACTTTTGAATGGATCGCCGGCCATCCGTGGATACAGCCGCTTGGGGGCCAGGATTTATTAACCTTCCCTGCAAGGAACCTGGCAGTGGGTTCCGTTAGTGCACAGGCCGGATATCCCTGGTTGCATGAATTGAAGTCCGCGCCCCAAAACGTTATCACCCAGTCTGCCTGGCAGACATATCTGTCTCTAACTGCCAGCACGCCAGATTTGAATCTGCAAGCTCTGCGCAATGCTTATCTTGGTCAGATCGGCGAATTACTGGCAGCAGCAGATTGGGCCGTGAACCGGACGCCCCGCGTAGATTGTAAGGATGATTTGAACGCCGATGGAAAATTCGAATGTATCCTGGCTAACCGGGACTATTTCGCAGTTCTGGAACCTGCAGGCGCCCGGTTGACATTATTTTTCTATTTCGACGCAAATGGCCCACATCAGTTGGTTGGCCCTTCCTCGCAATTCGTTGTCGGCTTAAGCGATCCTTCGGAATGGCATCCGGAAAAAGGCGAGGCCGCTGACCCGAGCGTGATCCCTGGCGCATTCACGGATGCCACCGCCACCTGGACAGATTACACTCCTGTCGTAACCGTAAATGGTATTACATTCACCAATGCCGATGGCAGCCGGAGTAAAACCTACCAACTTACAAAAAATGGTTTGCAGGTACGCTATGAGACTCAGGCTTCCGTAAGCACCCGGATCCCATTGGCCCTGGATCCGCAAGCGTTTTATTCAGGCCCAACAGAATATCGCCCATCGCTTGCGCCCCATTCCTGGGTATGGAGTTTGGCAGGCGGGATCAGTGTCGAGGTGCATACCGATGCAGTGCTTTCAGCAGATGGGTTTACCTCAGCAATTCCTTTCCTGGCTCTGCTGGAAGATCCCAACCTGCAATATCCGCCGGGAAATTATCTTCCTTTCCCTCTATCGGTGGTTACCATTCAAAGCGCAGGAAATTTCAGCGTGGAGATCACCCATAAATAAATTAGTTCAGAATTCTTATTGGAAACCAGTAATAGGGACCTGCTCCAATCCAGCACCTCTTTATCCTTCCCTTTATTACTGCATATGAATAATTGCACAATCGCTTTATTTATGGTAAAGTTTGTTCAAAGACTATATTTGGGAGCAAGCCATGAAAAAGACTGAAATTCCCGATATCATTGTCAGCCGACTCCCGGTTTACCTGCGCGCACTGCGTCGTATGCAGTCGCAAAACCAGCAGACCACCTCTTCCCAGGAATTGGGCGAGCAGGTGGGTATCTCTGCAGCCCAGATCCGCAAAGACCTATCCCAGTTCGGAGAGTTTGGTAAGCAGGGCACCGGTTATAACATTGCTTTTCTGGTCAGCAAACTGCGTGAGATCCTGCAAGTGGAACGGGTTTGGGATGTGGTGCTGGTCGGTATGGGGGATATGGGCCACGCCTTGGCGCGTTACCAGGGATTCAGTGACCGCGGTTTCCGTGTGGCCATGGTCTTTGATAATGACCCGACGAAAGTTGGTGAACAGGTGGGCAATTTTGTCATCCGGGATACAAACGAGATGAGAAAAGCCATTCAGGAGTTAGGGATTAAAGTAGCGATGGTATGTGTCCCGGCCGCAGTGGCACAGACAGTCACGACCCAACTGGTGGAGGCGGGCGTAAAAGCCATCCTGAATTATGCTCCCATCAGTCTGAATGTCCCGAATGGAGTGCGCGTGCAATATCTCGACCCGTCCATTGGCCTGCAGAGGATGACGTACTACCTGGAATAAAGTTGTAAAGCTAGGAAATCGGCACGACTGCAAACCCCAACCCATTCGGGCCGACATGCGTTCCAATGACGGTGGTGACGTTGACCAGTAAGGGGGGAACAGCCGCTTTCGACCTGACCTCTTCCAATAACTGCCTCGCAGCAGATTCGGCATTGGTGTGCAACACTGCCAATCGTTCGAGCGATCCCCATGAATTGAGCAATTCAACCATCCGGTGGATGCCTTGCAGGCGTGTCCGTGCCAGCCCCAGCCGGTGAACGATGCCAAAGCGTAGTTCAATTAATGGTTGGAGCCGCAGAGCCCCGCCGATCATTGCAACCGCCCAGGCAACTCGCCCGCTCCGACGAACATATTCGACGGTATCCAAAAGCGCCGTTAGCCGTACGCGTTTGCGTACGCTTTCCACCAGGGATCAAAACTTCATCCTGGATGGCTCCTTTGGCGGCCGCTTCAGCTGCCAGGAGCACCTGGTAGCCCAGACCCAGGCTCACCTGTCCGCTGTCCAACACCTTGACCCGCTGACCAAATTCCTCCGCCGCCAGCCGGGCTGCGTTGTAGATGCCGCTCAACTCGTTCGGTGGATGGATGGAGAGGATGGAGTTCTGATCCAGCCTTGAGCAATTTCTCGTAACATACCTGGAATGCCCCCACCGAAGGACTTGAGGTTGTAGGCAGCGGGGCCAAACCTGGCAGACGGGTATAGAAATCTTCACGGCTGATTTCCAATCCATCCGTATAACTCTTCCCGTTAATATTGATCACAGCCCGCACGATCTCAATACCATGCTGTTCGGCCAAAGCGGCAGGGATATCCGAGGTGCTGTCTGTTACAAAGCCTATTTTCATTTATCCCCTATTCCATTGACTCCATTACAACCAGGCCAATGCTGCGCGGGCCAAACAGCGCAGCCAGGTATGGTTGCAAAGGATGCTCGCTGAAAAGTGTCATAGGAAAATTATCACGTACAAATCCGCGGAATGAGTTGGCACGCAGATTGCCATTTACCGGAGTGCGCAACAGAGCAATCTGGGAAGGAGATTCAAATTCACCCATAAAGTCCTGAAAAGCTTCGAACAAGTGCCTTGGGGTTCGTACCTTTTCCATGGGAACCAGTCGCCCTTCCTCAAAGGCAAAGATCGGCAGCATCCCCATCATCTCAGCCACCATTGCCTGGGAATAGTCCATCAGGCCGCAGGCTGCCAGGTATGTCAATTCCGGGATGCAGAACAGCATATAGATACGCGGGATGCCAGCCCGCAGCTGCTGGTCGATCTCTTTCAGGCTGGCCCCCTTGGAGGCGGCAGCGGCTGCAAGCTCGACAAGCATCCCCAACCCGATCGCAGTCGTCTGTGAATCGATTACTTCCACACGCGCGCTATTACTGTACTCGTCAAGCGCCAGGAGCGCATTCTTCATCGTTCGATTTAGCAGGGAGGAAAGCGTAAGTACAAGGATCGAATCGTATCCTCGACTCAAATTGACAAAGAAATGAATGAAATCCTGCGGAGAGGGGCAAACCATCTGCTTGTGAACCAAAACACCACCAGGCAGGGGCTTGTCTTCCTGGCAGACAGCGTTATGGCCGTTGAACGGGATGATGTGCACAAGTTCATGCCCGGGGAAAATGGGATGCGTGAACTGGGCAGACCCATCCGTGAGGATGCAGATGCTGGGCATGTTATGTCTGTTGAACAGAGACTGCAATGATCCCCGCCGAATAGTGGATCATTCTACCGAGATTATGAATTGGTAATGCGGTTGGCCGCCATCCTGTAATTCGACTTCCTGCGCCGGATATGCCGCGCGTACCACGTCCGCAATCCGGTTGGCTTCCGCAGCCGTGAGATCTTCACCATAGAAGAGAGTGATCAGTTCGTGCTCGGCGGTATCGACTTTTTTCAACGCACCCAGGCAGGATTCTTCCACCGAACCGGACGAGAGCGCCAGTTTGCCATTCACCAGCGCGATAACCTGTCCCTGCTCCACCGAGACGCCGTCAATTTCCACCGTTCGTGTGGCAGTCGTGATTTCAATCGCCATGACGTCCTCAATGGACTTGACCATCTTGCTGACTACCGCTTCCGCGTCTCCGTCTGGGTTAAGGTGCATCATGGCCGCCAACCCCTGTGGGATGTTACGGGTGGGAATAATGTTTACCTTCTTGACGGTAACATCCTTGGCTTGTTGAGCAGCCAGGATAATGTTCTTGTTGTTGGGCAGGATGATAATTTTGTCGGTCGGCAAATTCTCAAAGGCATCCAGGATGTCCTTTGTGGATGGGTTCATCGTTTGTCCGCCTTCAACAATGGCTGCCACTCCCAGGCTGGCAAAGACCCGCGAAATTCCCGACCCCGGTGAGACTGCTACCACACCGATCTGTCCCGGCTCAAGGTTGGCCAGTTCGATGCGATTCCCGGCCGATTTTTTACTAATGCTTTCCATTTGGGCCAGCAGGTTTTCCATCGCGATCTTGGTGATGGTTCCCAGGCCCATAATGTAATCCACCGGTTTATTACGGTTCTCAGTCGGCACGTGGATGTGCATCCGGTACATACCTTCCCCCTCGCCTATCTGGATGGAGGTTCCCATCGTTTCCAATTCAGCATAGAATTTCTGCAGGTCTAATTCTTTAGTCGGGCTGAAATCAACCACCACTTCAAAATCCTGGCCTGGCTCAATGTCGCCCATCGCGTTTTCCAAATTCATGGCAGACAGCGGCCGGACTGTTGCAGTCGGTGTATCCAGCGGCTCTCCATAGATGTAACGCAACATTCCTTCCAAAATAAAAAACAGCCCCTTGCCACCTGAGTCGACCACACCCGCCTGCTTGAGAACCGGGAGCAGTTCCGGTGTTCGTTCCACCGAAGCATCCGCAGCCGGCACAACCAGCGCCAGAATTTCATACGGGTTATCCGTATCCCGCAGCGCTGCCTGCGCGGCAGTTGCAGAATCTTTTGCAACGGTAAGGATTGTACCCTCCACCGGACGGACGACGCCTTTATAAGCAGTGTCACGCGCCTCGGCAAAAGCTCGCACCAGGCTCGGGCCATCCAGGATCTCCTGGTTGTGAAGAGCGCGTGCAAAGCCTCGCCACAATTGGGATAGAATAACCCCTGAATTGCCGCGTGCCCCCATTAGAGCCCCCTGCGATACGGCTGCCGCCATCTGGCCAACGTTATGATGACCAAGACTGTCGATTTCATTATAGGCCGATTGCATGGTCAGGACCATGTTCGTGCCTGTATCACCATCCGGGACGGGAAAAACGTTGAGTAAGTTTACCGTCTGTTGGTTGGCCCGCAACCAGGTCAGCCCCGCTTCGACCAGTTTCTTGAGGATCTGCCCGTCAATCGGCGTGGACTTAAAACGCTCCAGCCGCGCTTGAATATCCGGATTCATACTTATAAAATCTCCTCGCATTAATCGGGATTGCTGATGCGCAGACCCTGAATATGAACATTGACATTGTGGATCGGCATCCCCAACGCCTTCTCCACCTGGTAACGCACCGCGTTGGCAACACTATCAGCCACTGAGGTTATCCGCGTTCCGTATTCGATAATGATATGGACATCAATATTGATCTCTTCTCCATCATAGTTCACCGAAACACCACGTGCAGGTTCGTGAGTAATGGTCATAGCCAGGCCTTCAGCCAGGTTCTTGGGAGCCAACCCCACCACGCCATAGGAAGTCAGTGTGGCATGGTAAGCAATCGTTGCCAGGGCACTTGGCGAAATCGTGATTGTGCCTAAAGTGGTCGTCTCTTCGCCCATAGTTTTAACCTCTTTTCAGAAAATTTCACTAAGCCAGGAAGACCGGGTGTGCGGTCCCGCCCGCACGCCACCCAACTTCTCCAATAAATGCGCTGCAGCCTTGATATCAATAAATAACACTCGACTTGTACATGGATGCGATTCGTGGTAGAATACGCCGCTTGTCCAAGACAGGTTGGTCTTATCTATTTGGAAAGGAATTAAGAAAAAATGGCAAAATGCGCTCATTGTGGTAAGTCCACTACTTTCGGTCACGCTGTCTCGTTCTCCAAGCGGGCAACCAATCGCCCGTTCCATGCCAACCTGCAGAAGGTGACGGTTATCGAGAATGGTCAGAAAGTGCAGAAGGTATTGTGCACCAAGTGCATCCGCACGTTGGCGAAATCGGGATAATCGGTTTTTAATCTGCTGAGACAAGATCACGGCTTATGCCGTGATTTTTGTTTTTAATCTCGATCAAGCCGTTATTTTGTTCTCCAACGCCCGGATGCCGGCCGCGATACCGTCCGGATATCCAAAAACCGCTTTTGCCGCAACGAAGGCCTCTGCCCCGGCTTCACGGACCTGGGAAATGGTCTGGACGGAGATGCCGCCATCCACTTCCAGCCAGGCAGGCGAGCCGATTTCATCCAGCCTGCGCCGAATTTCAGCGATCTTCGGTACTTCCTCAGGGATAAAATCCTGCCCCGAATATCCGGGATGGACTGTCAGTACCAGGACAATATCTGCCAACGGAAGGGCAGCTTCGAGGCGGCTCGCAGGGGTGGCCGGGTTGAGTGTTACTCCGGCTTTACAGCCCAGGCTCTTGATCATTTTCAAAGTGCTGGCCACATCCGGGCAGGTCTCCACGTGCACGATCAGGTGGTCGGCCCCGGCTTTGGCAAAAGCTTCCAACAAGTTCTCCGGGTGCTCGATCATCAGGTGCACATTCAGCGGCAATTTCGTTGCCCGTCGGCAGGCTTCAACGATGAACGGCCCCATCGTCAGGTTTGGGACAAAATGCCCATCCATAACATCGATATGGATCCATTCTCCTCCGGCCGCTTCAACTTCAGCAATTTGCTCGCCAAGACGGGTAAAATCTGCCGAAAGGATGGATGGGGCGATCAAAAAACGTTTTGACATTCTATCCAAACACACAACCAGCCAGGAACTTTTGATGGGGGAAAAATAAAGTACCTTTTGTTCAACCGTCTTACCGAATGGGCGGATTATACACGAAATAAACGTACAGCCAGAACGGAACCAGCCCCAGCACAGTCACCAGCGCCACCAGCCCCAAACCTATCGAAACCCAATCGAGCTCAGGACCGGGATCTGCCGCAGGTTTTTCCACGCTAACCGGGGCGTTGACTGGCGCAGGGACAGCCTCCGGGGGTAAGATCAATGTCGGAGAAGGCTTGGCGCCTCCAAAGTTGAGCAGGACTCGTCCGAATTGGTCTGCCGTCCGGTAACGTTGGGAGGGTTCCTTCGAAAGAACTTTCGCCTGGATCTGTTCAAGCACCGGAGAAATAGTGGGGAGCATCTCAGAAATTGGCACCGGCTCGGATTCGATGTGCAGGCGGGCCAGGTCGGCCGCCGTCTCTGCGTGGAAGGGCAGAGACCCGGTCAGCATCTCATACATGATGACGCCGAGTGAATACACGTCTGAGGCCGGAGAAGGGGCAGCTCCGGAGGCCTGTTCGGGGGAGAAATATTGCGGTGAACCCCAGATTATGTCGCTCTGCTCCTCGGGATGGATGGTGGACAATGCCCGGGCAATACCGAAATCGGCAACTTTGAGACGCATATCCGGGGTGACCAGCATATTTTGTGGTTTTACATCGCAATGCACCAGGCCAGCGCGGTGAGCATAACCAATGCCCGCACAGGCCTGGACGAGCAATGGCATGGCCTCTTCGGGGGTGAACCGGCCGCGTTTTTTGATAAGGGTTTTCAGATCAGCGCCCGGTACATATTCCATGACGATAAAGAGTTGTCCTTTATCCAGGCCAAAATCATGGACGGTAACAATGTTCGGATGGGACAGGTTTGCAGCCGCCTTGGCCTCCTGGCGGAAGCGCTCCTGGAAAGCCGGATCGCGTGAGTAGTCTTCACGCAGGACTTTTACGGCCACCGAGCGTTCCAGCATCGTATCCCGGGCGTGATACACAATTGCCATGCCGCCCTTTCCCAGTTGCTCAAGGATCAGGTAGCGGTTGTTGAGCAGGCGAGGTTCATCCATAGATTGCCGGTCAAGATTATAACACGCTGCTTTTGGCGCTCCAAAATCCATCCCTTGTCGCACGAATTCCCAATTAACCACAAGTATAATAATGATATGGCCGATGCACTGCTCATTTACAACCCTGCTGCCGGGCGAATATCCGTCCGTCCCTTCATCGGCGGCGTTATCCGTGTACTCAATGACTATGGCTGGCGGGTGGAAGTGGCTGAATCTGTCAACGGCCGCCATACCACGCAACTGGCGCGCATGGCTGCCCGGGAGAATTTTCGCGCGGTCTTCGCCATCGGCGGAGATGGCACTGCCGGCCAGGCGGCCAGTGGCTTGCTCGGCTCGCAGACCGCCCTGGGCGTGCTTCCGGCCGGGACAACCAATGTGTGGGCACGCGAAATGGGCATCAATGCCTTTGTGTGGCCGCACATCCGGGCATTGCGCCAGAATACGCGCCTGTTGGTCGAGGCCCCACCCTGCGCAGTGGATGTAGGCCTGTGTAATGGCCAGCCCTTCTTGATGTGGGCCGGCATTGGCCTGGATGCCATGACAGTCAAAAAGCTGGATCCGCGCAAACGTTTCGAGAAGTATCTCAATATCCCCGAATATTTCGCCACCACCGTTTGGAATGCGACCATCTGGCATGGCATGAATTTACGTGTCACCGCCGACGAGAAACAGGTGGAGGGCCATTACCTGTTGGCAGTCGCGAGCAACATCCGCCATTACGTCGGTGGCGTAGCGAAAATCTCCCCAAAAGCCTCCCTGGATGACGGGGAAATGGATCTATGGCTGTTCACCGGCTCGACCCTGGCAGATGCTTTTCGACATTTCTTCGATATGCAGTCCGGGCGGCATCTATCTTCAGACCTGGCGCGCCGCATCCCCTTCCGCAAGGCACGCATCGAATCCGAGACGCCCTTCCCGGTCCAGATTGACGGTGAACCGATGCTTGGCGCGCAGCAGGTTGTCCTTGAGGTTCTCCAGCAAAAAATCTTTATCCTGATGCCGGCCCAGGCCAGGTATTTATTGCTAGGCGAAAAGGTATAATCTCCGCAAACCAGGTTATTCGATGAAGGCTATCAAACCTTTCTTTTTTCAGAACCCGCTTGTTTCCCTGCTGGTTGCGCCGCTCCTTGTGTTTCTCAGCCTGCTGCTTGGGCATCCATTGACACTCGTTTTTAATACTTTCGAGCTTTTGGCCCTGGTCGCGGGCGTGATCGTTGCAGTTCTGGTCTCGGCGGATGGCGAATCCTCCTGGCTGGAAGGCGCGGCGTTGGTGGGCGTATACTCGATCCTCGGATTGGCCTTCTTCCTGCTACCGGTGTGAGATGAAAAATATCCTGAATGGCAAAGTCCTGATCGCAATGCTTTTGATTGCCGTCGTGCTGCTGTGCGGAAGTCTGGCATATATCCTTGTCATGCGCCCGGCCGCCGCTTCGAGTGCAAACCTGGCTGCCGCCACTTCTGCGCTGACCATCATTCCTGCTCCAACCTCCACCCCGCGCCCGCTGCCGCCCACGCTGACTCCGTTCCCGCCCACCCCGGCAGCCTCTGCCACTCCGGCGCCGGGTGAGATTGCCATTGGTGTGTACGTGCAGCCCAGTACCGGCGGGGCTGGTCTGCGGATACACACCCAACCGGGCCTCAGCGCCGACTTTTTCTCCGCCTTTGATTCTGAGGTTTTTCTGGTGACAAAGGGCCCCGAACAGGCCGACGGCTATACCTGGTGGTACTTGACCGCCTCCTACGATACAACCCGGGCAGGCTGGGCTGCCCAGGATTTCCTCTCAGTCATTCCCTCCCCATAACTCCTTATGAAACCCACTTCAATCAATGCAAGTCGCGAGAAAAGAGAATTAACCATCCTATGGGATGACGGGCATGCCAGCCGCTATTCGTTCTCCCTGTTGCGGGCCGGCTGTCCTTGCGCCGAATGCCGAGGCGGCCACGATAAGATGGGCGACACCCCCGATCCGGCAGTGTTTGAAACACCCGTCTCCGATTCCCCTGCCACCCGCCTGAAGACGATCGTGCCGGTTGGTTCCTATGCCGTTACGCCCGTCTGGGAAGATGGGCACGATGCCGGGATTTACCAGTGGCGCTATCTGCGGGCGTTATGTCCGTGCGAAGAATGTAGAAAATAACAATTTCGGCGGCAGGTAGACTGTCGCCGAAATTGTTTTCTGCCTGTCAGGGCGTTTTGGAGAACTGCCTGGCAAATTTACGTTCCTTATTAAGGGAGGATCACTTTGTTGGCGTGGCCGAGGCTGGCAATGTCGCCGTTGGGCTGGTATCCGGCAGTAAGGTCTTCGTAGGACTTAGTTTAAGAGTAAATGTTGGTGTAATCGTAGGTATTAATGTAGGCGTAGGCGTGGGGGTAATTTTAAGCTGTTGATACGCCTGCGTGCGCCACTCGGCGGGCATCACATCTGCCGGGAGGGCAATCAGTTGGTACCAGGCATTCGTAGCACCCTGCGCAGATAATTTATCGCCGATTGCTTCCAGATAGACTGCTTCCCAGTAGTACACCTGGGCCTTCGTGGTATCTGATTTGGCCAGCGGATAGGCCTTCTGTTCTATCTGAATGTAAGCATCGCCGGGCTTATCCTGCAAGCCGTAGGCGCGTCCCAGGTCCAGTTGTAAATCAAAATCACGCGGATCATAGGCAATGGCCAGCTTGAAGTCTGCTGCAGCCAGGCTGGCTTTTTGCAAGTTGAGGTAAGCGAAGCCGCGCTGATAATAGCCTTCGGCATTTTTCCGATCGGCGTCAATGGCTTTGTTAAGGATATCAATCGCCAGCTGGTACTCTCCGGCCGCGTTGTACGAAGTCCCCAGGTCGAGAAAGGCACTGGTGTCATTCGGCGCGTAGACTGTGTAAGTTTGCAGCACACTGACCGCTTGCTCGCTTTGGCCGGTGGCGATATACGCCCGGGCTAAAGCCAGGTAGACCGGGATGAGCGTGATATCGGCCTGGTAGGCACGTTGGGCCGATGCCAGCGCGGCAAAGTTTTCGCCCTGGGCTAATTGTGCATTTGCAAGATAGAGGTTCGCCAGACCGGAATCCGGAGAGATCTGGACGGCAGCTTTAAGGTCAGATTCGGCGTCCGCCGGCTTGGTTGGTAACCAATAAATCCCGCGTGCGATATACGCTTCGGCATATTTCGGGTCGAGACGGATGGCTTCATTCAGATCCTTGAGCACGTCCGCAGACGGGTTAAGAGCCAGGTTTGCGCGGGCGCGCCCCAGGAAGGCCGGGGCAAAGTTGGGGTCCTGATTGATGACTTTCTGATACTCATCCCGGGCGGAACGGAAACTTCCCTGGGCCCGGTAGATCTCACCGATGTAATAACCGAAATCCGGGGCGCCCGGCTCCAGGGTTTGGGCTTGCTGGAATAAGGCCAGGGCATTTTTGTAATCCTTGGCAGCCAGGAAGCGCAGCCCGGAAGTAAAGGCGCTGCTGCTGGTGATGGGATGCTCGGTAAATACGTAAAACGGCGTGGGTGTATAGGTCTTTGCGAGGAACTTCCACAGCGGCGTAGGACCCAGGAAGGTCGGCGTGGCAGTGCGTTGGTTGGGAGGGATCGTGGCAGTTGGGGTGAAAGTAATGGTGGCCGTCGGGCGGTGGGTGAAGGTGGGGAGAAGGACCGGTCTTGCCCCCTTCGGTAGCAGCATATAACCGCCTACGAACAGGCCCAGCACGATGACGGCAATGCCGATGATCATGAAGACGCGGGTGATCGGGTTTGCCCAGCCACGTAACTTCTCGTCTGAGTCTTTGGGGATCGCCAGCTTTTCCTCCCACAGGCGCGGCCGGTTGACCGGGAAGGGCGGCACCGAATCGTCCGGCGGAAGCGCTCCATAAATGATCAGGCCGCGTTTGGCAGCCACATTTTCCGGGTCCACCTGCAGGGCAGTCTGCAAACAATACACGCGTTCCTTCTGTGTATCCATTGCCACGCTAAGATACAGCCAATATTGGGCATTCTTCTGGTCGATCTTGAGCAGGCGTGTCAGCAGATCACGGGCCTTCACCTTATCGCCAGTTCGGAGCGCCTGAATGGCTTCCTTCAGCATGGTGTTTTCCCCAGACTCTGAGCCTAACAGTTCTTCATCTTCAGCCATGAATTGAGTTTAGCACAGCCTGGAGGATGGGGCAAGTGGAACGGGTATAATTTCAGCATGCGCAGATTCCTCGCTTGCCTGTCCCTCCTCATAACTTTGGCAGCCTGCGGACAGAAAGCAACGGCAACTCCGTCTCCCGGGATAGCTGTTCCATTCCAGACTCCGGTCATCACCCAGACGCCCACCCTGGTTCCCGTTACGCCCGCATTAACCGGGATCAGCCTGCCCACTTCAACGCCTTTCTCTTACACGGTCGTACAGGGTGACACATTGAGCGGCATTGCCCAACGCAACGGCATTTCGCTGGAGGCCTTGCTGTCGGCCAACCCGGGCATTTCCCCGACCGCGCTATCGGTCGGGACAAAACTGGTTATTCCAAGCGGGGGCCAGGTCACGGGCGAGCCATCTCCCACTCCCGCTGCACTGCCAGTCCGGCAGGCACGTTGTTGGCCGGAAACAACCGGCGGACTGTGGTGCTTTGGCCTGCTGCAAAATAATTACGCTGAAACGGTTGAAAACCTTTCGGCGCAGTTCGTTTTGCTGGAGGCGAGCGGGCAGGAAGTTGCCAGCCAGGTTGCTTACGGGTTGCTGGATATCCTCCCACCTGGCGCATCCATGCCGCTGGCCGCCCATTTCGCCCCGCCGGTGCGAACGGATGCCAGTCTGAATATCCAGGTACTGACCGCCATCCGGCTCCTGCCCGGAGATACACGTTATCTGCCGGTCGAGCTGGAGAACACCCTGGTCAGCGTGGACGCTTCCGGACGCACAGCCGAACTCAGCGGCCGGGTTGTACTGACCGGCTCCGGCACCGCGACCACACTGTGGATACTGGCGACAGCTTACGATGCCACCGGGGAAGTGGTCGGCGTCCGACGCTGGGAGTCTCCCGCGGCGCTGACCGCCCAGGCACCGGTCGCTTTCGATTTTTCGGTCTTCAGCCTGGGAGCGGCGATATCGAAGGTGGATTTTCTGGCCGAGGCCCGACCATAATTGTAGGGGCACGATATATCGTGCCCCTACCGGTTATCGTGTCCCTACCGGTTATCGTGTCCCTACCGGTTATCGTGTCCCTACCGGTTATCGTGCCCCTACCGGTTATCGTACCCCTACGGGTTATCTGTGCCTCTACCGGCTATCGTGCCCCTACGGGATTAATGTTGCAGCGAAAATAGCGCTCGAGGGGAATACTGATCGGCGTCAGAACATATCCTTTTACGTATGGTTTGACCAGCACATAAGAAATATCGTGTGAGATGAACAGCGCCGGGGCATCCTGGACGATCATTTGCTCGGCTTGCTGGTAGAGCTGGATGCGTTTGGTCACATCCTGCTCAGTGCGGGCCTGATCGAGTATGGCATCCAGGGCCGGGTTGCTGTAATTGCCAGTGTTTTGCTGCGCACCGGTATGGAATAAAACATCGGCAAAGTTCTCCGGGTCGGGGTAATCGGCACACCAGCCGCCCGAGAAAATTTGTCCATGTTGGCCGGCATAAAGCAGATCGTAATATTTGTCGGGTTCGAGATTATCAATGGTTATCTTCACGCCCAGGTTCTGTTCCCACATCTGGGCCATAGCCGCTACATCTGGCGAGGCGCTGTTACCAAATCCCTGGGCAGTGTAAACGATGGCCGGCAGGCCCTGTGGGCCGCCATATTTGGACTGCGCCAGCAGTTGACGCGCCTGTTGGGGATCGTATGGCAGGCCCTGCAGGTTCAGGTTGTAACCGGGCAGGGCCGGCGGGTAAAGTCCCTTGGCTGGGATGCTGGTGCCGTTGTCGACCACGTCAATGAATTTCTGGCGGTCAAAGGCCTCTGTAAAAGCCTGGCGCACCTTGACGTCATCGAAGGGCGGTTTGGTAACGTCAAAGACCACGTAATTGGTGCACAGGCTCACGCCGCTGTTCAAATCCGGATGAAGCGGGTCGGTTGGATCGAGTACGCGTGCCACGTCCGAGGACGAGATGCCGGTCATGTCGATCTCACCCGATTCATAAAGGTTAATGCCCACTCCTGTAAATAATTCCACAACGATCTGCGGGATGGCCGGCGCACCCAGGAAATAATCCGGGTTGGCGGTATACACCATCAACTTAAAACTATCCCAACGGGTCAGTTTGTAAGGGCCGCTACCGTTCGGGGTACGGTACCAATTCGGGCCGGATTCAACGTTCTTCTGATCCAGCACAAACGCCACCGGCAGAGTCAATTTGAACAGGAAATACGGCTTGGCCGCATCGATCGTGACCTGCAGGGTATGATCGTCGATGGCCTTCAAACCCGAGATGTGGGTGGCTTTACCGGCATGCATCTCGGCCACACCCAGGATATCGCCCAGATAGGTCAGGACGGTATCCGACTGCGTGGCCGGGGCTGCGGCGCGTTCCCAGGAGTAGATCACATCCTGGGCCACCACCGGCCGGCCATCCTGGAATTTGGCATTCGTCCGCAGGTGGAAGGTATAAACCGTGCCGCCCACCGAGATGTCCCAGGATTCGGCCAGGTCAGGCGTCAGGTTCAGGTTGGTATCGAAGGCAACCAGCCCATCAAAGATGCGTTTATCGCCGGAATCGTGTTCGGTGGCCGGGTCATAATCGCGTGGGTTGGTGCTTTCTCCGCCGGACAGGAAAAGCGCCTGGTTGCGGTTGACCCCATTGACGACCGGCGCCTGGAAACTAACCCCGCTCACCAGCGCGCTGATCGCACTGGCATTGGCATCGTAGTTCGAGGTCGCGCCAAAGCTCAGGAAGAAAAATGCGCGCGCCCCATAAATGAGCGTGGTAAGGTTGATTTTTAGCTGGGTGCCGTTACTGGTGGCAGTTACCACCCGGCTCCAGCCGGAGACAGCATCGCTGCGCGTCAGGGCTGCGTCACTCAGGATGGTGATATTTTGCAACCCGGTCAGTACGCTGCCGGCCAGCTGGCCGGTTACCGATTCGGCCGTATCGCCCGATTGGACGGCTTGCACGAACAGTTCGGTGTGGATGCTTTGATCCGGGTTGAGAAAGACGACCAGGGATTGGTCTCCCTGCGGCGGAGGCTGCGTGGTCCAGCCGCTTGGGTAATGGACGCTGACGCCGTTTTCCGGGCTGGTATACGTATCCGCTTGCGCTTGCGTGCCGGGTGTGACAGTCGAACCGTTGACGGCAGTGGCGGGAGTGGCGGTCCCGGTCAGCTGGCAGGCCAGCATCAGGAACAGCATGAACACCAGGAAGGGGAACCATTTTCGAGTCGGTTTCATTTTGACCTCCCGTTGCGACGGCGGACGATTAAGAAGATGATCAACCCTGCCAGTAATACCACGACAAACAGGCATACCAGCGCATAGATGAGGTAGGTGGTGAGCCTGCTCGTGCCAATGCCCAATGGATTTGCAGAAGGCTGCGCAGTCGCCCCGGGAGTTGCGCTCTGGGCAGAACCGGGCGGGGTGGCAGTAGCCTGCCCCTGGGCGACCTGTGCGGTGGGCGCGACCGCCGCGGCCACCGGCGCAGCCCCGATCGGCACGATCGTCGGAACGACTGTCGGTGTCGGGACGGGGGTGGACTGCACATTCCCGCTGCTGGTCCTGGCTCCGATGGAAACGCGCCAGGCGTTCTCCAGCCCGTCCAAATTGAAGCCGTAGGCTGCCTGCAGGGCGGCATCCACCGTCTGGCCGTCGCGCAAGTCCAGCAGCAGGCTGGTCATCTTATCCCGGCCGTAAGTTGTGAGCATGAAATTGACGACACTGTAGGCTTCGGCGTAGGAAAGGTTGGCCCGGTCGGATTCGGCCGAGAAGGCGCCGGCCAACGTACGCAAGGACGGCAATTGGTCCGCGGCTTTGGCCTGGTCGAATAATGTCTGGGCTGAAGCTTGCGGTCCTCCTTCGCCGTAGACCGCCAGGCCTTCATTCAACCAGGTCGGGATAAAGCCCAGGCAGGAGAAGGTCAGGTGACCGACCAGCACGTGGGTCAATTCGTGGGCTTCGGTACCCTTGCCCCAATCCAGCTCATTCGGGCTGATACCGATGATCACGATGTTATTTTCGGGGTAGGCCTGTCCGCCGACCCAGGTGGGCGCATAGAGAATGGAGGCCTGCAAGTCGTCCGAATTGGCGTAGATGTAGATATCCACCGGGCTGTCCGTGCTGATGCCGACATCCTTGGAAAGCCGCACCAATGCCTGCGCAGCCGCATCGTGGAGCTGCTGCCCGAAGGAAGCATCGCCGTTGTAGTAATGCAGGTTGATGTTCCCGCCGGTGAGGGTCTGCCAGGGATGGACATTATCGAGCCAGACTACGGTTTGGGTGGGGCTGGTGAACTGCGCGCCGCCGGAATCGGTCACCTGCCAAAACCACCAGACGGTTGCGCCCGGCGGCAGTGAACCGGACTGGCGCATATCCCAGGTCCAGGTAACTTTCACATCCGAGGCCGGCGTAACTGCCGGGAAGGCCTTGGCCTGCACGGTCCCGCAGGTGAGCTGGTTCACTCCATATTCGAGCACCACCGCGGTGATGTTCGAACCGGCCTTGAATTCGGCATTGAAGATGAGGCTATCCGGGAAAGTGAGACTGGTGGCGTTGCTGACGACCGTGATGCTGGTCTGGGCGTGAGCCGGGGTTACAAGGCTGCCAATAAAAATGAGCAGCAGGACAAATACAAAGGTTCGAAACTTGATCATGGAGCCCCTTTCTATGATAAGACGAATGGGGAAAGTATAGTCGTATTTGCGGGTCTTTAGCCTGCTTCTAATGCTGGCCTAATTTAAAATGCGGTATTCGTTCCTCGTATCGAAAAAAAAACGAATAGGAGGCTCCGCATTTTTTTCTGGAAGGAAAGGACTTGAACCTTGGGAACGAAGGAGGGACGAGTAAGGGACATTGTGGTTTGGAAAAGAATCACGGCAAGAAAAAACCCTGCCGTGTTTGCAATCATTTTAGAACATTTGTTCAATTAAGTCAAGGGGCTGCACAACCGGGATTCTGCAATATGTATGATATGGAGGGAAAGAGCCTTGAATGGGAAAGGCCGATGTGAAGGTGGGTTGAACGGGTATTTTGGGGGAAATCAGGGCTGGATCGAGTTCTCCAGCGCAACAACTCGGAGTTGGCCGCGCAACAAGTCAGCTGGGCTGTCTGCGCAGGCCGGAAATTCGAGGCCGAGGGGAAAATAATTCGCCAGCCGGCGTGAGAAGCATGGGGAGCAGGCGCGTGGATGCAGGTCTGCCGGGGCGGAGACCGAAAGTAAAGCGGGAAGGAAGGTCAGAGACTCACGCTGGTGCAGGCAGGGCGGCCGAGGGAGGCTTCCTGAACGAAGCGGGCCAGATTAAGCAGGAGCGAGAGCGTATCACCCATCAGAGTGGCTTTTGCAGAAGATACCAGGCCGAACCAGGGCGAGCGTTTCAAGTGGCGGTAAGCCTGGGAGGCATTGCGGCTTTCGGAATAACTCTGTCTGCCAATGCGCAGCTTCCAGGTGTCCGAGCCGACCTGCATATCGCGCGCCAGGCGGATGGAGCCATCCGGGAGGGTCAGGCCGGTGGTGATGGAAGTGCCGAGCGGGTGGGCGGGATCCGTAAAAGGACAGGCACTGCGCGGGGTTTGGGTCTCGGCGGAAAGTTGAATATCCGCTTGTGATTGATGCAGGCACTTCTGGCGGCAGGCCCACTTTGTAGTTTGGCGCTGGTAGTCGTGGCCATTGCAGGACATGCGGTAGCCAAGCGGGCAGAGCGGGATGCCGTTCTCGTCGTAGCCGCGCTTCAGGCAGGTCAGGGGCTGGTCGTCGCCCTCGGCATGCACGAGCCGGATGCTGCGCAAGGCATGCAGATCCTGGTGAACATAAGTGAGCACGCCCTCATACCCTTCCCCGGCGTCGCCGAGCACTTCACCGATGGAGAGTTCGGGGAAGCGCAGGCGCAGGTTCTGGAAGCCCGGGATGGTCAGCAGGTGATCATTGCGGTTGGCGGCGGTGAAAGGGCCGCTGATCGGCCAGAGGGTGAAGAGACGATCATCCACGATGTTGAAGGCTTTGGATTTGTAGCCGAAGTGATGCTTGCCATGCGGAGCAGATCTTTGTTTTGGATCCTTGAATACTATTGGGATTATGGCCAGGCTGGTTCGACCCTGAGTAGTATACGTAGGCAGCCTGGGGATCACGGAAAGTGGCGAAGCGGCAGTGCTCCCGGCAGGCCGAGTGTGTCACACTGGCAGCCTTCCTTGCCAGCTTCCCGGGCCGGGCAAGTGCGTATAGCGGCAGGCTCGCAGCAGGCCGGGACCTGGTGGCGGCAGCGCATGTGCGAACGGGAGGCGATCAGCTGGCAGTCGGTGGAGATGGAGACACCCCGGTCGGGCGGATCGTCGGGGAACGTGGAATGGCTGGGAACCAGTCCATAGGCCATCAGACCCAACAGCAGGCTGCTTTGGCAGGCCAGGAGCCAGTTTTCCGGGGTATTCTGGCAGGCCATCCGGAAAGTGGAGGCGCACGGCAGGTCATTTTCCTGGAAACCCAGGGCCTGGCGGTATCCGTGGCCGCGTTCGGCCTGGCAGAGCTCGTTCGCCAGGCTGGCCCAGTCCCATTTGCGATAGATGGCTAACAGCATGGCCAGGCCCAGGCTGAGCGGATCGAAGCCGGGCGGGCCGAAATGGCTCTTGAAGCGCACACCGAAATAGGGCCGCCAGGCGGAGAAGTCGAACAGGCTCAGACACAGGTCGAAGGGATCCATGCCCGCCAGGTCGGCGCTGGAATGGATCTGGTCGGGAGGCAGCCAGTGGTAGCAGGAGCGGCAAGATGCGACCCTGCCAGGCCGGGGGATCGCCGGGGCTGGGCAGCTGGAGTGGCAGCAGCGGTCGGATGGCTTCCCAGCGGAAGAGCTCCACGAAGTTGGGGATGAGCAAACGGCGTTCGGCCGCCGGGATGGAACGGGTCTCCGCCAGTTCGGAACGTGAAGGACTCTGCAACTGGTGGAATGGGCTATCCGGCATGGCAATGGTGGGCACCAGAGCTGTGGAGGGGATGAGAGCCTGTTCATCACCGCCTCCGCTGGCTGCGCTGCCAGATCCGGTTCAGGGAGCGGGCCAGCAGGTAGGCCTGGCGGCTATCCCGTTCGCACAGGCTGCGTAGATGCATGGACAAGGCAGGCAGCCGAAGCAGGACCAGTGCATCGTTGCGTAACTGGCGCATCCGCTCCCGGCTGAGACCCCACTCCCGGCCAATCTCCGCCAGGCAATAGGTTCCTTGCCCGTCCAGCCCATAGGCCAGGCGGATCAGCCGCCCCAACCGTACAGGCAGCTTTCCCACCACTTCCAGCAGCGCCTGACGTACATGTTGCTGCCACCAGTCTTCTTCGACTTCATCCAGCAGTTCCAGCCAGGCTTCGGCCGCCTCGTTCTTGTCATCCTCAACTCGATCCGCATAGAAATGGGCACGCCAGAGCCGTACCGGATGGCCGTCCAGGCATAGGTCGAAAAGGCATATCCCCGTGCATGGATCATAATGCAAGATCGCGAGCCACAGACCGATGCGTCCCTCCTGGACCAGGTCCGCATAATCGATCCCCCCATGCCTTGTGTCTGGATGACACTTTGAATCAACCCTTTGTTTTCTCGCAGCAGAGTTTCCAGGCAGTACTGGCAGCCTGCATGGGCACATGCAAAACGAACCACTCCTTGAGAGTGGCAAACAGTTCTAATAGCCACAACGGCACCTCCTTCAAGTCAGGAATAATCGAGATTCCTGATTTTCCTGCAAGAAGGTGGTCTAGCCTAACTTTTGTGCAACCAGAAGTCGATTGATAAAAAACGGCTAAATAACGAAAGATTGTTACTGCTCAGACCATGCAGGGCACGAACAAAAGATTAGTGTATGTTGATTTTTTACAATAAAGTTGAACCGAAGGCAATGAGGTTGTACTATGCGCTTTCCATCACACAAGAGAGTGCGGATAGTGTTCCACTCCCGTTCTTTGTAAGCTCTCTGTTACGCTAACGTCTCTTATTTTGTATTGAGAAAAACGCTGTTTCCAAGCATATGTGTTGTTATTGGGGCATTCCTCTCACAACCTTGACAGGGAATAAGGGATAGGCTAATATTCAATCAACCAGTTGATTGAAAAGGTGATTATGGTCACAAAACAAATTCCCGCCAAAGATCGTCATAAAGAGTTAATCCTGACTGCCTACGATCATATTGCCAAAAGAGGCTTCGAAGGTTTAAGGGTGCGTGCTGTTGCAGAAGAGGTCGGCATCAACAACGCCACACTACACTATTACTTCCCAACTAAAGAAGACTTAATTAAAGGTGTAGTGGATTATATGATCGAAAAGTTCAGCACGTCGAATACCTTCGAGTTTGCCGCTAAAGAATCCCCGGATGCTTGGAAAGAGATGCGTGCCGAACTGGAGGACGCCCGCCACCGATTTCGCGATGCCCGCGATCAGATAGTGGTTTTTACCGAACTGCTCATCCGTTCGCTGCGTGACCCGGCCATTGCACAGATTTTCAAGAAGCTCGATGAGAGTTGGCGAGGTTACCTGGTCAGCATTATTGAGCAAGGTATCCGGCAAGGGATTTTTAGGGCGGAGCTTGATCCTACCGTCACCGCAACGCTGATTATGCTTCAAATCAAAGGGTTCGGTTATCAGATGCTTGGAGAAACCGACCAAACAATTGTGAACGAAGTCTTCGATCAAATGGCCTTGCAAGTTGAATCCTGGTTGAGTGGCAAATTCAACAAATAGCAGAAGGCACTATCTCGATCGGTAAAGTAAATAAGTTACTACATAAGGAGCAAAAAAGATATGTCGACAAATCAAATCAAAGGGATACGGGTTGCGGTTATAACCCTTATCGTGTTGCTGGCAATCCAATTCGAATTCGGGATGGCTGTCAACCTTTCAAATTTGCCTTCCCTGGCTCCTTTCGGCTTTTCATTCTCCACTATCTTGAGCGCCCTTAATCAGGCAGGCGCTGTAGCAGTAGTTCACGCTATATTGGGAACCATTTTGACGATCCTCTCTCTATTCAGCCTGATCATGGCACTGGCTTCGAAGATCAGGAGCGTGCAGATATTTGGAGGGTTGGGCTTTCTGGCCATGGCCCTGGCGGAGATCAATGGAGTGATTTTCGTCCTCTCCGGCTTTCAGAACGATAATTACTCCCATGGGATGGCAACCATGTTCATCCTGACATTCGGGTTTTATTTCCTGGAACTGTACTTCCTGAAACCGGTTGCCAAGACTCAAGCCAAAGAGATCTATGAGCCAACTTGTTAATAAATAAAGGGTATCCAAAATGTCTGAGAAAAAGAAAATAATTCTGACGGGAGCTACCGGCTTTATCGGCGGCACAGTAGCCACAGAATTGCTCAAAAAAGGTTACGATCTTGTGGTTTTCTCACGTAACCCGGAAGAAGCCGTACAAAAAATACCTGGCGCAATAGAGTATGTAGCATGGCAACCACAAGAAAATGGACCATGGGCGTCCGCACTTGACGGCGCGTATGCCGTGATTTATTGTGCTGCTCCGTCCATCTTTGAAAGACGTTTTACCAGGCAAAATGCTCAGGAAGCTCTTACCAATCGCATTATCAGCACGCGTGGCTTGGTAAATGCAATGGAACATGCAAAATCCAAACCCAGCGTTTTTATCAGCAGCGCCTCACAAGGTATTTATGGGTTCGATATCGTAAGCGACAAGCCAGTAGACGAGAATTCGCCTATTGGAACTGATTATTGGGCGCAAGATAGCAAACCATGGGAAGACGAAGCATTGAAAGCAGAGACGCTAGGAATTCGCACCGTAATCATGCGCACCGGTTATGTGCTGGGTGAAAATGGCGGTGGGTTGCCCTACCAGGTCAGTCAAGCTTGGAAAGGACAGAGTGGTATTAGCAAACCAAGCAATGCTTACTGCTCGTGGATTCACATCCTAGATGAAGCACGCCTATATGTTTTTGCTCTGGAAAACGAACGGGTACGCGGACCCATGAATTGCACTGCACCTAACCCTGTTACCAATCAAGAATATGCCGACATGCTTGGCGATGCAGTTGGTAGACATGTCGGACTAATGCCTTACTTCATGGTTCGGCTATTCGTCGGAAAGGTAGCGGAAATCTACGCACGTCAAAAACGTGTTATCCCAAAAAAGGCTCTAGAGCTTGGGTTTTCGTTTGATTACGCCACGCTCGATAAGGCTCTGGCAGATTTGGTACAGCGTATTAGTTAGTCCTGAAAACCATATGAGGCTGTCCACCAACTTGTGGGCAGCGGCACAAGCCGATTAAGACCTTGCATTATTTGACGAGAACTTGCATTTTTAGCCCAGCCGCTATCTGGCGCCTAATAGGGAACATTTGAGTTGTTTTTCAAACGAGGTAAAATTCGATGACCGAAAAGCTTACACAATCAACCGCCAACAACAAAGGCTCGCAGCGAGACGGCGGTACCAGCCAATACCAACACCCAATCGTGACACTCAACAACACAGCTGGTGTGCTGTTCATGAGCATCCTGGCATTTGCTTTGCTCGTAGCGTTGCTGCGCCAGCAGGCGCACTACCATGAGTTGGCAGTGCAATTGGCGAAGCAACGGTAATTTACCGATCTGACGCCCTTCATTCCTCTTCCTCCCACGAAAATTGAATTGATTTGTGTTAGTCAGGACTGTGTTGAACAATGTCGTTCTGAACAAGGCGAAGAACCCATATGGTTTAGGCGATTATGTGCCTTTCAGTGCTTGAAATGGCCTGTTCTTATGGATTGATTCAACTCGACTTAATCTGAGTTGAGTTTTTCATTTTTATGAGTTGAGTTTCATCTCCCTGACTTGTTGCATAACCCCCAACCGACCTCCGAAGTTTTAAAACTTCGGAGGTCTTAATCTCGGCAACAAGCTGCGCCACGTTTAGGATGTCTCTCAAAACAATGTCATCCCGATTTTTGGACATGGGCGCCCCCCTGTTCTGAATCCGGCACTTTCGCAGTTCCAAGGATTTCAGAGCGAAGCAAGGCATTACGGCTTTGTTCCAGCGCCCGACGGGTCACCAGGTCCACATCGCGCCCGAAGAGGACCTTCAATTCCTGTTTCATCTGGATATGGTCGAAAAGCCCCCAATCACTCTGCGGATCAAATGAAACCAATGCATCAATATCGCTTTGCGGGGAGAAATCCTCACGCACCACCGAACCGAACAACGCAAATTCCACCACCTTCCAGCGCTCGCAGAAGGCAGCAATCTTATTGTGTGGAACAAGGGTCTGTAGAACAACGATACAAAAATTATACCCCGCTTTTCCTGGATCAATTCGGTAACGAGTGTCTCATAAATAAATGGAAAACAAGATAATTCGAAGTCCAAACCAGACTTCCGACCTTAATTTTACGCAAAAGGAAGGCATTTTAATTTTTTAGTGCAAAGCCAGGCCATTTCAATTTAGGGGGAATGGCCTGAACTAAATCGAGCTTCGCCCGCTGCACTTTAAGGGAATTGTGGAGATGCACCTCAGGCATTTTCACTCTCTCGATCAAAATAGAGAAAGGTTCCAATGCTGCTTTTCAGCCTTCTTTTATTGCTGGTCTAATTTAAAAATTCGTCAATGACGGTAGCGATACTCCTGGATGTAATATAAACCTGCCCCAAAGACATTCAAAAAAATAAATACCAGCAGCCAGTAATACTTAGAATTACCTGGAAGGTATTCGTTATTCGTCATGTCCTGGAACATCCAGGCCCAGAATATTACTGCCAGAATAATGAATAGTATTGAAATTAACCGGGCGATTAAAATTAGCTGATCCATGCAGGAACTACTCTCTGATCCAGCCAGCGATATCCTGGACCACTTCTGCGCTGACGTGCCCTTCGACAAGATATTCCTGGGGCGTTGAGGACCTTCACCGGCCATGAAAAGGTGGAACAACTTGGGATAGAGCTTGAGGGTGGCATTGGTCTTTTTTGCCAGGGCAGCCTGCCAGGCGGGGAAATCGCCTGCGGCAGTCACCTGGTAATCGCGCCCACCCTGCAGGACAAATATCCGCATTGCCAGCGATTTTGCCAGTTCGGCGGGCTGGTAGCCGCGCAGGGACAGCCAGTAGGCCGGATGAAGGTTCAAGGGCAAGTCGCTCGCCGGGACACGTTCGGACAAGTGGGGGTCCTTCACGCGCGCCACCTTAACCTTCAATTCCTCCAGCTCGGCTTTTTGTTGGCCGGTGATCGAGCCGGTGAGGTTATAGATGTAAGTGTATTGATCCAGGATGGCGTCCTCGAAGGGGCGTGTCATCCCCGCCAAGATGATCAACCCGGCAATCGACGGGTCCTGCTGCCCGATCAGGGGCGCCAGCGTGGCTCCCAGGCTGTGACCCAGGACGAAAACCTGCCGGGGGTCAATAGTGGGGTTCCGCTGCAGGAGCTGGACTGCCAGCAGCGCATCCTCGATTGTTTCTTCTTTAACGGTTACCTTAGCAATCAATTCAGGGGTAAAGAGCGCTTTATGGGCAAAAGTGCGCTTGTCGTAGCGCAACACAGCCACACCCTGCGAGGCCAGGCCCCAGGCCAGGTCCCGGAAAGGCTTGTTCGGGCCGAGCGTCTCGTCGCGGTCCTGAGGCCCGAGCCGTGGACCAGCACAACCGCCGGGAAAGGACCGTCACCCTGCGGGAGGCTCAGGGTGCCAGGCAGCGCCCATTCTCCGCTGCCGACAGTGACATCCACTTCATGGAAAGTCGCAAGACGGACGTAAGCCGGCGGGTTGTAGCTCAATAGGGCCGAGGCAGGCTGGGCATTCAGCGCGCTCAGCTTTCCATCCTGATTAAAGACCATGTGGAAGTCAATCGGCAGTTTATCGAACTGGCAGGTAACTGTTACCAGGTGCTTTTCCGGTATTTCTTCAGCCTGGTAAGCCAAAATCTTTTGGAAAGCGCCGACCTGGCCGACGATTTGCAACCAGGTTTCTTTCAGCTTGGGTTCAGGGAGTGCCTGGGCCAGGTGTGCGTCGAAGAGACGCCCGGCGCCGGCGAAATCGCCCTGCAGCAACTGCCGAATAAAATCTTGTGAAGTTTGTTTCAGATCATCGCTAGTGCTCATTTTTTTACTACTCTCCATTCTTCCATTTCTTCTATTCCTTACGCGCCTCGGCCGCTTCGACTGCCGGTGCATCCGGGGACAAAGGGCCCACCACGAAATCGGGGATGGCCATCAACCCAAGGACGGAGCGCCGGCGTTCCGGCGAGGGTCCATTTTTTAGATAAGGGCGCAGCGCGGCGTTGAGGGCCTGCCCGAGCGACTGAACTTCCGTTTCGCTCAAAAAAACGGGGAACATCTCGAAGGCCAGGTGGTCGCGCACAATATCGACATTTCCGGCTTGAATGTAGCGGGCATAATAGCCCAGGAGCTGCCCAAGATATTGAGTGAACAGCCGGATGTAATCCTCAGGCCGGGCATTTTTTAGATCCTCGGGGGTCAGGAACAGGCCCTCTTCCGCAAGCGCATAGGTCTTCTCGAGCGTGTTGCGGACGCGCCGCTCCCGGACCACGCTGAGGATTCCGGCACCTGCCAGCGCCTTGATATTCCGGTAAAGAGTGGCCTGGGGGATATCCGGCAGCTCATTGGCAAGTTGCTGTGCAGTTACCTGGCGGCTGGCGGCGGCCATAATGATGCGCAAGCGGACGGGGTGGAGCAGGATGTTTTCCTTGGCTTTGTTCATTTTTTTAGCCTGTGGTCTTGAAGTTATATTATCAAAAACTATTATATTATCATTATTGATAATGTCAAGATGCGATTTCGTGTGGTCCTTTAGTAAGGGTTACCCGTGACAAAGGCCTCTTTCACTTGTCCCCTTCAATAAAGGCGGCTACAATATACGCATGAATATAGCCTTCGGTCCCATCCTGGTTGTGGAAGACGTCCCAAACGTACTCGAATTGCTCGAAGTCACCCTGCGCTTCAAAGGCTATCCGGTCATCACCGCCCGGAACGGCCAGGAAGCATTGGAGCAGGTTAACAAGGAGCATCCCGCCCTGGTCATCACGGATATCCTGATGCCCAAGATGGATGGGTACGCCCTGGCGCACCGCCTGCGCTCGAACCCGCAGACACGCCAGATCCCGCTCATCTTCCTTTCCGCCACCTATGTCACTCCCGAAGACAAGACGTTCGCCATCAGCCTGGGCGCGGTGCGCTTCATCGAGAAACCGATCGATACCGAGGAATTCCTGTTGACCGTAGCCGAACTGCTCACACAGGGTGCCGAAGCCACCCCCGAACCGCTCGGCGAACGCGAATTCTACAGCGGTTACCGCGAGCGCCTGGAATACAAACTGCGCCACAAACACACCCAGATTTCCCGCACCGAGCGCCTGCTCACCACCCTGCCCGTCAACCAGCGTCCGGCGTTCGAAGCCCTGCTCGCACAGACTCAAAACGACCGTAACGAAATCCAGACGGAACTCAACCAGATTTACAAAATCCTGGACGATTACAAGCGCAAGTAACCATGCAGCCCACGCTTTCAGAACTCGAACGGCTGGCTCGCCAGGCCGGTGAAATCCTGCGCCTCGGCTACGAGCAGGAACACCAGGTTTCCTACAAGGGCGCCATTGACCTGGTGACCGAGGTGGACCACCAATCGGAAGACTATTTATTGGGCGAAATCCAGCGTCTGTTTCCCGGACACCAGATCGTCTCCGAGGAGATCGGCCTGGTGCCCGGTCGCGCGGGCGACCAGTGGTACGTGGATCCATTGGACGGCACGGTCAACTATGCCCACGCCATCCCCTTTTTCTCGGTCTCGATCGCCTACGCTCATAATGGGATCGTCACGCTGGGTGTGGTGCTCGATCCAATGCGGGATGAATTGTTCGCGGCGGAACGCGGCCGGGGCGCCCGGCTGAACGGGCGCAGTCTCAAGGTCTCGCAAGTAACGGAACTCCAGCGCAGTCTGCTGGTGACCGGCTTCCCCTATGACGCCTGGTCGACGCCCCGCAATAACCTGGAGTATTACGGCCGTTTCGCCAGGACCACCCAGGGGGTGCGCCGGATGGGCTCAGCGGCCCTTGACCTGTGCTACGTGGGCGCCGGTCGTTTCGACGGCTACTGGGAGCTGACCGTCAAGCCCTGGGATGTGGCCGCCGGAGGCCTGGTTGCCGAGGAAGCCGGCGCGACTGTCACAAACCTGGAGGGCGGAGCCGATTACGTCACCCCGCCGTGTTCCCTGCTGGCCGCCCCACCCGCCATGTACCCCAAGATGAAGGCGGTACTGGATCAGAAAGAGTAATTTTTTCTTCTTTTATCTTTGTGTCTTCGTGACTATGTGGTTAATTCTTCCAGCGGGATGATATAATTTTGCATAGATTTTACGTGAGGAGAGGTATCCATGGCAGATGCACGCGTTGAAAAACTTGCCCAGATCCTGGTGGATCATTCCGCCGAGATCAAACCCGGCGACCGGGTGGCCATCGAAGCCACCACCGCCGC
>CAVZMZ010000014.1:0-30226 GCA_963776475.1 uncultured Chloroflexia bacterium
GGATGGCAACCAGCATATTTTCAGCATAGCGCGGCGCGTCCACCGGGCGCGAGTTGGCAGACGCTCGAGCAGTAGGACATGATCCGCAGGCGGTATTCATCTTTTCGTGCAGCAACCGCGATCAAAGTCTTCATCCCGGCATCATTCGTGATGACGGAGCCGGCTTCCATCGTCTTTATAATCTCATCGACATGCGCGAAGATTTTATCGGCCTGCAGGCCGGCAATCGTGGAGAGGGCGATCATTCCGCCCCACACCATGCGGTTGTTGCGGTGCTTGAGGAGTTTGAGGAATTCTTCCACATATTCAGAGATCAACCCGGGTGCCAGGTAACCGAGTTCATAAAGCACTTTGAGGCAATCACTCTGGACGTTAGGCTCCGGGTTGTTCAGGTTGTTGACGATTTCGCGGATATCGGCTGCGTTGTGCGTCGGGCCAGTTCGCGTGCCACTGCCTGGTTGGGGACTTCATCCCGCCGCTCCTGGTAATAGGCAATTTTGTTCAAGACAGACATGCGGACCTCCTGATCAGACAAACCGGGCGGTGCAAAAAGCCACCAGCAGCGCCAGCGCCACCAGCAGCAGGATGATCGCCAGAATGCGCGTCAGGCCGGAGGCGATGACCGTCCGGCCGTGCTGGCGGTGGAGTTCCGTCCCGGCGGTCATTTCGGCCTGGTTGGTGGATTCAACCCCTTGCTGGCGGTACCACCAGGCGCGCGCACAAAAAAGATAGGAACCAACTTCGGAAGCGCGAATAGGTCGCATACTGCTTTCTTATTTCCAGGTTTTTGGATGAACCAACTTGGTACAAATAGCTGGTTTCAGGATATAAAAACGACACAGTACGTTGTAGCACATATATTCTATCATCTTCCGCCTGTTTTTAACGTATAATTTCCCTACCGGAGGAATCCATGTCCAACCTGCCTGAAATCGACACGCCCTACCTGCTCGACTTCCTGACCAAAATCTTGAATACTCCCAGCCCCACCGGGTTGGCCGAACCGGCCATTGCCCTGACTGAAGAAACTTTCAAGGCCTTCAAAGAGTTGAAGCTCACCCGCACCCGCAAAGGTGCCCTGCTTGTCACCTGGACCGGGGAGCGCGACGACGGCCCGCGCGCCGTGACTGCTCATGCCGATACGCTGGGCGGGATGGTCAAGGAGCTCAAAGCCAACGGCCGGCTGAAGTTGTCCCAGATCGGCGGCTATCCCTGGAACGCCATCGAAGGCGAAGGCTGCACGGTTTTTACCCGCTCCGGGCGTGCTGTGCGCGGTTCCATCCTGCTGACCAAGGCTTCCAGTCACGTTTACGGCGCGGAAGTAAACGAGATGAAACGCAGTGCGGATACCCTCGAGGTGCGGCTGGATGCCCGCACTTTCTCGGAAAAGGAGACGCTTGACCTGGGCGTTGAGGTTGGCGACTTCGTGGCTTTCGACCCGCGCGTGGAAGTGAATGCCGGGTTCGTGCGCTCGCGCCACCTGGACGATAAGGCTTGCGTGGCGTGCCTGGTGGCGGCGGTCAAGGCACTCAGCGATGCCAAAAAGAAACCGGCCCGCACGACGCACTTCCTGATCAGCAACTACGAGGAGGTCGGGCATCGGCGCGGCTGCCGGCATTCCGGCGGATGTGGAAGAGCTGCTGGTGGTCGACATGGCCGCGGTGGGCGAGGGCCAGACTTCGGATGAGTTCCACAGCTCCCTGTGCGTCAAGGATAGCGGCGGTCCGTACCATCACGGCCTGTCTGAGCGGCTGCGTGTCCTGGCCGAGAAGAATGAAATCCCATATAAAGTGGACATCTACCCGCACTACGGCTCGGACGGTGAGGCTTTTTGGGCGGCCGGCGGGGATGTGGCCGTGGCGCTGATCGGTCCGGGTGTGGACGCCTCGCACAACTACGAGCGCACCCACACCGAGGCATTGGTGGCGACAACCAGGTGGGTACTGGCGTATTTGTTGGAAAATTAATTTATCGATGAAATCAGAGAATATCCCAAATAACCCTGCCGTCGTCCTCGGCGGCTGAAGCATAAGGAAACTATGAACTTTACCGACTACCAGACCAAATCCCGCAAGACTGCCAAATACCCGGCCATCGGGCACCCGGTTATCTATCCCGTTCTCGGGCTGACCAATGAGGCCGGCGAGGTGGCCGGCAAGGTCAAGAAGATCTTCCGCGATAAAGAGGGCGTTATCGGGGAAACCGAACGCACAGCCCTGAAGGGTGAACTGGGCGACGTGCTGTGGTACCTGGCCCAGGTCTGTACCGAGCTCGACCTGTCCCTCGATGAGGTAGCCGAATACAACCTCGAAAAACTGTATTCGCGTCTCGAGCGTGGCAAGATCGGCGGGGAGGGAGACAACCGCTGATTCAGGAGGCAAGCATGAAGACCTTTGAGATCATTGCGAGCATCATCGTCGTCGTGAGCCTGGTGTATGTGTCCTTTGTTTTGACCCTGGCCGACTGGCTGGCAGCCCTGCGCAAAGGCCAGGCAGTCACCCTGCTGCCTGAACGCAACGGCCGGAAGTATCCATTTTGGGCGCAGGTCGGAATGGTTATTTTGGGACTGGCACTTTGTGCCGGAATGTTTTATTTCTTATGGATACCGTTATTTTCCATTTCCCCCAATGTTTTGTACATCCTGGATGGAATCGGGCTGATCCTGTATGCAGCCGGGTGTGTTTTCATGCTGTGGGCGCGCCGCACGCTTGGAAAAATGTGGGGCATCAGCACCAGCCAGCAGGTCAAGCTTCGCGACGATCACCAGATCATTCAAGACGGACCTTATGCCTTTGTGCGCAACCCGATGTATTTTGGCTGGTGGGTGGCCATGTTCGGGTTGGTCCTGCTCTACCCGGTCTGGATGGTGTTCCTGATGTTCCTGTTCTCGGTGGTCTCGTTCGCCGGTCGCGCCCGGCGCGAAGACAAGGCCCTGGCTGAACGGTTCGGCGAGGCCTGGATGGAATATAAAAAGCGCACCAAATTCCTGATCCCGTATATTTATTGATGTTGCTGGCGACGAAAACACTGTCTGTAAACTCTAATCTTTCTCATACGAAAACTACCCAGCTTTTTGGTAGAATCAATCCAGACACTTTTTGTCCGAATGCATTGGTCGAGATATTATCTCGTACCTCGAGGAGATTTAAATGGCTAGTATGGAACGTTTTACCCAGCGTGCACGGCACGTGCTGACCCTGGCTCACCAGGAAGCCGAACGCGCCCGCCAGGGATTTATCGGTACGGAACACCTCCTGCTGGGGTTGTTGAAAGAAGATGGCGGTGTGGCCGGGCGCGTCCTGCGCGAACTTGGCCTGGAGACCGAACGAGTACGTGAGATGATCCAACGCGTCAGTGGTGAAGGACGCTACGATAGCAGTAAGATCGAACTCGCTCCCGATACGCAACAGGTGCTGGAATTTGCAATCGATGAAGCCCGCAAAATGGGCCACCACTACATCGGCACCGAACACCTGCTGCTCGGCCTGGTGCGCTCGGAAGGCGCGGCCATGGAGGTCCTGAAGAAATTGGGCGTTACGCCCGACCAGGTACGCCGCCAGACTCGCCGGGTGCTGCAGGAGAGTACCGGATCGGCTGCCTCGGCTGTCCCTGAAACGGCCAAGCCGGGCGGCAAGCAGGAGCCTAAAACTCCGCTGGTCGACCAACTGGCAACCGACCTGACCACTTTGGCCGAGGAAGGCAAACTGGATCCGGTCATTGGCCGCCAGACCGAGATCGAGCGGGTCATCCAGATCCTGGCCCGCCGTACCAAGAACAACCCGGCCCTGATCGGGGAACCGGGCGTGGGTAAAACAGCCATTGTCGAAGGCCTGGCCCAGCGCATCACGGATGGCGACGTCCCCGCTCCGCTGCTGAACAAACGCGTCCTCAAACTGGATGTTGGTTCACTGGTGGCCGGGACGATGTATCGCGGCCAGTTCGAGGAACGCCTGAAGCGCGTCATCGATGAACTCAAGTCCACCAAGTCCATCCTGTTCATTGACGAATTCCATATGCTGGTGGGCGCCGGCTCGGCCGGGTCGGCTGTGGATGCGGCCAACATTCTCAAGCCCGCCCTCTCACGCGGTGAATTGCAGTGCATCGGCGCGACCACCCTGGATGAATATCGCAAACATATCGAATCGGATGCCGCCCTTGAACGCCGCTTCCAGCCGATCGTGGTGGATGAGCCCACTGTGGAAGAGACGATTGAAATCCTCAAAGGTATCCGCAAGATGTACGAGGAGCACCACCACCTGGTCATCTCGGACGAGGCGCTCGAAGCGGCGGCCAACCTTTCGGCCCGTTACGTTTCGGACCGCTTCCTGCCCGACAAAGCCATTGACCTGATCGACGAATCCGCCAGCCGTGTGCGCATGTACAAATCCGGTGCGACGGTCTCGGCCAAGGAAATTTACAAGCAACTCAAGCAGGTGCGTTCCAACCGGGCCCTGGCCCAGGAAGAGGGCAAGCCCGAGGATGTGCTCACCTGGGAAGCCCAGGAAGCTGACCTGAACGAACAACTCAGGCAGATGAAGTCCAGCTGGGAGCGTGCCAAAAGCCCGGTTGTCACCGGCGAAGATATTGCTGAAGTGGTAGCCATGTGGACCGGCGTGCCGGTCATGCAGATTGCCGAGGCCGAGTCGAAGCGCCTGCTCAAAATGGAGGAAGAACTTCAGAAGGTTATTATTGGCCAGACAGAGGCCATTCAATCCATCGCCAAAGCGGTGCGGCGGGCACGCGCCGGGCTCAAAGATCCAAAGCGCCCGATTGGCTCGTTCATGTTCCTCGGGCCGACCGGCGTTGGCAAGACCGAGTTGACCAAGGCGCTCGCCAAGTTCATGTTTGGCAGCGAGGAAGCCCTCATCCAGCTCGACATGTCCGAGTTCATGGAACGTCATACCGCCAGCCGGCTGGTGGGCGCTCCGCCCGGATATATCGGCTACGACGATGCCGGACAGCTTACCGAAGCCTTGCGCCGGCGTCCATACTCCATCGTAGTTTTTGATGAGGTCGAGAAGGCTCATCCCGAAGTTCATAACATGCTTTTGCAGATCATGGAAGAAGGTCATCTCTCGGACGCCAAGGGCCGCAGCGTGGATTTCCGCAACGCCATCATTGTAATGACCACCAACGTCGGCGCGGAGGAGATCAAGAAGCAGACCTCGCTCGGCTTCCAGTTGAAGCGCGATGAAAAGACCGAAGAGCGCCAATCCTATGATGAAATGCGCAAGAAGCTGACCGAGTCGCTCAAGAAGGTCTTCCGCCCGGAGTTCATCAACCGTCTGGACAGCGTCATTGTCTTCCGCTCGCTTAATAAGGATGACATCCGCCAGATCGTAAACCTTGAACTGAACAAGGTCACCGAACGTCTGGCCGAACACGAAGTGGAGTTGACTGCCACCGATGCCGCGCTGGACCAGTTGGCCGAATTCGGTTACGATGTGGAAATGGGCGCCCGGCCTTTGCGCCGCATCATCCAACAAAAGGTCGAGGATCCGCTCTCGGATGCCCTGCTTTCCGGGACGTTCCACGAAGGTGATACGATCCTGGTGGAGTTTATCGAAGGTGAGGTTGTGCTTACCCGCGCTCCGCTTGTGGAGGAAAAAGCACCAGAAGCGATTTCGTGATTTTGTCTCGTAGGGGCACGATATATCGTGCCCCTACGATTTATCGCGCTCCTACGATTTTGGAGGATTTTATGGGTAATAACTTGCGAGATAGTCTCGGTTCCGGCACGAGAGAGGTAGCTTATCTGGCGGGAGGCTGTTTCTGGTGCCTGGAAGCCGTATTTGATGAATTGAATGGAGTGGAATCGGTCGAATCAGGTTATTCCGGCGGACATGTCAAGAACCCGAGTTACGCCCAGGTCTGCGATGGGGATACCGGTCACGCTGAAGTTGTCCGGGTAACATTTGACCCCCAGGTGCTGTCGTATAAAGACCTGTTAACCGTATTTTTCACCATCCACGACCCGACCACGCTTAACCGCCAGGGTAACGATGCCGGCACGCAGTACCGTTCGGCGATTTTCTACCACGATGAAGAGCAGAAAAAAGTTGCCGAGGAAGTCATCCGTGAGATTACCGCTGCCAAACTTTGGGATGATCCCATCGTTACCGAAGTAACTCCGTTTGACAGTTTCTACATGGCAGAGGATTACCATCAGGAATACTTCAAGAACAATCCTTTCCAGGGCTACTGCCGGGTGATCATTGCTCCGAAAGTTTCAAAATTCCGCCATAAGTTTGCGGAAAGGCTGAAGAAATCACCTGTAACGTAGTAACGATTCGTAGTAACGACTTAAGTCGTTACTACTTATGAATAAAAATGGAATCGAACCGGCCCACTATTCCTGCTCCTGTTACATCGCCCACATTCCGTGTGGGCGATGTGCCCGTTTACGGGGATGCCATCCTGGCTCCGATGGACGGGTTTTCGGACTGGCCTTTTCGCTCGCTGTGCAGCGCGCTGGGCTCGGCCATGAGTTATACCGAATTTGTCAGGGCCGAGGGGATTACGCGCGCGTTTGATGCCATGCTGCCGCGTTTTGTTTATGAAGAACCCGAGCGGCCGGTCGTTTTCCAGATTTACGGGGATGACCCGGGTGAACTCCTGAAGGCCGCTCTGCGCGTCCAGGAGCTTTCTCCCGATATCATTGACATCAATCTGGGCTGCCCGGCCAAGACCGTCGCCCACCGCGGTGCCGGCGTGGGCCTGATGCGCACACCTCTCAAGGTTGCGCGCATTTTCCGGGATCTTAGCCGCGCCCTGGACGTACCGGTGACGGGGAAAATCCGCCTGGGCTGGGAAGACTGCCGCAACTATGCTTTGATCGCCCGCATCATCGAAGAGAATGGCGGTGCAGCCATTGCCTTCCACGCACGCACCAAAGAGCAAGGTTACAGCGGGCTGGCGGACTGGGATGCCATCGCCGAAGTGAAGGCAGCCGTGAAAATTCCGGTCATCGGTAATGGGGATGTTAAATCGCCCGCCGATATAGACCGCATGAAGAGCCAGACCGGCTGCGAAGCGGTCATGATCGGTCGCGCCGCGGTTGGCAACCCGTGGATCTTTTCCCGCCTCGACCGGACACAGGTGACCTCAGAGATGATCCATCAGATGGTGTCCCAGCATTTGGAACGCAACGTATCCTTCTATGGGCCGCACAAAGGCCTGGTCTTATTCCGCAAACACGCCATCCAATATCTAAAACTCCAACACCTGCCACGCGCCGTCCGGACGGAGATCCTGCTTCAGGCGACCCCGCAGGATTTCATTGATCACCTGGAACAGACCTACATTCCAGTGAGTTGAAAATAAATTCTCAGAATCAAAAGAGCGCAGGGATCAGTCCCTGCGTTTTTTTTGGTTTTCCTTGCTGGAAGGGTCAGTTAGTAAAGGAATTTGAGCGTACCGCTGGCGACATCCAGGCTGTAAAAGCCATAGTCCAGACTCAGATAGCCCAGGTCTCCCTGCCAGCTGATCACGGCGGGGATATCGTAGAAGGTGCCTGATATATGGCTCAGGGCGATCGTCTTTTTACCCAGGCTTGTGCCGTCCGCCGGGTTGAAGGTTTCAATCACCAGTTGGTTGGGTTCCCCCTTGAATGTCATCACCACCAGGCCGGTCGAGGCCAGTTTCCAGGTAAAGCCATAATCATTGTCATCGATCAGGCCGGACATTTCGTCAGGCGGGTCGATTGGTGACGAGCCCGGCAGGGTCATTTGCCAGGCCTGGTTTCCGCTGGCGGAATCCACAGCCCACAACTCAAACCGCTCCGTGCCGCGCGTCCGGCGGGCGCGCACGATCAGCTTATTGCCAGCCAGGGTCAGAGGCACCATTTCGTAATCGGGCTGGTCGACCAGGGTCCGGATTTTCCCGCTGGATTTATCCACGGAGATCATTTGGTTGGATTCGCTAAAATAAATAGTCGAGTCTGTCACCAGGGATGTGAAGCCGTAAGGCACAAAATTAAAGCCGTCCTGGCTGTCGCTCTCCCAAGTGGTCTGCCCGCTGGCCAGGTTGATGCGCTGCACACATCCGTAGGATGAGTTATATACAAGGAAAAGAGCATTGTCAGTGGAATCGTAGAGAAAGCCGCCGTCGGGATCAATATCACTGGTGTAATCATTATAGGTGCAGGAAGGTGTGATGGTGCGCTGCTTTACGCCGGTGACCGGATCGACGAAGATCAGTCCGTAATTATTGTTGTTATCCGTGTAATCGAGCACCAGCAGGGAACCGCCGATCAAACGCAGGCTGCGGTCATAACCGCTCAGACGCATGTTCCAGACCAGACTGCCGGTGTTGGCATCGTAGGCCTGGATGGATTGGTCGGAGTTGTCAGTGATCACCCTCCCGGAAGTCACGAGCAGGTTGGACTTGTCATAACTCAAATTGTCGGGCATTTGAGTTTGCCAGGCCAGGCTGCCGTCGCTTTCGTGGTAGGCCAGCAGGGTATTTTTGGAAGCGAAATACACCAGGTCCGAGGCGGCGGCAATCCCATCGATAGCGCCGCCGGTTGTCAGGTTGGCAGCATACCAGGCGGGTTTTCCGGTGGTTGCATCCAGGAATCCGGCGAAATAGGCGTCTTTATCGGGGTTATAGAAGGCCGCCGCGATCTTCGGCGAGGCTGGCTGCGCGCCCTGAACCAGGATGGCCGGACCGTTGTTATTGTAGCGCTGGCTGAGCGGCCCGCCGCGCTGAAATGCGAAAAAGGCGATCACACCGGCTGCGACCAGTACCAGCACGGCGGTGAGGATGCAGCCTGCCCGACTTTTCCGGGCCGGGGCTGCCTGGGACGGAGACGGCCGGGTGGTCTGTTCCGGCTGGCTGCCAGGGGCAGCGAAACCTGTCTCAGGCTGGTCCGTTATGCCGGCCTGGATTTGTTCGACGGCGTACTTGGCACGCGCCAGGCCGACGTCGTAGTGCTCCCGGTAGACCTTGATGGCGCCGATCTTGTCACCTGCCGCAAGCTTGCGCTGCACCTGCTCCAACGCCCTGGTCAATTCCGCCGGGGGGCGCATCCCGGGCATAGTGGGCGAGGCCAGTTTTCCGGATTGCAGTGCGTCGATGGCGTCCTTGGCTTCCCGTAGATCGACCCCGTAAATCTCACGGTAGCGTTTGATCGCCTCGATCGAGTTCCCGGAGCCGGCCAACTGGCGGATTTCATCCAGCGCCGAGGCTGGGACAGCTGCCCGGTTCGGCAGCATTCCCGGGATCATTGCGACATTGCCGCAGAATTTGCAGCGTACGACTGCACTGGTACCGTCGGGTTCCAGCGGGGCGCCGCAGGTCGGGCAGTTCAATGAAGTCGGGCCATTATCACTCATACATTCTCCAAATTAATTCTCAAAACTATCGTACAGCGAACGTACGCGCAGCGCGGCTTTGGCTTGTTCCAGCGTCCAGCCTCCGGCAGGGGACAGGTAACAGAAAAGCTTTGCCCGGCCGGCAGGTCGAAGTAATTGTCGCTGAAGACCACGTCTGCCCGCTCCAGTTCCAGCTCAACGAAGCGCGCCAGGGTTTGAGATTTTAATTGAAGCATCAATTGCCCGCCCGCCAGCGTGGCTTTCGTCTCGATTTGCGGTGCAGCCAATTCCAGGTGCTTGTTGGGGACGAAAGTTGCCAACTGGCGTATGAGCAGCTATCCGGTCCTTCCATAGTTCGGCGACGAATACAACCCCGCGCCGGTTTTCTTCGTTGATATGCGCGCTGAAATCCAACGCCCGGATGCAGGTCATTGCCAGGGCCGGGGCGGAAACATTTTCGGTGCCCTGCTCGAGCCGTTTGCCCGCCAGCGTTTCGAGCGACCAGTGCACCTCGCCCGTCCAGCGGTGCGGTGGTGTCGTTGGTGACACACAACCCCATGCGTTCGCCCTTGTCTTCCACGGAAAGCAGGATGGGGGCATAGAACTTGCGCGCGGCGTAATGCAGCGCCTTCCAGCGCCCGAAGTAGTCAATACTCGACCAGGAGGCCACCGGCCAGCAGTCGTTCAACTGCCAGATCAGCGTGCCGCTCACCCGCTCGCGCGCCCGGCGCCAGTGTTCCACCCCGTAGCGGATGCCCTCGGCCTGCAGCACCATGCTCAGGTAGACCAGCGACTGGAAATCCTTTGGCATCCGGAAGGTGTCGGTCATCTGGCCGACCATCAGTCCGTTGCCCGAGCCGGAGCGCTGGTGGTGCTCCATGATGTAAGAAGTCATGTTCCGGTCTTTGGGTTCGGCATAGGTCTGGATGGTCTTGTAAGGCGGCAGGGCCTGGAAACCGAACTCGCTCATGAAGCGCGGGAACTGCTCGCGATAGGCGCTGAACGGTTTGCGCCCGTGCCAGACGTCCCAGTAATGCGTATCCCCGCGCTGCTGGCTGTTTGGGTTGGCGAACGGGATCCCGGAGGAGGCCGAACTGGGCCAGTATGGCCGGTCGGGGTCCTCGGCAGCCACGCACCTCCGGCAGCAGGTGGTGGAACATATGGTCGTAGCCGGCCTTCAAGCGCTGGACGAGCGGGTCGTCCGGGTTGTTCCACTTCCAGTCCACCCAGCCTTGCTCCATCTCGTTGTTGCCGCACCACAACGCCAGGCTGGCGTGATGCCGCAGGCGGCGCACGTTTTCCACCGCCTCCACGCGTACGTTCTCGGCAAAAGCTCGTTCTTCCGGGTAAACGCCGCAGGCGAAAATAAAGTCCTGCCAGATAAGCAAGCCATAGCGGTCGCACAGGTCGTAGAAGCGTTCTTCCTCGTAGAAACCGCCGCCCCAGACGCGCAGCATATTCATGTGGACCGCCGCCGCATCCCGGATCAAACGCTCCATGGAGGCGTCGGTGATGCGGGTGGGGAAGGAATCGGCCGGGATCCAGTCGGCGCCCTTGGCGAAGATTGGCACGCCGTTGACCACAAAGGTGAATGACTCGCCCCACTCGTCCGGTTCCTGGCGCAATTTCAGGCTGCGCAGCCCGACCTGGTAACTGCGGCTGTCCAGCGTGGTCTTGCCTGATTCCAGGCCGACTTCCAGCTTGTAGAGCGGCTGGTCGCCAAATCCGTTCGGCCACCAGAGCAAGGGATTGCTGATTTCAGATTTTAGATTGCAGATGGCTTGGTTACCGAACCGGGATAGTTTACCTTCCTGATGTTGAACTTCGCCTCCGGGCGCGGTAACTTTCAGTGTAATTTTCAAGTCAACGCTGCTCCACTGCTCGATCTTGACTTCCGCAGCCAGGGTTACCCTGCCATCCGTATGCGTCTGCCGGATATGGATATCCTCGATCTTTGCCTGGCTGTAGCCTTCCAACCGGATGTCTTTCCAAATCCCGATCGGTGGAAGCTTGGGCCCCCAATCCCAACCCCACTGGCAGGGCGCTTTGCGCAGGTGCGGCCCGCCGGGGATGTCGCCGCCGCCCATCAGTGGTTTGACGGCCTGTTTGGCCTTGATGTACGGCACCGGCGCGCGAAAGACGATCTTGAGCTCGTTCTCGCCTGTCTCCAGCAGTCCGCCCACCTCCCAGGTCCAACGGCGGAACATGTTATCGGTACTGCCGAGCAGTTTACCATTCAAGAAGACCTCGGCGAGAGTATCCAATCCGTCACAGACCAGCGCCTTGTGCTCTTCCCGGCCCAGGCTTTCTCCACCGTAAAGCTGCGCCGGTATTCCCAGTCATTTTCAGCCACCCATTGGACTTTCTTCTCGTTATCGGCTACGAACGGATCCGGGATGCGTCCCATTGCGAGCAGGTCGGTATGCACGCCGCCCGGAACATTGGCCGGGAGCCATTCCTCGCTTCCGGATTGGCGGAACTGCCAGGTACCACTCAAGGTTTGTTTCTGCATAGTTGATCCTGATTATGAATTTGCTTTCATGCTATTGTATTCGCTTGGCCGTTAAGGGCTGGCGCTATCCGGCGTAGACGCAGTAATTGACCCCGTTTTTTCCGCCAGCTTTCACAGTGTACATTGCGCTATCTGCTATTTTTACCATTTCATCTACCGTTTTTGGGACTTCCTTGTAGGTCACCACGCCCAGGCTGAATGTCACCATCCAGCCATTCTTCAGCATTTCATCCTCCAGGCTGGAGTGCAGCCTGTCAACGATTCTTTCTGCTGCCTCCGGACCTGTCTCCGGCATGAGCAGGGCAAATTCATCGCCGCCCAGGCGGGCAAAAGTATCCGATGGCCGTATCTGCCGGCAAACGGCCTCGGTCAAGTCGCGCAGGACTTTGTCGCCGGCGCTGTGACCGAGACGGTCGTTGACGGCCTTGAAGTTATCCAGGTCGATATAAGCCAGCGAGAGCGGCAGCCCATAGCGTTGCGAGCGGCTGATCTCGATTCGGGCCAAGTTCGTAAAAGTAACGGGTGCTGGTTGCTCCGGTCACGTAATCCTTGCGGGCCAATTCCTGGTTGACCTTATAAGCTTTTTTCAGGGTTGAACCCAGCCAGGTGACCACGAAATAAAAGCCCAGCCGCAAAAGAGTGTTCCAAATGTAAATTGAAGGATGGGAGTACTTTAGTCCGGCGGAATAATCTGCGATAAGCCATGTGATCGCACTGGCACAGGAGAGTACCAGCCCCGCGCGCTCATCCACAAACCAGACCACCAGGAAAATTGGGATCAGATAAAACAATGAAAAGCTTATCTCATATCCGCTGAAATAATCAATGGCCCCCAGCACAATAATGAACAGCATCCCTGTGGTAACCCAGAATGGTTTGCTGCGTTTCTCGAAGAAATTCCCGGCGTTCATTGCCCAAAGTATAGCATAATGCGTATTCCATGCAGCCTTTCACCACGATTTTTCCCGCAGGGCGGAGTGTATAATATCCACATGTCCAAAACCAAAACCCACACCCGTTACGTCTGCCAGCAGTGCGGACGCGTCTCTGCCGGATTTATGGGGAAGTGTCCGCAGTGTGGTTCATTCAACAGCATGGTCGAAGAAATCGTTGCCGAGGAGAACGGCGGATCGAAGACAGCCCCGCGCGGCCTGAGCGGACGCTCCATCCCGCGCCGCCTGTCAGAGGTCAGCACCTCGGCCGAAGAGCGAATTGCCGTCCCGATTGGCGAGTTTTCACGCGTGTTGGGCGGCGGCCTGGTACCCGGCTCGATTGTATTGGTGGGCGGCGACCCCGGCATCGGCAAGTCCACCCTGATGCTGCAAATGGCCCTCGCCATGGCGACCCGGCTGCGGGTCCTGTACGTTTCCGGTGAGGAATCCGAGCGGCAGATCAAGATGCGGGCGGCGCGCATCGGCTCTGAATCGAAATTCCCGCCGGAGCTGTTCCTCGTCACCGAAACCAGCCTGGATACAATTTTCGAACACGTAGCGAATGTTAAACCGGATTTGTTGATCGTCGATTTCATCCAAACGGTCTATATCCCCGAAATGGACTCGGCGGCTGGATCGGTCTCGCAGGTGCGCGAGAGCGCTTCCCGGCTGCGGGAATTGGCCAAATCTTCCGGCGAGTCGGTCTTTGTTATCGGGCATGTCACCAAGGAGGGCACGATCGCCGGGCCGCGTGTGTTGGAGCATATCGTCGATACGGTGCTGTATTTGGAAGGCGACCGCTTCCAGGCCTACCGCCTGCTGCGCTCGGTCAAGAATCGTTTCGGCGCCACCGCCGAAGTGGGCGTGTTCGAGATGCTCGAGCGCGGGCTGGCCGAAGTGACCAACCCTTCCGAAGCATTCCTGGCGGAGCGCATGGTCAACGCGGCCGGTTCGGCCATCGCGGTGACGATGGAGGGCACGCGTCCGCTGTTGGTGGAAGTGCAGGGGCTCACCAACCCGGCGCAGTTTGGCAATGCCCGGCGCACTCCCAACGGCGTGGACTATAACCGTCTGCTGATGATCGCGGCCGTGCTGACCCGCCGTGTCCGGCTGAACCTGTCGGAAGCGGATATCTTTGTCAACGTGGTGGGCGGCCTGAAAATTGACGAGCCGGCTGCCGACCTGGCAATCGCCGCGGCAGTCGCCTCCTCCATGAAGGATTTGCCCGTGCGCGCCGATACAGTCTTGATTGGCGAGATCGGCCTGGCCGGGGAACTGCGCATGCCGGGCCAGATGCCGGTGCGGCTGCGGGAAGCCGCCAAACTGGGCTTTAAGACTGCCATCGTCCCGAAACGCCTGCGCAAAGGTGAATCCTGGCCGGCGGATATCGAAGTGGTTGAGGCGCGCTCTGTCCAATTGGCCCTGGAACTGGCCTTTGGCGTCCAACGTGAAGCCCCGCAGGGCAGAAAAATCGCACAATCGTAAACCACGGGTTTGCTCAGGCCGGCTTTAAAGCCGGCCTTTTTTTGTCTCAGGAAATATTTATCTAATTTTCATCTACCGGCAGTAAAATGACGACAGACGTATTTTAGGAGGATCCCATGCATTACCTGCCATTTCTGTCCACTTTGGTGACGTTCGCTTTTGCGACTGCCGTTTTCATCCGCTATCTCAGGCGCCGCGGCCCGCACCTGTTGATGTGGACCATCGGACTGCTTTTCTACGGCCTGGGGACCCTGGCGGAAGTGCTGCTGGCCTTTTCCTTCAGCGGACTGGTGCTTAAACTGTGGTACCTCGGCGGAGCCATGCTGACCGCCGCCTGGCTGGGACAGGGCACGGTCCACCTGTTGGTCCGCAGGCGCGGCGTTGCCTGGACCCTGACCGGGATCCTGGCTGCCATTTCTTTGCTGGTTGCGGTCCTGGTCCTATCCGCACCGCTCACGTCTGCCGCCTCCTTCCTATAATGTGACCCAGGCGATCTCCTCCCAATACAAAGACATCCTGACCCGCAGCGGCTTGATCATTGCCTTCACGATCATCCTGAACATCTACGGCACCCTGACGCTGGTAGGAGGCGCCATTTACTCCGCCATCATCTTCTTTCGCAAGCGGGTGCTGGTCAACCGTATGATCGGTAACGTGCTGATCGCCATTGGCGCTCTGGCTCCGGCCATGGCCGGCTCGTTTGTCAAGATGGGCCTGGTCGACGGGCTTTACCTGTCCGAGTTGGTTGGAGTGGTTTTGATGTACATTGGCTTCATCCAGTCCACGACCGTTCCGGTCCGTGAACCGGCTTCCGCTGCCGCTGACTGATCTCTCCCCGGGCTTCCGAATTTCGGAAGCCTTTTTTACAGGTATAATCTTTTCACTATAGGAGTCAACTATGACCGTCCTTGAGATCCCCGTCTTTTCCCGACTGCGCCGCAACCACGGGCTGGAACATGCCACCATCACCATCCTCTCGCAGCGTTTTCCATACCGGCCGTTGGCCGGCTATTCCTTCCCGTTTGGCTTCTTCCTGCTGGGCGATATCCCCACGGAACACGTGCGCGAGGCGGTTATCCAGGCGCTGGCGCGCATGAACAACGGCGAGCGCTACCTGGCAGTCCATCCCAACTGCGGGACGAATTACGTCGCTTCGGGAGTCGTGGCCGGGGCGCTGGCCTGGCTGGCCATGGCTGGCGCAAAGGATAAACGTGACCGGGTCGAGCGCCTGCCGCTGGTCATGGCCCTGGCGATCCTGGGCTTTATCATCAGCCAGCCGCTCGGTCCAAAAATCCAGGAACGCATTACCACCTCCGGCGATCCGCAAGGATTGTCGGTCGTGGATATTGTCCCGCTCCAATTGGGGCGCTTGTCCGTCCACCGTGTAATAACCCAGGGCTAGTAAACCTCCTAAATGCCAGAGACCCCCTCCATCCTCATCCTGCATGGCAATGACGAGTTTGCCATCGCCGCACATATCGAAAAGCTGTGTGCCGGCCTGGGTGACCCGACCACCGCCGACATGAATATTGCCAGGTTCGATGGGCGTCTCGGCCTGGACTTCGAAGCGCTCAACACAGCCGTCAACGCGGCTCCGTTCCTGGCGCCGCGCCGGGTGATGGTGTTCGTCCACCCGGTCTCGGCTTTTGCCGCCGCCGAGAACCGCAAAAAATTCATCAGCTTGCTGGACAAAGCCCAACCCACCACGACCATCCTGCTGGTGGAGTACGAAGAGCTCAAGCGTGACCACTGGCTGCTGAAATGGGCCTCGCAGGCCGGAGCGCGTGCCGGGCAGCACGTTTACAACCTGCCGAAACGCTGGGAAATGCCGCACTGGATTGAATCCGAGGCGAAAAAACAAGGCGGCAAGATCGAACCGGACGCGGCTGCGCGCCTCTCCGAGATGGTCGGGGAAGATACCCGCATCGCCGCCCAGGAACTGATCAAGCTGCTGACCTACGTCAATTTTGAGCGGCCCGTACGCCTGCTGGATGTGGAGAACGTCAGCATCGTCAGCGCGCAGGGCAGCGTCTTCGAGCTGGTGGACGCCCTCGGTCAAAACGACGGGAAAAAGGCCCAGCGCGTACTGCACCAGCTATTGGAAGATGAAGAAGCTTTCGAATTGTGGGGCATGGTGATCCGCCAGTTCCGGCTGCTGCTCCAGGCGCGTGAGATGCTGGATGAGCATGCCAGCGTTCCGGATATCCAGAAAGCGCTTGGATTGCACGAATTCGTTGCGCAAAAGGTAAGCAACCAGGCCGGGCGCTTTTCCATGCGCACACTGGAATCCATTTATCATAAATTGCTGGAGATAGACGAGGGGGCAAAAACGAGCCAGGTTCCACTTGACCTGGCCCTGGATACGTTGATCGTGGAATTGATGCCAGGATAGGTATCTCCGCCTTCTGGGGGATGCCAAAATCTGGATAATTTTGGGGGTATTTAGTTATAATATAAAGACTTTTTATATTGGTAAGGAGATGGAATATGACTCAACCCCTGATTCCCGACTACCTGATGGGCTATCTTGACGGCCTGGTACCGCCGCGTCCGCCGGAAATGCAGGCGATGGAAGCCTACGCAGAGAAGATCAAATTTCCCATCATCGGACCCGCCTCCGGTTACCTGTGCTACCAGGTGGCGCGTATGATCGGCGCCCGGCGCATCTTCGAGCTCGGTTCCGGTTACGGGTATTCGACCGCCTGGTTTGCAAAAGCCGTCAGTGAGAACGGCGGCGGAGAAGTTTTTCACGTGGTTTGGGATGATGGCCTGTCTCAACAGGCGCGCCAGCACCTGGCTGTGCTGGGCTATGACGGAATCATCAAGTACCACGTCGGCGAGGCGGTCCAGACCTTGCGCAACACCCCCGGACCCTTCGACCTGATCTTCAACGACATCAACAAGGAAGGCTACGCCGATTCGCTCCCGGTGATTGCCGAAAAGCTGCGCCCGGGCGGGGTGCTGGTGGTGGATAACATGCTCTGGCATGGCAACATCTTCGACGATAAGGATAAGTCGCCTGCCACAACCGGCGTGCGCAAGCTGACCGAGATGCTCATCCACAGCCCGGATTGGATCATGGCTTTGGTGCCGGTGCGGGACGGGGTGGCGGTCGCCTATAAAAGGTGATATGCATTCCGGTTGAACTGGCTATAATTAAGGAAATCGCTCATTTGGAGGAGGTTCCCTATGCAATCTTTCTCACGTGGTTGGTCGTTCCTTAGAGAGGCCTGGCAGATGGCCTTCAAAGACCGGGACCTGATCAAACCCTCGATCTATTCGCTCTTCGTCGGGTTGATCGTCTCGGTTATTTTTCTCATCCCGATCATCGGTGCGGCGTTCATTTTCGGAGATGCTACCGTTGTCGGGCGGGTGGTGATGTTCGTTTTCGGAGCCCTGCTGGTTTTTGCCCAGTACTCGGTCGGCTACATTTTCTCGGCCATGACCATTTACCTGGTCTACGGCTACCTGGCCGAGGGCGATGGCGTCATGTCCAAGGCTTGGGATGTCGTCAGGCGTGAGTGGTTGAATATCCTCAGCCTGGCGGCGGCTTCAACCGCCGTCAATTTGCTCAAAAGCGCCATCCGGGGCAAGGGCCGCTCAGGTGGGCGTAACGTGCTTGCCGGCCTGCTCGGTACGGTTTGGACCGAAGCTGCCTTCCTGATCCTGCCCGCCATGGTCATCGAAAATATCAACCTGAAGAACGCCCTGCAGCGCGCCGGTCATATCATCAAGAATAACCTGCTGCTGGTGGGCATCAGTACGGTGGGTGTCAGGGCCGTCAACGGCTTGATCGGGTTCCTGTTGGGCGCGGTCGGCATCGCGCTCGGTTTTGGCGCCGGGCTGGGCATCATCTCGCTGACCAACAGCTCGACCCTGGCCACTTTTGGCCTGGTGTCCGGGATCGGGCTGGGCGTGATCCTGGCCGGGATCTTCATCATGGTGGCCACGGTGGTGACCGGCTATACAAACACCGCCTACCATACCTGCCTGTATCTGTGGGCGCGGGATGTGGAAAAGGCCCAGGCCTCCGGCAGCGGCGCCCAGATCCAGGCGCCCGCGCCCCTGGCAGCGGTGTTGGGCAGATAATTTTCCAGGAATTCAAGAATAAGGCGATCGATATCCCTTGCAGGGTATCGATCGCCTTATCGTCTAGAGTATCTTCCGGGTCGGCTTGCTCCTTATCCAAAGGAGGTTGGCCAATAACCTTTCTGTTCAAATTCCACTTTGTTTCTACTTATGACAGCAAACTTTCAGGTGGCCAGAATAATCTCATAAAAGGGCTTAAGGCACGACTACGTTCTTCAACACATTCAAAATTTCCTGCGGTGGAGACTCCACTTTTTCGACGACCTGATACTTCTTGGTGTAATTGATTAGTTTCGAACCATCCTCCAGCAACCAGAAGGATTGAACTTCGATCGTTTGACCGGTTTCCGCATCGATCCACACGTGCTGGCCGGCGCCCCAAAAAGACTGGGCTTCGCCAGGATTGGTCACCGGCTGAGAAAAAAATTGCTGACCGATGATCTCAATACAACGCCGTCCATCCTCGCATGGCTCATCCTGGCGGAACACTTCCGTCCCCGGCTGGCCGAAACCCTGGCCCATTTCATCCAGGTTGAATTGATAAGGCGAATTACCGTTAAAACCGGCTTGTCCGCTGGTGAAATTGACCGTGTACTTCCCGATAGTGGCAGATTGTTGGAGTATCCTTCCTTCTGCATCTTGGTCCAGCCAGACGGAGCGGGTCACATTCCCTGCGGAATTGATCTCAAGCCATTGGTCATTGCGAAAAAAGGCTGGGGGGAAGGTTTGTCCGGGAGCTTGCCTCGTGGTCGTTTCGCTTTGAATGTGGATCCAGCCCGGTCCGTGATGGAGAGGTTCATTGAATTTCTGGATCAGGTTCCTAGTCTCCGTGACGATCAAATTGCTAGAAACGGGCGTTTCTGTGAGGCGAGGTGTTAAAGGTAGGCTCCATGGTCGCCGTAGGCTCCCTCAGTCCGATAGGAGCCGCCTGCGGCTGCCAGGAGATCTGGAAAGGACCGTGTGCCGTGTAATATATATTCGCAAGTCGGATCTCGAGCGATTGGGAGGGAATGGTTTTGAAGGTCAAACTGGCCGTGAGATTCCCATTAGGCAACTGGGGTCCCACAGCGCCGGCGGTCAAATTCGGGTCTGGACTGTAGAGCATCACGCCGGTCACTTTTCCATCCGGCACAAATTCAAACGTGATCGTCGTAGGCGAATCCAACCGGGCTTCTATCAAGTGGAGAGACATATCAGCCAACTTGAAGGTCTGATCGAATGACCAGCTCTTTCCCGCCTGAAGGCCCGTTCCGGGATCGAAACTAAAACCGATCCCATCCGCTGAAAAATCTCTCATGAGGGGCAGATCTTCTTCCGCCTGTCGGGTGACCATTTTCAATGTGAACGTTAGTTGCTCGGCCCCTTTGAACGGGTTGGTCTCATAGATACGAACAGAATTGTCAGCTGGATAAGATGCGGTTGGCGTGATATCAACCATTGGATAAATACTTCCGTCCGAACCGGTCAGTTGCAATTGCCATTGACCCATGACCCAAATGTTTGGAGCACCGAAATGAAGAGACGCCTGCAGGATGGTCTTGTCGGTGGTATAGGCGATCTGGTCGATGCTCACGAAAGCTCCATCGCTGACCATGCTTTGCAACGGGGTTGCGTTCTCGGGTTGGGCAGGCACCAGCTCATCCCGAGTGAGCGGACGCAGTGCCAGTGGGAGGCTGAAATCTTCCCCGCCCAGGTTTTCAATGATCAATGTCTCCTGAACCGATCCATTCTGAAGAGCAGGGAATGAATACGTTCGCTGCTCGGCTCCGTCAGCAGACCGATTTTGATAGCCCATGGTAGAGATGGTTTTTTCGCCATCGGTCAGGAGCGTATAGGCCCTGGAGAAATCCTGTTCCTCGAGCGAGCCTGTAATGGCCAGTTCCACCCAGAATAATGTGGGTTCGCTGACAGCTTTTTCCACTCGGATGGTAATTCCGTTCCGGCTGACTTCAACCGGCTGGGACAGGACGTACGTTTTCCCTGCATCGCTGACGAAACCGAAACCGGGGAGGTATCCCTTCAGCCTGGCGAGGGTGTAGGCACCGGCAAGGAGCAAAACTAAAGCTCCCACGATGGACATCCAGAGTGCAGAAGATCTGGATCGAGGATAGTTCAACCAGAAGACTTTCTTCTCTTGTCTTAGAGATACCTTTTGGGGAAATTGGAGCAATTCATTGTGGCGAGCTGCCAGTTTCTCCTCCAGCAAACTGGCAAAATCAGGATTGGGCTCCGGCGATTTATAGAAATCTGTGAGAACTTGGTTGAGTTCAGCCATCTCGGGCCTCCCAATGTTCACGCAACCAGTCGATGCAGCGATAGACTGCGATTTTTACACTCGCCTCGTTGCGCCCGTCCAGTGCGGCGATCTCGGCAAAACTCAATCCGGCGGAGAACCGCAAGCGCAGAAGTTCCTGCTTTTCTTCTTCCAATTCGGCCAGAAGCTTGGTCAAATGCCGGCGATCTTCATTCGCTTCGACTACCGCAGAGAGGTTTTCCTCCGTTATGTGGTTATCATCCAGTTGCATCGGTTGGCGAAGGCGGTAGAAGTCGACTAATTTGTGGGCAGCGATGGTGAATAACCAGGCCGAAAAACATCCATCCTCGTGATACCTGCCATCGATTAGGCCCTCCAACGCTTCAACGAACACTTGAGAGGTAATATCTTCTGCCTCATGGACGTTTCCCAACCGCCGGTAGACATAACGATAGACCGGATTGAGGTATTGCCAGTATATCGCCGCGAAGGCCTTGGGCGTTCGACGGGCTTTTTCGATCAATTTGGTATCTATCACAATCGGCTTGGTCGCCATAATCTTCGCTTACTTATATATCGAAAAAGAAGGCCAAAAGGAACAATGAATTCTTCAATATATTTATTAAATTTCGCTTGCTCTGAGATATGTAGGTTGTATTACCTTATAAATCGCCAGTCGCCCTCCCTACTTTTATGCTCGTAAAAATATACTTCAAAGCTGGTAAAAGAGCAACAGGAAGCAATACACTCGGAGTATGATGTTCCATATATATATATAAACATGGATAGATGAGAGTAATAAGTCTGGAATTCTATGAAACAGCGTCTGGAAAGCAAAACATTCGCAAGTTTTTAGTCCGGTCTTATGTCCCTTTCTACATCGTTTCTCGTTTAACTTTATGAGAACAGTAGAATAGTGCTCTAACAAGAATCTTCACTAGAGAGGATGCCTTTGTACAAAGCCGCTCCAAGTACAATTCACTCCGTAGATGACGAGGCAAAATTGATTACAGCAGCCCAGCGCGATCCGGCGGAATTCACGGAGTTATATGACCATATTTCCGACCAATATATCAATACCTGTACAGCCGGGTGGGCAACATCCCCGAGGCCGAGGACCTGACCACACAGACGTTTCTCGCCGCGCTGGAAGCCCTGCCTCACTACCGGCATCGTGGATACTTCTCAGCCTGGTTGTTTACCATTGCCCGCAATAAAGCCAGGGACCATTACCGTCACAAGCCAGTGGAGTCATTGAATGAAAGCCACCCCGACCAGGGTGAGGATCCTCTGGCCCAGGTCATCCACTCAGACCAGATTGAGCAACTGGCCTCCCTCCTGGGCAGCCTGAAAGAAGAAGAACAGGAACTCATCCGTCTGCGTTGCGCAGCCGGCCTGTCATTTGCAGAGATCGGCGCTTCCCTGGGCCGGAAGGAAGATACGGTCAAGAAAGCCTTTTACAGGCTAGCCGCCCGTTTGCAACGCCAATTGGAGGTGAACCATGACTGAATTTACAGTCACTCCCGAGTTCGAAGGAAAACTGCGCCTGGCGCTGGCCATTCCTGAACCCGATCCACATTTTGAACAAACTTTACGCTCGAAATTGGCCGCCCGGGTGATCGCACCGGCAGCGCCGCGTTCCTTCCGTCTGCGCCCTGCCTGGGGGATCGTGATTGGAGTGGTGTTGGCTCTGATGCTGGCAGTGTTGATCATCGGCCCGCAGCGCGTGGCCGCGGAGGTACGCAAACTGTTAGGGTACATCCCGGGTTTTGGGCTCGTGGAACAAAACACATCCCTGCGTGTTCTGGCAGAACCTGTGATTCAAACACGCGATGGCATCACCTTGACGGTAAAACAAGCCTTCCTGACCCCGGACAAGACCGAAGTGACTTACAGGCTGGAAGGCGTCCCTTGGTCGGCTTACTCGCATAATGAGAATGTCGGCGGTTGCAGCGGGGCCGCAGAGCTTCGGCTACCGGACGGCACATTGCTCAACCTTACCGGCGGTGGCGGCACCCTCATGGAAATAAAAATAGAGTACCCACCCATCCCGGCCAATGTAAACCAAACCACCTTTGTCCTGCCATGTATCCAGGATACACTCCCCGGACTCGCTCCCGAGCAGTGGGAACTGCCTTTGCGCTTCGTTCCTGCTCCGTCGGACTTGACCGTCCTACCGGTGATCGATATAACCCCTTCTCCCATCCCGCAGGCGGAGACAGCCGTGTCTGTAAAAAATCCACTGGCGCTGCTCAAAGTGATTGACATGGGTGACAGCTACATCCTGCTGGGCGAATTCCGGCCGGGGGATGCCGGCGATCTGGCCGTTTCCGGCGGCTCTCGCTGGTCGCTGACCGGACCGGTAACCATTACGGATGCTGCCGGGCAAGATGTCTTCTACACCATCCCGAACGAACCCGGCCTGCAGCTGCCGCCAGGGCAGGCGGGAGCGGAAGCGTGGGTGTACCAGGTCGGGAAGACGTTTAACCCTCCGCTGACCATCACCTATCCCGGGCAATTTACGGTACCGGCGGATCCGAATGCAATGGCGGATATCGACTTCGACGCCGGAACGGCTCCACAGTCGGATCAGCAATGGACGTTGAACCAGGGCTTCGAGCTGGCCGGGCATAAGGTCACGCTGGTATCCATTCAAGCGGTCTCGGAAACCGGGTACCGGTTCTCCTTCCGGACTTCCGACCGGGCTGTTCGGGAGGTTGACGTTGCGATTTCCGGCTACGCTGCCCAGGGTGGGGGAGGCGGGGGCAGTCCCACCCCAGGCGAGTGGTGGCGAAGCCTAGATTACGCCAACCGGCCTGCGGGTAAATTGAAACTTGCGCTTTCCAACCTGAGCCTGAACGGGGAATCCAGGACCTGGCAGCTCCAATGGAGTCCCGCGAGTGCGCAACCCAATTCACCGTCCCTGTATGGGATCAGCCTGGCAGTTGACCGGTACATTCCCCTTGCCGATGGCTATTACCTGATCGGCCATACGGAATGGTCGGATGGGCGCGTTTCCAGTGTGTGGCCGGCAGCTTGGGGGCTCAAGGCCTACGATTCCAAAGGCCAGGAGGTAGCCTTGGAACCGGGGAACTGGCAGGAGGCCGGGCTGGCACCGGAGGCGGACCAGTGGTTAGTTCACCTGTACGGGAAAAGCTTTAATGCTCCCCTGACCTTGCGCGCCACAAACATGAACGTGGAATTCAAGCAGCCGGTCAAGCTCACGCTTGACTTGCGCACCTATGGTTTCAATGGGTCGGACTCTCAACTGGGGATGGCCTGGAAGACCGGTCAGATCCCGCTCGAGGTCCCCGGCCTGCTGGCGAATGCCTTCAAAGTGACCTACGTCAAATTGGGCGACATGGTAGGCTTCGAGATCGGCATTGAGGCCGACCCGGCCCTGCAGGGGCTGCCCTTCACGATCACGAGCGGTCTTAATACGGATGGGTTATCCGGCATCTCCAGCGGCGGGGGATCGAATCGGGATGAAGCTAATGGGCTGGTTCTGTCCACCATCCTGACGAATGCAAAAATAACCTTCCCGCTCGTTTTTAATGCCAGCGGCGCGACCGTCAATGGGACCTGGGATGCAACCTGGACTCCGCCCGCAGGCGAACCTGGTGCCACGCCTGCGACTGCGCCCCAGGCGTGCGTCACGCTGGAGGCATGGAAACAGGTTGCGGCGAATCCGCTCCCGATCCCGGCCGGCTTGCCGAGCAGGGCTCTGGTATCCCGTGGGGCAATATCGCCGGACCCTTCCATCTTCATCGCCAGCCTGGATGGCAGTACGTCGCAGGGATTGGTCTTTGGCCAAGGCTCGCTCTCGCCGGACGGCACACAGCTGGTCTACAGCGGCGCGGATAACCACCTGTACATGATGAACATCCCGACCGGACAGAGCCTTGCCCTAACCGAGGCTACTTTCAATTCACAACCGCTCTGGTCGCCAGATGGGACTCGGATTGCTTTTTCACGCCTGACCGATAAAGGTTATAACATTTTTGTGATGGATGCAGACGGGCGGGCCGTGCGCGCCCTGACGGATAACTCCGAAAACTTCATGGCGGGTGGTTGGACGCCGGATGGCCAAAAGGTGATCGGGGTGAGCGCCCAAGGTGGAGGCATTCCAGCTCAACTTTTCGAGGTTGGCGGCGGTACAGCACAGACGTTGGATTTCATCCGGCAGCCTGGTGATGAAAACATTTCGATTTCACCGGATGGCCAATGGGTCGCTTTTACAGATAAAGTACCCGGCAGAATGACACCCGGCATTTTCGTTTCCCGGTTGGACGGAACCGAGCAGCGCTTGCTGGTCCAGTTGGATAGCTGGTCGGTTGGGCTGCCGCTGTGGAGCCCGGATGGGGATTGGCTGGCATTCGGCGTGGTGAACACGGACGTCATGCAACCGGAAAGTACCCCGGCGCTGGTCAACCTGAAAACCTGCCAGGTTGTCCCGTTGTCTCATCTCAAAGGTGAGATTCGCGGCTGGGTAAAATAAGCTGGGATACCAGCGGGGCATGAAAACTCTTTCAGCAAAAGTACTTCCCCTGGGCTGCCTGCTCCTGTTGTTGGCATCCGCGACAGGCTGTGGCGCCGCGGAACAAGACTCACCGACGCTTACAGCCGTCCCCCTGGCAGCCGCGACAATTACTGCCCTGCCTCCTCCGACTCTTTACCTTCCCACCCCCACAGTCGAAATAACGCTCACATCCAGCGCTTTCCCCCACCCGCTCCAATCGGATTGCAACAGAAGATCAGGCCGCACTCGTGCAGGAAACCTACCCGGATAACTCCATCCTGAAACCCGGCGAAAAGTTCATTAAAACCTTCGAGATTAAAAATACCGGGAGTAAAACCTGGACAAGCGCTTATTCGCTTGTGCTGGATCCAACTTCTCAAAGCAAAGGCCTTGGCAGCCCTGCACAGCTGCCTCTTCCCCAGGAGACACCGCCGGGGAACACTGTGAGCTTCTCCATCAGCCTTGCCGCGCCGGCGGCAATGGGAACTCGCACAGTTTATTGGATCCTGGAGAACGAACGCGGCGAAACCGTCCCTGTGGATGGCGGCTCCCAGGTCTGGGCGAAAATCATGGTCTGCGATCCTGCCCAACCCTGTAACCCGCCTGCGGCCGGAAGCGGAACCACAGCCAGCGGCATATCGGTGACCCTGACCGGCTTCACATCCGACGCGGAGAGTGCCACCGTGAGTTTTTGTATGACGGTGCCGAATAGAAACTTTGCGCTGGGTTCCCCGGCCCCGAGCTTGCTCATCGATCAAAAACCGGCGCCGTTCCTGGACGGCAGCACGATCCCTCCGTGGGGTTGCTACGCGATGAGGTACCAGGCCAGCGCCTCCGAAATCGATCAGGCTCAGGATATTCGCCTCTCAATAGATACCGGCCTGCGCATGTCGCCTCCGCCCGGCGAACCGGATGCCGCCTGCCAGGCAGCCCGGCTTGATCTCATGGCCCAATATCCCGGGCTGGACTTCCAATGCCATTTCAGCATGGCCGGATATGCCACCGATCTGCAATTGCCAGCGGGCATGACCCGGGAACGGGCAGACCAGATCATCATAGATGCCATCGAAGGGGCCATTTACGGTCCGTGGATCCTCCATATAAAAGGTTAGGTGCCGACGAACAAAATGGTGTAATACATTTGAAGAAATGTTGTATAACTTAATAGAGAACTGTCCGGGAGGGCACTTTGCAGCGACAAATCAAAACCGCCTCACCTCAGCAGGCATCCATCGAACAGGCATTCGAGCGCTATTATCCGGCTATCTTCCGTTACTTCCGGTATCGCGGCGCGGATCCGGAAACTGCCAACGATTTGGCCTCCGCCACTTTCGAGCGGGCCTTGAAAAACCTGTCCCGCTATGACCCGCACAAGGCGCCCATCCAGACCTGGTTATTTGCGATTGCCCATAACCTGGGCGTCAACCATTGGAAAGCGGAGAAACAAACCGTCCCGCTGGATGAGGATTTCTCCATTCCGGACGACCCAGCCCTGGAACAGGCCATCATGCTCAATCAGGCCAAAGAACAGGTCCTGCTGGCCCTTGAATGCCTCGACAGCCGGGCGCGTGAAATCCTGGCACTCAAATTCGGTGGGCTGCTCAACAACCGCCAGATCGCAGAGCTCACCACCCTGACCGAAAGTAATGTAGGCATCCTCCTTTATCGTTCCCTTCTGAAATTACGTTCACAACTGGCAACCGTCCAGGCGGAGGCGCAGCATGGCCAATAAGTCGATCGAGCAGTTCAGCCTGTGGCTCGACCAATTGCTGGGGATCCTGCCCGGGCAGCCCTCCAACCCCCTTAACCATCCGATGGCAGAGCCCGCAGCCCAGGCAGTTATTGCCCTGCACGCGCTGGATTTCGAAGCTGAACTAGCCCCGCGATCAGGCCTGCGCACACGCTGGGCAGCGTCAAAGCCAAGCCTCGGACCCGGATACGGCTCCCATCCGCCGCCTGTTTAGCGCCCGGACCGCCTGGGTGGCGGCGCTGATCCTGGCCCTGGCGATGATCGTTATTTTCCGGCAGCCGGTCATGGCAGCCGTCAGCCGCCTGTTCGGCTATATCTATGTCCAGGATGCCGGTTTCCTGCCGGCGGATTCTACCTTCGTGCTGCAGCAGCCGGTCATGCAGACGCATAACGGGCTCAGCCTGACGGTGACGCATGGGGTGGCGACACCGGACAACACGACGCTCTATCTCGAATACAGCGCGACTGCCTCCCCGGCGGAGGGGGCTTTGCTTGAGACCGGCCCCGGTACGCAACTGGCTCTTTCCTCCTGGGAATATTTCCCCAACACTCCCGGATCGCATGGCGTCCGGCTGGTTTTCCCAGCCCTGCCATCCGGGAGCACGCAGACCAGCCTGGTGCTGCCCGCCGGGTGGCATCTTCCATTAACCTGGATTCCTGCCGCCCAGTCCAACCTGCCGGATGTACGCGCCGTTCCTTATTTGGAAGCCACCCAGCAGCCCTCGCCTGCGGCTGACCTGTGCGTGGAAAAGCACGGCATCCGGCTGTGTTTGCAGGCCGCCACCACCGGGGCGGAGAACACTTCCGTGCTGCTGGAGGCGCAGTCGACGGACCCGGCATTAATTCCATCCTCGGATATGGGTTTGGTCTGGCAAACTGACACCAATCCGGTTATGTTGCGGGACGAGCAGGGGAGGATTTATCGCGTGGACAACTGGGGAAGAACCTTTAGTGGAACGCTGACCTTCCCGCCCCTTACCGGAATACACACACTGACCCTGACTGTCCCGGCCGTTTTCGCCAGTGTTGATATTCCCGACCAGAACGATCACTGTGGACATGGGCGCTGACCCCCAGCCCGACACGGTCATCCCGCTGGATGCAAATATCCAGGTATTGGGCGCAACCGTCCACTTCAGCCAGGCCACCTTCGTTGGCATGGGTGACAGCAGCTTGCGCCTGACCCTGAACGCCGACGAGCCCATCCAGACGGTGGCTGGCATTACACCCTATGAACTCGAGTTAGGCCGTCCCGACCGGGTGGATGACCTGTACGGGTGGGGCGACCTGGGTGGGAGTCAGGATATTCATGTAGAACTGATCCATGGCGGAAAGAAGATCAGCGGAGTGCTCAACCTGCCCATTGTAATGGCCACGGTTATTGTCCAGGGCCCCTTTGAATTTACGTTCAAGCTATCTGACATCCCTTCGATCACACCCACCGCGCTGGTTGCCGATCCCGGAGCCTTCTCGCCTGCGCCTACCCCCACGCCTGTGTCGCTCGACAGTTACTCCTACAGCGGTCAAACGCTGCAAACCGGCGACCTGCTCTACGCGCTCTGGAATGGGAGCCAGACCGAACTCTACCGCTTCAACCCGGATGAGGGAACAACGCCGGCTTTGTTCATGACGCTTCCAGGCAGCGTATCTTCCCTCTACCTCCACCCGGACCGCAAGGGGCTTGACTACCTGGCCGGCAGCTTCAGTCCGGATACGGGTATGCAAAACCTACAGCTGTATACACTCCGTTTTAGCGACCCATTGCCGCGCCGGTTGCATATTTCCCCGGAAGGCAGCCTTACCTGGCCGACCTGGTCGTCCGATGGAAGGTTGATGGCTTTTAACTTCCAACTGCCGGACCCCGGCGAATTCCAGTCCCACATCGGTTGGATCGACATGGATTGCCGGAGTTCCGGAGAATGCCCGGTCCAGGTCCTGGATGCGCCGGATGATTATAGATTAGGCAATCCAATATTCTCTCCCCAGGGCTACTGGTTGGCGATCAACGGCGCGGATACCACCTACGGCGCGGGTGAGATCTACCTGCTTCCATTTGACGATAATGCCCAAGCGGGCGAGCTGCAGAACTTCACCCATTCCGACCATCCTGACGATAGCAGCGCAGGCTGGATCGCCGGGAACAAATTGGTCTGGATGTGTCCGGAGGACAACCCAAACGACCTGGCGAACGGCATTCCGAATATTTGCCTGCAGGACATTTCATCCCCTGGTTCGGTCCCTCAAAAAATCTTTACGTACAATGATTCGTTCTGGTTCGGACTATCCAGCCAGGGCAAGTACTTCTGGCAGATGATCATCAACCGCAACGTCCAACGCGAACAACAGATCTGGCTGTATGACCAAAAGGGTACCAAACACATGCTGGATGCCGCTCCGTGGTTTGATATTTCGGCCTTTTCGATGGATGAGCGCTATTTGGCGTATATCTCTTCCGATAACTACGATAAGACAGCGGTGCCGCAGAGGCTGCATATCGCCGCTACTTCAACCGGCGAAGAGCTTTTCAGTTTTGAAAACGAAACCCCGGTTGGCTGGCTGGGCTGGGTACCGTAGGGCAGGGGCGACCACAAGGGGCGATACAAGGGGCGACCACAAGGAGCGACTACAAGGGGCGACCACAAGGAGCGACTACAAGGGGCGACCACAAGGGTCGCCCCTACAATTATTTTATGTTGCAAAGGTTGGGCAAATTGCCAATTTGCCCCTACATGTTGTTACGGCAAGACTTCAAAATTCGTGACGTAGTAGCCGGTCTCATCATCCATGATCGTTTTGCTTGGATTCACAACGATGGAGGCAGGGAAGCCATAGGTGCCATCGTACTGGACTGCGAGGCTGTACACGCCTCTCGACATGGCTGCATAGACGGTATCGAACAGGCCTTCGATAGTGGCATGCGGGCGAAAGCTATCCAGGTACGGACTGATATCGCCGTCATTGCTGGCTACCATGCTGACGATCTCGCCATTCCGGACCTCAACCGTCAACGGCATCAGGCCGGTCCATGGACAAAAGCAGCCAACCTTCAGGTTGAAGCGGTAATGCTGGACGCCCTTCGATTTCCACAGCGACAGGTTTTTATCATAAGCCTGGCGGTTCGTCGAGCTGCAAGCCGGCAGGAAGGCGACCAGCAAGACGATGAATATCAAGCCGAGTTTTTTCATTCCTGCTCCAAGACAATCTGTCATTGCGAACGAGCGGCCTGCCCTAGTTCTTTTAGGGTTTCTCAGCGAGTGAAGCAATCTCCCAGAAGATCAATATACCGCTTTTTACAGGAGATTGCTTCGCCATCCCGAAAAACATCGGGACGATGAAGAACGGCTCGCAATGACTTTGCTTATCATTATGGC
>CAVZMZ010000015.1:0-50818 GCA_963776475.1 uncultured Chloroflexia bacterium
TCGGGTATTGGTCGGCGGCTGGTTTGGGAGCTGCCATTCTGACACTAATGTTATATAGCCCAATTTTCGTTTATTCCGGACCTGCAACATTCTTTTCCAATAAATTTATCGCACCTGTTCCCTGGGGGGATTTTCTGGAGACGCTTTCCAGTCGCTTTAGCGACACCCGCATCGAATTCACCTCCCGAGTTCCATTAGCCTTCACACTCTTGTTTGCAGCCGGCTGGGTCTTAAGTCTGCTGTTCCATTGGCATCTTTCGAAGACCCGCGTTCCGCTTCAACTGGCAGCCATATTATGGATCGTGATCCTGCTGCTCGTCCAGCGACCGAATGCCTGGGCGAGGATGTGGGTCTTCCTCCTGCCGCTTATGCTTATTTGGGCGGCGGCTGGCCTGCTCGGCTTGCTGGAAAAAATGCATCCGAAAATATTGGTCCGGCTGCCACTTGCAGCGATCGTCTTTGGCCTGGCCTTGTCCGGCGGAATATGGGATGCCGCGCGACTCATCCCGCAATTGCCCAGACTTTGGACAATCCGCGGGGATGAAGAAAAAACCGTCCTGTTCGTTCAAAGCCAGTTGCAACCAGGCGATTTGATTGTCGTTTCTGCGCCGGAGGATGCCCCGATATGGTACTATTCCGAATACCACGGCATCCCGGATGCCAACTTCGACACACGCAGTTCCACTTTTGAACGAGTCCTGGTTTTGGTGGATCGCTTCGAAGGTCAGACGCCTGCCTGGGTTATTGCAGACCGCGGCCCTGATTCGGTAACTTTGGATGTAAAATCCGCCCTCCTTTTGCATACTTTCGGAAAAATGCAGGTATTTGAAGTCAATCGTTAATAGGTGCTTTCATGAAGAAACTCTTTACAGGAACCATTACCCAGGAACGACCCTGGTTGTGGAAAATCATTCTGGCGCTCGCCTTGCTGGCGGGTTTTGGGCTGCGTATGATCAACCTAAAAGATCCGCCGCTGGATTTCGCCGGCACCCGCCAGTTGTTTTCCGCCTTGAAGGCCCGCGGCATATATTATCAGTATGTCACGAATGTCCCGGAAGCCACACGTCGCCTGGCGATTTCCCTGGGTGATGTAGGCATCGTCGAACCACCTGTGCTGGAGAATATCGTCGGGCAGACCTATCGCCTGACCGGTGAATACCTGTGGATTGGGCGCATCTATTCATCCTTCTTTTGGGTGATCGCCGGGTTGGCACTTTTCTTGCTCATCCGGGAATTTGCTTCCACCAGCGCGGCCATGATCGGGACGTTATTTTATCTCTTCGTGCCTTTTGGCGTGGTTGCCAGCCGGGCCTTCATGCCCGACCCCTTAATGGTGTGTCTGATCATCTTCAGCCTGTGGGCGCTTTTCCGTTGGCAGAATACCTCCAGTTGGAAATGGGCAATTGCATTTGGGATCCTTTCCGGTGCAACGCTATTCGTCAAGAACCTGTCGGTCTTCATCATCGTTGGCGGTTTTGCCGGGGTCATCCTCGGGTCGCGCGGACTGAAACGTTCCATCCGCGACCTGCAGGTCTGGGTGATGGGCGTCCTGCTGGTTCTGCCGGTGGGTATTTACACGCTCTATGGAATGTTAAAGCTGAACATGGCCGGACAATTAGCGCTGCGCTTCTTCCCAAATATGTGGATTGATCCGGCCTTCTATTTTCGCTGGGCCTTTACGGTTAATGCCAACATTGGCTGGGCAGCTGTCTTGCTGGCAGCGTTGAGCATTTTTCTGGCCGATCCGAAACGCGAGCGGCCGCTTCTAATCGGATTGTGGGTTGGTTACTTGCTTTTCGGTATGACCTTCGCATACCACTTTTTCACCCACGATTACTACCAGTTGCCGTTCATCCCGGTGGTAGCCATTTCGATGTCTCCCGGACTGCGAGTGTTCTTTCAGCGTTTCTTCGAGCTAAGTTCTGGTCTCTTCTCGCGACTGGCATTGACCGCTATCGTGCTGATTGGGATTGCCATCCCGGCCTGGTATACCCGCGACCAAATAGTCAAGGCTAACTATTATAATGAGCCCAGTTTCTGGGCCGAGATTGGCGACAAACTCGGCCATGCTGGCGGTGTGGTCGCTCTGACCCAGGATTATGGCTACCGGCTGGCTTATTGGGGCTGGCAGGGGGCGGAAAACTGGTTTACCAGTGCCGATATCGGGGTACGTTACCTGGCCGGGCAGAACCCGGACATGCTGCAGAACTTTCCAGAACGATACGGCTGGCAAGAAATATTTCCTTGTTACCATGTTTGGGGAGCTGGATAATCAACCGGTCGTCAAGGATCTACTCTATAAGAACTATCCCATTTATGCCCAAACGGATGAATATGTCATTTTCGACCTTCAACACCCCCTGAAGACTCAGCCTTAAGGTAACCGTCAAAATGGAGAGTTCTGCTCAATCCAAGTTATTTATCAAACCCTGGCTGGCGACGTTGCTATTGGTGGTGTTATTCGTCGCCGCCCTCGGCATCCGTCTGTACGACCTGACTGACCTGCCCAATGATTTCTACATGGTGCGCCAGTACCACTCCTTGCTGATCGCGCGCGGGATGTATTATGAGCATCTGACCAGCGTACCGGCATGGCAGCGTAATATGGCGGTGGCCCAATGGAAGGCGGAGGACCTGATCGAGCCTCCCATCATGGAAGCCCTCGCCGCTTTGACCTATAACCTGACCGGTGTACAGATCTGGATAGGCCGGTTGTATGCCTCCCTATTTTGGTTGATCGGGGGAGTGGCCATCTGGCTGCTGGCGAGGGAAATGTCCATGCGTGCAGGCGGGATCATCGCCGTGGCATATTTCCTGTTCGTTCCATTTGCGGTGACCGTCAGCCGGGCCTTCCTGCCCGATCCGCTAATGGTGGCTATGATCGCCTGGTCAATTTGGGCTCTTTACCGCTGGGAGACGCGCCGGACCTGGAAACTGGCCATCCTGGCCGGGGCACTAACCGGACTGACGATCTTTGTCAAATCGGTGGCTGTTTTTCCTCTGTTAGGCGCAGCCGCAGGATTGGTGATCAGCCGGGCCTCCTGGAAACGCATTTTTGCCGATAAACAAACCTGGGCCGTAGTTGGCATTACAGTCGTTCCGAGTGCTCATTTACTATAGCTACGGAATCATCACCAGTAATCTGGGTTCACAATTTGCATTGCGTTTCTTCCCATCCTACTGGACGGATCCATCTTTTTATGGACGTTGGATCTTCATGGCAGCCGGGTTTTCCGGCTTCGCAGCCATGTTCGCCGCGCTGGTCGGCATCCTTCTTTACCCAACCAACAGGCAGCGCTTCATCGCGATTGGCTTGTGGGTCGGCTACATTGCTTACGGCTTTACCTTCCCTTATCACTTTATCACGCATGACTATTACCACCTGCCACTCATCCTGGTGGTTGCCTTTGGCCTGATCCCTGTGGCGGATTTCCTTGTAAGGCATGTGGCAGATATAAAAGGCCGGGTTTGGCGTGCCGCGTTCGTTGGGATCCTATTGCTCGGCGTAGCGATGCAAATGTGGGCATCGCGTAATACCATGGCGGTGGCAGATTATCGGGCGGATATCGCTTACTATCAAGATATGGGCAAGCAGATCGGGCACGAGAAAAAAATAATCGAAGTATCCGGAGATTACGGGTATAGGCTGAGCTATTGGGGTTGGGTCACCGGGGCCTATTGGCCAAGCGTTATGGATACCGATTTGCGCAGCCTGGCGGGGGAAACCACCTCTAAATTTTCATCCGAGTTTAGCCGGTTGACCGCTGGTATGGATGAGTTCGTGATTACCTCACAGGGCGAACTGGACAAACAGCCGGAACTGCGTGATTACCTGGCTGCCCATTATCCCGTGATTGTTCAGGGAGATGGTTACACGATCTATAATCTTAAGCCTTGACCCATGTCTGACTCCAGTTCACCTCTCGTTTCGATTGTCACGCCCTCTTATAACCAGGCGCGTTATCTGGAATACACGATTCGGTCGGTGTTGGAACAGGATTATCCCAACATCGAATACATTATCGTTGATGGCGGGTCAAACGATGGCAGCGCGGAAATTATCCGTCGCTATTCAGACCGGTTTGCCTGGTGGGTTTCGGAAAAGGATCACGGCCAGACAGAAGCCATCAATAAGGGTTTTGCACATGCCAGGGGAGAAATCCTGGCCTGGCTTAATTCAGACGATACTTACGAAATAAGTGCAGTGAGAGAGGCAGTCGCATTTTTGCGGGAACAGCCCCAGGTCGGCCTGGTGTATGGCGATGCCAACTTCATTGACGAAAATGGACGGTTGATTGGACGTTTCCCCGCCGCCCAGACGGATTACCACCGGCTGCAGGCGTGGTTATGTTCACATTCCTCAGCAATCAGCTTTCTGGCGTGCAGACCTATGGCGCAAGGTTGGTCCGCTCGACCCTTCATTTTACTTTGCCATGGATTACGATCTATGGGTGCGATTGGCAGCCCTGGCCCCTGTTCGCTATTTGCCACGCCAATGGGCTAATTTCCGTTTACACACCCACGGAAAAACGATCTCAGCGGACGATCGCTGCTGGCCGGAAATGCTCAAGGTACACTATCGTGATGGCGGCTCATGGTTCGGGATTTTGCCAGCCAAGTACCTGCTCCGCAAAGTAGTCGCACCGTTGATCAATGCGCGCCGCCGGGCAAAACTAAGGGTTGTAAGATAGGCCTCAAAATCTGGATTTACAGTTTTCCTGGTCGTTATTGATTGCTGAGTATTATCAATAAGGTCTGTGGCCGCGCGAAACGCCCTGGTTGGGTTTCATGGTAAAATCCTCCAGTCCTTCTGCTCCATCACCAGGTATTCATGCAATCAACAACAACCTATGATTCGGCTCAACTAGTACCGCATGCTCTCCAGGAACTCAGGGAGGCAATTAATTACCGTCACCTGCTTTTCCAGCTTGTGCGCCGCGATATTCTCACCCGCTATAGACGTTCCTTTCTGGGTGTGGCCTGGACCATGCTCAACCCACTGGGTATCATGCTCGTACTCAGCTTCGTTTTTTCAAATATATTTAAGCAAACTCATGCATACCCCGCTTATATCCTGAGCGGTCTGATGGCCTGGAATTTCTTTTCACAGAGTACTACTAGTGCGATGAACAGCCTGGTTTGGGGGGGCGGTTTACTTCAACGTATTTATATTCCACGCGCTTCCTTTGGAATCTCAGCGATTGGATCGGGCACGATCAACCTGATCTTGTCGTTTGTGCCGCTCGTTATTGTGATGGTCTTTACAGGAACACCCAGTCCGGATTTCGGCTGCTTTTTTACCAGTTTCAATACTATTGTTGGCCAGTTTTACACTCGGACTGGGTCTGATGATTTCAACGGTTGCAGTCTATTTTCCCGATGTGGCTGAAATGTACCAGATCATCTTAACCGCCTGGATGTACCTGACCCCCATCATTTATCCAGAGACTGCCATTCCCCAAAAATATCAATTGCTTTTGCATCTAAACCCCTTATACTACCTGGTCAAACTCTGGCGTGTGCCATTATATGATGGGCGCTGGCCCATCTGGAGTGAGGTCTGGCCTGCCATGCTGATTGCATTTGGGATGCTGTTGGCTGGGTGGCTCATTTTTACCTCAAAGTCCGATGAATTTGCCTATCGCGTCTAATCCGGTCGCGCCTTCTGCCGAGGAATTTGTGACGGATTTTGAAGAGGCCGTTCATCTTGAGAGTGTTTCAGTACGCTATCGCGTGCCCAGTGAACGCGTCCGTACTTTTAAGGAATACTTCATCCGTCGTTTGAAGGGTGAAGTGCAAATGCGAACGTTCTGGGCGCTGCAGGATGTCACTCTGGATGTCTATCGCGGCGAAGTTTTTGGCCTGATCGGCGTCAACGGAGCCGGGAAGAGCACCCTGCTCAAGGTGGTTGCGCGTGTTTTGCGACCAACCAAAGGTAGGGTGATCGTAAAAGGCAGAGTGGCTCCTTTGTTGGAATTAGGCGCCGGTTTTCATCCGGAATTGACCGGGGAAGAAAATATCTTCCTTAACGGGGCTCTGCTGGGTTTCAGTCACCGTGAAATGCAGGAAAAATACGACCAAATCGTTGAGTTTGCCGAACTGGGCCAATTTATTAATGCCCCCATACGAACCTATTCATCTGGGATGTATGCACGCCTGGGTTTCTCGGTCGCCACTGCCACCGAGCCGGATGTGCTGATAGTGGATGAGGTTCTTTCCGTTGGGGATGAGGCCTTCCAAAAGAAGTGTAATGCACGCATCGAGGCGTTTCGCCAACGCGGCTCGGCCATTTTGCTGGTCTCTCACAGCATGGATGCGATTGAGAAGATGTGCCAGCGGGCAGCCTGGCTGGATCATGGGATCTTGAAAGCGATCGGAGAACCTCTCCAGGTTATTCGAGCCTATCGGGAAAGAGGTGGGTGAGGACAATGCCGTTTGAACATTTGGATATACCGGACGTGTTGATTTTTAATCCTAAAGTGATTGGGGATGAGAGAGGTTTCTTTTTGGAAACCTTTCGTTTGGACCTATTTGCCAGATCGGGTATCACAGGACCTTTTGTTCAAGACAATCATTCGGGTTCCACGCAAGGTATTCTGCGTGGCTTGCATTACCAGATCCGCCAGGGCCAGGGAAAGCTGTTCCGCGTCATTGTGGGTAAGGTCTTTGATGTTGCCGTGGACCTGCGGCGAAGTTCGTCGACTTTCGGCCGCTGGGTAGGTATATGCCTTTCTGCAGAGAACAAACAGCAAATCTGGATCCCGGTCGGTTTTGCACATGGTTTTTACGTTATGAGTGAATGGGCGGAGGTTGTTTACAAAACTACGGATTATTATGCTCCCGAATGGGAACGCTCGCTTCTGTGGAATGATCCTGCGCTGGGGATCGAATGGCCGTTAGTCAACGGCAGGCCGCCGATCGTTTCAGAAAGAGATTCCAAAGGAAAATTATTATCGGAGGCGGAGCTGTTCGAGTAGGAGTTGCACTATGAGGAATGTACTCGTTACGGGTGGGGCAGGGTTTATCGGTTCCAATTTTGTCCGTTACGTTTTGCGAACCCAGCCGGATGTTTTCATCGTCAACCTGGACTTGTTGACTTATGCTGGAAGCCAGGAAAACCTGAAAGATTTGCCATCTTCGGATCGCTACGAATTTTTAAAAGGTGACATCAGCAATCAGGTGTTGGTTGAGGATATCCTGCGACGCCATGCGATTGATACGATTGTTCATTTCGCCGCGGAAACCCACGTTGACCGTTCCATCCTTGGCCCGAACGCATTCGTGCAAACTAACATCTTTGGCACTTTTTCCCTTCTGGAGGCGGCGCGCAAAGTCTGGCTGGATGAAAACAAGGCAGATGAAAAAGCTGTCCGCTTTCACCATATTTCTACAGATGAAGTCTTTGGTTCTTTGAGCACAGATGCACCGGCTTTTACGGAAACAACCCCTTATTCCCCTAATTCACCCTATGCAGCTTCAAAGGCCAGCAGTGACCACCTGGTACGCGCCTATTCGCACACCTATGGATTGCCTATAACTCTTACCAACTGCTCGAATAATTATGGGCCGTACCAATTCCCTGAAAAACTTATTCCGCTCATGGTCCTGAATGCTTTGGAGGGGAAACCCCTGCCCATTTATGGAGATGGAAAGCAGATTCGGGATTGGTTGTATGTGGAGGATCACTGCGAGGCCATCTGGCAGGTTCTGGAACATGGGCAGATTGGTGAGAGTTACAATGTAGGTGGAAATAACCAGCCCACCAACCTTGAGATTATAGATTCCATCTGTGAAATTCTGGATGAGTTGCGACCCGGATCGCCTTTTCAGCCTCATGTAGATTTGAAAAAGCCTGTAGCCGACCGTCCGGGCCATGATCGGCGTTACGCCATGAATACCGATAAAATTGAGCTGGAATTGGGCTGGCAGCCCAAACATGGACTGCGCGAAGGCCTCTTGAAAACGGTGCACTGGTATTTGGAGCATGACGATTGGATCCAGGCCATCCGCAAACAAAAAGAATACCAATCCTGGCTCGAAAAGAACTATACCGAACGTGTGGAGGGCCGGCAATGAAAGGAATAATCCTGGCAGGCGGCAAGGGAACTCGTTTGCACCCAATCACTTTGTCAGTCAGCAAGCAGTTGTTGCCCGTCTATGACAAGCCCATGATCTATTATCCCCTTTCGATGCTGATGCTGGCAGGCATACGGGAGATTCTTGTGATCAGTACCCCTGAGGACCTGCCAATTTTCAGTCGCCTGCTGGGGAATGGCCAGCAATGGGGAATGCAATTTAGTTATGCTGAGCAAGCTGAACCGCGCGGCCTGGCCGATGCTTTTATTGTTGGAGAGCAATTTATTGGCGAAAATCCGGTTTGCCTGATCCTTGGAGATAATATCTTTTTTGGACATGGTCTCTCTGAACAATTGCACAAGGCCTCTCAGTTGGTGGAAGGCGCGATTGTGTTTGCTTACCCGGTACGCGATCCCCAACGCTATGGCGTGGTTGAATTTGACAATCGGGGTCTTGCCATTAGCCTGGAAGAAAAACCCGCCAGGCCGCGTTCGAATTTTGCTGTTCCTGGATTGTACTTCTTTGACCGGCGGGTCGCGGCATTTGCTAAAGCACTTAAACCTTCTCCCCGAGGTGAAATCGAAATCACCGACTTGAATAAAATTTATCTTGAGTTGGGCCAATTGCAGGTCCAGCAATTGGGACGCGGCATTGCCTGGCTGGACGCCGGTACGCACGAATCGCTATTACAGGCAGCCAATTTTATTCAGGCAGTTCAAGAAAGACAGGGGATTATGATTTCCTGCCCGGAAGAGATCGCTTATCGAAAGGGCTTTATTTCACAAGAATTGTTACTTGAGATAGCCCGTTCATATAAAAACAACGGCTATGGCGAGTATTTGCTTAAGTTGACTGAGCCGGAATCTCAATGGATGTATTACTCTTAGGCAATACCGGCCAGCTCGGTTGGGAACTGCAGCGCACTTTGCAGTCCTTTGGCGCGCTGACGGCACTCGATCACCCACAAATAAATATGGCGGATCCGGACAATATTCGCGCGGCTGTTCAGGAGTGCCGGCCGGATTTGATCGTTAATGCAACCGCCTATACTGCCGTGGACAAAGCTGAAAGCGAACCAGAGCTTGCCAATGCGATTAATGGCATGGGACCGGGCGTGCTGGCAGAAGAGGCGCGGTAAGCTTAAGGCGCTCCTGATCCACTACTCAACCGACTACGTTTTTGATGGCACAAAAGCTGCTCCATATAACGAGACAGATCTTCCTCAGCCCATCAATGTGTACGGCAGGAGCAAACTGACCGGGGAGCAAGCCATCCAATCCATGGGAAGGCATTACCTGATTTTTCGCACGGCTTGGGTTTACAGTCTGCGGCGGGATAATTTTGTTTCCAAGGTAATGGGATGGGCAAGAAAAAATGAGGTTCTGCGAGTAGTGGATGATCAGGTCAGCAACCCCACCTGGGCGCGCATGTTGGCTGAGATAACTTCACAGGTTCTTGCGCGTGGAGAAGGTTTCCTGCAGGAACGAACCGGCTTATATCATCTGGCCGGCGGAGGTTATACCAGCCGGTATGACTGGGCGCTCGAAATCCTCAAGCTTGATCCCGCAAAGCACGATCAAACGCTCAAGGAGCTGCTGCCAGCCTCGACCACGGAATTTCCCACACCTGCTCAGCGTCCGCTTTTCTCGGCGCTGGAATGCCAGAAATTCGTGCAGACATTTGAACTTTCTTTGCCGCCTTGGAAGGTTGCCCTTGAGTTGGCATTGGCGCAATGATCAAATTGCCACCAAGCCGCTATGATTGACTTTGATATTGTTATAGTAAATTGGAATACTGGCAACCAATTGCTGGATTGTCTGCAATTGATTTCGCTTGCAAATCCTGAGTCCAGTCTCTGCTTGCGCCAGTGCATTATTGTTGACAACGCTTCACAAGATGGTTCGGCTGATGGGCTGGAGAATTTGCCACTCCCTCTCACGATCATCAGGAACAATGAGAATATGGGGTTTGCTTATGCAGCCAACCAGGGGGCGAAAGTTGGAATGTCTGGATATATTCTTTTCCTTAATCCTGATTCCAGGCTCTATCCAGACAGTTTAGTGAAGGCGTTGCGTTTTCTGGATGGGAAGCGCAATGAGCAGGTTGGTATTCTTGGTATCCAACTTGTTGATGGGTATGGTGCCGTCCACCGCAATGTGGCTCGCTTCCCTACACCAAGATCCCTTTTCTACCAAATGCTCGGATTGGACCGCCTGTTTCCCGGCCATTTCCCATCCCATTTTATGACCGATTGGGACCATCACGATAGTCGTGAAGTGGATCAGGTGACTGGAGCTTTTTTTCTCGTACGCCGGTTGGTATTCGAACAGATAAAAGGATTTGACGAACGCTTTTTTATGTACTTCGAGGACCTCGATTTTGCCTACCGGGCAAAACAAGCCGGCTGGAGTAGTTATTATCTGGCTGAAGCTCAAGCCCTTCACTACGGCGGGGGGGCCTCTTACCAGATAAAGTCGAAGCGGTTATACTATGTTTTTAACAGCCGGGTTTTGTACGTAGCAAAGCATTTTGGTGCCCCCTCCGCGATCAAAATTCTTATAGCATGTATTTTGGTGGAGTTTTGGACGCGGCTGGGTTGGAGCCTTGCCCACTCGCAAAAGGAAACCCTTATAGCAACCCTACAGGCTTATAGAATGTTTCTTGGAACCTTACCGCAATTGCTGAGAAAATTAAGGTGATCGGGAATGCGTGTTCTTGCTCTAACCCGTTACAATTCCCTGGGCCCCAGCAGCCGCGTGCGGTTCTTTCAATATATCCCTTCCCTGACCCTTAATGGGCTGGAAATCACAGTTGCCCCATTGTTGGGTAACGATTATGTGCACACTTTGTATGCTGGAAAACGACAGCCGCTCTTATCGGTGATCAAGGCCTACCTAAATCGCATTGCGTGTTTGGTTAATAGCCGCCATTTTGATCTTCTCTGGATCGAAAAAGAGTTATTCCCCTGGCTTCCTATTCGTGTCGATAATTTATTAGTACGACCGGGTATTCCCACTGTCATTGACTACGATGATGCGGTTTTTCACCGCTACGACCAGCATGCCAACCGGATGGTCCGTGCCATATTGGGGAGGAAGATCGACACGATCATGCACCACGCTACGACAGTAGTGGTGGGTAATGAATACCTGGCCGAACGTGCCCGCCAGGCGGGGGCAAAAAGAATAGAGCTTCTACCTAGTGTTGTAGACACTTACCGGTACACTTTCAGTGAGAAGACCGAAGGACAATTTCGAATCGGATGGATCGGCTCTCCGGTCACTGCTCCTTATTTGGGATTGATCAGGCAAGCGTTGGTGGAAGTTATTGAGCAGACCGGAGCGCGCCTTGTGCTGGTTGGAGTTGGCGATCAGGATCCTCTTCCTGGTCTGGAGAAAGAAGTCTTGTCTTGGAGTGAAGCCAGTGAAGTCGCACACATTCAATCCTTTGATGTAGGTATCATGCCCTTGCCGGATGGATATTTTGAACAGGGAAAATGTGGGTATAAGCTTATTCAGTACATGGCCTGTGGGCTGCCGGTGGTCGCCTCGCCAGTGGGAGTCAACACAATGATCGTTGAGCAGGGCAAGACCGGTTTTCAGGCCTCCAGTAACCAGGAATGGGTGCAGGCATTGCTCCTGCTTTCCAAAGAGCCAAAAATGCGACATGCCATGGGCCAGGCTGGACGTAAGTCGGTTGAGCTTGAATACAGCCTGCAAGTCACTGCGCCTCGATTGTTTGAAATATTTAAACAGGCGCTATCGCGCTAGGTACATGCGGCTGTCGCATAAGCGCCAGGTTTTGGAAGAGATTCTGAATGATTATTGCATACTCCATAAATAAATCCCATGAATTCTAAGAACAAGACTTCGTCACAAGACGGTTGGGATCTGATCCTTCGTCCTCACCGCAGTTGGTGGGATTTGCGCCTGGGCGCTCTCTGGCGCTACCGGGACCTGATCGGGTTATTTGTCTGGCGCGATTTTGTTTCGATCTATAGGCAGACGATCCTGGGCCCATGGTGGTACCTGATTCAACCGCTTTTGACAACAGCAGTGTTTACCTTTATTTTTTCGGGTATTGCACACCTCTCCACCGATGGTCTGCCATCCTTCCTGTTCTACCTGGCCGGCAATACGATCTGGACATATTTCTCCATGTGTTTCACTAATACTTCGAACACATTCGGCACCAATGTCATGATTTTTGGAAAAGTATATTTTCCCCGGTTGGTCGTCCCGGTTGCTGTAATGATTTCAGCCTTGATCTCCTTTGGGATCAGGCTGGTTCTGCTTGTGGGCTTCATGATCTACTTCATGGCGACCGGAGCTTCAATCCACCCCAATTCGTCGATTCTATTGATGCCAATCCTGCTGCTGATCATGGGCGGTATGGGAATGGGATCTGGCATCATCGTTTCCTCTCTGACCATCAAATACCGCGATCTGCAGCAGCTGGTAAATTTCGGCGTACAGTTGCTTATGTATGCCACACCGGTTATTTATCCTCTTTCAACAGTCAAAGGGATTTCGCGCTGGGTGGTATTGGCCAATCCTCTGACTCCAGTGGTGGAGGCCTTCAGGTCAGCCTTTCTGGGTGCCGGTACGATCAGCCCAATTTACTTGATCTATAGTTTCGTCTTCATGCTGGTTATTTTTGCAGGTGGTGTACTTTTCTTTAACCACGTCGAATCGAACTTTATGGATACGATTTGAAATGTCTAGAGTTATTATTTCTGTCGAAAATCTTTCCAAAAGTTATCGTTTAGGCGTGATTGGCACCGGTTCGTTCGATGGAGACATTAAGCGCTGGTGGGCGCAAAAACGCGGCATACCCGACCCTATTCTCAAAATCGGAGAGGCGGATCCCCGCCATCATGCGGGTGAGACCATTTGGGCCTTGAAGGATATCAATTTCAATATCCAGGAAGGTGAGGCGGTCGGAATTATCGGGCATAATGGGGCTGGCAAGAGCACTTTGTTCAAGGTCCTTTCGCAAGTTACAGCTCCTACCTGCGGAGAGGTCAAAATACGAGGGTATATCGCCAGTCTTCTGGAGGTTGGAACCGGTTTTCATCCTGACCTTACCGGGCGCGAGAATATTTTCATGAATGGCGCCATCATGGGGATGAGAAGGTCAGAGATCAAGCTCAAATTCGATGAAATAGTTGACTTTTCAGGGGTGGAGAGATACATCGATACACCGGTGAAACGTTATTCCAGTGGTATGTATGTGCGTCTGGCCTTCGCGGTGGCCGCCCACTTGGATCCGGATATCTTGGTGGTTGATGAAGTGTTGGCGGTCGGAGATGCTGCCTTCCAGAGAAAATGCCTGAATAAAATGGGTGATGTGGGGAAAGAGGGCCGCACGGTTTTGTTCATTTCGCACGTTATGCCGTCCATCGTGCGCCTTTGCCAGAGAACCATACTCCTCGATCGGGGCAAAGTTTTAATGGATGGACCGTCGTCATCTATCGTCTCCGCTTATTTACAATCAAACTTGAATACTTCCGCAAAACGCGAGTGGTCCGACTCTGAAAAAGCGCCGGGGGATGATGTTGTCCGGTTGCGGTCTATTACGGTTCAGACCGAAGAAGGCAAAGTGAGCGATGAGATTGATTCTCGCCACCCTGTTTTTCTTGAAGTTAAGATATGATGTGATCCAGCCTGGTTATCAACTTTTACCTTCCTACCGGCTGACGAACCAGGATGGTACGGTAATTTTGACCACAATGGATGTGCACTCAAAATGGCGTTCGACGCCTAAATCCAAAGGACTCTATACCAGCACAGTAAAGGTTCCGGGTAATTTTCTATCGAATGGCAATGTATCCGTGCTGATTTCGATAAAATCTCTTTCTCCGGCGATCGAGCATATCTATGAAAAAGATCTGGTTGCCTTCCAGGTGATCGATAACCGTCAGGACGATTCCGCCGGTGGTGGCCTGGTGGAAGAAACCCGGGGTGTAGTTCGCCCACTTCTGACTTGGAATACAGTTGGTCCGGAGTAAGCAATTATTAAAATGTTCAGGAATGAATTTATACAATTGTTTCGCTTTTGTTCACCCGTCATAGGCTAAAGCTGTGTTGGATATGTCGCTGGTCGATCAAACGATTGGGATTAAGCTGGCTTCGAAGAAAATAGCCATCTTTATTCAATCCCTTACCATCGGTGGCGCGGAAAGAGCGACTCTAAACCTGATTAAAGGATTGGTACAACACAATATTCATGTTGATCTCTTGCTTGCAAACTACTCCGGAGGTTTTTTATCCGAAGTTCCTCGTGAGGTGAGAATTATTGACCTCAAAGGAAAGCGAGTGCTCTTCTCTTTGTTTCCATTGGTACGCTATATTCGTGCTCAGCATCCTGATACACTTTTAGCCATTCAGACTCACGCAAGTTTAATTGCATTATGGGCAGCCATACTGGCTGGAGTTCATACGCCCTTGATCATATCTCAACACACCACCCTCTCTGCCGTCAAGGCAACCTCACCATTCAGTCGTAACAGGTTGATCATTAGTCTCGCGCGCCTATTTTTTTGTTACGCAGACGCGGCAATTTGTGTGTCTCAAGGTGTGGCAGACGACTTTATTGAAACCGTTGGAATGCCGCATGAAAAAACGCATGTAATCTACAACCCTGTAGTATCCGCTGGAATTGAGCAGCAGGCGCATACGCCCATCTCCCACTCCTGGTTCACTCCTGGTGCCTTGCCCGTAATTCTTGCAGTTGGACGGCTGACCCAAGCTAAAGATTACCCAACCCTCCTGCGTGCTTTTTCTCTCGTATTTCTGAAACAACCAGCACATTTGATCATCCTGGGTGAAGGCCAGGAACGCGCTCGAATGGAGGCCCTCATAGGACAACTGGGTCTTGAAGATAATGTCCAGATGCCCGGTTTTGTTGAAAACCCCTATGCGTATATGGCGCATGCCCGGCTGCTTGTGCTATCGTCAAAATGGGAGGGCTTTGGCAATGTCCTGGTGGAAGCCATGGCATGCGGCACACCCGTAGTTTCAACCGATTGCAGGAATGGGCCCGATGAGATCCTCGAGCACGGCCGGTTTGGCAGGCTTGTGCCGGTTGGAAACGCACAAGCCCTGGCCGATGCAATCCTGGAGACCTTACGAGCGACTCCTGATCAGGCATTGCTTAAACGAAGAGCTCAAGATTTCACTCTGGATGACTCAGTAAGAAAATATATCCGCATTTTCGAAACCTGTTTAATATCCAATGATGAATAACCGGATAAAGATCCTTCATGTAATCACCAGCCTCGACATTGGAGGTGCCGAGACGATGCTCTATCGCCTGCTCAAGTGCATCGATACAGCCCGATTCGAAAGCCAGGTGGTCTGTCTGATCCATGCTGGTCCCATCGGAGAGAAAATTCAGGCTCTGGGGATCCCCGTATATTCCTTGAACATGCAGCCGGGGGAACCCTCCCTTCAAGCCTTATTCAGATTGACAAGATTGCTTCGCCGAATATCGCCCGACTTGGTTCAAACCTGGCTTTATCATGCAGATTTGTTCGGCGCGCTGGCTGCCAAAACATTGGGCGTGCCGGTTCTCTGGAATATTCGTGCTTCGAATATGAATATGTCTTTTTACCGGCGCTTGTCAAGATTTGTTCTACGCGCCTGCATCCAGCTTTCAGGTTGGCCGAAGGTGGTTATCGTAAACTCAAGGGCCGGGCAGACTTTTCACGAGCAGCTTGGATACCATCCGCGTCGTTGGGTTCTAATCCCGAATGGAATTGATACTGAGCAGTTCCAGCCGAATATTCATGCTCGCCTGTCGCTCCGTAACGAGCTTGGGCTTGCCCCGGATAGCTTGCTGGTCGGTCTGGTTGCTCGTTTTGATCCCATGAAGGATCATCAAGGTTTCCTGCAGGCCTCGAAACTTCTCGCCGACAAGCTGCCTGACGTTCATTTCGTGTTGGCAGGCAATGGCGTGGAACGGTCGAAACCATGGTTCAGCACTTTCCTTGAATGTGAGCAGCTTCATGACCGGCTCCACTTTCTCGGACAGAGGGAGGATATTCCTGACCTGACAGCTGCGCTGGATATTGCCACATCTTCCTCAGCCTACGGGGAAGGATTCTCCAATACGATTGCTGAAGCCATGTCGTGTGGCATTCCTTGTGTTGTCACAGATGTAGGCGACTCGGCGTTCCTTGTGGAAAACACTGGAATTGTTGTAACGCCGCAGGATCCGCAAGCCCTGGCAGATGGCTGGCAGCAGTTGATTACTCTTGGGGTTGCTGGTCGGAATGCGCTGGGCGCGGCCGGCAGGCAACGCATCCTGCAATATTTTCAACAGGGAGAAATCATCAGGCAATATGAACGGCTGTATGAAAGCCTCATGAGTCCAGCTAAATAGTCTTCAAGAGTCCTTTGGGAGTTTCAAACGTGCTAAGTCATAAGGGAGTGCAGGGCAGGCAAGGCCTGCCCTGCACCCCCTTATAATTTTGCAAACACCCGCGCAACGCCCCGTGCTTCCTTTCCTGTAAATCCTATCAGCCAATAGAAAGTGGTAAGATTCATCAGATATTATGTGCGGAATCACCGGCTTCTTGGACGCCTCCAAAAATACTGATCAAGCCTCCTATCAGGCAATTATCGCCCACATGATGGGGACAATCCGGCATCGTGGTCCGGACGATGCGGGCGAATGGTTGGATCCTCAAAACGGGATCGCCTTGGGATTCCGCCGGCTTTCCATTCTGGATCTCTCACCAACCGGTCACCAGCCCATGTTGTCTGCAGATGACCGCTTTGTTATTGTTTTTAATGGCGAAATCTATAATTTCAATCAACTTCGAACTGAACTTGCCGGTTTGGGGCATGCCTTCCGGGGTCATTCGGATACTGAGATTGTTCTGGCTTCGATTTGTCAGTGGGGTATTCTGGAGACTGTGCAACGCTGTAATGGAATGTTTGCCTTCGCATTGTGGGACCGCCGCTCGCACCATCTGACCCTGGTGCGAGACCGGCTTGGGATTAAACCCCTCTATTATGGCTGGGCTGGTAGTGTTTTCCTGTTTGGGTCAGAACTCAAAGCCCTGAAAGCCCATCCGGCTTTCCCTGCTGAGATCGATCGCGGCGCACTGGCGCTTTACTTGCGCTACAACTATATTCCCGCTCCTTACACAATCTACTCGGGCTTTCGCAAACTTATGCCCGGCACTTTGCTTACCCTGACCGGGAATAAACCGGGAGAGTTGCCCGAACCTGAGCCGTACTGGTCTGCCCGGCAGGTGGCCGAATCCGGGCTCGTGCATCCATTTGAAGGCTCAGACCAGGCTGCTGTTGGGGAACTTGATGCCCTATTGCGAGAATCAATTCGCGCTCGCATGATTGCCGATGTTCCGCTGGGGGCATTTCTCTCAGGCGGGATTAACTCATCTACCGTGGTAGCGTTGATGCAGGTTCAAAGCAGCCGCCCAATCCAGACGTTCACAATTGGCTTCAACGAAAGTGGTTATGATGAAGCCGTACATGCCAGAGGGATTGCGCATCACCTGGGTACTGATCACACACAGCTGTACGTAACCCCGCAGGAGGCCCAGGCAGTTATCCCGCATTTGCCGGCCTTGTTTGATGAGCCATTCTCGGATTCTTCACAAATCCCCACATTTTTGATTTCTGAACTTGCCCGCAGGCACGTTACCGTCAGCCTGTCTGGGGATGGCGGCGATGAACTCTTTGGCGGTTATAACCGCTATACCTGGGTGCGAAAGATCTGGAACACGCTGGGTTGGTTGCCCGCTTCCCTCCGATCTTTTGGTTCAGCCACCTTGGACCGGCTGCCTCCGTCTGCCTGGGATGGTATTCTTTCGAATCGGTTTATTCCAACCCGCTGGCGCTTTTCCGAGCCTGGCGAGAAAATCCGCAAAGTGGCAGAGATCTTATCAGCCGCTAACCCGGAAGCCATCTACCTGGACCTGATCTCCCATTGGAAAGATCCCTCTGCGGTAGTCCGAGGGGCAGTTGAACCTCCGACCCTGCTATCCTGCCAGGATGCCAGGGCGCAATTTCCGGATCTCGCTTCCTGGATGATGTATACGGACCTGGTTACTTACTTGCCGGATGATATTCTGGTCAAGGTTGACCGGGCCAGCATGGGCAACAGCCTGGAAGCGCGCGTTCCCTATTTGGATGACCACCGGGTGGTGGAATTTGCCTGGAGGCTCCCAATGAAAATGAAGATACGTGACGGAAAAGGGAAATGGCTTTTACGACAGGTGCTTTATCAATATGTGCCCGAGACGATGCTCGAGCGGCCAAAACAGGGCTTTGGGGTACCAATCGATGCCTGGTTGAAAGGTCCTCTGCGCGCTTGGGCCGAGGCATTACTGGATAAACAACGCTTGCAGGATGAAGGCTTTTTTAACCCCGAACCCATTCTTCAAAAGTGGCAGGAACACCTGACCGGAAAGCATAATTGGCAATACCATTTATGGGATATTCTCATGTTCCAGGCCTGGCTCGAAGCGAACAGGTGAGTATTTGTGAAAATTTTGATGTTTGCAAATACCGATTGGTACCTCTATAATTTTCGACTGGCACAGGCCCGGGCGCTGTGTGAACGCGGCGATGAAGTCGTTTTGCTCTCCCCGGATGGTCCTTATGGCCCCCGAATGTGCGCACAGGGTTTCCGTTGGCTGCCATTTCCACTCGCCCGGCGCAGCCTGAAATCCTTTGGCTGAGATCCAGACGGTTTTGCGCCTGTTACGACTGTACCGGCAGGAAAAGCCCGACCTGGTTCATCATTTCACCGTCAAATGTGTCTTATATGGTTCATTGGCCTCCCATCTCCTGGGCATTCGTTCTATCGTTAATTCCGTGACAGGCCTGGGTTATGTTTTTATGGAAGGGGGAGCTGCGCGGCGTTGGTTGCGAGGCTTGATCGAGTTCTCCTATCGACTGTTACTACAGCATACCTGGGTCATTTTTCAAAACCCGGATGACCGGTCTGTTTTCTTGAAGAGTCGCCTGGCGGTTCCGGGACGATCGGCATTAATTCGCGGCTCAGGTGTGGATCTCCAGCGCTTTTTCCCCGGCCTGAACCGGAAGGGTTGCCTCTGGTTATCTTGCCGGCGCGTATGTTGTGGGATAAAGGCGTCGGCGAGTTTGTTGCAGCTGCCCGGTCCTTGCAAACGCGCCAGCTGCGTGCCCGCTTCGCCCTGGTGGGCGATAGCGACGATCAGAATCCTGCCTCGGTGCACCCATCTCAACTGCAAGCATGGGAAAAAGAGGCTGTGATAGAATGGTGGGGTTGGAAAGACAACATGGCTGAGGTTTATGCGCAGTCATCCATAGTTTGTCTGCCTTCTTACCGGGAGGGCCTGCCAAAAACGTTGATAGAAGCGGCTGCCTGCGGTCGTCCTATCGTTACGAGTGACGTTCCGGGCTGTCGGGAGGTCGTCCGGCATGGGGAAAATGGTTTTATTGTCCCTGTCCGGGATTCAGGGGCCTTGGCGGAAGCGTTGTTTGACCTGCTGAAGAACCCGACCATCCGCAGCGAAATGGGTACCCACAGCCGGGCGATTGCCGAAAAAGAGTTCTCGATTGAATTGGTCATTTCTCAAACTTTCGCTCTTTATCAAGCCTGTATGAATGAGCGTAATTGAGAAGGATATCATGTCGATTTCATTTTTTGAACGAACATATTCTTCCCCTGCTGGTCGCAAATGATATTGCTTAGAACCTATCCTAAATTAATAGAATAACCAAATTTTGAGTGTGTGCGGCTTCGCCGCACACACTCAAAATTTGAACTACTCCTTAATTTCCGGATAGATATTTAGTCGATGTGATTTGCGCTATGAAAAATTCGGCAAGCCGTAGGCCCTTTCTGGCATCTGCGCATGCGGATGAGCCTTCGGAAGGAAAGTAAATGAAGAAGATGATGTTGAAACCACCTGCTTATGATGATCTTTTACACCTCCTGGCTGCCTGGCGGGTATGGATCGGTGGCGCTGTTCTTGGGGCGGCCATCGCGAGTATCGTGTACCTGATCGCTCCGCCTCTCTATCGCGCTCAGGCTACGGTCCTTGTGGATCAGAATGTTGAACAGGTGATTCCCGTTGAAGCTACGGATTTGCGTAAGTTCAATTATCTTCAGCGGGAGACGGATAAACTGGTTGTTATTGCCTGGGCAGACCAGAACTCTCTCACGCGTTACTGTTAAAACTGGTCTACCGGTTGCTCAATTGCGGGATGGTCGCCTGCAATTGAGCCAGCCAGGCGACGGGGGCTGGCACTTTCTGGCCGACGCATCGAGTCCTGGTACCGCCTCTGCACTCGCTTCAGCTTGGGCGGGGGCCTTCGTGGATGAGCTCCAATCCAAACCGGCCGGGATCAGTCCGCTGCTGGAAATCAATTTTACCCAGCAACAGGATTTACCGATCACAAGGAGCGTGTCACTGGGAATTTATGTATTCTGCGGGGCGCTGCTGGGAATTACCTTGTTAGCACTTGGCCTGCTTTTCTTTGACCGGAAGAACGCCTGATATGGAATTGGTCGCCCGGGAACCCCTTCAACGGATTGAGCGTTTTCTTTGGGCAGCTGTGTTAGTGGCATTGCCGGTAACCAGCTTCCGATATTTACCTTTCATGGGGGCTGATACTCAAGTTCGACCGCTTTCGCTAATTCCAGCTGTTCTGCTCCTGGTTGCGCTGATACTACATAGCATACGGGAACGCCGCTTGATTTTATGGAGCGGGTACTTCCAGCCTTTATTGGTATTTATCCTGGTCGCGGTTGCATCCACCGCTGTTGGTTTTCTTTTTGCACCTGTAAACCTATATTCCTATACATATTCAAGCCGTGTCTTGCGAGCCTGGCTCTCTCTCGGGGTCGGTCTGGTTTTCCTGGTTACTTCGATGAGCATGAACCGGGACGAGCAGGATTTAAGATTCACGATTAAGTGGGTATATGTGGGTCTGATTTTTGAAGTAGCCTGGTCACTTGTTCAGTTCTTCCAGCTTCACCATATAATTCATTTCCCTCTTCTGGATGTGGTCCAAAGAACTGTGATGATGGCAGGTCTGCCTCCTAATGGGCGCATTTCCGGTTTGGCATTGGAACCATCCTGGTTGGCAGCTCAAGTTATAACCCTCTATCTGCCATGGGCCTTTGCCGCCTTGGTGAAGGGCTATAACTGGGGCAGTCGTCGTTGGTCGGTGGGTATCATTTTAGTGGCTTGCGCTTATCTTTTGATCTTTACTTTTTCTCGTGCCGGTATCCTGATTGCTATCGCAACGATAGTCATAACCTTTTTCATTGCGGGCTGGGACCGAATTCAGCCAGCCTGGAAATGGTTTGTCTCTCCCTTGCGATTAAAAAGTTTTTTACCGAAAAAGCTGCTGGAGGTTGTCCTGAGGATTACCGTCATCCTGGCAGTTCTGGCTGGTTTGGCAGGTGGGATCTATATTTTGTCTCGGAATTCATATTTCGCACAAATCTGGCAGTCAAGGCAAACCAACCTGGTAAATTACTTTGTGGATATCTATGCCGGGCCTCGTCTGGCTTACTCCTGGGCCGGATGGACCGTTTTTGAGCAGCACCCCTGGACTGGAGTCGGCTTGGGCGCGGCTGGGTTTTATCTTATCAAGGCCCTGCCTGACTGGTCGCATTTTAATATTTCTGAAATTGCTCAGCTTCTTTCGCCAGATAATCGGGTTTTTCCAAATGCCAACAATTTGTATGTTCGCCTCTTATCGGAAACGGGTATACTCGGTTTTTGGTCCTTTATTTCGGTGTACTTGCTTTTGCTTGGTAAAATTTTGAGCCTGCTTCGTTCAAAACGGAAGGAGCTGGCTTTTTTGGCGACGGCAAGCCTTCTTGCATGGCTTTCGATTGTCATGCTTGGCTTTACTCAGGAATCCCTGGCTATGCCGACTATCTGGCTTCCATTAGGCGTGTTGATTGGTATGACCAGCCAAAGTCGTCAAACTTGAGACATTCACCTGCCAAATCTAAGCAACCAAAATCACACTTCTATGGACAGGCAATCTTAAGAACTAAAGTCCGCTTCTAACACCAGCGTATCTACCCATAAAAACCATGCTGGTCAAACACTAGGCTAAAAGACAATACATGAATTCCAAGATCGCCTCAACTAAAGAGCCGCAATTCCTGTTTGTGCTATCCTTTTTTGCATTTCTTGAATTGGCTTTTTCGGGGGTGGTCACGCTGTTGATTTCCCCCGACCCCAAAAACGCCCTATTATTCGGTTTTTCTGCCCAAAGGCTGCTGCTGGTTGCCGGGATCTGGATCCTGGCGATCATCGTGCTTGCAGCCGGCGTCATGGCGCGCAAGAACAAAATTTCGCTGGATTCCGCCTGGCTGGTAAACAAAAGAAGAATTCTCCGGCTTCCGGTCTACGCCATTTCTTTTGCCTTGATTGCTTGGGGATGGTTATCGCTTTTTTGCCCCGGCTACCTGTTCGGCAAACTGGTATTCATCTTTGAACGCCTGCAGCCCATTTCAATCGCTCTCGGAGCTGTCCTGGCCCAATCCTGGCTTTTCTATTTGTTTGCTCGGGGCCGGCTTGGTTTTCGAATCCTCGGCAAGTCTGCTTTTCAAAAATACTACCGGTCAACTTTCCTTTTTGCAGTTTTATTGGTTGGGCTGGGGATTTTCATGGCTTCCACAAAATTTGGCTTGCTTGCAAACCTTCTTTATACGAATGTTCCTGGAATCCCTTTGTCTGGCCTTCAATTGTTTTTCATCCTTCTCCTGGTTGGTTTGTGGATCGCATTTGTGCCTGAACAGGAAAAATCCTTTATTAAGATCACAAAAAGATATCTGATCCCCATCCTTATTTTCCTGTCAGCCGTCTTGGTATGGGGCCTCACTCCCTTGCCGGGGCATTTTTTCTCGCTGACGCCCTCGCCGCCCAGCTTTCAACCTTTCCCATTATCAGACGCCCGCTTCCATGACTTGGGGGGGATTTCCATCCTGCGAGGCTTTGGGATCTATTTCCATAAAAATTACGATAAGCCCCTCTATATGGTTTTTCTTGCGATCCTGCATATTTTTGCCGGCTCCAATTATACGATCCTGACTTGGTTGCAAATTCTAATTCTTGCTTTTATTCCAGTCATCCTTTTTCTCCTGGGATCAAAATTCCACAGCACTGCCTTTGGTATCTTCCTTTCCCTTGTTCTGATCATCCGCCAGAGGAATGCCATTGTACTGTCACTCAAGGTTTCCTCTGTCAATCCAAAGCTTTTTATGTCTGAAGAATTGACCCTGCTGGGAGTCGTCCTGTTTGCCTACCTGGTCTTCATGTGGATGCGGGAGCGAAAAGTCTGGCTGGCTTTACTTTGCGGTGGATGCGTCGGTGCTGCCTCGCTGGTCAGATTCAATTCCCTTCTCCTTTTTCCAGCATTAGCCTGCCTGGTCGTGCTCGTGTTTTGGAAGTCAGGTAAGAAATTCTTATTAAGTCACCTATCGGTCTATACCCTGGCTTTCCTGATCCTTCTGATTCCCTGGATTATGAGCAGCGTAAACTCGCAGGGAACGCCATGGATGTTTTCTAAAATACGCGCGATCTTCAAACAACGTTACGGGAGTATCGATTCCTCCATCCGGGGATATACAGGTGCCGGCCTGTCTGAAATGGGAATGGCTGCCATCAAATTGGAGGGGAATACAGTTCTCACCCTCCAGGATTGGGTGGCGAAAGATTATGCCGGGGGCATGTTTTCGCCGAACAATCGCAACACATTCGTGAAGGCCATTACTGATTCAGGCGGAATCGTTTATCGCTTCTTCTATCACCTTTTCCATAACTTCTCCACCTCTGTCCTGTCCATGCCGGATTCGTTGGTTTATGCTGATTTGAACCACCTGAGCCAGCGCATTTACTGGATTGACCGGGGAGGATGGCAGGGTGACCTGCCAGTCATTCAAACTGGACTGGTTTTTCTGAATCTTATCCTGCTCGCACTTGGCTTGGGATACAGTTGGACCCGATATCGCTGGGCAGGCATGATCCCTATATTCATTTTCATCGCCTATTCCCTGTCACTTGCCGCTGCCATGAATTCGGGCGGACGGTATCTCACCCCGATTGATTGGGTCATCTACTTCTATTATGGGTTGGCTCTCGTCGAGATCATTAAATTCGTCTACAAAGGTCTGGCGGGAAAAGATCCTAGCCAGCCCGACAGCCTGGACTCGGGTGGTACACCCAGCATCTCCGACCGGCGTAAACTGGGATTTTCGCTGGCGGGGATCATTTTACTGGCCAGCTTGATCCCGATCGCGAATTTTGTTCTCCCTGCAGTTACCGTCTCAGCCAGAAACCAGGCAGATATAGAAGCGGTCAGGGAAAGTATTTCTGCCAATGAGGACCCCGGCGTGAGTGTCGTCTACGGAGAAATTCTTTATCCGTATTATGATAACCTCATTGTTACATTCGATTTACTAACACCTGCCGGGTCTGTGAAATATACGCTATCCAGACCCCCAAAGTTGAAGGCGGATCTGGCCAGCGGAGAACATGTCTTTATTGCATTGCGCAGTGTTGATCAGAAGAATTCGATAGTAGAATCGGTCTACCTGTGGCAGGCTGCGAATCCAATACCGGTACTCATCTGGAAACATCAACCATAATTTAATTTTCTCGCATCAATGTCCATGAGTTTCTCCTGGGGACCTTGGTGCCGCCAGCGCACGAGTGTGTAATTCTACCGAAAAGATTTGAGTCCCAGAAAGAATTGTGAGATATTATATAAGCATGCGGAAAACCGATTCTCCATACGTTACTGACTGGTTTGCAGTTTCCATCCGTTGGTTATTTCTACTGGGGTTGGTTACTTCCTTATCCTTGGGCGGGCAATTACTTGCTCCCGTCAATATACTACTGATCGGACTGGTTTGTTGGAATATTGGTTTGACCCTTCTGACCGGTCTTAATCGCCGCCTGGTAGCTCACCGTGAGATCAGTCTCGCAGTTGATTTGGTGTTTGCAGCCGCATACTTCTCCCTGGCCGGTGGTTTTGGCAGCCCTGCTTTCTGGATCGTATTCCTGCCATTGATGACCTCAACGCTCTATTTCGAAATAATCGGCGCGGTAATTTCTGCCGTTGTAATGACTGCCGTTCAAGTTGGAGTAACGCTTTATCAAACCCGGGATCCGGGTGCCCTTATTTTCCTGGGCGTATCATGCTTGTTAACCTGTGCTGTTGCTGGTTTGTTCGGATATCTTAATGTTCAACTGATCCGTACGATCCGCAAAAACCGTCTAGTCCAGCAGGAAACTCAATTGGGAGCTCAACAAAAAAAACTGGGGATGGAGAATGAACGCCTGCGTGCTGTTTACAGTTTAACCTCCACGTTATTGGCTACTCTGAATTATCAGCGTGTTCTCGAATCGGTCCTGGATTTAAGCCTGAGTGCGCTCAACACGGAAGCTGAAGCCATAGCTGACGATCGCCTGATATGTGCGGTACTCTTATTTTCCAAAAACGAGAGCCTCGAAGTTGGGTCGGCGCGCCGTCTGACTACCGCCGATCTGCGTGTCGTCTTGCACGGCAGGGAAGGGGCCGTTGCCCAGACAATTGAACAAGATAAGCCGGTCCTGCTCACCGATGTTAAAAACGACCCGGAATTAAACCGTTTTGTTGCCTTCCACACCTGTAATGAGATCTATTGTTTTCCTTTGCGCAGTGGCTTCAGCGCCTATGGGATTCTGCTCTTCGGTCATCCACTGGCTGGCTTCTTTACCAAAGATCGGCGGGAAATCCTCGATATTCTTGGCAGCCAGGCAGTAATTGCCATTCAGAACGCACGCCTTTACCAGGACGTAGTCGACGAACGCCAGCGCATGATCGAGGCTCAGGAAGAGGCCCGCAAAAAATTGGCCCGTGACCTGCATGACGGGCCCACCCAATCTGTCTCTGCCATTGCCATGCGAGTGAACATGGCTCAACGCATCTTGTTAAAAGACCCAAAAGCAGCCGGAGAGGAGTTGGGCCGGATCGAGGATCTGGCTCGCCGTACCACCAAGGAAATCCGCCATATGCTTTTCACTTTGCGGCCGCTGGTATTGGAATCGCAAGGTCTCGTGGTAGCACTTCAATTAATGGCTGATAAGGTGAAAGAGACTTACTCGCAGAATGTCATCATTAAGGTGGAAGAAAACATCCTGCAAGATCTTGAAGTTGGCAAGCAGGGCGTAGTATTTTTCATTGTGGAAGAGGCCATCAACAATGCCCGCAAACACGCCCAGGCCGAGCATATCTGGGTGACTTTACGCCCGTTCGAAAAAGAGATGGTTCTGCTTGAGATTCGGGACGACGGCGTTGGCTTCGATGTTGCCTCTGTTACTCGCTCCTATGATAAGCGTGGCAGCCTCGGTATGGTTAATCTCCGTGAACGGGCTGAACTGGTCAATGGCGTGCTGAATATCCAATCTGCTCCCGCTAAAGGAACCCGGGTACAGGTCTTTATTCCTTTGACGGACGAAGCTGCCGACCGGTTACACCACTCCTCCGGGAATCGTAACCCCTGATCCGGCCGTATGCCAATTGCTGCTGGGGTTCATTACTTTTTACATGAAGGGGGCAGCGTACTAAAACCGACTCTGGTGCTCATTCACGACGCCGGGGGTGACCATTTATCCTGGCCAGCGGAAATGCGCCGTCTGCCAGCTTATCGTGTTATTGCTCTTGATTTGCCCGGTCACGGCAAAACGGCCGGACCCGGCCGCCAATCTGTCCAGGATTATGCCCGGGATGTTGCAGATTTCATCGATTTTATTGGTCTTTCCCGGGCCGTGTTCGTTGGGCATGCCATGGGTGGCGCGATCGCTTTAACCCTTGCCATTGACCACCCGGACCGCGTTGCCGGGATAGGATTGATCTCAACTGGTCCGATTTTGCCCATTCCATCTTCGGTTATCGAGAATGCGGCCAATCAATCAACGCTCCCAAAAGCCATTACGTGTTTGCAAGAAATGTCGGTTGGTTCCCAGACCCCACAAAACCTTAAAGACAGCCTTTTCAAACGTCTGAGCGAGACCAGGCAGACTCTTCTGCTGGATGATTTGCTCGCCTGCGACCGGTTCAACCTGACCGGTTGTCTCAAAGCTGTCCAGACCCCGGTTCTGGTTGTTTGTGGCCTGGAAGATAAATTGACTCCCGTTGGATTTTCCAAAGTGCTCTCCAACCAGATCCCCGGTGCTGCCCTGCAGACAGTTGAAGGAGCAGGTCATATGCTCATTGTTGAGCAGCCTCGAGCGCGTGGCGAAATTGATCAGTATCTTCTTGTCAACCATCCCGTACACGCCGGGAATGTAAATCCTGGGGTTCGCACTGAGCAGGGACTATTTTTCGAATATTTCTTTTAGGATCGGCAATGCATTTTTAACCGCCCGCGCCCGGTGGCTCAGGCGGTTTTTTTCATCCATTTCCAATTCGGCCATTGTCAGGCCAAGTTCCGGGATAAAAAAGATCGGATCGTATCCAAACCCGTTCGTGCCAAATTCTTCGGGAATGATCTCCCCATCGCACTGGCCAGTCGCCAGCTTTACCTCACCTGAGGGCAATGCCACCGCCACGGTAGCTTGAAAATGGGCTGTCCACGGACGCCGCATTCCTTGCAGCTTTTCAAGCAAATACTTGCGGCGATCCGCGTCGGTGGCCTCCGGTTTGGGGCTGAAACGATGCGAATGCAGTCCGGGTAAGCCATCCAGCGCATCCACTTCCAGGCCTGAATCATCACTCATGGCTACCATTCCGCTGGCAAGTGAAAACGCTACGGCTTTTTTGGATGCGTTTTCGGCGTATGTTTGGCCATCTTCCTGTATTTCAAGTGTCAAACCAATCTCGGCCGGCGTGAGCAAGGTGAGCCCAGCTCCGTCCAGCAGGGCTTTGATCTCGGCGACCTTCCCTTTGTTGTTGGTGGCGAGCAGCAGCCTGTGCATATTCATCCTGTAATTATTCGTTATCTTTTACGGATTTGTTTAAGCGCCCAATCGGCATGGCTGCGGACGAGCGCCTCATTATCTTGTAATGCCTTTTCAAGGGCTGGGACGCCTGCCGGATCCCCGGAGTTTCCCAATGCCACAGCCACGTTACGTAGATAGCCACGCCGCCGGGCGCGCTGGATCGGGCTGTCCTTGAACTTGCGGTTGAAGTCCTGCGGTGTGAGCATCAATTCATTTCTCAAATCCGGGTTCGGCTGGCCCGGGAACGCTGCCAGAGCTTGATCGTACTCTTTTGTCGAGAATCGATTCCAGGGGCAGACCATCTGGCATATATCGCATCCGAAGGCCCAATTACCCATCTGCACACGCAGTTCAGGCGGGATTTCGCCTTTATTCTCAATGGTCAGGTATGAAATGCAACGCCGGGCATCCAGCGTCCGGTCAGGTAATATGCAGCCGGTGGGACAAGCCTGGATGCAACGCGTGCAGGTTCCACAGCGGTCGGCTGTGAAAGGCGGGTCAGGCTCCAGCTGGATGCCGACCAGGATTTCAGCCAGCAGGAAATAGGAACCCTGTTTTGGATTGATCAGGCAGGTGTTTTTACCGATCCAGCCCAAACCTGCGCGCTGGGCCAGGTCCCGTTCCAGGATGGGGCCGGTATCCGTGTACCAGCGTTGGGATAGCGCCGCTCCTGCCAGTTGCTCGATAAACCTCGCCAGTTCTTGTAACCGTTCCGGTAAAACCAGGTGGTAGTCCCGGCCCCAGGCATATGCGGCAACGCGTCCACTTGGAACGGTTCCATCCTCAGGCCGGAGAATCCCGGGATCCGCATAACGTACACCCAGCATCAGGATGGCGCGGCAGTCGGGTAGGATCAAGCCTGGGTTTCGCCGGCGCGTTCGGGCCCGGTCATTCGCAAGATAATCCATTGAACCATGCCGCCCCAGGCTCAGCCAGTTTTCATAGGCCGACACATGGGGCGGGGTTGCGGGAGTGGTGATGCCCACCAGTGTAAATCCCAGGCGGCGGGCTTCATTTTTGATCGCCTGGCTGGTTGAGGTGGAGATGGCTATTGCACCGTGATGAAAATAGTCAATGGCGCCGACGGAAAATTGACACCCTTGTCATTCTGCATAACAAAATAAGCTCCGTAAGTGCCTTTAGCTTTGGGGGCCTGCAAGCTAACCGAGATATCGATGGTTTCACCCACATTGACAACTTTCGTGAGGTTTACGAACCCGGCGGTATTCCAATCTGTACCCACGCCGCCCCACCCAAAAACGAGTCCATAATTCTTGTTCCAAGCACATGGGCCGGTGTTCTTGACAGACCAGGTCTTGACCATATTAATACCGGGGTAGACTACCTCACCATCCGGGTAAGTCACATCCGCAACGTATTGCATGTTGTCGCAGCTTGCTTTCGAAGTGACTTTCGGCGTGGTCTGTGTTTGAGGTGTAACCGGGGGCGTGCCAGACGCAGGAGTGCCTGCCAGAGGCGTATCCGTGAGCAGCGGAGTATTGGTTACTTCCGGAGTGGGGGAGACCTGCGGGGTATTGGTTATTGTTGCTGTCGGCTGGGCCTGCACGGTCTGCGTTTGCAAGGCCATCGCAGTCGAGGCGATCTGCGTATAGATCGGGGCTGCGTCAACAGTCGGTTTGGCCGCCTCACCTCCGCCGCAAGCCGACAGGGCCAGCAGGCCAAGGGCCACCAGGAGCCCGGATATTTTTGAAAGGTGGTTCATTCTGATCCTCCGGTATGTATATTTGGCCAGTTGTGGACAACCCAATAAATTGGCCATTTCATTATAACAGAATCAATTTATGCAGAAAGTCACCCCATCAATTTCACACCTTAACCCTTGCAAAAATAGAACGTTTGTACTATTATTGCCCTGCCCCATCGTTGGGACCAAATTAATCTTCTGAGGAGGTGACACCATGGCAACCCTGATTGCCGCTTGCGGACTGGACTGTGCTCAGTGCGAATCCTACCTGGCCACCCAATCCAACGACCTGTTGATGCTGGAGGCGATTGTTGAAAAGTGGAGCAAGGAATACAATGCTTCCGGCCTGACGGTTGATAATATCCAATGCGACGGCTGCATGACGGCCGGACGCAAGGTGGGTCATTGCAGCGAGTGCAAGATTCGCCTGTGCGCCATCCAGCGCGGCGTTGCGAACTGTTCAGCCTGCCCCGATTATGCCTGTGAGCAGCTTACGGCCTTTTTCCAGATGGTTCCACAGGCCAGGGTCAACCTGGAAGCGCTTCGCACGGGCTGATCGAAAAATTCGAAACATAATAAAGACCGGGAGTGGACAACCGCTCCCGGTCTTTTGCTATGGCATGTTTAATCAGACCAGTTCAGGTATAATTCCGCCCATGTTATCCCCCCAACAGATCGAATCCCGCCTCGAGCGGATCCTCCTGAAAGTACAGAAACCCGGTCGTTATGTGGGCGGGGAATTGAACAGCCTGGTTAAAGATTGGGAAAAAACCGCTACCAAAGTGGCTTTCGTTTTTCCCGACATTTACGATATCGGCATCTCCAACCTGGGCATGCAAATCCTGTATGACCTGGTCAACCAGCGCCCGGACGCGCTGGCGGAACGCGCCTATGCCCCCTGGGTGGACATGGAAGAGCAGCTGCGCACCAATGCCATCCCGCTCTACTCGCTGGAAACAAAACACGCCCTGGCTGATTTTGACATTCTCGGCTTTTCCCTGCCTTACGAGACGCTTTATACCAATGTCCTGAATATTCTCGACCTGTCCGGCATCCCGCTGCGCGCCTCGGAGCGCGATCTCACGCACCCGCTGGTAATCGCCGGGGGCCACGCCTGCTTCAACCCGGAGCCGATGCACGCCTTCATCGATGCCTTCGTAATTGGGGAGGGCGAGGAAGTCATGGGGGAGATCGTTGAAACCGTTGGCAGGTTTAAACGTTCAAGTGTTGGCACGTTGGGACAATCCGGGGACGTGCCAACGTTTCAACGTGAAAACGTTCTCAAAGCGCTGGCCCTGATTCCCGGCGTGTACGTGCCGCGCTTCTATGACGTGACCTATCGCACAGACGGCACCCTGGCGGCAACCACGCCCAACGTTGCGGGTGTCCCCAAAGTCATCCTCAAGCGCATGCTGGCGCAGCTCCCGCCTGCGCCTACGCACTTTATTGTCCCGAACATCGACGTGGTTCACAACCGCGTCTCGGTGGAGATCATGCGCGGCTGTACACGCGGCTGCCGGTTTTGCCAGGCGGGCATGATCACGCGTCCGGTGCGCGAACGCAGTGTGGACGAAATTGTCGAGGCCGCCGAGCAGGCCGTGAATCTCACCGGGGCCGAGGAGCTGGCACTGCTGTCGCTGTCCTCCTCCGATTACACCGACATTCTGGACCTGGTCACCCGGATCAGCGAACGCTTCGGCGGGAAGCATCTGACCGTCTCTTTGCCATCCCTGCGGATCGATACGGTTTCGGTGGAGCTGATGGAAAAGCTCAAAGACCGGCGCTCCGGCGGGTTCACGCTGGCTCCCGAAGCTGCCACCGAGCGCATGCGCCTGATCATCAACAAGTACATCACCGACGACCAACTGCTCGAGACCGCCCGCGCCATCTATGCACGCGGCTGGACCAACATCAAACTCTATTTCATGATCGGGCACCCGTCCGAGACCCTGGAAGATGTGCAGGCCATCGTTGACCTGTGCAAGCGCGTGCTGGCGGAGGGACGCAAGTCCCTGGGCGGCAAGGCCAAGGTGCACGCCGGGGTGAGCACCTTTATTCCCAAACCGCATACCCCATTCCAGTGGGTGGCATTGGATAGTGTCGAGCAGATCACGGCCAAACTGGACCTGCTCAAGCATGAATTGCGCGGTCCGGCCTTCAAACTTTCCTGGACGCCGCCCGAAGATACCCTGCTGGAAGGCTGGCTCTCACGCGGCGACCGGCGCATGGCGGAGGTGATCTACACCGCCTGGAAGAACGGCACAAAGTTCGACGCCTGGCAGGACCAGCGCCAGTTGGCAGCCTGGGACTCGGCGTTTACGGCGCAGGCCATCGACCCGGCTTTCTATACCCACCGTGCCCGCCTTCAAGATGAGGTCTTCCCCTGGGAGCACATCTCGGATGCGGTCCGCAAGAAATATCTGTACCAGGATTACCAGCGTTCGCTGCAGGGTGAGACCCGCCCGGATTGTCGCGAGGATTGCGACGCCTGCGGCATCCTGCCGACTTTCGCAGCCACCCGCCGCGAGTATCCGGGGATCTACTGGAAATGCCCGGAAGTTAGCCAACCTGCAAAACGCTAGCAATGCTAAAATAAACCGTCTCTGTTCGCCGGAGTCCAACGTCGGAGACGTTGGAGGGTTCGAGGTCCGAAAATCGTGCTTGTGGAATCCGAAGTCTGGCCCCACAGGGGTGCTTCGCGAAGACTTCGGACTCCGAATAAAGATTTCAAGGGAGTCAGGATGAAAATCTTTGTACCGGGTCGCATCTGCCTGGTGGGTGAGCATTCCGACTGGGCCGGGGGCTACCGCCGCATCAATGCGCAGATCGAGAGGGGCTACACCCTCATCACTGGGACGGACCAGGGCATCTACGCCGAAGTCTCGCCGCACCCCACCTCGCTGGTGCTCTCTTCCACCACGCCGGACGGAGAGCGCATGGGACCTTACGAAATTCCCATGGAACCGAAAACGCTGCTCGAAGAAGCCCAGAAGGGTGGCTACTGGAGCTACATCGCCGGGGTGGCTTACCAGGTGCTGACCAACTATCACGTGCGCGGGCTGGTGATCGATAATTACAAGACCGACCTGCCCATCAAGAAGGGCCTGTCTTCCAGCGCAGCCATCTGTGTGCTGGCAGCGCGCGCCTTCAACCGCACCTACGATCTGAAAATGACCACGCGCGGCGAGATGGAACTGGCCTATCTGGGCGAGATCACCACCCCCTCACGCTGCGGGCGCATGGACCAGGGCTGCGCCTTCGGCAACCGGCCGGTGCTGATGACCTTCGACGGCGACCGGCTGGAGACAACCGCCCTGCAGGTCAACCGGCCGTTGTACTTCGTCATCGTGGATCTGCAGGCCAAAAAAGATACCATGGAGATCCTCAACCGGCTGAACCGCTGTTATCCTTTCGCCGAAAACGAGGTGGAGCGCGGCGTGCAGGAATTGCTCGGGCCGATCAACAAGCGCCTGGTCATCCAGGCCATGGATGCCCTGCGAGACTCGGATGCCCGCAGCCTGGGGCTGCTGATGACCGAAGCCCAGGGCTTCTTCGACCGCTATGCCACTCCCGCCTGCCCCGAGGAATTGACCTCGCCCGTGCTGCACCAGGTGCTGGGGTACGAACCGCTCAAGGCGCATATCCTGGGCGGCAAAGGCGTCGGCTCACAGGGCGACGGTACGGCCCAATTTATCTGCCCCACCGAGACCGACCAGCAGGCGGTCATCCAGATCCTGGAGCGTGACCTGCATTTACCGGCGCTCAAGATGACCATTACCCCTCAGCAAAAAGTCCGCAAGGCGGTCATCCCGGCGGCCGGGTTCGGGACGCGCCTTTTCCCGGCCACCAAGGCCACCAAGAAGGAATTGTTCCCGGTCATCGACCGGGACGGCATCGCCAAACCGGCCATCCTCATCATCGTCGAGGAAGCCCTGGAAGCCGGGATCGAAGAAGTCATCATCATCGTCCAGAAAAACGACCTGGAAAATTTCCGCGCCCTGTTCACCGAGCAGATTTCCATCGAGAATTACAACAAACTGCCGCCGCAATTTCAGGAATATTCCCGGCGCCTGCTCGAGATCGGGCGGCGCGTCACCTTCGTCGTCCAGACCGCCCAGGAAGGTTTTGGCCACGCGGTCTACTGCGCCCGTGAAGCCGTGGGCGACGAGCCCTTCCTGCTGATGCTCGGCGACCACATTTACAGGTCCGACAGCGATACCTCCTGCTCCCGCCAGCTGCTGGAGGCCTACCAGCGCCATGGTCAAAGCCTGGTGGGCATGCGCCGCACGCCAGAGGACCAGATCGGCGGTTTTGGCACCGTGACCGGCGTCTGGCTGGAGCCCGAAAGCCTGCTCAGCGTCAGCGCCTTCGCCGAAAAACCCACGCCCGATTACGCCCGCGTCAACCTGCGCGTACCCGGTTTGCCGGAAGGCGAATACCTGACGCTTTTTGGCCAGTACATCGTCAAACCCAAGCTGTTCGATTACCTGAAGGAACACATCGAGAACAACGTGCGGGAACACGGTGAGTTCCAACTGACCTCCACCCTGGACCGCTTGCGCCAGGAGGACGGCTTCCTGGGCCTGATCATCGACGGTAAACGCTTCGATATCGGCCGCCCGGAGGAATATCTGGAAACGCTGCAGGCCTTCCGGCAATAATGATGAGACTCCGCATTACTTTTTCGAAGACCGGCTCCTTGCGCTACACCGGCCACCTGGATCTGCAAACCGTCTGGGAACGGACTGCCCGCCGCGCCGGACTGCCGCTGGCGTACACGCAGGGCTTCCATCCCGGTCCGAGGATCCAGATCGCCTCGGCCCTGCCGCTGGGCTTCGCCGGTCACGCCGAGATCGTGGATATCTGGTTGAACGACCCCCCGCCCTGCCCAACCGCCTCCGTAGGGGCAGCCCTTGTGACGCCCGCCCAGCCCACCCCCGCGCCCGCCCAGGGCGACCATGAAGGTCGCCCCTACGTCGAAATGTCGCAACCCGCCGGACCCGTTGACAATCCCATCCAATACGTTGAAATGCTGCAGCCCGCCGCGCCGCCCGGATTGACCATCCTGTCCGTGGAACAGGTGGATGAAAAAGGCCCGGCCCTGCAGACGCAGGTCGCCTCCGCCGAGTATCTGGTCACGCTGCTGGAACCGGCTTCCGTGCCGGACCTGGATCAGCGTATCCGCCAGTTGCTGGCTACCGCCAGCCTGCCGCGTGAACGGCGCGGCAAGCCCTATGATCTGCGTCCCCTGATCGAAGAGCTCTCCCTCACCCCCGGCCCCTCCCCCGAAGGGGGAGGGGAGAAGATCTCGATGCGCCTTTCCGCCCGCGAAGCCGCCACCGGGCGTCCCGAGGAAGTCCTGGATGTGCTCGGGATCCCATTTGAAACCACAAGCGTCGAACGCCTGCGCCTGGTTCTCAATCCAGGAATCGAATCCGCTAATCCTCGCTAATCTACGCCAATAAAAAAAAGATTAGTGAGGATTAGTGTAGATTAGTGGATAAATTCTTTTTATAGTATCGAAGGATTATTCCCATGGCACTCATTGCTTCAGGTCTGATCGGTTTTGCGACTTCCTTATTATTCGCATATATCCTGTACTGGCTGGACCGCTACGAGAAGGAGCCGCTGGTGCTGCTGGGGGGCGTCTTCGTGTGGGGCGCAGTGGTGGCTGCCGGCAGCGCCTTCATCATCAATACCGCCCTGGGCTTGGGGATCTACGTCTTCACCGGCTCGAATGCCGCCACGGACCTGGCCACCGGCTCGATCGTGGCCCCGCTGGTCGAAGAAAGCCTCAAAGGGCTGGCGGTGCTGGGCGTATTCCTGCTGTTCCGGCGCGAATTCGATTCGGTGCTGGACGGCATCATCTACGCCGGGGTGGCCGCCCTGGGGTTCGCCGCCACCGAAAACGCTTACTATATTTACACCTACGGCTTCCAGGAAGGCGGCTGGAGCGGCCTGCTCTCGCTGACCTTTATCCGCGTCATCCTGGTGGGCTGGCAGCACCCGTTCTATACCTCCTTCTTTGGGATCGGGCTGGCCCTGGCGCGTTTGAGCCGCAACTGGTTTACCAGGATCGGCGCGCCGCTCGTCGGCTGGGGCCTGGCAATGTTCACGCACGCCTTCCACAATACCCTGGCTTCGATCATGAGCGGGTTCGCAGGGCTGGCAGTTGGCGCCTTCTTCGACTGGACCGGCTGGCTGTTCATGTTCTGCGTCATCCTGTGGGCCACCTGGCGCGAGGGCCAAAACTTGAGGAAGTACCTGGCGGCCGAGCTGCAGGCCGGCACGATCAGCCCGGCCGTCTTCACCACGGCCACTTCCGCCTGGCGGCAGATGTTCGCCCGGACTGCGGCGCTGTTCAACGGGCGCTACAGCCAGACCGCCCGCTTTTTCCAGGTGTGCGGCGAATACGCCAACAAGCGCCGCCAGTACGCCACCCTGGGGGATGAAGGCGGGGACCTGGCAATTATCCAGAAGCTGCGCTCCGAACTCATCACCCTGGCCCCCTACGTTCAGATCTGATTTACAAAATGCCAAACCGGCCCTACCAATTGCAAGAGGAAAGACTTCTAAACACAAAGTACACGAAGGTAACAAAGGAAAGAGAATAGAATCAAAACCTTTCCCCCTTTGTGTACTTGGTGTCCTTCGTGTTTAATCTTTTTCCTCCAATTATGGGAGAGCCAGGAGACCTTCAGACTCTAATCTTCTCGTGGTAGAATCCCGGTACCCGCCCCTGTAGCTCAGTGGACAGAGCGTTAGCCTCCGGAGCTAAAAAGGGGAGTAGTATATATATATTAAAGGGCACGGCAGGCCGATAGTGTCCAGGTCCAAGAGACCGTCACGAAGCGGGGTCGCCGTGTCCATTGCGAAAACGCCCGAACAGTTGTGTGGTCATCAAGACCGAATTCTGCTAGAACGGGCATTTTCATTGTATCCAAAGGTGGAGACAAAATGGCAGGAATTGCTTCTTTTTAGTAGGTATTGATGTCTCCAAGATGCGTCTGGATAGTGTTGTGATCCCCAGTGGTGAAGTCTGGCGTATAGAAAACACTGACGAAGCCATCGATGAACTAATCCAAAAGGTAAGGCTTGGATATGTCGATTGAGCGCATCGTGGTGGAGGCCACCGGTGGATACGAAGCTTTAGTGGTAAAGAAGTTGTTTGCAGCCGGCCTGCCGGTTGCACGCGTCAATCCTGGGCGTGTGCGTGAATTTGCGCGTCGGTTGGGCAACTGGCGAAAACGGATCGGTTGGATGCCAAGATCCTGGCGCGCTTTGGTGAGACGGTAAAACCGGCCTTGACCAGCCTGGCGAGCGATGAAGAACGTGCCTTGGATGCCCTTTTGGAGTGTCGTAACCAGTTACTCAATATGCAAACGGCTGAAAGAACCGCCTTGTATCACCCCGGAAGGAGTGCGCAGCTCCATCCAAGAGCATCTGCAGTGGTTGAAGAAAGAAATCAAGAAGTTGGATCGAGAAATTGAACAATTCATTCAAGATCAGCCTGAGTTCAAACAGAAAGATGCATTGCTCCAAAGTGTTCCCGGGATCGGCAAAGTGACTTCTTCCAAACTCATTGCCGATGTACCCGAATTAGGGGTGTGTGATCGCAAAGAAATCGCAGCCCTAATTGGAACGGCTCCTTACAGCCATGACAGTGGATTTACGAGGTAAAAAGTATTTATTAAGGGCGGCCGTTCGGATGTGCGGCATGTCTTGTATATGGCCACTCTCACTGCAAGTTGCCGTAATCCACTGATCAAGGCTTTCTATGAACGTCTACGAAAATCCGGAAAAAAGAACAAGGTCGCTTTGGTCGCCTGCATGCGAAAATTGCTCACGATTTTAAATGCCATACTACGTGACCATCGTCCTTGGCAATCGTCTTTTCCTCTTGACAATCAACACAGTTGCTTTGTGGTTAACGTTTTTCCTCCAATTATGGGAGAGCCAGGAGACCTTCAGACTCTAATATTCTAGTGGTAAAATCCCGGTACCCGCCCCTGTAGCTCAGTGGACAGAGCGTTAGCCTCCGGAGCTAAAAAGGGGAGTTCGAGTCTCCCCGGGGCACACAGACGCCGCATCCAGCGGCGTTTTTTATTGTCCCGCTCCACCGGCGGAATCCCGTTTTTTCGGCTTGGGAGGGATCGTTTTTACAATACAACGAGGAACAATTCCAAGGGATAGGGGGTAGGGGATGGGAAAAGGGGGATCTATTGCAGGTTTTGGGTTTTTTTGCGGTTTTCGTGAGGGGGTGCGGGTTTTTTGGAGGGGGTTAGAGCGAATTGATCCACGGGAATCGGGGGTTAAATGAGCGGTTTTGAGCTGTTTTTGGGCAATTTATGCGAAACAATCGTGACCGGTCGCCCCACCTGGAAGCTGCCCGTGGTCGCAGACCGCTGAGCACGCCTTCATAATTTCAGAAGGGCACAATCCTCGCAGCCATCTAGCGGTGGGTGTCCCCCAGGCAGATAAGAGCGGGTACATCTCGTTTGTGCGTCGACATCCACGAATAATTCAGGTAAACTCATCATCATTCCATAAATAAGGAATAATTCAATGAGGTCCCCGAACCTTTTGCGCCGAAAACCAAATTCCTTCTTCAGCATTCAGGCAGTAATACTGGTTGCATTGATCACCCAGGCCGCGTGTTCAGCCACGCCAGCCACTCCAACAGCCAGCCCAATCCCTGTCGTCCCACCCATCCCTACAATTATTCCAAACAACCCAACCGCGATCGTCCTGCCAACTGCGACAGCGACTTCATCCAGCCTCGTTCCGCCTTTTCCCCTGAGCGGGGATTGGGCCGGAGATGTTCGCAACGGCACTCTTTTGATGCATTTGACCATAAAACTCGAGGCAGCCTGTACTCCGGGAAGTGTTTGTGGCAATTTCAATCTCCCGCAAATCCCGTGCTCGGGAACTTATGTTTTAGCCGGCGAGAATGCTGGCACTTATGAGTTCAATATCACGAATAAATCTGCCGGTTGCGGCACCGGAAAAGACTACCTGCAGCTTCTGCCGGATGGCAGCCTCCAGTACATCAGCCGTGGAGATTATGGTGAGACCAGGGGCGCTCTGACCCGGACCGGGGAAGTACAGGTTCCCACCCAGGGGCTGCCGGTGATTTACGAGGATGATGGCAGTCCGGATGGGACCTCCGCTTTATTCTATTTATTGAGCGACCCGTCTGCGTCTGTTAAAGCGGTTTTGATCTCGCACGGGGAGGCCCACCCCGCCGTGTACATTCAGGATATCGCCCGGGTTCTGGATGCCCTTGGATTGTCCGGATTTCCACTGGGCCAGGGGTCAGAAACTGCCCTGGGTCCAGCCGAGAACTTCCCGGACGGCGTGCGCCAGGCGGCGGATAATTTCTGGGGACAACCCGTCCCGAACCAAAACAAGACCTATCCGGTCACGGATGCAGCCAGCCTGATCGTTTCCATGCTGAACCAATCCTCCGAACCCACGGCGGTGTTTGTCAGCGGTCCTTTGACCGACCTGGCCCTGGCTTTACGCCAGGACCCCGGGATCCGTGAGCATATCTCGGCGGTTTATATCATGGGCGGGGCAGTCCATGTTCCCGGCAATATGTCTGATTTTTACTCCAATCCCGACAACAAATCAGCCGAGTGGAACATCTATGTTGATCCCGTGGCCGCTTCGGAAGTCTTTGAATCAGGACTTACGCTTAATCTCGTTCCGCTGGATGCCACAAACCAGGTCAGCGTGACAATGGCGGATACGGCGCAATGGAGAAAGGGTGGCAAGCTGACAGAAATCCCCGTCGGCCTATACGACATGTTATTGAATGGCTCAAGCACAGCCAGGATGGGATTATGGGATGTGATGACCGCCGAGATCATGCTCCATCCGGCCTTATGTAAAATGACCCCGCTGCACCTTCAGGTAGTAACCCAGCCGGGCAACACGTACGGCAAAACGGCGCTAGTGGGAGACGGTTCTCCCAACGTACAGGTCTGTCTCGACCCGGCCGTGGATAAGATCAAGCAGACCCTGGCAGATGTTTTTGCAGCCAGCCATTGAGCCGGCGAGCGGCCAGCTTTTCGGTATATAATCAAAATATGGCTTATGACATTTTTATCAGTCATTCTTCCAAGGATAAGGGTATTGCAGATGCAATTTGCGCGGGGCTGGAGTCACGCGGGATTCGCTGCTGGATCGCACCGAGAGACATACCACCCGGCTCCGATTGGCCGACGGAGATTGTCAATGCAATTTCGGCCTGCAAAGCATTTGTATTGGTTTTTTCAAAGAATTCAAATGACTTAAGCCAGACGAAACGAGAGTTGGATTGTGCCGTAAAGCATGAAAAGGTGATCGTTCCATTCCGGATCGAAAATATTGAGCCGGATGGATCGATGGAATATTACCTGGGACGCCTGCACTGGCTGGATGCATTAACCCCACCTCTCGAAGACCATATCGAAAAGCTTGCGGGACTATTCCATTCGATTTTGGGAATAACCGATCGACAAAGAGCTTCAACCGGTGAAGCAAGTCAGCCGGCCGGACCCATTCCATATTCAGACTCCCAGCCAGCCAGTGGGGATGCCGCCGGGGATGAAGCCTATTCCGGACTGACCCCGCCGGTCGAACCTGCCGGGAGGGTTTCCGGGGATAAGCAGAATAAACAGCAAAAATTAATTCCCAGGGATAAGCGGGCTCGTAATATCACCATTATCGGATTGGCTTGTGTGAGCCTGGTTGTCCTTGGCCTGGCAGGTTTCATCATTTCATCCAAATATCTGCAGTCCACCCAGCATATTCCAGCGACCAATTTGTCGCCTTCATTGCCGCCAATTTCGACCAGCTCCGGTGAATTTGCAAGCAGCACCCAGATCGCAGGATTGCCGGCTGCAACCAACAGCGTGAATCCCAACTTTGTTGCTTCCAGGACAACCAAGGCGCCTGTCGTGGATGGAAGCCTGGATGGCGCGGAATGGAATTCGGCTAAATCTTACAACGTGGATTTCACAATCCGGCAGGGTGGTTCCCATACCACACTTCTATACTTTATGCATGATGAGCAAAATCTATATTTGGGAGTGGACAGTGGCTATATGGCAGGATCTGATACGCGTTTCAGCGTATCGATTGATGGAAACCACGATACAAATTCTGGATGGGAAAACCGGTTTACAGCCGGTTGATTTCTTATATGGCATTTCATCGCCGGGTGGATCGCCCATTTATAATTACTTCGCAGCTTTGCCGGCAGCCGGAGAAATGACACTCAATCCGCCCGGCGGCTTTTTGAGGGCTTCCGGTGTTAAGAATGACAGCGTGCAGTATGAATTCCAGATCCCTCTGAGTGCCCTGGCAGCCGGTCCTGGAGATGTCATTGGAATATTTTTCTTGAATGGCGGTGGAACCGGCATGGCCTTATTTGGATGTTTTCCAGGAAGCTGCAGTTATGCCAATGACCCGAGCAAATGGGATGTTTTGCTGATCGAATAATCAGCCGGTACCATATCCCCCGGATCCCTGCGCTGCATTCATTGCAATCACCGCTAAAACCTTTTGGGTCTCAGGAGCCAGGCCAGCGAACGGAAGCGCACTCGAAGGCAGGCTCCATCCGCCTGGGCATTCCCATTTTGCGGGCGGGCGAGACCGGCCGCAGCCGCTGGATTTGCAGGGCTTCCATTTTGGGGATGTTCATGATCGTATATCTACATCTCTCCCTCACTATAAAAGGTGACTGTCACTTTGGAAGTGACAGTCACCTGACCGAGTATTCCAACTAAAACTGGCTCTTCGTAGTTTGTTCAAGCCATCTACCAGAGGTGCCAGATCCCGTTCAATCGCACACCATAGGATGGCCAGGCTGACCCCAAAGTATTCGTGTGCCACGATATTTCGCATGCCGCGGATTTCCAAACAGGCCATGTGCTACAGAGTACTGCGTAAATAACCGAACCAAAATCTTGTTATTTACGAAAGAAGCAGTAAAATGATGCTGAAGGATAAGAGCCATGAAACGCGAAGATGTGATCCGCATTCTTGCCGGACAGCGCAATGAACTTTATGCGAAATACGCGGTCAAATCCATGGAATTGTTTGGTTCGGTTGCCAGGGATGAAGCCCGCAGCGACAGCGATGTGGACTTGCTGGTGGAGTTTTCGGAGCCGGTAGGACTGTTCCATTTCATCGGTCTCAAACAATACTTGGAATCCGTATTGGGTTGCCCGGTCGACCTGGGGACGGTCGATAGTCTTAAACCCCAACTAAAAGAAAGTGTCATGCGGGAGGCGATCCATGTCGCCTAGGCACTGGTCCCAGCGCATTGGCGATATCCTGGTCTGTATTCACAATATTTTGGGATTTACACAGGGAATGTCGTTCGAATCTTTCGAAGAGAATCCCATGGCCGTGCGTGCCGTGGCATTTGAATTTGTAACCATGGGCGAAGCTGCACGTGCCGTCCCACCAGCCATTCAACAAGGCTACCCCGGGATACCGTGGGACAAGATGCAAGTCATTCGCAATGTAATCGTCCATGAATACTTCCGGATTGACGAAGAAATCCTTTGGAAAACCTGCCAGACGGACTTACAGCCTTTGATCCCACTGCTGGAAGAAATTCTGAGCAAAGTAGAAAAAGATCAGTAAAAAAAAGCCATCAATTCCCCGAGACCCCGGCCTGAACCGGGGTCTGGTTATTTTGATCCGTGGGAATATTAGTCGCGGACAGGAAATGGTCTTGCTAGGGTTGGATGTCCAGCAGGGAGGAAGGATGAACAACGTGTTCGGGCTGACCGGCATTGAGGATCGACAGCTATTCCAGGGCGATTTCATATCAATATCCTAAAATCCGGTGCTTGTTGTTCTAAAGAAAGTATAATGGATCGAAATCAGACAAAGTGGATTAAAAAAGATGGAAACATGAAAAACAAGCAGATGCTCCTGCTTATCATTGTTTTTTAATTATATCGGTGTCGTGCAAGTTCCTACAACCAAATAGCGGCAGTGCCAGCAAAGCTCCCATAGATCTAAGTAAAGTATCCTTCGAAATTCTCGGTCTACGACCCTCAAGCGCCGCCACCCTCACCCGGTGCCGCCGCACTGCGGGCCCTGGCGGTCATCGATCCGTCCGTAGCCGTTTTGGAGGGGGGTGTGGAAACGCTCGAGCGTACTGCCCTGATAGGTCTCATCGCCGACCTGAAGGCTAAAACAAGCGCAGATATTGATAGACAAGCCTCTCCCACGGCATGGTTATTCCAGCAGCCTGGGAGTGTAGAACTGGGCAGAGCGAGGTTTTTAGCAACCGGAGAATTGTTCCTGGCAAGTTACAAACCTGCACGTAATTTTGACGGCGTCATAAATACAAATAATGACGCCGCCATCATCACTGCCATCGGAGCGGTTGGAACGACCAATTCACCCCGGATGTGAAGACCGGTGACCACGTCAGCGGATCGGTGCCTGAGACTGATAGCAATGGCACCACAACCAGCAGTATCAATCTCGGGCGGAATAGCGATGGGTCTACCAGTTTCGGATTTGGAATAAAGACCGAAGCCACCAAGAATGGCATTTCGGCCAATACAGATTCATCTGCGAGTATTGATGGTCAACGCTGCCCCAATGACGCGGGGCAAGTGTCATTCACGGTAAAGCTTCACCTGGCGGCAAGTTCCAGTGGAACTGGGTACTCGCAGGATCTGACTGCATTCGTGCGTACTGTCGTCAACAATTCGGCCGAAATTGAAAGTACCACGATCGATATCATACAAAGTTCGCGAAAATCCCAAAGCGGGCGCGATGTGTCTGTAGAGTCGGGTTGGACCGAAAAGTCAACCGGCTCACAACTTGGCAATAGTAATTATACAAACGTGCGCACGGACTCCCAAAGCGGCTCTCAACCTGAGGTAGCTGAATTATCCGACTCCGGAGAACAAGCAGCTTACACGATGGCGAGAACCGCTCTCAAGTTTGCCGAGAACAATTGGCTTGGCGGCGGGTGCACAAAAATCGCGGCCAGCTTGCCAGGGACAGTCGAGCCCGGCTCCACCACCAGCATCCCGGTGACGGTTGTGCAACGTTTCGATGGCTCGGTGCTCTCTGCCAAACTTGAGGCGGTGCTTTCGGGAGAAAAATCGATTGAGCCTGCCACGCTGGCCAATACACCCGGGACGCTGAATTCACATCGCGCCCCAGGAGAAAGATAAGGTGGCCAGCATCGCGCTGACCGCCACCTCACGCCGCGGCCGGGCAAAGCTCCAACTGACGGTAAATACCGGCGGGCAGGCTTATCACGTCTCAGGCGAGAGCAATCATGTGACTTTCTCTGATACAAATATCTGTGTTAACAAGCCTTTCAAAATCAGGGCGAGTTTTCCCGGAGGTGGGGTGGCAACAACGGAATTCACCCCTGCCACCGGTACAAATGGGTCGACCAGTATCACCGGCTCTGGAAACGGATGCGAGCAAACCGGCAGCGGCATATATTCCATCGTCACTAATAATGATGGTTCAAAGCTTTTAAAATGGACCACGACCGACACGCTCACCTGCTCGGAAATCAGCAGCACCATGACCGGTTCTTTCGAACTTCCGCTTTTATCGGCTCCTGAGGTTTCCTGCCCCTGATCGGTCTCTATTTATTATACAATTTTAGCGAAGGTATTGATATTAAATTTTAGCGCTCTGCGCGTCGAAATCAATTTTCCCCCACTCCCTACCAATGTTCGTAGCGCACCAATTCATTCAAAGGCTTCCGGATTTTCGGACCAGGCATATCGGCGGGATAACCGAGCGGCGTGAAAATGACCGGCTCGGCTTCCTCCGGGAGCTGCATAACACCGCGCGGGCGGCTTCCACGTTGAAGGCGGCGATCCAGCAGGTGCCCAATCCCAGGGCTGTGGCAGCCAGGATCAGATGGTCCGCCACAATCGCGGCGTCGATCAGGCGCGCATTGAAGCGGTCGCTTTCCCGCACCCACGCCAGTGAAGAAATCGCACAAACGCCGATCACCAGCGGCGCCTGGACAAACCACCGTCGCCGGTAAATTTTGCCGATCTCTGCCTCGCGCCCGGCAGTGTGCAGTACGATCAATTGGAAAGGCTGGCGGTTGGCGGCGGTGGGCGCCAGGCGGGCCGCCTCCAGCACCGCCTGCAATTTCTCATCTTCCAGCGGGTCGGGGCGATAGGCCCTCACGCTGTAACGCCTCGCGATCAGCTCTGCAAATTCCATGGATCGGTTCTCCTCGTTTTCAAGCCCAGCGGCAATCGTATCCCCTTTATATCGCCGCCGGTGGTGATGATTTGCAGGATTGCCCGGCCGCAGCCGATGGAATTGCAGGGCGCAAGCTCCATTTTGGGGATATTCATGATTGTATGTCTACATCCCTACCACCTAACATAAAAGGTGCGACTGTCACTTTGGAAGTGACAGTCACCTGACCAAGAATCCAACTCAAACTGGCCCTTCAGCAGTTTGTTCAAGCCATCTGCCAGGGTGCCAGATTCCCGTTACCAACCTGCGCACGCCCGAAGGAGGGTATCTCCTGACACTTCCGATTCCCACATAACCTTTTTAATCTTCTTCCGCGCTCTGCCGCTGCGAGATGGATTTGAGCCACTCCCAGCCAGCGGCGCAGGGTGAAGGACGGTTTGAAGACTACATTCCCAAACGACTCTTGATAAGGACAATGGCGAGCGCTTGTGCAGTATCCGCCACAAATTTGATCACGCCCTCCCTAAATGAAGCCCCCAGGTCCACTCCCTGCGCCTGATCCTCCATTTCACTAAAACCATCATGAAATGCTTCGGCTATTTCTTTGCCATACAATTCCCCAATCACACTTTCGAGGGAATCTTTATCGATCCGAATTATTTCAGTATTGAAGGATGTGTCGGCAAACATGCCCCTGGATTTTAACTGCCCCTGGATGGCATGCCGGAGAAAGTTATCCTCCATTACAAATACAATTTTTCCTTTTGTAATATCGAATTGAGCATGGTAAAGGATGTAAAGAAATTCTCTCTTAATATAATCGGCATCCGGCGGATATTTAAGCCGGGCCTCATAGCGCAGGCTCTTGATCTTTGCCTCGGGCGCCTGCAGCAGGATGCTGAGCTCCTGGTTGCTTTTCCCGGCCAGGCCGGCGTAATTCATCAGCAGGTTCATGACCAGGATATCAATTTCCCTTTTGGTCTTTGCGCCAATCCCATCCGAAAGATATTCCTGTAAAAACTCGTTTACAAAGCTTTTTGGTTCCTTGACGGGTAATGCGTCCATTCTTGCCTCCTGCTCTTGTTAATCAATTTTCTTCGCAGCTCTTCACGATCAACGGTTTCGCTCGTTCCAGGTCATCATCAGAGCCGATGGTGATTTCCAGACCACCGGTAGCGAAATGACCAAGATTGCGTACATCATGTGTGAATCCTTCTTCCTGGTGAATTGCATGGAAATTTGCTTCCACAAATACAATAATCCTTTTATCCTGATAAACCTCAACAGCGCATCAGTTCATCTTTCCCAACTTGCGGATAACGGGAGCACAACCCGCTTAGGCCAACCACCTTGCTGAAGCATTTAGTTACACCAGCATTTCTATGTTACGGCGGCGAGGCCTATTTAAAATCTTCATTATCTGTGCAGAAACCTCATCTTGAATTTCTTCTCAATTTGTTCTACCGATATGACAAGCAATGGAAGTCATGGAAAGATTTTCTTTTTGCGAGCAAGAATTACTCGCGCAATTAGTAATTAAGAGCGTTATCGGCCAGCGATAAAATCGCCTTACGATAGGGGTCGGTCAATGGAGTGAGGATACCGGCTTCGATGTTATCACTCAGATATTGAATACCATCCTCGCCGCTTTTGAAAGTTTCTTCAGCTAGGCTTTCAATAGCAGCTTGCGCCAGCAATTTTGCTTTTTCGTCTTGCGAACGATCGGCATCTAAGATCTGAATAAAATTGGCTTTGAGTGCGGTGAAGTACACTTGCCTTAAAGCCCTGAATATCAAGCAAAGTTTCTATAACTAGAGCATCTGTTTTGGCGCGCTGGACAACGTCATCGTAAACTAAGTTTTTATCGGTTTCTTTGTGTAATTCCCTGCGAAAAAGCAAGTTTTTAGCTTCCGTTGGATCCGTATCCGGCTTCAAAACCAGGATGGTACCCCTGACTGGTGAACCAACATTTTGTGGCACAATGGTCAATGTAGGTGCATTTTGGCGGCTTTTACTGCGGCGAGCATATTCCACAAAGAAAGGCGTTTCGCACGGAATTTTCCGAATAACAATTTTTTCAAGCTCAGTGCCAGGGTTAGCGATTAGTGAACCATAAGCCAGGATACCAATCATGCAGGCTCTCCTACCCGACAGATGAAATCCATTTTTTGTCTGAACTTATCTCGCAATTCAGGCACATCGTTTTTTCTCAAATGAGCGCAATACGAAGAAACCTCATCCTTAACCAGTGGATGGAAATTTGACCAATAAATTCTCAGGCTTTTTCCATCAGATAATAGGTCGAATGGTTTATCCGAGAAATCTTTATCGTCGAGAAATCGAATTATTAGAGTCTTCCTTTGTCTCGGCCTGATGCAAAATACCGCAACGAATGGATCGGTAAAAGGCAAGCGCTTTCAGTCTATCAAAAGCTGACTTTAAAACAAAGGATTTCTCAGTCAGAAATTTTACGTAAAAATCCGAGTTTTTCAATCCAAGCAGTTTTTTGGCTTCGTCACTATCCTTCAGACCATCATAAAACTGCGCCAAAGTTTCAATCAGTAGGCAATCCAGCGCCATCATAGCAAACCCGAAACGTCGTTGATTGTGATCCTGATAATGAGTGTTGTCATCCTTCTGCAAAATACCAATTGCATCTAAATAACGATATTTGATACGATCTTCGAAAATCTCAATTGCCGTTTCCCAATTATCCTCGGTGAAGAAGGATAGTGCTTTCCAATGTGTGTCAGTCCAATTGCGAATTTCGGGGTGTCGGGAAGGGGCACTCACATTATGCACTTCCTTGTCACTATATCCAAATTAAAATTGGTCGGTTCAAAGAACAGGTGCTGGCGATCCACCAATTTTATTAATCGAGTACATCACGAGGCTTGAAATTTAGGCCTTAGACTTATTATAAATTGTCTTAAAATTATAAGTTCTTGTGATAGAAATCTTGCGCTAGTGTCTTATTCCAGAAAATCAGACGGTAGCATAAATCTTACATTTTTTGCCAACCTTCAATCTTAGCACGTTGCTGTAGCAAGTTCAATTACATCAAAATTTTCCTAGGCATGGTTGATAAGACGGATTGAATAGTTTCATACAAATCAGACATTTACGACCATCCTCGAAACAAATCATCACCCCATTCATTTTCTTCGATTTCCGCATCGACTTCCATGCACTTACAGATCTCTGGCCTATTATTTCTCAATAGATAAATATTCTCCCCCAAACTTTTCATACCCGCTTCTTCTTAATTCTTTCCGACCAAGTCGTACACGATACTTGTCTCGAAAGTATTTACATACCTTGCCACGCATCCACCTGTCAAGTTTCCTTTAAATTGACCAATATCTGTAACTACTTGTGCAAAATATGCCATCCAATTGCGCTTACCTGTTTTAGGCAATCCACATTTATCACAATTTTCAGGTTCTTGGATCCCAATTATTCGAGGATTAATACAATAAGTCATAGCAATATTTAGACGGGGCTTCCAGAAATAACTATCGCTCTTATAATATGCCTCTTTTCTTAGCGGTTTTTTAATCTGATCTTCATATTTCTCAACGTTACTTTTTCTTGCTCTAACATTAGTCTTAGTATATTTAAAACCAACAAATTCCAGTTCTCCAGTACTAATATTCGATATTTTCGTTTTTTCCGGATCTGTATGTAATTTTACTAATAAATCATTTGCGAGCTTTTCACGAACAGGCTCCAAGAAACTTTCTGCTGTTTCTCTTTCCCTCTAAATACAAAGTCATCTGCATAACGATAATACCTCAGTTCATGATCCTTTCCTAAAACATCAACAACCCATTGATCGAATTCAAGGAGATAGAGATTCGCTAACATCCCTAGAGAACCCCTCCTTGTGGAACTCCTTCTGTTCTAGCCTGTCGTTCTGGTCTATGAGTTTGAAAATACCTTGAACGTCCTTTCTTATTTCTATAAGTACTATAAAGTACACGGTCTGTACTGAGAAATCGCCTCAATAAAGTTCCAGAAATACTTTCAATCCCCAACCATTTATCAATAATATCCATCAATCTTATGTGGCTAAGCGAATCGAAAAACTTTTGAATATCTGCATCAAGCGCATATGTATATCCCTGGTTATAAGATTTCCAGATTTCCAATGCTGCATATGGAGCTGATTTACCTTTTCTATATGCAAATGATACTTGGTCTAGTCTAGGCGTTGCGAACAATTCTCCGCGCTTTATACAGAGCTTCATAAAAGCTGCCTTTGTACTAGGGCATCGCGAATTTCAGCAATTGATAGCGTTCTTATACCCCAAGTTAGGTTTTGGAATTTCAACCGCGGAAAGGATAAAAAAAATAATTTCCATTGAGCACGCGTGAGAAAATATTTTTAGCATGAGTATTTAGTTGTTTCTCGAAAGTTTCCCAAGATACTCCATCGGCGCCCATTGGAATTTTGATTTTGTCAGATTTTAGAAGCCCCGTTTTTGCATCCTTATAATTAAATATGCAGCGCAAATCGAATCCGGTAAAAGAAATAGGGAATAAATCTACTATTTTTACCATAGTCATTCCTTATCGAATTTAACAGATAAGCCCTGAAAATGCAGTTTTATACATTTTCAGGGCTTTCTGGCTGGATTCAATGCCGGGGAAGCGATGAACACAGTTTCGGTGTTCATTGATGGGGGCAAGGCTTCCTCACCCATCGTTTTCTGGAACGCTTTCCAGAAAACCGTTCGCTCAGAGAACGTACTCTGATTTGCGAAAGAAACGCAAGGTTTACGATTGCGATTGCTAGTTGAAGCATCATTGCGCTCCTTCCGTTGTTCCAGCTTCCTGGTGTATTGTACCACCGGGCAAGCTGAACCGTCACCCGATCGGGACCCCCCATATATTGGGGAGCGGCACAGGTTGATCCTGTATCTGACGGTGCCAGTATAGCACAGGTGTTCACAAGCTTCAATAAGCGAAGTGTAAGATTCATGTTAGAAATTTCACAATCCACCCTTAAACGCCTTGTGGAGGATGGATGGCATCAACGCATCCAAATCTTTCTGGCGTTTCTTCCTGGTAGTAGCAGAGTTGGGTCACTTGTGCCTGCAATCCATCCAGATACGCCACCAGCCGACGCTGTTCTTCCAGAGGGGGAACAGGGATAGGCAAGCTTGAGCTCTTTCGCCCGGCAAATTAGGAAGGTACTTCCTGCTGTTCTAGCGAGAATTTCTCGAGTTTGTGTTCTAACGAAATAGAAAACATATTCAGGAACACATTTTTCAATATCAACTGTCAGATCAGACAAACCCCGCCCAACACAGTATTTTTGGTCAGCCCAATTCATTTTTCCTGTTGTCGCTCCACGAACGCAAATCAATATATCTCCAGCTTTACAGAATTTTGAAGGGCTTGTTGTCCATTGGCGTGGTTTTGGATGGTGTTGACCAAATTTAGTTGGAGCTGTTTAATCGAGGAAAACCTTCGCCATCTATATTTGTAAGAATTGCCAGGCGGGCTTTGCCCCATATTTATTGGTGCAACATCATCAAGTTTGTATGTTTTCCAATTAGTAGATTTTTCAAAAATTTCTCGCAGCAAGGCTTGCATAAAAGATTTAGCCTCACCACTCGCTTCTCTGCACAGGGACTGGGCATCGGCGATACGTCCAGCCAACGCCTCGATGCGCTGCACGATGGATAAATATCCTTAACTCATCCGGCAATGTCGGTAGAGCAGTTTTATTTTTCGTTAATATTAAGGAAATCGTTTACAGAAATTTGAATATGCATCAATGGGACTGGTATAAAATGTTTATAAATTGCTGTTCGATTTAGTACCCCGAAATGGCAGTGGATATGATATAGTCT